>NZ_JAFCVM010000007.1:0-297366 GCF_049897045.1 Pseudomonas sp. TWR2-1-1
CGCAGTGCTGTAGTCAAATTGCCAACCATTGTCGGGAAGCCCGTCCACCGTCACCCGGCGCAACTGCCCGGAGATGCGCTGAAAAGTCATCACCATCTGCGAGGGGGTATCCGGCTGCAAGGTCAGATGGGTTTGCAAACCTTCGTAGGAAAGTGCCACCACAGTCCGGCCCTGGGCATCGCTGACTTTTTGCAAGTAAGCGGCGTTGCCAATCGAACGCCAGTCAAAACTCAGGGCACTGCCATCGGCTCCCACCAGGGTGCTGACCACCCACAAGCTCGGATGCCCGGCCAACGGAATCAGGCGCTCGGAGGTACCGTCGTTATGCCGCACCCACATCTCCTGACGCTGCACCGTGACCGTCACCACCGGCAAGCGAACGTCCGGGAAGCGCATGCTCTGACCCACAATCTCCCCACGAAAACGCTCGCCGGAATTGAGTTGCAACTGCTGACTGGCCCCGTCCCAGGACGTGGTGCCGAGCATCCAGCCCAGACCAAAGCCCTGATCCTCGGTCATCAAAGGGCTGTAACCGAGGCGCAATTGGCTGATGGGCCCGCGTAAATCGTTGGCGGCTCCGGTGGGCAAGGTCACCGAGGCCGAAAACATGCCGGTGCGCGGATCAACCCCGGCACTGATGCTGCTCATGAAGTTGTAGGCGCCAGAATAAACGTCACCGCTACCAAGCAGGCTGGCTGCAGATCGGGCCTCGGGAATGTGATCAGAAGGGTCAGTCATGCTTGCAACTTCTTGATTTATTGGAAAGAAGTCACAGGATAGAAATGCCGGGTTGCGGCTAACAACGGGCGCACGTTGTAGATGGCATCGCAACAAAACACGCAGGTTAAACGTTTGGTTTACGCACGGGAGCCATGTGCGGGCGAAGCCAACACCACATCAAAAAACGAAGTGATCAAACGACTGGAGCGACGCTCGGCCAGACCGAACAGATGATCCAGGGCGCGATGCAGGGCGCGAGAGGTAAACACTTCACCGGTGCTGCACCGGCATTTACACCAACCGCCCTACCCTGTAGGGGCGAACTTGCTCCGCGATGATCTCAGGCCCACCCCAGTCATTGCACCTGTGCGCGTGGCTTTCAAACAGCTCGCGAGCAAGCTCGCTCCTACAGAGATAGAGACCATTCCCCCTGTAGGAGCGGGCTTGCCCCGCGATGGTCTCAGGCGCACCGCAGTTATCACGCCAGTTCGCGTTGTTTTTACACAGCTCGCTCAACCCCGCCGGGGGCAATCTGCGACCGCACCGGCTCTTGTCCCTGGCGCAAGCGCAGCGCTGCCAAAGCGGCAACCACCAGCACCAGCGCCATTACTTTCAGGCCGTTCACAGCGTCGCCGGTGCTCATTTCGATGGCGCCCATGACCGACGGCCCGACGAAACCACCCAGCAGACCGCATGCATTGACGAAACCCAGGCCGCCAGCCAGTGCAACGCCCTTAAGTCGCGAGGCCGGGTACAGAAAGATGATCGACTGCACCACAAAGAACATCACCGCCGACAGGCAGAAACCCATCAGGCTGAACACTGGCCCCGATACCGCGGCAATCCCCAGCCCCAGCGCCATGGTCAGCAAGCCTGCCACCAGCATCTGCCGCGCGCGCCGGGGGGTGGTCGCGTAACGCGGCAGCCAGACCGCGCCCAATGCCGCCGCGATCCATGGCAGGGAGGTCAGCAAACCAACACTCATGGTGCTCATTTCTCCATACCGGCTGATGATGCCCGGCAGGAAAAAGATCACCGTATACACCGTGATCTGATGGCAAAAATAAACAAAGATCGCCAGCAGGATTTGCTTGTTCAGACACTGTTTCAAGGAGTGCCCGCCTGCCCCTGCGCCCTCCTCGGTCTCCCGGGCAATTCGCTGCTCGATGCCCATCGCCTCTTCAGCACTGAGCCACGTTGCGCTGGACGGACGGTCCGGCAGCTTGCACCACACCACCCAGGCAAACGCCACCGCCGGCAACCCTTCAAGCAGGAACATCCACTGCCAGCCATGCCAGCCCAGCAGCCCGTCCATGCGCATCAATGCTGCGCCCACGGGGCCGCCGATGATGTTGGCAAAACACACGCCCAGCAGAAAATACCCGGTGGCCCGTGCCCGCTGCTCGCGATTGAACCAGTAGGTCAGGTACAGCATCACCCCGGGGAACAATCCGGCTTCGGCAATGCCCAGCAGCAACCGCAACACATAGAACGACGTCTCCCCCTGGACAAAGGCCATGGCCGCCGAGATCAGGCCCCAGGTCACCATGATCCGGGCGATCCAGAAGCGCGCGCCGACCTTGTGCATGATCAGGTTGCTGGGGATTTCCGACAGTGCATAGGTCAGGAAAAACAGCCCCGCGCCCAGGCCGTAGGCCGCTGCCGAGATCCCTAGATCAACATCCAGATGATGCTTGGCCAGGGCGATGTTGGTGCGGTCGAGAAAGCTCAGCACGTAGGCGGCAATCAGCAAGGGCATCAATTTGACGAACATCAGTTTGTTCAGTACCCGCTCATCGCGGGGAGCGGCATGTGGGGCGCTATTCATGGGACGAGCCTCTTGTCGAGCGACATTGGCGCCCCGCCAGCACGGCCGGAGGGCGCATCGGTGTTGTTCTGAAATTCGGGTAGCGCAGGCGACGGTGTCGCACGCTGGCAAAACAGTTGCAGCAGCGCCCCGCCCAGGGCACATCCGGCCATGACCAGGAAACACACGCTGTAGCCATGCAGGCTGGTCCAGCCGCCGCCCATGGAAATCAGGCTGCCCATCAGCACCGGCGCCAGACCCCCACCGATAAACATCGCAGTGGTGATGATGCCGTTAGCCGTGGATATCGCCGAGGGTTCGGCCGAGTCGCAGGCCACCGCGTAATAGATCGGCCACACCGCGTTGGCCACCAGGCCGAACAGCAGTTGCACGACGATGATCAGAGTCATGGTGCTGGCAAAATAAAAGGCCCCGACGCTGACAGCCATCCACAGCCCGCAAATGATCAACGTGATACGCCGGCCGATAATGTCCGACAGCGATGGCCATACCAGCTGCCCGAGAATCCCGGTCAGGGTGAAGACCACGCTCATCCCCGCCGACTCTGCCAGTGACAGCCCGGCAATGTTGTAGAGGTAGGCCGGCAGGGCAATGTTGACGCCCATGTACACCACCTGGGTCAGCAGGGTGCTGCCCGCCGTGAGGGCGATATTGCGATTGCGCAGGGTCGCGACAAACGTGCGCCAGGCATGGCCCTTGACCTGGCTCGGCGGCGCGCTGTCGGGCGCAGTCATGCCCTGGGCGGCGATATCGACGTACAGCTCGGTGATCCGTTGGGCCGTGGAGTAGCGGGCCCAGAAAATCATCAACGGCAAAGCCACGACAAAGGCGAAGAAAAACACATAGCGCCAGTTCTCTTCGCCAAAGGTGCCAATCACAAAGCTGGCGACCAGCCCGCTGAGCATCGCGCCGATCGGGTAGCCGGTGTGGTGTGCGCCAAGGGCAAAACCGCGGCGCTCAACAGGCCACCATTCGGCGGTGTTGCTCACCCCCACCGGCTCGCCCCAGCCGGCGCCGAGGTTGACCCCCACCCGCAGCGCCACAAAGGTTGCCAGGTTGCCACTCAACGCCTTGAACCCGCTGAGAAAGGAAATAGCCGTGTACCCCAGCACCAGCGGCACCTGAAACCGTGCCCGTTTCCAGCCACCGCCGTAGCGGTCGCTCCACATCGAACCCGGTATATCCAGCAGGGCCAGAGCAAGCATGATCACCGTAGCCACGGTGCCCCATTGATCAGCGGACAAATCGAAATTCTTGGAGATGGTCGGCCCCAGACGCAGCACGATCTCGCGATCGTAGGCGTTGAGAATCCAGATCATCCAGCACACCAGCAACGACACCCAGGAATGCCGGTGGATGCTGCGCAGCGATGCTTTTTTTAAGGTAGCCATGGGCCTCTCCAGGCGCGCGAGGGCGCGCACTGACACAAGGTTGCGGAAGGTTGAAAAACGCCCTAGCTGGCGAAGCGGCGCTCGGCGATTCCTTGCACGCCCAACCCGGTAATGGCGAACAGTGCCCCGCGCTGCTGGCCGTCGGCCGGAAAACGCGGCAACGGCGGCCTGGCCATCGAGGTGACAAACAGGGTGTCCAGGTTCGGTCCGCCGAAGGTCAGGCTAGTGACCTTTTTCACCGGCATTTCAAGCACCCGGTCAACCTTGCCGTCCGGGCTGTAACGCACCAGTTGCCCGGCGTAGACCAAGGCCTGCCACAGGCAGCCTTCGGCATCCACGGTGCAGCCGTCGGCCGCGCCACCGCCACGGGTATCAACCTTGGCGAAGGTGCGTCGATTGCTTGCCGCCCCTGTGGCGAGGTCGTAGTCATAGGCCCAGATTTCGCCGGACCAGGTGTCGCAGAAATAGAAGGTTTCTCCCGACGGGCTCCAGCACGGGCCGTTGGACACGATGATGTTTTCATCGAGGGTGTGCAGGCTCAGGTCCGCATCCAGGCGATAGAGCCTGGCGCTGGCACTTTCCTCCAGGGTGTCCATGGAGCCGAACACAAACCGGCCCTGGCGGTCGACCTTGCCGTCATTGAGGCGGTTGTCTGGCAGTCCCGGTTCCGGATCGATGATCAGGGCCAGTTCACCGCTGTGCAGGTCCAGGGTATGCACGCCGTTCTGCAGGGCGACGATGGCCTGCTCACCGCTGTGGCGCAGGGCCATGGAGCCGATTTTCTGGCCCACGTCCCAGGCCCTTAACTCGCGACCGTCAGCGGTACAGCGCAGGATCCGCCCATCGGCGCTGTCGAGCCAGTACAGCCGTTGTTGCCCGACGTCCCACACCGGTCCTTCGCCGAGGGTGGTTTTAACGTCGACGAGTACTTCGATACGCATGGTGTTATCCCTTTTTTGTTGTTGTGCGGGATGGGCATGGCCGCGCCGTGACGCGGCCTGCTCGCGGTTTAGAAGTTGACCTGGTTGCGCCCCTTGAGGCCGAGGATTTCCCGGGCTTCATCCGGGGTTGCCACACGCCCGCCCAGGGCTTCGACTACCGTGCGGATGCGCCGTACCTGATCGGCATTGGACGCCGCCAGTTTGCCGGGGCCGTCCCACAGGGAATCCTCCAGCCCCACCCGGGCATTGCTGCCCATGGACAGGCCCATGGTTGCCAGCGGGATCTGCCCGCGCCCGGCGCCGAGGATCGACCACACATAGTCTTCGCCAAACAGCCGGTCGGCGGTACGACGCATGTGGGCCAGGTCTTCCGGGTGGCCGCCAATGCCGCCGCGCAGGCCGAATACCGACTGGATAAACAGCGGCGGCTTGAGCAGGCCGCGCTCCATGAAGTGGGCAGCGGTATAGAGGTGGCCGATGTCGTAGCACTCGATTTCGAAACGGGTCCGGTTCTCGGCGCAGGAATTGAGGATGTGGGCAATGTCGCGGAAGGTATTGCGAAAGATCCGGTCGTCACTCTCCTCCAGGTACGGACGCTCCCAGTCATGCTTGAACTCGGTGAAGCGATTGAGCATTTCGTACAAGCCGAAGTTCATCGAGCCCATGTTCAGCGAGGCCAGTTCCGGCTTGAATTGCAGCACCGGCTGCAAGCGCTCTTCAACCGTCATGTTCGGCGCGCCGCCGGTGGTGATGTTGATCACCACATCGCTGGCCGCCTTGATCTGTGGCAGGAACTCGGCAAACAGTGCCGGGTCCTGGCTGGGCCGGCCATCGTTGGGGTCACGGGCATGCAAGTGGACGATGGCGGCACCGGCCTGGGCAGCACCGATCGCGGCCTCGGCAATTTGCTGCGCAGTTATCGGCAAGTGGGGCGACATCGAGGGTGTATGAATGGCACCGGTAACGGCGCAAGTAATGATCACGGGGCGTTTTTTGGACATGACGATTCTCCGACTTTTATTCTTATGAAAAAAATCCTGGGTCCTGCGATGCGACGACGGCGCTAAAACCTGTAGGAGCGAGCTTGCCTCGCGAGCTCTTGGATGCCGCGTTGAAGTGCTCGCGAGGCAAGCTCGCTCCTACAGGGGGCAGCTGGTTAACAGGGCTGCGGCCTACAGGTACTCGACATTGCCGTCGACACTGATGGCCTGGCCGGTCACATTGCGGGCGGCGGGCGAACAGAGGAACAACGCCATGGCCGCTACGTCTTCAGCCGTCACCATGCGTTTGAGGGATATTTTGTCGAGGTATTGCTGACGCATCTCGGCTTCAGGCAGCCCGACCTGCTCGGCGCGGGCGCGAATCACAGCGTCCATCCGCGGCCCTTCGACGATGCCGGGAAGCAAGGCATTGACCCGGATGTCACTTTCGCCCAGCTCCGACGCCAGAGATTTCATCAAACCGACGATGGCCCACTTGGTCGCGGCATACGGGGTGCGCCAGGCATACCCGAGGCGACCGGCGACCGAAGCGATATGCAACATGTGGCCGTGGGACGACTCTTTGAGCAACGGTACTGCATGGTGGGCAAAGCGGTACTGCGCCGTAAGGTTGATGTTGATCGTGGCCTGCCACTCGGCATCGCTGATGGCGTCAATGCCACCGGTGGGCCCGGCGATTCCTGCGTTGTTGACCAGTACATCGAGGCCGCCGAAGTGCTCGCGCTGAACCTTGAACACCGCTTCGATCTGCGCTGCGTCACTGACGTCGGCGCGGGTGGCCACAGTCCCCGGGTACTTGTCGCGAAACGCGGCCAGTGCCGGCTCGCTGACATCACAGACATGCACCAGGGCACCGGCTTCCAGGTAGGCTGCCGCCAGCACTTCACCGATCCCGGCAGCCCCGCCGGAAATCAACACACGTAACCCGGGATAGGGCTGCAGCCGCTGTAAGACACTCATGCACGTTTACCTCCAGAAACAGACGACCGCGAAAGGTCGTTCTTGACGAGCAGACGCGCCAGCGAATCGGCGGCCTGCATGATGTCATCGGTCACTGCGGCGCGCGCCCCGCCGCCGTCACGGGCGGCCAGCGCCTCGACGATGCGTGTGTGGGCTTCCATTGAGCGCTGCAAGTGAGCTTTGTCGGGGGCGACCAGGGCGAAACACGGCCCCATGTGCAGCCAGAAATTCTCCACGGCGGCCATGGTCAGTTCTGCCCGGGCCACGGCGTAGATACGCCGGTGAAAGGCGAAGTTGGTCCACAGGTAACGGGACACATCGACTTGATCCGCAGCCTTTTGCATCTGCTGGCAAAGGTCGGAAATTTCATCAAGGTCGACTTTATTCAGCAACAGCACCGCCTTCTCTGCCAGCAAGCCTTCGAGGGCGACCCGCGCATCGCGAATCTCGCGCAGGCGTTCGACCGTCATCATGCGCACCCGCAGACGGGAAGTTTCGGTGACTTCAAAGGCGTTTTCAGCGCTCAGCCGTTGCAGGGCTTCACGAACGGGCATGGGGCTGGAACCCAGAGCCTCGGCCAGCCCGCGGATGGTCAGCTTCTGGCCGGGCTGGAAACGGCCACTCATCAAGGCCTCGCGGATCTGGCGATAGACCTGGTCTTGCAGGGTATCGCGAGAAACCTGGCGCAATGCGGGAATAGGGTTCGGGCCATCTGTCATGAGTCAAAACCTGGGTTGTCGTTCTTATGGCCCTCAATATGTGATCACAAATCAAATATGTCAAATGGTTTCAGAACGGACGAATTCAGCCCTCTGACATCACCACCATCACTTCAGCATCAGCCCCGTCATCGCTTTGAGCCAGGTAAATATGGCCAATAGCACTATTGAAATAGGCGGTCTCGCGACAGCCGATACTGATCCACTCACCGGTCTCGAACTGAATCCGCACGCGGCCGCTAAGGACCAGCGCAAACTCTTGGCCAGGGTGGCGAATGTAGTCTTCGAACTGGGTCAGTTCGCGGGCGAAAATCCGCGCGTACATGGGGGTCATGTTGCGCCCCGGAAAATCCCCGGCCATCGGGTGATAGTCGTAGTTACCGGTGCTGTAACCCGCCGCGTTATCAATCGCGGTGGTCACCACCGTCGGCTGTAACAGACCTGTCGCCGCCCGGGCCGGGCTGAACAGCTGGGCGATATCGACACTCAGCGCGCGCGCCGCTGCGGCGAGTTTTTCGTAGCTGACCGAGACTTGCGCCAACTCCATTTTCGACAAAGTTGACAGCGCCACGCCCGAACGCTCGGACAGCTGTTTGAGGGTCAGTTTCTGGGCTTTGCGGATGGCCCGCAGGCGTGCACCGACCTGGGTCCGGTCGATCAGGGGATGGGGTTGCAGGCTCGAAGCTGAAGGGGCTCGATCGGAACTCATGCGGACTCTCTGTCGTGCAAAAGAAGGTGCGCGGAACGGGGCCCGGGCAGTGGCCGGGATAATAACTCACAGAGAAGGGTTGACCGATAAATTCTCATATCTTACATTTCTCTCATATGAGAATTATGTGACGCAGGAAGATGAACCCCTCCACCGCCCCCAGACAGGAGAGAAGACGGCATGCACGACAATGAGTGTTTCGACTACGTCATCATCGGCGGCGGCATTGCCGGGGCGTCAGTGGCCTATCGTCTGGCCGGACATGCCAGCGTTGCCATCCTCGAGCGCGAGTCCCAGCCGGGCTATCACTCCACCGGGCGCTCCGCTGCCATGTTCATGGAGGCTTACGGAACCCCACAAATCCAGGCCCTGACCAGGGCCAGCCGGGCCTTCTACGAACAGCCCCCAGCAGAATTCACCGAGCATGCGCTGCTGGAGCCCCGCGGCTGCCTGTACGTTGCCAGCCGTGAGCAACAGTCGATGCTCAAACACACCTTCGAAGCCAGCCAGGCCCTCGCTGCCAATGTTGCGCTGCTGGATACCGAGCAGGCCCTGGCCCTGGTGCCGTGCCTGCGGCCGGAGGTAATCGCTGGCGCAATGCACGAAACCGCGGCCCGCGATCTGGACGTACATGCCCTGCACCAGGGTTTTTTGCGGGCCATGCGCCGTGCCGGTGGTGTGCTGCATTGCAACGCCCAATTGAGCACGGCAAGCCGCCGTGACGGTTTTTGGCAACTGCTGCTCAGCGACGGACGACAGTTGCATGCGCGCAACCTGGTAAACGCCGCCGGTGCCTGGGCCGACCAGGTGGCCCACCAGTGCGGTGTCGCGCCTGTTGGCTTGCAGCCTTGCCGACGCACCGCCTTCACCTTCGATGGGCCCCCGCAGCTGGATTTTTCACGCTGGCCCGCGGTGATCGGGATTGATGAAAGCTTTTACTTCAAACCCGATGCCGGCCAGCTCCTGGGTTCGCCAGCCAACGCCGATCCGGTCGCGCCACAGGACGTCATGCCCGAGGAGCTGGATATTGCCACCGGGATTTATCACATCGAAGCCAGCACCACATTGAGTATCCGCCGTCCACGCCACAGCTGGGCAGGCCTGCGCTCATTCGTGCACGACGGCGATCTGGTGGTCGGCTGGGACGACAGCTGCGAAGGCTTCTACTGGCTGGCGGCACAAGGCGGTTACGGCATCCAGTCCGCGGCCGGCGTCTCGCAACTGGCCTGCAGCCAATTGCTCCACCAACCGCTACCTGAAGAGTTACAGCGCCAGGGTGTCGAACCCCGGCTGCTGGCCCCCGCCCGTTTGCGTTAATCATTTATTTGCCAAGAGGTTGCACACCATGTCCGAAGGTCTCAAGCGTTACCCCAGCCACCTGCCCTACCCGTTCTCCAAAGCGATCCGGGTCGGCGACTTCCTGTTCCTCTCCGGGCAAGTGCCTATGACGCCTGAGGGTGAGGTGGTACGCGGCGATATCCGGGTGCAGACCGAAGCCGTGATGGCCCGGATCGGCGAAACCCTGGCCGAGTGCGGCGTGGGCTTTGATCACGTGGTAAAGGCCACAGTGTGGTTGTCGGACATGCAACATTTCAGCGGATTCAACGAGGTCTACAAAAACCGCTTCAACAACGGTTTCCCGGTTCGCTCCACGGTCAGTGCCCAGTTGGCACTGGGGGTGGATGTGGAAGTAGAAGTACAGGCCTGGGTCGGCGCCAGTTGATCCTGACCTGCTGACCGTCAGTGCGATGCCCCGTGGCCACGGACAGTGGCCCGCCCCCAACTGCATAAGAAAAACAATCGAGGGAAATCGTCATGAAAGAAAGTCTGAAGATCGCCGGTGCGTTTGTCGGCGTAATAGTCGGCGCAGGCTTTGCCTCCGGCCGCGAACTGTTGCAGATGTTTGTGGATTTCGGCCTGTGGGGACTGCTCGGAGCCGTGGTCAGTGCCGCGCTCTTCGCCTTTCTCGCAATGGCGCTGACGGGCATGGGCAGCCGGTTGCAGGCAACCTCGCACAAAGACGTGGTCTATGCCATCTGCGGGCGCTACCTGGGTGCCTTCGTCGATCTGATGATTACCTTTTTCATGTTCGCGGTCACCGTGGTCATGCTGGCAGGGGGTGGCGCCTTGCTGGAGCAGCAATTCGCCATCCCGGCAATACTCGGCAGCGTCATCGTGACGCTGATCGTGGTGGCAGTGGTGTGTCTGGATGTACACAAGGTCATCGGCATGATCGGCGCAGCAACGCCGTTCTTGATTCTGACTGCAGTGGCGGTGGCACTCTACGGCGTCGCCAGTCGCGACCTGAGCTTCAGCCAACTCGACCAATTGGCCAGCCGGCAGCCTGCCGGTGCCAGCCACTGGTTGCTCGGGGCCTTGCTGTACGTCTCGTACAACATCGTGGCCGGGGTGCCTATTCTGGCAATCATGGGCGGCGCCGCGAAATCCGAGAAACAGGCCATCCGGGGCGGCATCATTGGTGGCGCAATCCTCGGCTTGCTCATGCTGATCATGAGCCTGGGGCTGCTTTCACGCCTGGACAGCGTGGCTGACCTGCCAATGCCGATGCTGTCCATCGCCACAGAAGTGTCCCCGGCACTGGGCCTGCTGATGGCCGTGATTATTTTCTGCATGATCCTCAACACCGCAGTGGGGACCCTCTATTCCTTCTCCGCCCGCTTGCTGCCGGCAGGCACCCGCAAGTTCCGTATTGGCTCGGTCGCCGCCGGGGTGCTGGCCTTCATTGGCAGCCTGGTCGGCTTCATCAGCCTCGTGGGCCAGGTCTATCCGCTGTTCGGCTACCTGGGTTTTGTGCTGATTGCCGCGGTTTTGATTGCCTGGCTGCGCGCCAAAAGTACAGCAGGCCTGAGCCCCCAGGCGCAGAAAGAATTCGATCAGTGAACAACCGGGAGCGCGCCACGCGCGCCCCCGCCCTCTCCCTCAGTCAAGCACGATCTGGTCCTTAATCGCCCACGCCTGCTGCAACGGCGCAGGGTCGATCCAGCTGTCGAAGTCAAAATCCTGGTCGATAAAGCCTTCGGCCAGCAGAAAGTCCTTTTGCCGACGCAACCCTTCGATATAGATCTCTGACAGTTTCGGCTCGAATGCCAGATGCAATTTGCTGCCGAACGCCAGCAGCACGCTCGCTTCATCAGTGGCGGTTTCAGCGGCGATGGTGGTCAGCACTTGCTGCGGATGCTCCCTGGCCCATTCGTAGGTCTTGAGCAGTACCGCGAGGTAGCGCGCGACGATCTGCGGCGAGTCGATCAGGGTCTGGCGATCGACCGTAACCGGTCGCGGCGAGCCGGCGCTCAGGCGCAGTAACGGGTCCTCCTGCTCATTGATGTTGATGATCGCACGCAAGCCCTGGGCCAGGGCCCGGGCACTGCCCGCACCCTTGATGAAAATGGCATCGACCGTGCCGTTGAGCAGGGCCAGGGTCGGGAGGGCGTGGTGATCTTCGCGGGTTTTGGAGACTTCCTTGAGGTCCCACTCCGGTGCCGCAATGTCGACCCATTCGACGCTCTCGCGTGGCACCCCGCCCAACTGCAAGGCAGTCAGCAAGCCGCGTAAACCTTCGGCGCGCCCGACATCCACCAGATCACCGGCGGCCTTGCGCACCACTCCCAGCTTGCGCCCGCGCAGGTCGGCAACGGTCTGAATATCGCTGTCGCCGCGCACGAATACCTGCTGCTCCTCGTCAACCCAGGTGATCGCCACCACCACCGTGTCCTGGCCCAGGGCACGGGCCCAGATCGGCGGCACGTTGCCGCCTTCACGGAAACTGCCCGCCAGGCTGTGGCGAAAGTGTGACTCGCGCACCTTGCGGTCTTCGCTGGCGCGGATCGAGTCGAGAGTGATGCCCTGGCGGGCAAATTCATTCTGCAACCAGCGTTTGTGCTGGGCGATGCCGGAGGTGGTCGGCACCGGGCAACGGGTGTACCAGATTGCGCTCGGCTGCACGGTCACTTCGGTGTCGGGCAATTCTTTAAGCAGTGCTTCAGACATGGTTCAACTCCTGAGAGGGTTCGCCCGGCGAAAGTGCCTGGCGATGAGCATGCAAGTCCGACAGGCAGTCAGGTGGTTGTTGTAGGAATTCGATTTTCGCTGACAGTTTTGGCTACCCGCGCAGGCTTGACCCTGACCAGGCTGAGCTCGATCACGGTGTCATGCAGGGCCAGCCCGGGCTTGGCCGGTTCGATGCGCATGCCGTCATGCAGGGCCACGGTGCAGGCCAGCCTGACTTCGCCGTCGATACGCATCGCACACAGCTTGCACAGCCCGCGACGGCACGACAGCGAGTAACCGAGGTTGGGCTCGAACTCACGTTGCGCGTATTGCAACGCAGTGCTTACCGAAGCTCCCTCCCAGCTATCAATGCCCAGGCCGAGACCGGCCGGTGGCGGCAAGCGGATATCCAGCGGGCGCAGCTGGCCGTCACGAAACAGCGTCAGGTGGATCAGCATTCAGGGCTCCTCGAAGGGTTCATGGCCGCGCCACCCATGGAAATGTCACTGGCGTGGTACTGCGCAGCAGAGCGCCGCCCTCGAAACGCACCAGCGAGTGATTGAGTACGCCAGTGTCGGCCTGCCGGTGATCGTGACGCTGGTGCGCGCCAATCGAATGAGTGCGCCCGGCAGCCCCCAGCAAGGCCGATTCGATCACCGTAAATGCTGCCTGACACTCCAGTGCATCGCTCCAGTCGCGGTTCCACATCCGATCACGGGTGCGACAGGCCAGTTGCGGCAACAGCGTCGCTTTCAGGTCGGCGAGCAACAGCCGCCCTTCCTCCAGCGCGCTAGCCGTACGCACTGGACCGAGGGCGCGCTCCGCCAGTTGCGAGAGTTTTTCCTTGAGTTCAAAAGGAGCAACCCCGTTGCTGCGCTCGAACGGCGCCACGGTCACGGCGATTGCCTGGTCGCGGTTATCCGCCCGGCGATCAAGGGCCCGGCGCTGCCTGGCATCGCCTGCCGCCGCCTGGCCGGCAATCCGTCCCTGCACCAGCACCTGCGCCCCGGCATTGCCGGACAAACGATTGGCGCCATGCATCGCGCCGGTGACCTCGCCACAGGCAAACAAACCCGGCACCCCGGTGGCGGTGCCAGCATCGACGCGCACCCCGCCCAGGGAAAAATGCGCGGCCGGCGCCACTTCAATCCCGTAGCCCTGCTTGATCCGCTCCACCAGCGGCGTCATGTCGAAACCTTCCCACTGCCAGTCGGCGCTGATCGAACGCGAGTGCGCCGGGAAGTGATCGATGATGTCATTGGGCAGATGCTTCCATGACAGATACACCCCGCCATTGGGGCTGCCACGCCCTTCATGAACTTCGGTGGCGCAGGCTGCCGACACCATGTCGCGGGTCGCCAGCTCCATGCGCACCGGGTCCCAGCGCGCCATGAAACGCTCACCGAAGCGGTTCATCAACCAGGCATGCACCCCGCTTTGCGGGCCCAGAATCCACGGGAACTGCAAGCCGCGCCAGATGGCTGGGGCCGCCAGGCAACAGGGCAAAAACTGCATCATTTCCATGTCGATCAGGGTTGCACCGGCTTCCACTGCCATGTGTTGCCCTTCCCCGGACAACTCCTCGGGGGCGGTACGCAAACTCCAGTTGGATGTCGCGCCACCCGTGGCCAGGACCGTGCTGTGGCCATAAATGCTCTCGACCGCTGCGCTGCGCCGGTCCAGCCCCAGTACGCCGACCACGGCACCTTCGCGACGGAGCAACTGGGTGGATTGGAAATCTTCGCGAAAACTCACCCCGGCCTGCTGGGCAATCCGGGTCAGGGCCCGCTGCATGTCGACGCCGCTGATGTGCACGCCGCGTCCGCTACTATGCCCGGGGGCGCGCCGGTTCACGGTGAACTTGATGCCCCAGTCGATCAACCGGCGCATCTCGGCGCCGATCCCGGTGACCATGCTCTGCACCAGATGCTGGTCATTGAGCCAGGAACCGGCGGCGATGGTGTCATGTAAAAAACGCTCCTGGGTGTCGCTGGCATCAGCCTCAAGACCGATGGCCACCAGGCTCTCGCCGGCAATCGAAACCCCGCCGCCGGAAGTAATGGTCGCACCGCTGCGCCCGACCAGGCCCTTGTTCACCACCAGCACCGAAGCGCCTGCCTGGCGGGCATGAAACGCGGCCACCAGACCTGCCGCGCCGCCACCGAGCACGATGACGTCCCAGATTGCCGAGGACTCAGGCATAGACCCAGTCCTCAAGAGAGAAATCGGCGTCGATAAAACCTTCCGCCAGCAAAAAACCCTTGAACGAATTGATCGCCTGCAAACCTGGCGCATCGATAGAGGTGCTGAATTTCAAATGCAGATCCGGGCCAAACGCCCCTTGCACTGCCTCCTCCGAGACACCTATTTCCTGGGCGACAAAGCGCAGGGTCTGATCCGGATTAACGGCTGCCCATTGCGCAGCCTCATCCACCGCGCCCAGCAGCGACTGCACCAGATCCGGACGTTCGCGCGCGAGGGTGCCATCCACCGTCAACAAACGCGGCGTGCCGTTATTGATGCGAATTGCCGGGTCGGGATGCGCACCGGTCTGGCTGAGAATCAGTGCATTGAATTGATGGGCGATGCTCAAGCCCTCAGCGCCCTTGACGAAGAAGGCATCGATCTGGCCCTTGATCAATTGGCTGATTTCGTTGGCATAGGGCAAGCGGCGCAGCAGTTGCGGCGGATAGCCCGGTGTAGTGCTGCCCAACTGCGAAGCGCAGGTAGCGACATCGACAAACTGCACCGAGTCGCGGGCAATCCCGGCCACTTGCAGAGTCGACAGCAACCCCTTGAGTGAGGTGGCGCGCTGGAAGTCAATAAGCCCCGGCGGTTGGCGCGGCAGGCCCAGACGTTTGCCCGCCAGTTCGTGAACATGGCGCACGCCGGAGGATGGCAGCGTGATGACTGCCTGAAACTCATCGATCCAGTTAATTCCGATCAGCCGGGTATCGCGGCCACTGGCACGGGCATGGATCGGTGGAATGTTGCCGCCCTGGCGAAAGGACCAGGGTTGCGAATGATCAAAATGGCTGGCGCGGACTTTTTCGTCCGCCGAACTTTGCAGCGATTGCAGCCCTACCGCTTTGTGCGCCAGCGCAGACTCCAGAAAGCCCAGTTTGACGGCAAGCCCCAGAGGCGTCGGCGTCGGGCAACGGGTATACCAAAGATTGAGATCAGCCATAAAAGTCCGCGATTGAATAAAACCCGGGCCATAAAAGATCGCAGCGCGTCGCCTCTAAAGACAACGATCTTAAATAGCAAAAATAATAGTAATGGCGGACGTGGTCGCACGACATTGATTAAAGCGCTGCAACTTTCTACTGGCAGCCATTAAAGTATCAAACGCCCCGTGCGAGGTGCAGCGAGTGTAAGGCAAAGTTATTTAAGTTACATAGATCATTAGGTTCTGAGTTTATGACTGTATACGGATTGACAGTGCCCGGTGCATTGCGCAGATTACGTCGCGCTTTAAGCCCCCCCGCCCTGTTTATTTATGGATACAGCCGCGCCATGTCTGCTCTTACTTTATGGCTTAATAACTTTACGCCGTTGCACTCTGCTCATACCCGGACTTACCTCAGTGGCCAGGCCGTCTCCATGATCGGCATCTGGCTGCAGCAAACGGCGATGGCACTGCTGGTCTATCAACTGTCTGGCGGGCAGGCGTTAGCATTGGGGATCAGCGCCTTGTGTTCCAGCCTGCCGATTTTGCTGTTCAGCATGTTTACCGGCGCCCTGGCAGACCGCTATGACCGGCGCAAACTGCTGATCGGTTGCCACCTGGTGGAAATAGTCCTGACCTGCGTGATTGCGGCCATGATCCAGGCCGGCCAGGTACAACTGACCCATATCTTCGTGTTCGCGTTCCTGATGGGCTGCGTCAACTCGGTGTATTTCCCCACCCAGCAAGCGTTCCTGTTTGATCTGGCGGGCATGGACAACATCCGCAAGCTGATCAGCATCAACTCGATGATTCTTAATGTCTGCCGCACGTTGGGGCCGACCCTGGCCGGTTATCTGGTGGCCCGGATCGGCATGTCGGCGGCCTTCTGGGCCAACGGTCTGTCGTACTGGATGGTGATTTACTCATTGATCTCACTGCATGCCGTACGCCAGGGGCGACCGAGCGCCCACGACAAGGTCTCGCTCGGCGAAGCGGTGGCGCACATTGGCCAAACCCTGACACTGCGCAATATCTACATTTGCTGCGCCACCCTGACCATGTTCGGCCTGGGCACCCTGGCGCTGTTACCGGCGGTGGCCCACGGCGACCCGCGCCTGACCGGGCTGCTGCTGGGGGCGGCGGCGGCCGGTTCGCTGGTCTATGCGTTTTTCCTGTCGCCGATAATCAGCCATATCCAGCGCATGGGGCTCACGCTGTCATTGACGCTGATCTGGATGGGCGCCTGGCTGGTGGTTTCGGCGCTGAGTGACGTGCTTTATGTGCAACTGGGAGCGCTGTTCATGTTCGGCCTTGCCACCTCACAGGCAATGGTGACCTGTACCAGCATGGTGCAGATACTGTCGCCGGTGGCCATGCGCGGTCGCCTCATGGGTTTGTTCAGCATCATCGGCTTTGGCCTGCAGCCCTTGGCCACCCTGATTGCCGGCTATATAGCCGACCGCGTGGGAGTGGCCACCACCATCGCCTTGTGGGGTCTGGTGGCAGTCACGATTGCGAGTTTGCTTTTGGCACAATCGCAGTGGCGCAACTGGAACCTGGCGAAAGACTGACGCGGTCATCGCAAAACCGGCCAACGCCGATCCACAGGATTTACGATCGCTGCGCAATCGATCTACAACGGATTGCCCCCCCCCTGTAGCAGCTGCCGAAGGCTGCGTCCGGCGACGCAATCGTCGCAAGACCGGCCAACCCCGATCCACAGGATTTACGATCGCTGCGCAATCGATCTACAACGGATTGCCCCCCCTGTAGCAGCTGCCGAAGGCTGCGTCCGGCGACGCAGTCGTCGCAAGACCGGCCAACCCCGATCCACAGGATTTACGATCGCTGCGCAATCGATCTACAACGATTGCCCCCCCCTGTAGCAGCTGCCGAAGGCTGCGTCCGGCGACGCAGTCGTCGCAAGACCGGCAACCCCCGATCCACAAGCTAGCTCCTACACCCGCGATTTACGCCCGGCAAACGGGTGGCTAGGGTCGTTGTAGCCCGGCGTCGAGGAGTGGCCGGTGATGACCAGGTCATCGATAAAAGCTTCATCCTCAGCAGTAAAGGCGTAGTTCAACGCCGGAACGTAGTCGTTCCATTGCGCCTCCGTGCGCGGCCCGGCTATCGCAGAGGTGATCAGTTTGTTGTTCAGTACCCACGCCAAAGCAAACTGGCCCGGGGTGATGCCTCGCGCTTCGGCGTGTTCCTTGACCCGCTGGGCCAGGTTCAACGATTCAGGTCGCCATTCGGTCTGCTGCAGACGTTTATCGTTACGGCCGGCACGGGTGCCTTCGGATGGCGGCTGCGACGGATCGTACTTGCCGGTCAGTACGCCACGGGCCAGCGGGCTGTAGGACACAACGCCAATCCCGTAGTACTCGGCAGCCGGCAAGTGCTCATTTTCGATCTGACGGTTGGCCAGGTTGTACAGCGGCTGGCTCGCCGAGGGGCGTTCTATGCCCAGCAGGTCGGCAGTACGGCTGTATTCGGCGAGTTTCCAGCCCCGGTGGTTGGACAGCCCGTAGGAACGGATCTTGCCCGCACGGATCAGGTCCGACAGCGCCCGCAGGGTCTCTTCCACCGGTGTGCTGTGGTCTTCGCGGTGCAGGTAGAACAGGTCGATGTAGTCGGTGTTCAGACGCTTGAGGCTGGCATCCACCGACTGAATAACGTTATGCCGCGAAGCACCGCGGTCATTCGGCCCTGTGGCTCCCGGGTTGGGGTTGACGAACTTGGTCGACAGCACCCAGTGCGAGCGGCGGTCGGCAATCAGCCGGCCCACGGTTTCCTCCGACGCGCCGCCGTTATAGCCGTTGGCGGTGTCGATGAAGTTGATTCCCTGCTCATGGGCCTTGTCGACTATCCGCGCGGCCACGCTGTCTTCGGTCTGCCCGCCAAACATCATGGTGCCCAGGGTGATGGGCGAAACCTTGATCCCGTTGCGGCCCAGATTGCGGTACTCAATTGTGCTCATGTTCACTCCCCTGATGGTCTTTGGTTGATTTGTAACAACATCACTAGATCGCAAAACGCGACAACAGCATGGCCACCGGCAGTTCATGCCAGGCCGAATCGGTATAGGGCACCGACTCTTCGTCGGCAACCGGGTAGCGCGGCACCGGTACGGAACCGATGAGCTTTCGGGTGTAGGCGTGGCGGGCGTTTTTCCAGATCCCGTCGTGGGCACCCTCCTCGACGATTTTGCCGTCATGCATCACCAGTACCCGGTCAGCCATGTACTTGACCACCGACAGATCGTGCGAGATGAACAGGTAGGACAAGCCGAATTCGTCCTTGAGCTCGGCAAGCAGATTCAGAATCTGCGCCCGCACCGAAACATCCAGTGAGGACACCGCTTCGTCGAGGATCACCAACGATGGCCGCAAGATCAACGCACGGGCAATACCGATGCGCTGGCGCTGGCCACCGGAAAATTCATGGGGGTATTTCCACACCGCCGACGGAGGCAGGCCGACCCGGGCAATGATTTCCAGGATGCGCTGGCTGCGCTGTTGTGCCTCTTTGATGCCGTGGTTTTTCAGCACCCCGTCGAGGATGCGGTACACGCTGTGCTTGGGGTTGAGCGAGCCATAAGGGTCCTGAAATACCATTTGCACAAAGGGTCGGTGGGCGCGCAGCTGCTTTTCACTCAACGCGGCGATATCGATGCCATTGAGGAAGATTTCCCCGGAACTGGCACGTATCAGGCCCAATATGGTTTTGCTCAGGGTCGACTTGCCACATCCGGACTCCCCCACCAGCCCCAGGGTTTCACCCGGCCGGATCCGCAACGACACGTCATCCACCGCCGACACCAGGCCCTGGCGGGTCTTGTATTCGGTGCGCAGGTTGCGCACTTCCAGAATCGGCGGTTGCACCGGGTCGACAGCCTGTTCATGGGTCTTTGGCGGGCGTGCAGTGCTGTGCAGCTCAAACTGGATGAGCCCGCCCTCACTGCGCCGCACATTGATTTCCGGCAGCGCGGCACTGGCGTAATGGAAGTCGCTGTCCAGGCGCAGCGAAGCCCCCAGCAAGCCTTGGGTGTAAGGGTGTTGCGCCGCGGTGAAGATCGCTTCGGTACTGGCGCTTTCGACGATCAGCCCGTCGTACATGACCGCCACCCGGTCCGCCCATTGCCCCACCACGCCAAGGTCGTGGGTAATCAGCAGCACACCCATTGCGTACTCTTCGCTCAGCTCCTTGAGCAACTGCAGAATGTGCGCCTGAACCGTCACGTCCAGCGCCGTGGTCGGTTCGTCGGCGATCAGCAGCCGCGGCTTGCAGGCCACGGCCATGGCAATCATCACCCGCTGACGCTGGCCGCCGGACAGGTTGTGGGCAAAGTCATCCAGGCGCGCCGCGGCATTGGGGATACGGACCTTCTTGAGCAAGGCCAGCGATTCGGCACGGGCCTCTTTGCGTGACAAGCCGCGATGGCGGCGCAGCACTTCACCGATCTGCTCACCGATGCTCAACACAGGGTTCAGTGAGGTCATGGGGTCCTGAAAGACCATGGAAATATCGTTCCCGCGCAGGCTGCGCATGGTCGGGTCGCTGACCCCTGACAGGTCCAGGCCGTCAAAATCGACACGCCCCGAGAGTTCGGCGCGACCGCCCAGCAAGCGCATGATCGCCATGGCTGTGGTCGACTTGCCGCACCCCGACTCCCCCACCAGCGCCAGGGTTTCACCCCGGGCCACCTGGAAACTCACGCCTTTGACGGCCTGATAATCGCCATAGTTGACCCGTAAATCAGAGACGTTAAGCAAAATCCGGCGATGATCATCAAGGTCGGCTACAGCATTCATGCGGTTCTCCCGCGCAGTCGTGGATTCAGGGCACTGATCAGGGCGTCGCCCGTCAGGTTCAGACTAAAGACAGTGATTACCAGCGCCAGCCCGGGAATGGCCGTGAGGTACAGCGCGCTGCGCAACATGTCGCGGCCGCTACCGATCATGCTGCCCCAACTGATTTTGTTCGGGTCGCCAACCCCCAAAAATGACAGCGACGACTCGGTGAGGATTGCCGAGGCCACAATCACCGAGGCCGTAATGATGATGGGCGCCAAAGCGTTGGGCAGCACTTCGCGAAAGATGATCCAGCGCGTGCTGTAGCCGACACTGCGGGCAGCCAGTACGAAATCTGCACCGAGCAAGGCTCGAAACTCGGCACGCACCAGGCGCGCCACCGTGTCCCACGAGGTAAGACCGATAACCACGGCGATAATCCCCACGGTCGACTGGGTAATGGAAACCACAACCACCACCAGTAAAAACGATGGAGTGGTCTGGAATATCTCGATCAACCACGTCAGCACCCGGTCTGTGCGACCGCCGAAATAGCCTGCCAGGGCACCGATCAGGGTTCCGATCAACACACTGACCAGTGCGGCGGTGATCCCCACCAGCAGCGACACCCGCGCCCCATGCACGATACCGGCCGCCAGATCGCGGCCCAGGGCGTCGGTGCCCAGGGGAAATTCCCAGTCTTCACCCGGCGCCAACAACGGCTGGGCAACCATGTCCAGCGGGTCGCCGGGGTACCAATAGTTGGCGCTCAACGCCATCAGCAGCACCAGCAGCAGCACCGTCAGCCCCACCACCGCGCCCGGCGCACGCAACAGTGCACGGGCCACCGGCCAGTTGCTGTGCGCAACAGGCACATACTCCTCGGCCTGCAATTGCCCACGGCGCCCGCCCGGGGCCCAGCGCCCGAGCAAAACACTGCCCAGTTGCTGGCGCCAGCCATTAAGCGCCGGGGACGAAAGATCGAGGGCGGTGCCCGGGGTATCAATACTCATGGCTCAAGCCCCCTTCAACCGGGCCGCGATGCGCGGGTCCAGCCGCGTATGCAGCCAGTCCACCAGCAAATTGGCGAGGATCACGATAAACGAGGACAGCAGCAGGATGCCCAGCAGCACCTTGTATTCACGGGCCTGTACGGCTTCCAGGGTCAGGCGGCCGATGCCCGGCCAGCCAAACACCGTTTCAACCACAGCCGCGCCACCCAGCAGACCACCCAGATGCGCGCCGACCACCGTGGTTAACGGCAGCAAGGCGTTGCGCAGCACATGTCGCCAGGTGATGCGCCATGGCGACAAGCCCTTGGCCCGGGCGGTGCGCACATAATCCTGAGTCAGCACTTCGAGTACAGAAGCGCGGGTTAGCCGGGCGTAGATGGCGACGAAGAAACTGGCCAGGGTCAGTGCCGGCAAAATGGCGTAGCGCAGCTTGTCGACAAATTTGTCGACCCCCGCCAGCCCCGCACCGATGGTGCCGTCGCCGCCCGCCGGCAACCAGTCGAGCTTGACCGCAAACAGTACGATGGCCATCAGCCCGATCCAGAATCCCGGCGTCGAGTACAAAACAAACACCACCGAGGACAGGACCCGATCCGGCCATTTGCCTGCCCACAGGGCCATCACCACCCCCAGGCTGACTCCCGCTGCGAGGGAGATCCCCAGGGCCAGGCCCATCAGCAGCAAGGTGTTGGGCAGGCGCTGGCTAATTACGTCCAGAACCGGAAGGCCATACCGCGGCGAATCCCCCAGGCTCAGGTGCGCCAGTTGGCCGATGTAATCACCGAACTGGGCCAGCGATGACTTGTCCAGCCCGTATTGCTGACGCAACAACTGGGTGGTTTCAGCGCTGGCCGACCCGGCTTCAGCGACCAGCGCATCCACCGCATCACCTGGCACCATCTGCAACAAAATAAAGTTAAGAACAATCACCCCGGCAGCGGTAGGCAAGGCACGGACCAGAGGCCCTCGAAAGCCCGATTTCAGAAGCCGGGTCAAACGCTGATAAAGAGTACGGGTCAGCATTAAGTTCTCTGCAAACACAATAAATTAAAAGGGGAACTGTTTTAACGGCGAACACTAATACAGTAATTTGCGCCCTCTAACACTGACAAAAAAGTTCTAAACTTATTATCACTTTGGGTATTGAAACTGCACTTAACGTTATAACCATTACCCTTGAACAAGATGAAAAATATCCGTTAGGCTCGCGTCTCTGTTCTGAACTCAACAGAACAGCCCTTCACCACCACACTAATAAAACGCCTCGTTTAGTTCTAACCATAGAACTGAATGCGTGCGTCTTCTTATTACTTGTTTTGCGAAAGGTGCTGCATGTCGATTTCCAGAAGGCGTTTTATCAAGGACTCCATGATTCTGACGGCGGGGGCCGGTCTGCTGAACCAGGCATCCGGGGTATTCGCCGCTGTCGACGGCAAACAGACGCTGGTCGTATCGCAATACCCGGAACCGTCCATTCTGACCAATGCACTGACCACCGACGGCACCATCTATACCGTGACCAGCAAGGTGTTCGACGGCCTGCTGTCCTATAACGACAAGCGCCAACCAGTGCCGCGCCTGGCCACCGACTGGCAGGTCAGCGCCGACGGCCTGGTCTACACCTTCAACCTGCGTCCCGGGGTCACCTGGCATGACGGCCAGCCGTTCAGCTCGGATGACGTGGCGTTTACCCTGGAAAACATCTGGCGCAAGTTCAACTCGCGCGGCATCACCACTTTTGCCCCGGTCAGCGAGGTCCAGACGCCGACGCCGCTGCAGGTGGTGCTGACCCTGTCGACACCGGCCCCTTATTTACTGGCCGCGCTGTCATCGACCGATGCTCAGGTCTTGCCCAAACATTTGTATGCCGGCACTAACCCGCTGACCAACCCCTACAACATCAAACCGGTCGGCACCGGCCCGTTCAAGTTCGAGCGCTGGGATCGCGGGGTGTCGATCAATCTGGTGCGCAACGCGCAGTATTGGGACACCGGCAAGCCGCACCTGGACGCCGTTATCTTCCGCATCATTCCCGATCTCACCGCTGCCTCGGCCGCCCTGGAAACCCAGGCGGTACAACTGGCGTCCGTGGCCCTGAGCAACGTCAAGCGCCTGCGCGGCATCAGCCAACTGCAAGTCAGCGAAATCAGCGCGCCCTATTCACCCGGGCTGGTCGGGCTGGAGTTCAATCTGGAAAAACCGCTGTTCCAGGACCTGCGGGTGCGCCAGGCTTTTGCCCATGCCATCGACCGTGATTTTGTGGTCAAGAACATCTATTTCGGCTTTGCCCAACCGGCCTACAGCACCATCCCGCCGGGCATGAGCGACTTCTACAACGACAACGTGCCGCGCTACCCCTTCGACCTGAAAAAAGCCGAAGAGCTGCTGGAAGAAGCCGGCCTTGTCAAAGACGCTAATGGCGTGCGCCTGACCGTTTTCAACGACCCCAACCCGGCCAGTGAAACCCTGCAAATCGCCCATTACCTGCGCAGCAATCTTGCCAAAATCGGGGTCAAGCTGGTGATCCGCTCCCAGGACTTCCCCGAATACGTGAACCGGGTCTATACCCGCCGCGACTTCGACACCACCCTGATCAGTGCCACCGCAGGCCCCGACCCGGTGATGGGTACGCAGCGGTTCTATTACTCGAGCAATTTCAAACCCGGCATCGCCTTTTCCAACGGCGCCCGCTATGCCAATAAACGGGTGGATGAACTGCTGGACCTGGGCCAGTCCGAGGTCGACCCGCTCAAGCGCAAAGCCTGGTACGACGAGTTCCAGCAAATCGTGCTGACCGATCTGCCGAAGATCCCCATCGTGTCGCCGACTGTCGTGGTGGTCACCCAGAAACAGCTGAAGGATTTTTTCAACTCCTCGGAAGCGCTGTACGGCAACTTCGCCGATGCCCGTTATCAGGCCTGAACGCCAGCCAGCCTCCGTGGGAGCGGGCTTGCCCGCGATTAAGATGACCCAGGCCTGAATGATTCACCGCAGCATAAAGCTCGCGAGCAAGCTCGCTCCTACAGCAAAGAAACAGGACCCACCCATGACCGAACCACTTCGCGCCATTGTGCCCCCGGGCATCGCCCCACCTGCCAGCCCGGCCCATATCATCCGCAGCGACCTGGAGGCGGTGCAGGTCGCCGAACAACTGGCTGCGCAATTCAAACTCAACGCCCAGCGCCGCGACGTCGAACGCCTGCTGCCCTGGCAGGAGCTGGAGGACTGCGCACGCAGCGGCTTGCTGGCCATCCGCGTGCCCCGTGAATACGGCGGCGCGCATGTCTCCTACCTCACCCTGACCAAGGTGGTGGCGGCCATCGGCGAGGCGGACGCCTCCATCGGGCAACTGCTGCTGAGCATCATCCTGGCGTGCAGCGTGATCGAAGCCGTGGGCCGCGAAGAACAGCAACGCCTGTTCTTTGGCAAGATCCTGCAGGGCTATCGCTGGGGCAACGGCCACGCCGAAGGCGGCAGCCTGCCCGCAGGCACTACCCGTACCCGGATCACCCGCGAAGGCGAGCATTACCGGGTCAACGGGGCCAAGGCCTACTCCACGGGTGCACTGTTTTCGCAACTGATTTCCATCGGCTGCGTGGACGAGGACGGCCTGTCAAAAACCGCCGTAATAGATCGCCATGCACCGGGCCTGACCATCATTGATGACTGGGACGGCTTCGGCCAGCGCACCACTGCCAGCGGCACCCTGCTGCTGGATAACGTGCAGGTCGAGCACAGCCACGTGCTGAATGCCGAACTGGGCAAAACCAGCGCCAACAGCTATGGCATTCCCGATCTGTTTCACAGTGCACTCGACCTGGGCATCGCCCGCGCCGCGTTCAGCGACACGCTCAATTACGTCCGTGAACACGCCCGCCCCTACGCCCGTACCGGGGTTGAAGCCGTGGCACAAGACCCGTACGTGCTGGCCATTATCGGCGATCTGCACACCCGCATTCATGCGGGCGAAGCGGTGCTGGAACGGGCCGCGCTGCTTTTCGACCAGGTCACTGCCGAACAGGGGCCCGGGCCTTCGGACCAGGTATCCGCTGCATTGGCGACAGCGAAGATTCTCACCACCGAGGCAGCATTGCTGGCCAGCAATACCCTGTTCCAGCTTGGCGGTGCCAGCTCGACGCGCCTTGAATACGGCTTCGACCGTCACTGGCGCAACGCCCGTACCCACACGGTGCACGATCCGGTGGCGTGGAAATTCAACCTGATCGGCAAATACCACCTGCTGGGCTGATCCTCCCGTAACAGAGCCGGGAGGCAACCACCACCGACAAAAATTCTGCCCGATTCAAAGAGTGGCATCAGCCCACACACTTGCCAGGCTTAAACCAGCCAGCGTCGACCCACTACTGCACACACTTAACAAAATGCAGAGGCAATACCAGGCACAAACACATGTCCTCACTTCACTCCCGCCGTCATACCCTCGGTGTCGCATTTACCATGGGCGCCGCTACCTTCGCGCCCGCTGGCAGCGCCAAAGCCGAAACCGATTACGACAAAGAGCGCCTGCAAACCGTGGTTGTTACCGGTTCCCGAGTCGAGACCACGGCCCTCAAGGCCCTGTCGCCCGTGCAACTGATCAAGGGCGAAACCCTGCGCGAAACCGGCGCCAGTGATCTGCGCCGTGCCCTGTCACTGGTCACCCCGTCCTATATCAATATCAACAGCAATGGCGGCGCCCTGGCGAAAAACGTCGGCGGCTCGTCCCTGCGCGGCCTGTCGGGCAACCAGGTGCTGGTGCTGGTCAACGGCAAGCGCCGTCACGGCACTTCGATGATCAACAACAGCGGTGGCGCAACCCTTGGCTCCTCCGCCGCCGACCTGGGGCTGATCCCGATATCGGCGGTCGAGCGGGTTGAAGTGCTGACTGACGGCGCGGCCGCGCAATATGGCTCGGACGCGATTGCCGGGGTGATCAACGTCATCCTCAAATCGGCAGCGTCCGGCGGCTCGGCGGACGTGTCCTATGGCGAGTACAACCATGATGTGTCCAAAGTCGGTGGCCTGGGCGATGCCGGGGCCACCTATACCGGCGGCCTCAACTCGGGTTTTGCTCTGGGCGACAACGGCGGTTTTCTCAACCTCAGCCTGGCCTACCTGAAGACCGGTGACAGCCACACCGTAGGACCATGGAAAGATCCGTCGCAACCGATCTGGCAGATCTACGCCGCGCCCAACGACCCGCGTGAAGCCACCGCCAACCGCAATGTGCCGGAGAACTACGAGGTGGTGCCGATCCAGGAAAGCACCAGTTTTGCCTACAACCTCGGCGTGCCCCTGAACGACAACCTGGAGCTGTATTCCTTCGCCACCTACAGCCCCCGCACCTCGGAGGCCAAGGGCTCGTTCCGCTCGGAAACCAACGCTACTGCCAACGTCATCACCACCCCCGGGGGCTACAGTTCGCGCCTGCAAACCAAAGAAGAGGACATGCAGGTCAACCTGGGGATCAAAGCCGAAGACATCCTCGGCTGGAGCTGGGATGCGGGCCTGAGCTACGGCCAGAACCGCGCCGATATAAATGTCCTCAACACCACCAACCCCTCGTTCGGGGCCTTGCTACCGTTGCAGAACATGCACGCCGGCGACCTCAAATTTGCTGAAAGCATCGCCTCGCTGTCCGCCCGCCGCGCCTTCGATACCGGTCTGTTCGTCAACCCGTTAAACGTCACGCTGGGTACCGAGTACCGTTATGACAGCCTGTCACTGGGCTCGGGCGAGTACTACTCCTATGCCGGCGGCGGTTTTCGCTACCCCGATGATTATCCGGCAGTGAACCTGCGCGGCAAACTGGCAGGGGCCGGTTCAGCCTTCCTCACCGGGTTCAGCCCGCAGTTTGAATTTGACGAAGCGCGGCACAATACCGCGTACTACGTCGACTTCGCGCAACAGATCACCGAGAAATGGGACAGCGGTCTGGCGCTGCGCTACGAGAACTACTCGGACTTCGGTTCCGCGGTGGCGGGCAAGTTTTCCAACCGCTACCAGTTCAACGAGGTGGTGGCCGTGCGCGGCACCCTGAGCAACGGCTTCCGCGCACCGTCACTGGCCGAGCAGAACTATCAAAGCGCGACAGTGCAGCCAGTCAACGACCCGATCACCAACACCTCGTACATCTCCTATTACTACGACACCTTGCGTCCCGACTCACCGGCCGCCCAGGCCCTGGGGGCGAAAAAACTCAAGCCGGAAAAATCCACCAACGCCAGCTTCGGCCTGGTTTTCACCCCCACCGATAGCCTGTCGGCATCGGTGGATCTGTACCAGATCGACATCCGTGACCGGATCTTCCTCACCGGCGCCTTCAACGGTTTCAACAACCCGGCCGTGGCGCAGGCGCTTATCGATGCCGGGCTCACTAGCCAGCAGCAGGTGCGCTACTTCACCAACTTTGGCAAGACCCAGACCCGCGGCATCGAGTTCAGGCTCGACTACGACATCGACTACGATCGCTACGGCAAGGCGCACTGGGGCCTGAGCTATGCGCGCAATAAAACCGAGGTCAAAAGCGTCAATGACCCCGCCGTGCTGAAAAATGCCGGGCTCAGCCTGCTGGACCGCGAGCGCATCACCCTGCTCGAAGAGGGGTTGCCGCAAAACATTGCCCGTGCCTCGCTGGACTGGGAGCTGGGCAAATTCATGGTGCAACTGACCGAGCACTACTACTCGAAAACCCGCGCCGTGAACAACGCACTCAACCGCGCCCAGGACTCCACCACCAGCGATTCTTTCATCACCGACGCGGCCGTCAGCTATCTGGTGACCGACAACCTCAAGGCCACACTCGGGGCCAACAATGTGTTCAACAAACGCCCGCCCAACCAGCCCGACACACTGGCCTCGACCATCAACCATGAAGACCCCTACGCCAACCGCAATACGCCTTACGGCATTGGCGGCGGGTTCTATTACGCGCGACTGAGCTACGACTGGTAGCCCACCTGCGTACGGCTCCCCGCAAAGGGGAGCCTCACCCCCCAAAGGTTTTGCACATGTTTAATCGACGTACGTTCATCGGCTATTCGCTAGTCTCAACGGCTGCAGCCGGGTTACTGGGCCAGCGCCTGAGTTATGGCGATACCCCGGGCGGCACCCTGATCATCGCGCAAAACCCGGAGCCCACGGTGCTGACCACGGGCCTGACTACGGCACCGGCGACCCAGCTGATTTCGCCGAAAATTTTCGACGGCCTGCTCTACCTCAGCCCCACCAACGGCCCACAACCGCAACTGGCTGAAAGCTGGAGCTTTAGCCCGGACGGTTTGCAAGTGACCTTCAAACTGCGCCCCGGGGTGCTGTGGCATGACGGCCAGCCGTTCACCTCAGCGGATGTGGCGTTTTCAGTCATGCAGGTATGGAAAAAGTACAGCTCGCGCGGGCGCTCGGCTTTTCCCAATGTGCAAAGCGTCGATACCCCGGACCCGCTGACTGCCGTCTGGAACCTGTCGCGGCCCACCCCTTATCTGCTCAGTGCCCTGAACGCCCGGGACTCGCAAGTGTTGCCGCGCCACCTCTACGCCGGCACGGACATCCTCAATAACCCGGCCAACATCGCACCGATCGGTACCGGGCCGTTTCGACTCAAGGAATGGGTACGCGGCAACTACCTGACCCTGGAACGCAACCCGGCCTACTGGCAGACCGGCAAGCCGTTGCTGGACCAGGTGATCTACCGCTTCATGTCCGACCCGTCGTCGGTATCGGCGGCACTGGAGACCGGCTCGGTACACGTGGCCTATGCCGACACATTGTCCAACAGTGAAATCAGGCGCCTGAAAAACAGCCCGGCGCTGAGCGTCATTGACCAACTCAACACCTACGGCGGCACCGGAATCATGGCCCTGGAATTCAACCTGCAACGCCCGCAGTTCCAGGACGTAAGAGTGCGCCAGGCCTTTGCCCACGCTATCGACAAAGACTTTATCCTCAAACACATCCTGCTCGACCAGGGCACCATCGCCGACTCGCCGATCCCGAAAAACTTCCCGCAGTTCTACAGTGCCGGGGTACCGCAATACCCCTTTGACCTCAAGCGTGCCGCTGCCCTGCTGGACGAAGCCGGTCTTAAACCGGACAAGGACGGCATCCGCCTGCGGATCAAAAACGACCCGAGTCCTTCACCGCTGTACCAGCAGACCGCGAATTTCCTGCGCAGCAGTTTTGGCAAAATCGGCGTCAAGCTGGAGATTCGCAATCAGGACTATGCGCAATTTATCGACCGTGTTTACGGCCGTTACGACTTCGACACCAACCTGTCCCCGGCCTCCACCGCCCCGGACCCGGCCATCGGCCTGCAACGGTTTTACTGGTCGCGCAATATCCAGTCGGGGGTCGCGTACTCCAACGCAACACATTATTCGAGCCCGCAGGTAGACGCGTTGCTGGAACAGGCACAGGTCGACAACGACCCTGTACACCGCCGGGACCTGTACCACCAGATACAGACAAGAGTGCTGGAAGACCTGCCACGGATTCCGATTGTTTCCAGCGAAGATGCATTGCTGGCTCGCCGTGATGTGCAGAATCTAACGGACACCAGCGGCGCAGGTTTCATCGGCAACCTGAGCAATGTGCGGTTGGGCTGACCCGCGCAATGAAAAGCTCGCGAGCAAGCTCGCTCCTACAGTGCATACGTCGCCCCTGTGGGAGCGGGCTTGCCCGCGATTGAAATTACTTCGGCAATGCCAGGCTCGCGAGCACACGCAGTCTCTGTATTAACGCGGCACCAGCTGGCGCAAACCATTGGCTTTAACCAGCAGCTCCAGAAGCTGGCGCAAATCTGCCGGGGCAATTTTCGGCAGCTGTCGCCCCAGAGTCTGCAAGTCGAACGCCGTTTTGCGCCGCTGCAACCACTCGATGGCAGGCACCAGTGCCTCAGGGATTTCGCTGTCGAAGGTGACGCGTGAACGCCAGTCCCGATCCAGTGCACTGACCTCTAAGCGAACCCGGGGCCGGGCCGCTGGCGTCAGTCTCAGGCGCGCACCTGGCACTCGCAACAGGCTGCCACTGTCCACCGGTGGTGCGGCGTTCCAGTCGAGAATCGTCGACCCGGCATTTTGCTTCAAGCGCGTCGCCAGCTCCCCGAGCAAGCTCTGCAGCTCGCGGCTGTGTGCATCCGCTGCGCCATACAGAGGCTTGCGCCAGCGCGCATCCCCCAGTAACCACGGCTGTAGCCAGCCCAGTAAGGCATCGGCCAGCACCGGCGGGCGAAGCACGATGCTCAATGACAGCGAAGGTTCCAGTGCTTCGGTGCGGTGCCAGGTCCCTCGGGGCAGATACAACACCGACCCCGGTTGCATCTCATGGGCCTGGAACGCCACACCCGCAGGATCAGGAAATCCGTCCCGCGCCTGTTCGTACAAATTCTCCACTGCGACCATTTCCGGACCAAACTGCGCACCGCAGGGCTGCTCGATTTCGGTCATCGGCGCCACATGAAAGGTTTTGCGCCCCAGTAACTGGATCGATATCACTTCCTCGGCATCGTAGTGGCAGGACACCCCGTCATCCCCCGCCGAAGCAAACGCGCTCAGGCGCGCACTGCCCGCCGCCGCCCCAAGTTCGCGCTCCAGTTGGCGCAGGAACTCCAGCGCCCCGGGCAGTGTCGGCGCCACGTCCTGCAAGAACACGGTAAGCCCCAATTGCAACAAGGCACCCGCATTGGCCCGACTGTCGAACGTCTGCGGCGAGCGCAAGCCGCGACCAAAGGACAGCGGGCCACGGTAGGCGTCAGCCAGGCGATCAGGCTGTTGCAGCAACGGCTGGCGAAACAACCTGGGCAGCCGGCTCAATGGTCCGTGTTCGACCCGTACCGCCGAGGGCAGGCGCGCTTCACCCAGCAGTTGTTGCAGCAGGCCGGGCTCAGGCATGACGCGCTACAGCAGCACGCACCAGCGGGATCACATCGCGGCCGAATGTCAGCGTATCCGGCACCGGATCGAAGCCGCGAATCAGGAATTTATCGATCCCCAGCCTGTGGTATTCCAGCAAGGCGTCGGCCACTTGTTGCGGGGTGCCAACCAGTGCCGTGGAGTTGCCGTGAGCACCGGTGACCGCGGCGAACTCGGTCCACAGGCGCTGGTCCAGCACTGCGCCCTGCGCCGCCGCGTCACGCAAGCGCTGCGAACCGATGTTCTGATGCAACGCCGGGGCCGCCGGGTATTTGGCTTTGGCCGCAGCCAGTAATTCACGGCTGCGGGCCCATGCAGCCTCTTCGGTGTCTGCCACCAGCGGCCGGAATGCCAGCAGGAATTTGATCTGATCCTCGCGCCCGTATTTGGCTGCGGCCTGGCGCACGTTGGCGATGGTCTCGGCGGTTTGCGCCAGCGACTCGCCCCACAAGGCATACACCTCGGCATGCTGGCCCGCGACTTCGAAAGCCACTGCCGAGGAGCCACCAAAGTAAATCGGCACCCCGCCCTTTTGCCATGGTTTGACCGAAGACAACGCGCCCTTCACCCGATAGTAGTCGCCCTGATGATCAAACGGCCGCTCGCTGTGCCAGACCTTTTTCACCAGCGTCAGGTACTCGGCAGTGCGGGCATAACGTTCGTCGTGGGCGAGAAAATCGCCATCACGCTGTTGGTCCTCATCGGTACCGCCACTGATCACGTGCACCGCCAGCCGTCCTTCGCTGAACTGGTCCAGCGTCGCCAGTTGCCGGGCCGCCACCGTGGGTGCGACAAACCCTGGGCGGTGCGCGAGCATCACCCCCAGACGCGCGGTGTTGTGCAGCACGTAGGCGGCAATCTGGTTGTTGTCGGGCCAGGTCGCAAAGCTGCCGATCAGCAGACGGTCGAAACCGTTGGCCTCGGCGGTGTGCGCCATATGTTTGATGTAGGCCTTGTCGATGATCGGGCCGCTGGCCTCGATGGTTTCTGCGCCGCTGCGACTGCCGGTATGGCCGATGAATTCGAGGCTCATGCACTGCTCCTTAAAGGGTGATCGAACGGTTACAGGCGCAGCCCGGCCTGCTTGAGCAGCGGCAGGATGCGTTCGCCGAAATGCGCCAGGTCGAGCGCGAAGTCGTGAAAGTTGAGTTGCACCCCGTCGATACCGGCGGCCTTGAGCGCCACCAGTTGCTCGACCACTTGCTCAGGGGTACCGATAATTTCAATGTTGCCGCCCAGCCCCAGGCCGGTATTGCGCGAACCGTCGGTACGCCCGCGCCAGGCGTGGGCGTCGCTGGCATATGCCTTGTGGTTGCCGAAGCTGCCGGGAACCTTGTTGCCGATGATCCCCTCCAGGTACTCGCGGGTTTGCTCTTCGGTGTCGCGGCTGACGATGATCGGGTTGATGATGGTGCGCACCTCACGTCCTAATTGCCGGGCGCGGGCCTTGATGTTCTGCACGTGGGCCGGAATGTCTTCGAGGGTTTCGCGGATCCCGGAGCCCGACGAGTTGGTGATGAATACCAGATCGGACTGGCTGGCGGCGAAGTCGATGCCGGCCTCGGAGCCAGTGGCGGTGACCAGCAGCGGACGGCCGAACTGTGGCTTGGGGGTGATGTAGCCGTCCTTGATTTTCCAGCCGTGGCGGCCTTCGTAGCTGAAGTTACGGTCGCTGCTCCACAGGGTGTTGAGCACGTCAAACAACTCACCGGCCAACTGGTAGCGCTCGTCATGCTCCACCTGGGGGCGGCCGAACATTTCATGCTCGACCGGCCGATGCCCGGTGACGATATTGATGCCCCAGCGGCCTTTGGCGATGTGGTCCAGGGTGGCGCCGTACTTGGCAATGTGCAGCGGATGCAACGGGCCATACAGCACATGGATGGTGGAAACCAGCAGGATGCTGTGGGTGATGGCCGCCATCGCACCGAGGGCAATGAAAGAGTCCAGCGAGGCTTCGCCGTCATAGCCGCCCTTGGGCAACCACTGGGTACGGCTGAAGGCCAGTTCAAAACCCAGGGCTTCGGCCTGCTGCACGATTTTCGCGTTGTAGTCGAAGGTCCAGGTGTTGGATGTCGGGTGATTGCTCAGCCGGATGTCTTGCATGTTGAGGAACACCCCCAGCAGCAGCGGCTGCTTCAGGGCCTTGCTCAAGGGGCTGTCGGCAAAGTCCAGGGGGGCTGCAAAAGTGTCGCGGGCAAACGGTTGATTGACGTGGGGCTGAGCCATTTCGATGTCCTTTTTTAGGCGATGCCGGGGCGAGCCGGGTCGGCAAGCACCGGCCCGCTGCCGCAATTACCAGAAATAGTCGAGTCGGGCGTAGTAGTACGCGCCGTCCACACCGTAGGGTGAGTACCAGCTGTAGGCCGGGTCATCGACCGGCATGAAGTAATAGAGCTTGGCCTGTTCGCTCAGCTGTTCGGGGCGTTTGTTGAAGATGTTCAGACCGCCCACCGACACCTTGAACTGGTCGCTGACGTTGTAGGCCACGTCCAGGTCGGTGATATAGGCCGGCTTGACCTTCTCGTCACGGTCGGCGTTGTAGTAGCTCTTGCCGGTTACGGCCGAAAAGCGCGATTCCTTGATTGCCACTTCAAAGTCGTCGATGAACCAGGTGTGGGACAGCGAGGTTTTGTTTTTCGGGAAGGCGCTGGTCAGGTTGCCCTGCTTGTCACGCCCCAGCACTTGCACACCGGTGCCCGCCAGGGAGTCGGGCTCATTGATGCTGCGAATCTCCTGCAGGCTCTGGGTGCTGGTCAGGGTCCACTTGCCACGCCCGTAGGGTCCGTATTCGGTGCGGTAGTCCGCCACCAGATCAATGCCGCGGGTACGCGTATCGGCGAGGTTGCCGTAGTAGGCGACACTCTGGTTGGCGCTCAGCCCGGCATTGGTCAGCAATGCGGCAATGTTCGGGTCATTGACCCCGCTCAGGGCACTGGTCTGCAGGATCCGGTCCTTGATGTCGATCTGGTAGAAGTCGACGGTAATGTCCAGATTCTTCATCGGCGTGGAGACGAAACCGAAGCTGTAGTTAAGCGATTTCTCCGGTTTCAGTTCCTTGGAACCCAGGGCCACGGCGGCGGCCGAACCTGGCGGCGCATAGGTGGTGATGGTCTGGCTGAGCACCCCGGTAATCGGGTTGGCGCTCCAGGCGGAGGTGCTGGATGAAAAGTGCTGCTGTTGTAGCGAAGGGGCACGGAAACCGTTGTTGACCGCGGCGCGCACGGCAAAAGTCGGGGTCAGTTGATAACGGGTCGACAACTTGCCGCTGGCGGTGTCGCCAACGTCACTGTAATGCTCGAAACGCCCGGCCACGCTCAGCTCCCAATCGCTGGTCAGCTTCTGTGTGAAGTCGACATAGCCTGCGGTGTTGCTACGGTCCCAGCTACCGGCAGCCTCAGGACTGAAACCGCCCCAACCGGCCGAACCCGAACTCGGGCGTTTACCGGCGTTGGGCGACCCCACCGGGTAGACATAACCGCCGTCGGCATAGGAGGCGTATTCACCCTTGCGGATCTGATAACTGTCGACCCGGTATTCAAGGCCGCTGGCCACGTGCAGCGGGCTTTCAAACCAGCCGGTGTCGAACGAGCGGGTGATGTCGAGGTTGTTGGTCCACTGGCCGAAAATCGCTTCGCCGTTGTCGATATCGGTGGGGCTGTCCGGGCCGAAGGAGGCATTGAGCGAGTCGTCGTTGTGGTAGTGCACATCGTTGCGGCCATAGCTGGTGGAGAGGTCCCAGTCCCAGCCCAGGACATCCTTGCCCTTCAGGCCGAAGACACTTTGGTAGTCATCTTCCACCGAGCGGAATTTGGGCAGGAAGCCGTCCGGATAGATCTCAGGAATATTCTGCGCCGAGTTGGCCGTCCGGTAGGTTCCGAAGCCTGTGGAATCGCGATGGCTGAAGGTGGTGAACGAGTAGAAGTCCAGCGCATCGTTGAGCGGCAGTTCAGCGTTATAGGCAAAGCTGTAAGTCTGGGCTCGAGGCTGGCCCATGATCTGACGGTTGCGGCTTTCGTCGAATTCGCGTGGGTCGTTGCCAGAATAGATTTTGGTCCGGTCCGGTACCGCGCCCGCGACGTTACTGGTCTCTTGAATCTTGACGTCGCCGCTGACGTTGAAAAAACCGTCGTTGGGAAGTTCGAAACCCTGGTTGAACAGGGTTTCACCGGTGGCCCCGAAGTTGCCCTTGTGTCCGACCCGCTCGCCGTACTGACCGTAAATCGCGGAGGCCTGGCCGCCACTTTTATTGCTCTTGAGGATGATATTGATCACCCCGGCAATGGCGTCCGAGCCATACAGCGCGGCAGCCCCGTCCCGCAGCACTTCGATGTGATCGACGGCACTGACCGGGATCAGGTCGAGGTCGACCGGCGACTGGCCGTTAGAGGTCGACGACGACTGGTGGAAGATCTGCGCGGTGTTGTGCCGACACTTGCCATTGACCAGCACCAGCACCGAGTTGCCGCCCAGACCACGCAGGGTGGCCGACTTCACGGCGATCCCGGTGGCGCCGGTGAAGCCGGCGTCATTGCTGTAGGAAGGTACCTGTGCCGCAAGGGCGTCGCGCAAGTTCTGTTTGCCGGAACGGGCCAGGTCGTCAGCACTGATCACATCAATCGGCGCCAGGCTCTGGGCCACGGTGCGCGACTCGGCCCGGGAACCGGTGACCACCACTGTTTCCAGTGCGTTGTCGCTTTTGCCGGAGTGCTCGGCACTGCGCACAACATCATCGGCGAACGCCGCGGTACTGCCGCACAGCGACATGACGCCGATGGACACCATCAGACTCAGCGGCGAGCGAAGGGTATTTAAATGAACATTCATGAACTACCTGCAAAAAATCAATTTATTGCTGGCGTGGTGGACGTTCCTGGCCATCTAACAAGGATTATGAGATGCGGTACCTGGCGGGGTCGTGCGCGCTATTAAATGCGGTTATCAAACGGACAACACTAATGGCTGACAAAAGTGCAACTTAAAACACCAGCCCTTCTCGAAGATGGGTGGTTGTATCATTAATATAAAAGTCCCCTACTACACGCGCCTTGTGCAATAACGGGTTGTGATTCAATACCGTTCTTATGTTTCTCCAGTGCCGGTCAAAGTTATATTTTCGCGACGTGGCAGAACCGCCGCCCACTTCAAACATGACTTCAGCCGAACGCAAGGCCAGCCTGGCCACCACTACCTGCATCTGGGCATTGCTGATGGATGCCTCAATCAATTGCTGATCCAGCGCAGGATCGGCATTGAACAAAGCCTGCGAACCGGCATCCAGAATACCCGCGGTATGGGCAATCAACGCATCCACGGCGTAAGCGTTGGCGGCAATTTCACCGACCACCTGTTGTACAAACTGATCATCACGGGCGCTATCCGCCGGGCTATGCATCGCTGCCCGCGCCTGTTTGCGTACATACCCCAGGGCATCCTCGCGGATGTTGCGCACCACTCCTGCGGCGCAGGCCGCCAGGTGCAACTGGCGCAATGTCGAGCAATGGCGACCGACATCGGCATTGTGACTGCGGGTCTTGAGCTCGGTTGCCAGCACTTGCACGTTATCGAGCAACACCCCGCCACTGGCCGTCAGGCGCTGGCCCATGCCGTCCCAGTCATCGAGAATGTTGATCCCCGGGCGATCGGCAGGCAGCAGTACGGAAATCAGCTGGCCCTCATCGTTGGTCGCGGAAAATGACAGGTAGTCTGCATAGGCCGAACCGGTGGCGTACCATTTTTTGCCGTTCAGACGATAGTCGTCACCTGTGCGGGTGAGCCGCGTCAGGATCGTACCCAGTGGCGCGCCGACTTCAGTATGGGCCCCGGCAAACAGCTTGCCGTCGAGGATTTTGCTGACGTAATCACGTTTTTCCGGGCTGTCGGGGCTATGAATGACCGCTTCGGTGAAGTTGAAATGCGAGCGCAATGCGTGGGCCACATTCGGATCGGCACTGGCCAGCGTGGCAATCATTTCGATGTAGTCACTGACACTGGCGCCAGGCCCGCCGAGGGCCCGGGGTATACGCAGGGCACCCAGCCCTGCCTCGCGGATCAGGCCAAAGGCGGCAAATGGCAACTCGCGTTCCAGGTCGCGGCGGGAGGCGTCCCGGGCAATCTCCTGAACCAGATCCGGTATACGCCCCAGCATCCCGTGCAGGTCAGTACCAGCAGACGCCAGGGGCTGAACTGAGCGGACATTAACAGTTTGATTAAGCGTCACACTTGCCTCATCTAACGAGCGTATTAAAGTGTTCTGCTACTTTAGAGCAGACCTTATAACTTTTTGTGTTTTACTCAACTTCACCCAACTTTACCCAACCCGGTAGTTTGGCTGGGGGACCGACAGTAATCATCGCTCGCCGGCCCGTCAATCATTGGCATTGGGTCGGCGTATATCTTTTTTGTCTATGCTTAGATGCACTAAAACGTATAACAATAGAACTTTTTCATTTATTGACAAAGGTTATAAGCACCCCGTTAATAGCGGCGCACTTGACGGGGTCCATCCATGAAAATCCTCCTGACATTAAACGCCGCCTTCTGGCGGGCGCTATTACATACATTGCCGACCATGTTCGGTATTTTATTAATCAACTTTCTATTACTGCAACTTGCGCCGGGGGATGCCGCCGATGTGATGGCCGGCGAGTCCGGCTCGGCCACTCAAGAAAGTCTGGCAGCGCTGCGCAGTCAGTTTGGCCTGGACCAGTCGAACCCCGTCCAGCTGTGGCATTACCTGAGCAACCTGGCCCACTTCAACCTGGGGTATTCGCCGCGCTACGGGGCATCGGTTGAAAGCCTGATTTCACAGCGCCTGGGTACCACCCTGACGCTGATGCTGCTGGCGTTGTTTTTCTCGCTGTTGCTGGGCATCGCCCTGGGCATGTTGATGGCCCACTGGCAGGGGCGCTGGCAGGACCGCCTGTTGTCGATGTGCGCGCAATTTTTCTATTCAGTGCCCGGTTTCTGGATCGGCCTGATGCTGATCGTGGTGTTCTCGGTCAAGCTCGGCTGGTTGCCCACCGGGGGCGCCGGGACCATTGGCGCCGACCTGCATGGCTGGCCGGCGCTGCTCGATACCTTGCGCTATATGGCGCTGCCGGCCAGCTCCCTGGCCCTGATCTATATCGCCATTTATGCCCGCCTGACCCGCGCCTCGATGCTCGAAGCCGGCGCCCAGGAATACGTGCGCACGGCCACCGCCAAGGGCCTGTCGCCTTGGGTCATCACCTTCAAGCATGTACTGCGCAATGCGCTGCTGCCGATCACCACCATGGCCGGTCTGCACCTGGGCGGCCTGCTCGGCGGCGCGGTAGTGATCGAAACCGTGTTCAGCCTGCCCGGCCTCGGGCGGCTGGCCTACGACGCGGTGATGGCGCGCGACTACAACGTCTTGCTGGGCATTTTGCTGGTGTCGTCATTGCTGGTGATTGCCACCAATGTCCTGGTGGACCTGCTGCAAAGCTGGCTCGACCCGCGTATCGGGAGCCGTCGATGAGCACCCCGCGCAATGCTGCGCTGCAACGTTTTTTACGCAACCCGACAGCGGTTGCCGGGTTGCTGTTTTTGCTGGCCGTCGCCGCCCTCGCCGTGCTTGCGCCTGTGCTCTATCCCGGCGACCCGCTGGCGATGGACGCCGATGCGCTGCTGTGGCCGGGACAGGACTGGCACTACCCGCTGGGCACCGATGCCATGGGCCGCGACCTGATGGCCGGCATCGTTCACGGCGGCCGCGTATCCCTGCAGGTGGGGCTGCTCGCCAGCCTGTTCGGGGTGCTGCTGGGCCTGAGCATCGGTGCCCTGGCCGGGTACTTCGGCGGGCGCATCGACTATGGCCTGCAACGTTTGATCGAGACTTTTCAGACCATGCCAGGCTTTGTGCTGCTGGTGGCGCTGGTGGCAATCGCCCAGCCTTCGGTGCCGACCCTGATTTTTGCCATCGGGATCATTTCCTGGCCCACCGTCGCCCGCCTGGTTCGCGCCGAAGTGCGCTCGATTCGCGAGCGCGAATACATTCTTGCAGCCCGCAGTGTCGGCTATACGCACCTGCGCATTATCGTCTGCGAAGTGCTGCCCAACATCCTGCCGACCCTGATTGTGACGGCCTCTATCATGGTGGCATCGGCTGTATTGATGGAGTCCGCACTGTCGTTCATGGGCCTGGGCGACCCGAATCAGGTGAGCTGGGGCAGCATGATCGGCAGCGGTCGAGAGCAGATCCGCAGCGCCTGGTACCTGACGGCCATACCCGGCCTGGCCATCCTGTTTACCGTTCTGGCGTTCAACCTGATTGGCGACGGCCTGACCGACGCCTTCAATCCCGCACAGGCCCAAGGCCGCAAATAACCCTGGAGTACATGTTATGGACTATCGCTATCTGGGCCGTAGTGCCCTCAAGGTTTCACCGCTGACACTGGGCAGCATGATGTTCGGCGGTCCCACCGATGAAGCCACGTCCCGTCGCATCATCGCCACGGCGTTCGATCAGGGCATCAACTTTATCGACACCGCTGACGTCTACCATGACGGCCAGTCCGAAACCGTGGTCGGCCGGGCGCTCCAGGGCAACCGTCAGGACTGGGTGCTGGCCACCAAGTTCGGTTACTCGCGGGCCGGTCGGCCTAACATTGGCGGTCAATCGCGCAAGTGGATCATCCAGTCGGTGGAAGACAGCCTGCGGCGCCTGGGCACCGACTACATCGACATTCTATATTTCCATCACGCCACCTTTGACGCGCCCCTGGGTGAAGGCGTACGCGCCATCGCCGACCTAATCAGACAGGGCAAACTGCGCCACTTCGGGGTGTCGAACTTTCGTGGCTGGCGCATTGCCGAGGTGGCGCAACTGGCAGACGAACAGGGCATCGACCGCCCGGTTGCCAGCCAGCCGCTCTACAACATCGTCAACCGTACCGCCGAAGCCGAGCAGATCCCGGCAGCCAATAGCTACGGGCTCGGCGTGGTCACCTACAGCCCGTTGGCCCGTGGTGTGCTGACCGGCAAGTACCGTCCCGACGAGAAGCCGGACGCCGATTCGCGGGTCGGGCGCAGCGATAAACGGGTGCTGGAAACCGAGTGGCGTCCAGAGTCGCTGACCGTGGCTCAACGTATCCAGGAACACCTGAGCGGCCGCGATATTACGCCGGCAGATTTCGCCCTGGCCTGGGTCCTCAACAACCGTCAGGTGACCTCGGCCATCGCCGGCCCGCGCACCGAAGCGCAGTGGGATCAGTACTTGCGGGCGCTGAAAGTGAAGATCACAGCCGAAGACGAAGCCTTCGTCGACCAGCTGGTCAGCCCCGGCCACACCTCGACCCCGGGCTATACCGACCCCGGCCATCCGGTCGAAGGCCGTACCCCTCGCTGACTTTCTCTCACCCGAGCCGGGTTCGCCAAGCGGACCCGAGCCGCACCGGATGCCACCATGAGCCTGACCCGACGCCAGTTGCTGGTTTACGCCAGCGCCACCACTACGCTGCTGCAACTGACCCCGCGCTTCTCATTTGCCGACGAACCGCCGGTGCGCGGCGGGACGTTGAAAATGCACATCGCCATCGAACCGCCGATTCTGGTCAACCTGACCCATACCGCCGGGGCGGCGGTGTACATCACCGGCAAGGTCACCGAGGGTTTGCTGACCTACGACTTCGACCTCAAGCCATTACCGCAACTGGCCACGGCCTGGACCGTCAGCGACGACGGCCTGCAATACACCTTCAGCCTGCGCCAGGGTGTGAAGTGGCACGACGGGCAGGACTTCAGCGCCGATGACGTGGTGTTTTCCCTGCAAACCCTCAAGGCCTCCAACCCCCGAGGCCGGGCGACCTTCGCCAACGTCACTGAGGTGACTGCGATCAACCCGTATCTGGTGCAACTCAAATTGAGCAAACCGGCGCCGTATCTGCTGACGGCGCTGGCGGCCTGCGAGTCGCCGATCGTGGCCCGACACGTGTATCGCGATGCCCCACCGCAGACCCACGCCAACGCCAACGCCACCGCGCCGATCGGTACCGGCCCGTTCGTGTTCAAGGAGTGGGTGCGCGGCAGCCATCTCATCCTCGACCGCAACCCCGACTACTGGGATGCGCCCAAGCCGTATCTGGACCGGATTATCGTGCGCTTTATCGCCGACTCGGCAGCCACGGTGGCGGCACTGGAAGCCGGGGAAATCGACATCTCCACCGGTGGCGTGCCGCTAAGTGACATCGAGCGCATCAAGAACAACCCGCGCCTGGCTATCGAGGACCGCGGCGAGCCCTACATCAACGGCATCACCCGGGTTGAGTTCAACTTCGACAACCCTTACCTGCAACACCACCCGGTACGGGCCGCCATCGCCCACGCGATCAACCTGGAGTTCATCCGCAAGACTATTTTCCTGGGCTACGGCCAGCCGCTGTACGGGCCGATCAGCCCCGACATGAAAAACTTCCATGCCCCCGACCTGCCGCGTTACGCCTTCGACGTGGCCAGGGCCAACCAGCTGCTCGACGACGCCGGCCTGCCCCGGGATGCCAGCGGCGTGCGCTTCAAATTGACCCTGGATCCGCTGCCCGGCCCGGAAACCTACCGCCGCACCGCCGACTACATCAAACAGGCCCTGGCCAAGATCGGGATCCAGGTGACCTTGCGCTCCCAGGACTTCGCCACCTACGTCAAACGGGTCTACACCGACCGCGATTTCGACTTCACCCTCAACGGCATGAGCAACCTGTTCGACCCGACCGTGGGCGTGCAGCGCCTGTACTGGTCAAAGAACTTCCAGCCCGGGGTGCCCTTCTCCAACGGCGCGCACTACAGCAACCCGAAAGTCGACTCGCTGCTCGAAGCCGCGGCTGTGGAAACCGACGTGCAAAAACGATTTGCGCTGTTCAGCGAGTTTCAGAAAATCATTATTGAAGACCTGCCCGACCTGGGGATCTCGACACTGGTCAACCCGATTGTCTATGACAAACGGGTTAACCGGTTTTACGTCGGGGCCGAGGGGCTGGGGGGGAATGCGGCGCAGATTTTCATCAAATCCTGAGCCCATCAAGCAGCCCCCCTGTAGGAGCGAGCTTGCTCGCGAGCTGTTCTAAGATAACGCGCACTGACAGGATGACTGCGGTGTGTACGGGATCATCGCGGGCAAGCCGGCGGGTGGTCTCGACCCTGTTATTGACGGCTCAGTCAGCCTGCGGGCTGCCTGTGGCTAGAGCCTTGCGATAAGTCGTGGCACTCCAGTAACGGCTGCCACTGCTTTGATGGCGGGTCCATCCGCCGGCTTCCAGTTGCTTGGCGATCAATCGATTCATAAAGCCATGGCCAAGCAGAAGCACGGCGCCTTCGCCGCTAAGGGACTGCAGCCGTTGCGCTGCCGTTTTGGCCCGTGCCCTGGCCATGGGGGCTGACTCGACTTGCCCCGAGAAACCGCACAGCCATGAGATGCGCAGGATAAATGCCCAGGTAAAGGGTGACAGGCGTGGCTGTGTCCAGCGTGCATGGGGCATCTGCGCTTCGCAGAAAATCTCATCGACATGGGCCGGTTCAAGGCCCAGCGCCCGAACCGATGTCAGCGCCCGGGGCGCACTGCTCGACACGATCACTTTGGCGCTGGCGGCCAGCTCCACACTGGCCTGCGGCGCGGGCTGGTCAACGATTTCAGAGAGGTCGTAGTGGGCGATCCAGCGCTTCATGTCGAGCGCTGAAACCTTGTCGACCCTGACCAGATCCGGCTGGCCATGGCGCATCAAGATAATTTCCCTGTCCACTGTCTTGCGTCCTTGTTCTGTCATGGGGGCGCAATAGTATCAGCCGGCTGATACGAAGCACTCAGGCGATGCTCCGGCCTCCCCTGCCTGCGGTTCTTGCAGCCCGATAAAACGCCGGACCCTTTGCGCCCCCGGCTCCTGGCGAATAGCAGCAGGCGATGCATCCAGCTGTACGAGGCCGTTTTCCATGAAGATCACCCGATCGGAAATCGACAGGGCAAAGTCCATCTCGTGGGTGACAATCAACAGGGTCATGCCTTCGCGGGCCAGGCTGGCGATGACGCTGAGCACCTCGCCCACCAGCTCCGGGTCCAGCGCCGAAGTAGGTTCGTCGAACAGCAGGATGTCCGGGTCCATGGCCATAGCCCGGGCAATGGCCACCCGCTGTTGCTGGCCGCCGGACAGTTGATGGGGGTATTTATGGACATGCTCCAGCAGGCCGACCTTGTCCAGTAACTGGCAGGCGCGCTGTTCGCTCAGGGCGCGTCCGGCACCATGGTAACGGGGCGCCAGGCTGATGTTCTGCAGCAGCGTCAGGTGCGGGAAGAGGTTGAAATTCTGGAACACCATGCCGATGCGCCGCACGCCCTGGCGAACCCGAAGATTGCCCGGTTTGTCCTCGGCATTGATGAAGCTTTCACCGAACAGCAGGATTTCCCCCTGCTCGATGGCTTCCAGGCCATTGACCGTACGGATCAACGAAGTCTTGCCGGAGCCCGACGGGCCGATGATGGAAATCACCTCGCCACTTTGCACCTTCAGGTCAATGCCCTTGAGCACATGATGATCGCCGTAGCGCTTGTGCACGCCTTGCAGTTGCAAGGCCGGGGCGGCGCCTTTGGCCGCAGTGGCGGTCTTGACTGGCGTCGTGACCGGCAGATTGTCCCGCAGCCCCCGAGCCGAGATGCTGTCCAGGGTTTGCGGGGTGCGCTGGCTGAGATCCAGATAGTTTTCCAGACGCTGCAGGGCGAAGCCGAATACGGTGACGATCAGCACGTAGTACACCCCCACTGCCGCCAGGGTTTCCATCACCAGGAAGTTCTGCGCGTACAGGCGCTGGCCGACCGTCAGCAGTTCGGTCAATGAAATCACCGACACCAGCGAAGTCAGTTTGACCACCGTGATGTATTCGTTGATCAAGGTCGGCAATGAGATACGAAAAGCCTGGGGAATCACGATCAGCCGTTGCAGGCCGAACACGCCGATACCCAGCGCGCGGCCGGCTTCCTTCTGGCCCTTGGCGACCGAGATCAGCCCGCCACGATGAATTTCCGCCATGTAGGCGGCCTCGGTCACCACCAGTGCCAGCAGGCCGGAATAGAACGGCACCGACAGGATCGGTCCGGTTCCCGGCAGCAACTGGGGCAGGTTGTAGATGAATACCACCAGCACCAGCAGCGGAATGCTGCGAAAGAACCAGATGTAAATTGACGCCGGGATCCGCAACAAGGGCGAGCGCGACAGCTTGGCCGATGCCAGGACAAAACCCAGCAGCATGCCCAGGAACCAGGCCAGGGTGCTTAGCTCGATGACGGTGAGGCTCGCTGCCCAAAAGTCCGACATGGAAAACAGCGAAAAAAAGTAAGACCAATCAAATTGCATAGACACCTCACACAAGTCGCGCCCTCTGGCGAGGGCGCGATTTCAGGCATTACTCGGAGACCGGTTCCAGGTCATAGGTCTTGAGCATCGCGGCGTACTCACCGTTGGCCTTGCTCTCGGCCAGGGCCTTGACCAGCGCCTGATACGTGTCCTCTGCGTCTTTCTTGACGTAGATGCCCAGGGTCTGCGGGTACACCAGCTTGTGCGAAGTGACCACCACCCGGCCGTTGGTACGCTGGGCGATCATGTGTGCGGCACCGGCGATTTCCACCTGGGCCTGTACGTTTTTCGACAACAGTGCCTGGGTCACTTCAGGGGCCGAGGGGAACTCCTGGACAGTGATCGCGCCCTTGTTGTTGGGCACGCAGTAGTCGCGGGACAGCTCGTTAAACTTGCCGCTCCAGGTGGTGCCCTGCTCCAGGCCGATCTTCAGGCCGCACAAGTCCTCGGGCACCTGAGGGTTCAAATCACTGCCCTTGGGCACCATGATTGCGGCGCCGGTGTTGGCATAGGGGATGGTGCGCGCCTGAGCCTGGCGCTCGGGGGTGATGTACATGCCGGAGATGATCGCGTCGTAGTGCCCGGCGTTGAGGCCGTTGATCAAGTTGGGGAACTTGGTATCGACGAAGCTGGCCTTGGCCCCCATCGCCTTGGCCAGTGAGCGGGCCAGATCAGGGTCGGAGCCGACCACATTTTTATTCGCGTCGTAGGACTCGAACGGCGGGTAGGTGATTTCCATGCCGACCTTCAACTCGCCGGGGGTTGCGGTGCTGGCGAAGGCGGCACCGGCGCACAATAGCCCGGCGGTCAGGAGGCTGAGTCGGGTCAGGGCGTAGTGGGTTTTCATCGTGGCAAGCTCCGTGGGTGTTTTCAGGATTGAGTGGCAGTGTTTTTCAGGTGACCGAAGCTCGATGGCTTGCGGGCCCGGGACGGCAATTCAAGCTCGCCACTCGCTACGCGCTTTTGCAGGTACTGGTAGGTTTGCAGGGCCTGGCCCCACATGTGCTCGCCAATTGCCAGCGCCTCGTAGTCCTGGGCGTCAGAGGCAAAGGCCGGCAGCGGTTTGATCAGGGTGTGGTAATCGCAGGCGTAGAACAGCGGGAAGCTGTAGCGCTCCTGAGCGACCTTGCGTACCCGGTGGGCTGTGGCGACAAACGTCCCGGCGGTCATGATTTCCAGCATGTCGCCGATGTTCACCACAAACGCCCCGCTCACCGGCGGAGCGTCGACCCAGCGGTTCTGGTCATTGAGCACTTCGAGCCCCGGCTGATCGGCATGCAGGATGGTGAAGCACTCGTAATCGGTATGTGCACCGATGCCCGGCGCGTCCACGGCTTCGGCGTTGAAGGGGTAATGGATCAGCCGCAACTTGGACGGCGGGCGAGTCACCAGAGCGTCGAAATAGCCCTCCTCCAGCCCCAGGGCCAGGGCAAAGCCATCAAACAGGCGCCGACCGAGGGCGAACACGGCCTGGTAATAGCTCTGTACCGCGTGCTGGAAGCCCGGTACGTCAGGCCAGTGATTTGGCCCCAGCAGCGGTGTGCCGTTGAGGAACAGCGGGTCATCGGCAGGCACCTCGTAGCCAATGTCGAATGCCTCTTTATGGTCCGGCTTGCCCTTGGAATACACCTCTTCACCCTCGGGCACGAAACCCTTGTGGCTCTGCGAAGTGCCGATGTAGTGGCGCATCTTGGCGTCCAGCGGCTGGGCGAAATAATCCCTGGCGGCCTGGCGCAACCCTTCGATCAGCGCCGGATCGATGCCGTGCCCGGTGATGTACAGAAAACCCACTTCACTGGCGGCCCGGCCCAATTGCTCGGCCACAGCCAGGCGATGCTCCAGTTCGATGCTGAACAGCCCGGCAATATTGACCACCGGAATGCTGTTGAAGTTGGCCAGGGTTGGCGAGGCATTACTCATGGTGGGCTCCTTCACGGATGAAGCGGTCGAAGTGTTCGCGTTCGGTGCGGCCCATCCACTGGTTTAAGGTCCAGAGATCGGCCACCGGCATGTTGGTAAACGGCAAGTGATGCAGATAGCCATCGGCCCCGAACTCCGGAGTCAGGGTGCTGACCGAATAGCCGCGTTGCTGCTGCGAAGCCCAGACGGCTTGCCAGTGGCCCTGGTGAAAGGCCAGTTCACGGGCATATTCCGGGGCGCCGGGGTGCGGCACTTGCGGGCCCTGGTCATAACCGACCCGGGCCTGGATGTGATGCACCCGTTCAACGAAGCTCGAAAGGTCATCGGCCGGGTCGTCCAGCAAGCGCTCACAGCACACCACCCAATGGCTGATGTCACTGGTGAAACGTAACCGGGGCAATTGGCGGATCAGCTCCAGGGTCACCCATGGGCTGTAGAGGGAACGGGCGCGGTGCGTTTCGAAACTGCAGAACACGCCATGCTTGGCGGCCAGCTCCATGGCGTGGCCAAAGAACTCCACCTGCACCGCCAGAGGCCAGCGGTCGTTGCCCGCAAGCAGATTGACGAAACGCGGGGACAGCTCAGAGGCCAGGCCGAGTTTGCGATCAATGTCCGCCAGGTGTCGGGCCGGCGTGGCGCTCTGATCGGGCAAGACATCGGCGTCACTGAACAGGGTGCAGATATAGGGAACGTGATTGCTGCGCAGAAAAGCACCGAACTCGCCACGCTCACCGGCCTGCAGTGGCAAGCGGGCTTCGATGCCATTGAAACCGGCAGTGAGCAATTCATCCAGGGCTTGTGCCTTGCTGGCAGTAAAGCCCCACAACGTGCGGAAGATTTCCAGTTTCATGCATTCCTCTCGACTGCGTCAGGGCCCGGCTATTTGAGCCATGGGCGTTACTGGGCAGTAGAAAGGGGGGACTGCGGGCTGCTGCTCTGATGGCATCGGTCCCGTGAGACGAATCCTAAATCTACAACGGCAAATCATTGAATAGGCTGCAGCAAATAGAAAGTTCAGAAAAACATGAACTAACCGCTACCTCGTCAGCGACTGCAACGCCTGCTTTGCGTAGCAGTTGCCGAAGGCTACGTCCGGTTGCGCAGCAATCGTAAACCGCAGCGCACCTGCTCCCGGGCGAGGCGCGGTTTATCTTCTATGCTGTCGCAAACCTTGCTGGTTGAAGGCGCCCGGCGCTAAAGCGGATCACGGGCAGTTGTGCCTGCATCAAAAAAATCTGCCAGCCCGGACCAGGATCAAACGGAGGTCGGTCATGCCTGCTTATTCGCGTTATGTGCCCAGTCACGCTTTTGAATTCGAAGCCCACCCGTTGTGTAATTGCAGCTCGCCGTTAATACAGGACTTTCACCAGAGAATGATGATCGATCTGTCACGGCGCGACTTCTACCGCAAGTTGAAAAGCGCCCGGTCACCTGGCTCTAACCTGGCCGGTGTTTCAGGGCAAATTACCGCCACCGAGGCCGCTGCACGCGCCATTCTGCTGACCAATCTGCGGTTGTTTGACGGGAGCCCGGTGCTTGACGGGCAGGTTTGCATACTCATCAAGGACGGCGTGATTGATGCATTGCTGCCGGTCGATACCCCGGTTGAGGGCGCGCTGGTGATCGATTGCGGGCAGCGCGTGGTCATGCCGGGGCTGATTGATGCCCACTGGCACACTACCCTGGCCGCCATCACCGAACTTGACGCCATGAGTTCGGATGCAGGCTATGTGCATTTGGTGGCCGCTCATGAAGCAGAAAAAACCTTGATGCGTGGCTTTACTACTGTGCGCGATCCGGGCGGGCCGTCGTTTGCATTGAAACGGGCCATAGACGAGGGAATGGTGGTCGGGCCGCGCATTTTCCCTTCGGGCGCCATGATTTCCCAGACCTCGGGCCACGGCGATTTCAGGATGCGCTCCGAGGTCCCTCGCAGCGCACTGAGGTCACTGAGTTTTACCGAGCAGATCGGCGCCGCCGAGATCGCCGACGGTGATGCTCAAGTGCTCAGGCGCACCCGCGAGCAACTGCTGCTCGGGGCTTCGCAGATCAAACTGTTGGCCGGTGGTGGCGTGGCCTCGTTGCACGATCACCTGGATAGCACTCAGTTCATGGAGTCGGAATTGAAAATGGCGGTGGCCGCCGCTGCCGACTGGGGCACTTATGTGATGGTCCATGCGTATATGCCCAGGAGTATTCAGCGGGCCATTCGGGCGGGGGTCAGATCCATTGAACATGGTCAACTGGCGGACGAAGAAACTGCACGCATGATGGCCGACAACGACATCTGGTGGAGCCTGCAGCCTTTTCTGCAAGATGAGGATGCCAATGTTTACCCCGACCCTGTGCGTCGTGAACGTCAGCGTCTGGTGGCTCAGGGGACTGCAAATGCCTATGAGTTTGCCCAGCGTTTCAATATCAGGACCGCCTGGGGAACAGATGTTTTATTCAACCCCGAAAAAACCGCGACCCAGGGCCGACAGCTGGCAAAAATGACGCGCTTTTATGCGGCCAACGAAGTGCTGAACATGGCGACAAAACATAATGGCGAACTCTTGGCCATGGCCGGAGCCCGCAACCCCTACCCCGGCAAACTTGGCGTGATCGAAAAAGGCGCTCTGGCAGATTTGCTGGTAGTCGATGGCGACCCGACGCAGAGCCTGGGGTTTTTGGAAGACCCGGACAACGGCATCAAACTGATCATGAAGGGCGGGGTTGTGTTCAAGAAAAGCTTCTAGCTCAAACCGCTGTAACCCCGCAGGGTGGGACCGGCCGGCCTGGGGCAAGGCCGGGTGTTTCTGCCCGGCCAGTACCCGAAAGCCCCCCTTAGCGCATCACCGCAACAGCCGCCGGCGCCTGAGGGTTCTGCCCCTTCACCGCCAGCACCACAACCACCATGCCCAGGCCACATACGGCGGCCGAGATGACGAAGGCCACGTTGTAACCGCCGCCATACTGCACCACCAGCCCGGTCAGCGTGGGTGCGATGATCCCCGCAAGGTTGGCCAGCAAATGAACGAAGCCCCCGGTACCGCCGACCCGACTTTGGGGCACGATGTCCTGGATCAGCGCCCAGCAAATCTGCGGGGTCACGAACAGGAAAATACTGGACACGGTGATGCAGGCCACCGCCATGCCCAATGAAGAAACTTGCGTGGTAATCAGCACGCACACTGCGGCGACCCCCAGCCCCAGGGCGAGCATGATCTTGCGGGCCAGGATCACACTGCCGAGTTTCTTGCCCAGCGCATCGGTCAGAAAACCGCCGCCCAAAAAGCCCAGAGCAGCGCCCAGCCAGGGGATCACGCCAATGATGCTCATGCTCTTGATGTCCAGATGCTGGTAGTCCATCAGGTAGCTGGGTAACCAGGTAAGGAAGAAGTACAGCACGTAGTTGAAGCAGAAAAATGCGGTCGCCACTGCCAGCACCGGTACCGAAAAGATATAGCTGAACAGGCTGCGGCCTTCTTCGACACCTTCAACCAGCACTTCCTCGCGGCTGGCCCGAATCATTTCGCACTCGGCCCGGGAAACTTTCGGATGCTGCTCGGGGGTGTCCTTGAAAATCATCAGCCACGCCAACAGCCACAAGGCGCCCAGCACCGCGATAACCACGAACGACACACGCCAGCCGAAATTGAATGCCACCAGCCCGACCACAGGACCGGCCAGGGCCGCACCCAGCGGCTGCCCGCAGTTGGTGAAGCCCAGCGCCCGGCCCGCTTCTTCCCGCGGGAACCAGTTGGTAATCGCCTTGTTGGTGGTGGTACCCATTGGCCCCTCGCCCATACCGAACAACACGCGAAATATCAGCAACTGAAAGTAACCGGTGATCACTGCGGTCAAACCGCAGAACAACGACCAGGTACCTGCCGCCCAGGCGAACACCTTCTTCGGCCCGTACTTGTCGGCGGCCCAGCCACCGATAAAGCACAGCGCGCAGTAGCCGATGAAAAAAGCACTGAAAATGAAGCCCATTTGCGCGTCGTCAATGTGCAACTCGCTCTTGAGCAGCGGTGCAACCACCGAGAGTGCCGCACGGTCCAGGTAATTGAGCATGCCTGCAAAGAACAGTAAGCCGGCGATGTACCAGCGATAGTTGCCTTTCATGTTTGTGTGCCTTTTTTATTATTGGAAACAGCTGAACGGGTTCAATCGATCAAGGCGCGCTCGATGCAGTAGTCATCGATCACTTGCAGGTCCGGGGCGAAGCCCAAACCGGCAACAGAGGGCAGGTCCATGCGTGGTTTAAATGCCAGGGCCGGGTACAGCAGGCGCTCGAACTCAATGAACGGCACCTCCACGGCCACATCCGCGGGCAGTAACGTGCACAGATGAGCCACGGCCAGCAGCCCGGGGCCAAAGTAAAAGCAGTGCGGTACCACCTTGACTCCATGCTCTGCGGCCAGGGCAAACACCTGAAGCATGGCGCCGATGCCGCCAATCTTCGCCACGCTTGGTTGTACGATGTCTATGGCCTGATGTTCCAGCAAGGCCTTGATGCCTTGCACCCCGGCAGCGTTCTCACCGGCAGACAACGGCACCCCGATGCGACGCACACGGGCCAGACCGGCGACGTCGTCGGGTGGCCACACCGGTTCTTCCAGCCAGGTCAGCTCAAGGGCCGTCAGATGCTGAGCGATTTCACTGGCCTGGCCTACAGACCATGGGCAATTGACGTCGGCCATCAACTCGCCCGCCGCCACAGGCAGCGCCTCACGGGCAGCGGCAATCGCGTCGATATGGGTTTCATGCAGTTTGATCTTGCGAAAGCCCAGCTCGCGGGCGCGGCTGACCTGGCGGCGCACTTCATCGGGGTCGTTGCCATAACTGACCAGGCTGGCATACAGCTCAAGCGTGCGCGGGGTGCCGCCCAGCAGTTGATACAGCGGCACGCCAGCCGTCTGGGCCGCAAGGTCCCACAGCGCAATGTCGATGCCCGAGAGTGCGTAAAGCATTGCTCCGGTAGAGCCAAAACCATGCACCGCCCGGCGCACCCGCTCCATGGTTTGCTCATGGTCTTCAAGCCGCGTGCCGATAAACATCGGCCCCACCACAGCGGACAGCGCCTTGAACGTCACCGGATTGGACCCATGCCCGAACGCTTCACCCCAGCCCGCCAGCCCGGTGTCGGTCGTGACTTTCAGCATCAGGCTTTCCATCCGCCGGTGGCTCGGCGAGGCGGCATTGAACGCGTCGTCGTCCTTGGCCAGGCCATGGTTGTGCCGCTGCACCGACCCCGCGGTGAACGGAATACTGATGCGGATAATTTCGATACTGCGAATGATCACAGGCGGGTTTTCCCATTTTTATAAGATTATTGGGTTTGCCGAATTACACATACGTTATCGTACAACATCAAAAGTAACTGTGAAACATTTTGTCATATTCAGGCAAGCCTGAACCATTACACATCCCCTGTAGGAGCGAGCTTGCTCGCGAGCTTTTCAACGTGCCAACGAAGAGCTCGCTCCTACAGTTGGTGAACGTATGGCCCGGTACGGCGTAAAGCCGTTGCGCCTCTAGAGCAGGCGCCGATAAGCCTGATCCATTACACGTCCCCTGTAGGAGCGAGCTTGCTCGCGAGCTTTTCAACGCGCTACGCGAGCAAGCTGTTGCCTGAGGCCATAAACCCGATCAGCTTTTGGCTATCTCCGGCACCAGCAGCCATTCGGCACTGTCATTCCATACGTCCATGCGGGTGATTTTGCCGTTACGTACTTCGAAGCGGTCCAGATAACGATTACCCGAGAAGCTGCGACCGTCCGGCCACTCGCCATACAGGGTGCCGTTGGAATACACCACGGTGTGGTCACCGCGATCCATCCAGTCGAAATTGCCCAGGGCTTTCTTCACCCAGGCGTAACGCGAGCCGTTGAATGCGGTGATCGTAAGGGGGTCAGGCATGACCCGGCCACCCGTGAAGGTGATCTTTACATCCTCGCTCATAAAGGTCGCGGCCCGGACCGGATCCGGGGCCATGGAGGCCTCAAGAAAATTGCTAACAATCTGTACGTCTTTATTGGTTTCAGACATCGTTGAAACTCCTGAATCAGTGAATTTACCGGGGATAAAGCGCGCCTCCCCATGGTGCAAGACGCTTTAATTTAGAGCGTAAACAGCCTTTGTACACGGCAGAAAACCCGCATTTATAGGACGGTTACGAGTGGCACCCTACTTGCTAGCAATAAATATGCAAATGCTAGCAATCAGGAGATTCCACTATGGCCATCCGGCTTCCAAACCTGCAACGCCTGCTGTTTCCCGTGGCTGCTGCCGTCACCCTCAACATGGCTATGTCCGGTGGCGCGCAAGCGGGCGAGCCGCCGATCAAGGTCGGGCTGGTGGCCGCCCTTTCTGGCCAGTCGGCCAAATCCGGCGAAGCCCTGACCCGGGGCCTGACCATGGCGATCAATGAGGTTAACGCCAGCGGCGGCGTGCTCGGGCGACCACTGGAACTGGTGCGGCGTGACGACGAAAGCAATCCGTCAAAGGGTATGCTCGCCGCTCGTGAGCTGGTCCAGCGCGAGAAAGTCGCCGTGCTGTTTGGGGGGCTTGATACCCCGGTTTCCCTGGCGATCGTGCCGCTGGCCAATCAGATGAAAGTGCCGTTCATGGGCATTTGGGCTGCCGGGACCAAAATCACCGAGAACGGCGCCGCCGACAATTATGTTTTCCGGGTTTCCGCGGTCGATGAACTGGTGGATGAGGCCCTGGTCAAGTACGGGGTCGACCACGGCATGCACAAGCCGGGGATGATTCTGATCAACAATCCATGGGGCGAGTCCAACGAGGCCGGTTTCAAGCGCGCGCTGGAGAAACGCGGGCTGGCCAACGCCGGGGTCGAGCGGATTCAGGACAGTGACCTGGATGTCGTGCCGCAACTGACCCGCTTGAAAAACGCCGGGGCCGATACCCTGCTGCTGGTCGGCAACGTCGGCCCCTCGGCACAGGTGGTCAAGTCTCTGGACCGCATGGGCTGGGACGTGCCGGTGGTCTCGCACTGGGGCCCGGCCGGTGGCCGCTTTGGTGAGCTGGCGGGGCCTAATGCATCCCGGGTGCATTTCATCCAGACCTACGTGTTCACCGAACACAACAATGCCAAAGGCGATGCCCTGCTGGCCGCCTTGAAAACCGCTTACCCGCAGATCAAGACCCTGGCCGACGTGACACCGGCAGTGGGTATTGCCAATGCCTATGACGCCCTGCATCTGGCCGCCCGGGCCATCGAGAACGCCGGGAGCACCGACGGCAAGGCGGTACGCGACGGTTTCTACGCCATCCGCGAATACGACGGGTTGATCAAGCACTACCAACAGCCGTTCACGCCGTTGAAGCATGACGCGCTGGGGCCTGACGACTATGTGTTCACCCACTTCGTCAATGACCGGATCGTACCGCTCACGCCTGAGGAGTAAGCCATGTTCACCGCCGCCATCGTCACCGGCCTCGGGCTGGGCAGCATGTACGCGTTACTGGCGCTGGGTTTTCACCTGACCTGGGTTGTCTCGCGAACCGTCAACTTTGCCCAGGGCAGCGCCATGATGGTCGGCGCAGTGCTGGGCTACACCTTTTGCATCACCTGGGGCTGGTCACTGTGGCTGGCCCTGCCGCTGACGCTGTGCCTTTGTGCCCTGTACGGCCTGGTGATCGAACGCTGGTTGGTGCGGCCGTTCCACAGCCGCGGCTCGCAGGCCTGGCTGATGGCAACCGTCGCGGGCGGGATTCTGGTGGATAACCTGGCACTCTTTACCTTTGGCAAGGAGCCTCGTCAGTTCGAGAGCAGCCTGGTCAACCTCAAGGTCGAGTTGTTCGCCAGCAATATTGGCGCCCTGCAATTGCTGATCCCGCTGGCAGGCGCGGGCATTGCCCTGGCGCTGTACCTGGTGCGGCGTTACACCCGGCTGGGCAAAGTGCTTGAGGCCTGCGTGCAAAATCCACGGGCGGCGATGCTGATGGGGATCAACGTCAATCGCGTGGTGGCCATCGCCTTTGCCCTGTCCACGGTGTTCGCCGGGATCGCCGGCCTGTTGATTGCGCCGCTGTTCAGTGTCAACGCGGAAATGGGCATGCTGTTCGGCCTCAAAGCGTTTGCGGTGGCCATTCTCGGTGGCATCAGCAGCGCAGGCGGCGTATTCACCGCCGGGTTGCTGTTCGGCCTGACCGAAGCCTTGATCACCCTGTATTTCGGCTCCGCGTTCACCCAGATATTCACGTTTGCGCTGGTCATTCTCGCATTGGCAATACGCCCCAACGGTCTCTTCGGCAGCCAGGCACTGGTGAAAGTATGAAAAACCTCAACACCCTGGCCGCACCGGCCGGCATTGCCCTGCTCGCCGTGGCCTGCGTGGCCATGGCTTTCACTCTGGACAGCTACTCATTACTGGTTTTCACCCTCTGCGCCCTGGCGGCGGTGGTCGGCGTGGGCCTCAATATCCTGATCGGTCTCAGCGGGCAGATTTCCTTCGGTCATATTGCCTTCTACGCCATCGGCGCCTATGTCTCGGCACTGTTGACCATGGCCGGCTGGCCGCTGTGGCTGGCGCTGCCAGTCGCCGGCGCGGTTGCAGGGCTGATCGGGGCGCTGCTGGCGATTCCCGCACTGCGGGTCAGCGGCCCGTATCTGGCGATGATCACCATTGCTTTTGCCTTTGTGGTGCATCACAGCCTCATCGAATGGCGGGAGGTGACTGGCGGCTCCAACGGTTTGATGGGGATCCCGCTGCCAGAGTTTGCCGGTCTCGATCCGGCCGTACTGCTCGCGCTGCTGGCTGGCGCACTGATGATTGGAGCGCTGCTGTTTTATCAGCGCCTGAGCCACAGCAGTTGGGGCAAGGCCATGCGCGCGGTCAAAGCCTCGGAAATTGCTGCCCGCTCACTGGGCTTCAACCCGGTGCTCAGCAAAACCCTGGCCTTTGCCTTGTCGGCCGCCCTGACCGGGCTGGCGGGCGGTTTGCTCGCGCCCTTGATGATGTTCATCAACCCGGAATCCTTTCCGTTCACCCAGTCCATCCTGTTTGTGCTGGCCGTGATCGTCGGCGGCAGCGGCATGCTGTTCGGACCGCTGATTGGCGCACTGCTGATTGTGCTGGTACCGGAGCTGCTATCGGATTTTGCCGAGTACCGCCTGCTGATTTTTTCCGTAATGCTGCTGGTGGTGCTGTGGATCGCACCCAACGGCCTGCTGGGCGCCCTCGCCCGCCGCTGGATCAAGCCGCCCCGGCTGCTGGCGCCGACGCAGATTAATCAGCAACGCATCGCCGCGTATCTGCGCAGCCGTGGCCCGTCCACCGGCTTGCGGGTCACCGACATCGGGATTCGCTTCGGTGGCGTGCAGGCCGCGCAACACGTCAGCCTGGATGCGCCCGCCGGCAGCATTACCAGCATCATCGGCCCCAACGGCGCCGGGAAAACCACGGTGCTGAACATGATCAGCGGGTTTTATGCGCCCGACAGCGGCCAGATTGAACTGCAACAGCCACTGGCCGGGCTGGCGGCCTGGAAAAGCGCCCGGGCCGGTATCGCCCGCACCTATCAGACCACCCTGCTGTTCGGTGAAATGTCGGTCATGGACAACCTGCTGGTGGCGATGCAAAAAGGTCGCCTGGGCCTGCCATTCAGTCTTGCCAGTGCCGGGCAGCGCAGCCTGGCACTGGATCTGCTGGCCCTGGTGGGCTACCGCGGCGAGGTCAATATTGCCGCCGAAGACTTGCCCCATGTGGACCGTCGCTTGGTGGAAATCGCCCGGGCACTGGCCACAGCTCCTGCGGTCTTGCTGCTGGATGAACCGGCTGCGGGTCTGAGTCGGCGCGACACCGATGAACTGGCCGTGCTGCTGCGCAAGCTGGCGGACTTTGGCCTCACGGTGATTCTGGTGGAGCATGACATGGCGCTGGTGATGGCCGTGTCTTCCCACCTGCTGGTGCTCGACGCCGGCAAGCCGATCGCCTCGGGGCCACCGGCTGAAATCCGCCAGAACCCGCAAGTGATTGCGGCGTATCTGGGGGGCACCGACTATCAGGCGACACCTCGTGAACAGGTCTGGGACGGTAGCCGCGATGCACGCCTGTACGTCAAGGACCTGGTCATCGATTACGGCGCATCGGCCGTGGTGGACAAGGTCAGTCTGCTGGTCAATCCCGGCGAGCTGGTGGCGATTCTCGGCGCCAACGGCGCGGGCAAATCGAGCATCCTGCAATGCCTGGCCGGGCTGCATCGCGCCACCAGCGGCAGCATCCTGCTGGACAACGAAAACATCGAGCAGGCCAACGCCAGCACCATCGCCGCAAAAGGCCTGGCGCTGGTGCCGGAAGGCCGTCAGGTTTTCCCTTATCTGAGCGTGCGCGACAACCTGCTGCTCGGAGGCTATTCGCGCCGCGAGGCGTTTGATGCCGAGGCTGAAATCGAGGCCATTCTCAAGCGCTTTCCGCGGCTGCGCGACCGTATCGACAACCCGGCCGGGCTGCTTTCCGGGGGCGAGCAACAAATGGTCGCGGTGGGTCGCGGCCTGATGGCCAAACCCAAAATCCTGCTGCTCGATGAGCCCTCGCTCGGTCTGTCACCGGCCATGATCGGCGAGCTGTACGACGCACTGGCCGCGCTGCGCGACGAGGGCGTGACCATCCTGCTGGTGGACCAAATGGCCAACCTGGCACTGCAAGTGGCGGATCGCGCTTATGTGCTGGAAACCGGGACCATCGTCAAAGCCGCCAGCGCTGCACACTTGCGTGAGGACACCGAACTGGCGGCCGCTTACCTGGGTGAAGGAGTCAGCGCATGAACGCCATGAAAATCATCAACGCACGGCTGGGTGACGATCACCGCACCAGCGTGCTGTATGTCGAGAACGGCTACTTCGTCACAGCCTTCAGCGCCGACACCCGTCAATGGCAGACCCTGGACCTGTGCGGCCGGCTCATGTTGCCGGGCCTGATTGAAACCCACATCCATCTGGACAAGGCCTGCATCATGCAGCGCTGCCAGCTGCACGAAGGCACGCTGGCCGAAGCCGTAGCGCAAACCCGGGCCGCGAAGGCAGAGTTCACCGAAGACGATGTGTACCGGCGCGCAGCCCTGGTGCTGGATAAGGCGATACTGCAAGGCACCACGCACATGCGCACCCACGTGGAACTGGACCCGCAGATCGGCCTGACCGGGTTCAATGCCGTACGCCGGTTGCAGGCGGATTATGCCTGGGCGATCAGCCTGCAAATCTGCGTGTTCCCCCAGGAAGGCCTGCTGAACAATCCAGGGACTGAAGCCTTGTTGTGTCAGGCCCTGGAAAGCGGTGCCAGCGTGCTGGGCGGCTGCCCCTACATGGACAGCGACCCGAACGGGCAGATCCGCCGCCTGTTCGAACTGGCGGTGCGCTACAACTGCGACCTGGACTTGCATCTGGATTTCGACCTTAACCCTGAAGGCATGACCGTGATGGAGGTGGCGCGGTGTACACAGCAGCATGGCTGGGGGGGACGCGTGACCGTCGGCCACGTGACCAAGCTATCGGCCCTGCCCCGCGAGCCACTCACGGTGCTGGGCCTGCACCTGGCGGAAACCGGGGTACAGGTGACATGCCTGCCCAGCACCGACCTGTTCCTGATGGGTCGCGAGGCCTTTCACAACAAGCCCCGGGGGCTGGCGCCACTGGCGCAACTACACGAGTGCGGGGTGACCTGCTCGGTGTCCACCAACAACCTTGGCAACCCGTTTACACCCTATGGTGATGCGTCCCTGATCCGCCAGGCCAACTTGTTTGCCAACGTCAGTCAGATGGGGACAGAAGCGCAACTGCGCCAATGCCTGGCCTGGGTTTCAAGCGAATCGGCGCGCCTGTTGCGCTTGACTGATTACGGCCTACTGGCGGGCTGTCGTGCCGACTTCATCGTGTTTGACGCATGCTCGCCTGCGGCGGTAATTGCCGAAATCAGCGCACCGCTGATGGGCTTCAAGGGCGGCCGGCAAACGTTCAGTCGCCCGGCTGCCACCTTGCACAAACCCGAACCACAAACCCAAACCCTGTAGGAGCGAGCTTGCCTCGCGAGCTCTTCATTGCGGCGTTGAAAAGCTCGCGAGACAAGCTCGCTCCTACAGGGGGCGTGCTATACACACATCAACAGCCGATGTCATCGCGGGCAAGCCCGCCCCCACACACAGAAAGCGTTTTTTGTAGGAGCGAGCTTGCTCGCGAGCTCTTCATTGCGGCGTTGAAAAGCTCGCGAGCAAGCTCGCTCCTACAGGGGGCGTGCGTTACGTACATCAACAGCCGATGCCATCGCGGGCAAGCCCGCCACCACACACAGAGCGTTTTTTTGTAGGAGCGAGCTTGCTCGCGAGCTCTTCGTTGCTGCGTTGAAAGGCTCGCGAGCAAGCTCGCTCCTACAGGAGTCGTGCGATACACACATCAACAGGCGATGTCATCTTGGGCAAGCCCGCCCCACATACAGAGCGTTTTTTTTGTAGGAGCGAGCTTGCTCGCGAGCTCTTCGTTGCTGCGTTGAAAAGCTCGCTCCTACAGGAGTCGTGCGATACACACATCAACAGCCGATGCCATCGCGGGCAAGCCCGCCCCCACACACAGAGCGTTTTTTTGTAGGAGCGAGCTTGCCTCGCGAGCTCTTCGTTGCTGCGTTGAAAGGCTCGCGAGCAAGCTCGCTCCTACAGGGGGCGTGCGATACACACATCAACAGCCGATGTCATCGCGGGCAAGCCCGCCACCACACACAGAGCGTTTTTTGTAGGGGCGTGCGTTACGCACATCAACAGGCGATGTCGTCTTGGGTGCAACTTCAATCACTCAACGCCTGCCTGAGGTTGAATTCCTCTGGCGCACTTTCTTCAAGGGCCAGCTGCGCTTCCAGTTCATCCAGGTGTTCCAGCATCACGGTCACGGCTTTGTGGTTATCGCCATGCTCCAGGGCGGTGATGATTTGCTGATGCTCATCGGAGGCGCAAGACGGCACGTCATTGCGCTGATACAGCGCCACGATCAATGAACTGCGGACCATCAGGTTGGCGAGGATGTCACTCAATACGGCATTGCCGCTGATCTCGCCCAGCATCAGGTGAAACTCGCTCAGCTCGCGCACGATGGCCCGGCGATCGGTGTCGCTGGTGGCTTTGCGCTCGTTGTTCATGTGGCTGGCAATGCGCTGGCGTTGTTTACGCATCACCGCCGGGGTGATGGCTTCGACAATCGCCCGTTCAATGGCGCGCCGGGCGCTGAAAATATCACGGGCTTCCCTCGCCGTCGGCTGGGCAACCATGGCTCCGCGATTGGCTTCGATGGTCACCACTTTTTGCATGGCCAGACGCTGCAGCGCCACTTGCACATGGTTGCGGTTGGCCTGCAGGGTTTCGACAATCTGTGCTTCGACCAGTCGGGTACCGGGCGGCAGGCGATGCTGGGCGATAGCCTTGAACAGCGCATCGACGATACGTTGCACCTCAAGCTGTTTGGCGGTGACAGTGCTCAACCCCATCCTTCCCTCTATTGTCCAGAAAACCTCATGCCAACACACAAGGCTGCGGCTGACGGGCAATCGGCGGCATTATCCGCCAGTAGCCCGGACCCGGCAAACCCGGGGTTCGACCATTAGTCTGCCTGCCCCAGGCCTGTGCCCTCACCCCGCGGGTCATGCATGGCGCTGCGCCGATCAGCGGCATCAATGGCGATGATTCCGGCGTGGCCGGTCATGGGGCTGCGGGCGGGGATGATTTCCACTTCATGCCCCAGGGTCGCCAGGCCTTCAATAGTCGCGGCCTGCATGTCGCCTTCAAGCTTAAGATTGTCAGTGCTGTCGAAAAAACTGCGCCCCAACAGAAAGCGCGGGGTTTGCAACGCCAGGTCGATGGGCTGCTCAAAGTCGATCAGTTGGGTCGCCAGCACCATCTGGGTTTGCGGTTGACCGTCGCCACCCTGGGTGCCGAAAAACCAGCGGCGGCCATCGTCAGCCAGGTAGCAAGACGGATTGAGCGTGTGCGCCGGACGCTTGCCCGGGGCCCAGCCATTGACGTGCCCGGGGTTGGCATTGAATCCGGCTGCACGGTTGTGCCACAGCACACCGGTATCGCCAAGGATGCAGCCCGAACCGAAATCGTGAAACAGGCTCTGGATCAGACAGGCCGTGCGTCCCTGGGCATCGGTCGCGGCCATCCATACCGTGTCGGCCGGGCGCCCCGGTTCGTTCCACGGGGCGGCATGTTGATCGTCGATGGCATCGGCATACGCCCGCACCTGCAAGTCTTCGAGACTGGCCGTGAAATCCCAGGGCTTGCTCAGCGGATCGCATAACTGCGCATTGCGCCGCAGCAAGCCCTGTTTAATCGCTTCGACCAGGTAGTGGTAGTACAGCGCGCTGGTGTTGCCGGCTTGCGCCAGGGGCTTGTGTTGCAGTGCGGCCATGGCCTGCAAGGTGTACAGACCCTGACACGGGGGCGCGACATTGTAGAGACGGCCTGCGCGGTAGCGCACTGAAATCGGCGCGACTTCAGGAGCCCGGGTCGCGGCCAGGTCGGCAGCCGTCAGGCCACAACCGAGGCGATCAAACTCAGCACCGAAGGCCTGGGCCAGGTCGCCGTGATAGAAGTCCTCCAGGCCTTTTTTGGCCAGGTGCCGCAGGGTGTTGGCCAGTTCCGGCTGGCGCAGGGTGTCGCCCTCGCGCAGCCATCGCCCATCGGTCTTGCACAGACGATGCAGGTCAGGCAATTGCTCGATCAGAGGCTGGCGCAGGGTTTGCCAGAACAGTTGCGATTGCGAAACCGCAGTGCCTGAATCGGCCACGCTTGCCGCGTCTTCCAGCAGGTCGGCCCAGCCGAACCTCGAACCCCACTGGTGGCGACTGATATTGGCGGCGGTCTGCCAGCTGGCCATGGCCCCCGCCGTACTGGCAACCGCACCCGGCCCACGGACGCTGATGGCTGCGCCTTCAGGTAAGCGCTGCCCGGCCTGGCCGATCCCCACGATGGTGCGCACCTTGCTGTCGTGGATCATCCATAGGGCATCGCCGCCCAGGCCGGTCATATGCGGGAAAACCGCAGCCAGCATGGCACTGGCCGCCAGCATCGCATCGATGGCAGTACCGCCCGCATCGAGAATCCGCATACCTGCGGCGCTGGCATCGGCATGCGGGGTACAGATCACGGCACGGCTGGAGGTAGCGATCATGGTTAAAGCACACTCTCTTTGCTAGCTATCGGTAGATTGATTGTTAGCAGAGCAAGATGTGTGCCTTGAAGCGCAGGTTGCCAGGAGACGGGGCAATGGGACGGGGTTAACACCACAGGTCAACGGCCACACTAGATGTTTTGCAGCTCAATCGCCCGGCGAAAAGACTCAAGAAACACCGCCTCGGCGCGAGTCATGCGCTGCTCGCGGTTCCACATCAGGAACACGTCGACATCCGCCACGCCCTCGGCGGGTGGCAGGCGCCAGATCAGGCCGTTATGCAAGTCGATGTCCACCAGGTGCTCGGGCAGGCAACCGATGCCGTAACCGGCGATGATCAGGCGGCGGATTTCTTCAAAGCTTGAAGATGACGCAACGATTTTTCCGGTGAAGCCTTGCTGATCACGAAAGACCGTCAACGGCGATAGATTTCCACCAATCTGGTCACTGGTGAAACTGACAAAGTTTTCTCCTAGCAACGCCTCAAGAGAAAGTCGGCGCTGACCGAAAAGCCGATGGCGCTTGCCGCAGAAAAACGCATAGCGCTGGCGCATGAGCGGCACGCGTTCGAGCTTGGTGTGAGCAAAACGGGACAAGCCGACACCGACGCTGGCGGTCTTCTGGTTCAGCGAACTCTGGATATCGGAACTGCGCATGACTTCCACTTCAAGCTCGACCCGAGGGTGCAGGCAGTGAAAGTCGGCCAAAAACTCATCGTACAAAGCTGACTGCACCTGGCTGATCGACAGCACGCGCACCTTGCCGACGACGTCTTCCTCAACACCTTCGACAGCCATCCCCAGCCGGGAAACGTTGCCGTAGATTTCCTGCGCGATGGCCAGTACTTCCTCGCCGGCCTGGGTCAGGTCGAAACGCGGGCCCCGGCGCAAAATCAACGGGCAATCGAGCTGCTCTTCCAGGCGCTTGAGCGACTGGCTGACCGCCGACTGGGTCACATACAACCGCGCCGCAGCACGACTGATACTGCGCTCCTGGCCAATAGCCAGATAGGTACGCAACAGATTCCAGTCAAGCCGGTCCTTGAGAAATCGCCTGCCCTGCCATGCTCCGGGTACTTCACTCATCACGCTCTCACTCATGGGGCCGCCATTAGTAGCACCGCTAATATACGGAATAAGTATTAGCAAATTGATTAATTATTGGCCGCAGGCGATAAAGCCCGCAAGCGCCACAGAGCGCTACGTGATTGATCCTGAACCCTGCCAAATAACAAATGCTAAAAGGGCTCTGCATGCGAACCTCTTCCAGTCAGCCGCGACGCGCGGCCGCAGCCGCATTCGTTGGCACCACCATCGAATTCTATGATTTCTACATCTATGCCACGGCAGCGGCACTGATTCTGGGGCAAGTGTTTTTCCCCAGCAGTAATCCGGCCCTGAGCACTCTGGCAGCGTTCGGCACCTTCGCTGTGGGCTTCATCGCCCGGCCCATGGCCGGGATGGTGTTCGGGCATTTGGGCGACCGTCTCGGGCGCAAGAAAATGCTGCTCTTCACCATGTTGTTGATGGGCCTGGCAACCACCGGTATCGGCCTGCTACCCAGCTACGCCAGTGTCGGCATCTGGGCGCCGATCGGGCTGGTGACATTGCGCATCGTGCAGGGCATATCGGTTGGCGGTGAATGGGGTGGCGCAGTGCTGATGGCCAGCGAACATGCACCCGCCGGGCGCAAGACCTTTTATGCCTCGTTCGCCCAGCTGGGCAGCCCTGCCGGTCTGCTGCTGGCGCTGATTGCCTTTCGCCTGGTCACCTCACTGGATGCCGAAGCGTTCGCTGACTGGGGCTGGCGCCTGCCGTTCCTGGCCAGCGGTGTGTTGATGATCATCGGTCTGGCGATTCGATTCGGGGTCGAGGAGTCACCCGAGTTCAAGGCCATCGCTGAAAAAGGCGAGACTGCCAAATATCCGGTGCTGGAAGTGCTGCGCACCTGCAAGCGGCAGATCTTCTACGCCGCTTGCGCGGTGACCATTGGCTCGGCCGGTTTCTTCTTTACCAACACCTTCATGCTCACCTACGTCACGCAATATCAGGGCATCTCCCGCGCGACCATTCTCGATTGCCTGTTTCTGGTGACGATCCTGCAGTTCATTTCCCAGCCAATAAGTGCCTTGCTGGCAGAACGCATCGGCGAGGGCCGTTTCCTGATGCTTGCCGCACTGCTGTCGATGGCTGTGCCCTACCCCATGTTTTTGCTGGTGGGCACGCAAAACCTGGCGCTGATGACCCTGGGCATTGCCATGGCAGTCGTCACCCTGTCCGGGCTGTATGCAGTGATCGCCGGCTACATGGCCCAAGCCTTTCCTGCCCACCTGCGCTATAGCGGCATCTCTATTGCTTACCAGTTGATCTGCGCCATCGCCGGCGGCTCGACACCCATCATCGGCACCTTGCTGGCCACCCGCTATGCGGGGCAATGGCTGCCGCTGGCTATTTTCTTCAGCTTACTGGCGGGTATCTCACTGTTCGGTGTGTGCGGCCTGGCACGCCTGCGTGGCGAAACCATGGCAGCAGCACCTGCACCGCAGCCCGCAATTTAATCAGGAGTTCCCATGTTCAAACCCGACACCATCGATGCCGTTGAATGGCAGGCGCGTTGCGACCTGGCGGCCCTCTACCGGCTGGTTGCGCACTTTCGCATGACCGACCTGATCGATACGCATATCACTCTGCGCATTCCCGGGCCGGAGCATCACTTTTTGATCAACCGCTACGGCGTGATTTTCGATCGCATGAAAGCCAGCGATCTGGTGCGCATCGATCAGCACGGCAACGTCATCAATGGGGATGCGGCACACAGCCGCGTCAACGCCGCCGGTTTTATCATCCACTCGGCGATCCACATGGCGCGCCCGGATCTGGACTGCGTGATCCACACCCACACGGCGGCGGGCATGGCCGTTGCGGCCCAGGAGCATGGCCTGCTGCCAATCACCCAGCACGCCCTGAAGTACTACGCCAAGCTCGCCTATCACACCTATGAAGGCATCGCCCTGTCGCTGGATGAACGCAAGCGCCTGGTGGCCGACCTGGGCACGCATAACGCCATGATTCTGCGCAACCACGGCTTGCTCGCCGCCGGCAGCGGCGTGGCCCAGGCATTCCATGAAATCCATTTTCTGGAGCGTGCCTGCCAGGCACAGGTTCAGGCGCTCTCTGGCAACAGCAAACTGGTTTACCCCAGCGAAGAGGTGTGCCGCCTGACAGCACAACAGTTCAACCGTGATGAGTCGCCAGAGATCGTGCAACTGACCTGGAAGGCCGTTCTGACCCTGATCGAAGACCAGCGCGAGTCCTATTGCTCATGACCACCCTCGTATTGCTGAGCAAAGACCACAAGCTGCTCGCACAATTGCAGGCTGCCTTCGCTGAACACGCACCATCACTGCAGGTGGTACTCGCAGATGATCCCGCAGCCGCTCAGGCCCGGGTCGCGGCGTGCTGGCATCCGCCCGCAGGCAGCCTGGCCCGCTTGCCGAATCTGCGTCTGGTGCACTCGGTGGCAGCAGGGGTTGATCACCTTGGCAGCGACACCAGTGGCCCGGTGGTGCCGGTTTGCCGGGTGGTCGATCCCGATCACCGCCAGGGCATGACCGAGTATGTGCGCTGGACCGTGCTGCATTTCCACCGGGACTTTGACCGAGTCATTGCCCAACAGCGCAGCCGTCTCTGGGAGCGCCACCCGCAGCGGCCCGCCGGGCAGTTCAAGGTGGGAGTGATGGGCCTCGGTTCACTGGGCGCAGCCATCGCCAGCGATCTGGCTGGTGCCGGATATGACGTTCGCGGCTGGGCACGCAGCCCGCGCCAGCTTGACGGGGTCGCCTGCCATTACGCCGAGGTCGGGTTTGAGGGTTTTGTCGATGGCCTTGATCTGCTGGTCAACCTGCTGCCGTTGACCGATGCCACGCGCGGCATCTTGTGCAGCCGCACCTTTGACCGGCTGGCCCGCGGTGCCGCCATCGTTAACGTGGGGCGCGGCCAGCATCTGTGCATTGACGACTTGCAGCTGGCACTGCACAGCGGCCAGTTGCGCGGCGCGGTGCTGGACGTGTTCGAACATGAACCACTGCCGGCCGAGCACGCGCTGTGGCACATGCCGGGTGTGGTCATCACCCCGCATATGGCGTCTGCGGCGTCCCACGCCTGCATCGCCCGCCAGGTCGCAGAAAACACCCGCCGGCTTTTATCCGGCGAAGTCTTGAACAACCTGGTGGACCCTTTACTGGGCTACTGACGCAACACGCCAGAGGTATCGCATGAACGTATTGAACTGTAACGGCGAACGGCTGTGGAACAGCCTGATGGAAATGTCCACGATCGGCGCCACCGACCAGGGCGGCAACTGCCGACTGGCCCTGTCTGCCGAAGACCAGGCCGGGCGCGAGCTGTTCATGGGCTGGTGCAAGGAAGCCGGGATGAGCCTGGCTTTCGACGCCATCGGCAACCTCTTCGCCCGTCTTCCCGGGCTGGACGATCATCTGGCCCCGGTGGTGATGGGCAGCCATCTTGATACCCAGCCCAAAGGTGGCCGCTTCGACGGTATCTATGGCGTGCTGAGCGGTCTGGAAGTAGTGCGTTGCCTCAACGAACAGGGGGTACAGAACCGCCGCCCGATCGAAATTGCCGTGTGGACCAACGAAGAAGGTGCACGTTTCACCCCGGCCATGTTCGGCTCGGCGGTATTCACCGGCAGCCTCGCGCTGCAGACCGCACTGGATGCCTGCGATGTTGACGGCATCAGTGTGGCGCAATGCCTGGACGCCACCCGGCATGTCGGTGAATTGGCGCTCCAGCGCCCCTTCGACAGCTATTTCGAAGCCCATATCGAGCAAGGCCCGATCCTCGAAGACAACGGCTTGCCGGTGGGTGTGGTGACCGGTGGACAGGCCATTTGCTGGCTGGATGTCACGGTGCGGGGCATGAGTGCCCACGCCGGCACGACCCCCATGGCCCTGCGCAATGATGCCCTGTTTGGCGTGGCGCAAATGGCCGCGCAACTGGAAGCCCTATGCGCCGATTTCGCACCCCAGGGGCTGGTGACCATCGGCCAACTGAATATCGCCAAGTCATCGCGCAATACCATTGCCGGTAGCGTGACGTTCACGGTCGACCTGCGCCATCACCAGGACTCACAGATTGCCGTCATGGAACAAAGGGTGCGCGAGCACTTCCAGGGCATCGCCGACCAACGTGGCCTGACCCTGGCGATCGAGCGCCACTGGCTGAGCCCGGCCACCCCGTTTGACCGCGAATGCGTGGCGGCTGTGCGTCGAGCGGTAGAGGCCCTGGGCTACCCGCATCAGGACATCGTCAGCGGTGCCGGGCATGACGCCATCCTGCTGGCCCGGCATTGCCCCACCACCATGGTGTTCATCCCTTGCGTGGGCGGCTTGAGCCACAACGAAGCCGAAGACGTACTGCCGGCAGACGCGCGCATGGGCTGCGATGTGCTGCTCAACGCGGTGGTCGAGCGACTGCAACGCTGACACACCAGACAAGGGCACATAGAAGCCCGCATTAACAATAAACAAGCGCCCGGACGCGGGCGCCCGCACTACTCAATACCTGCCAAACAAAAAAACTATATCCATGAGCCCACGCTCGATCTGGAGACATAAGGCATGAACAGTTCTGCGCGCATACCCGACCCGTTGCCTACCGAGGACGCACCGGTCAACATGAGAAAAGTGGCGGTGGCCAGCGTCATCGGCACCACTGTCGAATGGTACGACCTGTTCGTTTTCGCGACCGCGTCGGCGCTGGTATTCAACAAAATTTTCTTCCCCGCCTTCGATGCCCTGGTGGGCACCCTGCTGGCGTTCGGCACCTTTGCTTCGGCCTACGGTGCACGCATCGTGGGCGCGGCCCTGTTTGGTCACTTCGGTGACAAGCTGGGACGCAAATCAATGTTGCTGATCTCCTTGATGGTGATGGGCGCCGCGACCTTCGCCATCGGCTTGCTGCCGGACTATGCCACCATCGGCATCTGGGCCCCGATCCTGCTGTTGACCCTGCGCATCATTCAGGGCCTGGCACTGGGCGGCGAATGGGGGGGCGCCGTGTTGATGGCGGTGGAACATGCCCCTGCCAACCAGCGCGGCCTGTACGGTTCATGGGTGCAGATCGGCGTACCCGCCGGCACCATGATTGCCAACCTGGCCTTTCTGGCCATTGCCAGCATGCTTTCCACCGAAGACCTGCTGGCCTGGGGCTGGCGTATCCCCTTCCTGGGCAGCGCCCTGCTCATCGGCCTGGGGCTGTACATCCGGCTCAACATCACAGAAACACGCGCCTTCAAGCAGGCGAAAAAATCCGAAGAGCAGGTCAAAGTCCCGCTCGCGGAAATCTGCCGCAAGTACTGGAAACAGGTGCTGCTGGGCGGAATCGCGACGATGTCGACCGGGGCCTCGTTCAACATTATCGTCGCCTTCGGCCTCACCTACGGCACCCAGACCCTGGGCTTCAGCCGCCCGGCGATGCTCAGCGTAGTGCTGGCCTCCTGCGCGCTGTGCATCTTCATGCTCCCGGCTTTCGGCGCGCTGTCGGACCGCATCGGACGCAAGCCGGTGATCATCGGCGGCATCATTGCCGAAGCACTGGTGGCGTTCCCGATGTTCTGGTTGATGGACACCCGCGAACTGCCGCTGGTGTTCCTCGGCTACATGCTGCTGATGACTGCTTTTGCGGCCAACTATGGCCCGATTGCCACCTTCCTCGCGGAGCTGTTCGGCACCAAAGTGCGTTATTCGGGACTGTCGGTTGCCTACATGCTGTCCGGGCTGCTCGGCAGCGCCGCTACGCCGATCATCACCACCGCCTTGCTGTCGTGGACGGGCAAAGGGTCTTCCGTGGCCTGGTACATGATCGGCTCGGCCGTCATCTCGCTGATCGCCCTGCTGCTGCTCACTGAGACCTTCAAACGCGACTTGAGCAGTCCCCATGCCAGCCATGCCTGACCCCTGTCAGACCTGCCCTGCCCCCTTAGCCTTGATGAGGTCATACATGAAACGCATTAGCGCAGCTCCCGGAACGATCGGCCCGGTCGGCCCCTACTCCCAGGCCGTTATCAGCGGCAATCTGGTGTTTACCGCCGGGCAAATTCCGGCGCATGACGGGCTCGACTCGCAACCTGAAAGCTTTGAAGAACAGGTACGTCAGACGTTGCGCAACCTGGAGGCAATTCTGATCACAGCAGGTTCCGATTTCGATCATGTGATCAAGGTCAATGGCTACCTGACCGACCCGGCACAACTGGAACCGTTCAACCGCGTCTACAGCGAAGTGCTCGGGCATGCGCCACCGGCCCGGACCACGGTCTGCGTATCACTATGGGGCGTGGCTCTGGAAATTGACTGCATCGCTGAACTAAAAGGCACCCGTCCATGAACAACGATGAACTACGGGAAAAACTTCAACGCGTGAGCTTCGCCACACTGGGGCACTACCTCGAAGAAGGATTCGTCAGCCACGAGATTCGCTCGCAGCTGAACGGGGTAAAAGTGGTCGGCCGCGCCTTCACGCTACGGGTTGTCAATGCCGACGCTTATGCGGTCAACCGGGCGTTGGCCGCTTTGTGCGAGGGCGACGTACTGGTGATCGACATGCAAGGCGATCACCAGCACGCATGTGTGGGCACCGTGACTGCCTGCGCAGCCACGATCCGGGGGGCGAAGGCAATCATTGTCGATGGGGTGGTGACTGACATCGTCGAACTGCGCGAAGCGGGCCTTCCGGTATTTGCCCGCGGTACCAGCCTGCTGACCACCAAGTTGCGCAGCGATCCGGGCAGTGCCATGGGAGTGGCGGTCACTTGTGGCGCAGTGACTGTGCGCCCCGGTGACTGGGTGCTGGCTGACGATAATGGCGTGTTCATCGCCAGTGACGAAGTGCTCGGTGGCGTGATTGATCTGGCCCTCGCCAGCGATGCCGCCGAACCCATGCTGATCGAGTGCATACGCAACGGCGAACCCCTTGAACAGCAGTTGCAGGTGGAGCCGGGGTAGCAGACCTGTTCAGGCCGGCGCCCGCCAGGATACCGGCTTCGCACTTCACAGCATCATGATCGGCCTCAGCAACGCCTGCCCTTCATACAGGGCTGAAAGATAACGTTCACGCATCTCGGCCACGGTCATGCGGGAAGCATGGGTGGTGAGGGTCAGGGCCGCCTGCAGTTGCCGGTCGCGATCAATCAGCGGCACGCTCAATACCCGCATGCCCACTTCATACTCCTGGTCCACCACCACATGGCCACGCTCGGCGCACAGGGCTATTTCATCGCGAATCCGTGCTTCATCCGTCAGGGTATAAGGCGTTATGGCTCGTGGCGGGTTGCGCGAAAAATAGGCGTCCAGTTCCGGCGCAGTCAGGCTCGCCAGCCATAGCCGGCCACTGCCGGTGCAATACATCGGCACCCGTGACCCCGGGCGGATCGACATTGAGGTGATGTGGCTGTAGCGGCTACGGACGATATGCACGATGTCATCACCGTCGCGCACCCCCACCGAGACATGCTCCTGAGTGCTGCGGGCCACCTGTTCGACAATCGGGCGCAGCATGCGCGGCAACACCGCCGAGTCGACGTACGCCTGGCCAATGCGTAAAGCCTTGGCGGTGAGCCAGTAATAACGGCCATCGGTTTGCACGAAGCTGTCATGCACCAGCGTCAGCAAAAATCTGCGGGCAGCGCTTTGGGTCATGCCGGCCAGCCTGGCCGCCTCGGGCACGCTCAATCGCGGATGCTCCTGGGAAAACAGCTGCAACAACGCCAGGCCTTTTTGCAGGCCGACGATCAAATCACGGGAATGGATGGTGGGCTGTTTCACCGGCTGTGCTCTTATTATTGGAAATTAACGCGATTATCGCACTGGCAGTGCGATTATCAATGCACAAGCGCCTCGACTTGATTGTCCGCTTTACAGCCCGCTCGCAGTATTGGCCCACAACAAGCCAATAAGCGGGAGCTCCACATGATTCAGGGTTCGACTGAACTGGTCGCCATCGTCGGCTCACCTGTTGCTCAGGTGAAGTCGCCGGAAAACTTCAACCGCTGGTTCACCGACCATCAGCAGAACATCGCCATGCTCGCCATCGACCTGCAGCACAGTGCGCTGCAAGACTTTGTAAAAGCCCTGCGCGGCTGGCAAAACATGCGCGGCTGCGTGGTGACAGTGCCTTACAAGCAAGTGCTCGCCAGTCATATGGACAGCCTCAGCGACCGCGCAAAAGCCTTGCACTGCGTCAATGTGATCCGCCGCGAGCCTGACGGGCGCCTGGTGGGTGACATTGTTGATGGTGAAGGTTTTCTGAATGCCGCACGCGCGCAGGGTTTCAGTGCGCAGAACAAACAGGCCCTGGTGATCGGCACCGGCGGTGTAGGCAGTGCCATTGCCTATTCACTGTGCGAGGCCGGCGTCAGTCGGCTGGCCATCAACGATCTGAGTAAAGAGCGCGTAGAGGCGCTCGGCAACCTCCTGCGCAGAGACTTTCCAGACGTTGTCATCGACCTGTGCCCGGCCTCGCTGAGTGGCTTGGACCTGGTCGTCAACGCCTCGCCGGTTGGTATGGATGCCAGCGATGACGGTCCCATGCCGCTGCCCGCTGCCCTGATGGAAACCCTCACCAGTACGACACTGGTGGCCGATGTCGTGACGTCCCCTGTCATTACACCGTTTCTTGCCTTCGCCCGGCGCATGGGTTGCCCGATCCAGACCGGTCCGCAAATGGCCCTGGCGCAACTGGGCAACCTCGGCCATTTCATGGGCGTGACACCCCTGCAGATCTGACCCGCCGGTGCTCTTGAAAGGTGATGAACCATGACTAAAACGACTCCCCAGCCGACGCAAATTCCTGCCCTGAGTTATGACGTGATTGTCCTGGGCAGCGGCGCTGCAGGGCTCGCCGCCGCAGTGACGGCCAGTAGCCGGGGCCTCAAAGTGTTGCTGGTGGAAAAGGCCGCGGCCTTTGGCGGCACATCGGCAATTTCCGGCGGCGCGGTGTGGCTGCACGATACCGATCAGGCCCGGGCAGCCGGCCACCATCTGCCGGCAGAACAGATGCGCAATTACCTCAAGCAGGTGATCGGCAAAGGCTATAAACCCGAACTGGTCGAGGCTTTTATCGAACAGGGCCGTGAAGCCCTGCGCTATCTGCAAACCCACAGCGAACTGAAATACAGCCTGCGCCCGCTGTCCCCGGACTATTACCCTGACCTGCCCGGCGGTACGCAGACTGGCCGTGCACTGGAAATCGACGAGTACGACGGGCGCCGGCTGGGCGAGCATTTCAAAGACCTGCAACGCCCACCCGACGGCATGCTGTTGTTCGGCGGCATGATGGTCAATCGCGTTGATATACAGCACTTCCTCAGTTGCAAACGCTCGGCGAAATCGCTCTGGCACTGCCTCAAACTGATGGGGCGTTATGCCATAGACCGCATCAGTCACCCGCGTGGTACCCGCCTCACGGTCGGAAATGCATTGATCGCCCGCCTGGCCACCACGGCCCTGGCCAATGGTGTCGACCTGTGGCTGCAAGCCTCTACAGAATCATTGATAGTCGAGAACTCAAGGGTCGCAGGTGCCCGGATCAGCTGGCGCGGGCAGACCCGCTCGGTACTCGCTCATGGCGGCGTCGTGCTGGCCACCGGTGGGTGCGCCGCAAGCCCCGGGGCAGCCGAACTGCGACCGGTTACCGGTGCGCCACACTGGAGCATGTCGCCTGCCACCAATACCGGCGATGGGCACCAGCTGGCAGCTTCGGTCCAGGCGGCAATGGGCGAACACCTGAAGGCCAACTTCTTCTGGGCCCCGGTCTCGGTGTTGCATAAGGCTGATGGCAGTGTGGAGCGCTTCCCGCATCTTGTGACCGACCGTGCCAAACCCGGCGTGATCGCAGTCAATGGCGCGGGCAGGCGTTTCGTCAATGAGTCCGACTCCTATCACAGCTTCGTCGAAAGCATGTTCGCCAACGATGGCGCCAATGCGCCTTGCTGGCTGATTTGCGATGCCGACGCGCTCAACACTTATGGCCTAGGCCTGGCGCGGCCACGTCCGGTGGACAACAGTGCGCTGATTGATGCCGGCTACCTGTTGCGTGCCGACAGCCTGGCGGAACTGGCGCGTCTGACCGGGGTTGATGCTGCCAACCTGCAGCAGACCCTGACGCAGTTCAACGCCGACGCCGAACAGGGCATGGACCACCAGTTCGGCAAGGGCAGCACGGCCTACAACCGCTATATGGGCGACCCCCTGCATACCCCCAATCCGTGCATCAGGCCGCTGCGCAAAGCGCCCTATTACGCCATCCAGTTGTTTACCGGTGACCTCGGTTCTGCCCGCGGGCTGGTCACCAATGCCCGGGCCAACGTACTGAACCGACTGGGTGTTCCGGTCCCGGGCCTGTATGCCGCGGGCAATGAAATGAATTCGATCATGGACGGCACCTACCCCGGCCCCGGCATCACGCTGGGCCCCGGCCTCACTTTCGGCTATCTCGCGGCGAGCGATATCGCCCGCCAGTTGCAAGAGCCCCCTTCACACCTGTCTCACTCTGGAGAAAACCATGTATTACGAACTGCGCACTTACACCATTAAACCCACCAAACTCGGTGACTGGCTGGCCCTGTATAAAAGCGCTGCGCTGGCCGTGCAGCAAGAGTATCTGGGCAATCTGGTCGGTTTCTTCACCACCGAATTTGGCGAGGCCAATCAAGTGGTGCATATCTGGGGCTATGCCAGCCTCGACGATCGTATTGCCCGCCGTAGCGCAATGGCGGCCGACCCCCGCTGGCAGGCCTTCGCCAGCCAGAACAAAGAACTGGACGCCGTGGTAACCCTGGAGTCCCGACTGCTGCGCCCGACCGATTTTTCACCCTTGAACTGATTGATCACAGCCTTCAGCCGCTTGCACCTGCGAGCGGCTGAGCCCTCGCTAATAAGAACAATAATGGAGGCCGCCATGAGCGCCCTGCCGTCGGTCAATGTCGACCATTTGATCAACACCCGCCCCATGACTCCCATGCAGTGGCGAATAGTGCTGCTGTGTTTTCTGGTCATCGCCCTGGATGGTTTCGATGCAGCAATCATGGGTTTCATTGCCCCTGAATTGGCCCGCGACTGGGCCGTCAGCAAGCTGAGCCTGGGCCCGGTCATGAGTGCGGGGCTGATCGGCGTGGCCATCGGCGCCCTGATTGCCGGGCCCCTGGCGGACCGTGTGGGACGCAAGCCGGTGCTGATTTGCGCCGTAGCATTCTTCGGCGCACTGACCCTGGCCTCGGCTTTCGCCCCCGACCTGGACTGGATGGTGGCCCTGCGGCTGCTGGCGGGCCTTGGCCTGGGGGCGGCCATGCCCAACGCCGGGACCATGGTCAGTGAGTACACACCGCTGCAACGCCGATCGATGCTGATTACCGTCGTGCTCAGCGGCTTCACTTTTGGCGCCGCAGCGGGCGGATTTACTTCGGCTTACATGATTCCGGTTTTCGGCTGGAAAAGCATCTTGCTGGTGGGCGGCCTGCTGCCCTTACTGGCATTACCCCTGTTAATCAGCGCCATGCCTGAATCCTTGCGCTGGCTGGTCGCCCGACGACCTGCCAGGCACCACGCCCGCAGTGCCCGGATCATCCAACAACTGGCACCGGATCAGGCTAACGGCCAAGCATGCCTGAGCGTTGACGAGGCCCCTGCTACTGTCTCCAGCCCGATCGGGCAGATTCTCTCCAGGGGCTTTTTTACCGGCACCTTACTGCTGTGGCTGATCTATTTCATGGGGTTGTTCCTGGTCTACCTGCTGGGCAGCTGGTTACCGACGCTGATCAAGGACAATGGCATGAGCGTCAGCGACGCTGCGCTGATCACGGCTCTGTTCCAGTTTGGCGGGACTGTCGGTTCGCTGTTACTGGGCTGGTTGATTGATCGCAGTAACCCGCACCGCACACTCGCTGTGGTTTACCTGCTGGGCGGCCTGGCGATTTACCTGATCGGCACCGCCAGCCACGGCTTCGCCCTGTTCGCCCTGCTGGCGGCGGCAGCCGGGTTCTGTATGAACGGCGCAAACGCCTGCATGTATGCACTGGCGGCCAATTTCTATCCCACCCAGGCGCGCGCAACCGGGGTCAGCTGGATGCGCGGCATCGGCGGGCTGGGTTCAATCGCCAGCGGGTTCGCCGGAGCCCACATGCTAGGGGCCGGCTGGACATTCGCAACCGTCTTTACCGCCCTGGCAGTCCCGGCCCTGATCGCTGGCATCGCGGTGTTCCTCAAGGGCAATGTCATGCCACCGGCCGGTCTGGCCCAACCTCACTCCTTGTTGCGGTAACCCTTATGCAAAATAACCAGCCAATGTTCTGTGATGTCCTGGTCGTAGGTTCCGGCGCTTCGGGCCTGGCAGCTGCGGTCACCGCCGCCGAACTCGGACTCGACGTTATCGTCGCAGAAAAAGAACCGGTATTTGGGGGGACCAGCGCGTGGTCGGGCGGCTGGTTGTGGATTCCTCGCAACCCGCTGGCCGTGGCTGACGGGATAGTTGAAGAGCTTGAGCAGTCCAGGACCTATTTGCGCAATGAGCTGCATTGCGAGGTGCTTGACTCTCGCATGGAGATGTTCCTTGAACAGGGCCCGCAAATGGTCGAGTTCTTCCAGCGCCATACCGACGTGCAGTTTTTCTCCGGCAGCCAAATGCCTGATTTTCATGCCAGCGAAGGGTTCTCCAAAGGCGGTCGCTCGGTCTGCGCACAACCGTTCGATGGTCGGCGACTGGGCCCCTGGATTAAAAAACTGCGGCGCCCGCTGGATATCATCAGCCTGGCCGGAATGGGCATTGCAGGCGGTGCCGATCTCAATCATCTGCTCAATGCCCGGCGCTCCCCGGCCTCAGCCCTGTATACCGCCAGGCGCTTGCTGCGCCATGCCCGCGACCTGATCAGCCATGGGCGGGGCATGCACTTGGTAAATGGCAATGCACTGGTGGCGCGACTGCTCAAGAGCGCGGTGGATCGCAAGGTCCGGCTGCTGACCGATACGCCGGTGCGCGGGCTGCTTCGCGAGGGTGAACGGGTAGTCGGAGCACGGGTGGAGCGGTCCGGAAAATTGTTTGAAATCCGTGCACGACGTGGCGTGGTACTGGCCTGCGGCGGATTCCCCCATGATCAACAGCGGATCGCCCGCCTCTTTCCCCATGCGCCTGATGGCACCGAGCATTTAAGCGCGGCCCCCAAAGGCAATACCGGCGATGGCCTGCGCCTGGGTGAAAGTGTCGGCGCGGGTATTGCACAGGACATGCCCCATGCCGCCGCGTGGGCCCCGGTGTCTCGGGTACCGCGCGCCGATGGCGGATTCAGTGGCTTTCCCCATTTGATGGAGCGCGCAAAACCCGGGTTCATTGCCGTGCGTCAGGATGGCCGGCGCTTCGTTAACGAGGCCGATTCCTACCACGACTATATGTGTGCCGTGTTCAATGGCACCGGGCCCGGGCAAACGACCACCTCATGGCTTGTCTGCGATCACCGTGCGCAACGCCGTTATGGGCTGGGCTGGTCAAAGCCCTTTCCGTTCCCCACGGCGCCGTATGTTCGCCAGGGCTATCTGTTCAAGGACGCAACCCTGGCAGGTCTGGCGCAGCAATGCGCGATTGATGAGACACAGTTGCAAGCCACGGTCAGCACCTTCAATGAATACGCAGAGAAAGGCTGCGATCCGTTTTTTCAGCGTGGAAAGTCGCTGTACAACCGCGCTCAAGGAGAGTCGCGGCATACGCCCAACCCTTCGCTCGGCAGCTTGCGCCATGGGCCTTTCTACGCGGTGAAGCTGGTGCCCGGCAGCCTCGGCACTTTCGCCGGGCTCAATACCGATGCTTGTGCCCGGGTGCTGGATAATCATGGCCGGCCCATGCCGGGCTTGTTCGCAGTGGGCAATGACATGAACAGCATCATGCAGGGCTATTACCCCAGCGGAGGCATCACCCTCGGGCCCGGTATGACGTTTGGCTACATCGCAGGAAAAACACTCGCCAGTCAGGCAGACGGGGGATAGGCAGGCAAGGATTGAAGCGCGAGGCGCCAGGCAACAGAGCGGTGAACGGCGCTGCAAGTCGCACCCACCACCGGGCATTAATATCCGTTAGTTACACCCGCTATAGCCAATTGGCAGACCCGGTTAATTGCCTCCCCGAGAACCTTGAGCTAGAGATTAAACATCTTTTAACAAAAAAAAATGAGAAGCCTTATGCGCCCGGAACGAATCTTGCCCAAATCTCGTGTTCTTGGCATAGGGGTCCTTTCCCTGCTCAGTCTTGCCCCGCAGCAGGCTCAGGCGGCTTGCGTACTCAGTACCGGGCCCGGCGTTGACAACTATGTCTGCGACAGTGGCAGCAGCCCCACCGGTCTCACGGATACGGTCGGCAATGTCACTCTGACGCTGCCCGCCGGCGGTACCGGCATCATCAACGGCAACATCGTGACCGGACCGGGCTCCGATGTGGTCGACATGAACTCCGGGCGCATTGTCGGTACCGTGACTCAGAGCGACGGCCCCGACCGCTTCAGCATCAGTGCCGGTACGGTCACGGGCGCCGTGTCCCAGGGCAACGGCATCGACGACTTCGTGATGACCGGCGGGCAAATTCAGTCCCTGGCCCAGGGCGACGGCCGGGACACGTTCCTGATGACCGCGGGCACCATCGTCGGGGCGTTCGAGGACGGTGATGTAGCGAAGCAGACCGGCGGCACCATTGGCCGGGTCGACATGAAACTGGACAAGAACATCTATGACATGTCCGGCGGAACGATCCTCGGCAATCTGGTGACCGGCTTTGATCGCGACACCATCATTGTTTCCGGCGGCACCATCGGCGGCAATATCAGCACCAGCGGCGGAGACGACAGCATTACCGTGAGCGGCGGCGTGATCAACGGCGAGATTCGCGCCAGCGTCGGCAACGACACCTTGAACTGGATCAATGGCGGTCAGATCAAATCCGCCGTGCTGATGGGCGACGGCAACGACACCGCACTGCTCAGCGGCCTGAACGAAAGCCTGCTCAGCAGCACCCCGTCCATCGATGGCGGGCAGGGCAATGACCAACTGACCTTCGATCACACCACCTCCGGCAACGCCGCCCGTTACATCGGCTGGGAAACAGTCAATCTCAACAACAATTCGCACTTCGACCTGGCCGGGGATTTTTACCTCGGTGACAGCGCCAGCAACAGCGGGACATTTTCCATCGACAACAGCAGCGTACTCGCCGTGACCCAAGGCAGCATCCGCCCCTATACAGCCGGCCAGCTGGCCACCCTGAACAACGCCGGGATAATCGACATGACCACCGGCAGCAACAGCGCCACCGACACGCTGACGGTGCACGGCAACTATGTCGGCAACAATGGCCAGTTGTGGTTGCAAACGGTGCTCGGGGATGACACCTCGGCCACGGACAAACTGGTGGTGTCTGACGGCACTATCAGCGGCAATACCCAATTGGCCGTGACCAACCTCGGCGGTCTTGGCGGCCTCACCCAGAGCAACGGGATCGAAGTGGTGCAGGCACTCAACGGTGCCACCAGCAGCACCGACGCCTTTGCCCTCAAAGGCTCGCTGTCTGCGGGGGCCTATCAGTACTACCTGTTCAAGGGCGGGGTCACCGCCGGCTCGGAAAACAACTGGTACCTGCGCTCCTCCGTGGTGGCCGTAGAGCCTCCGGTGGTAGCACCTGTACCGCCCGTGCCACCGGTGGTGGTACCGATCCCGCCGACGCCCACCGTGCCACCGCCGTCCACGCCTGACGAGCCTGTGGTCGAACCACCGACGCCGCAGCCCGTGGCACCGGTTACGCCCCCTGCGCCACCGCCGACCCAGGTGCCCGCAGAAATTTCACCGGAACCGGCCGCCACCACCCCGCCGCTGCCAACGGCAGTCGCCGGGGCCGCTCCGATCCCGTTGTATCGCCTCGAAGTACCGGTGTACTCGGTCGTGGTGCCGGCTGCGCAATTGCTGACCCTGCAAGCCCTGGGCACCTTCCATGACCGCCAGGGCGAACAGAGCCTGCTGAGCGAAACCGGTGCAGTTGCGGCAGGCTGGGGCCGGGTGTACGGCAGTGACTTCAACAAGAGCTGGAGCGGCACGGTATCGCCGAGTTTCGACGGCTCGATCAAGGGCTATCAAGTCGGTCATGACCTTTACGCCTGGCAAACCAATGGCGGGCAGATTCAGCGCCTGGGCCTGTTCGTCGGCCAGAGCCGCTTGCAGGGTGACGTCAAAGGCTTTGCCGAGGGCTTCCAGGGCCGCCGCTCGGGCCAGGTCAGTCTCGATGGCGACAACCTGGGCGCCTACTGGACCCTGACCGATCCCAAGGATGGCTGGTACGTGGACCTGGTGGCCATGGGCACCCGCCTGGACGGCGATAACAAATCCGAGCGCGGGGTGAAGATGAACAACAGGGGCCATGCCCTGGCGTTGTCCGCCGAAGCCGGCTATCCAATAGCAATCTCCGAACACTGGGTGGTGGAGCCACAGGTCCAGGTGATCAACCAGCAGATCGACATGGACAGCCAGAACGATGGCATTTCCAAAGTTTCATATGACTCCCAGGACTACTGGACCGGCCGCCTGGGCGCACGTCTCAAGGGCCGCTATCTGGTGCAAAACACACCGGTTGAACCCTACCTGCGCGCCAACGCCTGGCACACCTTCGGCGGCAGCGACACGGTTACCTACGATGACGTTGACCGGATCAAGAGCGACCACAAATCCTCCTCCGCCGACCTGGGGGTCGGGGTGGTGGCGCGATTGTCTTCGACGGTGAGTGTGTACCTGGCGGCGGATTACAACACCAACCTGGACACCAATACCCTGGCGGGTGTCAGTGGTAACGCGGGGGTCAGGCTCAGCTGGTGATGCAGTCTCGCCCTGGCGGATTTTCACTGCGGACCACAACGCAAAAAGCCACGGGATAAACCTGAGGTTTATCCCGTGGCCCGGCCCGGCTTTTGAGGTGATCAGTCCTCTAGCGCGCGAACCCGCTCCTGGCGTTGCTGCTCTTGCGGCTGGGCCGAGGACTGCAAGGTGAAATCGAATTCGATTTCGGCAAACCTGCCGCTGACGCCATGCTCTGCGGCGCGCTGCTGGTCATCGCTGAAACTGATTTTGGCGATCAGCTCGTCACGGGTGGCGTAGGCAAAATCGTCATGCAGGTACTGATCACCGTCGAGGTTGATCTGAGTGGTGAGGTGGCGATGATCCGGCGCAGAAATAAAGAAGTGGATATGCGCAGGACGCTGGCCATGGCGGCCCAGTTGATCGAGCAGGTGCTGGGTCGGACCGTCCGGCGGGCAGCCATAGCCTGACGGCACGATGCTGCGAAAACGATAACGGCCTTGGGCATCGGTGACGATTCGCCGACGCAGGTTGAACTCGGACTGACTGGCATCGAAATAGGAATAAGTTCCGCCCGTGTTGGCGTGCCACACATCGACCACGGCTCCTGCCAGGGGCTCGCCGGCGGTGTTTTTGACCTGGCCTTGCATGAACAGCTGAACGCCCGGGTCGAGGCCGTCATCCAGTCGTGCTTCGAAGTTGGACAGTGGCGCACCCGCTACATACAGCGGGCCTTCGATGGTGCGCGGGGTGCCGCCGGATTTGCCGGCCTGCTTGTCTTCGGCGTCCATCAACAGGTCCAGGTAATGCTCAAGCCCAAGGCCTGCCACCAGCAACCCGGCTTCCTGGCGCGAGCCCAGCACGTTCAGGTAGTTCACGGCTTTCCAGAACTCTTGCGGAGTCACGGCAAGGTCTTCGATGATGGTTACCGAGTCCCGCAGGATACGGCTGACCAGCGCTTTGACCCGCGGGTCGCCCGCATCGTTGTGCAGGCCGCTGGCCTCGTCGAGAAATTTCTGGGCGCTGGCAGTATGGGAAATCTTGGCGTTCATGGTGCTTCCTCATCTTGTAATTATTAGCCTGACCAACCCGGCAGGCAGGACTCAGCTGTCGTCCTCACGGATGGACGAAGGATGGCGGCACATGGCGTTGACCTCGATCGCCATATACGGATACAGCGGTAGCTGCATAAGGAGGTCGTGCAACTCCTGGACGCTGTCGACATCGAACACGCTGTAGTTGGCATAGAGCCCGGCAATGCGCCACAGGTGACGCCACTTGCCCTGCTCCTGCAGGCGTTGCGCCAGGGCTTTTTCGTCAGCCTTGAGCCGGGCAGCGGCTTGCGGGTTCATGTCGACTGGCAGGTTCACGGTCATTTTTACGTGGAACAGCATGCGGCGCTCCTTAGACTGGATGGATGGCAGTGGACGTTTTGTCGCGACGGAAAAACGCCAGGCGCTCTTCATCGAGGGTCAGGCCCAGGCCCGGGGTATGTGGAACGTGAAGCTCGAAATCGCGGTACACCAGCGGCTCGCTGAGAATGTCTTCGGTCAGCAACAACGGCCCGAACAGCTCGGTGTCCCAGGCCAGCCTGTCAAGGGTGATAAAGGCATGGGCTGAAGCCAGAGTACCGATACCGCCTTCCAGCATGGTGCCACCGTACAGGCTGATACCCGCGGCCTGCGCAATGGCTGCGGTTCGCAGCACGGCCCGGGGGCCGCCGTTTTTGGCGATCTTGAGGGCGAAAATGGAAGCCGCCCCTTCACGTGCCAGATTAAATGCATCCTCCACCGATTCGATGGATTCGTCAGCCATGATCGGCGCCGGGCTCATGGCGTTAAGGCGCACCATGCCCGTGCGGTTGTTGCGCGAGATAGGCTGCTCGATCAGGTCGATCCCGTTAGCCCCCAAAATCCGGCACGCGCGCAAAGCAACAGATTCGTCCCAGGCCTGATTGACATCGACCCGAACGCTGGCGCGATCACCCAAGGCTTTTTTGATGGCAATCACGTGTGCCAGATCGCGGCTGACTTCACCGGCGCCAATTTTCAGCTTGAAGATGCGATGACGGCGCAGGTCGAGCATTATTTCTGCTTCGGCGATGTCTTTTGCGGTGTCGCCACTGGCCAGGGTCCACGCCACCGGCAGCGCATCACGGACCCGCCCGCCCAGCAGTTCACTGACCGCCAGGCCCAGGCGCTTGCCCTGGGCATCGAGCAGCGCCGTTTCAATACCTGATTTGGCAAAGGTATTGCCACGGATGCTGCGTTCCAACCGCAGCATGGCGCCATTCACATTGCTGCTGTCCTGACCCAGCAGCAGTGGCGCGAAGTGACAGTCGATGTTGGTTTTGATGCTGTCCGGACTTTCGTTGCCGTAGGCCAGGCCACCGATGGTGGTAGATTCGCCAATCCCTTCAATACCGTCGGCGCAACGCACACGAATCAGGACCAGGGTCTGGTTCTGCATCGTGTGCATCGCCAGTTTGTGCGGGCGTATGGTCGGCAAATCGACAATGATCGTCTCGATCGATTCAATGGCTGTTGCAAGCATGTCTATACCCGTCAGGTTCTTGAAATTCTGGTACTGATTCTGGTGCGCCTTTTTTCGCGATACCAATATAGAATTGGTCTAGCTTGATACCTGTAGGGTATGAAAACTGCTTCTGGAGACTCCGATGGAATTGCGTCATTTGCGGTATTTTCAGGTGGTGGCTCAAACGCTCAACTTCACCCGGGCGGCCGAGTTGCTGCACATTGCCCAGCCGCCGCTGAGCCGTCAGATCCAGCAACTGGAGGACGAGCTGGGGGTGTTGCTGCTCGAACGTAGTCGGCCGCTGAAGCTCACCGATGCCGGGCGGTTTTTTTACGAGCACAGCACTGCCCTGCTCGAACAATTGAACAAGGTTTGCGATAACACCCGACGCATCGGCTCAGGTGAAAAAACCTGGCTGGGTATCGGCTTTGCGCCGTCGACCCTGTATGGCGTGCTGCCGGAGCTGATTCGCCGCCTGCGCAGTGGCAAGTCTGTGGAGCTCGAACTCGGGCTTTCGGAAATGACCACGTTGCAGCAGGTACAAGCGCTCAAGGCCGGGCGCATTGACATAGGTTTCGGCCGTATCCACATCGCCGACCCGGCCATCGTCCAGACCGTACTCACCGAAGACCGCCTGGTCGCAGCCCTGCCTGCCGGGCATAGACTGCTGGCAGGCCCCATCAGCCTGCGTGAACTGGCGAAGGAGCCCTTCGTGCTGTACCCGGTGAACCCGCGGCCCAGTTATGCCGACCATGTGATAGCGCTGTTCGACTCCTATGGCGTCAACATCCATGTCGCGCAATGGACCAACGAATTGCAGACTGCCATCGGCCTGGTGGGCGCGGGCATGGGGGTGACCCTGGTACCGGCCTCGGTGCAATTGCTGCACCGCGACGACATCGGGTTTACCCCGTTGCTGGAAGACAACGCGACCTCGCCGATCATCCTCAGCCAGCGGGTTGGCGACGTATCGCCCGGGCTCAACCATTGCTTGCAGGTGATTGATGAACTGCTGCCGCGGACCTGATGCGGCGCACTCCGGGGTATGGAGGGAGGATGCAATTGAGCGCTGCCGGTTACCTTTACCTGCCTGACCAACGCCTCTGAGCATCCTGGCCCGAAGGCACATGCCATTGCAGAGATGCTCAATTACTCAGAAGACGCAATAGGATCTTTTGCGAAATAACTTATTACCCCATGAGCCCGAAGAATAAATGTTCTAACAGCTCCACTTTCTTTAAAGAGACAACGAAATCAGACAATTCTTAAAACTCCCCCCTACAGCCTAATACTGCGAACGACCGAAAGCGGGACGCCGTTTTTTAGGATGATTCTCAACGCAATGTGTACTCCCATGCGGCAAGATTAAGAATCTACAACATTTAAATATCAAGGAAGAGTCAAGATCTCATGAACACTTGCGCCTTAAAACCCCTGTCCGACACCCTGTTAGGTATTCTGTATGAAACGCTCCTGCTAAATAGAAAACCCTCCACTTATGGCGCTACACTTCTCAAACAGCAAGTGTCGAAAAGTGTGACTGACAATGAGCCTTTACGCTTTCTTCTGCCGGCGTTTCCCAGTAAAAGCAGCAGCCCGGAAAAATGCCTTTCCAATAAACTGGATATGACAGAGTGGGCGGCAGTCAAAAAAATAGTGTCGACCATCCGACAAATAGAAGAACGGTATGCACCCGGTGTCGAGTTTATTATTTTCTCGGACTTTCACACGTTCTCAAATTATATATCGGTCGCCCCCGAGAGTTATTATGACTACCACAAAGACCTGAAGGCCATTGTCAGCGAATTTAATTGCGAGGGAGCGTTACACGTCAAGTCTTTATCCGACTACGAAGATTTTGCCTCCTACCCCGATGCTGAGCAGAGCGAGGTTTTAAGAATACGCTACGGTGATGGCGAATACGAAAGTGCTTTGGACAGCCGGATTGCCAACGACAGCGATACCCATAAAAAATATATCGCGTTGAAAAGATTCATCACCGACGACCTCAAACAGGCGAACCAGGGGCTGAGCAATACCCAAAGAAACAAGAAGATGTCAGATTTTACCCGCGGCATGATGATCCAGGGCGTAGCACTGGATCGCTTCCTTGTTAAAATCTTCCCGCAGCACATACGCCTGAGCATTCATCACCACCCTGATGAGAGCGCAAAACATACCGTCCAGTTCTTTGACCGCGCAACATTCAAGACCCCCTGGCATAACTGCATGACGTTTGTATCGCGTACCGGAGAATATCGGGTCGACAAACTCAGACTGGTGACCCTGAAAGAAGAGGACAGCAACAGCGTTATTGTTCCGGTCTATTTTGATACCCACAAATGGCTGTTACTGGATTTGCCTGTGTCCGGCGCGAACGCCAGAGAAGCGTTAAAAACCCTGAAGTTCTCTTTGTATAAAAGAAACTGCGGCCTGCTGATCGAAAGCACTGAAAAAGAACTGGACATCTCTTTATTTGACAACAGCGCCATCAGCCACCTGTTAAGCGAGTTCGGCCTGTTAGTCTTCCGTGGTTTCACCCCATTCGAAAGCATTGACCGTCTTGAATCATGGTATTCACAGCGCGGGCGCTTCCTTCAATGGAACTTTGGTGCCACCCACGTTGTGAAAGCAGAGCGTGAAGGCGACTCGTATAGTTCTTCTGTTAAATCACAGGAAGCATTGCCCTTTCACTGGGATATGCCCTCCCCTCCTCCTTACATGGACATAGATCAAACCATCCATCAATACCATGAGTACACGCCAAAAGAATTTTTATTGTACTGCCATAAAAATGCAACCCTGGAAGGCGGGCTGAGCACCCTGATTGATTGTACGATGGCGCCCCTTACCCTCCACGGAAACAAGAGAAAAGCGCTGCGCGAAACCACCTTGTCTTATCAAGTGAAGCTTTCATATTTTGGCGGCATAGAAAGAAACTACCCCCTGATCATGGAGGCACCCGGAACCCACAAAGAAGTTCTGCGCTGGTGGCAAATGTGGGATGAAGAAAATAACCCCGGTGGTGTGCAGTTTAATTATTCCAGAATCCTGGAGTCGTCCACTTATACTGACATGAGTGCACTGGAACACGAGTTGACCAGCCTCTCCCTGCAGGCGGCCAATCATTTCGCTGTTGAGTTTCAGACCGGCGATATCACTTTAATCAACAACCACACCATGCTGCATGGTCGAACTGCCTTTAAAGGTCACCGTGAGCTTTGGCGCATTCAGCTACAGCCGGAACACCGGGCCAACACCCAATAACACCAGCGGGCAATACGCCGATAGTGGGCGCCGGAGCGCCCGTGTCGGTCGCCAGGCCTTTTGCGCTCATCCCCGGGCCAGGGGAGCAGATGTTACTCCGGGCAGGCAACGCTTTGCGGGGCGGGTGGCTGGACTTGATGTGAGAAGCGCTTAACATGTCGCGCTCAATACGCCCCTTCAAGGAAGACGCTACTCATGAACAAGGCGCTCTACTCGCTTCGCCTGGCGGCCTCACTCCCGCTCTACGCCGTCGCTATCCTGATATGGATCGAAGTTACAAAAACCATAATCAAGTCTGCAGTGCTGGTGTTTACCGTGTACTTGACATCCTATCGATTCGGAGAGGTGCTGGGCGTCTGGATATTTTGCGTACTCGCGGCAGTCATTGCCTACGGCGTGTGGTTGCTTGGAAGGTACGTGCGGACCTCACACTTCAGAACCAAACCAAAGCCCTCGTCGACCGATCTGCCTTGATCTCGGCACCTGCCGCCCTGCAACAGCGCCCTGAGGTTCATTGGTTCAGATGGCGAGATCCGTGGCGCAGAGTTTGAGCAGGCGGCCCGATGCAACAGAGCGACCTGTCGCCAGCCGTGTATGTCAGATCAACAACTCCCACAGGCAATTGCAGCTTCATTCTGATCCTGGCTCGATGGCACGACCCGCATTTGCAGATAAACACTTCGAATAAAGTTGTATTTATCGCCAGTGATGAGCTTCTCGGCTTTTAAATATTGAGCGCGTCCGTCGATTATGCTGACGCCGTACAGGCTGTTACGCGTCGGGACGTCGGCGATGTAACGAACGGGGTTGGCGTAGGCGTCGGGCAGCATGGCTGGCGCATCGCGAAGATTGTTAGCCAGATTTTTGACCTCCCCCAGATTATTGAAGAAGTCATGCACGCCGTCTTGAGCAATGCGCGGAGTGACGAATTGATACCCCCGGGCAAGTGGCTTCAGCGCGTACGTATCCAGCCTGTCATTGAATGCAAAGACAGGCCGGTTAAAACTTTCCCATGGATCCACGTCGGCATCCGCACGGCAAAGCGGTGAAATCATGATGAAACAGGCGCAGGCCTGTGCCTAGATACAACGGCTGAAATTGGAACGACAGGCACACATGTTTATTCCCCATTGGATGATGTAAACCGATTTGAGACGCGCAAGACGTTTCAGCACTGCGGTTATGTGTGCACGTGGAAGAGCCATTTCGTATAAGTCATTAATTCCAGCCGCCCCCCAACACTTTGTACAACATGATGCGGTTACTCTGCTCGGTCAGGCGCAGGGTAATCAGGTCCTGCTGTGCGCTGTAGAGAGAGCGTTGCGCATCCAGCGCTTCGAGGTAGCTTTGCGATCCGCCGCGATACAAGGCATCCGAGAGCTCGTAGCTTTTGCGGCTGGCGTCGGTCAGCGCCTGTTGCGCGGCGATACGCCGATCCAGGGTGCTGCGCACGGCCAGCGCGTCGGCCACTTCACGGAACGCGGTCTGCAGGGTTTGCTGGTAGGTCTGCACCTGAATCTCGCGTTCGACCTTGGCCGAATCCAGGGTCGCGCGGTTACTTCCCGCGTCAAAAATCGGCACGCTGATGCTCGGGGCAAAGGTCCAGGCGCCACTGCCGGATTTGAAAAGACCGGCTAGCGCCGAGCTGGACGAGCCCGCGTTGGCGGTCAGGCTTATACTGGGATAAAACGCCGCACGGGCCGCGCCAATGTCGATATTGGCGGACTTGAGGGTGTGTTCCGCCGCGAGCACATCCGGGCGCTGTTGCAGCACGCTGGAGGGCAGTCCCGCCGGTATGTCCACCAGCGCCGCCGACGATTCCAGGTGCGTACCCGGCAAAAGTGCCTCGGGCAGGTCACTGCCTACCAGCAGGCGCAAGGCATTGCGATCCTGCAGAATCTGGCTCTCGTAAGTCGCCACATCGCCCCGCGCCGACTCGACCGTGGTCTGGGCTTGCGCCACGGCCAGGGCGGCGGAACCGCCCAATACATAACTACGCTGGGTCAGGTCGTAAGAGGCCAGCTGGCTGGTCAGTGTTTGCCGGGCCAGCAGCAGCCGTTCATTGTCGGCGGCCAGGGTCAGCCAGGCGGTGCCCACTTCGGCCACCAGACTGATTTGCGTGCTGCGTCGGGTTTCGCTCAGCGCCAGGTAATCTTCCAGCGCCTCGTCCCGAAGGTTGCGTACCCGGCCAAACACATCCAGTTCATAACTGCTCAGCCCCAATTGCGCACTGTAATCGTGGGTAGTGGCCGCCGTGCCGGAGCTGGACAGCGACCCCGGCGTACGGCTATGGGTGCCGCTGACGCTCGTATCAAGGGTGGGAAACAGATCTGCACGCTTGATGCGGTACTGCGCCCGGGCCTTTTCAACATTCAGGCTGGCCAGGCGCAAGTCGCGGTTATTGGCCAGCGCCAGCGCCTGCAATTGCACCAGGCGGCTGTCGGTAAAGAACTGCTGCCATTTGATATCAGCGCTCACCTGCCCTTTGGGCAGGCTGACCGCCGCCAGCCATTGCCCGGCGACAGGTGCTTCAGGACGCTCATACGGCGGTGCCAGATTAACGCAGCCGCCCAGGGCCATGACGGCCAGCAAAGGCCAGTGTGACTTGATCATGCATCACCTGTAGGGGCAGATGGGTCAGCGCTGCGCACGCGGCCAAAACGGCGGCGGATCAGCACAAAAAACAGCGGTACAAAGAAGATCCCCAGCACCGTGGCGCTTAACATACCGCCCAGTACTCCGGTACCGATGGCCCGGCGCCCGGCGGAGCCTGCGCCGGTACTCAGGGCCAGCGGCAACACCCCGAACATGAATGCCAGGGACGTCATCAGGATCGGCCGCAGACGTTGACGAACCGCGATCAGCGTCGCGTCGATCACGCTGTTGCCCTGCTCTTGCAGGTGCTTGGCGAACTCAACGATCAGGATCGCGTTTTTCGCGGCCAGGCCCACAGTGGTCAACAGCCCCACCTGGAAATACACGTCGTTGCTCAAGCCGGCAACGCGGGTCGCCAGTACGGCACCGATCACCCCCAGGGGCACCACCAGAATCACCGAGAACGGCACCGACCAACTCTCGTAGAGCGCGGCCAGGCACAGGAATACAAACAATACGGAGATTGCATAGAGCAGCGGGGCCTGGGACCCGGACAGCCGCAGCTGATAGGACTGCCCGGTCCATTCGTAACCGATGCCCTGGGGCAATTTACGGACGATGGCTTCCACCGCCTCCATCGCGTCCCCGGAACTCACCCCGGGTGCGGGGTCACCCACAATTTCCAGGGAGGCGTTACCGTTGTAGCGCTCCAGCAAGGGTGAACCGTAACTCCAGGTGCTGCTGGCAAACGATGAAAACGGCACCATCTCACTGTTACTGTTGCGCACAAACCAGTGATCAAGGTCCGCGGCCTGCATGCGCGAGGATGCCTGGCCCTGTACATAGACTTTTTTCACCCGGCCTTGGTTGAGAAAGTCATTCACATAGGTGCCGCCCAACGCCGTCGACAAGGTGCTGTTGATATCGCTGGTACTCAGGCTCAGGGCTCCGGCCTTGCGATCGTCAATGCTGACCTTGAGCTGCGGTGCATCGTCCAGGCCGTTGCTGCGAACCCCCAGCAAGCGTGGATCTTTTCTGGCCAGCTCAAGAAACTGTTCACGGGCCGCCACCAACGCATCATGGCCCAGGCCACCGAGGTCCTTGAGTTGCAGGTCGAACCCCGAGCTCTGGCCCAGACCGCGAACAGTCGGAGGTTGCATGACGAACGCATCGGCATCACCGATGCTGGCCAGTGCCATGGTCGCCCGCTGGGCAATGGCCGCCCCGCTCTGGCCGGGGCCAGTGCGTTGGGCCCAGTCCTTGAGGCGAATAAACGCCCGCGCGGTGTTCTGGCTGTTCCCCCCCATGCCCAACCCGCTGATGCTGATCATCGCGTCGACTTCGGGCTGTTTCAGGATGTAGTCCTCGAACTGCTTGATCACGGCCTGCGTGCGGCTGTCCGTGGCCCCTACCGGCAACTGGATCTGTGCCAGGAGGATCCCTTGGTCTTCGTCCGGCAGGAACGAAGTGGCCAGGCTCATGTAGCCCGCCGCCATGACCGCCAGCACCAGCCCATAGAGCAGCAGGCTGCGCCCCCAACGCTGCAACACCACACCCACCCAGCGCTCGTATCCGGCACTGGCGCGCTCAAAGGTGCGGTTGAACCCGCCGAAGAACCCGTGCTGAGCGGCATGCCCCTGACCGTCGCGGGTTTTGAGCAACGATGCGCAGAGCGCGGGTGTCAGGGTCATCGCCACCAGCACCGACAGCACCATGGCCGAAACAATGGTCACCGAAAACTGCCGATAGATAATCCCGGTGGAGCCCCCGAAAAACGCCATGGGAACAAACACCGCGCTCAACACCAGAGTGATGCCGACCAGGGCGCTGCTGATTTCACCCATCGATTGGCGCGTGGCTGCCACGGGCGATAGCCCCTCGCCCATCAGCCGCTCAACGTTTTCCACCACCACAATGGCGTCGTCCACCAGCAAGCCGATCGCCAGGACCATGGCAAACATGGTCAAGGTGTTGATCGAGTAGCCAAACATTGCCAACACGCCGAACGTGCCCAGCAACACCACCGGTACGGTGATCGCCGGGATCAGCGTCGCCCGCAGGTTTTGCAGGAACACAAACATGATCAACACCACCAGCACGATGGCCTCGCCCAAGGCCTTGACCACTTCCTCGATGGACAGGCTGACAAACGGCGTGGTGTCGTAGGCAATCACATTGTTGAGCTGCATCTGTGTCGGGTAGAACGGCTCCATCTCTTTGAGCCTGGCCTTGACCGCCTGACCGACGCTCAGCGCATTGGCGCCTGCCGCCAGCTGCACACCCATGGCCGCGGCGGGCTTGCCGTTGAGGGCGGTGCTGATGTCGTAGCTGTCACTGCCCAGCTCCAGGGTCGCGATATCGCCCAGCAGTACCACGGCACCATCGCTGCTGGCCTTGACCACCACATTGCGAAACTCTTCAACGGTCTGCAGTTTGCTGCGGGCGCTGATCGTGGCGTTCAACTGTTGCCCCTTGATCGCCGGCAAGGCTCCGAGCTGCCCGGCGGAGACCTCGGTGTTCTGCGCCTCCAGGGCACTGCTGACATCCGAAGGCATCAGTGCGTATTTCTCCAGCAGGGCCGGGTCCAGCCAGATCCGCATGGCGTAGCCTGAGCCCAGGGTCTGCACATCGCCAACGCCGTCGATGCGGCTGATGGAGTCCAGCAAGGTGGTGGATATGTAGTCGCCGATCTGAGTGCCGGTAACACCGGGGTCATCCGATGCGAGGGCGACAATCATCAGGAAGTCCGAGCCGCCCTTGGTCACGGTCAGGCCTTCACTCTGGACGGATTGCGGCAGCCTCGACTCGGCTTGTTGCAGCTTGTTCTGCACCTGCATCTGAGCGACATCCGGGTCGGTCCCGGCGCTAAAGGTCAAACTGATGCTGGCACTGCCTGCCGAGCTGCTGGTGGCCGACATATAGGTCAGGTTATCCAGGCCTTTCATCTGTTGTTCGATCACCTGGGTGACCGAGTCTTCAACGGTCTTGGCCGAGGCCCCGGTGTAAGTGGCGGAAATCTTCACCGTGGGCGGTGCGATGTCCGGGTACTGTTCCAGCGGCAACTGGCTGATGGACAGGCCGCCAGCGAGCATGATCACGATGGCGATGACCCAGGCGAAAATCGGTCGATCAATAAAAAAATGCGCCACGCTTAACTCTCCTTCGCCGGGGTGGATGCCGTGGCCGCCAAAGTATTGATGTCCTGCGCTTGTACGGCGGCACCGGGCCGGACTTTTTGTCCGCCTTCGACGACCAGTTGGTCACCCGCCTTCAGGCCCGCCGTGACCCACCACTGATTACCCACCGCGCGATCGATGGTCAGCTCACGTTGTTCAACCTTGCCGTCGACCACCAGCAACGCAGTGGTCACACCGCTGGCACTGCGGGTCACCGCTTTTTGCGGAATCAGGATGGCCTGGTCATTGCGCGCCTGTTCCAGCACCGCGCGTACATACATGCCCGGCAGCAGCAGGTGATCCGGGTTGGCGAATTCAGCACGCAGGGTGACGGTGCCCGTCCCCTCGTTGACACTGATACCGCTGACCTTGAGCCGCCCCTGCTGGTTGTAAGGGGTGCCGTCGTCCAGCTTCAGGCTGATCCGTGCCTCGCCATTGCCATTGGACTGCAATACGCCGCTGGCCAGATCTCGCTTGAGCCGCAGGAGCTCGGTGGTCGACTGGGTAACGTCCACATAGATCGGGTCGAGTTGCTGCACGGTGGTCAAGGCGCTGTCCTGGTTCGCCACCACCAACGCCCCCGGCGTCACCGTGGACGTCTCAATACGCCCGCTGACCGGTGAGGTGATACGCGTGTAAGCCAGGTTGATGCGTGCGCTCTGGACTTCGGCCTCAGCGACCTGTACGTCGGCGGCGGCCGTCAGCAAGGTCGCCTGGGCGTCCTCGTTAGCTTGCTGACTGATGGCGTTGATCTTCACCAGTTCGGCGTCGCGCCTGGCGGTGGCCTGCGCCGATTTGAGGGTGGCCCGGTACTTGACCAGACTCGCCCGGGACTGTGCCAGGGCAGCGGAATAGGCCGCCGCATCCAACTGGTAAAGCGCTTGCCCGACCTTGACATCGGCACCCTCGACGAACAGCCGCCGCTGGACGATGCCGCCGACTTGCGGACGAATCTGCGCCACCATGAAGGCCTGGGTACGCCCTGCCAGCTCGGTGGTCAGCACCTGGCTCTGAGGTTTAATGCTGAGCACCGAGACTTTAGGGGTGACGGCTTGAGGTGCCGGCTCGCCGCTGGAGCAGCCGCCCAGCAAGAACAGAATGAACAAGGACAGGCAAACCGCGGCGGTTACCAGGAATTTGGCGATAATTTTCGTCGACATAGCGGCCTCTGCAAGACGGGATGGCTTGAGTCGGCGCCATCCTGCGAGGCAAATGTGCAGGAAAATTGAAGATTACCCACCCGGGTTGAATCTTTTCTGCGTCAGGGCCTAAATGGTCCGGTCCATTCTTAACGGCCCACCTCCATGAAGTTGAGTATTTCCACCAAGCTGTTTGTTGCGGTACTGGCCGGTGTGCTGCTGGTCATCCTGAGCATGGGTTTGGCGACGAGCTGGAGTTTTGGGCGGGGCTTTCTCGGCTATCTCAATGAGCAGGCGCTGGACCGCATGGCACCCGTGCTGCCGCGCCTGGCCAGTGCCTACGCGCGTGAGGGCAATTGGGAGTTCCTGCGCAACCAGCCAGACCGCTGGTTCGACATGATGCGACCCGAGCTCGGTGAAGATCCGGCCAAGAACGACCTGCGCACGCCCATGGCCTCGGACCTGACGGGCGCGCTGTTTCGCATCGCCTTGCTGGATAAACACAAAAACCGCGTGAACGGCTACCCGGATATCGGCACCGACGCCCTGCTACGCCCGATTGAGGTGGCCGGCGAAACCGTTGGCTGGCTGGCCGTAACCCCGTTCCAGAGCGTGACCGAAGCCGGCGGCGAACGGTTCCAGCAATACCAGTTACGCACCAGCCTGGTCATGGGCGCATTTTCGCTGTTGCTGGCGATGCTGATTGCCTGGTGGATCGCCCGCACGCTGTTGGAGCCGGTCAAACGGGTGGCTGCTGCGACGCACCGCCTGGCCAGTGGCGATTACAGCAGCCGGGTAGCGGTGGCTTCCAACGATGAGGTGGGCCAATTGGCCCGCGACTTCAACCAGCTTGCCTACACCCTGGAGCGCAATGAACAGATGCGCCGCGAATTCATGGCCGATGTGTCCCACGAATTGCGCACTCCGCTGTCGGTGTTGCGCGGCGAACTGGAGGCCATCGAGGATGGCGTACGCACCCTGAATCAAGGCTCGATGAAGTCTTTGCAAGTGGAGGTGAGCATGCTCAGCAAGCTGGTGGATGACCTGTATGAACTGTCCCTGGCGGATGTTGGCGCGCTGACCTACCGCAAGAACCCGTGCGCACTGGACCAACTGCTGCAAGAGAGCGTGTCGATGTTCCAGGAACGCTTGAACGCCCGGCACCTGCGCGTCGAACTGGACCTGCCGTCCCAGCCCCTGGAGTTGTTGGCCGATGCCGGTCGCTTGCAGCAATTGTTTTCCAACCTGCTGGAAAACGCCGTGCGCTACACCGACCCGAATGGGCTGATACGCATCCGCGCTGTTCTGGAACGCACGCAGGTGTGCATTGAATTTCTCGATTCCGGCCCCGGGGTTTCGGCCGGGCAACTGCCACGACTGTTCGAGCGCTTCTATCGCGGCGAATCATCGCGCAACCGTGCCAGTGGCGGTGCCGGTCTGGGCCTGGCAATTTGTCACAGCATCGCCCTCGCCCACGGCGGCAGCCTCAGCGCGGCTCACTCGCCCCTCGGGGGCCTGTGGCTGACACTGCGCCTGCCACGGGATAACTGAACCATGACCAGCGAAAACCCGGTCCTGATTGTCGAAGATGAGCCGAAGCTGGCCGCATTGATGCAGGATTACCTGGTCGCGGCGGGCTACCCGACCCTGTGCCTGGACAACGGCTTGCAAGTGGTGCCGACAGTGCGCGCCCGGGCCCCGCGCCTGATCTTGCTCGACCTGATGCTGCCCGGTCGTGACGGTATGCAAGTTTGCCAGGACCTGCGTGTTTTCAGTGCCGTACCGATCATCATGATCACCGCCCGCGTCGAAGAAGTGGATCGTCTGCAGGGTCTTGACCTGGGGGCCGACGACTACATCTGCAAGCCTTTCAGCCCGCGCGAGGTGGTTGCCAGGGTCAAGGCCATCCTGCGCCGCGGCCCCCAACTGCTGACCAGCGCGCCGCCGCGACTGCTGATCGACGAAGCCCATTACCGAGCGTCTCTCGACGGTGTCGCACTGGACCTCACGCCCCTGGAACTGCGACTGCTCAGCACCTTTGCACATTCCGCCGGGCGGGTATTTTCACGCGACCAGCTGCTCGACAAGATCTACTCCGACCACCGCGTGGTCACCGATCGCACGGTGGACAGCCATATTCGCAATCTACGGCGCAAGCTGGAGCGGGCGTGCCCCGGGGAAACGCCCATCGAGTCGTTGTATGGCGTGGGCTACCGGTTTCAGCTCGCTGACGCTTGAAGCGTCGGCCAGGCAAGTGCTGTCGGTCTAATCCTTACACGGTAAAAAGCAGGAGCCACAGCGCTGACACGAGAGTCAGCGCTGCGGGAGAATTTCCTCGTAAAGAGTTCATATAGATTGCCTGTTTGCCATAACGATTACGTCGACTCTATTGAGTCAGCAGGCCCAGATCCTCTACCGTCGCCGCTTACCCCAACAGCCGTAGGAAGTTATCGTGGAAAGTTCAACTTTAGGCATGCTTGTCCTGTCAATGATTGCGCTCTTCGGCACTGCCGCGTTTTGCTTCGAGCACCTCTCTACCCGCAGCGAAAAGAAAAAGAAAACCAAATAAACGGGTTATTAACATCCGTTGAACCCCTGATTGTTCAAGGGATGACCCAGCAACGGGCTATCCCTTTTTTCGTGCGCCCGGCCTGAATTTTTCTATATACCGTCTTCTATATAGCGTCTTAATACCGCTTCGCCCGATCAATGCCCGAACTTGATACTCCAGCGATTAACCTCGCCGCGTCCGCCGTGGCGGCTTATTCACTGAGGGGCGTTACACCATGCTCACACTTACGTTCATTTATATCGCCAGCGGATCATCTTTCTGATGTACGTCGGCGCCACCTCGGGAGTAGTCGCGGCGGCCGGTTTAATTCGTGGCCTGAGCCGCTCCGGCGCTGGCGATATCGGTAACTTCCGGGTCGACTTCACCCGCACCACCCCGCTATTCAAGAGGGTGGGCAGCCGTTACCGGGCTGTGATTTCAATATTTAAAAAACCCATGGCAGCAACTTGCCCTGTCGCAATCTATAAGTGTTAGTTGTTTGTAAAAAACAATAAAGTTAAGTAATACCCCGCACCCTGTTGCAATTCCCCTATATCATTATTTGACCCGTGCTCGGTGGCTACGCCCAGGCAACCGCCACGCGCAGCGACCCCCCAGGAAAAATACACAAATGATAACATTTCCCTTCTTGCACCTCTATATAACCACGCTTAAAATCCCGCCCCCTCGACCGCTCAAGACAAACTAATAAGTGTGACTCAACTGTTGCTTTCATAGCCTCTCACTGCAGACGGCTTGTAAAGCTATACAACCCGTCATTATTAGATTCAGGGACGACATACTTCGCGACCGGGCCTTAGTTCGAATATTTTTCACTCCACAGATAACCCGGTAAATAACTGTGAACAGCCCACCCAGCATAATTTTCTTGATTCCCTACTTCGGCAAGTGGCCGTTCTGGATGCCTTTCTTTCTTGAAAGCTGCAGGCATAACCCTGACATCCACTGGCTGTTATTCAGCGATTGCGGCAGCCCCGGGGACTTACCCCCCAATGTTTGCATCGAGCCAATGAAAAAGAGTGATTACTATCAACTGGTTTCGGATCGACTGAATATCGACTTCAAGCCCTCTTCCCCCTACAAACTTTGCGATCTAAAGCCGGCCCTGGGCTTCATACATGCCGACCGTATTCAAGGTTTTGACTTCTGGGCCTTCGGTGATATCGACTTGGTTTATGGCAATCTGCGCCAGTACTTTAATGAAGCTCGACTCAAGCGCTACCACCTGCTCTCCACTCACGAAAGACGTGTATCAGGGCATCTGTGTTTGATCCGCAATACTGAGCGTGAGCGGCGTCTGTTTATGCGTATCGACAATTGGCGAGAACGCTTTACCCGCGATGAACACCACGCTCTGGATGAGGGCGCTTTCAGCCGTATATTCCTGTGGCGCAAGAATTTCCCGACGCCTTTGTTCAACCTGCTGGGAAAATTCAACCCCTCGCGCCGGCGCAGTGAATTTACCGAAGCCTTCAGTACCCCTGGAGGCTGCATTAAATGGCATGACGCCAGCAGCAATTTCCCAAAGCGCTGGTTCTGGCGTGACGCAAAGCTGACCAATGATCAAGATGGCGAACACACTTTTCCCTACTTTCACTTCGTCTGCTGGAAGCGTAATGAGTGGGCCAGCCTCGGCGAAATTGAAACTGCCGATATGCAACGCATGGCGGGTAAATCAAGCTGGGTTATCGATGCCTCTGGATTTCACACCGAGGGTGAAGCCTGATAATTAGCGAGCCGCTTGAGCCTGACCGAATCAACCAGACTGGCCCCGGACGGGACGCTTCTGAAATCTGCATAATTCAACAAAAAATTGATAATTAAACTTATTGTTGATATTTTTCTCAGCCTTCGATAAATCACTTGCAGGCTCCCATGAAGGTTTCTGAGGCATTAACAACCGAGCGGACGCTGATTCTTGGCGTGCTTCACAGCACCCTCAAAATGCTCAGCAATGCGCTAGGCCTGCATACGGAGATCGTATTACATGACCTGGCCAACCCGGAGCGATCCATCCTTGCCATTGCCAATGGCCATGTCACGGGAAGACAGGTGGGCGGGTCAGTCTTGGGCGGCCCACGCCAGGACTTAGGGATCATCGCCGTCAGGCGCGCCATGGAAGATCACTCCAGCTCTGATCCCATCATGGTGGAGAACTATTCGACGCTCGCGCCTGACGGCCGTCTGCTGCGCAGTTCCACCGTGGTCTATCGCGACAGCAGCGGGCAACCTTTCGCCAGTCTGTGTATCAATGCCGACTTGAGCCGGGTTGCCGCCGCCCACTCCGTTCTCGCAGGAATTCTGGGCCTGGGAAGCGCACCTGAGCCGCGCGCCGATGAGCCCCGAGATATGGAGCAATTGATGGCCGAGATCATTCAGGTCGCTTGCCCCGGCGGTGTGGCAGGGATGAAAAAACCTCAAAAGGTCGAAGCTGTGCGGCAAATGCAGGATCGCGGGATATTCATCGTCAAAGGTGGGATTGAAAAAGCCGCTGCCGCGCTCGGCGTCACCCGATACACCATCTACAACTACCTGGAGCAGATCCGGGATACAGAAAACCCAAGCGGGCAGGAATGATCAAAATGCAGCTCGATATTTTCCAGGTAGACGCTTTTTCCTCTGAGACTTTCGGTGGCAACCCGGCGGCGGTTTGTCCGCTGCAGGCGTGGTTGCCTGATGCGACGCTGCAACAAATCGCCGCAGAGAACAACCTGTCCGAGACTGCCTATGTTGTGCGCAGCGGTGAGGTGTTCGAGTTGCGCTGGTTTACTCCCACGGTGGAAGTCGACCTGTGTGGCCATGCCACCTTGGCAGCGGCCTGGGTGCTGTTCGAACAGCTGGGTGAAAACCGCGACGTATTGCGCTTTTCCACTCGCAGTGGCGAGTTGCGGGTCCGCCGTGAAGGCGCACGCCTGGCGATGGACTTCCCGGCCAAGCAGCCTGAACCCGTAGCGGTGCCGCCAGGCCTTTTGCAAGCCTTGGGCCTGGAACGGATCGAGGCGCTTTATCGCTCAGATGATTACCTAGTAGTGGTCGAGGATGACGCCATCATCGCCGGCCTCAAGCCCGACTTTGCTGCGCTGGCCACGTTCGACGTGCGCGGTGTCGCGGTTACCGCGCCGAGTCGTCATTTCGACTTTGTTTCGCGCTGGTTCGGCCCCCGAGTGGGGGTGAATGAAGACCCGGTAACCGGCTCGGCCCACACCTCTCTGGCGCCCTATTGGGCCAAGCGCTTAGGCAAGCGCAGCCTGAGTGCAGAGCAAGGTGGAGCGCGCAAGGGGCAACTGCACTGTGAAGTCGCGGACGGCGACCGAGTCATCATCAGCGGCCACGGCGCGCTGTACATGCGCGGCACCATCTTTATCTGAGGCCGGTTCTTTCAGAAAACGTAAAAGCCCGGCGCAATGGCCGGGCTTGGCATAAACGATGCTATACAGATTCCCACGCCACTCTTGCAGGGTGATCTCTCCCGGCTTGCGCGGATGGCCGCACATTCAACAAACTCACTGTTTTGTGTAAAAGCGGGCCTTGATACGTGGGGTGAAGGCCAAGTGATCTGGATTGGTGCACCCCTTGAGGTTTGTCTTAATTTTTGTGGATAAGGAAATTCAATGAGCCGCAGCAAAATCTTACTTGCCCTGCCCTGCGCTCTTGCCATTTCAATGTTGGGCGGCTGCGCTGCCTCGGTCAAAAGCGGCGGCACTGAAACCTTGGCAATCCAAGAATCAGCCAAGGGAAACCTCATCCTTGACCTCCAAGGGAACACCGCGGTTCAGCAAAATAAGGACTGGCCTCGATTGAGGGATGAATGGACTGACGCCTTGCATTTTGAGGCTACCCAAGCTGGTTATTACCTGACTGAAATCCAGCCATTTGGCCCCAATGGAAAAGACGGTGTTGGCATCAAGGTCAATGTGACCAACTTTCGATACCTGACACCAGGTGCGCGTTATGGCGCCGGAGTGATGGTCGGTAACGCCTGGATCAACTCAAGCGCAGACTTTACAGATTTGAAGTCTGGTCAGTTGATCGGCTCTCGGACCTACGACACTTCCTCTTCAGCTTGGGAGGGCGTTATGTCGGCTATGACCCAAGAGCAGGTTGAAGCTATTGCCAAGCAAATCATAGGCGACATCAAGAACGCCAAGGTTCAGTGAACTGCCCAGGGAATCTTGACCTCACCAAAGACTGCTGAGATATCGAAGCAGGGCCAGGCCGAAGCGACTGAGTGGCGGACACGGGAGAATGCATAAGCAAAAAGGCTACAAAGTATGACTTCGTGGCCTGGATAAGCAGCCAACGCTCACTCGCCCCAAGCGATGTTTGTACATGCGCTGGTAAAGGCAGTGAGCTGAAGTGCTGGAGGAAATGCAGGAAGAAAATCGGGGGCACCTGCAGGGCTCACAGTAAAGCCCAAGGTCACTCGAAAAGTCACTAGGGTAGAAATGAAAAAGCCACCGAGAAGGTGGCTAAGTCATTGAATAATATGGTCGGGACGGAGTGATTCGAACACTCGACCCCTAGCACCCCATGCTAGTGCGCTACCGGACTGCGCTACGCCCCGACTAGGCGTTACAACTTGATGGAACGTCGAGAAATATACCTTAACCTTTTGAAATACGAAAGTATTTTAAAGCCAGAGTTATTTACGAAGTACCAGCAAAACATCCTCCAGCTCGGAGATCGTCTGGCGGATCAATTGTTTGTATTGCGTGGTGTCATCTTTGGCTTCATCGCCGGAAAGACGCAAGCGCGCTCCGCCGATCGTGAAACCTTGATCGTAAAGCAATGCACGAATTTGCCGGATCATCAGCACATCCTGGCGCTGATAATACCGGCGGTTTCCGCGACGTTTTACGGGATTGAGCTGAGGAAACTCTTGCTCCCAATAACGAAGCACGTGCGGTTTTACCGCACAGAGCTCGCTGACTTCGCCAATGGCGAAGTAGCGTTTGCCCGGAATCGGCGGGAGCTCGTCGTTATGACTTGGTTCCAGCATAAGCCTCTACTCGGGCCTTCAACTTCTGCCCTGGACGAAAGGTGACCACACGGCGAGCCGTGATCGGGATTTCCTCTCCCGTTTTCGGATTGCGGCCAGGCCGCTGTCGCTTGTCACGCAAATCAAAATTGCCGAAACCGGATAATTTGACTTGTTCATTGTCTTCAAGAGCGTGCCTGATTTCTTCGAAAAACAGCTCGACCAATTCTTTGGCTTCACGTTTATTCAGGCCCAGCTCTTCATAAAGACGTTCCGCCATTTCAGCTTTCGTCAGAGCCCCCATACGTCACTTCCTTAACGTGGCGTTCAACCTTTTTTCGAGCGAGGTGAGGATGTTTTGTGTCGTGGTATTCACCTCATCGTCATTAAGAGTGCGCGATGGATGCTGCCAGGTCAAGCCAACTGCAAGGCTTTTTCTATGCGGATCAATGCCTTTACCCTGGTAAACGTCAAATAACCTTAGGTCTGTGAGCCATTCGCCTGCATTTTCACGTATTACTTCCAGTACCGCACTGGCTGCGACATCACGATCAGCCAACAGCGCCAGGTCACGACGCACTTCAGGAAAGCGCGACAACTCCTGGAATTTAGGCATTTTTCCCAATGCGACTTCTGCAAGAACCAGCTCAAAAACAAATACTGGACGATCAAGGCCAAGATTTTTTGACAGTTCAGGATGGATCGCGCCGACATAGCCGACTTCGCGACCATCACGTTCAATACGTGCAGTTTGACCCGGGTGCAACGCAGGGTGTTTCCCTGGCACAAAGGTGAAGGAGTCCAGAGCACCAGCGAAACCTAGCACGGCTTCTACATCAGCTTTGACATCAAAGAAGTCAACGACGTCGCGCCCTTGTGCCCAACCCTCTGGAAGACGACTGCCACAAACCACACCCGCTAGCATTGGTTCTTGCTTTAGACCTTCCAACTGACCGACAAAACGCAGGCCACTTTCAAACAAGCGGACGCGATCTTGCTGACGATTCAAGTTGTGCTGCAACGACTTGACCAGACCTGGCCACAAGGAAGCACGCATCGCGGCCATATCGTTCGAAATGGGGTTAGCCAACAACAGAGGCTCGACGCCCGGGCTGAACAGCTCGAACTGTTTCGGATCAATAAAGCTATAAGTAATAGCTTCCTGGTAGCCGCGAGCTACCAGCAATCGACGCAATTCCGGCAGATCACTGCGTGCTTCAGCCTTGGCCTGAGGAGCCAAGCGGGCTTGCGGATAGCGGACTGGCAAACGGTTATAGCCGTAAAGACGAGCCAACTCTTCGATCAAATCAACTTCAAGGCTGATATCGAAACGATGACTAGGTACTTCTACACGCCACTGCCCGGCACCGTCAGCTGATATGGCCAGACCCAACGCGCTGAGCAGACGCTCGATTTCAGCTGAGTCCATTTCCATGCCCAGCATCTGGCTGATACGCGCAGCACGCAAGGTGATCGGTGCGATCGAAGGCAGATACTGCTCGTTGACCGTCTCAATAACCGGACCGGCTTCGCCGCCAGTGATTTCCAGCAGCAGGCCTGTAGCACGCTCCATGGCTTCACGGGCCAGCTTCCAGTCCACACCACGCTCATAACGATGCGAAGCATCAGTGTGCAGGCCATAAGAGCGGGCCTTGCCGGCCACTGCAATTTGGTCGAAGAAAGCACTTTCGAGGAACACATCACGGGTCGAAGCAGAAACGCCACTGTGCTCCCCCCCCATCACACCGGCAATGGCCAGCGCACGGGTATGGTCAGCAATCACAAGCGTATCGCTACGCAAAGTAACTTCCTGCCCATCCAGCAATACCAGCTTCTCGCCTTCTTCAGCCATACGCACACGGATACCACCATTGATCTCGGCGAGATCAAAAGCGTGCAACGGTTGACCCAGCTCAAGCATCACGTAGTTAGTGATGTCGACTGCCGCATCAATGCTGCGCACATCCGCGCGCCGCAGACGCTCAACCATCCACAGTGGCGTTGGCTTTGACAGGTCAACATTGCGGATGACACGCCCCAAGTAGCGCGGGCAAGCTGCAGGTGCAAGCACTTCAACCGGACGTACTTCGTCGTGCACTGCAGGGACAGTCGCCACTGATGGACGTGCGACCGGGGCCGCATACAATGCCCCTACTTCACGAGCCAAGCCAGCCAGAGACAGGCAGTCACCACGGTTAGGGGTAAGGTCGACCTCAATGCTGGCATCTTCGAGGTCCAGATATACGCGAATGTCTTCGCCTACCGGCGCATCTGCCGGCAGTTCCATCAAGCCATCATTGCCTTCGCCCACTTGCAGCTCTGCTTGCGAGCAGAGCATGCCGTTGGACTCAACGCCACGCAGCTTGGCTTTTTTGATTTTGAAATCGCCGGGCAGCTCTGCCCCGATCATGGCGAACGGGATCTTCAGGCCCGGGCGCACATTGGGCGCACCGCAAACTACCTGAAAAGTCTCTGTACCATTGCTGACCTGGCAAACACGCAGCTTATCGGCATCCGGGTGCTGCTCTGTGCTGAGCACTTCACCAACTACAACGCCACTGAATACACCGGCGGCCGGGGTAACGCTATCGACCTCAAGACCGGCCATCGACAGACGAGCAACCAGCTCATCGCGACCTACCTGCGGGTTTACCCAACCACGCAGCCATTGTTCACTGAATTTCATCCTGCTCTCCTAAGAATTCGTTACGACTAGCGAAATTGCGCGAGGAACCGCAAGTCGTTGTCGAAGAACAGACGTAAGTCGTTCACGCCGTAACGCAGCATGGCCAGACGCTCAACGCCCATGCCGAAGGCAAAGCCCGAGAACTCTTCCGGGTCAATCCCGGACATACGCAGCACGTTCGGATGAACCATGCCGCAGCCCATGACTTCCAGCCAGCCTGTCTGTTTGCAGACGCGACAGCCTTTACCGCTGCACATCACACATTCCATATCCACTTCAGCGGATGGCTCAGTAAACGGGAAGTACGACGGACGGAAACGCACGGCAAGTTCTTTTTCGAAGAACACCCGCAGGAACTCTTCAATAGTTCCTTTAAGGTCCGCGAAGTTGATATCGCGATCGACCAACAGGCCTTCTACCTGGTGGAACATCGGCGAATGGGTGATATCGGAGTCGCTACGGTATACACGTCCTGGACAGACAATGCGGATCGGCGGCTGCTGCGATTCCATGGTGCGGACCTGTACCGGAGAGGTATGGGTGCGCAACAGCATGTTCGCATTGAAATAGAAGGTGTCATGCATCGAACGGGCCGGGTGATGGCCAGGGATGTTGAGCGCCTCGAAATTGTGATAGTCGTCTTCGACCTCTGGACCTTCGGCAATGCCGTAGCCAATGTGGGTGAAGAACTGCTCGATACGCTCCAGAGTCCGTGTAACCGGATGCAGACCGCCTGAGGTCTGGCCACGGCCAGGCAGGGTCACATCAATTGACTCGGCAGACAGTTTGGCGGCCAGTTCGGCCTCTTCAAACAGTGCCTTGCGAGTATTGAGAACCTCTGTGACACGCTCCTTGGCAACGTTGATCAGAGCACCGACCTGCGGACGCTCTTCAGCCGGCAAATTCCCCAGGGTCTTCATCACCTGAGTCAATTCACCTTTTTTACCAAGGTATTGAACCCGGATTTGCTCCAGGGCATTGATATCTTCAGCGCTTTGCACAGCCTCTAGTGCTTGAGAGACCAGCGCATCCAGGTTTTCCATGTACAGACTCCAGATACAAAATAGGGGAAGAGCTTGAAGGCTCTTCCCCTATTTAAGACGTTTAGCACCAGAGCTCACACAGGTAAGCTCTGGTAACTGTCGGGGGTACTTAAGCCAAGGTGGCTTTAGCTTTCTCGACAATCGCAGCAAACGCCGCTTTTTCGTTCACTGCCAGATCAGACAGAACCTTACGGTCGATCTCAATGGAAGCTTTTTTCAGGCCGGCGATGAAACGGCTGTAGGACAGACCGTTGATACGAGCACCAGCGTTGATACGAGCGATCCACAGAGCGCGGAACTGACGTTTTTTCTGACGACGGTCACGGTAGGCGTATTGGCCTGCCTTGATTACCGCTTGCTTGGCAACACGGAATACGCGTGAGCGTGCGCCGTAGTAGCCTTTAGCCAGTTTCAGAATTTTTTTGTGACGTTTACGGGCGACAACGCCACGCTTTACACGAGCCATGAGTTACTTCCTCTATTCTTGACCGAAATTAGCAAAGGCGCAGCATGCGCTTCACTTTTGCCACGTCAGACGGATGCAGCAAGCTGCTACCGCGCAATTGACGCTTACGCTTAGTCGACATTTTGGTCAGGATGTGGCTCTTGAAAGCGTGCTTGTGCTTGATGCCGTTAGCAGTTTTCAGAAACCGCTTAGCAGCACCACTCTTAGTTTTCATCTTTGGCATGTTCGGTACTCCGCATTCAGTTGATAAACATAATCAAAAGGCCTGCCGTGCCCTAGTGATTACTTCTTCTTTTTCGGGGCGATGACCATAATCAGCTGGCGTCCTTCCATCTTAGGATGCTGTTCGACGGTCCCGTATTCAAGCAGGTCACCTTCAACCCGCTTCAACAGTTCCATACCCAACTCCTGGTGGGCCATCTCACGACCACGGAATCTTAACGACACCTTGGCCCTGTCCCCATCACTCAGGAAACGTACCAGGTTGCGCAGTTTTACCTGGTAATCCCCTTCCTCCGTCCCTGGACGAAACTTGATTTCTTTAACCTGGATCTGTTTCTGGTTTTTCTTTGCAGCGGCAACCTGTTTCTTCTTCTCGAAGATAGATTTGCCGTAGTCCATCAGCTTACAAACTGGGGGTACTGCATCAGCGGAAATTTCCACCAAATCCAGTTTGGCCTCTTCAGCTTTAAGAAGCGCGTCTTCAATTGACACAATCCCAAGCTGCTCGCCTTCAGCCCCAATTAACCGAACCTCGCGTGCCGAGATATTCTCGTTGATCGGGGCCTTCGGTGCAGCTCGTTTATCTTGTCTCATTTCACGCTTAATAATAATTACTCCGAATCATGGCGACCACGCCGGGAAACCGCTTGTGCGAGGAATTCAGCGAATTGCGCGACGGGCATCGAGCCCAGGTCAGCACCTTCACGTGTACGCACAGCGACAGTCTGCATCTCGACTTCTCTATCTCCGATAACCAAGAGATAAGGAACCTTGAGCAAAGTATGCTCGCGGATTTTAAAGCCGATCTTTTCATTTCTCAAGTCAGACTTGGCACGAAATCCGCTCTGATTGAGAGTTTTTTCAACTTCAAGGGCAAAATCTGCCTGTTTATCAGTGATATTCAGGATCACTGCCTGGGTTGGCGCAAGCCACGCAGGGAAGGCACCTTCGTAATGCTCAATCAAAATACCGACGAAACGTTCGAACGATCCAAGGATCGCGCGGTGCAGCATAACGGGATGCTTACGGCTGTTGTCTTCGGACACATATTCTGCGCCAAGACGGATCGGCAGGTTGAAATCGAGCTGTAAGGTACCACATTGCCAGACACGACCCAGACAATCTTTCAGAGAAAATTCGATCTTGGGACCGTAGAAGGCACCTTCGCCCGGCTGCAAATCATACGCCAGACCAGCACTATCAAGGGCTGCGGCCAAAGCGCTTTCAGCGCGATCCCACAACTCATCAGAGCCAACACGCTTTTCAGGACGAGTCGACAACTTAAGCTCAATATCCTTGAAACCAAAGTCTGCATACACATCGAGTGTCAGCTTGATGAACGCTGCAGACTCGGCCTGCATCTGTTCTTCAGTGCAGAAAATATGTGCATCATCCTGGGTAAACGCACGAACACGCATGATGCCATGCAATGCGCCCGACGGCTCATTACGGTGGCACGCACCGAACTCGGCCAGACGCATTGGCAATTCACGGTAGCTTTTCAGCCCCTGATTGAAGACCTGCACGTGACAAGGACAGTTCATCGGCTTGATCGCGTAATCGCGGTTTTCCGATTCAGTGGTGAACATGTTTTCAGCGTAGTTAGCCCAATGCCCAGACTTTTCCCACAAGCTGCGATCAACCACCTGAGGAGTTTTAATCTCCAGATAGCCATTTTCGCGCTGTATTTTACGCATGTACTGTTCGAGTACCTGGTAAAGCGTCCAACCGTTCGGATGCCAGAACACCATTCCCGGCGCTTCTTCCTGAGTGTGAAACAACCCCAGGCGCTTACCGATTTTACGGTGATCGCGCTTTTCCGCTTCTTCAATGCGAAGGACATAGGCAGCGAGCTGCTTCTTGTCAGCCCACGCCGTACCATAAATTCGCTGCAGCTGCTCGTTTTTAGCATCGCCGCGCCAGTAGGCACCGGACAGCTTGGTCAGCTTGAACGACTTCAAGAAGCGCGTATTCGGCACGTGAGGCCCACGGCACATGTCAACGTACTCCTCATGGAAATACAGACCCATGGCTTGTTCGTTCGGCATGTCTTCAATCAGACGCAGCTTGTAATCTTCACCACGCTGGGCAAAAAGCTCGATGACCTCAGCACGCGGTGTCACTTTCTTGATGACGTCGTAGTCTTTTTCGATCAATTGCTGCATGCGCTTTTCAATAGCCGCCATGTCATCCGGAGTAAACGGACGCTCATAGGCGATATCGTAATAAAAGCCTTCGTCAATAACAGGTCCAATTACCATTCTGGCTGTTGGATACAACTGCTTGACTGCATGCCCCACCAGGTGGGCGCAAGAGTGGCGAATAATCTCCAGCCCCTCTTCATCCTTGGGAGTGATGATTTGCAAGGTGGCGTCATGTTCGATCAAATCGCAGGCATCAACCAGCTTGCCGTCGACCTTACCGGCTACGGTGGCCTTGGCCAGACCTGCGCCAATTGAAGCGGCTACTTCAGCTACAGATACCGGATGATCAAATGTACGTTGACTGCCGTCGGGAAGAGTAATAGTTGGCATGGCGCCTCCTCTCCTAGTGGTGACCCCTACCAAAGGTCACGTGGGTTGGGATGAGCCAGTACGCGATTCGGAGGTATACCTGCCTCACAGTGGCAGGAGCCTTGCGGCCAACACTAAACCGAACCAGAGTGACTGGAGTTCAAATAAAAGGGTTAATGGCTCTGCTTAGCGGCTCGGGAGCACGCAATAGCATAAAAACGCCAAGGGCGGCATGCTAGCACAGAAGAATGGACGCCGCCCTCCCGCCGGTGCTCACTCGAAGCAATGAGGCGGTTTTTGCAAAATGGTGAACTTGAGCTCCACTATCCCCTCAGATACTCAGTGCAACAAATTCAGATTTAAAGTCTATAAGGAGAATCACATGCGCTTGACTCACCTGCTTGCCCTAGCAGCACCTCTGGCAATGCTCTTGCCCTTGAGCGCCCAGGCCGAAAGTTGGCCTGCAGGCGCCAAAGAAGCCTATATGAAGGATTGCACTGCAGCCGCCAGCCAAAGTGTCGATCAGAAAACCGCCCAGCAACATTGCGCATGCGGTGCAGATAAAATTTCCGAGAAATTTTCGACTGCCGAGATCAAAGAGTTGATGAGCAAGACAAAAATGCCGAGCGTAGAGCTGCGGACCAAGGCCCTGGATGCCATCCAGGCCTGCAGGGCAACAAAATAAAGCATCTTTCGGGGGCTGATTTAAGCCTTGAGCCAAGCAAAAAAGACCTTGAAACGTCTTTTTGCTAAAAAATATGCATCCTTTACTGCTTTTTTTCGAAGGCGCTTTAGCCGCTAAACCCCCATAAAACGGGGACTTAAGGCACTTCAAGCGCCAGACAAATGCTAACAATGATGCAAACTGCAGCTCAGGGGGGCTCCCAAACCGCACATTTCGACTATGATAGCTCGGTGTGCCCAGTTGGCCTGAGCAGCACAGTACTACTGAAAATATAAGTTTCTTGGAGATACACCATGTCTAATCGCCAAACCGGCACCGTAAAATGGTTCAACGATGAAAAAGGCTTCGGCTTCATCACTCCTCAAGGTGGCGGTGACGACCTGTTCGTACACTTCAAAGCTATCGAAAGCGACGGTTTCAAAAGCCTGAAAGAAGGCCAGACTGTTTCCTTCGTGGCTGAGAAAGGCCAAAAGGGTATGCAAGCTGCACAGGTTCGTCCGGAGTAAATCTCCTTCGAACAAAAAAACCCCGTCCATGTGACGGGGTTTTTTATGCCTGCAACAACGCTAAATGATCTTAACCGCAGTTAACTCGGGTAATGATGGCGTTGTCATCCGCATTAAGATTCAAACGATCCGAACGGTACTCCAGCGTCATGATGTCATGTGGCGCCAGGATGCGTGCATTCTGTGCCCCTGCCTTGATGCGGGCCTGTTCCAACAGCTCTGGCGACGCCTTTTGGCCAATCACAAAGCTGGCTGCTTTAGCATCGCAACGACTGTGACCTGCCTCAGCCACTGGCTCTTTTGCAGCGTTCGGCGTACTACAACCTGACAGCGCTACAACCGCCAACAACGAAACCAATGACGCTAGCTTCCAAGACATGAAGCCTCCTTAAGATAAATAGTCGAAACCTTTGCGACAGCTTTTTCGCAAATAGGTTGCACAGAGTCTTACGGCAAAAATTGATTAACCGCAGGGCACAAGATATTGCCCGAGCACATCATAAACGCGCACATCTAATCGTGACGGAATGTGTAAGCCGCTAATAAACATCAATGTAATCGAAAGGAGGGCACGGCCAATTGTCCTTCAGCGCATTACGAATCTGCATGACCCAGACCTCATCGCTTGCGGCAATATTACCGACATACCCGGAGCCGGCAGCCCAAGTCTCAAGCCTGAACAGCAGCCCTTCGATATCGGCACCACCCACAACACCAGAAGAGATATAGGCAATACCTGCCTTCGTGACGCGTAACTGAGTATGTGCATCATCACTGGCCGAGGCCAGTAGCTGGCTGACTGCTGCAAGCGTCAGCCCATCCGGGTTGTTTAAATCAATGTGCATGTGAAGGCCCCGACCTCAAAAATTCAAGTGTGGCATGCACACGGGCCTCATGCGAAAGTTGAAGCCCCAAAAGACCCGTAACATGATTAACTTTGAGCTCCTGATAGCATCAGGAGGTCTTTTTGCTAAAATCGCGTTTTTAACACCCCTCTTGAGATACTCATGACTACAGTCACCATCGATGCAGACATCAAAGCCAAATGGCCTCAAGGTCAGTGCTCCTACAGCCCTGGAAGCCCGGAGGAGCTGGCAATCATCGGTATCGACCTGTTAGTCAAAGAGCTTGGCACCGAGTCAGCCAGAGCCTTTGTCAGCCAAATATTCGAAAAGTACAAGGACACGGCGTTTTCGAAACTGACATAAGGTGGCGCAGACTCATATCACTGCAGCCGCCCCAGTCGTGCGGTCAGCAAGTCAAAAAATCCTTGGGCATCGCCATTCTCAACCCAAAACGCATTTTTCGGCTGCTTTAGCGTGTCGTACCAGTCTGCAATGGTTTGGCCAAAGGTAGGCCCTTCGCGGGTATCCACTACCAGATTAACCTCGCGCCCGGAGAACAGTTCTGGCTTGAGCAGGTAGGCGATAACACTGGCATCGTGTACAGGACCACCCGGCAATCCGTAGTGCGCCATATCGTTCTTCACATACTCATTCAAAATATCGCCAACCAGCTTGCCGGCCTGATTGCCAAGTGAGGCAATCTGTTTCAAACGCTGGTCACTGGTCAGGATCTTGTGTGTCACATCAAGCGGGACATAAACCAGCTTGACGCCACTTTTCAAAACCACATCTGCCGCATGCGGATCGGCGTAGAGGTTGAATTCGGCCACAGGGGTAATGTTGCCGCCGTTGAAATGAGCACCGCCCATGACCACGACCTCCTTGATACCCTTGGTGATATCAGGCGCCTGAATCAGCGCCAGCGCCAGGTTGGTTTGTGGTCCGAGCATGGCAATTGTCACACTGCCTGGCTTCGCCGCACGCAATGTATCGATAAGATAGTTAACCGCATTGGCCTGCTCGAGCCCTTTGGCAGGTTCATGTACCGGGACACCCGTTACACCTTCCTGACCATGAATATTCTCGGCATAGATGGGCGTGCGCACCAGAGGCTTGGGTGCCCCGGCGTACACGGGGACGTCTTCGCGGCCTGCCCACTCCCGTGCAAGGCGGGCATTACGCGAGGTCTTGTCCAGACGGACATTACCCGCCACGGTGGTAATCCCCAAGACATTGAGCTGCTCTGGCGACGCAAGCGCCAGCAGCAAAGCAACGACGTCATCAGCACCGGGGTCAGTGTCGATGATCAGATCGATTTTTTCGGCAGCATGGACACTTGAAATACTGAGAACAGACAAAAACACGACACTCCTGATCAGGTGATGAAAAATCCGCATAAAACGCGACATGAGTTATTCCCTGTATGACGTATTAAAAAGTAACTCCGGCGATCAGAGCGATGTTGCAGTAGGGACGGCATTCTCCCGTTCTCACAATCACTTTTGCCCGCAGGCATAGCGCCTTGAACGCATTGTGATCGAGCAAACTCCTGCTCCCCAGATCTCCCCGAGTGTTGTGCATATCGATGCATGACAATGCCGGGCAAGGCATTTGCAGCAGCTCGTGCGCCAGAACATGACTTTGCACCTGCATCTCACTGAGCACGGTGCTCAGCGTACTGCAAACATCAGGCACGCCTTGGGTCAGCGCCAGATCAATCAGCTCCACGCCATTGGGCACAGGCAAACCGGCATCGGCAATAACCACGATGTCACCATGCCCCAGCGAAGCAATAAGTCGCGAAAGCGCGATGTTGAGCAAAGGTGTTTTTTTCATGACAAGGCAAAGTCCTTTACATCCTGCAGCCGAGGTATAGAGGGCTGCGCGCCCGCGCAGGTCACTGATAATGCTGCCGCTATCTGGGCAAAACGAATCGCATCGTCCTCCCCTTTTCCCGCGGCCAGTGCAGCCGAGAAAGCTCCGACAAATGTATCGCCGGCCGCCGTTGCATCGACCGCCTCAACCTGGGGTGCAGCAAAGTGCATGACGCGCTGCGCACTGACAAGCAACGCGCCCTGCGCGCCCAGCGTCACAATAATTTTGCCCGCTCCGAGCGCCAGGAGGCTGCGTGCAGCCAGTTCTGCAGACGCAAGCGAATCGACTGTAACGCCAGTCAGAGCCCCCGCTTCACTTTCATTGGGGATCAAGTAATCCACCGAGGCATACCACTGCACCGGTAACGGTCCACTGGCGGGGGCCGGGTTGAGAATGACAATTTTATCCAGCTCACGCCCGCGCTTGAGGGTGTGGCCGACCGTCTCCATTGGCACCTCAAGCTGGCAAATGATGACCTTCGTTTCTTGCAGCATGCCGTCAAACGCCATGATGTCTTGAGAGGCAAGGCATCCATTGGTGCCCGGCACTACCACAATGGTGTTCTGACTGTTGGCATCAACGACGATCAGCGCAACACCGCTCACCCCCTGCGTGACAGTACGAACGGCCTGACAATCGATGTTCTCGGCCTCCAGCCCTTCACGCAGTTGCACGCCATACGCATCACTGCCTACGCACCCGATCATCGCCACCTGTGCTCCCAGGCGCGACGCTGCCACAGCCTGGTTCGCCCCCTTGCCACCATGAACCGTACCGAAAGACTGTCCGAATACTGTTTCTCCCGGGCGCGGCAGGCGCTCTGCGCGGGTGACCAGATCCATGTTGAGACTGCCAACCACCACTACGTTTGCTTGCATGTTATCGAGACTCACCCATGGGATTTTCGCAAGGATTGCACCGGCGCCCCAACATAGGCTGCCGTCGACTCTCGCAGCACGATGCTTGGTGTCACAATTCGCTGCTCCACCGCCCGTTCAGGCGATGCAATACGGCGCAACAATAACTGCGCGGCCATTTCACCCAGCTGCAAAATCGACTGCCCGACTGTCGTCAGCGCCGGATAGACATAACGGCTCATTTGCACATCATCAAAACCAATCACAGACAACTGATCCGGCACCCGGATATTGCGCTCTGCAGCCGCCCGCAAAACACCGATCCCCATCATGTCGTTGCACGCAAAAATAGCCGAAGGCCGGTTGTTTTCCAGCAAGCTGACTGCCGCCTGATAACCCCCGACACTGCTGAAATCACTCTCGATCATCCAGGGTGCGGACGCTGTGACACCGGCCTCAGCCAGGGCTCGCAGGTAGCCTGCAGTGCGCAGCTGTGCAACGCGGGTGATTGCAGGGCCACCAATACAGGCGATAGCCCTGTGCCCCAAATCAAGCAAATGCCGGGTGGCCAGATACGCACCCAGTTCGTGATCGATTCGTACCAGGTCTGCGTCGATACCTTCGAGGTTCCGATCGACAATGACCATGGGCGTTCGCACACCGACCAGCCCGCTCGCCAGGCCAAGATCGCCTCCGGCCGAAGCCACAACCAGACCATCCACGCGCTTCTCAAGCAGCACCCGCAGATAGTTGCGCTGCTTGTCAGGATCGTCGTCACCGTTGCACAGGATCACGCAGTAATTGTTGCGCTCGCAGTAATCCTCGATACCCCGCGCCAACTCGGCGAAGTACGGGTTCAGGCTATTGGCAACCAGCAGGCCGATAGTCGCGGTGGTCTTGGCCTTCAAGGAGCGTGCGACAGCGCTTGGCACATAGTCGAGACGCGCAATGGCCTCCTCAACTTTCAAGCGCACCGGCTCACTTACCGGGCGCGTTTTATTCAGGACATGCGACACCGTGGTGTAAGAAATGCCGGCCATTGCTGCGACATCTTTAATGGTTGCCATTGTTCAATTCCGTCGCCGTGCGCGTTGACTGCGGTAAGTATCCAGGACTACTGCCATCACTATGACAGCACCGGTGATAATACGCTTTGTCGGCTCGGTTGCACCGATTTGAGCCAGCCCCGCGGCCAGTACCGAAATAATCAGCACCCCGAAAAAAGTACTGATGACCGACCCGCGTCCGCCCATCAAACTCGTACCGCCGATAACCACCGCAGCAATCACCTGCAACTCAAGACCCGAACCGGCATTGGGGTCTGCAGCCTCCAGACGGGATATCTGAAACAGCGCAGCCACGCCCGCCAACAAACCCATCAGGCTGAACACTAAAATCTTGTAGGGCTTGGGATTGATACCGGAAAGGCGAACGGCTTCCTCGTTCGTACCGATCCCGATCAGGTAACGGCCAAACACGGTCCGTGTCAGAACGGCCTGAGCAATAAAAATGATCAGCAGCGCAATAATGAAAGAGGGTGAAATGCCGAATGCAATCGGATTGGACAGCCAGGCAAACGCATCACCGATATAGGCTGTACGAGAACCCGTCATCTGATAGGCCGCGCCCCGAGCCATCTCCAGCACACCCAGAGAAACAATAAAGGAAGGAATCCGCCAGGCGACGCTGATCGACCCCGTGATCGTACCTGCCAGCGCAGCGCATGCCATTCCCAGCAGGGCCGCAGGAAAGATCCCCCAGCCCCAGCCCAGAATTGCCACACTGACCGCTGAAGCCGCCAATGCGAGCACCGACCCTACCGACAGGTCGATTCCGCCAATAATCAATACAAACGTCATCCCCACCGACAGCACCATCAAGTCCGGAATCTGATTGGCCAGAGTGCTTAACGTGTCGTAGGAAAAGAAGTGATCGCTGAGGCTCGAAAACAGCACAATCATGGCCAGCAACGCACCGGCCAGCCCCAGATAAGTGCCCGTGCCGAAATAGTTGCGAGCGCTTTTTGGCACTGCAGAGGTGGACTTCATGAGGCTTCCTTTGGCGCGGCTTCAGCGAGCAACGCATCTCGTGTTTGATAACCTGCAAAAGCGGCTGCCAGCAGCTGCTCCTGACTCCAGTTGTTACGCTCGAACGTTTCTATCAGGCGCCCGGCAGACAACACGCCGATACGATCACAGATCAACATCAACTCCCGCAGATCGCTCGACACCACAACCAGTGCCCTGCCCTGACGGGTCAACTCACCAAGCAACCGGTAGATATCAAACTTGGCACCAATATCGATGCCACGGGTGGGCTCATCAAACAGCAAGACTGCGCAGTCGCGCTCCAGCCACCGGCCGATGACCACCTTCTGCTGATTGCCTCCGGAAAGTTGCGACACCACTTGTTCCGGCCCTGAACTGCGGATCCCCATCGCGTCTATCTGGCGCTGTGCCAACGCAGCTTCCTGCGCACCGCTCACCACCCCCAGACTGGAAACCCGGTGCATATTGCCCAGACCGATGTTGGCACTGATCGACTGGGTCAAAAGCAGGCCTTCGCCTTTGCGGTCCTCGGTAATCAAGGCGATCCCTTGCTTAACCGCATCGGCCGGCGACCGGATACTGGCCACCTGCAAAGGAGAGCCCACAGCCACGGTGCCGCTATCGGGCAAATCGGCCCCGTAGATCAAACGCAAAAGCTCGGTACGCCCTGCCCCGATCAGACCTGAAATACCGAAAATTTCGCCCTTGCGCACTTCAAAGGACACGTTCCGGACCTTGTCCGAGCGGGTAAGCGCCGTGACTTTAAGCGCCGGCTCTCCCAGTTCACGTGAGCCCAGCTCCAATGGATCACCCAGTTCACGTCCCACCATCAGGTGGACCAACTGCTCACTGGTGTAATTGGCGATCGGCTCAACACACACCAGGCAGCCATCGCGCAAAACGGCAATGCGTTGCGCAACCCGCGCCAGCTCTTCGAGCCGATGGGATATATAGACAATTGCCACGCCCCTGGCCTGAAGCCGCTCGATCTGTACGAACAGCATCTCGACTTCACGCGCCGTCAGCATGGCCGTCGGCTCGTCCAGGATCAGCACATGGCAATCACCGATAAGATTACGGGCGATTTCCACCATTTGCTGGTGGCCTATACCCAGGTCTGCCACCAATGTGTCGGGATCTATCGCCTCCAGACCTACCTGGGCCATTGCTTCAATGGCGGCCTTGCGTAATTGCTTGCGATTGATCCAGCCAAGATGACCGGGCAGATTATCCAGAAACAGATTCTCGGCCACGGTCAGGGTGGGCAGCAGGTTGAGCTCCTGCATGACCATACGCACCCCCTGGCGCTCAGCCTGTGAACGACTGGCGGGGGCGTAGGGCTGACCATTGAATTGCATCTGCCCCAGGGTCGGTAACTCCAGGCCACCGATGACTTTTGACAGGGTGCTTTTTCCGGCACCATTTTCGCCCGTCAGGGCCAGCACTTCACCGCGATACAACGCAAGATCAATGTCCGTCAAAACGGGTTGGGTATAGGTTTTGCCAATCCCGCTGACGGACAGGACCACGCTGGCATTGGAAGCCGACATAAAACTTCTCCGGGCACCTGCTCAGCCGAGCAGGTGCCTGTGGCAGCGAATATGACTATTTTTTGGTTACCAGCTGCACCGGGGTATCAATAACGCCATCCTTGAGGTTCTCAACCGGCTCTTTCTTTAGCAGCTTGAGCGCGGTCTGGATGCCATAAACCGCCTGCTCGGCAGCCGCCTGATCGGCCGTGGCAAGAACGCGGCCGTCCTCCAGCATCGGTTTGATTGCATCAATATTGTCATAGCCTACGACTTGAACCTTGCCAGCCTTGCCTGCTGCACGGATTGCCGATACGGCACCTACGGCCATGTTGTCATTGCCCGCCAGCAGCGCCTTCAGGTTCGGATATTCACTGAGCATGGCTGCCGCTTTTTTGCTGCCACCATCGATTTCCCAGTCACCCGATTGCGTCGACACAATTTTCATGCCGGCTGCATCCATCGCGTCCTTAAAGCCTGCGGTGCGCATCTGGGCATTGGTGGTGGTTGATACACCTTCAATGATGCCCACTTCATCGCCTGGCTTGAGCTGCTTCGCCAGATAGTCTCCAACTTCACGCGCGCCCTTTCTGTTGTTCGGGCCCACAAACGGTACGTCGATACCTTTGCTTTTCAAGACCTCGGGGTCCAGCTGGTTATCGATATTGACCACTACGATCCCGCGGTCCCTGGCTTTCTTGATGGCCGAAACCAGCGCCTTGGAGTCAGCAGGAGCGATCACCAGCGCATCGACCTTGGCGATAATCATCTGATTGATAATGTCAATTTGACCGGCAGTGTCGGTTTCATTCTTGATCCCGTTGGAGACCAGATCGAAATCCGCGGCGTGGGCCTGTTGATACGCCTTGCCACCGTCCTGCATCGTGACAAAAAACTCATTGGCCAACGATTTCATCACCAGCCCTACTTTGGGCTTTTGAGCGGTATCGGCGTGAGCAACAGAGAGGGTCAAGGAGGCTGCGGCCAACATGGCGACAGCGAGAAGACGTCCAGCAAAGGGCAGCTTCATGGGGGGGAACTCCGATCTTATGATTATTGTGAGCAACGTCCAGCCCGGAGAAAGCCTGACAAAACACATGGGCAGCAAGTCATGGTACAAGCCCAATCGAGCCGACTTGAAAGCACCGCGCAAACGTTTGCTTGAGCCTCACTATGAAAAGCTGTTTCTCATTTGTCAACGTGAAAAACAGCCGCCAACCGCTCGACCAACGGTCGACTCTCCGAACAAAAAACCGCTGGTTGTTCGGGAAACCGTCCCGCGCCGTCACAGAAAAAACCTTTATATAAAAATATCCTTATTAATCAACAGGTTAAACTGTCTTAAAACAGACCCGACAGTGGCACAGTTAGTGCTTTGGTAGGCAGCCCGTGCGCAAGTGACGGCACGCGCGGTGCTTGATGTCGGTACATCAGCGCGCCCACCAATAAGAGAGCAAATAATGAAACCAGCTGTGTTGAAAACTATTGTTCCGGCCGCCTTGGCCCTTCTGCTGGCCCTGCCTGTTGTTCAGGCACAAGAAGCCGGCAAACCCAATGTCGTGATTCTGGCAACCGGCGGCACTATTGCCGGCGCGGGTGCCAGCGCAGCCAACAGCGCGACCTACACCGCTGCCAAAGTAGGCGTCGACCAACTGATTGCCGGCGTACCCGAGCTGAGCCAACTGGCAAACGTGCGTGGCGAGCAGGTCCTGCAAATCGCTTCCGAGAGCATTACCAACGACAACCTGCTGCAACTGGGCCGTCGTGTCGCCGAACTGGCTGACAGCAAAGATGTCGATGGCATCGTTATTACTCACGGCACCGATACCCTGGAAGAAACGGCTTACTTCCTCAACCTGGTCGAAAAAACCGACAAGCCAATCATCGTAGTCGGCTCCATGCGCCCGGGCACCGCCATGTCCGCTGATGGCATGCTTAACCTGTACAACGCCGTTGCTGTAGCCGGCAGCAAAGAAGCACGCGGCAAGGGTGTGCTGGTCACCATGAACGACGAGATCCAGTCGGGCCGTGATGTCACCAAATCAATGAACATCAAGACCGAAGCGTTCAAAAGCCCTTGGGGCCCGCTAGGCATGGTGGTTGAAGGCAAATCCTACTGGTTCCGCTTGCCTGCCAAGCGTCACACCATGGACTCCGAATTCGACATCAAAGACATCAAATCCCTGCCAAACGTAGGCATCGCCTACTCGTATGGCAACGTCGACGACACCGCTTACAAAGCATTTGCCCAAGCCGGCGCCAAAGCCATCATTCACGTTGGCACAGGCAACGGCTCCGTGTCCTCGCGTGTAGTGCCTACCCTGCAAGCTCTGCGTAAAGATGGCGTGCAAATCATCCGTTCTTCCCACGTAAATAACGGCGGTTTCGTACTTCGTAACGCAGAACAACCTGACGACAAATACGACTGGGTTGTAGCCCACGACCTCAACCCGCAAAAAGCCCGCATCCTGGCCATGGTCGCCCTGACCAAAACCCAGGACAGTAAAGAACTGCAGCGGATGTTCTGGGAGTATTGATCTCCCCATGCCGGGCACTGCCCAGTGCCCGGCGTTTAAAACACTCAATCACCCCGGTGAGTGGTCTATTTAATTGATTTTTCTGTCCTTCTCGCACTAAACCAAAAAAACGCAGTCCGATCCGCAGCCAAACGCATCCAAACAGTTGCCAAATCTCATGCAGTTAAATACTGTATGCACATACAGCAACCAAGGATCGCATCATGGCTAAAAAACCGGTGAAAGCGCCACCCCTTCCAAGCCCCTACGAAATTTTCGGAACGCGCATACAAAAAATCATCAGCTCGCCAAAAGCGCAAAAAGACAAAATGGCGTTGCTTGAACGACTTGAGGGCGACAACCCGGAGTTCTGGGAGCGCCTGTTAGAAGAGATCTCCGAAAACGACAACGTCACAATCGCCCATCGCGATGATGGCGGGGTCAATGTTTTCTGGACCGTGCCAGAGGAAGATTGAGTCAATGAGGGTTCGTATACTGGCGTTAGCCAGCCTCTTTACCGCTATGAGCGCACATGCTGCTGCGCCGCAAACCTTCAGTGAAGCCAAAAAGGTCGCCTGGAAACTCTACGCGCCACAGTCCACCGAGTTCTATTGTGGGTGCAAATACACCGGCAACCGGGTCGACCTCAAAGCCTGTGGTTATGTCCCGCGCAAGAATGCCAATCGAGCAGCACGTATCGAGTGGGAACACATCGTTCCTGCCTGGCAAATTGGTCACCAGCGCCAATGCTGGCAAAGCGGCGGCCGAAAAAACTGCACCCGCAACGACCCTGTCTACAAAGTTGCAGAGGCCGACCTGCACAATCTGGTGCCCAGCATTGGTGAGGTCAACGGCGACAGAAACAACTTCAGTTTTGGCTGGCTACCTGCGCAGTCGGGCCAGTACGGTTCGTGCCTGACCCAAGTCGACTTCAAGGCCAGGAAGGTCATGCCCCGGCCGTCAATCCGAGGCATGATCGCGCGAACCTACTTCTATATGAGCAAACGCTACGACTTGCGCCTCTCCAAGCAAGATCGCCAACTCTATGAAGCGTGGAACAAGACCTATCCGGTCCAGGCCTGGGAGCGTCAACGCAATCAGGCCGTAGCCTGCGTCATGGGTCGTGGCAATGAGTTTGTCGGCCCGGTCAACCTCAAAGCCTGCGGTTGATACCTCTGCCTTGAGCAGCCGCAAGGTTCAAGGCGCCCTGCTCGCTTTACATCCTTCTCCCCATGCGCACTGCTTTCTATCCGCGTATTTATTGCTCAACCGCCATTGCTCGACTATTACTCAGGCATGATAAAACACGCCCGATTCAACAAAAGACAACAAGCCGTCGAAGAACTCGTCCATCGCATAGAAAGCGGGCTGTTGGCAGACGGCCACCTGCTTCCGGGCGAAAAGCAACTGGCCGAGGAGCTGCGCGTCAGCACTGGCACGCTTCGCGAAGCGCTGGCAGAACTGGAAAGGCGCAAATACATAGCCATGCAGACCGAAGGCAGCGCCATCGTCACGTACGACGGCATGACCCTGGACCAGAATAATGGCTGGACCCAGGCGCTGGCCGACACTGGCGCCCGGATTCACACCGAACTTCTGCAACTCCAGGCCGTAGAACGCCCGCAGCTAAGCCTTAAATTTGGTTTGAGCCAGTTTATTTCTCTGGTTCGCCGCCGCAGCCATGACGATGGCAGCGCCATCTCCCTGGAGCGCTCCCTCATGCCCGCTACCGGGGGTCTTGAAAGCCTGCCACGGACAGGGCTGATAGATGAGTCGCTGACGATAACTCTGGCCGCTTACGGTTTTGTGGCGCAGAACGGCGATCAATGGATTAGCGCCGAGCCACTCAATCAAGAAGATGCGCTTCTACTGGGGCGGGCGCCAGGGGCCGTTTTCATCAAGGCTCTGCGCACAACCTACGACCGGCACGGGCGCTTTATGGAGCAAGTGGAAAGCTGGCTTGATCCTCAGCACTTCCGGATGTACCAATCGTTAGGAACCCCCAAATAACAGCGACTGCTCACGCACTCGGGCGGCTTGCCGGGCGGGCACCAAAGGCATTGGTCACACGTCGCAATCCCGTAATCAGGCGCACTCTCAAGCGAAACCCGACCCGCAATCCGACCAAAGACTGTAAGCAAATAGATACAAAAGCATCATGAAACGCTGGAAAAAGCCCGAAGTGCTGTTTTAACCTTACACTTTGGCTCCCCTCCAGAGACACCAGCGCCCGACATCTCCTGTAAGAGGTCGGGCCACTTGCGTGCATGCAGGGGCAGCATTTCACCTGACTTGTGACGATACTCTTGAAACTCATCATCATTGCTGTTTACGTTTTATCCATTGCCCATGTGCACTTGCGGGGCAACGTTCGCCATAAATTGGGACGCCAGCTGAGCGACCATTCCACGTTCCTGGCTCCAATCAATTGCTTCCTGTATTTGTTCTCCAAAGTTCCGGCACAGCCTTACTTTAAACCGGCAGATTTCCCGCAGTTGCAGCCCTTGCAGGATCATTGGCAGGAGATCCGCGATGAAGCGCGCAACTTGATGCAGGCGGGTGAAATCAAACGTTCGGAACAACCGAACGATGTCGGTTTCAACTCGTTCTTCAAGAGCGGCTGGAAGCGCTTTTATCTGAAGTGGTATGGCGACAATCATCCGTCGGCGGTCGAACTGTGCCCACGCACCATTGAGTTGCTCAACGGCATCGGCACCATCAAGGCCGCCATGTTTGCCGAGTTGCCACCGGGCTCAAAGCTGGTGCGCCACCGCGACCCCTATGCGGGCTCCTTGCGCTTCCACTTGGGCCTGGACACCCCTAATGATCCGGGCTGTTATATCAACGTCGACGGGCAAAACTACTCGTGGCGTGACGGCGAAGCCGTAATGTTTGACGAAACCTTCATCCATTACGCCGAGAACACTACCTCAAAGAATCGCATCATCCTGTTCTGCGACGTGGAACGCCCCATGCAATATCGCTGGGCTGCAGCCTTTAATCAGTGGTTCAGCCGCACAGTCATGGCGTCTGCCAGCTCCCCCAACGATACCAGCGATAAAACCGGTGGTCTGAACCGCGCATTTACCAGGCTGTACAAAATCCGCCTGCGCGGCAAAGAACTGAAAAAACGCAATCGCACGCGCTACTACCTGGAGAAATGGGCAATTTTCGGCGGCCTGATTACGTTGTTTCTGGTCATTTAGAACTCTCTGCCAGTCTTGACCGCAGGAGCGGTCTTGCCTCGCGATGCACTTGAGGCTATCGCGAGACAATCTCGCTCCTACTGCTAGACGAGCAGATGCCACAGCAACAATGTCCCCAGCAATCCCACCACAGATACGATGGTTTGCAGAACCGACCAGACCCAGAGTGTCTGTTTGAGCTCCAGCCCGAAGTACTCGCGCACCATCCAGAAGCCCGCGTCATTGACGTGACAGAAAAACACCGAACCGGCGCCAATGGCCAGCGCCACCAGTGAGCTCTGGGTAGCTGCCAGGCCCGCCATCATCGGCGCCAGAATACCCGCCGTCGTGGTGGTTGCCACAGTCGCCGAACCGGTCGCCTGGCGCAGTGCCACCGCAATCAGCCAAGCCAGTAACAGGTAGGAAAGATGCGCGCCTGTAGCCACCTTGCCGATCGTGTCGCTGATGCCCGCCTGCAGCAACGTCTCTTTCAACCCGCCCCCCGCACCTATCGTCAGTAACAGCACTGCAATTGGCGCCAGGCTTTTGCGTAAGACTCCGCCCACCTGATCGCGGGCCATGCCGATTGACCAGCCCAGGCAAATCACCGCAGCGATCACCGCCAGCCCCAGTGCAATCAACGGCTCACCCAGAAACTTCAGGGTCACGGCCAATACACTGTCAGGTGCCATGGCGACCTTGGCCAGGGTGCTGCCAAGCATCAGCAAAACCGGCAACAGAATAATCAGCAAAGACACGGCGAAAGTAGGTTTGCGTCGTGTAGCAACCTTTGCCGAAAACAGTTCACCCAACTCGGCTGGTTCGACAACATGCATTCTTTTCGACAGCCAGATGCCATACAACGGCCCGGCCAGAATGACAGCAGGGATGGCCAGGCTAAGCCCCAGTAACATGGTCAGGCCCAGGTCCGCATGCAGTGCGCTGACGGCGATCAAGGGACCGGGGTGCGGAGGCATAAGGGCATGCAAAGTGGTCATGCCCGCGAGTGCGGGGATTGCGACCCTGAGCAAAGGCTGACCCGACTGACGGGCAATCACAAAAATGATCGGGACCATCAGCACCAGGCCTACTTCGAAGAACAGTGGCAATCCAATCACCATTGCCACCAGCGCCATAACCCACGGCAACGCCTTGCCTCGTGCGTGGCGCAACAGCGTTGAGGCAATCTGGTCCGCCGCCCCGGACTCGGCCATCAAGGCGCCGAGCATGGCCCCCAGGGAGATAATGATCCCGGCTTCGCCCAGAATGCTCCCGGCCCCCTTACTGAAAGCCTTGGCGACGATTTCCGGCGGCAAGCCGGCACCAATCCCGGCAATGAACGTACCGATAAGAATCGAGAGAAAGGGCGTGAGCTTACAGGCGCTGATTAAAACGATGATGGCGATAATTGCCAAAAGGCAGCACACAATCAACTGAGTGTCGTGTGCCAGCCAAAGCGGGGATGAAAGATCCAACGAGAAGCCCTCTCTTGTATTTTTTTGTTACGAGAGGACTGAATATAACGGATCACCAAACCCCGCTGGATGAAGATTGAGTCAGCAGGTATTCACCTGATAATTAGCGGCGGCAAGGTTCCCAATAGTGAAACAGCAGCCACGGCCATCAAACCAAATAACCATTCAAGCGCCACACTGTTGCGCAAGACGGCAAAGCGGCCTGCGCGGCTCATCAGCAGATTGAACAACGCCAGCAATAGCATCACACCGACTAACGTCACTTTAATCAGCAGGATCAATGCGAAACCTTCGAACAGCGGCGTAGGCCAAAATGCGCCCGTCAGTACCCGAGTATTGATAAGGCCGGTAAGAATGATCCCGGCCACCAGCACAAACCCCAGATTGCTGAAGCGGCGCAACACCAGGTCCACACTTCGCCCCTTCGGCCGTGAAAGCAGCAGCAACAGCCCCGACAAGCCGCCAACCCAGGCCCCGACACACATCAGATGAATCAACTGGTTGAGCATCAGCAATTGCCCCTGCCAGCCATCCAGCATCGCGCCATGCCCCACGGGCGCGAGGGTGGCCAGCAACAGGCCGCTGAAGGCCCATGGGGCCTTGAAACGGGAGGTTGCATAAAGCGCGAAGAGCAGCATCAGATTGAACAGCAGGTGCCCGGCCCAGACCTGACCAAAAAAGGTACTGCCCAACACGAGCCAGAGCGTGTCGAGGTCCAGTGTTTCTGACCAGCTGCCGGCCATCGAATGGGTGGTCAGCAGCAACCAGGCCAGTCCGCTGGCCAATGCCAGCCAGGCCAGAGCGCGACAAAACCTGTGCAAGCGGCGATCGATTTCAAGTGAAGGCTGGGCAGCCAGCAGCAAAGGCCTGAATGCACTGATCCCGAAAATCAGGAGCACCGCGCAGAAATGCACAAACCGGCACACGACCATGTCGCTGACCATCAACTCAGTTGCCCACCGTGAAGCCGTACTGGCCAGCGCTGTTATGGGTGTCAACCGACACCGCTTTCCAGTCCACGTTGTACTTGCCGGCGGGCAACGCCTGGGCCGGGGTCACAATCAGTACTTTCTTGTTACCGGGCTCTGTCTTGATGCTGCTGACGGCAACGGGGGCACCGTCGTGGCTCAGGGTCACCTTGGTGAACTTTTCTTCAACGCCTTCGCTGAAGGTCAGGCGCAGTTCATTGGCGGTGGCGACTTTGCTGTCGGCCGCAGGGGTCGACTGTTGCAGGTGCGCATGGGCAAACGCCGAACCGGCACCGGTCAGCAGAGCCAGCAGCGCTGTGGTATTGAGAATTTTTTTCAAGAGAACGGCAGACATGGCGAAGTACCTTGAGATAGAAATGCGCGGTGATAATACTCGCCTAATCTCAATTGAGGGGCGCCCGCATCCTGCAAGTGAGAACTGAACGCGTGTAGCCTGTAACTGCATCGCATCACCCGCAAGGACTTCGTCATGCCCATCCGCCTGAGTTTTATTTGCCATGCCCGCACTGAAGCCCAGCGCCTGGGGCGCTTTGCTCTGGATGAACCGGCCGACCCCAAGGGGTTGCTGCAGGCACAGGAAATGGCTGCGGCCTTGAAGAAACCCGTCCGAATTCTTTGCGCCCCCGAAACCCGGACGCTACAAACGGCCCAGGCGCTGGGTGACGACATTGAGATCGTACCGGCGCTGGAGGATTACGACGTTGGCGACTGGCGCGGCCTGCGTCTGTGCGACCTGCAGGAAAGCATCCCCCAGGTGCTTGCGGACTGGACCAGCGACCCCGGTTCGGCACCGCACGGCGGGGAGTCCGTAGAGGCGCTGTGTCTGCGGGTCGGCGCCTGGCTCGATGAGTTTCGCGAAGAAGGCCATTTTGCGGTAGTGACTCACCCTTTCGTCATCCGCGCGGCCATTCTGCATGCGCTGGCGGCGAGCACCGCCTCCTTTAACATGATTGATGTCGAACCTCTGGCCAGAGTCGAGCTGCGATTCAACGAGCGCTGGCGGCTGCGGGTCTGAATCATTCCTCCAGCGTCAGCCCACCCGGCGGCAACGGCAGCGCCGTTTTGTAGCGCACCTGTTTGAGGGCGAAGCTGGAACGGATATTCGCGACGCCAGGCACTTTGGTCAGAAAGTCCATCATGAAGCGCTCCAGCGCCTGAATACTCGGCACCAGCACCCGGATCAGATAATCCGGGTCACCGGCCATCAAATAGCACTCCATGACTTCGTGACGATCCGAGATCGCCGCCTCAAACTTTTGCAACGCTTCCTCGACCTGTTTTTCCAGGCTGACATGAATGAACACATTCACATGCAGGCCCAGCATGTCGGCGTCCAGCAAGGTGACTTGCTCACGAATCAGCCCGCGTTCTTCCATGGCCTTTACCCGGTTAAAACAGGGTGTGGGTGACAAGTTGACCGAACGCGCAAGGTCCGCGTTGGTGATGCGCGCATTCTGCTGAAGGCTGTTGAGAATCCCGATATCCGTTCGATCTAGCTTGCGCATGAGACAAAAGCACCTGTTTTTTGTGTTTATGCAGAATTCTTATCCTTAATCACTACAAAGCACAACGAACTACAGAGAAATATTCTTCACTGTCAGGAATATGATTGTTGTAGGACAAGATCGGGCCTAATCACCCGCCCGGTCTTCGACGTAAAAACTAGCTCCCGCGCCTAATAAACACGACAAGATCGAGCGTAGAGAAAGCCATGACTGAATATGCACCGCTGCGCCTGCACGTTCCCGAACCCTCCGGCCGTCCAGGCTGCAAGACCGACTTCAGCTACCTTCGCCTGACCGATGCCGGTCTGGTGCGCAAACCCCCTATCGATGTAGAGCCTGCCGATACTGCCGATCTGGCCAAAGGCCTGATTCGCGTGCTCGACGATCAGGGTCAGGCACTCGGCCCGTGGGCTGAAGGCGTCTCAACCGAGATCCTGCGGGCTGGCATGCGCGCCATGCTCAAAACCCGGATTTTCGACACCCGGATGGTGGTCGCCCAGCGTCAGAAAAAAATGTCGTTCTACATGCAAAGCCTTGGCGAAGAAGCCATCGGCAGCGCCCAGGCCCTGGCCTTGAACATCGACGACATGTGCTTTCCGACCTACCGCCAGCAAAGCATCCTGATGGCCCGCGACGTACCGCTGGTGGATCTGATCTGCCAGTTGTTGTCCAACGAGCGCGACCCCCTTAAAGGCCGTCAGTTGCCGATCATGTATTCGGTCAGGGACTACGGCTTTTTCAGTATTTCCGGCAACCTGGCAACCCAATTCATGCAAGCGGTCGGCTGGGGCATGGCATCGGCGATCAAGGGCGACACCAAAATCGCCTCAGCCTGGATTGGCGATGGCGCGACCGCCGAATCCGACTTTCACACCGCCCTCACCTTTGCCCACGTCTACCGCGCGCCGGTGATTCTCAACGTGGTGAATAACCAGTGGGCCATTTCGACCTTCCAGGCCATTGCCGGTGGCGAAGCCACCACCTTCGCCGGACGTGGCGTGGGCTGCGGCATTGCCTCGCTGCGCGTCGACGGTAACGACTTCATCGCGGTGTACGCGGCCTCGGTATGGGCCGCAGAGCGTGCCCGACGCAACCTGGGGCCCACACTGATTGAGTGGGTAACTTATCGTGCAGGCCCGCACTCAACCTCTGACGACCCTTCCAAGTACCGTCCTGCCGATGACTGGAGCCACTTCCCGCTGGGCGACCCGATCATTCGCCTCAAGCAGCACCTGATTGCCACCGGCAACTGGTCCGAGGAAGAGCACGCAGCCGTCAGCGCCGAACTCGAAGCCGAAATCATTGGTGCGCAGAAGGAGGCCGAGCGCTTTGGCACCCTGGCCGGCGGACAAATGCCAAGCGCGGCCACGATTTTTGAGGACGTGTACAAGGACATGCCCGAGCACTTGCGTCGGCAACGTCAGGAATTGGGGTTATAACCAGATGAACGACAACAATAAAATTCTGATGGAGAACGCCGTGAGCACCAGCACCATGACGATGATCCAGGCCCTGCGCTCGGCCATGGATGTGATGCTTGAGCGCGACGACAACGTTGTGGTGTTCGGCCAGGACGTGGGCTACTTCGGCGGCGTGTTTCGCTGCACCGAAGGCCTGCAGGCCAAATACGGCAGCTCGCGGGTATTCGATGCCCCGATCTCCGAAAGCGGGATCGTCGGCGCCGCCGTCGGCATGGGTGCTTACGGCCTGCGCCCGGTTGCCGAAATTCAGTTTGCCGACTATTTCTACCCGGCATCCGACCAGATCGTTTCCGAAGCTGCACGGCTGCGCTATCGCTCGGCCGGTGAGTTTATCGCGCCCATGACCCTGCGCATGCCCTGCGGCGGCGGCATCTATGGCGGCCAGACCCACAGCCAGAGCCCGGAAGCCATGTTCACCCAGGTGTGCGGCCTGCGCACCGTAATGCCGTCCAACCCCTACGACGCCAAAGGCCTGCTGATTGCCGCCATCGAAAACGATGACCCGGTGATCTTCCTGGAACCAAAACGCCTGTACAACGGCCCCTTTGACGGCCACCACGAACGCCCGGTTACGCCATGGTCCAAGCACCCGGCCAGCGCCGTACCTGATGGCTATTACACCGTACCGCTGGACTGCGCCGCGATCGTGCGCCCCGGGACTGAAGTCACCATCCTGACCTACGGCACCACTGTCTACGTGGCCCAGGTGGCAGCCGAAGAAACCGGTATCGACGCTGAAGTCATTGATCTGCGCAGCCTGTGGCCGCTGGATCTGGACGCCATTGTTACCTCCGTGAAAAAAACCCGCCGCTGCGTCGTCGTGCACGAAGCCACCCGCACCTGCGGTTTTGGCGCCGAGCTGATTGCGCTGGTTCAAGAGCACTGCTTCCACTATCTGGAGGCACCGATTGAACGCGTCACAGGTTGGGATACGCCGTATCCGCATGCCCAGGAATGGGCTTACTTCCCTGGCCCGGCACGGGTCGGTGCGGCTTTGCAACGGGTTATGGAGGTCTGAATGGGTACGCACGTTATCAAGATGCCGGACATTGGCGAAGGCATTGCGCAAGTTGAATTGGTGGAATGGTTTGTCAAAGTCGGTGACATGGTCAGCGAAGACCAGGTGGTCGCCGATGTCATGACCGACAAGGCCACCGTGGACATTCCCTCCCCGGTAGCAGGCAGGGTTCTGGCCCTGGGCGGCCAGCCCGGCGAAGTGATGGCCGTTGGCAGCGAGCTGATTCGCATCGAAGTCGAAGGCGCTGGCAACCTGCGCGAAAGCACTCAGCCGGCCACGGCTACAGAACCGCCGGCCGCAGCCCCGAAAGCTGCACCCCAAGCCCGGGTCGAAGTGGCAGTGGTCACGTCCCCAGCGATCAAACCTGCACCGGCCCAACGGCCTGCACCGGTAGCCCGCGAAGCCAATGAGCGTCCGCTGGCCTCGCCTGCCGTACGAAAACGCGCCTGGGATGCCGGCATCGAGTTGCGTTTTGTCGTTGGCAGCGGGCCTGCGGGTCGAGTACTGCATGACGATCTTGAGGCTTATCTGGCGCAGGACAACAGCCCCGTCTCAGCACCGGCCAGCGGCTATGCCAAACGCAATGATGAGCAACAAATCCCGGTCATCGGCCTGCGCCGTAAAATCGCCCAGCGCATGCAGGACGCCAAGCGCCGCGCCGCGCACTTCAGTTATGTCGAAGAGGTCGACGTCACTGCCCTTGAAGAACTGCGCGCACAGCTCAATCAAAAATGGGGCGAAAGCCGCGGCAAACTGACCCTGTTGCCGTTTCTGGTACGAGCCATGGTCGTGGCCTTGCGTGATTTCCCGCAAATCAACGTGCGCTACGACGATGAAGCACAAATCATCACCCGCTTTGGCGCTGCCCACATCGGCGTTGCCGCGCAAAGCGAGGGCGGTTTGATGGTGCCGGTGGTTCGACATGCCGAAACCCTGACCCTGTGGGGCGCGGCTGATGAAATTGCGCGCCTGGCCAACGCCGTACGCACCGGCAAGGCGACCCGCAAAGAACTCAGCGGCTCGACCATTACCCTGACCAGCCTCGGCGCGCTGGGCGGAATTGTCAGCACTCCGGTGGTCAACCTGCCTGAAGTTGCGATTATCGGGGTTAACCGCATCGTCGAACGGCCAGTGGTAGTCAAAGGCCAGATCGTGATCCGCAAAATGATGAATCTCTCCAGCTCCTTCGACCATCGTGTAGTAGATGGCATGGACGCGGCGCAATTTATCCAGGCCATGCGTGGCTTGCTCGAACAACCAGCCACCCTGTTTCTGGAGTGAACATGCAGCCAACCCAACACACCACGCTGCTGATTATCGGTGGCGGCCCTGGCGGCTACGTGGCAGCCATTCGCGCCGGCCAGCTGGGGATTGCAACGGTCCTGATCGAAGGCCAGTCACTGGGCGGTACCTGCCTGAACGTCGGCTGCATCCCGTCCAAGGCGTTGATTCACGTGGCCGAACAATTTCACACCACCCAACGCTACAGCACCAACAGCTCACCTCTGGGGATCAAGACCCAGGCCCCGACCCTCGACATCGGCCAGAGCGTGCAGTGGAAAAACGGCATTGTTGATCGCCTGACCACTGGCGTCGGCGCGTTGCTGAAAAAGAACGGCGTCAAGGTCATCCATGGCTGGGCGAAGATCCTGGACGGCAAAGCAGTCGAGGTCGACGGTCAGCGTATCGAGTGCGAGCACCTGTTATTGGCCACCGGTTCGCAAAGTGTTGACCTGCCGATCCTGCCCATCGGCGGCGCAATTATTTCCTCCACCGAAGCCCTGGCCCCCACCGCCGTTCCCAAGCGCCTGACCGTGGTCGGCGCGGGGTATATCGGGCTGGAGCTGGGCATCGCCTATCGCAAACTGGGGGCAGAAGTGACAGTGGTCGAGGCCCGCGACCGGATCCTGCCGACCTACGATAAAGATCTGACGCTGCCCGTTGCCGAATCCCTCAAGGCACTGGGCATCACCCTGTACCTGGAACATAGCGTCGAAGGCTTCCAGGCCAGCACCAAAACCCTGTCGATGCGCAATGCCATGGGCGAAAGCCAAACCCTGGAAACCGATCAGGTCCTGGTCGCAGTGGGTCGGCGTCCGCGTACCCGGGGCTTCAACCTTGAAACCCTGGCATTGGCCATGAACGGCCCGGCGATCCGCGTCGACAACCGCTGTCAGACCAGCATGCGCAATGTCTGGGCGATTGGCGACCTGACCGGTGAGCCGATGCTGGCTCACCGGGCCATGGCCCAGGGCGAAATGGTCGCCGAGATCATTGCCGGCATACAGCGCGAGTTCTGCCCCACAGCCATTGCCGCGGTGTGCTTTACCGATCCGGAAATTGTCGTGGTCGGCAAATCCCCCGCCGAAGCCGAAGCGGCGGGTCTGGACTACATAAGCGCCAGCTTCCCGTTCAGCGCCAATGGCCGCGCCATGACCCTGGAATCGAAAAGCGGTTTTGTACGGGTAGTCGCACGACGGGACAATCACCTGATTCTCGGTTGGCAAGCAGTGGGGGCCGGTGTGTCGGAGCTGTCGACAGCGTTCGGCCAGTCACTGGAAATGGGCGCTTGCCTGGAAGACATTGCCGGCACCATTCACGCTCACCCGACCCTGGGTGAAGCCGTGCAAGAAGCCGCGCTACGTGCGCTGGGGCATGCGCTGCATCTATAAAGCGCAGTAATACCTGTAGGAGCGAAGAGCTCGCGAGCAAGCTCGCTCCTACAGACACTCAGCCTCTGAACAAGCTCCACAAGAACGCCAGCAAGCCCCCCAAGGTCGCAATCCCCGCCAGCCAGCCAATGGCCGACAACCCCTGCCACACCGGCCCCGCTGCCGCAATTTGCGGACCAAATGCAATCAGCAGCGCGCTGATCAGCAACGCCAGCGACAATCGGGTTGAGGCCAGTCGCAGCGAGCGCTCCAGCCGCTCCAGTCCCGGCATGTCAACCTTGAGATCCAGCACCCCATGCTTGAGCCGGTGCACCATCAGGCGCGTGAGCTTGGGCAGGTCGCTCAGCACCCCGCGGCCCAGTTCCAGACCCTCGATGCCCAACCCTTTGGCAACCTTCCAGCTGAATTGCTCGCGCAGCATTTTCTCGACCGCAGGCCGGGCCGTGGCGACCAGATCCAGTTCGGGGTCGAGCCGGGTCAGCACCCCGTCAGCGGTCACCAGCGCCTTGAACAACACCAGTAAATCCGGTGGCAGCAACAAGCGGTACTCGCGGATCAAACCAAGAAAACCGGTAATCAACGCACTCATTTTTAATGGCCCGCCGCTATGGCGCGCCATGTACTCGCGGGCGGCCTGCTCGATCTGCGACAGGTCTTGCACGCGCTCCCCGCTCCAGTCGATCAGCACTGCAACAAGGGTCTCGGTGCTGCCTTCGGTCAATGCGCGCATGAAGTTCATGACCTCAAGGCGACGTCGTTCATCCAGTCGACCCACCATGCCGAAGTCGATGAAACCTACGCGATTGTCACTCATCGCCCGCAGATTGCCCGGGTGCGGGTCGCCATGGAACAACCCGTCCTCAAGCAACATTTTGATAAATGCCTGTGCCCCGCGCCGGGCCAGCAAGCCGGGATCAAGCCCTTGTTCAATCAGTGCATCCCGCTCCAGAGGGGTAAAGCTCGGTAAAAATTCCTGCACCAATAAACGCTGACTGCTGAAGGCCCAATAGTTACGCGGGATGACGATATGCGGGGTGCCGGCGAAATTCTGCGCGATGCTGTCGCCGTTCTGCCCTTCCTGAGTGAAGTCCAGTTCCTCAAGCATCGCCCGGGCCAATTGCCGGACCATCTGGCGCGGCTGATACACCGCCAGCGCGGCATTCTGCTCAACCAGTTGGGCCAGGCTTTCGAGCAACTGCAAATCGGCGGTCATTTTGTGGCGCAAGCCGGGCCGCTGCACTTTCACCACCACCGCTTCACCACTGAGCAAGCGCGCCCGGTACACCTGGGCCATGGAGGCCGCGGCAAGGGGTTGAGTGTCGAACTCGGCAAACACTTGGTCGAGCCCACACCCCAAATCCTCCAGCACCTGGTCCTCCAGCCCGGCCCACGGCAAGGTTGACGCCTGACTGTGCAGGGCTTGCAGCTCATCGACCCACTCGGGCGGCAGGATGTCGCTGCGGCTGGCCAGTATCTGCCCGCACTTGATGAAGGTAGGCCCCAGCGCTTCCAGGGCCATGCGCACCCGCTGCGGGGTACTGGCCGGCAGCGACTCGCCGGGTTCGGCATTGACGTCAACCAGCAAACGGCCCAGGCCCAGTCGCAACAGCACGGCCTGAGCGCCGAAACGCACCAGGGTGGCGACAATCTGATGAAGCCTGCGGTGGTTTTTCAAAGCCGTCCACGTGGGTTCAAGCATGGTTACGCGTCCCTTTTCATGTAATGCCGATACCCGGCCTGACCTGGACTCGGACCGTCATAGTCGATGAACATTCGAATAATTAAAGCCGCGCTACGCTGGCAGGCAAGCAAACGCTGTGCGTGATGGCTCAAGACCAGTAGAATCGCGCTCTTTTTTCCAGGGCACTCGCCATGACCTCTCCTAACTCACCGCATGAAGCCGAGTCCCAGACCAGCGAACTGGTCTTTGGTCTCGAAGCCCGTCCCAAGCCGTGGATCGCTTTTCTGGCAGCACTGCAGCATCTGCTGGCAATTATTGTCCCGATCGTTACTCCCGGCCTGCTGATTTGCCAGGCGCTGGGCGTCTCGACCCGCGACACCAACATGATTGTGTCCATGTCGCTGGTGATCTCCGGGATCGCGACCTTTGTCCAGTGCAAGCGCTTCGGGCCGTTCGGCGCGGGACTGCTGATCGTCCAGGGCACCAGCTTCAACTTTGTCGGCCCGCTGATTGCGGGCGGCGCATTGATGGTCAAACAAGGCACCCCGGTTGAAGGGGTCATGGCGGCCATTTTTGGCGTGGTGATTGCCGGCTCGTTTGTCGAAATGGGCATTTCACGGGTACTGCCGTTTGTTAAACGCATGATCACCCCGCTGGTGACCGGCATCGTCGTGCTGATGATCGGCCTGACCCTGATTAAAGTCGGCCTTATCAGCATGGGTGGCGGCTTCACCGCGATGGGCAACGGTACCTTCGCCAATGGCGAAAACCTGATGCTGTCGGGCGTGGTGCTGGCAATTATCGTGATCCTCAACCGGATCCCGCTGGTGTGGATGCGCAGCTGTGCCATCGTAATCGCTTTGGCCGTGGGCTACGCGCTGGCGGGCTACCTCGGGCGGCTGGATTTCACCGGCATGCACCAGGCCGAAATGTTCCAGGTGCCGGTACCGCTGCACTTTGGCCTGGGCTTCTCGTGGGCCTTGTTCATTCCGATGCTGGTGATTTATCTGGTGACCTCGCTGGAAGCCATTGGCGATGTAACCGCCACCAGCAAAGTGTCGCGCGAGCCGGTTGAAGGCCCGGTGTGGATGCAGCGCATCAAGGGCGGCGTGCTGGTCAACGGTGCCAACTCGCTGCTGGCGGGCATTTTCAATACCTTCCCCAGCTCGATCTTTGCCCAGAACAACGGGGTGATTCAGTTGACCGGTATCGCCAGCCGCCATATTGGCGTGTGGATTGCCGGCATGCTGGTACTGCTGGGCCTGTTCCCGAGCGTGGCCGGTGCCATTCAGGCGGTGCCGGAGCCAGTGCTCGGTGGCGCAGCCATGGTGATGTTCGGCGCGGTTGCAGCCTCCGGCATCAATATCCTGGCCAGCACCACACTGGACCGTCGCGCACTGTTGATTATTGCGGTGTCACTGGCGCTGGGTCTTGGTGTGTCGCAAGTTCCCGAGTTCCTGGCCCACATGCCCGCCGCCCTGCGCAACGTGCTGGAGTCCGGTGTAGCCACGGGGGGTATTTGCGCCCTGCTGCTGAACTGGTTCCTGCCCGAAACACCCAAGCAGTAACCCTCTTTACAGGCATCAACGGCAGGCGTGCATGGCGCGCGCCTGCCTGGCCTGAACCTCTATGCTGTGGACCCGCTCAGGCATGCACCCAGCGCCTGTGCAGCCAGCGCGCGAATGCATCCAGAGCAAAGCCCAGCACGCCAATCAACACCACCATCGCCATTAACTCCGAATAAGCGAGGCGATCGCGGGTGTCCAGAATGAAGTAGCCAAGGCCTGCACTTACGCCGAGCATTTCACAGGGCACCAGCACGATCCACAGGATGCCGATCGACAAGCGCACACCGGTCAGCACATGGCCCAGCACCCCGGGCACGATCACCCGCAACAGGGTTTCGCGGCGTGTTGCACTCAAACTGCGACTCAGTTGCAGCCAGCGCGGGTCCAGCTGACGCACCCCGGCGATGGTGTTGAGCAGAATCGGCCACACCGCCGCAAACGTCAGCAAAAAGTAGATCGGCTGGTCGCCAACCCCCAATAACATCACCACCACCGGCATCCACGACAGCGGCGAAATCATGCGCAGGAACTGAAACGCGGGTGTGGTCGCCGCCTCCAGATTGCGCGAGCCGCCGATCAACAGTCCCATGGGAACGCCGATCAATAACGCCATGAACAGGCTGACCAGAATCCGCTTCAGGCTCACCCACACATTTTCGTAGAGCTGCGCGCTGCCCAGCAGTTCGATCAGACTGCTAAAGGTCGCCTGCGGTGAAAAGCGCGCCGACAAACCCTGCGCGCTGCCCAGCAACTCAATACCCAGCCACCACAGCAGCAGAAGGCTCAATAACCCGGCACAGCCCAACAGCCACTGGCGCCGGGCAGACGGCATAGCCCCATTCAAAAGCCAAACTCCTCGTTACGCTCAAAGCTGTCGGCCAGGCCGAATGCCTGCAGGCCACCCACGGCGGCGATACTGTTTTTGACAAAGCGATCGTCCACCAGATCCTTGGCCACGTGTTTGGGATCAAGGTTCGCCAGGAACCCGTTGTCCCCCTGAATCAGCGTGTCCTTCAAGCGCGTCACCAGTTCCTCGGTATAGCTGGGGAATGGATATGGCTGAAAGTCGATGCGCTGCTCATCCCAGTCGGCGTGCCGGATGGCGCCTGTGGCCGCATAGCCGGCACGCTCACTGGCCGTGGGGGCCAGCACCTGGCGCAACACCTCGGCACTGTGCGGGGTATAACGATTGTCACCGTCCTTGGCCAGTAATCTGGAGGCGGCTTCACGGTTGTCGCGGGTCCAGAGTTGCGCCTTGACGATGGCATTGACCACCTTTTGCGACCACTCAGGACGGTTGTTTAAATCGTGTTCATGCATAAACACCACGCAGCAGGCATGGTTGCGCCACAGGTCACCGGTAAATCGCTGCACGCGGCCAACCTTGAGATCTTCGGCCAAGGCATTGAACGGCTCGGCGACGATGTAGCCGGCAACACGGCGGGTGGCCAGCGCAGGCGGCATGTCGGATGGCGGCATTACCACCAGATTCACTTCGTTGGCCGCCAGTGCACTGCCCACCGGGCGGGTGACCGGCTGCAAACCGTTGTCACGAAACAGCTGCTGCACCACCACGTTGTGGATCGAGTACCAGAACGGAATGGCGATCGATTGCCCACCCAGCTGCCTGACTTCGGTGATATCAGGCGCAACGGTCAAACCCGAGCCCCCCACATGGTTCCAGGCCACGACTTTGGCCGGCACCTTGCTGCCATAGCGCGCCCACACGGTCATCGGCGACAGCAAGTGAATCACATTGACCTGACCCGAAATAAAGGCCTCGATCACCTGTGCCCAGCTGCGCAACAACACCGGGCGCTCCGCCTTTATGCCCTCGGCTTCAAACAGGCCATTGTTGTGCGCCACCAATAACGGCGTGGCATCGGTAATCGCCAGGTAGCCAATGCGCACCGGTGCATCCGGCTCGGCGGCAGCACGCGCCTGCAGACTGGTGAGCAGCGGCAAGGCCCCGGCCGCAGTCAGCAAGGCGCTGAGTTTTAGAATGTCACGACGTGTGTGAGTGAAGTCGTCCAGGCACATGTTCAAGCTCCAGCGAGTCGGGCAAAGGGTCAATAACAGGGTCAGAGGTGCGGCTCGCCCGCCGAAGGGTTTTGAGGATCTCGATGCGTAGCGCGCCCAGCTCATCGATCCGCTCTTCGCGCGGCTGCGCCAGTTCGATGCGCCACTCGCCGACCGTGCGCGCCGGGCTGTGGCCCAGTAGCAAAATCCGGTCGCTGAGCAGTAAGGCTTCATCAATGTCATGGGTAATCAGCAGCGCGGCGGTGTTGTGCCGCGCAATCACATTCAGCAGCAGTTGCTGCATGTCGGCGCGGGTCACTTCATCCAGTGCGCCAAACGGTTCATCGAGCAACAGCACTTGTGGTTGCCGGGCCAGGCAACGGGCCAGAGCGACCCGTTGCGCCATCCCGCCGGAGAGTTGCGCCGGGTACTGGCTGCGGGCATGCAGCAGTCCGACCTCGGCAATCGCCTGGTCGACCCGCGCCTTACGCCCGGCGGCAGTGCCAGCGGGCTGACGGGCGAAATCCAGGCCAAAGGCGACATTGCTTTCAAGGTTCAGCCAGGGCAATAAACTGGGGTCCTGAAAGGCCACGGCCACCCGTGGATGCGGTGCCGTCAGTGGTTCACCCAGCAAATGTACAGTGCCGGCATGAGCGGTCTGTAAACCCGCCAGTACCCGTAACAGGCTGGACTTGCCAACGCCGCTAGGCCCCAGAACTGATACCACTTCGCCAGGCATCAGTTGCAGATCAAACCCTTCAAGCACGGACTGCCAGCCCTGCCCGCGGGCATAGCCCAGGGTGAGCTGGCGCGCCTCCAGCAACATGCCGCTCATCAGGCGCAGGCCCTGGCCTGACGCAACAACTCAGCCCGCAACTGCACCAGGCTGGGGGTCACGATAGGAACAAAGGCCGACTCGCGCCAACGCCGGGCAAACGCACTGCCATGGGTACTGAGGTAGGCTTTGCCGCCGCTGGCCTGCAGTTCGAACTGCACCGCGCTGGCGGTGGCTTCGGCCAAGGCAATCCGGATGCGGAACAACGCGCCGGGATCGGCTAAAAAACGCCCGTCGAGCAGGCCGGTCTTTAGTGCGCCAACATGACTTTCAAGTTGCTCCTGCTGCTCGTGCAGCACTTCGAGCAGCGCCGAACCCGGGCCATGCAGATGGTTGCGGGCTTCCTGCAATGAGCGCCGCGCAAGGCCTATCGCCAGGCCGCACTGCAAACCCAGAAATGCCGGGCGCACTGCGGGCAAAAAGACCTTGGCATCGTCGTGCAGCAACCACTCCTCAGCAACCTGCACCTCTTGAAAATCAAGGGCTGCCGTATTACTTGACTGCAGCCCCATCAACTGCAGATCGTCGGTGCGCGCAAGCCCCGGCAACCCATCGGGAATCGCCAGCACAAAGGGCGCGCCCCCCGCCTCGCACTCAATGGCCGCTGCCACTACAAACCCGCTTTTACGCAGGTTGGTCACCCAATGCAGACGGCCATTGAGGCTCCAGCCATTGGCCTGGGCGCGGGCCCGCACCTGCAAGGACTCAATCCCCGAGAGAAATTTCATGGCGTTGGAAAGTCCCGTCGCCCCGGCCAGTTGGCCACTGAGCAAGTCAGGTAACAAACACTCGCGCAGACCACTGTTCGGGCTATGCAACACGTATTCGATAAACGCACGCTGACCCCAGAACACAAACGCCGAGGCCAATGAGTGGCTGGCTACACTGGCCAGCACTTCTACCGCGTCTGCCAGGTTACCGCCGGTGCCGCCCTGCTGCGGGCTGATCCCGACACGCAACACATTGGCTGCAGCCAACTGCGACAGAACGTGTTGCGGGTCGCTGTGACCAAGGTCCAGGGCTTCGGCTTCGGCCTCCAGCCAATGACTCAGTACGGGGTCAAGCATGTTGATGTCTCCTCTCAATCACGGCTGCCTGATTACTCAGGACGGGTCCAGCTGTAGCGCGCAAGTTCCGGGTTCAGCGCAGTACGGGCGAATACGTTGGCAAAGTTGCACAAGGTCGCCAGGCTTACGCCGAGAATGACTTCCAGCGCCTGACCTTCGGTAAACCCTGCGGCCTTGAACGCGGCGTAGGTTTGATCGCTGACATCGCCACGGCTGGCAATCACTTCGCGGGTAAAAGCGGCCAGGGCCTCAAGTCGTTCAATTGGTAACTCGGTTTGCCCACGCAGCGCTGCGACAACTTCCTCGGGGAGTTTGGCCTTGTTCTGCGCCACAGCGGTATGACCTGCGACACAGAACTCGCAGCCATGACGGGTGGCGGCAATCAGCTGCACCACTTCTCTTTCTGGCAGCGTTAGCTCAGCCTTGCCGTTAAGCGCCGAAACCGTGACATAAGTCTCCAATGCCGCTGGCGCATTGGCTAAAATCCCCAGCAGGTTAGGAATAAATCCTGAGTTTTTTTGCGCGGCTTCCAGGAACGGCTTTGCGGCCTGAGGGGCGGTTTCCACGGTGTGAAGGGTTACGCGAGACATGAATTGACTCCTGTGTGGGGGTCCAAACAGTCTGTTGGTTATAAAAAATTCATTCCATATTCTAAAGTAGCGATTACTTGCTCCAGAGTGTTTCCATTAGATGAATTCGTCCAGTCCACTGATCGATTGGTTATTAGAGAGCCTTGAGCTTGATGCCAGCCTGTTCCACGTTGGCCGCTACTGCGGCAGCTGGCACAGCAGCACCGAAGGCCTGGCCCGGGCCAGTTTTCATGTGGTGGTGCAAGGGCAATGCTGGCTGCATATCGAAGGCCATGAGTGCGGCGTGCAACTGGACGCCGGGGATGCGCTGTTCCTGCTGCAAGACCTGAAATACCGCTTGTCCGGCACACCAGATGCCAGCCTGGCCGCACAGATGCCGCGCCAGTCCATGCAAGCGCTGGACAGCCAGGCTGAAGATGGCGTGGGCCTGGTGTGCGGGTTCTTCCACTTCCTGCCCGGGTTGTCGTCACTGATTATCGAAGCCCTGCCCCACTGGATTATCTTGCGCGCAGACGACCCCTCTTGCAGCGCGGCACGGACATTGTTCCAGCTGATTCTTGAGGAGTGCCAGCGCATCCCGGCGCCGTCTTCCATGTTGCTGGAGCGCTTGAGCCACTTGCTGTTTCTGTATGTGCTGCGTCAACAAGTCAGCGACAACCCGAGCCTCGGCGGCCTGGTGGCATTAGCCCGGCAGCCGGCGTTTGCAGGTTTGCTGGAGCAACTGATCGAACACCCGCAACACCCCTGGACACTGGAAAGCATGGCGGCCTGTACCGGGTTGTCGCGCTCGGCATTTTTTAAACGCTTCAGCGAACAGGCCGGCCAGTCTCCGGGCCAAGTGTTGCTGGCCCTGCGCATGCGTCATGCCTGTCAGTTGCTGCAAAAAGACCATACCGTGGAGCAGGCCTGCGCGGCGGTGGGTTATCACTCGATTGCCGCCTTTACCCGGGCATTTGCCAAGGCCATTGGCGTACAGCCGGGTGCTTATCGTAAACAGCACTAAACCCCTGGCCCGGCACGGTCTACCCTGTGCCCATGACCCTTTACCAACGCGGACTCATGCATGACTGAACCCGGAATCAACCATCAAAAAGCCCTTGATCGCTTTCTCGGCGAACACCCCGAACTGGCGGCTCAGCTTGAGACGCTAAATCCATTGGCCGCCCGTGCGGTGGGCCAATCGATGAAGGAATATCGCCAGGAGCGTTTAAACGAAGCTTTCGAGGCCGAGGCTGAACGCCTGGGCTTTTTTGCCTGGGAGCTGACGCTGCTATTGACCAGCGCCAGCGCCGAGGAGTTTGAGGCCCAACGTCTGGAGGTACACCGCGAGGTGGCACAAATGGCAGGTATGGACTGGGACGAGTATTGCGAGCTGCATGGCCTGTAGGAGCGAGCTTGCCTCGCGATGACAGCACACAGCTTGCGCGGATCAGCCGTCCCGCTGTGGCATCCAGATACTGGAACAGACCTTCTCCAGCAGCGCCTTATTATGGCTGAACACAATCAGCCCCAACTCTCGGCGCTTGACCTCCTCCAGCAACACCTGCCAGACCTGTGCCTGAATATGGGGGTCAAGTTGCGCCGTCACCTCATCGGCAATCAGATAGCGCGTGCGCGGGTCCAGTGCTCTTAGCAAGGCGATACGCGCCAGCTCGCCTCCCGACAATTCATCCGGGCGGCGTTTGAGCCAGGCCGGACTCACCGCCAGACGTTCAAACCAGGCAGCATCCGGAGACCAGGCATCACGCAGGCTCTCGCCCGTGGTGCGATAGGGGTTGAAGGTCAGCTCGGGGTGTTGTGGCACTAGCTGGACCGGGCAGTAGCCCTTCTTCGACAGCGATTTCCCGCCCACGGTGACACTGCCCGAAGTTGGCGTTTGCCATTGCGCCAGCACCCGGCCCAACGTGGTTTTACCATAGCCGCTGGGGGCGGAGATCCCTTGACGCTCACCCGCAGCGACCTGAAAAGACACCGAATCCCAGAGTCGACGACCCTCTTGCACAATGGTCAGCTGGCGTACTTCAAGCATAAGACTGACTCCCGATTTCAGGCACCCGTCGCGCAAGGAACTGCTGCTCGGGCAAGGCCGCCCAAAGCGACTGCAGCCAAGGGCTGCCACCGTTCTCTCGCAACTCCCGGGCGCTCAGGGTTTCGTGCAACTGGCCTTGATGCAGCACCGCGATGGTGTCGGCAAAACGCGCGGCCAGGGCCAGGTCATGGGTCACCCACAACAGCCCTCGCCCCTGTCGGCAAAAGCTCTTGAGATGGGTCAGCAACTGACACGCGTGCTCATCATCCAGCCACGAGGTGATCTCGTCCGCCAGAATGTAGCGTGCATGGGTCAGCGCCGCGCAACTGGCCAGAACCCGCTTGGCCATCCCGCCAGACAACTTGCGCGGAAACTCGTCCACCAGCCCCGGTTGCAGGTTGTATTGCTGCAGTTGGCGCGCCACATCACCCGGTTGCAGGGTGACCCCGCTCAACTGCGCCGCCCTGCTCAACTGCGGGCCGACTTTAATCAGCGGATTCAGGGCACTCACGCCCTGGGGCACGTAGCACAGGGTTTTGCCGCGCTGATCGACCTTGCCCGCATCGCTCAGCACCTGGCCATCGAGCACGATATCGCCATGACAGCGCATATTGTCAGGCAGCAAACCCAGAGTGCTTTGCAGCAACAGGCTTTTGCCTTCGCCGCTGGAGCCCACGAGTGCCACCAGTTCACCGGGGTGAATCTGCAGGGAGATATTGCTCAGCAGCGGATGCCAGGTTTTATGGCCCAGCCAGTGATAGTGGGCAATATCGATCGCAAACCGGTCGAATTTCAGCATCAGGTAATCCTTATCCAGAGCTGTTGCAGCGCTCGTGCAAATTGGTCGAATACCAGTACCAGACCCACCAGAATCAAACCCGGGAAGAACGCCATCCACCAGGCACCCGTGCTCAAGTACCGTAGCGCATCCGCCAGCAACAAGCCCAGTGACGGATCATGGGGCGCCAGACCAAAGCCCAGAAAGCTCAGCGCCGCCGAATGCAACACTGCGTGGGGAAACATCAGCAAGGTGCCGATGATCCACTGCGGCAGCAGCAACGGCAGCAAGTGATGGCGCCAGCGATAGAAGCTGCTGTTACCCAGGCGATGGGAGAGCATGACAAAATCGGTCTCGCGTATGCGCAGGATTTCGGCACGCAGGATCAGGGCCAGTCGCGGCCAGTGGGTCAAGGCCACTGCCAGGATCACCCCCTGTTTTCCGCCGCCCAGGGTGAAGCAAATCAACACCAGCAACAGCAGATGCGGCAATGCCAGCATGCTGTCGATCAGCCCGCGAATCAGGTAGTCCAGGGTTTTGTTCAGTGCACACAGGCTGGCGGCAAACATCGCCAGAAAACCGCTGCTAAAGGCAGCGGTCAAACCGATTTGCAGGCTGGTGGTCATGCCCTGGAAACACCGCAGCCACAAGTCCCGTCCCAGGCTGTCGGTGCCAAACCAGTACTCGGATGAGGGTGGCAGGCGCCGCGCCAGCAAATCCATTGGAACATCAACGCTGACTATCGACAGGCCATAGGCGATCAGAAGCAGCAGCATCAATAACGAGAGGCAAAGCCTGAACAAGGCACGATTAGGGTCGTAAGTCATGACGGGCGCGCCGCTCCGCGGTTGAGGCGCAGTAACAGCGCGTTGGCAATGCTGTTGCCGGTAAACACCAGCACCGCACAAAACATCACAATCCCCATCAGTAACGGGATATCACCGCGCAAGCCGGCATCGATAGTGGCCTGGCCGAGGCCCGGATAAGCGAAGACCTTTTCAGCCAGTAACGAGCCGCCAATCAACTCCCCCACCGAAGCAAATTGCAGACACAACGCGGGGGTGACGGCGTGGCGCAGAATATGAAAGTTGATCAGCGGCCAGCCTTGGTCACCCTGGGCTTGGGCATAGCGAATGAATTCACTGTTCATCACCTCTGCCACCCGTGAGCGGGTGTGCAGCGCAATATTGCCGACACCGAGAACCCCGAGGGCCAGCATGGGCAAAATCAAATGCCTGAGCTTGTCGCCCCAGGTAGCGGTTTCGGCGCTGCTACCGGGGGTCCAGGCACAGCAGATCGGTGCCCAGTTGAGGGTGACGGCAAACAGTGACAGCAATAACAGGCCAATCCAGAAGGTCGGCAGAGACGCGAGCACATAGGACAGGGTCGAGATCAACCGGTCGGGCCAGCGATTCAAATAACGGCCGGCCGTCAGCCCCATGGCCAGACCGACAATCCCGGAAAACAGCCACGCCGACAATAGCAGCGCGAATGAGGTGGCAAAGCGCTCGCCAATCACTTGCGACACCGGCGCGTTATAAAGCATCGAGTAGCCGAAGTCGCCTTGCAGGACCTGGCTGAACCAATGCAGGAAACGCTCCCACAAGGGCAGATCCAGCCCCCAGCGCGCCGCAATCAGCGGGTATTGCTCGGGCGGCACGTGCAACAGGTCGTTGCCGATATAGGCCCGGATCGGGTCAACCGGAGAAAAGCTGAGCAAGGTGAACGTACCTGCGGCCGTCACCAGCAGCAGGCATATCAAGCGCACAATATAGAGCGAGAATCCGCGGATCACTTGCAGGTCCACTTCCAGCCATCAAGGCTATTGAGCAACGACCAGGAACCATGGATTTCCGGAGCGCCTTTGCCCAGGTCGATACATTCATCAGCCAAATACGTGTGCTGTACGTTCAGCAACCACGCCCAGGCTGCATCGCCTTTGACCCCGGCGCCGGTTTTGCCGTCCCACTCCACTTGCTGCCAGTACGGTACTGCCTGCTGCCAGGTCGGAGCATCCAGCGCCTGCTGCAAATGCTGATCGACTACAGGGTTCTTGTAATAGCCGGGGTTGTAGTACTCAACACCTGCGGCCTTGCTGCTGTAGTGATGGTAAAGCTCCATCGGGTCGAGGCTGCCCCAGCCAAACAGGGTCGGGTTGGCGTGCATGTTGCGCTCAACGGTTTCCCAGCTGCCGGACTTCAAGTCCACCTCGATACCGACGGGCTTGAGCATGGAGCGCACGGCCTGGGCCAGATCACGCCGGGTCGCATCGCCACTGGCGTACCACAGGGTGACTTTGGCCGGCAGGCCGTCCTTGGCACGAATGCCACTGGCGGTTTCAACCCAGCCGGCTTCATCCAGGATCTGTTTGGCCTTGGCGATATCGCCATCCTTGAAGGCCGCATCGGGGTTGTCCCAGGGTAAACCCTGGACCCCGGTGTAGGCAGAAATCGCATGCCCTTCCAGAATCTGGTCCGCCAGCAATTGCCGGTTGATTGCGTAGTTGATGGCCTTGCGGATTGCCACATCGGCCGTCACATCGTTACCGATGGGGTAGCCATGGGCATCTTTTTCGCCTGACCGGGTGGTAGGCAGCACAATGCCGCGGTTTTCAACACTGGGGCGCACCCACAGCTTCATGCCGGGAGTCGGAGTGACTGCCAGCGACGGTGCGATTCGCACGATACCCAGCTGCTTGCTTTGGGCGGCGGCAAACGCGCTGTCCTCATCGAGGAATACAAATACCAGCTTGTCGAAATCGTTTTTCTGCCCCGCGTAATAAGGATTGGCCTCAACAATCAGTTGCTGCCCCGGCTGATAGCTGACCAACCGGTAAGGCCCGGCACCGATCGGTTTTTGCGCGTAGGTTTTGGCGTCGTATTTGTCGGCCGAGACGATACCCAGCGAACCGAGCACATTGACGAAGGTACTTTGCGGCGCCTTCAACTCAATGCGCACCGTGAGCGGATCAACCGCCTGGGCCTTGAGGAAGTTGCCCATATCGACCTTGCCGCCGCTGGCCGCTGCATTGTTGTAGGTGTACGCCACATCCTTGGCCGTCAGAGGCGAGCCATCGGAGAATTTCAAATCGGGCTTGAGTTTCAGGGTCCAGGTTTTGCCATCGTCACTGGTCTGATAATCACTGAGCAAAAAACTGCTCCAGGACAAGTCCTCGTTTTGCTTGAGCAGCGGGCTGTGCAACAGCAGATAACTGCCGTGACTCCAGCCCAGCATCGGGTCAAAGCCTTCGGTGGGTTCATCACCGATGGCCAGTTGCAGGGTACGGGCCTGCGCGGAGTAAACCGGCGCGGCAAGTACACTCAGCAAAGCGGTGGCCACCAGGGTATTGCGCATCCATGCAGGCTTTGACATCTATCCTCCTGAAATTAAATAGCTTCATCGGGGAACCCCAAAAAAACCATGCGCCAATTCTCGCGCCCAACAGTAATAGCACTCCGGTTTCAAATATCCAGCGGGGATATGACTTTTGAGGAAATTCTTCATACCTCTGCATTATCTTGTAACAACTAACAACCCCCCGGCGACCGGGGCCTCCACTTCCAGGCAACCTGCCGCAAGCTCAAGGGCGCGGCTGTGCTATACCAACTGGGTACGATTGTTCAGACATGGCATGCAGATTCCATTTACAGAGGTTCACATGTTTAAAGGATTAGCCGGTTCCCTCAAAGACAAAAACCTACACTCGATCAACGCCCTGCCGTCGAACAATATCGAACTGTTCGACTGCTACACCGGATTGATCCTGGGCCACCTGTATCACAACTTCCCACTGCCCCTGACCCTCACCGCCGAACGCTTTCTCGATTACAAAAACCTCAGCCCCAGCAACCGCGACGCCCTGGAAAAAGAAGAAACGCTGTTCCTGGCTACCGTCAAATGGCTGGCCGACGTCGGCTATATCCACTTCGACGGGATGTCGGGGGTTTCGTTTTTCGAAGTAGTGCTGACCAACAGCGGGTTGCTGATTTTGCGCGCGTTCCCTGAAGGCAAAGACACCGCCCCTACCATCGGTGAGAAGTTGTCGCACTGCACCAAGGACGAAAATACTGACGAACTGCGGGGCCTGGTGACAGAAGCACTGGGCCTGGGAAGCCGGATGATCAGCCCGATGACCCGCTCGGGGATTTGAACCAGTCGCATTGATCCGCATGCTACTGCAACGCTTCAACACTGGCCTTCGCTGAAGGGGATGTTGGCGTAGTGAGTGGCATGCCTTGGGAGTGGTTGTATACCCTCGTAAATTATCTCGCCTACGTATTCGCCAGCCATATTGCCAAAAGTCGTCCCCACCCATGCCCCAGTACCTACTATTGCTGCAACACAGACAACACCCCCTATACCTATCGAGAAGCCAAGTGCCAGGCAGATCGGACCACTGGCAAGTTGGCCTGCCCCGTCGCACATCAAGTCACTTAAACTTGATCAGCAGGGCTGCAACAGCCATCCAGGCAACAGAGGTAATCATTATGGTCATGTCGATGATCAGAAGACGTCTCAGGTAGGGCGGAAATTTTTCCAGATCGCCCGGGTCCAGCTCCCCGATGATAAGTGATGACCTGGGCATGATGATCATTTGGGTGATTTTGGACATTTCCAGGAGGGACCAGATCACTCCCCGTTTCCCCAGGCTCGGTCCCCAAAGATAAATATAACGGCTGTTCTTCAAGGCCTCTTTTATGGCGTCCAGGTGGCGGTGGGTAAGGTACAGACTGAACGCAAGACCCGCAGCTGCAAGCAGACCTGGGCCGGCCAAAAACCAGAAAGCGAGCCAGGACTTCCAAAATTCTTCCGCTGTCATGGCAACGTTTTCTCGTACAATACTTCGCCTGAACTTTCGCCGACCATGCCCCCAGCAGTGGTTCCCCCCCATGCGCCTGTCCCCACTATGGCTGCAACACAGACAACACCCCCGATACCTGTAGATACGCCAAGAGCCAGGCATATCGGAGCACTGGCAAGTTGGCCTGCCTCGTTGCACATCAAATTACTTAAACTTGATCAGCAGGACTGCAACGGCCATCCAGGCAAGAGAAGTGAATATCATGGTCATACCGATGAGCAGAAGACGTCTCAGGTAGGGCGGAAATTTTTCCAGATCGCCAGGGTCCAGCTCACCGATGTGAAGTGATGACCCTGGGAAGATGATCATCTGGGTGATTTTTGACATTTCCAGGAGGGACCAGATCACTCCCCGTTTCCCCAGGCTCGGCCCCCAGAGATAAATATAACGGCTGTTCTTCAATGCCTCTTTTATGGCGTCCAGGTGGCGGTGGGTAAGGTACAGGCTGAACGCAAGACCCGCAGCTGATAGCAGAGCTGGAGTCCCAATAAAAAAAATCACAATCCACGGCGACCAAGTGTCGATACTGGTCACGGTTGTGTAACCTCGTAAATTGTCTCACCTATATATTCGCCAGCTTTACCACCGTAAGTCGTTCCCACCCATGCGCCAGTACCTACTATGGCTGCAACACAGACAACACCTGCGATACCTGTCGAGACGCCAAGTGCCAGGCAGATCGAACCACTCGCGATGCTACTTGCCCACCCACCCGCAGCACCAACAGCGGTGGACAAACCAAACTTCCCCCCTTCAGTAAACTTGACCTTCTCGCAAGCCGCCCCGGAATCGCCGTTACACACCTGCTGGATAGCCAGCAGCGACGACACGCCGCCAATGCCGATGCCGATATAACCGCCGGTCTTCATATACCGGGCAGCCCGACTGGTCGCCTCCACGTGGTTGGCATATCCCGGAATCTGCCCCGCTAATCCGGCTTTGTCCCAGTGGTGCACCAGGCTTCTACTGGAAATGCCGAGGGCGGTTTTCAACTTGGGATGATCGCCCAGGCTGGTCTGGCCCCGCAGGCGAGTGGAGTTCAGCAGGTGTGAATCCAGCTGGGTGAGCAGGTGTTTACGATCGGCGAAAAATTGCGGCGATTTTAGATGCCCATGCTGGCGATAACTTTCCTGATGCAAGCGTTCCATGGCTTGAAGGGTGTCGCGCAGCCTGCTCAGGTGGGTTTCCATTACCACTGCGCTGACGCCAAGCCAGGTTGAGGTATGGCCGCTAAAGCTGGCGATTTCAGCACCGTGGCGCAGCAGAAATTCGGCCTCTTGCGGCGTCAACGGATCCAGGGACTCGCTGACGTGCCGGGCCGCCTGCATCAACTGTGCTTCCTGGTAGGTACAGACGGTGTTATCCGGGTCGCCCAGCACAATCATCGTGCCGGCCTTGATGTCGCCGGAATCGGGATTGAGTGCCTGAAACTTGCGCATTACGGCCGAATCGCGCATGGGAAAAAGCGTGGCCTCCAGCGCTTCGCGGGTCATGCTTTTGGGCACGACATAGAAGCCCGGCTCCTGGGGTTGCGGGCGGTTAAATAGCGTAGGAACAGGCTGGCCCGACGGAGCGAAAGTAGACTGGCGCGGCGCTACCGGGGGGCTGCTAACCGCTGAAGGCGCAGGCGGGGCGGCGCCTCTGGTGGCTTGCGGTGGAGTATTTTCGTTCTCGTAGTAGGCCGAGAATATCGAGGGAATCAGTCGGGCTTTACAGGGGCAATCGCTGAAACTGTCCAGCGTGCCAGCCACATGCCTGCCATGGCTCATGATATGGGCAATGCCACCCCGGATCCGGTAAGTTTCACCGTCCTTGCCACAAGAAACCCGGTCACCTTCGCAGGCGTGCAGGAGGCCAAACATAGTGACCCTGTTATCACCATCCAGCACTTTGCCGCCGCAGGTGGTTTTATCATCCAGGCCAATGAAATAACCCTTACTCATGACTTCTCTCCATTTAATCCGGTCGCGTCCAGGATATGTGCGACCGTAAATTGACCTTCAGTTTTAAAGTCATTGGAACAGCGCGACATTGAGTCACTATCAAGCCGCGCCACGCCTTATTACTCAGCGCTGGATAGTTGGCAGGAAGTCCTCTGCCATCGGCACGCCTTTACGGGCGAAGAGCAGGAAACCTGCTTGGGGAGTATTGATAATCTGATCGCCATTACTCAGAACGCTGCCGACCAGCGCAATATGGCTATTGCCTTTCCCCCCGCAGGTCATGATTTGCGCCTTGGTGCCGTCGGGATATACAACCCAATCACCTTTGCGCGCGGCGCGAACTAGCTGGCCGTTATCCTGTTTGATCTGCATGGGAGCACTTCCCTGTTGAATCACTCCACCGTTACGGGTCTGGCTGCCCTCGGTGGCCACCCGGTAAATAGCGATCGGCGGATGGGCTTTGGCGTAGGCCCGGTTTTTAGTAACGATCGCCAGTACCTGCTCGCTGAAGGTGGCAAGTTGTTGCTCTGTGAAGATTGAGTTGTCCAGAGCGCGCAGACGTTCAGGGGATGCTTCGTTGGTATACAGAGAGGGAGTTGCTGTATTCATTTTTATGATCCAGATCCATGGGTGTAGCCTTCCTGTTGTCAATTCGTAGACAGCGATAAGTCTGATGCCTGTCAGACGATGACAATGAATAAGCCTGTGATTTTCACGGCGTCACCCTAATATCTGGTTGTCGAAAGTAAATAGGACTTATCCCAAAGTTACTCATGAGCCTAGAGTCAGTCAGTCCACGACTGGCTCACGATCGCCGCAAGGACTTGTGCTGGCTTTTAGTTTCATCTCTCACCCCTTATAGAAAAATGGCGCCACAAAAGGGTTGGTTGTGAGCATCGCCAGTGCGATTGCCAGCCACTACGTATACGCCTCAACCACCCACTTCACTTTCGCCAGTGCCCCGCGCAATGCCCCCATCTCCACCGACGCCAGGGCCAGTCTGATTGCGTGGGGTACATGGGTTGAAATGGCAAAAGGCTGGGCGGTAGAGACCGATATCTGTTCGCGCAGCAATGCCGTGACGACCTGCTCTGCCCGGGCATCCTCGGCCAGGGGCAGCCACACAAAGTAGGAAAAGGGATGGCGCACACTGTGCAACCCGGCCAATTGTTCATCAGCAATGATTTGCCGAGCCTGTGCGTCCTGACGCTTTTGTACTTCCAGGCGGCTTACCGTGCCGTCGTCGAGCCATGCACTGGCGATCGAGGTCATCACCCCCGGGGTGTTCCAGGCTGTGACCCTGATCATGCGCTCCAGTGCTGCAATGGTTTGCGCAGGCGCTGCGATGAAACCTACGCGTAAACCCGCAGCAACATTTTTCGACAGTCCGGATACGTACACCGTCCTTTCCGGTGCCAGCTCGGCCAAGGGCGGCGGCGGGTTTTCTACAAGAAAGGCGTAAGCCGCATCTTCAATAATGTGCAGGTCATGCGCGCGCGCGATGGCTATCAGTTGCTGACGCTGCTCGAGGCTCATCACCCAGCCCAGCGGATTGTGCAGCGTCGGCATGCTGTAGATCGCACGCACCGACCGGCTGCGACAAAGCCTTTCCAGCGCATCAAGGTCCGGTCCGCTTTGTGTAACGGGAATCGCTAACACCTCAAGGTGTAGCGCCAGGGCCAAAGCCTTGAAGCCCGGGTAGGTCAACGCATCGACCGCAATCACATCGCCAGGTTGTAACAGCGACATCAAGGCCACGGTCAAGCCGTGCTGTGCGCCATTGACGATCAATACCCGCTCGGCAGGTACGTTCAGGCCGCGCGTCAGCAAGTGGCGGGCGAATGAGGCCCGCTCGTGCAGGCGTCCGCCATGGGGCTGGTAGCGCAGCAGTGATTCCAGGTCGCCGGACAACGCCAACTGGCGCAAGGCGGTGCGCAACAGCTCGGCCTGGCCCGGTACAGAGGGGTAGTTGTAATTAAGGTCCAGCATTCCCGCCGTCACGTCGGGCTGGTCGATGCCGTGGCCGGGCGGCAACGATGTTTCTCTGACGAAAGTCCCGCGTCCGGTTTCTCCGCTGACCAGGCCCATGGCCTCAAGCTCTGCGTAAACCCGGCTGGCCGTGACCAGCGCCAGCCCTTCTGAGGCGGCCAGTTGCCGGTGGGTGGGCAAGCGAGTACCGGGGGCCAGGCGCGCACTGCGGATATCGGCGGCAAAGGCATCCACCAGTGACTTGTATCGAGAACGGGGCATCGGGACTTGTATCCATGACAATATTTTGATTGTCATCAATACTCGACCCTAGGATGCACTTTACGCAATCCCGCGATCAGCCTTGAGAATGAAACTCGATGGAACGTGCCTCCAACCTGCAACACCTGACAACGTCGAACAACCTGAGTGGCTGGCTCAACGGGTTTATCGGCGTGGTTATTTTCAGTGGCTCGCTGCCTGCCACGCGGGTCGCGGTGCTGGAGTTTGACCCGGTTTTCCTGACCCTGGCCCGCGCTTCGATCGCCGGGGTGATTGCGTTAAGCGTGCTGCTGCTGTTGCAGGCAAAGCGTCCTGATCGAAGTCAGTTTTTTCCGTTACTGATCGTGGCCATGGGCGTTGTGGTGGGCTTTCCATTGCTGACTGCGCTGGCATTGCAGCATGTAACCTCTGCGCATTCGATTGTGTTTCTCGGCATGTTGCCACTCTCCACGGCAGCGTTCGCGGTGTTGCGCGGGGGCGAACGTCCACGCCCGGCATTCTGGCTATTTTCAATCCTGGGCAGCGCGCTGGTGGTGGCATTTGCCGTGTCTCAAGGCCTGACAGCATCTCCCAGGGGCGACATTCTGATGTTCCTGGCGGTCATCATTTGCGGCCTGGGGTATGCAGAAGGCGCAAAGCTGTCCAGAACACTGGGCGGCTGGCAGGTCATATCCTGGGCGCTGGTGCTATCGCTGCCGGTGATGGCAACCCTGGCGGTTTATTTTGCGCCCTCTTCGTTCGCCAACATCAGCACGCCAGCCTGGCTGGGCCTGGCTTACGTCTCGCTGTTCAGCATGCTGATCGGTTTCGTTTTTTGGTACCGCGGACTTGCCCAGGGAGGCATTGCGGCCGTGGGCCAGCTTCAGCTGTTACAGCCCTTTTTTGGCTTGGCCCTGGCCGCCACCTTACTGCATGAGACCGTTAGCATCGGCATGTTCGCCGTAACCGGCGCAGTGATCCTGTGTGTGATAGCGGCGAAAAAATTCGCCAAATAACGGTGCAAGGTACACACCTGAAGCCGCGCGGGCCCTACGCTCATGGGGCGTCGGGCCCGGTGGTTCAGGCGGTTTTCAGGGCGAAGCGCGAAGCCGGGCGATTCAAGCCGTAGTGATCGCGCAAGGTGCTGCCCGCGTATTCGGATCGGAACAGGCCGCGCTGGCGCAGGATCGGCAGCACTTCATCAAGGAACACCTCAAAACCGTCAGGGAACGCCGGGGGCATCACGTTGAAGCCGTCGGCGGCGCCACTGCGAAACCACTGCTCGATCAGGTCTGCGATCTGTACCGGCGTGCCTACCGGTACCCAGTGCCCTCGCGCACCGGCCAGGCGGTTGATCAACTGGCGCAGCGTCACGTGCTCGCGGTCAACAATATCGATGATCAGTTTGAAGCGACTGGACTGGCTTTCACGACTGTCGAAATTGATCAGGTGCCGCGGAAACGGAGCATCCAGATCTTGCCCCGACAGATCGACCCCCAGCATGCGGCGCAACTGGCCCAGCGAGATATGCGGCAGTACCAGTTCATTGAGCTCATCAAATTTGCGCTGGGCTTCAGCTTCGCTGCTGGCGATGTACGGGCTGATGCCCGGCAGGATTTTCAGCTGCCGCGGGTCGCGGCCCACCGCCCTGGCCCGGGCACGGATGTCGTTGGCGAACTCGGTCGCACTGTGCAACGTCTGGTGCGCGGTAAAAATCGCTTCGGCGTGGCGAGAAGCAAAATCGCGTCCGTCCTCGGAAGAGCCCGCCTGCACCTGCACCGGCCGGCCCTGTGGCGAGCGCGGCGAGTTGAAGGGGCCTTTGACCTTGTAGTGGGCGCCCACATGGTTGATCGCATGCACCTTGCTGGTATCGGCAAACACCCCGGCCGTCTTGTCCAGCACTAGCGCATCGTCTTCCCAGCTGTCCCACAAATCGGCAGTTACTTGCACGAATTCTTCGGCCTGGGCGTAGCGATCCTGGGCCGAAGGATGCTGGTCGAGACCGAAATTGGCGGCCGCATCGGCCATGGAAGTGGTCACGATGTTCCAGCCGGCGCGGCCGTTGCTGATGTGGTCCAGCGCGCTGAACGCACGGGCCAGATTGTAGGGTTCACTGTAGGTGGTGCTGGCGGTTGCGATCAGACCGATACGCTGGGTGACTGCGGCAATGGCCGCCAGCCAGGTGATGGGCTCGAACCGGATACGCAGGCCCTCACGGCCGCTTTCAGACAGTGACGGTGAGTCGGCAAAGAAAATGGCGTCGAGCTTTTCACGTTCAGCGCGTAACGCCAGTTGCTGGTAATAGCCGATATCCATCGAGTGTTGGGGCACCGATTGCGGGTGGCGCCAGGCGGCTTCGTGATGGCCGTTGGGGTAGATAAACAAATTGAGGCTGAGCTGGCGTTCGGACATTTTCCGTTCCCTGAAAAGAATAAACCTGACAAGACATGGGCCCGCGCGCGGCGTCAGGCAGCAACCCGCGGCGCAGTAAAGAGATCAGTGCAGTTCAGCGAAATCACTCAGCACATCGTCGCGCAGGGCGATAAAACGGCTGTCGCTGCGGTTGCGCGGGCGTGGCAGGTCGACGTCGAGAATGCGGCGGATGCGGCCCGGATTCGGCTGCATCACCACGACACGATCGCCCAGGAAAACCGCCTCATCCACATCGTGGGTCACCAGGATCATGGTGATTTTTTCCTTGGCCCAAATGTTTTGCAGCTCGCCCTGCAGACGCGCTCGGGTCAAGGCATCCAGGGCTCCCAGGGGTTCATCAAGCAGCAATACGCTGGGGCGATTGACCAGCCCGCGGGCAATTGCCACCCGTTGTGCCATGCCACCGGAGATCTGATGCGGGTAAGCGTCGATAAAATCCTGCAGGCCTACCAGTTCGATGTGCTCACGCACGGTGTCGCGTTTTTCAGCGCTGCTCAGCGGCGAGTTCTTCAGACCTACCGCGACGTTCTGCTCCACGTTGAGCCAAGGGAACAAGCGGTGGTCCTGGAACACGATGCCGCGCTCCAGACCCGTGCCTGCGATGGGCTGGCCATTGATCAGGATGCGGCCGTCATATTCCTCATCGAGCCCCAGAATCAGGCGCAGCAGCGTGGACTTGCCGCAGCCGCTGGCACCGACAATGCTGATGAACTCGCCGGGGGCGATGTCGAGCTGAATGTTGTCCAGCACTTGCAGCTGGGTCGTGCTGCCCGGGCGGGAGGCAAAACGCTTGCTGATGTTTTCCAGGGTCAGGCCGTTGTTGAGCATGCTGCAGTCCTTCTGAAAGTGTTAATCAACGGGGGGCAATGCCATACAGGCGCTGCATCCGCCGCTCGCATACCCGCGCCAGTGCATTGAGGCTCCAGCCCACCAGGCCAATCACCACCATGGCGAACAGCACCAGATCCATCATGAAATGCTCGCTGCCATCAATCAGCGTGTTGCCAATCCCCTCCCCCGACACCAGCAGGTATTCGGCGCCAATGGTCGCCAGCCAGGAATACACCAGCGCCAGGTACAGCCCGGTAAAGATCGACGGCAATGCGGCGGGCAACATGACCCCGATGATGGTTTGCCAGCGGGTAAAGCCGTATACCCGCGCCACTTCCAGCAAGTTAGGCGGCACGTTGCGCAAGCCATCGCAGGTATTGACCACTACCGGCACCAGCGCTGCCAGTGACAGAAACGCCACCTTGGCCACATCGCCCAGGCCGAACCACACCGAGATCAGCGGGATCCAGGCGAACAGCGAAATTTGTTTGAACGTGTTGAAACTGGGCCCGACCAAACGTTCGAAATGCCGTGACAGACCTAGCAGGCATCCCAGCACCAGGCCCAGGGTGGTGCCGATAAAAAAACCGCTGAGATTGCGCGCCAGGCTGGCGGAAATCGCGCGCCAGAACTTGTCCGAGGTGATCTGCTCCCAAGCCGTGACGGCGACTTTTTCCGGTGACACCAATAGCCCCGATTGGCTCCAGCCCTGATGGGATGCCAGCCACCAGATTGCGATGGCGGCAATCGGTAACACCCAGCCACGATAGCGACGGCTCCCCGGGCTCGCTGCAATGACCGCGCTCATGACTGTGCCCCCGCTGCCCCGGGTCGACCGCGATTAAGACGACGCTCCACATAATCAAACCCGCGATCGATGAACAGGCCGACCGCCCCCACGACCACCACGGCCGCCATTACCAGATCCAGTTGAAACAACTGACGGCCATACACGATCAGGTAGCCCAAGCCCTCACTGGAGGCAACCAGTTCCACTACCACCAGCGACAACCAGGCCTTGGTGAAGCCCAGGCGCAACCCGGTGAACAGCGTCGGGACCGCCGCCGGCAAGACAATCCCGACCACGCTTTGCCAGCGACTGAAACCATAGGCCCTGCCAACTTCCAGCAGCCCCTTGGGCGCCTGATGAAACGCCTGCAAGGTGCACAGGGTGATCGGCACTGTGGCCGCCTTGGCAATCAGCACGTATTTAAGGGGCTCGCCGATACCGAACACCAACAAGGCGAACGGCAGCCAGGCCAACACCGGGATCTGCACCAGCGCGTTAAAGGTAGGCAGCAGGTAATCCTCGACGGTGCGTGAAAGCCCCATGGCCGCTCCCAGTACCACACCGATCGAGGCGCCCAATGCAAACCCCAGGACCACTCGCTGCATGCTGGCCAGGGCATTGATCCACAGATCACCGGAAGCGATCAGGTCCGACAGGGTTTGATACACGTAAGCCGGGGGCGGCAGCACCTGCTCCGAGAGCCAGCCGCGCTCAACGCCCAAATACCACAGGCCCAGCAACACCAGCGGCAACAGCCAGGGCTCGGAGTAACGACGTAGCCTGGCGAAGCCGTCAGAAGTACGCGCTACCTCGACCTTGCGCACGGGGCGAATCGGCGCCGGTGGCAGACGCTTGACGTTGTCCCTGGGGATGGCCGGAGCCGAGTACGGCTCCGGTCTGGCGGTCTGTGCCCTGGCCATATGCCTAGCTCCCTTGCTTGCTGGTCGCGACTGCTACAGCATCACCGGCGGGCTGTTTGCCATCCGGGCCATAGGGCGTCCAGTAATGTTCAAGACCCTTGTTCTTGAGGGCGGTCAGCAAATAACCGGGGGCGAACCAGCCCTCGACACTCACTGGGCGGCGGATCAGTTTTTCCGCCTTGGCTTGATCAGCCACAGCCTGATAGCGACCAATCAGGAAGTTATCCACCAGAGGCGAGACTTTGTCCCGCAGGCTGCCAGCAGAAAAGTCGGCGCGCAGTGACTCCACCGGATCATTACTTTTGGCCCACTCGGCGAACACCTGTTCGGTATGCCCCTCGTCTGAACTCCATTTCGCCGCGTCCACCAGGGTATCGACGACTTTTTGCACGTTCTGCGGGTGTTCCTTTTCATAGTCGCTACGCACCACCAGCGCCGTCTGACGGGTGTAGCGCACATCCTGCGAAGGGTTGTCGTAGATGATGTCGATCAGGCCTTTATCCCGCAGTTTGAACAACTCGCGGCCACCAAAAGCCGCGTCCACGCCATTGGACACCAAGGCCGCCTGGGTGCTGCCGGTATCGAGGTTGATCACCTTGATATCGCGCTCGGTCAGGCCACGCTCGGCCAGCAGGTTGATCGACACCAAGTGGCCGTTGGTGCCGCGGAACACCGCTACTTTTTTACCTTTGAGGTCATCGATGCTTTTGATGTCAGAGCCCTTGGGCACCGCCAGGTAAATGTTGGAGCGCACGCCCAGTGCTGCCAACAACCTGGTGTCCAGCCCGTTGGAGCGGCCGACGACTGCAGGCAGATCGCCCTGGTAGGCGAAATCCAGCTGCTGGTTGGACAAGGCTTCATTGACCGCAGGCCCTGCCCCTTTGAAGAAGAACCATTGCACCTCGGTGCCGCTGCCGGCGAAGGCTTTTTCCAGAAGTTGCTGGTTGCGCACAATGCCCAGGGACGAACCACTGAACGTGACCGGGTCACCACCACCGGCGGCGGCGACGCCAATGCGCAGCACATCGGCCAGGGCCAATGGCGCAACCAGCAGCACCGCCAGCGCGGCCGCAATACGCCCTTTGCGAAACACTTTTAATGTAGCCATGTGCAGGTCTTCCTTGGATCGATGAGGATTGGTCTGTCAGGCGGCGAGGTGTTTTTTATCGGCTTCGGTTTTCGGCGAGCGGGTCTCGGGTGTGGGTTTGAGCGCCTGGCTCAAGCGGCCGTCAACACCGACCGGCACATCACCATCAATGGTGGTACGGCGCACAATGCGCTGTGCATCCCCGTAATCGTTGATCGCAATGTGTTGAGTGGCGCGGTTATCCCAGATCACCACATCCCCTTCCTGCCAGCGCCAGCGCACGGTGTTGTCGACGTGGGTTATGCGGTCGTGAAACAGACGGATTAACTGTTTTGAATCATTACTGCTGACACCTTGAATCTGTTTAACAAAGTGCCCCAATAACAAACTTCTCTCGCCCGACTCCGGGTGCACGCGCACTAAAGGATGTTCAGTTTCGTAAACTTCGGCCGTGAACTGTTCGCGATAACGCTTGAGCCCCGATTCATCTGTATTACGCGGAGCGGCATAGTCATAAAGATTGGTGTGCAAGGCGCGTAAACCATCGGCCAGTTGTTTTAAAGAGTCAGGCAAGTCGGCATAGGCCGTTGCCGTATTGGCCCATACGGTGTCACCGCCATAAGGTGGAATCACTACACCGCGCAGGATGGAAATTTTCGGGTAATTGGCCACAAACGTCACATCGGTGTGCCAGGAGTTGGCCCGTGTTTCCTTGGCATCCAGGTGCAGGATGGCAGTACTTTGCTCGGCCGAACGCACAGTCGGGTGCGGTACCTGAGTACCGAAACGTCGGGAAAATGCTTCGTGCTCGGCGTCATCGAGATGCTGGTCGCGAAAGAAAAGTACTTTGTATTTCAACAGTGCTTCATTAATAAACTCGAATGCTTGCGCACTGATATCGCCGCCCAGTTTTATGCCGTCCAATTGCGCACCAATTCGACCTGCGACGGGTTTTATTTGAATTGTCATAGCACCACTCCTGCCTTATGAACCGTTGTTGGCCAGATCATAAAGGCATAAAAGCAACACTGACTAATCACCATTTAATATAAAGATATGCGAATGACCCGCTAGAACCAAGCGACTCTTAACCACACTAAATTGTTATATATGTCTGGTTTTAAGCTCATAACTTTTTATGAGGACGCCGAGTGAAACGGGTGCAAGCCCGGACACGATGATCTAATGAGGGAAATGAACAAATAGTGGCGGGCAACATAGAAATGGCCCGATATGATAGACACACAATCCTGCGGGACTGCTGCGCCAATATCACTGGGCCAAGGACTTTTCCGTGGGGTGCAGCCCGATGACAGACAACGTCCATTGACTGAGCTGCCAAGGACAGAAGTACGCCCTATATCAATACGTCATAAGAACCTGTCGTTCGGTAAAAAATTACAATACTGCGCCCGTTTACAACGACTGATCCCAGTTGGTCATCAGAAAGCTGAACACCGCAAACCCGACCAGAATAAGTGCAAATATGTGTTTTTTATTAATTTTGCTGACCTTGTCTTTCATGACGGCTCCTTGAGTGACGTTTTTTTTCATGCCACCCCAGCTTAATCCAAAAAAAAACAAATACAAAAACGTAGGAAACAGCTGCCTGAACAGGGGGTTGTCGCCATTAACGGAAGGTTCAGGGCATTGGGGAATGAGCTGCGGGCGGCGAGTGCGTTACCCACTGACCAAAGGTGACCCGCCGCACGCGGCCTCGCCCACAATTGATCACGGTAAGCATGCAAGCGAGCGCCTGACGGCGCGCCTGTTTGCGACCTTATGATCCAGCAAAGCGCTACAGGGATCGGGCCGGTGTTTTAAGCTGGTATCATTCGAGAATTTACAAGCCAAGCAGAAAAACATGAATCGTCGGAAGAAAATCACCCAGCTATTAAAGGCTCATGCCAAAAAGGCCAGTGCCAAACTGGCACCGCAAAAAAAGGCCAAATACATCAGCAAGGCTGACCGCTTGAAGCTGGCTGCGCAAGACAGCACTGACGCTGCCACTGACCTCCCTGCGCAAGCACCCGATGCTTCTTGAGGCTGTCCAGGCATTGGAGTCGACACTTTCAGTGAACCCTTTCCGTTAGATTTTGTTCGTATCCGGGTGACATCCGTCTCGGCATGAAAGATACCCCCCCCCCGAATCCCAAGCCGACCTGGTTGCGCAGGTCAGGCTGTACTCAGCCGTCACAGAGCAGCCTATTCAGGCATGTGGCGGGCCAGGGGGGGTGGACCTGGAGGCGGAGCGCACCGACGGTGCAATCCCTCCCGCCCGCCAAGTTGTTATCTTGCATACCGCTGATCCCCAAAAGTGAAACCTAACTGAGCTCCACATATAATTAGATTGTTAGACAATACAACATTTATATATCCGCCCGTCAGATTAGACACTTGGAAAAAATTAAAAACTTGCCCTAAATTTTATATGTGCTTCTCTAGAGACGCTAACCCGAACCATCGTCTTCAAAGGATGAAGTGATGAACGCCTTACATAAAACCTCTACCAGTCTTCTCTCAAAAACAGAGCAAGATTCAATCAACGATATCACTCAGAAAATCACACAGCACAGTAACGAGCTGCGTAAAAAATATCGCCTTCTAGGTTATCAAAACGTTATAGGCGCCAGCGTGATGACACTGTCTGTTACTGGCATGATCATCATGGGCACGCTGTACATCAAAGGCATCATACCCGCGTGGCTTTGTATTGTGACCAATGCGTTATTGACGTCGCTCATACATGAACTTGAACACGACTTGATTCATCGCTTGTATTTCAGGAAACAACCTTTTGCGCACAACCTGATGATGCTGTTGTGCTGGATAACCCGCCCGGGGATGCCAAGCCCTTGGTTAAGGCGAGAGTTGCATTTTCACCACCATAAAGAGTCGGGCACGGATACCGATGTTGAAGCCTGGATCACAACCAGCGGCAGCAAGTGGGGCGCTAAAAGGTTCTTGAAACTCATCGATGGATTTGTATTCGGCATTGTAAATGCGTTGTTTGCGCCTACCTGGCGAGAAAAGCTCAGGCTGACCCTTAAGGTGCTGCGCTTGAACGCGCCCATGGGCCTGCTGTACTGGGGCTGCTGGTATGTGTTTTTGGGGTATCACCTCTACACATGGACCAGCTCCCTGATGGGCTTCAACTATCAGCCATCGCCAACAACATCAATATTGATGACCGTGATAAATAGCGCAGTGGTCATTATTGTCGCGCCAAATATAATACGGCAGTTTTGCCTATTCTTTATTAGCTCGAACATACATTATTACGGCGATGTAATGCCACGTAATGCCTTGCAGCAAACTCAAGTCATGAACCATTGGTGGCTGTGGCCATTCCAGTTATTTTGCTTCAATTTTGGCAGCACTCACTGCATTCATCACTTTGTGGTTAAAGACCCGTTTTATCTCCGTCAAATGACAGCGCCGTACGCCCATAAGGTATTAGCGGAAGCCGGCATCCGCTTTAATGACTTCGGCACTTATAAACGCTCAAACCGCTACACACTGACGCAACCGAACACTTAAACAAACTGCATTACCCATATCTATTTTAGTCCGCTACAGAACAGGCCTGCCGCACTAGTAAGCCGGGACAAACCACTCGTTAAACCCTGCCCTTTTTACTCACGGTTTAAACGACGATACAACTCTAAATGGATGGAGTCTCAAGCATGGAAGCTACAGGGATATGTGCGAATGAATTCGACAGCATAAAGAATGCTTTTGAAGATATTTTTAAAGACCCGCAGGAGCGAGGTGGGGCACTCTGCGTGAAGATTGGCGATGAGACTGTTGTGGATTTATGGGCAGGTTCGTCGGATCTTGAGGGCAACAAACCCTGGAATAAAGATACGTTGGTAAATACATTCTGCACTATCAAACCCTTCGCCGCAGTTGCTGCATTAATGCTGGTCGAGGATGGGAAATTAGAGTTAGACATTCCGGTGGCTCATTACTGGCCTGAGTTTGCACAGGGCGGTAAAGATAAAATCACCTTGCGTCATGTGATGAGCCATACCTCCGGAATCCCAGCGTTTAGGCTCCCGGACCGCAACCCTGCGATGTATGACTGGGAGCATATGATTAATGACCTGGCTGCTGAGCCTTTATGGTGGCAACCAGGAACTGATCTGGGCTATGGCACCACAACCTATGGCTGGATAATCGGGGAGCTGATTCGGCGAACTGACGGTCGCAACCCCTGCGCCTTTATCCATGAAGAAATAACACAGCCCCATGGACTAGACGTTCATCTGGGCGTGGACCAACAAGATTATTACCGCATCGCCCATTTTGACGCGGCCAAGGGACGAACAGGTGACCCTTACTCCAAGCACCTGCGAGCAGTGGTCGCTGGTGATTCGCAAGACATTTCGACTTTGGCATTCACCAATCCGGGAATGTCGCCCAAGCGTTCATCTGACCCAAGATGGTGGGCCTTCAAGCACCCCGGGGCGTGCTCACATAGTACGGCAAGTGGTTTAGCCGGCTTTTACAGCGCACTCCTGGCCGGGCACTTCATCAGTACGCAGATGCTGAATGAATTTACCAAAGAGCAAAGCAGCGGCATGGATCGCATCTGGAAGCGGCCAATGCGCTATGGCCTGGGTTGCATGATGGAACAGAAAGCCGATCCGAACGCATCACACTGCATGGGGCCAAACACATTTGGCCATATAGGGCTTGGCGGTCCAATAGCCTTTGCAGACCCTGAGCGCGAGATCAGTTTCAGCTTTGTGACAACCACTTCAGGGGGGCACACGATGATTGATCCACGCGCACAGCACCTTGCAGCCCTGGCCTACGCGGCAATCTGAACAATCGCAGGTCAACTTGGTGCACAGCGATGCCAGCCCCGCAAGCAACCGGACAGTACCGCGACATGCGAAACCGACTCGATAGCAAACACCGCTGACGGGTGAATCCCTGCCCTGCAACCCGGTGTAGTGTGTTGTATTACACATCACTACACCGGTCCCTCCACGCCTGCTTTCTCCCGGCGTCTGCCTGACGAAACGGCTGACACCCTCGCCCGAGCCACTACCCCGTAGTAAATCCTTATGGGTCATCGAAGCCCTTCGCGATTACTTACAGCACATTAATCAGGAAAGGTAATGCGAAGAACCTGAAACGATTCGGGAAAGACGAGAGTCTGCGCAGAGATTTTTCCAAAACCCAGAAACGACAAAGCCCGCCAATGGCGGGCTCTGCGGTGTAGCAATATGGCGGAGGCGATGGGATTCGAACTCATGGACCTGTTACAGTCGACGGTTTTCAAGACCGTTGCCTTAAACCACTCGGCCACACCTCCTAACGTTGTTGCGGGCGCCATAATACCTGAATGAAACACGTTGTCAAACTCTCTTGATCCCTTGTTTCAGAGCCTCTGCTATGATCTTTGCAACTTAACATTTCCAGACACAGGAGTATCGCCATGCGCGAACAGGATTACTCAGTTAATAGCAACGTGCAGGCCGAACAGCTAGAGGTTAGCCGTGTCTTGCGTAACACTTACGGTCTGCTTGCTCTGACACTGGCTTTCAGCGGTGTGATGGCATACATCTCCCAGCAGATGCATGTCGGCTACCCAAACATTTTCGTTGTACTTATCGGCTTTTACGGCCTGTTTTTCTTGACTAACAAGCTACGCGACTCGGCATGGGGCCTCGTGTCTGCTTTTGCCCTGACCGGCTTCATGGGTTTCCTGCTGGGCCCGATTCTCAACCGTTACCTGGGCATGCAGGGTGGCGCTGAAGTCGTTAGTTCTGCATTCGCCATGACGGCGCTGGTTTTCGGCGGTCTCTCGGCCTATGTGCTGATCACACGCAAGGACATGAGCTTTCTGGGTGGCTTCATCACTGCTGGCTTCTTTGTTCTGCTGGGCGCAACACTGGCGAGCTTCTTCTTCCAGATCAGCGGCCTGCAACTGGCTATCAGCGCCGGTTTCGTACTGTTTTCTTCGGTCTGCATCTTGTTCCAGACCAGCGCCATCATTCAGGGCGGCGAGCGTAACTACATCATGGCGACCATTAGCCTGTATGTATCGATCTACAACCTGTTCATCAGCCTGCTGCAAATCTTCGGCATCATGAGCCGCGATGACTGATTGACAGCCGCTGCACATAAGCCCGCTTCGGCGGGCTTTTTATTGCCTGTAGCAAGCATCTTTAGGCGTCTGGCTTTATCATTGCGGCAGATTTGCCGACAGAGCACACCATGAAATTTGCCATCGCCCTATATTCAGCAGCCCATGCGCCCTCCTCCCGCCGAGCACTGCGTTTTGCCGAGGCAGTATTGGCGGGCGGCCATGAGATTGTCCGGTTGTTTTTTTATCAAGACGGCGTCCACAGCGCTTCGAGCAACATCGTGACGCCTCAGGACGAACAAGACCTCGCACAGCAATGGGCGACCTTCGTCAGTAACAATCAACTCGATGGTGTGGTGTGCATTGCAGCAGCCCTGCGTCGCGGGGTGCTGAATGAGGATGAAGCTGCGCGATACCAACGCCCGGCGGTCAACTTACAAGCACCGTGGGAGTTGTCTGGTCTGGGGCAGTTACATGATGCGATTCAATCGGCCGATCGACTGATCTGCTTCGGAGGCCATTGATATGCCTAAGTCGCTATTAATCATTAGCCGCCAGGCACCCTGGTCCGGCCTCAGCGCTAAAGAAGCACTGGATATCGTGCTGGCAGGCGGAGCATTCGACTTGCCGATCGGCCTGCTGTTTATGGATGACGGCGTATTTCAGCTTGTACCGGATCAAAAGGCCGTCGCCGTCCAGCAAAAGAACCTCACAGCCAATCTACAGGCCTTGTCCCTGTTCGGTGTAGAGGATCTGTTCGCTTGCAGCCACAGTTTGTCCGTTCGCGGCATCGCGCCCGCGGGGCTTGCCGTTGATGACGCACAGCCGCTGTCGCCAGAAGAAATCCGCACACTTATTGACCGTTATGACCAAGTGATAACTCTCTGATGTCGACCTTACACGTTCTGAGTCATTCGCCATTTTCAGACACACGCCTGGGTAGCTGCTTACGCATTCTGGGCAGCAGTGACGCATTGCTGCTCTGTGGCGATGCGGTATATGCCCTGCAGCAGCAAAGCAGCACACTTGAAGAAAAGACCGTCTTTGCTCTCGAAGAAGACCTGCAGGCGCGCAATATCGAGTGTCCGCAGTGGGCGACTCCGGTTGACTACCCGGCCTTCGTCGATCTGTCGATCCAGTACGACAAGGTCAATAGCTGGCTATGAATGCACTCACCCTCGACGGTAAACATATCCCGCTGGATAAAGACGGTTATCTACTCGATCTCAACGATTGGTCTGTAGACGTCGCTCAGGCGCTGGCCGAGCAGGCAGGCATAGAACTAAGCCCCGAGCACTGGGAAATTCTTGATCTGCTGCGCGACTTTTATCAGGAGTTCCAGCTGTCTCCCGCTACCCGCCCGCTGATCAAGTACACCGCACTCAAGCTGGGGGTCGATAAAGGCAACAGCCTGCATCTCAATCGCCTGTTCAATGGCACCCCCGCCAAACTCGCCGCCAAGCTGGCGGGCCTGCCAAAGCCGACTAACTGCCTATGAACACCCCTGCGCCACTTACTCTGGAAACACCTGCTGAACATCCTTTCGCACCATTTGTACGCATCCTGGGCAAGGGCAAGCGCGGTGCCCGCAACCTGACTCGCGAAGAAGCCCGCGAGGCGATGGGCATGTTGCTCGATGAGAAGGCTGAGGACACACAACTGGGCGCCTTCCTGATGTTGTTGCGACACAAGGAAGAAAGCCCTGAAGAATTGGCCGGTTTCACCGAAGCAGTACGCGAGCGTCTGACAGCCCCCGCAATCAAAGTCGATATCGACTGGCCGACGTACGCAGGCAAGAAGCGCCATTTACCCTGGTATCTGCTGGCGGCCAAATGCCTGTCCCAAAATGGCATACGCATATTTATGCATGGCGGCGGCGCCCATACCGCAGGCCGGCTGTACAGTGAACAACTGCTCGATGAGCTGGCCATACCGCTGTGTCGCAACTGGCAAAGCGTTGAAGTCGCTCTGGACCGGGACAATCTGGCATTTATGCCGCTGCAGGACTGGGCACCGCAATTGCAGCGCATGATCGATCTGCGCAACACCCTTGGCTTGCGCTCACCGATTCACTCGCTGGCACGCATTCTGAATCCCCTGGGTGCGCGTTGCGGCCTGCAGAGCATCTTTCATCCGGGTTACCAAAGCGTGCATCGCGAAGCCAGCGGCCTGCTGGGTGACACCAGCATCGTGGTTAAAGGCGATGGCGGTGAAATCGAAATCAACCCGGACAGCCTGAGCCATCTTTACGGCACCACGGCAGGAGCGAACTGGGACGAAGAGTGGCCTGCCTTGTCTGCACAGCGCCACGTCAAACCGGCGACACTGGAGACTCAACATCTCAAGGCACTATGGCGTGGAGAGGTCGAAGACAGCTATCCGCAACTGGCTCTGATATCGACCATGGCCCTTGCCATGCGTGGGTTGGGAACACCCCGCGAACAAGCCTTCGAGCTGGCACAGCGTTATTGGGACAATCGCAACAAATCGATTTAACTGATGCTTGGCGCCCAAGTTTTGCGCTTTTTGTTCGAACTCAGCCCATTAGACTGAACTCCAACGCAAAATAGCCAAGGAGCCTCACATGGGCCTGTTGATCGAAGGACACTGGCATGACCAGTGGTACGAAAGCAGCAAGGACGGGGCGTTCCAACGCGAGCAGGCATTGCGCCGCAACTGGGTGACCATGGACGGCTCGCCCGGGCCGACGGGTAGCGGTGGCTTTGCAGCCCAGGCAGGCCGCTACCACCTGTACGTCTCCCTCGCCTGCCCCTGGGCCCACCGAACCTTGATCACCCGCCAAATCAAAGGCCTTGAGTCGCTGATTGAGGTATCGGTGGTCAGTTGGCTGATGCTGGAAAACGGCTGGACCTTTGACAAGGCTTTTGGCTCCAGCGGAGACCGTCTCGACAACCTGAACTTTTTGTATCAGCACTACATCCTGGACACGCCCGATTACTCTGGCCGCGTCACCGTGCCCGTGCTCTGGGACAAGCAGCAACAGTGCATTGTCAGCAACGAGTCGGCCGATATCATCCGTATGTTCAACACTGCATTTGACGGCCTGACAGACAACACCCTGGACTTGTATCCGCAGTCGCTGGCCGCACAGATAGATAGCTGGAATGAAAGGATTTACCCGGCACTGAACAACGGTGTCTACCGCGCTGGATTTGCCACTTCCCAATCGGCTTACGAACTGGCATTTGATGATGTATTTCGCGAACTTGACCAGCTGGAAGCGCACCTGACACAACATCGCTACCTGGCTGGCGAGTTTTTAACTGAGTCAGATATACGTCTATTCACCACACTGATCCGGTTTGATGCGGTGTACTACAGCCATTTCAAATGCAATGAGCGGCGTATTGCCGATTATCCGAATTTGTCCAACTGGCTACGCGAGCTCTACCAATGGCCTGGCGTTGCGCAAACCGTGGATTTCACCCACATCAAGGGACACTATTACGCCAGTCACCGCACAATCAATCCTACGGGCATCATCCCTAAAGGCCCGGCGCTGGACTTTACCCGCCCCCATGACCGTACCCGACTGACAGGCAAGGGCATCCAGCAACGCTAAAACCTGCAAATCTGCTGGCCGCACAGGCTTGCGGCCAGTAGCATCGCGCGCACTGTTTACGAGAACGTCCCATGCTTATCCCATACGACCAGCTTGAACCTGACACCCTGACCCGCCTGATTGAAGACTTCGTGAGCCGCGAAGGAACGGACAATGGTGATGACACACCTCAGGAGACACGCGTGCTACGAGTACGCCATGCCCTGAGCAAAGGCCAGGCCGTAATCTTCTTCGACCTCGAAAGCCAGCAGTGTCAGCTGATGCCCAAACACGCAGTACCAAAAGAGCTTTTTGATTAACGATCACCGCTTGCCGTTTGTGCCCGCCTCTAGCCGGCGGCGCGGGCCGGTATCGGCAAGGCGGCCCAGCAAAAAAACAAATCGGATTGAGCTACAACCTGCAGTGGCAGGAAAGACGATCATGGACTCGAGAAGCGCGGGCCCAGCAAAATAATTGTCGCGCCCATCACGCACAATCCAAGTCCCAGCCAGTCGGATCCCAACGGCCGAATACGCTCCACCACTGCCAACCAGGCAATCGACGTCACAATGTAGATCCCGCCATAAGCCGCGTAGGCACGCCCGGCATAGGTTGCCTCGACTTTGGTCAACAACAGGGCAAACACCGCCAGACTCAAGACTGCAGGCACCACCCACCAGACACTCTTGCCCTGGCGCAGCCACATCCAGAACCCATAGCAGCCCGCTATCTCAAACAGGGCGGCCAAAAAAAACCAAACGTAATTAAGCATGTGTGAACTCTCCCAATGCGCAGCGCGCAACCCTACGCGCCGGCCTTTGGCCGATCAAGGCTGAAGTGTTTTGAGAACCGAATGAATAAAAGTTGAATTTTCCACAGGCAGGACAAGTCGGACGTTATAAGCACTGCCTATTCATGCTTTTGAAACAGTGCCCTTAACAACCTGCAAGTTGGCAGAACACATCAATAAGGAAATGATCATGACCACGATTCTACTCATCATCCTGATTCTGCTGTTAGTCGGCGGATTGCCTGTGTTCCCCCACTCAAAAAGCTGGGGCTACGGGCCGTCAGGCATCATCGGCGTCATCCTTGTGGTGCTGTTGGTTTTGCTGTTACTCGGCAAGATATAGCCCCAAACGGGTTCACAATCCGCGCACAATAAAAAAGAGGCCCTAAGGCCTCTTTTTTATTGCGCGTTTACTTACTTCGGATCTTCAACACCCGCGGTGTTATCCAGCAGGCTCTTGGTTGCCGTCTGCAGGAAGGATTCGAGTTTCTTTTTAAGCTCGGCCTCATCCGGCGAATCGGTTACAACCTTGGCTTCAGGATTGGCGCCCAGGTTGTACTGCCAAACCTTGGCCGGCATATCCTTGGGCTGAACCAGCAAGTGGTCGCCACTGATGATTGCCACTGTCTGGTCACTGCCGGACGGCTTGATCACACCCGTCCCCTTGTCGCCTTCAGGCAGAGTCAGCAGATCGCGACCCCAGCATTGCTGACGGAACTCGCCACCCAGACGGCCCATGATGGTAGGGACGATATCAACCTGTGTCCCCACGGTGTCATTGCGCGCGCCAAACTTCTCCTGGATGCCAGGCCCGATCAACAGCAATGGAACGTTGAAGCGCCCCAGGTCCATCTCGGAGATCTGCTGTTCGTTACCGAAGCCGTGGTCGCCAACGACCACAAACAGCGTTTCCTTGAAGTACGGTTCTTTACGCGCTTTTTCAAAGAACTGACCCAGCGCCCAGTCCGAGTAACGCATCGCAGTCAAATGCTCGTTGAGCGACCCACGGTCAGTTACGGGCTCGACCGGCAATGGCGTCGGCAAGGCATACGGCGTGTGGTTGGACAGGGTTTGCAGCAAGGCATAGAACGGTTCTTTGCCTTCACGCTTTTTCAGCTCTTCCAGACCACGGTTGAACATGTCCTGATCGGACACGCCCCACGTCGGATCCGAGAACACCGGGTCAACAAAATCGTTACGCCCCACAAAAGTGGTCATACCCTGATTGCTGAAGAAACCCGACTGGTTGTCCCAGGCAAAATCACCGTTGTAGACATAGACGTCGTCAAACTTGCGGGCACTGAGCAGCTCAGGCAAACCGGACAGCTTGTGGCTGCCTTCCGGAGTTTGCATCAGGTATTCGAAACCAGGCAGGTTCGGGAAACAGGCCATGGTTGCGAACATACCCTGATGGGTATGCGTGCCGTTGGAGAAGAAGCGCTCAAACAACAGGCCTTCTTTAGACAGATTGTCAAAGTACGGGGTGACATTGCCCGGACGACCCAGCGCACCCACCGAGTGCCCGGCGAAGCTTTCCATCAGGATCACGACAACGTTCTTGATCGGCAGGGTTTTTTCATCCGGTGGCGTGGTATCGCGACGTACCGGCGCCGTGTCCGGATCGACCAGTTTGTCGTTTTCGGTCAACAACATGTCGCGCACGGTCTGTTGGGCCACTGGCTCTTCCAGCGTGGCCTTCCAGATGTTGGTGCGTTCGTCGGAGAAGCGGCTTTTCGCAGCGGTAATCAGCGACAGGGAGCCGTTAAGACCCAGCTGGTTGGCAAAGTTGGAGTCGGTTGTGTAGGCATCGCCCCAGCGCAGCGGAGGACCTTGACGCAAGGTGCCGCGAGCAGCAACCACACATACCAGCAGTACCACCACAAAGACCGCGATACGGCCATACCACGGTGCTACGGCACGGGCTGTGCCGGCTACAGCAGAGGTAGTGCGCGAGCTGGTCAGTCGATCGGCACCGCGAAATGCAAAGTACAGAATGACCGTTCCAACAGCCCAGGCCAACAGGTAGCGCACCACCGGAAAACCGTACCAGAGCATGCTCATCACGGTTTTAGGGTCTTCCTTGACGTACTGGAACACCAGGCCGTTAAGACGCTGGTGGAACTCGCGGTAGAAGTCCATCTCCATCAGGCCCAAAAAGAGCGCCAGGCTGGAAGCGGCTGTCAGCCAGAAGCGCATCACACCGCGCATCGTCATGGCTTTAACACTGAGCATCGCCAGCAGTAGAGGAATGCTGAGATACACCACAATTCGCAGGTCAAATCGCAGACCGTTGGCGAACGCTTCGAGGAAGGTCGAAGCCGGGGTATCGAGGATCATTTCACGGTTGTAAACCAGCAGTGCCACCCGTAGCAGGGTGAACATCAACATCATGATCAAGGCGCAGAGCAGCGTAAACGCCAGATGCGATTTGACGGTCGGTTGCAACATACGCATTGCGGCGTGCTGTTGTTTTGGGGCGTCCGGGTTTGCCATGTCTTTTAAGGACCCATTTGTTCAAGTTAAAAAAGTAGTCAGCCGATATTTTGCTGGCGGATTGTCTTGAATAGATCGTGAAAATTCCGTGCAGAGCACATCTTGAAACATAAGAAAGGGCCTTTCGGCCCCTCTTGCTCAAGGTTCTGATGATATTTCAGGGTGGTAGCCATGAGGCTCACAATGAAACATCAACAGGCCCTGGAAGATACTCGATCGCTACCCGGCCTGCTCACTGCCTGCAAAACATAGTGCGGCAAAGCGAAAACACCGATATGGATTTCAGACATGCCTGACCACGGTTTTCGCAGAGCAACACTTAACCCCGCTCGACAGGGTCGGTGGACTGCACAATGATCACATCGGATTTTTCTTTGAATGGAGGGCAACGGACGGTCACCCGCCCTTGACCGACAGACAAACCAGCGGTGCTTGGGCTACCGCCAGTTCAACTGCCCAACAACGAGGCGCATTCTACTTCGGGGAAGATGTCAGGTCGAACTCTGGCGCAGACAAACTCAGCAGGCCGCCACGTCATACAACCGTCGCAGCCCGCTGAGTGCAGCTCAAATCCGCACATTGCCCCGTGGCCCGGCGATGGCCCAAATGATCAGGCCCAGCACCGGCAGGAAGATGATCAGCAATACCCAGATGACTTTCGCCCCGGTTCCTGCACTGCTTTTGATCACATTGATGATGGCCCAAATATCCAGAACCAGGATGATCAGACCAACCAGACCGTTAAACGTGGAACCCATGGTGACGCTCCTGAGTGAGTAATTGTTCACATAGGATAGTCAGCCGTGGCGAGGGTTCCGGTTTTTTATTGCAGTGGCCCGGGTCAGACGTGGACAGCAACTTTCAAGGCTTCCAGCGAAGGCGCTGCACTGATCCCTGCTTCGGCACACAGCTCCAGTACGCGAGGCACATCATTACCGTAAACCAGCACTACCTGGATCTCGTCATCCAGAGGCTGGCTGAGATTCATCAGCACGTACCCTCCTTTCTCCGGATTCATGCTCCCCATCTGGATCTGGATACGGTTAAGCGCTGTCAGCGCCTCGGTTTTAGCCAGCTGCTTGGGCTTGATATTGAATGCAACACCCGGCCCGAACGACGCAACGATCTGGGCAAACAGATCCATATAGGTATCGGCCTGAAACAGAACCGTGTCAGGCAGACTGCCGATCACAACCCATTCGCCCAGCGAAATCGGGAAGCTGTCGTCGTAGTTAATGTCCGGATTGGCGGCCAGAAATGCCGCCGGATCTGCGTAAGCCTGGGCTGCTTCTGCGGCGATTGCGGCGATATCGTCGTCGCCCATGCACCCAGAGCTGATTTTGCTGATGAGTTCAACGAGAGTGGTTTTCATGGGCATGGCCTGTCACGAGGAAAATTGAGGGCGCGCAGGATATATCAAATGCGCGCCGCAGGGTCTGAAATCAACCCGTCAGTTTTTCCAGCAGGGCCACAGCATCCGTGGCGCCCATGGTCCTGGCGGCATCCAGCGCCGTAATGCCATTGGCATCCTTGGCTTTTGGATCTGCGCCCTTGCTGATCAGGTAGTCGATGATCGCCACACGATTAAACATCGCCGCCATCATCAGCGCGGTACGGCCATCAAAAGAAGCGCCTTCCACTAGAGCGCCAGCCTCGACCAGCGCTTTGACCATCTCCAGGTCGCCTTTAAAGGCGGCGCCTGCGATCGGGCTCTGACCGTTGTCGTTGCGGATCTCCGGATCGGCTTTGTGTTCGAGCAAGACCTTCACTGCTTCAACGTGCCCGTGATAACTGGCCAGCATCAACAAGGTGTCGCCCTTGTGATTGCGCAAATTGGGCGGCAAACCCTTGCTCAGCAAGGCCGCCAGCATCGCGGCATCACCCTCTCGGGCCTTGTTGAAAACCTGCTCGGCAAACTCGGCGGCCTCTTCCGGGGTCATCTGCCGATTTTTGTCTGCTGGCTTGTCGTCTGACATATGAAGCTCCACGTTCGTTACAAAGATATCCAGTTTCCTGAGACCGGCCCCGCGTGTCATCCCTTTTTTGCTCAAGTGCGCCATAGCGACAATCAATCGACTGGAATAATTCCATCCAATGGGAAAATAACCCGGACAAAATGGGCAAAATGCAGGATGCACGATGGCCAGTCATGCAGATTGCACGACTGCCATCTCAGAGTGAAATTACAAGCCATTGATTTATAAGGATATTTTAAAAAATAAATAGTGGCACAATCACTGCAATACCTACTCCATGCATGCCCTTCATGAGCTAATGGAGCTGAATCACATGAGCCTGATCCAAGAAAAATTCGCATCGTTGTTCTCTAACCACAGCGTCACTGTCAAACCCCGCCCGGATGGCGGCGTGCTGTTGACCCTGTGCGACAGCGATGGCAAACAGACACAACGCTCAATTTCCTATGCGCAATTGCACACCGCAGAACAACTGACCTGGGTGATCAGTGCGATTCGCCGCGACCTGGCCGGCACAGCCAGTGAACTGCCGACGATTTCGATGTTGCAAAGCCAGCACCGTTTTGCCCTGCCGACCTACCACTCCCGGTAGTCGTTGCCCCTGCATAAACGCAGAATGCTAAAAAGCCAGCAGACGCTTTCAACGCGGCTGCTGGCTTTTTTGTGCACCCGGGACCGGCTCATCCTGCGGGATCGATCCTGGCAAAGCTGAACGGCAGTTGCCCCTTAGTCTTCAAGGCGGGGGAAGCGGCTGGCGATGTCATCACCGGTGAAATTCGCCACCGGGCCTTCAGGGCTGCTGAACAGGCGAACGGTCACAAAATGTGGATGTTCGCCCATGTCAAACCAGTGCGGCGTGCCCGCGGGGATGGAAATCAGGTCATTTTTTTCGCACAGGACTGCGTAAAGATAATCGCCAATATGCAAGGTAAACAGCCCACGCCCGGCAACGAAGAAACGCACGTCATCTTCGCTATAGCGATGCTCGTCAAGAAACCTGGCTCTCAACTCGGCTTTTTGCGGATGGTCGCGGTCGAGGCTGATCACATCGACAGTGGTATAGCCGCGCTCGGTCATCAATTGATCAATCTGCTCGCGATAGGCATCGATCACTTCTTCGTGGCTGGCACCCGCCCGGATCGGCGCGGCCGTTTGCCAGCGGTCAAAGTGAATGCCCTGCTCGGCCAGAGTCGCAGCAATGTCTTCAAGGTGGGTCAACACCTTGTTCGGTATTTCGGGGCTTGATACGTGATAAACGAACAGACTGCTCATGGGGCGTGGTTCCTCGGCATAGACATGCGCTTCGGGCTTTTTAAAGCCGTTCTGGCATCCCTTTCAAATCAGGCTGCAGGCTTCTTTGCGGTGAAGTCCGGGTCAAGGCTTATGCCCTGTCCTCTTGCAATCGAGTGGCAATGATAACGGCTGCCGCCAGCGCTGCGACGCTTGCCATACTAAAGGTGATGGTCGGGCCCAGCGTGTTCCAGCTGTAACCGGCATACAACGCACCGACTGCGCCGCCAATGCCCGCCAGGGTGGCATACAGCGCCTGCCCCTGCCCTTGCTGGCCCGGACCGAAACTGCGCTGCACAAAAGTCATGGCTGATGCATGAAAACTGCCGAAGGTGGCGGCGTGCAGCACTTGCGCCAGCAGCAGCACCCACAAGTACTCGGCAAAAGAACCCAGCAGCAGCCAGCGCAAGGCGGCCAACAGAAAACTGAACATCAATACCCGGCGCACCGAAAATCTTTGCAGGATGCGGCGCATGGCCAAAAACATCAGTACTTCGGCCACCACTCCCAGCGCCCATAGCAAGCCGATCACACCCCGGCTGTAGCCCAGGCCCTCAAGGTGCAAGGTGAGGAAGGTGTAATACGGCCCATGGCTCATTTGCATCAACGCGACACAGGCATAAAACGCCAGGACACCCGGGCTGCACAGCTGCTTTAAAAAGCCTCCGGCGATCAGTTTCCGGCCCTGTTGCGAGGGCTGGGCGTTTGGCACCCACAGGCTGAATAAAACAATCCCGGCCATGACGACGATCAGGGCGACCGGGTAGATATCCAGGCTGAGCCATTCAAACAGACGCCCCAGAATCACCACAGTGAGGATGAACCCGATCGACCCCCAGAGGCGTATCTGGCTGTAACGCTCGGGCTGTTCGCGCAAATGAGCGAAGGTAATGACTTCAAATTGCGGCAACACGGCGTGCCAAAAGAATGCGTGCAACGCCATGACCAGCGCCAGCCAGGCATAACTCTTGCTGAAGAAAATCAGGCTGAAACTGAGCAGCGTGCAGAGCGCTCCCAGACGCACAATCAGCAGACGCTGACCGGTGTAATCACCCAGCCAGCCCCATAGATTGGGGCTACGCAGCGCATCAGCATCGGGATGGCCACCAGTTCGCCTATTCGCGCGCTGGAGAACCCGAGGTGATGGAAGTACAGCGCCAGAAAAGGCGCTGTCGCACCGAGCAATGCGAAGTAAAAAAGATAGAACCCCGACAACCGCCAGTAAGGAAGTGGCGCCACCGTCATCAGACCATGGCGCTCAACAGTCCTTGCATTACAACTGGCCCAGCACAGGCGTGTTCACACGCACGTCGGCATTCTGCCCGCGGTGGCGCAGCAGGTGATCCATCAACACGATCGCCATCATCGCTTCGGCAATCGGTGTGGCACGGATACCTACGCACGGGTCGTGGCGGCCCTTGGTGATGACATCGACCGGGTTGCCGTCAACATCGATCGAACGGCCTGGGGTAGTGATACTGGATGTCGGCTTGAGCGCCAGATGGGCAACAATTGGCTGACCGCTGGAAATACCGCCCAAAATGCCGCCCGCGTTATTGCTGAGGAAGCCTTGTGGCGTCATCTCGTCGCGATGCTCAGTGCCGCGCTGGGCGACACTGGCGAAACCGGCACCGATTTCAATGCCTTTGACTGCGTTGATGCTCATCAGCGCGTGGGCCAGTTCGGCATCCAGACGGTCAAAAATCGGCTCGCCCAGGCCCGGAATGACACCTTCGGCAACGACCGTAATCTTGGCACCCACGGAATCCTGATCGCGCCGCAGTTGATCCATGTAGGCCTCAAGCTCGGGCACTTTGTCGGGGTCTGGGCTGAAGAAAGCGTTCTCTTCGACCGAGTCCCATGTCTTGAACGGGATTTCAATCGGGCCCAGTTGGCTCATGTAGCCACGAATCACAATGCCCTGGGTCGCCAGGTATTTTTTGGCAATCGCACCGGCCGCCACGCGCATGGCGGTTTCACGGGCCGAACTGCGGCCGCCGCCGCGGTAATCACGCTCGCCGTATTTGTGGTGGTAGGTGTAGTCCGCGTGGGACGGGCGGAACAGATCCTTGATCGCCGAGTAGTCCTTGGACTTCTGATCGGTATTGCGGATCAGCAGGCCTATGGCGCAACCGGTAGTCCGGCCTTCAAAAACGCCTGAGAGGATTTCGACTTCGTCGGCCTCCTGGCGCTGGGTGGTGTGACGGCTGGTGCCAGGCTTGCGTCGATCCAGATCGTGCTGCAGGTCTTCAATGGACAGCTCGAGCCCGGGCGGGCAGCCATCAACAATGGCGACCAACGCCGGGCCATGGCTTTCGCCAGCGGTGGTGACAGTGAACAGCTTGCCGAAGGTATTGCCGGACATGCAGGGCGCTCCGCGAAAATCAGCCGATTAAATTCAGCCTAGATAACTATGCGCGCCAGTATACGCAGGCTGCCCTTGTAGTTCATCCTCGAACCTTACTCATCCGGGTTTGTCCAACCGGCACATTAGACAATGATGGCGTGATGATGCTGCGAATACTCTTTTTAGCCCTGACCCTGTTCGGCACCCAGGCCCTGGCAGCCCCTCCCTCGAATGTTTTGCTGCGGCCCATCGAGCTGGATACCGGCTCCGGTACCCTCTATGGCTCGCTGGTATTGCCAAAGAGCGACAAACCGGTGCCCGTGGTGCTGATCATTGCCGGCTCCGGCCCCACTGACCGCGATGGCAACAACACCATTGGCGGACGCAATGACAGCCTGAAAAAGCTGGCATGGCGCCTTGCCCAGAGCAATATCGCCAGTGTGCGCTTCGATAAGCGCGGGATTGCCCAAAGCCAGCCCGCCGGACCTGACGAAAGCAAACTGAGCCTGGACCAGTACGTCACCGACGCCGTGGCCTGGGGCGAAAAACTCAAGAGTGACCCGCGCTTCGGCAAAGTGTTTGTTCTGGGGCATAGCGAAGGTGCGCTGATCGCCAGTCTGGCCGCGCCACGCATAGGCGCCGCCGGGGTGATCTCGATTGCCGGTACGGGCCGCCCGGTCGGCCAGTTATTGCGCGAACAACTACAGCGTAATCACCTGCCACCGGCCATGCTCAAACGCAGCTTTGAACTGATCAGCACCCTCGAAGCCGGACGTACCGATGACAATGTCCCCGCCGACCTCGAAGTGATTTTCCGTCCGAGCGTGCAGCCGTACATGATCAGCCTGCTGCGTTACAACCCGGCGACTGCATTCGCCGCGTTGAAGATGCCGGCCCTGATTATTCAGGGCACCCATGACATTCAGGTCGAGGTCAAGGATGCACGCCTGCTCAAGGCGGCCAAGCCGGATGCGGTGCTGACCCTGATCAACGGCATGAACCACGTAATGCGCATAGTGCCGATGGACATGAAACGTCAGATCCAGTCGTACAACGACCCCAATCAGCGGCTGGCGGGAGAACTGGGTGACAGAACTGTGCGCTTCATCACCAAAGTGAATGCTTCCCAGCCCTCCAGTCCTGGCACTAACGGCCGATAAGCCAGTGTCGACCGCCTAAATCTGGTCGACATACCGGGCTTGCACAGGACTCTGCCGTTATGAGCGACACCCCATCACCACCCGCCGGCTCCGAAGAGCCGGCATCGCCCGAGGCCTCTGTGCGGCCTTGGGCCGATGTGCAACCCGAGCACTTCAAAATGCTGCGCCTGGCGCCGCTGCAGACTGACCGCAGCACCGGCGCACGGCCTTTGCGCTTCGTGCAGTTCGGCTATGCCGAGCGCAATAACCAAGACCTCAGCCTGCTGCGCCTGGAGATCCTGCTGCCCGGGCAAAAGGTGCGCAAAGAACAGAACCAGCTCGACATATGGGTTGACCATGCCACCCGGCGAGTGAGCATCAGCCCAGAGCGCGGTGTACTGGTTGAACCCATGAATCGCGGAATCGGGCGTTTCCTGATGGCCCAGGCTATTGAGTGGGTGCAGAAAAAATGGGCGCGTTACCATTTTGACAGCATGGCATTGCCCACCCGTGACGCCCTGAACGAAGACAGCCGCCTGCGCCGTGATCACTGCTTGCGCACGCAGGGCTTTGATGTGATCTATGAGGACGTGCTGCAGCGTCAGGCGCGGATCGAAAAAGTACTGGCTGGCGAGCTGTACAACACCTGGAACAGCGAAAAAATTCAGTTCGTGGAGATTCTCGAGGCCGCACAAATGCTCCAGCAAGCGGAGCAAAATCTGCAGGCACAAGAATTGAAGCTGCGTGAAAAAGAAGAACGGATCAGCAAATACCAGCGCGAAGACACCGGCCTGCGTTTCACCATCACCTGCCTGGTGGCCTTTGCGGTATTCCAGGCAGCGCTATTGATCTGGATAGCGACACATCGCTAGAAACTGTAGGCAGCCACAGCTTGTGGGAGCCCGGCATGCCAGCGATAACGACGACACTGATGCAATCGCTGACAAGCCAGACGCCTACAGGTCCCGGGTTTAAACCCGAGCAGCAAACAACGCTTGATGTTCACGGCATTGCTCGGCCGTGAGCATGAATACGCCGTGACCGCCGCGCTCAAATTCAAGCCAGGCAAAATCAACTTCCGGGTACAACGACTCGACGTGCACCTGGCTGTTGCCCACTTCAACAATCAACAAGCCTTTTTCCGTCAGGTGATCGCCAGCCTCGGCCAGCATCCGGCGTACCAGATTCAGCCCGTCATCGCCGCAGGCCAGACCCAGCTCAGGCTCGTGCTGATATTCCGCCGGCATGTCGGCAAAATCTTCAGCATCCACATACGGCGGGTTTGACACGATGAGATCAAAGCGCTGGCCCGGCAAGCCGTCAAAGCCGTCGCCCTGAACGGTGTACACGCGCTCATCAACGCCATGGCGTTCAATGTTCTGGTTGGCCACTTCGAGCGCTTCGTACGACAGATCGGCCAGTACGACTTCGGCGTTCTGGAACTCATACGCACAGGCGATACCGATGCAGCCCGAACCGGTACACAGATCGAGAATGCGCGCAGGCTCGCTGCCCAGCCACGGCTCAAAGCGGTTTTCAATCAACTCACCAATCGGTGAGCGCGGAATCAATACGCGCTCGTCAACGATAAACGACATGCCGCAGAACCACGCCTCTCCCAACAGGTAGGCGGTCGGCACCCGCTCTTCAATCCGGCGCTTGAGCAAATGCTGCAGGTGTACCAGCTCATCGTCTTCGAGGCGGCAGTCGAGGTAGCTGTCAGCAATTTCCCAGGGCAGGTTTAATGCCCCCAATACCAACTGACGGGCTTCGTCCCAGGCATTGTCGGTACCATGACCAAAGAACAGCTCTTCCCCATGAAAGTGGCTAACGGCCCAGCGAATATGGTCGCGCAGAGTGCGCAGGCGGGAAGTGATCAACGGTCTTACTCCTCAAAATCGACCGACGATTCTAACAGCCAAATACCCATGCGGTTAAAGTTGTGCCGGGCGGTTAACCGGGATGCCGTTTTTAAGAACAGAAAAACGCCGGCAAAACATGAAATCACTCCATTTCGTACATTTTCTCGCTGCAGCGCCCGCCGCTGACTGCGCTGTAGGCCAAGAACCACGGGGCTTACACGACTAGCCATTCACATAAGCGCTCCGCCAGTGGAGAATGTCGCAAAAGCCCCACTCAAAGGAGCCCCCCGAATGTCCGCTTTAAAGACGATGTTTCAACTCACTGGCCGTGGTTATGCCGCAGCAACGCTGAGCAATGCGAGCCTGCTGATCATCGATGCGCAAAATGAATACCTGAGCGGGCCTCTGGCCTTGTCGGGAATGGAAGCTGCTACAGCCAACATCGCTCTTCTGCTCGATGCGGCCCGCAAGGCCAAACGTCCTGTGATCCATATCCGTCACCTGGGCACGGTCGGCGGCATGTTCGACCCCCAGGGCGAGCGCGGCGCGTTCATCAAGGGTCTTGAACCTCAGGGCGATGAACTGATCATCGAAAAACGCATGCCCAACGCTTTCAATGACACCGGCCTGCAAAAAGCCCTGGAAAACCTCGGCTCCCTGGATGTGATTGTCTGCGGCTTCATGAGCCACTCCAGCGTCAGCACCACGGTTCGCGCCGCCAAGGACTATGGCTTGCGCTGCACCCTGGTCGAAGATGCCTGCGCCACACGAGACCTGCCCACCCCGGATGGCATTATCAGCGCTGCGCAAGTACAGAAAACCGAGATGGCAATCATGAATGACAACTTTGCCACCCTGACCCTGACTAAACATCTGATTTGATCCAGCCTTGCACCTGACAGACGGGACGCCAGGCCGGCTGTCAGGACAAACCGCCCCAACACGCCCCCCCCATTTCAGCGCACCTCAGGAACAACCTGTCCATGTTCCTGTCGAAGGGCCGATACCCTTTAAGGAAAGATCGGAATGAAGATCGCCGATGGTTTTGATGCGCGACGCTTGCGTCCCAAGGCACACAGCAACTGGCGCTCGCGTCTGGTGCTGACGTTTGCCGCCCTGCTGACGCTCTGCGGCGTGCTATTGCTACTGGCAGGCGCCAGCAGCCTGATTGGCCACCCAAGTGCTTTAGGCGAGCTTAACGCCAGCCCTGCCGGGGCGATCGTGGTGCTAGTGTTCGGTCTACTGATCAGCTGGCTGGGGATTTGGCTGTGGCGCCGCCGCCGTCGCCAGATGCGCCAACCCTTTGGGCTGAACATGGCGCCGCATCTGATGAAAAAACGCGACTGAAGCATATCCGCCGCCCGATTGTCGTCGACTTGGGTAAACTGGCCGCCCTTCGCGGAGGCTGACATGCAAGACGACGACTTTTCCCTGTTCAAAAACGAGACTCGCGGTGTAAAGCCGATCAAGCATGATCGGGCCGACACCGGCAAACCCAAATCCGACCGGGCACAACTGGCCAAACTGCGTCAGAACGCGACCGTGCGCAGCAATGCGACTATCATCGACGGTTTGTCCGACCAGTTTGTGATTGATGTCGGCCCCGAAGATCAGTTGAGCTGGGCACGAGACGGCGTGCAGGAAAGCCAGATGCGCAAGCTCAAGCTCGGCCAGATCAGCTTCGAGGGCAGCCTTGACCTGCACGGCATGACCGTCGAAAAAGCCCGTGAAACCCTCTGGGAGTTTCTCGGTGAAGCCACCCGGCTCGAAGTGCGCTGCGTACGCGTCACCCACGGTAAAGCCGTACGTCTGGACGGCAAGCGGCCGATGATCAAAAGTCACGTCAACACATGGCTGCGCCAGCACTCCAAAGTGCTGGGGTTCTGCTCCTGCCAGGCCAGGCATGGTGGCGCCGGCGCGGTCTACGTCATGCTCAAGCGCACCATGATGGAAGGTCGCGACGAGTAATCCTTATTGCCCCACTTGCAGTGCTGCAAGCCTCACTGCTCGGTGGTCATCATTTTGGCACATGAAAAAAAGCCCTGGCTAACCAGGGCTCAATAGAAAAAACAACTAGCGCCGCTCTAGCGTCAGGTAGTTATATTCAGGAATCAACCCGATCCGCAGGTCATGAAGCGTGCCATAGATATCTACCACCGTAATATCTTTGGTTGTTTGCTTAAGCACCTCTTTACTGGCGGTGACGTTAGTGTAAAACCAGAAATTCTCTTCACAAAGCACTTGGCCTACGACCAACTCACCACTGCGTGGATATTTGATTTTACCTTCAAGCCCCATTCCACGGCCTGTAAAATTCATCCACTCCCGTACGGCCAGCATACCAAGACCGTATTTATTAATTTGCATATAGTAAGGGGCATATGTATACCGGGTAGTATTACTCCCGGGCAAACCAATATATGTGATAGTTAGTTTAGACCTACCACTACCTGCGTTCCCCCAAACGACACCGGTTGAATCATCGAAATTCGGTATGGTTTTAATAGGAACAGCACGTCCACCGGGCATTCGAATATTAATATGATGTTCAAATGCACGGTATTTCCCGGTGAAAACTCCATCCCCGATAGGGGTATCTTTCAGATAACCGTTGGCCAGGCGATCACCGTAGCTCTCGGAAGGCAGGCGTGGAAAGCTGATCGGATCGATTTCAAATGACGAGTTAAATTTACCGCGACCGTCACCCTCACCGTTGTCGTCAGTCACCTCTGCGTAGTTGCTGCGAAATACCGTATTGTCGCTGTTGGTGATACGAGCCGCGAAACGTCGCTTGATGGTCGAGGTCGTTCTCAGGTAGAACCGGAAACACTGGTAGCCATTGGGGCAGTCATCCTGTAGCTCCACTGGGGCCGACGGCAAGGCAGGCAGTACTTCTTGCGCCCCGTCATTGATCGTCAGGGCCTGTTCGAAGGCACCCGGATCCCTGTCAACCTGCTCAAACAACTCCGGCTGTTCCAGTCGCAAGCTGCGGATCGAGTCAAGGAAACTTTGATCCCAAATAAAGCCCATATCCGTTTGTGACGTACTCCATGGTTGGAGTTCAGAACCAAAGTAGATGGTTTCAGAAGTGCCGTAATCGATCAGCCTGATACTATTAAGGTCTGCTGCCGAGACCGACACATAGTTACCTCGTGCATCCTGCGCCGCCAGGCGAACAGTCACAAGTACTTGCTGATTGCCATTATTAAGAAGTGGGTAACGCGAGTGTTGTAAGTGACTGTCATTATGAACAAACACTTTAAAATAAGACAGCTGAGTCCAACTTGACGCCTGGACCGTTGTTGCAATTGCTTCATTCATGGCGGGTGACCTAAAGATGAGTTATGCGGATTCCGCAAAGAGTTAAATACCAGAGACAATAAATATTTTATTGACCACGCCAGCCAACTTACAGAGGCTCTTTTACTTGGCGTGCCCGCACTATCTCAGCTATAAATCGGTGTTGCATTAATCACACCCTGTACGCGCCACAGTTACAAAGACCTGAGGGCAAAGAGCTCGCCTCGCATCCAGATTGTTTGACTGCAAAACGCCGCCTACATAAAGAGCGCCGCCAACGTGGCCGGAACGCAGAGGATTAAAAATCGAGTAAATCGGCTCACACCGGGTGCAACTCAATAGCCGGGTGCTGAATCCACTTGAGGGCACGAAGAAAATCACGATATTGCGCAAACTCAGGCCGTACCGGCTTGCGTAACCGGCAAAAAAGCTCTGCAAGCGCCGGCAAAACTCAAGATCAGGGCGCGCCGGTAATACACCTGTCGCCACACGTACGCTACCATGTGCTCCATGGCAGGCATGAACCCTGCGTTTATCGCCAATCAGCTTGGCCACGGCGTACAGATGTTGCTCTGGACTTACGCCAGATGGCTCAATCCCGGCACAGACCGGGGCGAGCTCGGGAAACTCGAAAACAGCATGATTGGTACAAAATTGGCACGACCCGACGAGGTGCCACTATGAAACCCGCATGGAATATAGCCCTGTGACATTGGAACAAAACTACACCGCGATCCTCGGTCAACTCGGCGAAGACGTTTCCCGTGAAGGCCTGCTGGATACGCCAAAGCGTGCCGCCAAAGCCATGCAGTATCTTTGCCGCGGCTATGAGCAAACCCTGGAAGAAGTCACCAACGGTGCCTTGTTCAGCTCTGACAACAGCGAAATGGTACTGGTCAAGGACATCGAGCTGTACTCGTTGTGCGAACACCACCTGCTGCCCTTCATCGGCAAGGCCCACGTCGCTTACATTCCGAGCGGCAAAGTGCTGGGCCTGTCGAAAGTGGCACGGATTGTCGACATGTACGCCCGTCGCCTGCAGATCCAGGAAAACCTGAGCCGGCAGATTGCCGATGCGGTGATGCAGGTTACCGGCGCGCTGGGCGTAGCCGTAGTGATTGAAGCCAAACACATGTGCATGATGATGCGCGGTGTCGAGAAACAGAACTCGTCGATGATCACGTCGGTGATGCTCGGTGAGTTCCGCGAAAACGCGGCTACCCGCAGCGAGTTTCTCAGCCTGATCAAGTAAGCACCCGCACCCGAAAAGACCGGCGTTGATCGCCGGTTTTTTTTCGCCTGCCGATTTCAGGTAAGCTGCGCCCCTTCCTTCTCGCCCATGAGGCTTTTACTGTGTTTATCAAAGCGCTTCGCGTAGGCCTGGGTCAGCTGATCATCGCTGGTGATTTCATTACCCGTCCCGGCAAAAAACAGCGCCCTGCGGCCGCACAGGCCCAGGTCGACCAGGCCGCCAAAAGCCTGACCCTGTATCAGTTCCATGCCTGCCCGTTCTGTGTAAAAACCCGCCGCACCCTGCGCCGCCTGAACGTACCGGTGGCACTGCGCGACGCCAAGAACAACGAACAGGATCGCCAGACGCTGCTGGAACAAGGCGGCAAGATCAAGGTGCCCTGCCTGCGTATCGAAGAAGACGGCAAGACCACCTGGATGTACGACTCCAAAGTCATCATCGATTACCTGAACCAGCGGTTTGCCAACGTCTGATCGACCTCTGCAGCTCCCACAATAGGGGGGGTTGGCACACACAAAAAAAACCGGCCCAGGGCCGGTTTTTTTGTACAGGGTTCACCTCAATCAAGCATCCCCACATGCCGCGGGTGGCTGGCCACCCGTTGCAACCAGGCCTGAATGCCCGGATAGCCGCTCAGATCAAAACCGCCCTGATCCGCCACATGGGTGTAGGCATACAGCGTCACGTCCGCAATTGAATAGTGGTCGCCCACCAGATACGGGGTGCGGGCCAGTTGCTGTTCCATCACGTCCAGCGCCTTGTAACCGCGTTTTTGCAGCTTGCGGTATTCCTCAAGGCGCTCTTGCGGCAACCCCAGGTAAAACTGGATAAACCGCGCCACTGCAATGTAAGGCTCATGGCTGTACTGCTCGAAGAACTGCCACTGCAGCACTTGCGTGCGCAACCGTGGCTCGCTCGGCAAGAACTCGCTGCCGTCTGCCAGGTAGTTGAGAATCGCGTTGGACTCCCAAAGGCACGTCCCGTCTTCCAGCTCCAGCACCGGGACTTTGCCGTTGGGGTTTTTCGCAAGGAACTCCGGGGTTTCAGTTTCGCCCTTGAGAATATCCACCGCGAACCACTGATACTCAAGCCCCAGCAAATGCAGCATTAGCTTGATCTTGTAGCAGTTGCCCGAGTTGTAATCGCCATAGACCTTGAGCATCGCAACTCCCTTTAAGCCGCCTGAGCGGCCTGTGCTTGACGAATCACGTTAGCCAGACGCTTGAGACCTTCATGCAGGCGCTCCGGGTCGATGTGGCTGAAGTTCAGGCGCAGGCTGCCCACGTTCTGATCCGGGTTGGCGAAGAACGGCTCGCCCGGCATGAATGCAACGTTTTGCTCCAGAGCCGGCTTGAGCAAAGTACGGGTGTCAAACGGCTGCTTGAGGGTCAACCAGAAGAACAGCCCGCCCTGCGGCACGTGCCAGTCGGCCAGGTCCGAGAAATGCTCTTCCAGCGCCAGCTGAAAGCCATCGCGGCGCACACGGTAGAAGTCCCGCAGCTCGGCCAGGTGGTTGCTCATCTTCTCGGTACCGATCCACTGCAAAGCCTGCCACTGGCCCACACGGTTGGTGTGCAAGTCCGCCGATTGCTTGAGGCGCAACAAGTGCGGGAACAGGTCCGGGCTAGAGATCAGAAAGCCTACGCGCAGGCCCGGCAACAGGGTTTTGGACACGGTGCCGGTGTAGATCCAGCTGGCTTTTTTCAGGCGGCTGACAATCGGCGTGGCGCTGCCGCCGTCGAAATTCAGTTCGCGGTACGGCTCGTCTTCGATCAAGGTCACACCGAACTCGTCCAGCAAGGCCGCCACGGCATCACGCTTGGTTTCGCTGTAACGCACGGCAGACGGGTTCTGGAAAGTCGGGATCAAGTAGATGAACGCCGGGCGATGCTGTTCCAGCTGCACACGCAGCGCCGCCAGATCCGGGCCATCGGCTTGCAGCGGGAAGCTCAGGCACTCGGCGCCGAACAATTGGAAAATTTGCAGCGCCGCCAGATAGGTCGGCGCTTCGAGCATGATCTCGGTGCCCTTGTCGATGTACAGCTTGGCCGCCAGGTCGAGGGCCTGTTGCGAGCCGCTGAGTACCATCACCTGGCTGGCATCACAATCTACCCCCAGGGCGCGGGCTTCTGCTGCCAGCACTTCACGCAGGGCCGGCTCGCCTTCGCTCATGCCGTATTGGCCCATCGAGGCCGGCATGTCGGTCCAGTCGACCTTGGGCAGCATGGCCTCAGCCGGGAGACCGCCTGCAAAAGACATGACTTCCGGACGTTGGGCCGCAGCCAGAATTTCACGAATCAAAGAACTTTTCAGGCGGGAAACACGTTCGGAGAAGGCCATACAGATCACCGGTAGCGGAAGTAATTGGAAATAAGTCAAACTGATTGACCGAAATTACGCCGCGAAGCCTAGATACGTCAATATGCTTGACCTTAAAAACCCAACCACTCAGCGCGCCGCCATGGAAGCCTTCTTCTTTGGCTATCAAGCATTTACCGCCAAAGCGGATGAAATGCTGGCCCGCCGCGGGTTGAGCCGGGTGCATCAGCGCATCGTTTTTTTTATCGCCCACTACCCCGGTGTAAGCGTCAAAGAACTGCTGATATTGCTGGGAGTGAGCAAGCAAGCGCTCAATACCCCGTTACGCCAGTTGATCGAGATGGACCTGGTACGCAGCGTTGCCCCCGAGACCGACAAGCGTAAACGGCTGCTTGAGCTCACGGCTGACGGTGTCAGGTTTGAAAAAACCCTGCGCCGCGAGCAAGTCAAACTGCTGCAGCGGGTATTCGCCCAGGCCGGCGAAGACGCGGTCAATGGCTGGCTGACAATCAATCAGGCCCTGGGCCAAAGCCGTCAGGCCTGACAGCTGCCTGTCTGTAGGAGCGAGCTTGCTCGCGAGCTTTTCAATGCATAACGCAGAGCTCGCGAGCAAGCTCGCTCCTACAGAGCCTATATTTCGCGCACAATCCTAAAAACATTATTTGCTTTTTTTGTATACAAAAGCATAATCCTCGTCACACACGTTTCTGACTTAAAGGTCAGGAAAAGCATCTCCCGCCTCAAACAGCGCCCTTAAAAACAATAAAAGCCTGAGGACATCCCCGTGGACAGCCAAAAGTCAGAAGCACCCGCCCTGGATCTTTCACCGCCCTCCTCCCGGGGCTGGCTGGAACGTCTGTTCAAACTGTCGCTGCACGGCACCACGGTCAAAACCGAGCTGATCGCCGGGCTGACCACTTTCATCACCATGGCCTACATCATCTTTGTAAACCCCAACATCATGGCCGATGCGGGAATTGATCATGGTGCAGCCTTTGTCGCGACCTGCATCGCCGCTGCGCTGGGCAGCATGCTGATGGGGCTTTATGCCAACTGGCCGGTAGGCCTGGCGCCAGGCATGGGCCTGAATGCGTTTTTCACCTACACCGTGGTCGGCACCATGGGCTATAGCTGGGAAACCGCCCTGGGTGCGGTATTTGTTTCCGGCGTACTGTTTTTGATTTTGACCCTGTCACGGGTCCGCGAGTGGCTGCTCAACAGCATCCCCGTCAGCCTGCGCTACGCCATGGGGGCTGGCGTCGGCTTGTTCCTGGGGATCATCGGCCTGAAAACCTCGGGCATCATCGTCGACAGCCCGTCAACCCTGATCAAGCTCGGTTCACTGCGCGACCCGGCCCCGCTGCTGGCTGCCGTGTGCTTTCTGATGATCGCGATTCTCAGCTATCACCGGGTGTTCGGTGCCATCCTGATCAGCATCATCGCCGTCACTCTGGCGGGATGGGGCCTGGACCTGGTGCACTACAACGGCATCATGTCGGCCCCTCCCAGCCTGGCACCGACCTGGATGGCGATGGACCTCAAGGGCGTGTTCAACGTCAGCATGATCAGCGTGGTCCTGGCCTTTCTGTTTGTGCACATGTTCGACACCGCCGGCACCTTGATGGGCGTGGCCCAACGGGCAGGTCTGGTGAAAGAAGACGGCAAGATCGAAAACCTGTCGCGCGCCCTCAAGGCTGACAGTGCCTCCAGCGTGTTTGGCGCAGTGGTCGGCGTCCCGCCCGTAACCAGTTACGTCGAAAGTGCCGCTGGCGTGGCTGCCGGCGGGCGGACCGGGCTCACCGCCGTCACCGTGGGCGTACTCTTTGTCGCTGCGATGTTCTTTGCCCCGCTGGCTGGCATGATTCCCGCCTATGCCACAGCCGGAGCGCTGATCTACGTGGCAATGCTGATGATGGGCGGCATGGAACACATCAACTGGAGCGAACCTACCGATTGCATCCCGGCGATTGTGACCATGATCATGATGCCCCTGACCTTCTCGGTGGCTGACGGTATCGCCCTTGGCTTTATCAGTTACGTTGCGCTCAAGGCCGGCACGGGCAAGTACCGCGAGATTTCCGTTAGCTTGTGGGTGCTCTGCGCCATTTTCATTGCCAAGTTTATTTACCTGTAAACCCGGCAGTATCAACCTGCCCCGCGCCGTGCGGGGCGTTGGCTTTATCAGTAAAAAGAGGGCATGTGATGAGTCTGGAAACCTGGCTGCTGTTCAGCAGCGCGGCGCTGGTGGTGATCCTGATCCCGGGGCCGTTGTCGTTATTGATGATCAGCAACAGTTTGAACTACGGCTTGCGCCGCTCGTACCCCGCCTTTCTGGGCGGCGTGATCGCCTCGATCTGCCTGCTAAGCGCCTCGGCACTGGGGCTGGGCGCCTTGTTGCTGGCCTCGGAACAGTTGTTCAGCGCGCTCAAAATTGTCGGTGCGCTGTACCTGTTCTACCTCGCCTGGCAAAGCTGGAAGCAATCGCGGCAACCGGCCAGCGCAGTAAACGTGCCGGCTGGCGCACCAAAACCGCGCTTTCGCGCCCTGTTTGGGCGCGCATTCGTGCTGGGCGCCAGCAACCCGAAGGACATTCTGTTCTTTGCCGCGTTCCTGCCACAGTTCCTCAACCCCGATCAGCCCTTCCTTGCGCAGCTACTGGTGATGATTGCCACCTGGACCGTGCTGGACTTGCTCTGCAAGCTGGCCTACGGCCTGGGCGCCCACGGCGCAGCGGGTTATCTGCGCAGCGGCAAGGGCCAGAGCTGGTTCAACCGCGTCAGCGCCGGCCTGTTCGGCGTGGCGGGCACCGCATCGTTACTGAGCCGCTAAAAACCAAACCCCTGTAGGAGCGAGCTTGCTCGCGAGCTTTTTAAACAGCTCGCTCCTACAGGTTTTGCAGCAAACACCGGGCAAAAAAAAGCCCGCTGTGCGAGCGGGCAAAAAACCACAGGTGCAATTCAAAAAACCTAACTCCCGCGATACGTCGAGTAGCTGTACGGCGAGATCAATAGCGGGACATGGTAGTGATCCTGCTCGGCACTGATCCCGAAACGCAGCACCACCACATCCAGAAATGCCGGCTCCGGCAATTGCACACCCCGTGCCCGATAGTAATTACCGGCACTGAACTGCAACTGATAAACCCCAGAACGGTAGGTATCGCCCTCCAGCAAAGGTGCGTCGCAACGCCCGTCGCTGTTGGTCACAGCCGTCGCGACCAACGTCAGCTGCGAACCTTCAACCCGATACAGTTCGACCTTGATCGAATTGCCCGGGCAACCGTGTGCGGCGTCCAAAACATGCGTAGTCAAACGTCCCATTGATTCTGCGACCTCCCGAGTCGGTGAATAAAAACTGGCCTTGCACCTGTTTGGCGCACCAAAAGATCCGTTGCAGCCCGGATTAAGACATTTATCAAAAAAATTGTACACAATTAAAAACGCAATTAGACCCGGACCGCCAGCTATAAGGGCCAAAGCCCGGATTCCTTAAAAACCGCAGCAGTCCTGGACTTAATATTCACAAGCTGACCAATCAGGCAAGTTTTTTGCAAGTACCTTTCCCGCACAAAGCATGGTAAAAATGCACGAAAGCAGGGTTACAAAGATGCAACAAAGTTGTATACAATCAGACCATCACAGTGACGCCAGGTCTGGCCAATCGACTGTTAACATAAACAATAAGGAAGATTGAGTGAGCGCAGACTACCCACGCGACCTGATTGGTTACGGTCCCAACCCTCCCCATCCGCATTGGCCGGACAACGCCCGTATCGCCCTGTCTTTCGTACTCAACTACGAAGAAGGCGGCGAGCGCAACATCCTCCACGGCGACAAAGAATCTGAGGCCTTCCTCTCGGAAATGGTCTCGGCGCAGCCGCTACAGGGCGAGCGCAACATGAGCATGGAATCCCTGTACGAATACGGCAGCCGTGCCGGCGTATGGCGTGTGCTCAAGCTGTTTCGCGAATTCGATATCCCGCTCACGGTGTTTGCCGTCGCCATGGCTGCTCAACGTCACCCTGACGTGATCCGGGCCATGGTTGCCGCCGGGCATGAGATTTGCAGCCACGGTTATCGCTGGATCGACTACCAGTACATGGATGAAGCCCTCGAGCGCGAACACATGCTCGAAGCGATCCGCATCCTCACCGAAATCAGCGGCGAACGCCCGCTGGGCTGGTATACCGGCCGCACCGGCCCCAATACCCGGCGGCTGGTGATGGAAGAAGGCGGCTTTGTGTATGACAGCGACACCTACGACGATGACCTGCCCTACTGGGAACCGAACAATCCTACCGGCAAGCCGCACCTGGTGATCCCTTACACCCTGGACACCAATGACATGCGCTTCACCCAGGTGCAGGGTTTCAACACCGGTGAACAATTTTTCCAGTACCTCAAGGACGCTTTCGATGTGCTGTACGCCGAAGGCGCAGAGTCGCCGAAAATGCTATCGATCGGCCTGCATTGCCGCCTCATTGGCCGCCCTGCGCGTCTCGCCGCCCTCAAGCGCTTCGTTGAATACGCCAAGGGCCATGAACAGGTCTGGTTCACCCGCCGCGTGGACATCGCCCGGCACTGGCACGCCACCCACCCTTTTGTTGCAGAGACCGGCCAATGAGCACCTTCAAAACTCTCAAGCCTTCAACCCTGAGTCGTGAAGCGTTCGTGGCGGCCTTTGCCGATATTTACGAGCACTCGCCCTGGGTCGCCGAAAAGGCTTACGACCTGGGTCTGGACAGCAGCGTTGACCAGATCGAAACCCTGCACCAGCGCATGAGTGACATTTTGTTGAGCGCCGATCACGCCAGCCAGCTGGCACTGATCAACGCCCACCCGGACCTGGCGGGCAAAGCTGCCGTACAGGGCCAACTGACCGAAGCCAGCACCCATGAACAGGCTGGCGCCGGTATTCACCAATGCACGGAAGAAGAGTTTCAGCGCTTCACCGAGCTGAACGAGGCCTATAAAGCCAGGTTCAAGTTTCCCTTCATCATGGCGGTAAAAGGCAGCGACCGGCACCAGATCCTCGCCGCGTTCGAGACGCGCATCCACAACCCGGCAGACGTCGAGTTCAAATGTGCGTTGGCGCAAATCAACAAAATAGCCCTGTTCCGATTACTCCAGCTCTAAGCCGAGCCGGCACCTGCCGGTCACGCATCTCCAGCCACTTATTTAAAGGCAGACCAGAAGAATGAAAGCTTACGCCGTACCTTTCGAGAAGTTCGTCAACCTGGCCGATGCCCGTCTGGGCACCAAGATTATCTCGGTGACCGATGACTGGTTCGCTGACGCCAACCGCATGTTCCAGCCGACCCCGGCCGTATGGAAGGAGGGCGTTTTCGATGACAACGGCAAGTGGATGGACGGCTGGGAGTCCCGTCGCAAGCGCTTCGAAGGCTATGACAGCGCGGTGATCCGCCTGGGTGTACCCGGCTCGATCAAAGGCGTGGACATCGACACTTCATTCTTCACCGGCAACTTTCCGCCGTCTGCTTCCCTTGAAGCCTGCTTCCTGGCCGAAGGCGAACCCACCGAAAACACCCAGTGGGTCGAGGTGCTGTCCGCTGTCGAGTTGCAGGGCAACAGCCACCACTACCACGAAATCAGCAATGACCAGGCCTTCAGCCACTTGCGTTTCAACATCTACCCGGACGGCGGCGTGGCCCGTCTTCGCGTGTACGGCGTGCCGTTCCGTGACTGGTCGGCCGTTGGCGACAATGAACAGGTCGACCTGGCAGCAGCCCTGAACGGTGGCCGCGCCCTCGCCTGCTCCGACGAACACTTCGGCCGCATGAGCAACATCCTCAACCCGGGCCGTGGCATCAACATGGGCGACGGCTGGGAAACCGCACGCCGCCGCACCCCGGGTAACGACTGGGTGATCGTGGCGCTGGGGCATGCCGGCGAGATCGAAAAAATCATCGTCGACACCCTGCACTTCAAGGGCAACTACCCGGACACCTGCTCGATTCAGGGCGCATTCGTCAAAGGCGGCACTGACAGCCAGATCGAAACCCAATCGCTGTTCTGGCGTGAATTGCTGCCTGCACAGAAGCTGGAAATGCACGCCGAACATAGCTTCAGCGAGCAGATCAAAGCCCTGGGCCCGATCACTCACATTCGCCTCAACCTGTTCCCGGACGGTGGTGTGAGCCGCCTGCGCATTTTGGGCAAGGTCGCCAAATAAGGAAAAACCCAACGCCGGAACACCGGCTCCCACAGGCTTTGCCAATGTGGGAGCCGGCTTGCCAGCGATAGCAACAGATCCAACACCACACAAATCCGCACAGAAGACAAACCATGCGCACATTGCAGATTGAACCGCTGACCAAAGAAGCCTTCGCCCCCTTCGGTGACGTAATTGAAACCGACGGCAGCGACCACTTCATGATTAACAACGGTTCGACCATGCGCTTTCATCGTCTGGCCGAAGTTCAAACCGCACAGCCGGAAGACAAGGCCATCATCAGCATTTTCCGCGCCGATGCGCAGGACATGCCGCTGACCGTGTGCATGCTGGAGCGCCATCCGCTGGGCAGTCAGGCTTTCATTCCGCTGCTCGCCAACCCCTTTCTGATCGTGGTCGCGCCACTTGGCGATGAACCTGTATCAGGCTTGGTCCGCGCCTTTGTCAGTAATGGCAGGCAGGGCATTAATTACCATCGCGGCGTTTGGCACCATCCGGTGCTGACGATCGAAAAGCGGGATGACTTCCTGGTGGTTGATCGCAGTGGCACAGGCAATAACTGCGATGAGCATTTCTTCAAAGAGGATGAGCGATTGATCCTCGCCCCCCACCAATAAGAGAAGGTCTGATCACTCACGCAAGAGTGACAGGCAAGAGGTAGCGACTGTGGAAGCACATCTGATGGAATGGCTGAATCTGAGCGTGCGCTGGATTCATATGATTACCGGTGTGGCCTGGATCGGCGCATCGTTTTATTTTGTCTGGCTCGAAAACAACCTCAACCGCAGCAACCCCAAAGAGGGGCTGGCCGGCGACTTGTGGGCCATTCACGGTGGCGGTATTTACCACCTCGAAAAATACAAGCTGGCCCCGCCCACCATGCCGGACAACCTGCACTGGTTTAAGTGGGAAGCCTATTTCACCTGGATGTCAGGCATCACCCTGATGTGCCTGGTGTTTTACTTCAACCCGGCGCTCTACCTGATTGCTCCCGGCAGTAGCCTGAGCGGCCCGGAGGCGGTCGCCATCGGCATTGGTTCGCTGATTGCCGGCTGGTTCGTTTACGACTTTCTGTGCGATTCGGCCTTGGGCAAACGCCCGGCGCTGCTTGGCCTGATCCTGTTTGTACTACTGGTAGCCGCCGCATTCGGCCTGAGCAAGGTGTTCAGCGGACGGGGGGCCTACCTGCATGTGGGCGCCATTATCGGCACCATCATGGTCGGTAACGTTTTCCGTATCATCATGCCGGCCCAGCGGGCTCTGGTAGCGGCGATCAAGGAAGGCCGTACGCCTGATCCGGCACTCCCGGCCAAAGGCCTGCTGCGTTCGCGTCACAACAACTACTTCACCTTGCCGGTGCTGTTCATCATGATCAGCAACCACTTCCCGAGCACCTACGGCAGCGCCTACAACTGGCTGATCCTGGCCGGGATTGCAGTACTGGCAGTATTGGTGCGCCACTACTTCAACACCCGCCATAACAGCCACAAGTTTGCCTGGACCTTGCCGGTTGCCGCACTGGGCATGATTTGCCTGGCTTACGTCACCGGGCCCAAGCCGGCGCCTTCTGCCCCCGACGTGGCCAAGGTGATCAAGTATCAGCCCATCCCGGAAACCGCAGTCAGCGGCGCCAAACCCGATACCGCGCCGGCGCCTGTCACTGCGCCTGCTGCTGCGCCAGCACCGGTGGCCAGCGTCGATTTCGACAAGGTGCATGCCGTGATTCAGGAGCGCTGCGCGGTCTGTCATTCGGCCACACCCACCAGCCCGCTGTTCAGCGCGGCCCCCGGGGGCGTGATGTTCGACACCGCACAGCAAATCAAATTGATGGCTCCGCGGATTCAGGCCCAGGCCGTCGCCAGCCAGATCATGCCACTGGGCAACATCACCCAAATGACCCAGCAGGAACGTGATCTTATCGGCGCCTGGATCAACACCGGCGCCCAAACCAACTGACGCACACGCTCTGTGGCCGCAGCCCTGGCGCGGCCACAGAAACACACCACTAGCTCACAACAATAAAAATGACCGAGGTGTTGCATGTCCGATTTAACCGAACCGCGCATACCCGCCATAACCGCTCCGCCTCCGATGGCGCGGTTGCCGTTGTTGCAATTGATTCTGGTCGGCTTGCAGCACGTGCTGCTGATGTATGGCGGTGCCGTTGCCGTACCTCTGATCATCGGCCAGGCCGCCGGCCTGAGCCGGGAAGAGATCGCCTTCCTGATCGAAGCCGACCTGCTGGTCGCGGGGATTGCCACCATCGTTCAGTCGATGGGTCTCGGGCCCATGGGCATCCGCATGCCCGTAATGATGGGCGCCAGCTTCGCTGCGGTCGGCAGCATGGTGGCCATGGCCGGAATGCCGGGTATCGGCATGCCCGGTATCTTCGGCGCAACCATTGCCGCCGGTTTTTTCGGGATGATCATCGCGCCCTTCATGTCCAAGGTGGTGCGCTTCTTCCCGCCGCTGGTGACCGGCACCGTGATTACCTCCATTGGCCTGTCACTGTTCCCCGTCGCAGTGAACTGGGCGGGCGGTGGCAGTGCTGCCACGCAGTTCGGCTCGCCGATGTACCTGGCCATTGCCGCACTGGTACTGGCAACCATCTTGCTGATCAACCGTTTCATGCGCGGCTTCTGGGTCAATATTTCAGTGCTGATCGGTATGGCTCTGGGTTATGTATTGTCCGGTGCACTGGGCATGGTTGACCTCAACGGCATCGGCCTGACGCCGTGGCTCCAGATCGTCACCCCGCTGCACTTCGGCATGCCCGAGTTTCATCTGGCACCGATTCTTTCCATGTGCCTGGTGGTGGTGATCATTTTTGTCGAGTCCACCGGGATGTTTCTGGCGCTGGGCAAGATTACCGGTCAGGACGTGACCCCGCGCATGCTGCGCCGCGGCTTGCTGTGCGATGCCGGTGCGTCCTTCATCGCCGGTTTTTTCAACACCTTTACCCACTCCTCCTTCGCCCAGAACATTGGCCTGGTGCAAATGACCGGCGTACGTTGCCGCTCGGTCACCATCATGGCGGGGGTGTTTCTGATTACCCTGAGCCTGCTGCCCAAGGCGGCGTATCTGGTGGCCTCGATTCCGCCCGCCGTGCTGGGCGGTGCAGCCATCGCCATGTTCGGCATGGTGGCGGCCACGGGGATCAAAATCCTTCAGGAAGCGGATATTTCTGACCGGCGCAATCAATTGCTGGTGGCCGTGAGTATCGGCATGGGCCTGATTCCGGTGGTGCGTCCGGAGTTCTTCGCCCACCTGCCACTGTGGATGGGCCCCATCACCCACAGCGGCATCGCCATGGCCGCCGTCAGCGCGGTCAGCCTGAACCTGATGTTCAATGTACTGGGCGGTGCCGGGCGCGCCGCCATGAGCGGGCACGTGCATCAGCATTGATGCACCCATTCACTCATCTACTGTAGGAGCGAGCTTGCTCGCGAGCTCTTCGTTGTTGCGCTGAAAAGCTCGCGAGCAAGCTCGCTCCTACAGGCCGTCGGCGCATCGGCATTAAAAATAATAAAAAAGGGAATTACCCATGAACTGCAAACACTGGGGCGTCACGCTCGCGGGCGGGTTTCTGGCTGCCGGTCAGGCCATGGCCGGTGATCTGTTTTTATGGCAAACCAACAGCCTGACGTATTTGTACGGCAAGAATTTCGCGATCAACCCTTCGATCCAGCAAACCGTCACCTTCGAACATGCCGACAAATGGAAATACGGCGACAACTTCCTGTTTGTCGACCGTATTTTCTACAACGGCCAACCTGATCCCAACAAAGGTCCGCACACTTACTACGGCGAGTTCAGCCCGCGGTTATCGTTCGGCAAGATATTCGATCACAAACTCGAGTTCGGTCCGGTCACGGATGTGCTGCTGGCCATGACCTACGAGTACGGCGAAGGTGAAAGCGAGGCTTACCTGATAGGTCCGGGCTTTGATCTGGCGGTGCCCGGCTTCAATTACTTCACCCTGAACTTCTATCGCCGTCACACCGAAGGGCCGCGCCCGGGCACCGGTACCTGGCAGATCACCCCGTCGTTTTCCTACACTCTGCCGATCGGCCGCTCCAACCTGCTGATCGATGGCTACATGGACTGGGTAGTGGACAACGACCGCAACTCGCGTGGCACTTACCACGCCAACCTGCACTTCAATCCACAGATCAAGTACGACCTGGGCAAAGCTCTCAATCTGGGTGAAAAACAGTTGTATGTCGGCATCGAATACAGCTACTGGAAAGACAAGTACGGCATCGATAGCAGCAGCCGTCTGGACACCAATCAGAACACTGCCAGCGCCCTGGTTAAAGTCCACTTCTAGATCAAGCATCTGCGGTGCCCTGTCATTGCCCGACATGCGCAATGACAGGGCGCTTGAGTACCGGCCCCGGAGCCCGTATCCTGCGCGCCCGCTCACGGGTGAGCGTTGTTTAAAGCTGACTTCAAAGCCAACTTAATACCGTTAAACCAAGGGTTTACGGCCGGCAGGCCGCTCTATTCACTCAACTGTCAGACGACAGTTGAGGGATTTATTCTGGCCGCCAAACCGCCGTGGCCCGGCACTTGCTTTACGTATCAAAGTTGACCAGAAGGGCAAGTTTAAAACAAAGGAATCAAGGCGCCGAAACAGAGCGTCACGTTCTTATCAATGCAGAATTTTTAATTTTTGGAGCAACCGAATGAAGCGCACTTTGACCAGCCTGATGCTTGCGGGGAGCATGCTTGGCGGGGCACCGGCAGTTGCCGGCGACCTGTTGCAATGGCAAACCAACAGCCTGACTTACTTGTATGGCAAGGACTTCCAGGTCAACCCGAAAATTCAACAGACCCTGACCTTCGAGCACGCTGACAGCTGGAAGTACGGTGACAACTTCTTCTTCCTCGACCGTATCTTTTACAACGGCAAAGAGGATGGCAACGTAGGCCCGAATACTTACTACGGCGAGTTCACCCCGCGTTTGTCGATGGGCAAGATCTTCGACCAGAAGTTTGAATTCGGCCCGATCAAAGACGTACTGCTGGCCATGACCTACGAGTTTGGCGAAGGCGATACCGAGGCCTACCTGATCGGCCCGGGTTTCGACCTGAACGTGCCAGGCTTTGACTACTTCCAGCTGAACTTCTACCAGCGCTTCCCTGAGGGCAGCCGTGCCGGCAGAGGCGTCTGGCAGATCACGCCGGTGTGGTCCTACACCCTGCCCCTGGGCAATTCCGACGTAGTGATCGACGGCTACATGGACTGGGTGGTCGACAACGACCAGAACTCGCGCGGCACCTACCACGCCAACCTGCACTTCAACCCGCAGATCAAATATGACCTGGGCAAGGCATTGAGCTGGGGCGCAAAGCAGCTGTACGTCGGTGTTGAATACGACTACTGGAAAAACAAATACGGTATCGAAGACAGCGGCGCGTTCAAAACCAACCAGGACACCGCGAGCCTGTTGGTCAAGTACCACTTCTGATCCCGGGTAACCGGCCGCATCACTGCGGCCGGGGCGCCAGCAGCAACCCGCGCAGCATCAGGTCCAGGCTGTCCAGAGACGCCGCCAGACGCTGTGGCGGGTTGTCGGCCCCGGCAATCCAGAACGACAGGTCCATCAACCCACCCTGAATCAACCGTGCCAGGGCTTCGGGATCGGTGGGCTGAATCACCCGGGTGTCCATCAAGCCTTGCAGCATCGCCGCCATCGACGCGCTGCAGTCCGACTGACTGCTCTGCAAGTATTGCGACCCCAGCACCGACGGCGCATCGCGCAGCATGATCCGCTGCACCTCAACCTGCAGTGCCATCTCCAGAAACATGCGACAGCGCCCTTTAAAACCTTCCCACGGGCTCGCCGCCTGCTCAAACACCTCGGCCAGTTGCACATCCAGCTCAGCATCGACTTGCTGCACCACTGCCTGCAACAAACCCTTCTTGTCGCCAAAATGGTGATACAGCGCACCCCGGGTCAGCCCCACCGATGCTGTCAGTTCATCCATCGACGTCTGCGCATAACCGACCGAGCCAAACGCCTGACGCGCGGCATCGAGCAGCTTGCCACGGGTTTGTTCAATCATTTGCGACCGCACTTTGGGCGCCATGCCTGTCCCCTTTTTTTCAGATACGGCGCGTATGTTAATTGACATACGGTGCGTATGCGTATATTTCTGCATACGCCGCGTATGTGAAGCGGTCAGATGACAGTTCCGGAGCTTGTATGGCCAACCCTTATCGCGAGATTTTCAGCGCCCCCGGCACCAAAGCTTTCAGCGGTGCGGGCCTGCTCGCACGCATGCCGATTTCCATGGTCGGGATCGGCATCATCACCATGCTCGCGCAATTGCGCGACTCGTACTGGCTGGCCGGTGCCGTCGCCGCAACCTTTGCCTTGTCCATGGCATTGCTGGCACCGCAGATCTCGCGCTGGGTCGATCAATATGGCCAGGGCCGCGTGCTGCCCGGCATTACCGCTATCGGTGTGTGCGCCTTGTTGGGATTGCTGCTGTGCAGTCATTTCGCGGCGCCGGACTGGACCCTCTTCGTCTTCGCCGCGCTGGCCGGCTGCATTCCCAGCATGTCAGCGATGGTGCGTGCACGCTGGACCGAGCTGTATCGCGGCTCGCCCAAATTGCACACCGCGTTCTCGTTCGAGTCGGTGCTCGATGAAGTGAGCTTTATCATCGGCCCGCCGATTTCCGTGGGGCTGAGCGTGGCGCTGTTCCCCCAGGCGGGTCCTTTGGCAGCCGCCATCTTCCTGGCGATGGGCGTGACTGCATTCGTGCTGCAACGCAAAACCGAGCCGCCCGTACACCCGCGCAATGCCGACAACAGCGGCACCGTCTTGCGTCAGGGTGCGGTGGTGATTTTGCTGCTGGCCCTGCTGGGGCTGGGAACGATTGTGGGCACAGTGGATGTCGTCAGCGTCGCCTTCGCCCAGCAGCAAGGCCAACCCGCGGCCGCGAGTATCGTGCTGTCGGTTTATGCGCTGGGATCGTGCATCGTCGGGCTGGTGTTCGGCACGCTCAAGCTGAACATGGCGCTGCCCAAACTGTTCCTGCTGGGAGCGCTGGCGACCGCATTGACCATGGTGCCGCTGATGTGGGCCAACAGCATCGCCACCCTGGCCGCCGCCATGTTTATCGCCGGACTGTTCTTCGCACCGACCCTGATTACCGCCATGGGCCTGGTGGAAAACATTGTTCCGCCGGCCAAGCTCACCGAAGGGTTGACCTGGATGATCACCGGCCTGGGCATGGGCGTTGCCCTGGGCGCTGTGCTCGGCGGCTGGGTCATTGATGCTTACGGTGCCCAGGCCGGGTTTGGCGTATCGCTGGCGGCGGGCGGGGTGATGCTGCTGTTTGCTGTTCTGGGTTATCGCCTTCTGCAAAGCAGCACTACGCCCCGCGCTACCTATGCCTAGCCTTTGATGGCGCGCCAGACCTTGCTCACGCCCGCCACCACGGCCAGCACCACTGCGCCGGCAATGATGCCGGCCACGGCATTGAGCAGGGTCGGCACGATGGCCGAGACCACGCCCAGCCACTGCGCGCTGCTTGCAGCCACACCTTCAACCCAGTGATGTGCTGCAGGAACGCCATGGGTGAGGATGCCGCCACCGACCATAAACATGGCCGCCGTGCCGATCACCGACAGGCTTTTCATCATGTAAGGGGCCGCACTCAACACCCCGCGTCCGAGACTGCGCTGAAAACCCGGCCACGCACCGTCACCGGTTTTCTGGCTCAGGTACAGGCCAGCATCATCCAGTTTGACGATGCCGCCCACCAGCCCATAAACCCCCACCGTCATCACAATGGCGATACCGCTGAGCACGACGACCTGCTGCAGCAACGGCGACTCGGACACGATCCCCAGGGTGATGGCGATAATCTCGGCCGACAGAATAAAGTCGGTACGCACCGCACCCTTAACCTTGTCTTTCTCGAAGGCCACCAGGTCGACTTCAGCATCGGCCACCGCCTCTTGCAACGCCTGGCGCTCGCCCTGGTCTTCGGCCTTGCTGTGCATAAACGGATGGGCGAGTTTCTCAAAGCCCTCAAAACACAGGTAAGCACCGCCCAACATCAACAGCGGCGTCACTGCCCACGGCGCAAATGCACTGATGGCCAGCGCCGCGGGCACCAGAATCAGCTTGTTGCGAAACGAGCCCTTGGCGACTGCCCACACCACCGGCAACTCCCGGTCAGCCCGAACCCCCGAGACCTGCTGCGCATTGAGCGCCAGATCATCGCCCAGCACCCCGGCGGTCTTTTTGGCGGCCACTTTGGTCATCAGCGCGACGTCATCAAGCACTGCGGCGATGTCGTCGAGCAACACCAGTAAACTGCTGCCTGCCATGGGCAAACTTCCCTTGCGTATTGAATGGTGCCAAGCATAGCGCGTACCAGCGCTCAGGCTGCAATCTTGAGCCGCCTGCAAGCCCGGTGCTACCATGCCCGACCGCCCAACCAGGCAAGGAAATATCGGGTTTATGAGCAGTATCCGCGAGCGTAATAAAGAGCTGATTTTGCGTGCCGCCAGCGAAGAGTTCGCTGACAAGGGTTTCGCCGCCAGCAAAACCAGCGACATCGCGGCCAAGGCAGGCTTGCCCAAGCCCAATGTCTACTACTACTTCAAATCCAAGGAGAACCTCTACCGCGAGGTTCTCGAAAGCATTATCGACCCGATTCTGCGCGCTTCGACCCCGTTCAATGCTGACGGCGAACCCAATGCCGTGTTGAGCAACTACATCCGTTCCAAAATCATGATTTCCCGCGACCTGCCCTTTGCCTCCAAAGTATTCGCCAGCGAAATCATGCACGGCGCCCCGCACCTGAGCGAACAGCAGGTGCAATTGCTCAACGCCCAGGCCAAACACAACATCGACTGCATCCAGACCTGGATCGACCGTGGCCAGATTGCGCCGATCGACCCGCATCACCTGATGTTCAGTATCTGGGCCGCGACCCAGACCTACGCCGACTTCGACTGGCAGATCTCGGCCATCACCGGCAAAGCCAAACTGCAAGACAGCGACTACGAAGCCGCCGCCCAGACCATCATCCGCCTGGTACTGAAGGGCTGCGCCCCGGACTGACTCCCCGCCCTGTAGGAGCGAGCTTGCTCGCGAGCTGTTTTAAAAGCTCGCGAGCAAGCTCGCTCCTACAACAAGCTGCAATCCAATAGCGGACTACACCGCCACCCCCGCATCCGCCCGCAACCCCTGGGCCTCTATCGCAGTGATCGCACATTGTTCGTCAATGTCCGAAGTGTCGCCGCTGATGCCCATGGCACCAATGACCAGCCCCTGATCATCGCGAATCAACACCCCGCCCGGTGCAGGCACAATGTCACTCTGGCCCATCCCGTTGAGTGCGGCGAAAAACGCCGGGCGCTGCTGTGCGTCCAGTGCCAGCAAGCGTGAGCCCTTGCCCAGCGCAATCGCGCCCCACGCCTTGCCAATCGCAATGCTGGGCCGCAGCAGGCTGGCACCGTCTTCACGCTGCAGCGCCAGCAAATGCCCGCCGCTGTCCAGAACCGCCACCGTCAATGGGGCCGCGCGTGTCTGGCGCCCTGCGTTCAAGGCCTGGGCCGTCAGGGCTAAAGCGACTTTCAAGGTTAAAGCACTCATGGTTGCCGTCCTTCTCTTGTTATAGGAAAGCCATTCGCGCGCCGTTTCAGGCGCGCTCAATACAACAAATAGAACACAATAAATAATTTATTTGTATACAATTTTTTAAATGAAAAACCCTAATCCATTAGTCTTACCGCCCTGATACAAGGGGTATCAGCCATTGCGCACTGATTCTACAAAAGCCATTGACCTGCACACCGGAGGATGAATACACTCGCCACACAGCCACTTGTATACAATTACAAAACGTAAGAGGCACAAAACGATGAGCAAAATGAGAGCAATCGAAGCCGCCGTTCTGGTGATGCGTCGCGAAGGTGTCGATACCGCATTCGGTATCCCGGGCGCGGCGATCAACCCGCTGTACTCGGCCCTGCAAAAGGTCGGTGGCATCGATCACGTCCTTGCTCGCCACGTCGAAGGGGCCTCGCACATGGCTGAGGGTTACACCCGCACCAAAGCCGGCAACATCGGCGTGTGCATCGGCACGTCCGGCCCCGCCGGAACCGACATGGTGACCGGCCTGTACAGCGCCTCTGCCGACTCGATCCCGATTCTGTGCATCACCGGCCAGGCGCCGCGGGCACGGATGCATAAAGAAGACTTCCAGGCCGTGGACATCACCAGCATCGTCAAGCCTGTGACCAAGTGGGCAACCACGGTCATGGAGCCGGGCCAGGTGCCTTATGCCTTCCAGAAAGCCTTTTACGAAATGCGCTCCGGACGCCCCGGCCCGGTGCTGATCGACCTGCCGTTTGATGTGCAAATGGCTGAAATCGAATTCGATATCGATGCCTACGAACCCATGCCGCTGTCCAGACCGACCGCGACCCGGGTCCAGGCCGAAAAAGTCTTGCACCTGCTCAACCAGGCCGAGCGTCCGCTGCTGGTCAGTGGTGGCGGCGTGATCAACGCTGATGCCAGCGATCTGCTGGTGGAATTCGCCGAACTGACCGGTATCCCGGTGATTCCCACCCTGATGGGCTGGGGCACGATCGCTGACGATCACCCGCTGATGGTGGGCATGGTCGGGCTGCAAACCTCCCATCGCTACGGCAACGCCACCCTGCTCAAATCCGACCTGGTGCTGGGCATCGGCAACCGCTGGGCCAACCGTCACACCGGCTCGATCGACGTGTACACCGAAGGCCGCACATTTATCCACGTCGACATTGAACCGACCCAGATTGGCCGGGTATTTACCCCCGACCTGGGCATCGTTTCCGACGCCGGCGCTGCGCTCAAGGTGTTCCTTGAAGTGGCCCGGGAATGGAAAGCCGCCGGCACCCTGAAAAACCGCAGCGCCTGGCTGCAAGACTGTCAGCAGCGCAAAGCCACCCTGCACCGCAAGACCCACTTCGACAACGTGCCGGTCAAACCGCAACGGGTGTACGAAGAGATGAACCAGGTGTTCGGCAAAGACACCTGCTACGTCAGCACCATCGGTTTATCGCAGATTGCCGGTGCGCAATTCCTCCATGTGTACAAACCGCGTCACTGGATCAACTGCGGCCAGGCAGGCCCGCTGGGCTGGACCATTCCGGCAGCACTGGGGGTGGTCAAGGCCGATCCGCAGCGCAATGTCGTGGCCCTGTCCGGCGACTACGACTTCCAGTTCATGATCGAAGAACTGGCTGTCGGCGCCCAGTTCAATTTGCCGTACATCCATGTGGTGGTGAATAACTCCTATCTGGGGCTGATACGCCAGGCACAGCGCGGCTTCGAAATGGACTACTGCGTGCAGCTGTCTTTCGACAACCTCAATGCACCGGAGCTCAACGGCTATGGCGTCGACCATGTAGCCGTCGCCCAGGGTCTGGGCTGCAAGGCGCTGCGGGTATTTGAACCCAATCAAATCCAGCCGGCACTGCGCAAGGCCCAAGAGCTGATCAAGGAGTTCCGCGTACCGGTGGTGGTGGAAATCATTCTGGAGCGTGTGACCAACATTTCGATGGGCACCGAAATCAACGCGGTCAATGAGTTTGAAGACCTGGCGCTGGTAGGCAACGACGCGCCGACCGCCATTTCGATGCTTGATTGACTGACTGCGCCCCTCTCAAGTCAGGGAGGGGCAAACCCTTTTCACAGGAGTTCACCATGCCGCGTTTTGCCGCCAACCTGTCCATGCTGTTCACCGAACAGGATTTCCTTGTCCGTTTTCAAGCGGCTGCCAATGCTGGTTTCCACGGCGTTGAATACCTGTTTCCTTACGACTACAGCTCGGCCGAGATCAAGGCCCAGCTCGACGCCAACAAGTTGACCCAGGTGCTGTTCAACCTGCCCGCCGGTGACTGGGCCAAGGGTGAGCGCGGCATTGCCTGCCACCCTGACCGGGTTGCCGAGTTCCGCGCCGGGGTCGACCTGGCCATCGCTTACGCACAAGTACTGGGCAACGATCAGATCAACTGCCTGGCCGGGATCCGCCCCCAGGGCGTGGCAGAAGCCGAGGTTGAAAAAACCCTGGTCAGCAACCTCAAGTACGCGGCCGACAAGCTGCAGGCGGTGGGTATCAAGCTGGTGATGGAGTCGATCAATACCCTCGACATCCCGGGTTTCTACCTGAACAACACCAAGCAGGCACTGGCCATTCAGGACAAGGTCGGCAGTGCCAACCTGTTCTTGCAATACGACATCTACCACATGCAAATCATGGAAGGTGACCTGGCCCGCACGATGCAATCGCACCTGGCGCAGATCAACCATATCCAGCTGGCCGACAACCCGGGGCGCCACGAGCCCGGCACCGGCGAGATCAATTATCGCTACCTGTTCGACCACCTTGACCGTATTGGCTATCAAGGCTGGGTGGGTTGCGAATACAAGCCGCTGACCAGCACCGAAGCCGGTCTGGCGTGGCTCAAAACCCACAACGCGGTTTAAGCGCGACTACGGGTCTTTTGTGGGAGTTGGCTTGCCAGCGATTGGATCGCCCTGCGAAAACGGAAAAACCGCGGCGCCCACATCGCTGGCAAGCCAGCTCCCACGGACCTGCATCAGCTCCAATAACAACAAGAGGATTTGTCATGGCTAAAATCGGATTTATCGGCACCGGCATCATGGGCTCCCCCATGGCCAGCAACCTGCAAAAGGCCGGGCACAGCCTGTTCCTGTCGACCCACCACGGCGCGGCGCCTGCCGACCTGGTGGCCGCTGGCGCGATTGCCCTGGCCAGCCCGCGAGAAGTTGCCCAAGAAGCCGAGTTCATCATCGTCATGGTCCCGGACACCCCGCAGGTCGAAGACGTGCTGTTCAGTGAGGACGGCATCGCCGCAGGCCTGAGCCCGAACAAAGTGGTGATCGACATGAGCTCGATCTCCCCCACCGCCACCAAGGCCTTCGCTGCAAAGATCAATGCCAAGGGCGCGCAATACCTCGACGCGCCGGTCTCCGGTGGTGAAGTCGGGGCCAAGGCCGGCACCTTGAGCATCATGGTCGGCGGCGATGAAACCACCTACACCCGCGCCCTGCCGCTGCTGCAGAGCATGGGCAAAAACATCACCCTGGTCGGCGGCAACGGCGACGGTCAAACCGCCAAAGTGGCGAACCAGATCATCGTCGCGCTGAACATTCAGGCGGTGGCTGAAGCACTGGTGTTTGCGGCCAAAAACGGCGCTGACCCGGCCAAGGTTCGTGAAGCGCTGATGGGCGGTTTTGCCTCCTCGAAGATCCTCGAAGTGCATGGCGAGCGCATGATCAAAGGCACTTTCGATCCGGGATTCCGCATCAGCCTGCACCAGAAAGACCTCAACCTGGCACTGGCCGGTGCCCGCGAACTGGGGATCAACCTGCCCAATACCGCCAACGCGCAACAAGTGTTCAGCACCTGCGCCGCCCTGGGTGGCAGCAACTGGGATCACTCGGCACTGATCAAGGGCCTGGAACACATGGCCAACTTCTCGATTCGCGACAAATAACCCTGAACCACGGTAGTCGCTGATCAGGCACGAAGGCTGCGATGCGGGCCGCAGGACCGCGGAACCGCTCAAGAGCTCGCAGCCTTCGTGCCTCGTCAGCGACTACCCGCACGCGCGCGTGCCACGGAACTCATCATGGGCTCACCTGCTCTCAGTCCCGCTTGCCCAGACTGGGCCACCGCCCTGTGCACGGGCTTCAGTCAGATCTTCTTGCAGCGCCACCCGGTGTGCGGAGTCTTGTGCTTGCTGGCGATTCTGATCAGCGCACCGGGCCTGCTCAGTGGCGCGTTGCTGGGAGGAGTCAGCGGACTCTTGACCGCCCAGCGCCGCGGCTATCCCAAAGCCCAACGCCAGGCCGGCCTCTACAGTTACAACGGCATTCTGCTGGGGATGTTGCTCAGCCATCAGCTGCAGTGGTCAGCCCTCCTGCCGCTGCTGATCATCGCCAGTGCCGGCTTGAGTACCATGCTGATTCACCAGTGGCTAAAACGTACGGCAGACGGGCAAAGTCTGTTGGCCTACACCGCGCCCTTTGTCGGCATGGGCTGGGCTGTGCTGCATCTCAACCCGACTGCGGCGCAGCCCCTGAGCCCCGACACGCTAATGAATAGCCTGACGCTGCTTCAGGCCGTATTCAAAGGCATCGGCCAGGTTATGTTGCTGCAGCATTCCGTGGCCGGGCTGCTGATTGTGACCGGCTTGTGGCTGAGCAGCTGGCGTACCGCAGCCTGGGCACTGACAGGGTCGCTGGCAGGTCTTTTATTCAGTCTGTATCAACAGGAAACGAGCGCGGCGCTCAGCGGGCTTGCCGGCTATAACCCGGTACTGGCCGCCCTGGCGCTGAGCCAGCAGCGACGACGGCCCTGGCTGCCATTGATCGGCATCGTCGTCACTCTGGTGCTGACACCCGGCTTTATTGCCCTGGGGCTGCCACTGTTAACCGCGCCGTTTATTCTCGCCTGCTGGCTGGTGCATGCCAGTGTGCGGGTGCTCAGACCCGCCGCGCCGGAGTCCGAAGAGCAATGCAGGTTGCGCATTGAGCGTTAATCCTTGAACCTTCCGTCATTTGGGGCTCGAGCAACCTACATGAATAACAAGGATTGGCGTCAACGCCTGTACGTCATGGTCTTTCAGGCCGACACGCCGGCCGGCCGGCGCTTTGATACCACACTGCTGCTGATCATCCTGTGCAGCCTGGTGGTGGTGGTGCTGGACAGTATCGACAGCATTCACCGTGACTACGCCGACCTGCTGGCCTACATCGAGTGGGGTTTCACTTTTGTGTTTGCGGTGGAGTACGGCCTGCGCCTGTATTGCTCCCCCAAACCCCTGCGTTACGCCTTCAGCTTCTATGGGCTGGTGGACTTGCTGGCGATCGTGCCCGGCATTCTGGCGATTTATTACAGCGACGCGCAGTACCTGCTGATTATCCGCATCATCCGCATGCTGCGGATTTTCCGGGTGCTCAAACTGGTGCCGTATCTGAGCCAGGCCAATTACCTGCTCTCGGCCCTGCGGGGCAGCAAACAGAAAATCATCGTATTTCTGGTCGGCGTATCGACGCTGGTCACCGTGTTCGGCACCTTGATGTATGTCGTTGAAGGCCCGGAAAACGGCTTTACCAGTATCCCGGTGAGCATCTACTGGGCGATCGTGACGCTGACCACTGTGGGCTACGGTGACATCGTGCCGCAAACGGTGCTCGGACGAATCATTTCGGCCATGGTCATGATCACGGGTTACTCGATCATCGCTGTGCCCACCGGTATCTTTACCGCCGAGCTGGCCAACGCCATGCGCGGCGAGCAACTGGAGCACGACTGCCCTGCATGCAAGAAACAACGTCACGAACAGTCCGCCTCATTTTGCTCGCGCTGTGGCAACGCACTCTTTACTAAAAATGCATAACCAAAGCACTTTTAAATCTTTTAAGGACTATACGCCAGCGACTATAGTCGCTGGCAATTTGCCCCTATTGCTCCCTATAACAAGGAATGCGCAGTGAAAAAACTTTTTAGTGCATCAATCCTGGCCGCCGGCCTGGCCCTTGGCAGCATCGCTCATGCAGCCACCCCGCCGCCGTTGCTAAACGTGTCCTACGACGTAATGCGCGACTTCTACAAGGACTACAACGCCGCCTTCCAGAAACACTGGGAAGCCGAGCATGGCAACAAGCTCAATGTGCAAATGTCCTTCGGCGGTTCGAGCAAACAGGCCCGATCGGTGATTGATGGCCTGCCGGCTGACGTGATCACCATGAACATGGCCACCGACATCAACGCCCTGGCGGACAACGGCCAACTGGTCCCGCAAAACTGGGTCACCCGCCTGCCGGACAACAGCGCACCCTTCACTTCCGCCACCGTGTTTATCGTGCGCAAGGGCAACCCCAAAGCCCTGAAAGACTGGCCGGACCTGCTCAAGGACGGCGTGCAAGTGATAGTGCCCAACCCGAAAACCTCGGGTAACGGGCGCTACACCTTCCTCTCGGCCTGGGGCTACGTGCTGAAAAACGGCGGCGATGAAACCAAGGCCAAAGAGTTCGTCGGCAAACTGTTCAAGCAAGCCCCTGTGCTGGACACCGGCGGCCGTGCAGCCACCACCACCTTTATGACCAACCAGATCGGCGACGTACTGGTGACCTTCGAAAACGAAGCTGAAATGATTGCCCGTGAATTTGGTCGCGACCAGTTCGAAGTGATCTACCCGAGCGTGTCGGCCGAAGCCGAGCCGCCAGTGACCGTCGTCGACAAGGTAGTGGACAAAAAAGGCACCCGCGCAACGGCCGAAGAGTACCTGAAGTACCTGTGGTCGCCAGAAGGCCAGGAAATTGCGGCTAAAAACTACCTGCGTCCACGGGACAAGGCAGTACTGGCCAAGTACGACGACCGTTTCCCGAAAGTCGATTTCCTGTCGGTTGAAAAAACCTTCGGCGACTGGCGCGACGTGCAGAAAAAGTACTTCAACGACGGTGGCGTGTTCGACCAGATCTACAACGGTCAATAACCCCCACCCACACCTGCAGGAGCAATCTTGTCTGTAGGAGCGAGCTTGCTCGCGAGCTTTTTCAACGCCACAACTGAGAGCTCGCGAGCGAGCTCGCTCCTACAGGTGGGTTCGCGCCCACACCACAGCTGTACAAAAACACAGTAAAAACAGTTGCCCTTCAGCCATTCTCTGCCATGCTGTGCACATTCTGCGCGGCATGATGAATGAGTGGAGCTATGCGGCTGTTTCTGTGTGAAAAACCTTCCCAGGCCAAAGATATTGCTGCCGTGCTCGGTGCCAGCCGACGCGGTGATGGCTGCTGGGTGGGCCCCGCTGTCACCGTTACCTGGTGCATTGGCCACTTGCTCGAAACCGCCCCGCCCGATGCCTACGATGAGCGCTACAAGCGCTGGGTGCTGGCCGACCTGCCGATCATTCCCGAAAAGTGGAAAATGCGCGTCAAACCCAAAACCGCCAGCCAGTTCAAGGCCGTCAAGCGCCTGCTCGGTGAAGCCAGCGAACTGGTGATCGCCACCGACGCCGATCGCGAAGGCGAAATGATCGCCCGTGAACTGGTCGAACACTGCCGCTACCGCGGGCCGATCCAGCGCCTGTGGCTGTCAGCCCTGGATGACGCATCCATTCGCAAGGCCCTGGCCGCCCTCAAGCCGGGCAGCGAAACCTTCAACCTCTACCATTCGGCCCTGGGCCGCTCGCGGGCCGACTGGCTGATCGGGATGAACATGAGCCGCCTGTTCACCCTGCTCGGGCGCCAGTCCGGCTATCAGGGCGTACTGCCGGTGGGCCGGGTACAAACCCCGACCCTGCGCCTGGTGGTCGACCGCGATCGCAGCATCAGTGACTTTGTGCCCGTGGCGTACTGGGCCATAGACGTGCAGCTCAAACACGACGGCCAGCTGTTTACTGCGCAATGGCGGGCCGATCCCGACACCTGCGACGATCAGGATCGCTGCCTCAATCAGGCCCATGCACAACAGGCCGCCAACGCCATCAACAGCGCCGGCAGTGCCCGGGTGAGCAAGCTGCGTACCGAACGCATGCGTGAAGTCGCACCACTGCCATTCGACCTCGGCACGCTGCAAGAAGTGTGTTCGAAAAAGCTCGGCCTCGGCGCCCAGGAAACCCTGGACATCGCCCAGGCGCTGTACGAAACCTACAAGGTCGTCACCTACCCGCGCAGCGACTGTGGCTACCTGCCGCAAAGCCAGCACGCCGAAGCAGCATCTATTCTGGCGGCCCTGCAGCAAGCCGACCCGTCACTGGCACCGCTGGCCGGACACCTCGACCCGCAACGCCGCTCCCGGGCCTGGAACGACGCCAAAGTCAGTGCCCACCACGGCATCATTCCCACAGCAGCGGCGAAAAATCTGGAGCGCCTGACGGGCAAGCACCGCGCGGTGTATACCCTGATTCGCGCACGCTATCTGGCGCAGTTCCTGCCCAACCACGAATACGACCGCACCCAGGCTGACTTCGATTGCGCCGGCCAGGCGCTGCGCGCCGTGGGCAAGCAAATTGTCGAACCCGGCTGGAAACGCGCCCTGCCCGAAGCCCTCGCGCCGGCCAAGGGCCGCGAAGCCCCCGCCCCGCAACCCTTGCCGATCCTGCGCGAGGGCCTGGACTGCGCAATTGCCAACGTCCACCTCAAAGACCTGTGGACCCAGCCACCCAAGCCTTTCACCGAAGGCGACCTGATCAAGGCGATGAAAAACGTCGCCAAACTGGTGCAGGACCCGCTGCTCAAACAAAAGCTCAAGGACACCACCGGCATTGGCACCGAGGCCACCCGCGCCGGGATCATTCAGGGCCTGCTGGATCGTGGCTACCTGATCAAGAATGGCAAGGCGCTGGCCGCCACTGCACCGGCCTTCAGCCTGATCGACGCGGTGCCCCGCGCCATCGCCGACCCCGGCACCACGGCCATCTGGGAGCAAGCGCTGGACATGGTGCAAAGCGGCGAAATGACCCTGGAAACCTTCGTCGCCAAGCAGGCGGCGTGGATGAGCAAACATATCGCCCGCTGCAGTGGCATGACCATGACCATCAGCGGCCCCGCCAGCCCGGCGGGCGCTGCCCCGGCGTGGAAGAAAAAGCGTAAGGGGCCGCCCGCCAAGGCAAAGCCAAAACGGGCGGTGAAAGCTAAAAGCACCTGAGCCGGTGGCTGGCGGTCAAAGCGTCAGTGAGCCGTTAATACAGGTCACTGCGGCGCCGCCGACCCAGATATCGTCGCCGACTTTCTCAATCGACACTCGCCCTTCGCGGCCCATGGCCGTGCCCTGGCTGGCCACATAGCGCGACGGAGCAATACCCTCGGCAATCAACCATTGCGCCAGCCCGGCATTCAGGCTGCCAGTCACCGGATCTTCCGACATGCCGTCGCCAGCAACGAAGGCTCGCACTTCAAATTGCGCCTGCGTGCCATCGCGCTCGGGGTTCCAGGGGGCGACTACGCCGACCACCCGATTGTGCAACTGTGAAAAGTCCGGCTTCAGCGCCAGCACCTGTTCGCGGTCACGCAGCAGCAACCCCAGCCAGCCGGGACCATTGTCGATCCAGCGCGCCTGCACCACCGCTTGGGTTTCGATTCCCAGGCCCTTGCAGATGCCTTGCAGCAGTTCGTCATCCAGGGCTTCGTCGCGCAGCAGAGGCGGCGCCGTGAAAGCGAGCTGGCCATTCTGACGACGGACCCGGATCAGGCCCACGGCGCATTCCTGGATGATTTCTGCACCCCGCGGCTTGCCGCCGGCTTCCAGCCAGGCATGGCAACTGCCCAGGGTCGGGTGCCCGGCGAATGGCAGCTCCCGCAGGGTGGTGAAAATTCGCAGGCGGTAATCGGCCTCCGGGTTTTGTGGTTTGAGGACAAAAGTGGTTTCACTCAGATTGGTCCAGCGCGCAAAGTCAGCCATTTGCTGATCGGTCAGACTGTCAGCGTTCAACACCACTGCCACCGGGTTGCCTTTGAGGGCAACCGTGCTGAAAACATCCACTTGTTTGAATTCAAATTGGCTCACTGCGACCTCCTGTTTTCGAGTAAACCGCAGCCTAGCATGCCCCCCGTACTGTAGGAGCGAGCTTGCTCGCGAGCTTTTACACGCAGCAACAAAAAGCTCGCGAGCAAGCTCGCTCCTACAGGGTTAATGGCAAACCCGTATCATCGCTGCAGATCTAACTCAGGAGCACACCATGACTGCACGTACCTTCCTCATCACCGGTGCCAGCAAAGGCATCGGCCGCGCTCTGGCCACCTTTCTCGCACAGGCCGGGCACAACGTGGTGGGCATCGCCCGCAATGCCGATGATCCAACCTTTCCCGGCACCCTGGTGGCGCTGGACCTGGCTGACCGCGAACGCAGCGCACAGGTGCTCAAGGAACTCAGCGAACGCTTTGCGTTTGACGGGCTGGTCAATAACGTCGGGCTGGTTCGCCCTCAGGCATTGGGGGAGATCGATCTGGATGCGTTTGATGACGTGATGCGGGTCAACCTGCATTCGGCGTTGCAAGCCACCCAGGCGTTGCTGCCTGGCATGCGTGCCCGGGGCTGGGGCCGGATTGTAAATATTTCTAGCCTGACGGTGCTGGGTATCGCTCAACGAACCGCCTATGCCGCCGCTAAAGCCGCACTGGTCAGCTTCACCCGCTCCTGGGCGCTGGAGCTGGCGCAAACCGGGATCACCGTGAACGCCGTCGCCCCCGGCCCTACCGAAACCGAACTGTTCCGCGCCAATAACCCGCCGGGCTCGGCAGGCGAAGCCCGCTATCTGGCCGGGGTGCCGATGGCACGTCTGGGACAGCCCGAGGAAATCGCCTCGGCGATTGCCTTCCTGCTTTCAGAGAACAGCGGCTTCATCACCGGCCAGACCCTGTTTGTCGATGGCGGCGCATCAATCGGCAAGGCAGCGTTCTAAACCGCGGGCGGGCAAGCACATGGCGCTTGCCCGCCACGGACCGGTTTACACCAGGTCCGTACCGTCACGTTTGGCCTTGCGCATATCGCGGAACACGCTGACACACAGGGTGATCATCACGCCCGCCGCGATCAGCGGCCAGATCAAGACATAAAGGGTTAACGCGTAGCTGGACATGGGGAGTCTCCTTGTTCAATCACTGGTGTGTCTGATGCTTGGGGGTCAGCGTTGTGGAAGGCCACCACGCGCTCATTGATGCAATCAAAATCAAAGCTTTGGTTGGACATCAAACTCACCAGCACACAAACCACGGTGCTGATGCCATAGGCGGTGAGCGAGCTGAGCAGTACCGGGTAATCGCGCAAAAAGCCGAAGGCAAAGGGTGCAAGCACCAGGAAGGCAAGCCCGCCCAGAGTGAAGCCGACTTTGCGGCCGAAGAACCCGAAGGCCATCAAACCTATGACGACCCCGCCACCGACCGATGCAAACAACTCGAAGAACAGTGCAACCACGCCTTGCAGTTCGAGCAGCTCGAAGCGCGCTACCAGGAACATGACAAAACCGGCAATGGCTGCACTGGTAAACGCGGCATTGGTAATGCGCCCCCAGTACAGGCTGGCGATAACCGGAAACACGATGGCGCCCCACAGTGCGCCGACAAAAATCAGCATGGTCAGGATGTCCAGCTTGAGGCTGGCGAAAACCACCGCGAGCATCGTCGCCACCACCATGGTCATGCGCCCGACGAACAGCATGGTCTTGGGATCGGGTTTGCCCTTGGCCAGATTTTTGCCATACACGTCGGTCATCACCAGTGCCGACAAGGCCGACAGATCCAAATCGGCGGTCGAGGACAGCGAGCCGATTACCATGATGAAAAACAGCCCGACAGCAAACGGCGGCAAATAGGTCGAGGCCATTTGCGGGATCAGGTTGTTAAGGTCGCCGTCCACCGGTTGCACCCCGGCCAGCAATGCCAAAAAGCCCAGCATGCCAAGGCCGATGACAATCGAGGCATAGCCGATGGTGGCCGTGACAAAGGTCGACTTCATCAGGTCTTCACGCACCGCAAACAGGCGCTGGGCGATGGTCTGGTTGCCAATGGCGTACGCCAGCACCGCAACAAAATACGGTGCACCCTGTTCCAGAATCGCGGTTTTCGAGTAAAAGCTCGCCTGTTCGGCGGAAATGTTCGGCATGCCCTGGGCAAATAATTCCGGCCCCCCGAGCTGGAAGAAAATAATCGGAATAATCACCACAGCCGCGAAGATCATGGCAATCAGCTGACCGAAATCCGTCAGTACCGAAGAGCGAAAACCCGACCAGATGGTGTAGCCCAGGATCCCGCAGCCTGCGATCAAGACCCCGTGGATAAAGCTCAACGGCGACAGCACGGCTACCAGCGCGCCGGCAGCGGTGAAGTTGACCATCAGGCTGATCATGCTCCCGACAATGTTGGAACCCGCCAGGATCATCTGGCTGGAGCGCCCGTGCCGGGCGTGCATGATTTCCGCCAGGGTATGGGCCTTGGGTGCCAGCTCGCGAAAACGCCGGCCGAAGGGGTAGATAAACAGAATCATCAACGCCCCCCAGAAGCCGTAATGCAGAGCGCCCGAAAGACCGAACTTGTAGCCGGAGCTGGCAGCGGCGTAGAACGATGCCGCCCAGATCCAGGTGGCGGTCATGCTGGCAGCCGCCATGCCGAAGCCAATCGAGTTATTGGAGACCATATAGCCGTCGACGTTTTCTTCCTTGCGTCCAACGCGCAACGACACCAGAAAGGTCAGGCCATAGAAACAGAACAGAAGCAGCAACACGGTGGGGGTGGAAAGTTGAAACATTCCTTTCTCCTTTTTATGTGCGCCACAGTCGTCACAGTCGCAACGAAAGGCCAATAAAGGCAGGCGCAAAACAACCCGGGTTTCCTGACAGGCAGGCAGCGACGGACAGCGGTCCGCTGGGATGTTTTCATGAAGGCTGACAAGAGACGGGACGCAAAGGGCGACCCAGGTCCGAAGGTAAAGCGTGCGCCAGCACGTTGAACCTTGTGCTTGCAGCAATGGCCGGCAGTTGCCGGAAGATGAGTCGTTATCAAAGGCACGAGGCCCGACACGAACAGCCAAGGACTATACAGCCTTGGGGCGGGGATTGCTGGTTGCAGTCCCACGAACAAAAACGGCGACCTGAGGGTCGCCGTTTTTTAAATCACTTGAACTGCCGGCTCAACCCCGGCGGAACGCCGCTGGTGTCGGTCTCCTCCCACGGGCCGTTGGGGCTGACTGCACGGCTCCAGCCATTGTCCCAGCGATAGTAGGCGCGCTGGCGGTAGAAGATGTTGGTCTGGTCATCCAGTACATAGACACCCATGCGCGCATCCCAATGGCTCGGGCCTCCGGGTGGTGGCGCGAAGGTGGCCGAGGTCCGTGGCACAGGCTTGGGCGGCTTGGGGATGGGCATTTGCGGCAGCGGCTGGCCCGAAGGCTGCGTCGACGGCTGGGGTACCGGCGCTGACGGCGTTGACGGTTCATAAGGCTGATGAACCGCACAGGCGCTGAGGCCTAAAACCAGACTGAGTACAGTGATACGTACAAGGACGGCCATGGAGAATTCTCTTGTCGTTGATTGCCCGTAGGAGCGAGCTTGCTCGCGAGCTTTTCGTTGCCGCTTTGAAAAGCTCGCGAGCAAGCTCGCTCCTACAGGTTCCCGGTTATTTGTCCGGGCTGTCGATGGTCAGCTGTTGCAGCTCCCGGGTGCTGCTGGACAGCGGTTTGCCACGCCCTACCCACTCGCCGGCGGTTGGCTGACCGGCGCGGGAGATGCGTGCCATCAGTTGGACTTCAGGAAAGTTGGACAGTTTCAATTGCGCCATCATTGCGTCAGCATCGCCCAGTTCAACGGTGATCGGCAGGTCGGCCACGGTTACGCGCTTGACCGCCAACGGTGCCGGTGGCCCCGATACGGCGCGGGCAAAGATGAACACGCTGTCACCCGGCAAGACCTGGGCCTTGATTGCATCAGCCAGATCGACACTGACCTTGATCGAGGCCTGGGCCTTGGCCACAGGGGCCTCTTCGACTTTGCCACCGCTGGCCAGCAACTGCTGGCGGGCACGTTCGATGCCACCTTCAAGCGCTTCACGGGACTTGTCACCCTCCGGCAACTCGTTCAGCAGGCGCTGCCAGTAGGTGATGGCTTCCTGGTAACGCTTGCCTTCAAAGGCCGCGATGCCCAGCAGGCCGAGGCTGGTGACTTCTTTCGGATCGGCCTTCAGGGCTTCGTCGGTCAGCGCCTGGGTCTTGTCGCTCCACTGCTTGTCATCGGCAAAGTACTGCGCCTGGGCCCACTGGCCCAGCAACTCCGGCTGACGGCCAGCCAGGGCCACGGTGCGCTCGAACACCTTCGCCGCGTCGCCCGGACGGTTTTGCGCCATATAGGCACGCCCCAGGAAATACAAACCCTCGGCCGAGTCCGGCTGCGCCGCCGCAGCTCGCTCCAGACGCGCGACCATTTCTTCAAGGGATTGCGGCGGCTGAGAAAACTCGGTGGTCAGCTCGACCTTGTCGCTGGAGCCGTAATGCAGATACAGGCCCAGACCCAATACCGGAACCATGATTGCCGCCAGCAAGGGCAACGCTTTACCCAGGCTGGAAACCCGCGCCGGGGCCACGCCTTCGGTATCTGCCAACAATTCGCGGGCGGCTTCGGCGCGCCCGGTTTCAAGCTGCTCAGGGCTCAAGACCCCTTCCTCAAGCTGCTCCTGCAACTCGGCCAGGCGTTCCTGATACAACGCAACATTGAGCGCGGTACGGTCTTCCTCACGCTGGGCACGGCGCCCGCGCAGTACCGGAATCAATAAAAAACTGAGGGCAATGAGCAGCATCAAGCCTGCTGCGAGCCAGAAATCAATCATCTTTGGTTTTATCCAGCAAAGTGTCGAGGCGCTGACGCTCCTCGACGGAAAGTGTGTCCGAGCCTGCAGCCTGCGGGGCACGACGACGGCGACCGACAATCACGCCGATCAGCACCAGGCCGCCGAGCAGCAAGGCGAACGGGCCAAACCAGAGCACGGCGGTCTTGCTGGTCAGGGCCGGCTTGTAGAGCACGAAATCGCCATAGCGCGCGACCATGAAATCGAGGATCTGCTGATTGTCCTTGCCCTCGCCCAGCATGCGGTAGATCTCGCGCCGCAGATCAGTGGCGATCGGTGCATTGGAATCGGCAATGTCCTGATTCTGGCACTTGGGGCAACGCAGTTCCTGGGTCAGCTCGCGAAAACGCGCGCGTTCGGCGTCATTGGCAAACTCATAGGTATCGATAGCCGCGTGGGCCACGCCGCTCAGGGCCAGGCCCAGAGTGACTGCTGCTAACCAGCGCTTCATGGCTTGGCCTCATCGACCAGCGCCTGATAGCGGCTGGCCAGTTGTTCGCGCCACACGGTTTCATCGATCACGCCGACAAACTTGTGGCGAATGATGCCCTTGCTGTCGATCAGGAAGGTCTCTGGCGCACCGTATACGCCGAGGTTCAGGCCCAGCGAGCCGTCTGCATCGTTGATATCCAGTTGGTAGGGATTGTGAAAATCCTTGAGCCATTTTTTCGCGTCGGCATTCACGTCCTTGTAGTTGACGCCGTAAATCACCACGCCCTGCTCGGCCAGTTTGGTCAGCACCGGGTGCTCGACCCGGCACGAAATGCACCAGGTGGCCCACACGTTGACCAGCGCAGGTTTGCCCTTGAGGTCGGCCTCGGTCAGGGTCTTGTCTCCCTCCACCGAAGGCAGGCTGAACGCCGGGAACGGTTTGTCGATCATTGCCGAGGGCAGCTCGGTGGGGTCCAGGTACAGGCCTTTGTAGAGAAACCACGCCATGCCCAGGAACACGGCCAGCGGAACCAGCATCAACCAGCGCTTCATACGGTGGCTCCTGTCATGCCCAATGCGTCACGCACGCGGCTTTTAACCTTGACCCGATAACGCCGGTCCATGGCTGCCAGCAAACCGCCCAGACCGGTGAGCAGGCCGCCGAACCAGATCCAGCGCACGAACGGTTTGACATGTACCCGCACGGCCCATGCACCGTTATCCAGCGGTTCACCCAGTGCCACGTAGAGGTCACGGGTAAAACCGGCGTCGATCCCGGCTTCGGTCATCATTGAGTTCTGTACCGTGTACAGGCGTTTTTCCGGGTGCAGCACGCTGACTTCCTTGCCGTTACGGATCACCCGCACGGTGCCTTTGTCTGATGTGAAGTTAGGACCCTGATAATGCTTGGCACCTTCAAAAATGAAGTGATAACCACCCAGCTCCATCGACTCGCCCGGCGCCAGGCGCAAATCGCGCTCGGCACTGTTCTGGCTCGACAGCACCACGCCCAGCGCGCAGACCGCGATCCCCAGGTGGGCAAGTTGCATGCCCCAGTAGCTGCGGGTCAGGCTGCGCATGCCTTTGATCAGGCCTTTGTGACGGGTTTTGTCACCAATGTCGCGCACCCCGGCCAGCAGCACCCAGGCTGCCAGCATAAAGGTGGTGATTACCGCCCAGTTGAAGTCGCCATAGGCCAGGCCGGCAATCGCTGCCAATGCCGCGCTGCCCAGCAGGACCGGGGTCAGCATGCTCAACAGCCATTTGACCGGGGTGTCTTTCCAGCGCACCAGCATGCCGACTGCCATTACCACCATCAGCAAGCCCATCAACGGAATGAACATGGCGTTGAAATACGGCGGGCCGACCGACATCTTGGCGCCACTGATGGCGTCCAGAATCAGCGGATACAAGGTGCCCAGCAGAATCATCGATGCGGCCACCACCAGCACCAGGTTGTTGCCCAGCAGCAAGGTTTCGCGTGACCACAGCTTGAAACTGACGTGGCTTTTAACCACCGGTGCGCGCAGCGCAAACAGGGTCAACGAACCGCCCACTACAAACAGCAGGAAAATCAGGATGAATACCCCGCGCTCGGGGTCGGAGGCGAACGCGTGAACCGACGTCAGTACGCCGGAACGCACCAGGAAAGTCCCCAGCAGGCTCAACGAAAAGGCGGCAATCGCCAGCAACACGGTCCAGCTTTTGAACACACCGCGTTTTTCGGTCACGGCCAGCGAGTGAATCAGCGCAGTACCCACCAGCCACGGCATGAACGAGGCGTTTTCAACCGGGTCCCAGAACCACCAGCCGCCCCAGCCAAGTTCGTAGTAAGCCCACCACGAACCCAGGGTGATACCGATACCGAGAAAGGCCCAGGCAACGATGGTCCACGGGCGCGACCAGCGTGCCCAGGCAGCGTCCAGCCGACCGCCGAGCAAAGCGGCAATAGCGAAGGCAAAGGCCACCGAGAAACCGACATAACCCATGTACAGCATCGGCGGGTGAACGATCAGACCGATGTCTTGCAGCAGCGGGTTAAGGTCATTGCCGTTAGCAGGAATTTGCGGAAGCAGACGTACGAACGGGTTCGAAGTCATGATCAGGAACAGCAGGAAGCCGATGCTGATCATGCCCATGATGGCGAGTACCCGCGCGAGCATCACTTGCGGCAACTGGCGCGAGAAGATCGACACGGCGAAGGTCCAGCCGCCCAGAATCATCGCCCACAACAACAGCGAACCTTCGTGGGCGCCCCACACGGCGCTGAACTTGTAGTACCAGGGCAGCGCACTGTTGGAGTTGCTGGCTACGTACGCCACCGAGAAGTCATCGCTCATAAAGGCGTAAGTCAGGCAGCCGAACGAAAACAGCAAGAAGGCAAACTGCCCCCAGGCGGCAGGTTGCGCCAGGCTCATCCACAACTTGTCGCCGCGCCAGGCACCCAGCAGCGGCACGATGGCCTGCACGATGGCAAAGCACAGGGCCAGAATCATGGCCAGCTGGCCTAATTCCGGAATAAACAGTCCAAACGTCATCACTTAACCCTCTTTAGCCGGTGCAGGCGCGGACTGGCCACTCTCATTCAGCGCCTTGGTCACTTCGGGCGGCATGTATTTTTCATCGTGTTTGGCCAGCACTTCGTCAGCTACGACCACACCCTGGGCGTTGAGCTTGCCCAGGGCGACGATGCCTTGCCCTTCGCGGAACAGATCCGGCAGGATGCCGCGGTAAGTGATGGTCACGGACTTGTTGAAATCGGTGACGACGAACTGCACGTCCAGCGAGTCGCCCGAGCGTTTCAGCGAACCGGCTTCGACCATGCCACCGGCACGGATGCGGGTATCCAGTGGCGCTTCGCCATTGGCGATCTGGGTCGGGGTATAGAACAGGTTGATGTTCTGCTGCAGGGCACTCAAGGCAAGGGCAACGGCAATGCCCACCCCCACCAGAATTGCCAGGATGATGATCAAACGTTTTTTGCGCAGCGGATTCACTTCGAGTTCTCCCGGCGCAGACGTCGCGCCTCTTGTTGCAGATAACGCCGGCGCGCCGCAATCGGCAGCGCCACGTTCAACGCCAGCACTGCCAGGCAAATGCCATAGGCCGACCAGACATACACCGCGTGATGGCCCATGGCGATAAAGTCGCCGAAAGACGCAAAACTCATCGCCCACCCTCCAGCGCTTTCAATACCTGGGCCTTGACCCAGCTACTGCGGGCCTCGCGTTTGAGTACTTCGAGACGCATGCGCAGCAACAGCACGGCGCCAAAGAAGCAATAAAAGCCCAGCACCATCAACAGCAATGGCAGCCACATTTCCATCGGCATGGCCGGTTTTTCGGTCAGGGTGAAGGTCGCGCCCTGGTGCAGGGTGTTCCACCACTCGACCGAGTATTTGATGATCGGGATATTGATCACGCCGACAATGGCCAGTACCGCGCAGGCCTTGGCCGCACTGTCGCGATTGGTGATGGCATTGCCCAGGGCTATCAGGCCGAAGTACAGAAACAACAGGATCAGCATCGAGGTCAGGCGTGCGTCCCACACCCACCACGAGCCCCAGGTCGGCTTGCCCCAGATCGCACCGGTGACCAGCGCCACGGCGGTCATCCAGGCACCGATAGGGGCGGCGCATTGCAGGGCCACGTCGGCAATTTTCATCTTCCAGACCAGGCCAACCACGCCGCACACCGCCAGCATCACGTAGCAGGACTGCGCCAGCATCGCCGCCGGCACATGGATATAAATGATCCGGAAGCTATTGCCCTGCTGGTAGTCGGGCGGCGCAAACGCCAGGCCCCAGACTACCCCGCAGGTAATCAGCACTGCGGCGCCAATGCTTAACCAGGGCAGCAGGCGCCCGCTGATGGCATAGAACCATTTGGGCGAGCCGAGTTTGTGAAACCAAGTCCAGTTCATCACGCTGTTTCCATCACGGTGCTTGGACACGCCCGGTACGGGTCGTTATCAAAGCCAGGGTCTTTACTGGCCCAGTAGGGCCAGACCTCATTATTCGCCAACGCTGATTTTCAGGCCGGCGGCTATAGCAAAAGGTGTCAGGGTTACTGCCAGGGCGGTCAGGCTGGCAAGCCAGAGCAGATAACCCGTTGCAGGCATACCTTGCAAGGCCGCCTGCAACGCGCCGCTGCCGAGAATCAGCACCGGGATATATAAAGGCAGAATCAACAGGGCCAGCAGCAGGCCGCCACGCTTGAGACCCACGGTCAGTGCCGCACCGACGGCCCCGAGCAGGCTCAGGACCGGCGTACCCAGCAACAGGGACAGCAACAGCACCGGCAGGCAAGCCACCGGCAGCCCCAGCATCAAGGCCAGCAGCGGCGACAGGATTACCAGTGCCAGGCCGGAAAACGCCCAGTGTGCCAGCACTTTGGCCAACACCAGTAGAGGCAGGGGGTGCGACGAAAGGACCCACTGCTCCAGCGATCCGTCCTCGAAATCACTGCGGAAAAGCCCGTCCAGCGAGAGCAAAACCGATAACAGGGCAGCCACCCAGAGCAAGCCGGGAGACAAGGTTTGTAACAACTGTGTCTCGGGCCCGACCGCCAACGGGAACATGGCGATCACAATCGCGAAGAACACCAACGGGTTGGCCAGTTCTGCCGGACGGCGAAACAGCAAACGCGCTTCACGTGCTACCAGGGTCGCAAATACACTCATACAGCCCACTGCCCCAGGTCGATATTGCGGTAACCGGCCGGCATCCGGGTCAAGGTGTGATGGGTGGTAAGCACCACCATGCCACCGCGTTCACAGTGGCGGGCCAGATGTTCTTCGAGCTCGGCCACACCCTGTTTATCGAGTGCGGTAAACGGCTCATCGAGTATCCACAACGGCGCACTGTCCAGATGCAGCCGGGCCAGCGCCACGCGGCGCTGCTGACCGGCCGACAAGGTGTGGCACGGCACATCTTCAAAACCTTTGAGCCCCACCGCCGCCAGCGCGGCCCAGATAGCGTCACGCGAGGCCGGGCGATGCAGGGCGCAAAGCCAGCTGAGGTTCTCTTCTGCGGTGAGCAAATCCTTGATCCCGGCAGCGTGGCCGATCCAAAGCAGTTGGCTGGCCAATTGCGCTCGCTGCTCGTTCAGCGCCAGGCCATTGAGCCGCACTTCACCCGCCGTCGGCTGCATCAGGCCCGCCAACAAACGCAACAGGCTGGTTTTGCCGCTACCGTTGGGGCCGCTGATTTGTAGCATGTCGCTGCTGGCCAGTCGCAGTTCGAGATTCTCGAACAGCATCCGCCAGTCGCGCTCACAGCCGAGTGCTACGGCTTCTAAAAGAGGGCTGGTCACGTAATTGAGGCCTTCACGGTTCAAGTCGGCTGAGGCGCGGCCGTTAAAAAGATGCAGGATAAATGCATTGGCGACCTGTTTCAGAGAGCTGGGTCAAACAATCGCGATATTTTCACGCGCTCTGAACGACGGGGCCGCATTATACATGCCATGCCTTACTCCAAAGATGCCAATTTCGACAGGCTGTAACGATGAAAGGCGACATGACAATTCCACCCGTCCTGCCCGCTGCGCCGACCGGCGTACGTCCTGGCGTTGCGGGCGGTGAAACGCTCAAATTGCTGCAGCCTCTGGCAGGCCTGATCGGCCCCGGCCAAAGTGCGCAGGCGCAAGTGTTATCCCTTAAACAGGGGGATGCGGCCTTCCAGTTGCTGCTCCGGCTGACCCTCGATAGCGGGCGCCAGACTAACGTGCAAGTCAGCAGTACCCAACCCCTGCCCCTAGGCACCTTGCTGGCTGTGACCCAGCCGGCCCCCGGCAGTCTGGCGATCAGCCTGCAGCAAGCCCTGAGCAGCGGCGTGGCCAGCCTCACCCGCCTTGATCCGCAACAGTTGCCGGCAGGCACGCTGCTGCAAGGCAAAGTGTTGAGCAGCCAGGTGCTGGCACAGACCGCTGGCCAGCCCTCGGTCTATCGCTCACTGGTCACGCTGCTCAACAGTGCCTTGAGCGGCAGCACCCTGACTCTGGATAGCCCGCAACCCTTGCGCGTCGGCAGTTTGCTGAGTGCCCAGGTGCAGGATGCACAGACCCTGAACTTCGTCCCCCTGAGCGGTCGCCAGGATCAACTGGCAGTGGCGCAACAACTGGCCCTGCAGCAGAGCCGTCAGGCTTCACTGGAAGGTCTGCTCAACGCCCTGCAAAGACTCCCGACCAGCAACAGCATGCCCGACGAATTGCGCGCCTCCATCGACAAGCTGCTGGCCGGCTTGCCTACGCCAGCACAACTGGGCAACCCCGCAACATTAGGAACGGCCTTACTCAACAGCGGCGCTTTTTTGGAGGCCAGGCTGCTGAACGGCCAGACCCAGGCTTTGCCTGCGGACATGAAAGCTACATTGCTGCGCCTGATTGCACAGATCCTGCCCGGCTTGCCGGCCAACACCGACTTCAACCCCGGCATGGCCGCCAGCACCCAGGCCCAGGCCATGCCGAACTTTGTACGCAATGCGCTGGGGATGCTCGGCCAGGTCAGCGCCAAACCCCAGACAGGCGGCTTTCCCCTGCCCCAGCGTGGTCTGCCCGGTGGCGAAGGCGAAGACAGCCTGGAAAACCTTTTAAAGCTTGCAGCGGCAGCCATATCGCGGCTGCAAAGTCATCAACTGTCCAGCCTGGAGCAAAGTGGACGTACCGCGGATGGCAATCTGCTGACCACCTGGCAATTGGAAATACCGATGCGCAACGCCCACGACATAGTGCCGCTGCAGATCAAGTTCCAGCGTGAAGAAGCGAGCGAGCGAGAACCCCAGGACACCGCCGAAAGCCGCGAAGTCAAAGATCAGCTGTGGCGGGTAGAACTGGCCTTCGACCTGCCGCCGCTGAGGCCCTTGCATGTGCAGGCGCAATTGCTACGCGGCAACCTGTCGGGCCAGCTCTGGGCGCAACGGGCCTGCACCGCAGAGTTGATCGCCAGCCAGTTGGGCGTATTACGCCAGCGCCTGAACGATGCCGGGCTAAACGTGACCGATCTCGATTGCCACCAGGGCATCCCGCCGCAAGGTGGCCACACCCCACTGGAACAACGCTGGGTCGACGAAACCGCATGAACAGACAACCCGAACCGCGTCAGGCGATTGCGCTCAAGTACGACGGCAAACAAGCGCCCACCCTCACCGCCAAAGGTGACGATGAACTGGCCGAAGCCATTCTCAAACTGGCCCGCGAGTACGAAGTACCGATTTATGAAAATGCCGAGCTGGTGAAGGTATTGGCGCGCCTGGAGCTGGGGGACAGCATCCCGCAGGAGTTGTACCGGACACTGGCGCAAATCATCGCCTTTGCCTGGCAGCTCAAAGGCAAGTTCCCGGAGGGGTTTGATCCCGATGCCGGGCCGGTGGAGCGGGATATAACCCCGCCAAAATAAGCCAAGTCACAAGGCCCCCGTAGGAGCGAGCTTGCTCCTACAGGGTTGTGCAGTGCACAGATGCGGGAGACAAGGCAAATCGCAGCCCTCACCCTCCGCGCCGGAAGGCACCCCATGCAGGAAGTTGCAACCGCACCTGTAGGAGCGAGCTTGTCTCGCGAGCTCTTCAACGAAACCCCAAGAGCTCGCGAGACAAGCTCGCTCCTACAGGGTTGTGCAGTGCAGATGCGGGAGACAAGGCAGATCGCAACCCTCACCCTCCGCGCCGGAAGGCACCCCATGCAGGAGGTTGCAACCGCACCTGTAGGAGCGAGCTTGCTCGCGAGCTCCTACAGGGTTTGTGCAGTCGTGTGGGGGTTAGCCTTTGTGCATTTTGCTCATCAACTCGGCCTCGGCCTGGGTCAGGCCGCAGGACTGGGTCAATTCGTCAACGCTGGCGCCCATGCCCACCAGACGCGCCGCCTGGTTGAACGACAGGCTGGTGGGATCGCGCTGTTCAAGTTGAGTCAGTTTCTCGGGCAACGGCGCAACCACGGCACGCAATTCGTGCAGATCTTCTCCCATCTGCACATTGCCGTTCTGGTAGGTGTCCAGGCGCCGTGTCAGTTCCCTGAGGCGCCGGTCACGCAGTTCGTCCGCCCTCGCCTGCTGCGCGGCACTCGCGCGCTGGCGGCGGATGTGGGTCACTAACACCCACAATGTCGCAGCCCAGAGCAGGCCCAGGACGATTACCGCCGCCTCAAGGATCAATCAGATGTTCTCCAGGTCCGACCATTCTTCTTCGGTCATCATCTTGTCCAGCTCAACCAGAATCAGCAATTCGCCGTTCTTGTTGCACACGCCCTGGATGAATTTGGCCGATTCGTCGTTGCCCACATTAGGCGCCGTTTCGATTTCCGACTGACGCAGGTAAACCACTTCCGCCACGCTGTCGACCAGAATCCCGACCACTTGCTTGTCGGCTTCAATGATGACGATGCGCGAGTTGTCGGTGATCTCTGCGTTATGCAAGCCAAAACGCTGACGCGTGTCGATCACGGTTACCACATTGCCGCGCAGGTTAATGATGCCCAGCACGTAGGACGGCGCACCGGGAACCGGAGCGATTTCGGTGTAACGCAGCACTTCCTGCACCTGCATCACGTTGATGCCGTAGGTCTCGTTGTCCAGCTTGAAGGTGACCCATTGCAGGATCGGATCTTCGCTGCTCTGTTGTGCCGCTGCCTTGCTCATATCCAAACCCCTGAAGAATGACCGCTGATGCGGTGTGTACTGTCTGACCGCGGCCAAAGCCCCGGTGGTTTATTTGTCGGTTGTCCCGGCACTGGCCGTGTGCCTGGCCGCACCGCTACTAATCAGTTCGGCCAGTTGCTCTACATCCAGCAGCGCGCACATGTGCTCAATCACCGTGCCCGCCAGCCACGGGCGTTGCCCGCGCTTGGTGCGCCATTTGATCTGGTTGGGGTCCAGGCGCAGCGAGCGGCTGACTTGATGCACGGCCAGCCCCCAGTCGTAACCCTGGACCGAAATGACGTATTGCAGGCCCTCGCGAAAATCATCGCGATAGCGGTCGGGCATCACCCAGCGCGCGGTGTCCAGTACGTTGAGGTTGCCGCTTTGGCTCGGCAGGATGCCCAGAAACCAGTCAGGCTGACCAAACAGCGGGGTCAATTCCCGACCTTGCAGTGAGTAAATCGAACCCAGGCACACCAGCGGCACTGCCAGCGTCAATCCGGCCACATCAAACAGCAGACATTCGAAGGGCTCGTCGGCCCATGCCGGGCGACCGTCGTTGTGCACCGGTAATTGAGCCGCCGCTCGCGGCCGATGAACCTCCACCAGAGGATGGACGAACGACTCGGCCGCAACGCCCACGTCAGCCAGCGTTACCGGCATGGCGAGCGTCAGCGCTTCAGCACGCGCATCACGCACCTGCTCTTCAAGCGCAGCGCCGGCAAACTCGTCCAGTTCCGGGGCTGGCGGCTCAACCTGCAGCAACGCTTCAGTGGCATCGAACAGCAAGTCGTCGAGATAGGATTGCAAAGCCAGTTGCGGTCCGTGAGAAAGCGCTGTCGGCTGTGTCATAAAGTGCCCCACTCAACTGTCTCGCGACCGAGACCTTGAGACGTTATCGGCCGTGCCCGGCGAGTACTTGAATGCACGCTCACCTCAAACCGCCTGCGGCGCAAGCTGGCGGGTCAATACATGTTTGAGCAATGCCCGGTAGGCGATCACCCCACGGCTTTTTTCGTCGAACTGCGAGGGTGTCTGCCCTGCCCGGCTGGCATCACGCAGGCGCGTGTCGACCGGGACAAAGCCCTGCCACAGGGTGTCGGGATACACATCGCGCAACACCCGCAGGGTGCTCATGGAGGCTTGAGTGCGGCGGTCGAACAACGTCGGCACGATGCAGAACGGCAGCTCCTGCTGGCGCGAGCGGTTGATCATGCGCAGGGTATGGACCATGCGCTCCAGGCCCTTGAGCGCCAGATGCTCGGTTTGCACCGGGATGATCAGCTGCTGGCTGGCCGCCAATGCATTGACCATCAGCACCCCCAGAATCGGCGGGCTGTCGATGATGGCGTAGTCATAGTCCTGCCACAGTTGCGCCAGGCTACGGGCGATCACCAGGCCCAGACCACTCTGCCCCGGCGCCTGACGCTCCAGGGTTGCCAGCGCAGTGGTCGCTGGCAACAAGGCAATGTTCTGGTGACTGGTGGGCAGCAGCAATTGCGCAGCCAGGCCTTGGGGCACCTGGCCCTGGTGCAGAAACAAGTCGTACACGCTGTGCTCAAGGGCATCGGGGTCATAACCGAAATAGCTGGTCATGGAACCGTGCGGGTCGAGGTCGACCACTACCACGCGCTTGCCCGCCTCAGCCAGCAAACCGGCCAGAGCGATGGATGTGGTGGTCTTGCCGACTCCACCTTTTTGATTGGCTACTGCCCAGACTCTCATTTTGTTGTTCCTCCCGGCTGCGAACGTGCCGGCCGAGAATTGACATGCACTTATAGGGGCGGCGACGGGGAATTGACGGCATTCCCTGGAACCAGCGGCTTTGTTTGAGGCGGTGCAGTTTGTGTGCCAGCCCGCTTCAGGGCGGCATCGGGTGTTGCGTGAGCAGTCCCCACGCCGGTCAGGCTGCGCCGTACTTCCAGGTTGCGCGATACCACCAGCACCACCCGGCGATTGAGCGCGCGCCCCTCTGGCGTCGCGTTGTTGGCCACCGGCTGAAATTCGCCGTAGCCCACCGAGGCCATGCGTCCGGGGTTGACGCCCTGCATCGCCAGCATGCGCACGATGCTCGACGAACGCGCCGAGGACAGCTCCCAGTTGGTCGGGTACTGCGCAGTCCGGATGGGCAAATCGTCGGTAAAGCCCTCGACGTGAATCGGGTTGTCGAACGGCTTGAGGATCGCTGCCACCTTGTCGATGATGTTGAACGCCACATTGCTGGGCATGGCGTCGCCGCTGCCAAACAACAGGCTGGAGTTGAGTTCGATCTCGACCCACAGCTCGTTGCCGCGCACCGTCAATTGCCTGGATGCGATCAGGTCGCCGAAGGCGGTGGTGATGTCATCGGCAATGGTTTTGAGCGGATCATCAGGAATCTGCCCCAGACCGGCGTCAGTGTGTTCGCTGTCTTTGATCAACGGTTCTGCCGGCGTAGTCGTCAGTGGGCGCTCATCGCCCACGGGGATTGGCTTGACGCTGCGCTCGCTGTCATTGAAGACCCCGACCAGGGCCTGGGAAATCACCTTGTACTTGCCTTCGTTGATCGACGAAATCGAGTACATGACCACAAAAAAAGCAAACAGCAGAGTAATGAAATCCGCGTAGGACACCAGCCAGCGTTCATGATTGACGTGCTCATCAGCGGAGCGGCGACGGCGACTCATAGTTAACCCACAAAGCCCTGGAGCTTGAGTTCGATGGAGCGCGGGTTTTCGCCTTCGGCAATCGACAGGATGCCTTCGAGCATCATCTCGCGATACAGCGACTGGCGCAGGGCAATTGCCTTGAGCTTGCTGGCTATGGGCAACAGCACCAGGTTGGCACTGGCGACCCCGTAAATGGTGGCCACAAACGCCACCGCAATACCGCTGCCCAACTGAGCCGGATCAGCCAGATTGCCCATCACGTGGATCAGGCCCATCACCGCACCGATGATGCCGATGGTCGGCGCATACCCGCCCATGCTTTCAAAAACTTTGGCGGCCTCGATATCGCGGCTTTCGCGGGTCATGTAATCGACCTCCAGCACACTGCGGATCGCTTCGGGCTCTACACCGTCGACCAGCAATTGCAGGCCTTTGCGTGAATAGCTGTCAGGCTCGGCATCGGCCACGCTTTCGAGGCCCAGCAGCCCCTCCTTGCGGGCCGTAAGGCTCCAGTTGACGACCCGGTCAATGCCAGCAGCCATATCGATGCGCGGCGGAAACAGAATCCAGACCACGTCTTTCATCGCCCGCTTGAAGGCACTCACGGGCGACTGCAGCATCGCCGCGCCTACCGTGCCGCCCAACACAATCAATGCCGCCGGACCATTGGCCAGAGCTCCCAGATGCCCACCTTCCAGGTAGTTGCCGCCGATGATTGCGACGAAGGCCATGATGATGCCGATCAGGCTGAGCACGTCCATCAGTGACAGGCCTCGACCAAGTAGCGGCCGACATCGTCAAGGCTGTACACCGCATCGGCCAGGCCGGCTTTGATGATGGCCATGGGCATGCCGTAGATCACGCAGCTGGCTTCGTCCTGCGCCCACACCGTACTGCCGCCCTGCTTGAGCAGACGTGCACCTTCACGGCCATCGGCGCCCATGCCGGTCAAGACCACCGCCAAAACTTTGTCACCATAGGCCTTGGCCGCAGAACCGAAGGTGATATCAACGCAGGGTTTGTAGTTCAGGCGCTCATCGCCCGGGAGAATTCTCACCGTGCCACGCCCATCAATCATCAACTGCTTGCCGCCGGGGGCCAGCAGCGCCAGGCCAGGACGCAGCATATCGCCGTCTTCGGCTTCCTTGACGCTGATCCGGCACAGCTTGTCCAGACGTTCGGCAAAGGCTTTGGTAAAGGCCGCCGGCATGTGCTGGACCAGCACGATCGGCGCCGGGAAATTACCCGGCAACTGGGTCAGGACCCGCTGCAAGGCCACCGGTCCGCCTGTTGAGGTGCCGATAGCCACCAGCTTGTAGGCCTTGCGCTTTGGCGCAGGCGATGCCGCTGCCGGCGCCGCACGATTGGCCACCGGGGTGGTACGCACCGGGGCTGGCGTTGAGGCAGGCACTGCCAAACCGCCCGGGGCCGGGCGGCTGGCAACAGGCGCCGGCATGGCCGCTGGTGGAGTACTGTAGCTGGACAGGCGACGGTTACTGCGCGAAATACTGTGAACCTTTTCGCACAGCAACTGCTTTACCTTCTCGGGGTTGCGCGAGATATCTTCAAAATTTTTCGGCAGGAAATCCACGGCCCCGGCGTCCAGCGCATCGAGGGTCACGCGGGCGCCTTCATGGGTCAGCGAAGAGAACATCAACACCGGCGTCGGGCAGCGCTGCATGATATGACGCACCGCCGTAATGCCGTCCATCAACGGCATTTCGTAGTCCATGGTGATCACATCGGGCTTGAGCGCCAGCGTCTGATCAATGGCCTCCCTGCCATTGGTGGCGGTACCGATCACCTGAATGGTTGGATCGGCCGACAGAATTTCCGAGACGCGGCGGCGGAAAAAACCGGAATCATCCACCACCAGGACCTTGACTACCATAAACACTCCGTTAGGCGGTACGAGGTGCACCGCCGGTGCCACCAGAATCAAATACGCCGCGAAGCGTAGTGCTTGAGCATGCTCGGGACATCCAGGATCAGAGCAATGCGGCCGTCACCGGTGATGGTGGCGCCCGACATGCCTGGCGTGCCCTGGAGCATTTTGCCCAACGGCTTGATCACCACTTCTTCCTGACCGACCAGTTGATCGACCACAAAGCCAATGCGCTGAGTGCCCACCGAGAGAATCACCACATGCCCTTCGCGCTGCTCTTCATGGGCCGCAGAGGCCACCAGCCAGCGCTTGAGGTAGAACAATGGCAATGCCTTGTCACGCACGATGACCACTTCCTGGCCATCGACCACATTGGTACGCGACAGGTCGAGGTGGAAGATTTCGTTGACGTTGACCAGCGGGAATGCGAACGCCTGATTGCCCAGCATGACCATCAGAGTCGGCATGATCGCCAGGGTCAGCGGTACCTTGATCACGATTTTCGAACCGCGCCCCAGGGTCGACTCAATGCTCAGCGAGCCATTGAGCTGGGCGATCTTGGTTTTCACCACGTCCATGCCCACGCCACGCCCGGACACATCGGAGATCTCGGTTTTGGTCGAGAAGCCGGGAGCAAAAATCAGGTTGAAGCAATCGTTCTCGCTCAGGCGATCGGCAGCGTCCTTGTCCATCAAGCCTTTTTTTACCGCAATGGCGCGCAACACGTTGGCGTCCATCCCTTTGCCGTCATCAGAGATCGACAGCAGGATATGGTCGCCTTCCTGCTCGGCGGACAGAATCACCCGGCCGCAGCGCGATTTACCGGCAGCTTCACGCTCTTCAGGGGTTTCACAACCGTGGTCGACCGCGTTGCGCACCAAGTGCACCAGCGGATCGGCCAGGGCCTCGACCAGGTTTTTGTCGAGGTCGGTTTCTTCGCCCACCAGCTCCAGGCTGATTTCTTTTTTCAACTGTCGCGCCAGATCCCGAACCAGACGCGGGAAGCGGCCGAACACTTTCTTGATCGGCTGCATGCGGGTCTTCATGACCGCGGTCTGCAGGTCGGCAGTCACCACGTCAAGATTGGACAACGCCTTGGCCATCGCTTCGTCGTGGCTGTTGAGGCCCAGGCGCACCAGACGGTTACGTACCAGCACCAATTCGCCGACCATGTTCATGATGTCGTCCAGCCGCGCAGTATCGACCCGCACAGTGGTTTCGGCTTCAGAGGCCACCGGCTTTTCTGCGCTGGCCGCCGGTGCCCGGGGCGCCACGGCACGGGGAGCTTCGGGCGCACTGGCTACCGGAGCCGGCGCCTGGGCGGCTGCAACCGCTGCAACCGCAGGGCTCTGGGCAGAAAACTGGCCTTTGCCGTGCAACTCATCGAGCAGTGCTTCAAATTCGTGATCACTGATGTGATCCGGGCTGACAGGCTCGTCAACCTGGTCAGGTGCCGCCGCCAGCGCATCGGTATTGAATGAACCTTTGCCATGCAACTGATCAAGCAAGGCTTCGAATTCGTCGTCGGTGATCTCATTGCTCACCGCCTCCGGCACCACAGGGACCGGCTCTGGCGCGACACTGGCAACCGCATCGGCGCGGAACTGGCCCTTGCCGTGTAACTGGTCGAGCAGCGACTCGAATTCGGCATCGCTGATTTCATCGCTGGCGGTTGGCGCTACAGGTGCCGGTGCGGGCTCGGCGGCAGCAGCCTTGACCGCATTGAGTGAGTCCAGCAGCATTTCAAATTCGTCATCGGTGATATCGCTGTTGTCGCTGGCCACCGATTCGGCAACCGCAGCCGGTGCGGCAACCGTCTGCACTGAAGCAGGCTCGGCCAGGCGCGCCAGGGCAGCGAGCAACTCAGGGCTTGCCGGCGTAATCGGGCTACGCTCGCGCACCTGGGTAAACATGCTGTTAACCGCATCCAGGGCTTCAAGAACCACGTCCATCAACTCCGAATCGACGCCACGCTCACCCTTGCGCAGGATGTCGAAAACGTTCTCGGCGATGTGGCAGCACTCCACCAACTCATGGAGCTGCAGGAAGCCGGCGCCCCCTTTTACAGTGTGAAAACCGCGAAAAATTGCATTGAGCAGGTCCGCGTCATCCGGTCGGCTTTCAAGCTCGACCAGCTGTTCGGACAGCAGCTCTAGAATCTCGCCGGCTTCAACCAGGAAATCCTGAAGGATTTCTTCATCGGCGCCGAAGCTCATGTACGTGCTCCTTGAAGTAGGACCTTTCGACGCCGGGACGGGTAACCCTTCCCGAGCGCCTACACAGTGCCTAGAAACCTAAACTGGAAAGCAAATCGTCAACATCATCCTGGCCGGACACGACATCATCACGTTTATCGGCATGAATCTGCGGACCTTCACCCTTAGTCAGGTTTTTTTGCGAATTATTTTCTGCGAGCAGTGCAGCACGGTCATGTTCGATCCCTGCAAAGCGATCGACCTGACTGGCCATCAGCACCAGCTTGAGCAAATTGCTTTCCACATCGGTCACCAGCTGCGTGACACGCTTGATCACCTGACCGGTGAGGTCCTGGTAATCCTGGGCGAGCAAAATGTCAGTGAGGTTGGCGGACACAACATTGTTATCGGCTTCGCTGCGCGTCAAAAAGCTGTCAACCCGACGCGCCAGCTCGCGAAACTCCTCGGCGCCGACTTCTCGGCGCATAAAGCGCCCCCAGTCTGCGCTCAGGGCCTTGGCCTCGTTGCCCAGACCATTGACCAGCGGTGTGCTGTTTTCTACCAGATCCATGGTTCGATTGGCCGCAGCTTCGGTCAGCTTCACAACATAAGCCAAACGTTCGGCGGCATCGGTGATCTGCGACACTTCTTCAGCGCGCGGCATGTTCGGATCGATGTGGAAGTTGACAATCGAGCTGTGCAACTCACGGGTCAGCTTGCCGACCTCCTGGTACAGGCCGCGATCGCGCGCCTGGTTCAGCTCATGAATCAGTTGCACCGCATCGCCAAACTTGCCCTTCTCAAGGCTGTCGACCAATTCGCGAGCATGCTTTTTCAGGGTCGACTCAAACTCGCCCTGTGTCGCTTCTTGATGCTCCATAGCGCCCCCCGGGAAACCGTTCAACCGATGCGATCAAAGATTTTTTCGATCTTGTCTTTGAGTGCGATGGCAGTGAACGGCTTGACCACATAGCCGTTGACCCCGGCCTGGGCCGCCTCGATGATTTGTTCGCGCTTGGCTTCAGCGGTCACCATCAGTACGGGCAGGTGCTTGAGTTTTTCGTCGGCACGCACATGGCGCAACAGCTCGATACCGGTCATGCCCGGCATGTTCCAGTCCGTCACCAGAAAGTCGATATTGCCCAGGTTAAGGATCGGCAACGCCGTGATGCCGTCGTCCGCCTCCACCGTGTTGGTGAATCCGAGGTCACGCAACAGATTTTTAATGATCCGGCGCATCGTTGAGAAATCATCAACGATGAGGATCTTCATGTTCTTGTCCAATTCGACCTCCAAGCAGTCTTAAACGCGTTCCGTCTCTGGAAGCGCCATTCAATCAATCCGGTTTCGCACACGCCATGAATCAACGGTGGGAGCGGACTTGCGCGCGATGCAGGCAACGCGGCCTGCCTGACACACCGCGTCGCTCCCATCGCGGGCAAACCCGCTCCCACCGTAAATCAGCGTTTTCCCGCTAGTTTCAGTTCGCCCGCCACTGGCTCAGGCGCGCCCGCAGTCGGGCTGCGCACTGGCTGTGCAACTGGCTGACGCGCGATTCGCTAACCCCCAGCACCTCGCCGATCTCCTTGAGGTTCAGCTCCTCGTCGTAATACAACGCCAGGACCAGACGCTCGCGCTCCGGCAACAGGCTGATCGCATCGGCCAATGCCGCCTGGAAACGCTCATCTTCCAGGTCGCGCGAGGGTTCAAGGTGAGCACTCGCGCCATCCTCATGCAGCCCTTCGTGTTCGCCGTCCTGCAACAGATCGTCGAAGCTGAACAGGCGACTGCCCAGGGTGTCATTCAAAATGGCGTAGTAATCGTCGAGGCTTAACTGGAGTTCGGCCGCAACCTCGTGATCTTTAGCGTCACAGCCGGTTTTTGCTTCAATTACCCGAATTGCATCACTGACCATGCGCGTATTGCGGTGCACCGAGCGCGGAGCCCAGTCGCCCTTGCGCACCTCATCGAGCATCGCGCCGCGGATGCGGATACCGGCATAGGTCTCGAAGCTCGCGCCCTTGGTGGCGTCGTATTTGGTCGACACTTCGAGCAGGCCAATCATCCCGGCCTGGATCAGATCGTCCACCTGTACGCTGGCGGGCAAACGCGCCAACAGGTGATAGGCGATACGCTTGACCAACGGTGCGTAGCGTTCGATCAGCTCATACTGGCTGTCACGCGACGACTTGCTGTACATGCGATAGCCGCTGGCGGTCATCAGTGCCGTCCCCCGCCTGCCTGTTGAACCAGACGCTCGACAAAGAATTCCAGGTGGCCCCGGGGATTGGCCGGCAGCGGCCAGGTGTCGACTTTCTGGGCGATGGCCTTGAACGCCAGCGAGCACTTGGAACGCGGAAATGCTTCATACACGGCACGCTGTTTTTGCACGGCCTTGCGCACACACTCGTCGTAGGGCACTGCGCCCACGTATTGCAGGGCAACATCCAGAAAACGGTCGGTAACCTTGGTCAATTTGGCAAACAGGTTGCGACCTTCCTGGGGGCTCTGGGCCATGTTGGCCAGCACCCGGAAACGGTTCATCCCGAAATCGCGGTTCAGCAGCTTGATCAGCGCGTAGGCATCGGTGATCGAAGTCGGTTCGTCACACACCACCAGCAGTACTTCCTGGGCTGCGCGCACGAAACTCACCACTGAGTCGCCGATCCCGGCAGCGGTATCGATCACCAGCACATCGAGGTTATCGCCCAAGTCACTGAAAGCCTGTATAAGGCCGGCATGCTGGGCCGGGCTCAGGTTGACCATGCTCTGGGTGCCCGAGGCGGCCGGCACGATGCGGATTCCGCCGGGGCCCTGGAGCAGTACGTCGCGCAGCTCGCAACGACCCTCGACCACATCGGCCAGAGTGAACTTGGGGGTCAGTCCGAGCAGGACATCGACGTTCGCCAAACCCAGGTCGGCGTCCATCAACATGACGCGCCGGCCCATTTCTGCCAGCGCGATGGACAAGTTGACTGACACGTTAGTTTTACCGACGCCACCCTTGCCGCCGGTCACTGCGATCACCTGTACGGGATGCATGCTGCCCATGATCATTTTTTACCTTGTCTTTCTTAGACGCGGCTACAAAGCTGGCTGCGCGTGCCCACTGGCACAACACCTTGCAGACCATCGATGTAGGTACATTGGTACAAAATCTTGACTACCTCAGCCGACCTGTTTGGGAGGGCTTTGATAGATATCAGCGAACATATCGGCCATGGCCTCTTCGCTGGGTTCTTCCTGCATTTGCACACTCACCGCCCGGCTCACCAATTGGTGACGACGCGGCAAGTGAAGATCATCGGGGATCCGCGGACCATCCGTGAGATAGGCCACCGGCAGCCCGTGGCTGATCGCCAGGCTCAGTACCTCCCCCAGACTCGCCGTTTCATCCAGCTTGGTCAGAATGCAACCGGCCAGCCCGCACCGTTTGTAACTGAGGTAGGCCGCCGCCAACACCTGCTTCTGGCTGGTGGTAGCCAGTACCAGATAATTGCGCGCCTTGATGCCACGCCCTGCAAGACTTTCAAGTTGCAGGCGCAGCGCCGGGTCGCTGGCTTGCAAGCCAGCGGTATCAACCAGCACCACGCGCTTGCGCACCAACGGCTCAAGGGTCTGGCCCAACGACTGGCCAGGTGCCACGTGAGTCACGGGTACATTGAGAATGCGGCCCAAGGTTTTGAGTTGCTCCTGGGCACCGATCCGGAAGCTGTCCATGCTCACCAATGCAATATTCTGCGCGCCGTACTTGAGGACATAACGCGCTGCCAGCTTGGCCAGGGTCGTGGTTTTACCCATCCCTGCCGGGCCCACCATCGCAATCACACCGCCCTCTTCCAGCGGTTCAAGCTCAGGGGTGGCGATCATCCGTGCCAGGTGGGCCAGCAACATCCGCCACGCCTGACGCGGCTCTTCGATTTCAGCCACTTGTGCCAACAGGTCCCGCGACAGCGGCCCGGACAAGCCGATGCGCTGTAAACGACGCCATAAATTCGCTTGTGCAGGCCGCGAGACTTGCATCTGGTTCCAGGCCAGCGAACCCAACTGCACTTCGAGCAACTCACGCAGCACATTGAGTTCCGAGCGCATGTTGTCGAAGGCACGCTGGTCCATCGATGGCGCGGCCACCGGTGCCGGACGCGCAGGTTCCTGCAGTGCCTGCTCGGTCAAGGGTTCAGCGGCGGTCAGCGGCAGGCCGGCAAACAGCTGGCGGCTGACATCGGCATCGCCCTCAACGCGCAAACTCAACTCGGCCCGGGCCGAGACAATGCTGGACTGGGTCTTGCGCAGCTCTTCTTCCAGCTCGATATTCGGTACACGGGGTGCCAGCGCAGACAGCTTGTAGTCCAGCGCGGCAGTCAGTTCCACGCCCCCGGCGATACGGCGGTTACCGATAATGGCGGCGTCGGCCCCCAATTCATCACGAATCAGCTTCATGGCCTGACGCATGTCGGCGGCGAAAAATCGCTTCACTTGCATAAATCAAACCCTCAGCCGTTAGGGCCTACTGTCGCAACAATCGTGACTTGCTTGTTATCAGGGATTTCCTGGTACGCGAGCACATGCAGGTTAGGCACCGCCAGGCGTCCAAACCGCGAAAGCATCGCGCGTACCGGGCCTGCCACCAGCAAGATCACCGGGTTGCCTTGCATCTCCTGACGCTGGGCGGCGTCGATCAGCGAGCGCTGGAGTTTTTCAGCCATGCTTGGCTCCAGCAACACGCCCTCTTCCTGGCCTTGTCCGGCCTTTTGCAAACTATTGAGCAATATTTGTTCCAACCTTGGTTCCAGGGTGATCACAGGCAGCTCAGACTCAACGCCTACAATGCTTTGCACGATTGCGCGGGACAGCGCGACGCGCACGGCTGCAACCAAAGCGGCAGTATCTTGACTCTTGTGGGCATTGTTCGCGACGGCTTCGGCAATGCTGCGAATGTCGCGCACCGGCACCTGCTCTGCCAACAAGGCCTGCAACACTTTGAGCAACTGCGACAGGCTCAAAATCCCCGGCACCAACTCTTCGGCCAGCTTGGGCGAGGCCTTGGCCAGCAACTGCATCAACTGCTGCACTTCTTCATGACCGATCAACTCATGGGAGTGCTTGTACAGAATCTGATTCAGGTGAGTGGCCACCACAGTGCTGGCATCCACTACGGTATAGCCCAGCGATTGCGCCTGACTGCGCTGGCTGACTTCGATCCACACGGCTTCCAGACCAAAGGCCGGGTCTTTGGTGGTGATCCCGTTGAGGGTGCCGAATACCTGTCCCGGGTTGATCGCCAGCTCGCGATCGGGGTAGATCTCGGCCTCGGCCAGAATCACCCCCATCAAGGTCAGACGGTAGGCGCTGGGGGCCAGATCGAGGTTGTCGCGGATGTGCACGGTGGGCATCAGAAAGCCCAGGTCCTGAGACAGCTTTTTACGCACGCCCTTGATCCGTGCCAGCAACTGCCCACCCTGATTGCGGTCCACCAGCGGAATCAGGCGGTAACCGACCTCCAGCCCGATCATGTCGATGGGCGTTACGTCATCCCAGCCCAGTTCCTTGCTCTCCTGGGCGCGGGCCGGCGAAGGCAGCAGCTCTTGTTGGCGCTGCACTTCTTGCAGGGCCTGGACCTTGACCACGTTCTGTTTTTTCCACATCAGGTACGCCACGCCCCCCGCAACGGCGGCCAGGCTCAGGAACGAGAAGTGCGGCATGCCCGGCACAATCCCCATGACCGCCATTAAACCGGCCGACACCGCCAGCGCCTTGGGCGAGGCAAACATCTGCCGATTGATCTGCTTGCCCATGTCTTCGGAGCCGGAAGCACGGGTCACCATGATCGCAGCTGCAGTGGACAGCAAAAGCGATGGCAACTGCGCCACCAAACCGTCACCGATGGTGAGCAAGGCATACACCTTGCCGGCCTCGCTGAAGGTCATGCCGTGCTGGAAGATACCGACGGCCATGCCGCCGATCAGGTTGATGAACAGAATCAGCAAGCCGGCGATGGCGTCACCGCGCACGAACTTGCTGGCGCCGTCCATAGAACCGTAGAACTCGGCTTCCTGGGCCACTTCCTGACGGCGCTGCTTGGCCTGTGGCTGATCGATCAGGCCGGCATTGAGGTCTGCGTCAATCGCCATTTGCTTGCCGGGCATGGCGTCCAGGGTGAAACGGGCGCTCACCTCGGAAATACGCCCGGCGCCCTTGGTCACCACGACGAAGTTGATGATCATCAAAATCGCGAACACGACGATACCGACCACGTAGTTGCCGCCGATCACCACCTCACCGAAAGCCTGAATCACCTTGCCCGCGGCGCCGTGACCTTCCTGGCCGTGAAGCATCACCACCCGGGTCGACGCCACGTTGAGCGCCAGGCGCATTAACGTGGCAACCAGCAAAATGGTGGGGAACACTGCAAAGTCCAGCGGTCGCAGGGCGTACACGCACACCAGCAACACCACAATCGACAGCGCAATGTTGAAGGTAAAAAACACGTCTAGCAGGAAGGCCGGAATCGGCAACATCATCATTGCCAGCATCACCAGCAACAACAACGGCACGCCCAACTGTCCATGACCCAAACCGGCCAGACCGTTGCGTGCGGTGTTGATTAACTGAGAGCGATCCAATGACATTGCGACAAACCTTTAGCAAACTTTTGACGCCAGATGCGCCGTAAAGCCAGCTTGTGCAAGAAACCTTCCAACTTAGGCAAATGGCCATGCCTATATTTCAGAGCTGCCGGGCGGCAGTCATATATACATAACCCTGTAGGAGCGAGCTTGCTCGCGAGCTGTTTGTCTGCAGATTGAAAAGCTCGCTCCTACGGTCAGACGGGGCGCCGAAACTCAGTTCCACCTCCACTCCCCCAGATCAATCACCAGGCACGCGCTGCTGCTGGACCGGAACACCACATCCAGCTTGCGATTGGGTTCATAGCGCTCGGATCCGCGACCGCCGATTAAAATTGCACCGCAACGCCCGTCGCGTATGTGCGAGGGCTCTTCCCACACCGGGACGCTGTCCAGCTGCAGCTGGCGTATCAGCTTGTAGAGGATAAAACTGCGCACGCAGCGGCCATTGATGCCTTCAAAACTCAACGACTTGCGTAAAAAAGACAAAATCGAATCACGCTCTTTGTAGCAGCGCTCCATGATTGCGCCGTAGTACTGCTCCCTTCCGAGACCGTGCGGCACCGTCGGCAACGAGATGACCGCCAGCAAGTTCGAGCCCTCGGTGCTGAAACCAACAATATGGCGCCCTTTCAATTGATCCAGCCAGAAAATCGCAAAGGTGCCGTCCAGAGCAGGAAACTTCGGAAACAGCCCTTCGAGATCGACGTGAGCAATGTCACGCGAATCGCTAAGTGCATAGGTTCTGATCGAACTTTCAGGAATAAGGGTTAACTCGATCGGCATCGCACTCTCCATGGCCTGCACGCGAATTGATGAAAAAAACTCGCAACTCCAAGTTAAGCAGGTTTACGCCAAGCCTCTACCGACAATGGATGACAGGCATCCGTCAGCACGCTACTCATCACGCCGTAAATCCGCCGGGATCGGCAAATCCTTCAGCGGATCCGGACGCTTGCCACGGCCCGCCTGGTATTGACGTATCTGGTACACATAAGCCAGCACCTGGGCCACGGCCAGATACAACCCTGCCGGGATTTCCTGCTCCAGCTCCGTGGAGTGGTAAATCGAGCGCGCCAGCGCCGGGGATTCAAGCAGCAAAATATTATGTTTGGCACCAATCTCGCGAATCTTGAGCGCCAGAAAATCGCTGCCCTTGGCCAGCAGCATCGGCGCTGCGCCTTTCTCCGGGTCGTATTTCAGCGCTACGGCATAGTGCGTCGGGTTGGTGATGATGACGTCCGCATCCGGGATGGCGCTCATCATGCGCCGCTGGCTCATTTCCCGTTGCAGCTGGCGAATCCGTTGCTTGACCTCCGGCCGCCCTTCCTGATCCTTGTGTTCGTCACGCACTTCCTGCTTGGTCATCAGCAGCTTTTTGTGGCTTTCCCACAGCTGCACCGGCACGTCCACCGCCGCAATCAGAATCAACCCGCAGGCCATCCACAAGGCGCTCCAGGCAACCACTTGCAAGCTGTGAATCACCGCCAGCTCCAAAGGCTCATGGGCAATGCGCAGCAAATCGTCAATGTCGGACTGCAGCACCAGCAAGGCAACGATCAGGATGATGAAGAACTTGGCCAGCGCTTTGAGCAACTCGACCAGCGCCTTGGCCGAGAACATGCGCTTGATCCCGGCAGCCGGGTTCATACGGCTGAACTTGGGCGCCAGGCTGCCGGCAGCGAACAACCAGCCGCCCAGCGCGATGGGCCCGACCAGGGCCGCGATCAACAAGCTGACCAGTACCGGTTGCACGGCAATCAGGGCAACCTTGCCCGAGTACAGCAAAGCCAGCCCCATGGAGTCGGGGTTGAGCAGCGCCTCGCGACTGATGCTGAAGTTGTAGCGCATCAGATCCATCATGTCCCGTGCCAGCGCGCCGCCAAAAATCAGCAACCCGATAGAGCCCGCCAGCATGATGGCCAGGGTATTCAGCTCTTTGGAGCGTGCGATCTCTCCCTTTTCCCTGGAGTCTTTCTTCCGTTTCTCCGTGGGGTCTTCTGTTTTATCGGCACCGCTCTCGCTTTCTGCCATGGCTATCGCGCCTGTGCCAGCTCACGTAAAAACTGCAAGGCCTCCGAGGCCAGCGGTTGATACTGATTGAGAATATCCGCCAGGCCGATCCACAGGATCACCATGCCCAGCACCAGAGTCAGCGGAAAACCGATCGAGAAGATATTGAGTTGCGGCGCCGCCCGGGTCATCACCCCAAAGGCGATGTTGACCACCAGCAATGCAGTAATGGCAGGCAGCACCAGTAACAATGCGGCACCCAGCACCCAGCCCAGCTTGTTGGCGATTTCCCAGTAGTGATTGGTCAACAAGCCACCGCCCACCGGCAAGGTCGTGAAGCTCTCGGTAAGCACCTCGAATACCACCAGATGGCCGTTCATGGACAGAAACAACAAGGTCACGAGCATGGTGAAGAACTGCCCGATGACTGCCACATTGACCCCGTTGGCCGGGTCGACCATAGATGCGAAGCCCATGCCCATCTGGATCGCGACAATTTGCCCGGCCACCACGAACGCCTGAAAAAACAGCTGCAGCGAGAAGCCCAGCAACGCACCGATGATGATTTGCTCGGCAATCAGCATCAGGCCACTGAGGTCCAGCGGGTTGACGGCCGGTAATGGCGGCAAGCTGGGCATGATTGCCAGGGTGACCGCCAATGACAGAAACAGCTTGATGCGCTTGGGCACCAGGGTCGTACCGATGATCGGCATGGTGGTCAGCAACGCACCCACCCGGAACAGCGGCAGCATAAAACTGGCGACCCAGGTACTGATCTGCGCGTCGGTCAGGGCGAGCAGAGACATTTAGCCGATCAACTGCGGAATGCTGCCGTACAACTGCAGGATGTATTCCATAAAGGTTTGCACCAGCCAGGGACCGGCGACGATCAAGGTCACCAGCATCACCAGCAATCGCGGGAGAAAACTCAGGGTTTGCTCGTTGATCTGGGTGGCTGCCTGGAACATGGCCACCAACAGCCCGACCAACAAACTGGGAACGACCAGCACCGCGACCATCACCGTGGTCAGCCACAGCGCGCTACGAAACAGATCAACCGCGACTTCTGGGGTCATTGCGCATTACTCCCGGTCATGGGGTCAAACTCCGCCGAAACTGCTGGCCAGGGTGCCGATAATCAGCGCCCAGCCATCCACCAGTACAAACAGCATGATTTTGAACGGCAGCGAAATGATCAGCGGCGACAGCATCATCATGCCCATGGCCATCAGCACACTGGCCACCACCAGGTCGATGATCAAAAACGGGATAAAAATCATGAAGCCAATCTGGAACGCGGTTTTCAACTCAGAGGTCACGAACGCCGGTACCAGAATGGTCAAGGGCGCGGCATCCGGAGTGGCGATGTCGGTACGCTTGGACAGGCGCATAAACAGTTCGAGGTCACTGGAGCGGGTCTGCGCCAGCATAAAGTCCTTGATCGGGACTTCAGCCTTGAGAATGGCGTCCTGGGCCGAGAGTTTTTCTGCCAGATAAGGCTGCAAGGCGTCCTGATTCACCCGGTCAAACACTGGCGCCATGATGAACATGGTCAGGAACAGCGCCATGCCGGTGAGAATCTGGTTTGACGGCGTTTGTTGCAGCCCCAGCGCCTGACGCAGGATCGAAAACACGATGATGATCCGCGTGAAGCTGGTCATCAGCATGACGAACGCCGGGATAAAGCTCAGCGCGGTCATGATCAGCAAAATCTGCAGGCTGACCGAGTACTCTTGCTGGCCGTTGGCCCCGGTGCCCAGGGTGATCGCCGGAATCGACAACGGGTCGGCCCCGAACGCCACAGGCGCAAGCAATGCCAACAACAGCGCGACGACTAAACGCATTACGGCTTGTCCTTTTGCTGACCCAGTACTTCCATCAATCGCCGGGCAAATTCAGGGGTTGCCGACTGCGTGGTACTTGGCACCTGGACCGGCTCCTTGAGCACGTGCAAGGGGGTGATACGCCCGGGTGTAAGACCGAGCAGAATCTGTTCATTGCCCACCTGCACCAGCACCAGCCGGTCACGCGCACCCAGGGCCCGCGAGCTGATCAACTCAATCAGTTGCCCCTGACGCGGCCCGGTTTGCTGTACCCGTCGCAGCAGCCAGGCCAGGGCAAAAATCAGCCCCAGCACCAACAACAAGCCCAGCACCAATTGCGTCAGCTGCCCGCCGACGCCACTGCTCACCATGGGCCCAACGACTGCCGTGGCGCTTGCCGGCGGCTCGGCCGCCAGCACGCTCAGGGGTAAAGCCAGTAGCCCGCAAAGAACCCGCTTCACTTAACGCAGCTTCTTGATGCGTTCGCTTGGACTGATCACGTCAGTCAGGCGGATGCCGAATTTTTCGTTGACCACCACCACTTCGCCATGGGCAATCAGGGTGCCGTTGACCAGCACATCCAGTGGCTCACCAGCCAGACGATCAAGCTCGATGACCGAGCCCTGGTTGAGCTGCAACAGGTTGCGGATGTTGATATCGGTGCTGCCCACTTCCATGGAGATGGACACCGGAATATCCAGAATCACATCCAGGTTGGGGCCATCCAGGGTGACCGGCTCATTACTGCGCGGCACGCTGCCGAACTCTTCCATTGGCAAACGGTTGGAGGCCGGCTTGGTAGCCGCATCGGCCGCCAGCAGCGCGTCGATATCCGCCTGCCCGACGTCACCGGTTTCTTCCAGGGCAGCGGCCCATTCATCAGCCAGGGCCTGGTCTGCAGCACTTGTATCGCGTTCGTTAGCCATCGGGGTGACCTCGCATTCATTAACACAGCTATTGGGGGGTGGATCGGCGCCTAGCGCCGTCCGATGGGCTCAATCACTTGCAAGGCCAGATTGCCTTTGTGCGAGCCCAGCTTGACCTTGAACGCAGGGACGCCATTGGCGCGCATCACCAGTTCGTCTTGTAACTCGATAGGGATCACATCCCCCGGCTGCATGTGCAATATGTCGCGCAGACGCAATTGACGGCGGGCAACGGTGGCGCTCAGCGGCACGCTGACATCCAGTACGTCTTCGCGCAAAGCCTTGCTCCAGCGCTCGTCCTGATCGTCGAGATCGGACTGAAACCCGGCGTCGAGCATCTCGCGCACCGGCTCGATCATCGAGTACGGCATGGTGACGTGCAGATCGCCGCCACCGCCGTCGAGTTCGATGTGAAAGGTTGACACCACAATGGCTTCGCTGGGCCCGACGATATTGGCCATGGCAGGGTTCACTTCCGAGTTGATGTACTCGAAATTGACTTCCATGATCGCCTGCCAGGCTTCCTTCAAATCGATGAAGGCCTGCTCCAGCACCATGCGCACTACCCGTAATTCGGTAGGGGTGAATTCACGGCCCTCGATCTTGGCGTGACGGCCGTCACCGCCGAAGAAGTTGTCTACCAGCTTGAACACCAGTTTGGCGTCGAGGATAAACAGCGCGGTGCCGCGCAATGGCTTGATCTTGACCAGGTTCAGACTGGTGGGTACGTACAGCGAGTGCACGTATTCACCGAACTTCATGACCTGCACCCCGCCCACCGCTACGTCTGCCGAGCGGCGCAGCATGTTGAACATGCTGATACGGGTGTAACGGGCGAAACGTTCGTTGATCATTTCCAGGGTCGGCATGCGCCCCCGGACAATCCGGTCCTGACTGGTCAGGTCGTAACTTTTGACACTGCCGGGTTCGGCAGCTGCTTCGGCCTGTACCAGGCCATCATCGACACCATGCAACAGCGCGTCGATCTCATCCTGGGACAGCAGGTCTTGCACGGCCATGTCGTGATCCTACTGCAATACAAAGTTAGTAAAGAGCACCTGATCGACAACCACTTTTCCGAGTTCTTTTTGCGCTACTTCCTGCACGGTGGCAGTGGCTTTCTGACGAAGTATTTCTTGGCCGACCGGCGTCGCCAGATCATCAAAGGTTTGCCCGGAGAACAACATCACCAAATTGTTGCGGATCACTGGCATGTGCACCTTGAGTGCGTTGAGGTCATTCTGGTCGCGTGCTTGCAAGGTCATGCTCACTTGCATATAGCGCTGGCGGCCGTTGGCGTTGTAATTGACCACGAAGGCCGGCGCCATGGGTTCATAAATCGCCGGGAGCTTGATGTTTGCGTCAACGACAGGCGCCGCCTCACTCTTGGGGCTGCTCACGAAATACCAGGTGGCCCCCACAGACAGGCCGATCGCCAGCAGCACCGCCACTGCAATCAGGATAATCAGCTTTAATTTGCCTTTCTCGGCAGGGTCCTTCACTACGTCGCTCGTCGCCATGCCAATAATCCGTCGCTTTTCGGTTTTCACAGATGCTCGGGTAGGCAGAGCAAGTGTTATGCCAGAAGTGTCGGGATGCCGCAGAACGATGGTTTCCCTCGAACTTTCCAAGCTGCTCGGCATTACTCGCGTAATGCCTTAAAATAGCCGGTTGCCGAAAGAACCGTTATGGCCATAGCCATGAAGGGCTTTCATCCTTTTACAAATAAGTGTGTTGAAGATGAACAAGCCTTTCATTTCTCTGTGCCCTGAAATTACTCGGGCGCACGCGCTGACGCTGATGGATTGGTTGGAGGATGAGCGCGTTACCTGCTATCTGAGCGATTCGCGCCATGTCTCCCGCTCCATCGGGCAAGCTATTGATCGGACTCAATTGCCGATCCTGACCCATCTGTTCAACCGGGGCGGCCGATTCTTCATGGCCTATGACCGGCATGACGCTCCGGTGGGCTTTGTCCGTCTAATCAAGACCGGCCCCAATTGCGAAATAGTCCTGGTCATCGGAGACAGCGACAAATGGGGCCGAAACCTTGGCGCCCGCACGATCCGCGAAGGCATGAAACTGGCCTTCCTCGACATGCGGACCGAGAAGCTCATCGCCAAGATCCACCCGGACAACGCGCGCTCGCTGAAAGCCTTTCTGCGCAGCGGCTTTATGCTTGAGAGCGAAACGCCGACATTGAAGTCGTTTTCCATGACCGCGGGGCGCTATCGCCAGTTCTTGCGCGAAGGTGCCGTTGGCGACTCCACAAGGATCTACATCACTGAAATCGACAAGGCCAGGCTCGAGAGTCTGATCGCGCTCGAGCAATCACCGGCCATTGTTGAACTCGAACATGAACTTGAGCGAGCCATTGTCGTCAAGCCGCAGCAAGTGGCGAGCAATGTCGTCACGATGAACTCCAGGGCCTTGCTGCAGCTGGACGACGAAGAGATCGAAGTGGCCTTGGTCTACCCAGAAGATGCAGACAGCAACGCAGGGAAACACTCCGTGTATTCCGACATCGGCGCCGCCATCCTGGGCTATCAGGAGGGGGACGCCATTGACTGGCGAATTTCTGATCGGACCCGCCGGATTGAGATCAGGAAAGTGCTTTACCAGCCGGAGGCTGCGGGCCATTTCCACCTGTAGGGGCGGCAGGACAGTGCCGGGGTTTTACGCGTAGTAATCCACGGCGCTGGAGCCGATAACCACACTCGGCGCTACGGCCTCTGTGGCAGCAATTGCCCGCTCATCCTCACCGGCGCCATCAAGCCGTTGACCACCGGAACGGCTTTGGGCCTGTTGTTCCTGGCCCTGGCCCTGCCAGTTGCGTGACTGATCAGACACGTTAACGTCGACCTGCCCCATGCCCTGCTGGGCGAACATTTCACGCAAGCGGTGCATCTGGCTGTCCAGTGCCTCGCGCACTCCGGCGTGAGCACTGACAAAGTTGACCTGCGCCGCCTGGTCGGGCGATAGGTTCACCCGGATATCCAGGCGCCCCAATTCAGCCGGCTCCAGCTGGATATCCGCCGATTTCAGGTTGGCACTGGACAGGTACATCACCCGATTGACCACTTCTTCAGTCCAGCCACTCTGGTGCATGGCCAACGGCTGGTTGACCGGCAGTGCATTGGCGGTTTTTGGCACCGCCGCCTGGGTGAGTGCGGCCAGGCGACTGGCGAAGTCATCCACACGGGTATCGCTGGATGCGCTTTTCAGATCTTTGAGGCCATCATCGACCAGCCCCTTGAACGCCTCCTCACCGCCCTCGCCGCAAGCTGAGCCGTCGGTTTTCGGATCGAGCAGCATGGCAACAGCGCCGGTTTGCCCCGCAACTGTAGAAGGCGAGCTTTCCAGAGAGACGTTTTTGCCCGGAGCCTGGCTGCCGGCCGAGACATGGCCGCCCTGCTCCATTGCCAGGCGTACGGCAGGCATGTCGTCGAGGGGGTCGGCTTCTGGATCGAAACCGTCATCAGCCACCGGTGGAGACTGAAGCGGTGCCTGTGCGGCGGCAGCCAGTTGCGCAGACTGAATGTCGGGCTGTACCGGCTGCGCAGGTTCTACCGGCACCGAAGCTTCAGCCGCAGGCACTGGCACTGCAGCCACAGGCGCCTCTTTGCTCACCTCGCCAGCGCCCTCGTCCTGATCGGCACTGTCGGCACTACCGGGCTTGCCACCAGGCAAGGGTTTGCCGCTATCGGCAACGGCTGACGGTTTTTGCGGGACCTTGTCGCTGCCCTGATCATGCTTGGCAACCGCCCCTGGTGACTGCTCGCGCATACCGCTGGCGGGCCTGGTTTCAGTCGCTTTGGCATACACCCGGGAAAAGTGTACAGCCCCGGATTTAGCGGGTTCTGCAGCGGTCTGGGGGATTTTGGCCGCAGGGGTTTTGGACGCAGCAGCGCCAGGGGTCTGAAGAAAGGGATTGGCGGCGAGTGGCATTGACAGGTCTCCACTGTACGGCTGGCGTAGGTACAGGTGGATGAGTCAGAGCAAGGTTCGGGCCAGCTTTGGCAGAATCAGCCAGAGGCAAAATTGGACGAGCCGAAACGCTGGCGCTCGGCACGATAGAGTCGACGCACCATCTGGTATTCATCGTCGATTTTGATCACCAGCTCCTCGATACCGGCCAGCTGCTTCTTTTGTGCCCGCTCTTCGAGCAGGCCGCAAAGATGCGCCAAACGAATGGCGCCCATGTTACTGCTGCTGCCTTTGAAGCTGTGGGCGACCAGGGTCAGGTCGCAGGCTTCGTGAGTACTGTGCAGCTGGCCGAGACGCTCTTCGGAGTCCGAGAGAAAGGTATCGAGCAGGTCCTCAAACCCGCCTTCCATTACATCGCGCAGCGCACTGACTACTTTTGGATCCATATGTATATCGGACACTTGCTCACTCCTTGATCAAGAATGCTCGGATTATGCCAGAGCCTCCCATGAAAACTCTACGGTCGCACTGCGACCATCGCCTGACCAACGTGCTGCAGGGCACAGTTGTCGTACCAAACTCACACCACGCCCCGACAAACGGTCTAGATCAAGCGGTCTAGACAGCACCTTTGCAACATCAAAGCCTGCGCCACTGTCATCAACCTGCAACATTAGCCGTCCGCCCTGATGAACCGGTTCGATTTGCAGTTGCACCCGCACAAAGCCGCTCTGGAGCGCATCCAGACGCTCATTACGGAGCCGGTAATAGTGGGTATAGCCGTGAATATCACGTTTGAGCCGTGAATCGAGGCCCAGAACCCCGTGCTCCAGTGCGTTGCTATAAAGCTCGGACAGCACCGCATGAATGACGGCGCCCTGGGGGCGCAGACCGTGAACCTCCATCAGTAATTGCAACAGGTAGGGCAGCGGATTGAATTGCCGGAGTGTGGAGGCGCGAAACTCAAAGCTGGCCGACCAGTCCAGCGGGCTGCACTGGCCACTGTCGGAATAGAGCATGACAGGCACTTGCGGACGCTGCGCCAGCTGCGAGGTGATCTGCACCATGCTCACATCATCCCGGGAGTAGCCCTGAAAGTCGTGCAGCGCCCGCTCGACCTCGGCAATCAGCTGTTGCGGCTGACGATTGGCATCCAGCACCTGCAGCAAGCGCTCCACCCCGAACAGTTGCTCATCCGGGCCACTGGTATCTACCACCCCGTCGGTCAGTAAAAACAGCTGATCGCCGGGCAGCATCGGCCAGACCTGGGTGCCATGATCAAATACGCCAGCACGCAGCACCCCCAAAGGCAGGTGCTGTGAGGTCAATGCCGTGCGCCGCCCCGTGGCCATTGTTTGCAGGTAGCCATCCGGCATCCCGCCGTTCCAGACTTCAACACTGCGCCGCTGCGCACTGACACACAGCACAGTGGCGCAGCAGAACATGTCGACAGGCAGGATGCGTTTGAGCTTGGCATTCATTTCGCGGAGCATTTCGCCCAACCCATACCCCTTGGCCGTCATGCTGTAAAACACTTCCGCCAACGGCATCGCCCCGATCGCAGCCGGCAGGCCGTGCCCGGTAAAGTCGGCCAGCAGCAAGTGGGTATCGCCGGTCGGGGTGTAGGCCGCCAGCAACAAATCACCATTGAACAGGGCATAGGGCGATTGCAGATAACGGATATTCGGCGCGCTCAGACAGCCCGCATGCGCCACTCGGTCAAAAACCGCCTTGGCCACCCGCTGCTCGTTGAGCAAGTAATCGTTGTGCCTGGCAATCATGTCGCGCTGCTGCAGGACGGTCTCTTGCAGGCGCCGCATCCGGTCCATCACGGTGATTTTCGCCGCCAGCAGCAAGGGGTTGTAAGGCTTGCTCAGCACATCGTCGCCGCCCGCCTCCAGACTGCGGGCCAGGGCATCGGCCTGGTTCAGGGAAGTGAGAAAAATGATCGGCACCAGCACCTCGCCGGCCAACGCCTTGATTTGCCGGGCTGCTTCGAACCCGTCCATCACGGGCATCAAACCATCCATCAGCACCAGTTGTGGACGCTGGAGGGCAAACAGCGCTACGGCTTCAGCGCCATTGGCGGCGAGCAGCACGTTATGACCCTGACGCTGCACAATGCTCGACAACAGCAGGCGGTCAGCGGTGCTGTCTTCGGCAATCAGCACTGTCAGGGGAGTGTTCACGTGATATCGAACAGCTTGTCGAAGTTAGAGATGTTGAAAATTTTAAGCACATCCGGGTTGCTGTTGATGACCCGGATCTCGGAGCTATCGCCGCCGGCATGGTCACGCAGCAACAGCAGCATGCCCAGCGCCGAGCTGTCGACATAGGTGGCCTCCTTGAGATCCACCACGTATTCAGTATCAGGGCCGAATTTTTCGTAGGCGTCACGAAATTCTTGATGCTTGGCAAAGTCGAACCGGCCTTTGATCGCGATCGTCAGCTTACGGCCATCTGCGGAGAGTTCAGACGTCACTGCCATGGGGATGCTCCCGTGTCGGGTTGATCCGAAAACTATAGACGCGCCGAACAAACTCTGTGGGAACGAGCTTGCTCACTCCTACAGGAGGGGGGTCAGTAAGGGCTGTTACGCGGTAAACGTTGGGACAGTTCGTCCATCAGTTTTTGCTCGCGCTTGTCTTCCAGCTGACGGGCTTCTTCGGCGTAACGCTGGACCAGCTTGCGCAGCCCTTCCACCCGGGCATACGCCTGCTGCCAGGTTTCGCGGGCCTTGTCGAGATTGTTCTGATGCCACACCAGGCTCTGGCGCTGCTGGCCGACCGCAGTTTCAAGCTGGTTGAGAAAGTACTGATAGTTGCGCAACCATTGCCCGGTCACGCCCTGGCTGCCGCGCTCGACCCATTGCGCCTGATATTCCCCACGGAAGTTTTCCAGGTCGCCGAGCTTGCTGTTGGCCAGATTGACCTGCCCCTGAAAATGGCCAAGGCGCTGAGCGGCAGCCTTTTCGGTCTTTTCGGCCATGTCCACCACCGGCGCCAGACGCGCCGCCCTTCCATCACTGGCCATGGTCGATTAACCGCCCGCGGCCGGAGCGAAGATCGTCCCCAGATGGCCAGCACTTTCACCCAGGCTGATGTTGTCGTTCAGCCCCTGGCGCAGGTACGCCACCATCGCCGGCTGCAAGGCAATCGCAGTATCGGTTTCCCGATCGCCGCCCGGCACGTAAGCCCCCACGCTGATCAAGTCCCGGGCCTGCTGGAAGCGCGACCACAGCTGCTTGAACTGCTGCGCGCGACGCATGTGTTCTTCGGTCACCACCGACGGCATCACCCGGCTGATGGACGCTTCAATATCAATTGCAGGGTAATGGCCTTCTTCGGCCAGACGCCGGGACAACACGATGTGCCCGTCGAGCACGCCCCGCGCCGAGTCGGCAATCGGGTCCTGCTGGTCATCGCCTTCGGACAGCACGGTGTAAAACGCAGTGATCGAGCCACCACCGGCTTCGGCGTTACCGGCACGCTCCACCAGCTTGGGCAATTTGGCAAACACCGAGGGCGGATAGCCCTTGGTTGCCGGCGGCTCGCCAATGGCCAGGGCAATCTCGCGCTGGGCCTGGGCGAATCGCGTCAACGAGTCCATCAACAGCAGCACGTTCTTGCCCTTGTCGCGAAAGTATTCAGCGATTCGCGTGCAGTACATGGCTGCGCGCAGACGCATCAGCGGCGCATCGTCAGCCGGGGAGGCAACCACCACCGAACGCTTGAGGCCTTCTTCGCCGAGGATATGTTCGATGAATTCCTTCACTTCGCGGCCCCGCTCGCCGATCAGCCCGACCACGATGATGTCGGCCTCGGTAAAGCGGGTCATCATGCCCAGCAGCACACTCTTGCCCACCCCGGTACCGGCGAACAGGCCCAGACGCTGGCCACGGCCCACCGTCAATAAACCGTTGATACTGCGAATGCCGACGTCCAGCGGCACGCTGATGGGATCACGCTTGAGCGGGTTGATGGTCGGGCCGTCCATCGGCACCCAGTCTTCGGCTTTCATCCCGCCCTTGCCGTCCAACGCCCGCCCGGCACCGTCGAGGACGCGACCGAGCATGCTCATGCCCATCGGCAAGCGTCCGTTATCGGCCAGCGGCACCACGCGGGCGCCCGGGGCGATTCCGGCAACACTGCCCACCGGCATCAAAAAAATCTTGCTGCCCGAAAAGCCCATGACCTCGGCTTCAACTTGCACCGGATGAAAACTGTCATCGTTGATCACCAGACAGCGGCTGCCCATGGCGGCGCGCAGGCCTTCGGCTTCCAGGGTCAGGCCGACCATGCGCAGCAGGCGGCCTTCGACTACCGGTTGCGCGGGCAACGATACCGCCGGGGCATATGCACTCAGACGTTTGCCGAAGCTGGTACGTCTAAGGCGCATCTGGCGAGTCCAGATCAATATCGATATCTGCCGCAGCCGGATGCAATGCCTGCTCGTGCAACTGATCGAACAACTGGTCCATGGCCAGTTTGATCCGGGTTTCAATGCTGGCATCAATGCGGCTATGTTCGGTTTCGATGCGGCAGCCACCCGGTTGCAGGCTCTCGTCTTCGAGGATTTTCCAGTGCTCGTCATGGCGCTCGCGCAGGGCTTTGACCTGGTCAAAATCCTGCGGATTGATAAACAGGCGGATGTTTTCAGCGCCCATCGGCAGAAGCTTCAGGCCCTCGCGCAATACCTGTTCGATCTGCCTGGAATCGGTTTTCAGTTCGCGCTGGATCACTTGGCGAGTCATGTGCTCAACCAGGCCGACCATGGCTTTTTCCAGCTGCTGGTCCTGCTCGGCAAGCGGCGCCAGCAAACTGCTCATCAAACGCTCAAGGCTGGCCACCCTGGCGTTCAGGGCAACCTCGGCTTCCTGGCGAACCTTGAGCTGAGTGCTGTGAAAGCCTTCCCTTTCACCCGTGGCAAAGCCTTCGTTATAGGCCTCCTGACGGATGCTTTCGAGCTCTTCAAGGGTCAGCGGCCGGACTTCGTCGAGGGGCACCTCCTGCATCTCGACCGGCGGTTCCTCGACCACCTCGGGTTCAACTTCAAGCGGCTCGCGCCACGGGTCAAAGCTGGGCAGGCCCCATACGTCGAAGGCACCCACATCCTTGGCGCGAATCACATCTCCGGGGGACTCACCATTGCTCACTTAGATCATCTCTTCGCCGCCCTTCCCGCCGAGAACGATTTCTCCGGCTTCGGCCATACGGCGGGCAATGGTGAGGATTTCTTTCTGTGCAGTTTCGACATCGCTGACCCGCACAGGGCCTTTGGCTTCCAGGTCGTCGCGCAGCAATTCGGCAGCTCGCTTGGACATGTTCTTGAAGATTTTTTCCTGCACGTTTTCGTCGGAGCCCTTGAGTGCCAGCACCAGCACGTCCGATGACACTTCGCGCAGCAGCGCCTGAATGCCCCGGTCATCGACATCCGCCAGGTTGTTGAAGACAAACATAAGGTCTTCGATCTGCCCGGACAGGTCTTCGTCGATGTCGCGAATGGAGTCCATCAGTTGAGATTCCATCGAGCTGTCGAGGAAGTTCATGATGTCGGCCGCCCGCTTGATGCCGCCCAGAGAGGTGCGCGCAGCATTGGAGTTGCCGGAGAACTGCTTTTCGAGAATCTGGTTCAGTTCTTTAAGGGCCGCCGGCTGCACGGTGTTGAGCGAGGAAACGCGCAGGATGATGTCCAGCCGCGCCTTTTGATCAAAGTGGCCAAGCACTTCGCCCGCCTGATCGGGGTCGAGATAGGCGACCACGATGGCTTGAATCTGCGGGTGTTCGAAGCGAATCACATCCGCCACGGCACGGGGTTCCATCCACTTCAGGCTGTCGAGGCCGCTGGTGTTGCCGCCCAGCAGGATGCGGTCTATCAGGCCGTTGGCCTTGTCTTCGCCCAGGGCCGAGGTGAGCATTTTGCGGATGTAGCTGTCCGAGCCGACCCCCAGGCTGGTCTGGTCGCCGACGATTTCAACGAACTCGCTCATGACCTGTTCGACCTGCTCGCGGTGCACGTTGCGCATTTGCGCCATCGCCACACCCACCCGCTGGACTTCTTTGGGCCCCATGTGACGCAGTACTTGGGCCGCGTCAGATTCGCCAAGCGACAGCAGCAGAATCGCGGCCTTGTCGACCCGGGTCAGCTTGGGGTTGGCAGCAGCTCGATTATCACTCATCAGCGTTGATCCACTCTTTCACCACCTGAGCCACACGGCCCGGGTCTTCTGCCACCAGACTCTTGATTGCGTTCAACTGCGCGTCATAGCCTTCGCTCGGGCTCGGCAACATGATGCTCTGCGGGCCGCCGAGGCTGACCCGGTCGTTGGCCAGTTCGCCATCCAGACCGCCCATTTCGGCATCGCTGCCAATACCCGCCACCTGCTTGTTGCGACCATGGCCGGTGATGTTGTTAAGCACCGGACGCAGCACCCCGAATACCAGTAGCAGAATGAACAGCACGCCCAGCACTTGCTTGAGCACATCCCAGAACCAGGGCTGAGAGTAGAACGGAATATCGGCCACCACTTCAGCGCGCTCGGTGGAGAACGGCACGTTGATCACACTGACGCTGTCGCCACGGCTGGCATCAAAACCGACTGCGTCCTGCACCAGACGGGTAAAGCGCGCCAGTTGATCGCTGGTCCACGGCACCTGGGTGATTTCGCCGTTGGCCGGGTTAACGCTGACCTTGTCGTCGATCACCACCGCCACGGACAGGCGATTGACCTTGCCCTGCTGCTGCTTGGTGTGGCTGATGGAGCGGTCCAGTTCAAAGTTGCGGGTCGATTGCGAGCGCTTGTCTGCCGGGTACGGGGCCAGCATCGGCTGGCCGGTAGCCGGGTCCATGATTTGCTGACCGTTGGCATCCAGCAGCGGGTTACCGGGCGCAATCATGCCCGCACCGCCAGCGCCGCCCTGAGCGGTTTTCTGTGGCGCCGAGGCTGGGCTCGGCGGCTGATTGCTCAATGCCCCGGGAACGCCTTGCGGGCCAGTGCTGGCGGTGCGCTGCTCGCTGGTCGATTGCTCGCTGCGCAGGGCCGGTTGATCCGGGTTGAACTGTTCGGATGTGGACTCGACTGCGCTGAAATCAACATCGGCAGACACTTCAGCCTTGTAGCGGTCATTGCCCAGCACCGGCTGCAGGATGTTATGCACCCGTTGAGTGAGCATGCTTTCCATGCGGCGGCTGTAGTCGAACTGCTTGCCGGCCATGGTCAGCTCGGAATTTTGCGCCTGATCCGACAGCAGATTGCCTTTTTGGTCGACCACCGTGATCTGCGACTTGTTCAGTTCCGGGACGCTGGTGGCCACCAGATTGATAATGGCCTGCACCTGGCCCGGTTCCAGCGAACGGCCGCCGTACAGCTCGACCAGTACCGAGGCGCTGGGCTTGCGCTCATCGCGCACGAACACCGAACTCTTGGGGATCGCCAGGTGCACGCGGGCGCCCTTGACGTTGTTGAGGCTGGAAATGGTGCGCGCCAGTTCGCCTTCCAGACCACGGCGATAGCGCGTGGCTTCCATGAACTGGCTAGTGCCCAGGCCCTGGTCTTTATCGAGGATCTCAAAACCGATATTGCTGTCGGTGGGGGTAACACCTGCGGCAGCCAGTTTGAGCCGCGCGCGTGAGACGTCATCGGCCTTGACCAGCAAGGCGCCAGAATTCGGTTCAACGGTGTAGGCGATGTCGGCGGAGGCCAGGGTTTCCATGACCTGCTTGGCATCCATCCCGGCCAGGCTGCCGTACAGCGGCCGGTAATCGGGTTGCTGCGACCACAGAACCACGGCAAAACCAATCGCCACGCTCGCGGCCAGGCCAACCATAAGGCCGACCTGGCGCAGCATGGTCATCTCGGCCAGGTTGTCCAGAAAAGACAGGCCGAACAGCGGCGACTTGCCGCCAGACGGGCCTGGATTGGCCGGAACGTTATCCGGGAGTGCATCAGCCATGACTTAATATCGTCCCTAAACCGGCATCTGCATGATGTCCTGGTACGCCTGAACCAACTTGTTACGCACCTGGGTCAAGGCCTGGAAAGAGACAGTGGCTTTTTGCGATGCAATCATCACGTCAGTCAGGTCAACTCCGGTCTTGCCAATTTCGAACGCGTTGGACAATTGGCTCGACGCCTGTTGGGTCTCACTGACCTTATTGATCGCATTGCCGAGCATGTCGGAGAAGCTGCCGGCACCCGCTTCAGGAACGGCTTGCACAGCCGATTTCGGTTGGGCCATGGCGTCCATTTGCATGGCCCGCATGTCCAACATCAATCGATTAAATTCAATACCTTGGCTCATGGACGAATGCCTCCGACGACCCGCAATTTTTTGACACTTTTCCAACTCATGCAGAGGTGTAGCAACAAGAGTGCCAGCTCTTTGTCGTTTCCTGACAATTAACGCTACCAATCGTCGCAGACAAGGCCGGGCATCTATAGGAGCGAGCTTTTGACGCAGTAGCAGAGAGCTCGCGAGCAAGCTCGCTCCTACAGGGAAAAATGGGCGTCAGGTGGCCGCAAACAGACAGGCCTCGACATCCATGCCGGCGTCGCGCATCTGCGCCAGCTTGTAGCGCAGCGTGCGCGGGCTGATGCCCAGGCGTTCGGCAGCCTCCTTGCGGCGACCGCGCTCGGTGCGCAGGGTGTCGATGATCATTTCGAATTCGCGACGGCGCAGGTCATCGCCCAGTGCTCCGGTAACGGCATCAAGCGGCAACGATTCGACCGATACCGGCAATGGCGCGCACGCCACCGGGCCGGCCAGACAGAAGTCCGGCGCCTCGATCAATCCGCCCTGCTGCAGAATCAGCGCCCGCTGAATCGCGTTATCCAGCTCCCGCACATTGCCCGGCCAGGCGTAGGCCGTCAGACTTGCCATGGCCTGCGGCGAGAAACGCACCGCGGTGTGCTTCATTTTGTTGATGTACTTGGCCAGCAAGCGCTCGGCCAGCGGCAGAATATCGGCGGTGCGCTCGCGCAAAGGCCGCCAGGCCAGCGGAAACACCGAGAGCCGGTAGTACAAGTCTTCACGAAAGCGCCCCGCTGCCACTTCGCCCGCCAGGTCACGGTTGGTGGTAGCGACCACCCGGATATCCAGCACAATCGGCTTGCGCCCCCCGACCCGCTCCACTTCCCGCTCTTGCAAAACCCGTAGCAATTTGGCCTGCAAGCCCAGGGGCATCTCGCTGATTTCGTCGAGCAACAAAGTACCGCCGTCCGCCTGCTCAAACTTGCCCGCCTGCGCCGCAATCGCACCCGTGAACGAGCCCTTCTCATGGCCGAACAAGGTGGCTTCGAGCATGTTGTCGGGGATCGCCGCGCAGTTGATCGCCACGAAAGGCTGGCTGCTGCGGTGTGAGTGCTGGTGAATGTATCGCGCGAGCACTTCTTTACCGGTGCCGGATTCGCCCGAGATCAGTACTGTCGAATCGCTGCGGGCCACGCGTGCAGCCAGTTCCAGCAACTGTGTGCTGGCCGGCTCAACCGCCACCGGCCCCTCGCTGTCAGCCACCCCCAGACACCCCAGTGCATGCCGGGCAACCAGATCCAGCAGCGCCTTGGGTTCAAACGGTTTCACCAGATAGTCCACTGCGCCCTGACGCATGGCATCCACGGCGCGCTCTACAGCACCATGGGCCGTCATCAACAACACCGGCAATTGCGGCTGGCTTGCACGCAACCGGCCAAGCAATTGATGACCGTCCATGCCGGGCATATTGACGTCACTGACCACCAGGCTGAATGACTCGCCAGCAACCGCTTGCAGCGCCTCTTCGGCCGAAGCCACCGCACGAAAACCGTGGCCGGCCAGCAGCAGGGTGTCAGCCAGCGCTTCGCGCAGGGCATGATCATCTTCGACCAACAGAACCTTGATTCGCATCGCCATCAGTTTTCCTGCGCCTCGCCTGGAATCAGCGGCAAGCTGAGCACGGCACAAGTGCCGCGCCCCGGCCGCGAATGTAAGAGCATCTGCCCCTGGTGCGCACGCACCACGGCATTGACCACCGCCAGCCCAAGGCCCGTGCCGGTGGCCTTGGTGGTGAAAAACGGCTCGCCCAGGCGCTCAAGCACCTTGGGTTCAATGCCACTGCCGCTGTCACTGACACACAGGCGCAGGGTGTTGCCACGGGCATACAGATGAACCTTGAGCCGCACCTGTGGCGTGCCTGCCTGCAGGGCGTTTTCGATCAAATTGAGCAACGCACCGACCAGGGTGTCGCGATTGCACAGCACCTGGCCGCCATAAGCGTCGCACTGCCAGCGCATCGACACGCCCTGAACATGGGTCTGTGCAGCGGCCTGCAGGGCCTGCATCAGGGCATTGGGGCTGACGCGATCCGTCAGTGGCAGTTCGCCACGAGCAAACACCAGCATGTCGCGCACCTGGTGTTCCAGCTCATGCAGCCGCTCCTTGAGGCGCCCGGCAAAACGCTGCTGGGTGTCGACGGGAAGCACTTGCTCAGTCAGATGACTGGCGTAGATCAGTGCTGCCGACAGTGGCGTGCGGATCTGATGTGCAAGAGAAGCGACCATGCGCCCCAATGAAGACAAGCGCTCGTGACGGGCGAGCTGATCTTGCAGGCGCCGGGTTTCTGTCAGGTCGTTGAGCAATACCAGTTGGCCGGGCTCGGCATCCAGCGAGCGGGTGGCAATCGACAGACGCCGCCCGTCTTTAAGCGACACCTCATGGCCGTCATCTTCGCGGGGAGCGAAGCAGCGGGCGATTACATGGCGCCACAGCTCGCCCTCCAGAGGCAAGCCAAGCAACTCGCTGGCAGCAGGGTTGGCCTCGCGCACCCGGCCGCGATCATCAATGACGATAACCCCGCCAGGCAACAGATCAAGGAGGTTTTGCAGGCGGTTGGCCAGCCGTTCTTTCTCGGCCAGCTCTGCCATGCGCTGGGCGCTGACAAACGCCAGCTCGCCTTTAAGCTCGCAGACCCGGGCTTCGAGCAGACTGTAGGAGTCGCTCAACTGGGTCGGCATTTGATTGAACTGCGAGAACGCCTGCTCCAGCTGCGCCGGGGTGGAGGGAGCAGCCCCCAGCGACATGGCTTGCCCTGCGAGATCAGGGCCAGAGGGCTGTTGGGCAATGTGCGGCATGGGACGTTCTCGCTTGGCTGACCGTCATAAAACGGTTCGTTAACCCAAGCGGTGCAATACCCGTGCCTAAAGAAGCGGCTTAAACCGGTGCAGGTGCAAGGGTGCCGGCGATGACTGCCCCGGGCACGCAGGAGCTCGCGAGCACGCTCGCTCCTACAGAGTCAGGGGATCCGGGAAGTGGCAGCAGGCGTCAATCTTCCGCCTGCTCTTCCCCGTCGCGACGGCTCATGCCGTATTTGCGCATTTTCTCAACCAGGGTGGTTCGACGAATGCGCAGGCGTTCGGCCGCGCGGGCCACGATGCCGTTGGCGTCGTCCAGCGCCTGCTGGATCAGCCCTTGCTCCAGCCCGCCGAGGTAGTCCTTGAGGTCCAGGCCTTCGGGCGGCAGCATCGCAGCAACGCTGAAGTCCGGTGCGTTGTTGTTGATCGCCACACGCTCTTCCATATCGCTGAACAAGGTGTCGGACAACTGCTCGTCGTCGTCATCCACGTAGCGAAATTTCTTAGGCAACTCAGCAACGCCGATCACTCCGTACGGATGCATGATCGCCATGCGCTCAACCATGTTGGCCAGCTCGCGGACGTTGCCCGGCCATGCGTGGCGACACAACGACATGATGGCGCCGGAATTGAAGCGGATCGAACCACGCTTTTCGTGCTCCATGCGCGAAATCAGCTCGTTCATCAGCAGCGGAATATCTTCGACCCGCTCACGCAGGGGCGCCATTTCGATCGGGAACACATTGAGGCGGTAGTACAGGTCTTCGCGGAAAGCGCCGACCTCAATCATGCTTTCAAGGTTCTTGTGGGTGGCGGCGATGATCCGCACGTCAGCGCTCTGGGTCTTGTTGCTGCCCACCCGTTCAAAGGTACGCTCCTGCAACACGCGCAGCAGTTTGACCTGCATCGGCAGCGGCATATCGCCGATCTCGTCGAGAAACAGCGTGCCGCCATTGGCCAGTTCAAAACGCCCGGCGCGGCTGGTGATGGCGCCGGTGAAGGCGCCCTTCTCATGGCCGAACAGCTCGCTTTCGAGCAGCTCTGCAGGAATCGCCCCACAGTTAACCGGTACAAATGGCGCATCGCGGCGCTTGGAGTGGTAATGCAGATTACGCGCAACCACTTCCTTGCCGGTCCCGGACTCGCCGAGGATCAGCACGCTGGCGTCGGTATCGGCCACTTGCTGCATCATTTGACGCACATGCTGAATGGCCCGGCTTGTGCCCACCAGGCTACGGAACAAGTTGGGTTCGCGATGACGGCCACGCTCGCGGGCCTGGTCATACATCTCGCGATAGACCTGAGCACGGTGCAGGGAATCAAGCAGTTTGCTGTAGCTGGGGGGCATTTCGAGGCTGGATAAAACGCGGCGACGCTGGTCTTCCGGCAGGTCGACTGCAGAAATTTCACCTAAAAGCATGATCGGCAGGAACTCATCCCATCCGGCCAGTGTCCTAAGCAAGCTTGAAACACCGCCGGCGAGGCTTACAGCGCCTACCAGCACACAGATCACTTCGCGACTGGATGACAAAGAGCTAACCGCCTGCTCCCATTCCTGGCTTGAGCTGGCTAAATTTTCTTCACCGAGAAAATTTAAAATCACCGCCAAGTCGCGGCGGCGGACGCTATCGTCATCGATCAGCAGAATTTTGGTTTCACGCCACATGCAATAGCAACTTCCCTAGTCAACTCATTGCCCCGGATGACAGGGCAGATGCCGTCGCCCTATCTGTTGGATATCTAAGACGACTGAAAACAGAATACAGCACTAGTTAAGTCAAAAAGAAATACAAGTCAAATTTATGGCGCGGAAAGTGTCAATTAACCATATGTTTCTTATGCCTTAACGGAACAGATGGTAAACCTTTGAGGCATTTTTTGCTTGATTGATCTGAGACATTTGCTCGACAAGCAATTGACGCTCATCGGTCGCCGCTTCCAGCAACATCCGATAGACCACCAGCAACCCTTCCAGATTCTCGCGCAACACGGCCTCATCCACCGGCGCCTCATCCAGCACACTCTCGACACACACCCGGCAGGCCGAATCCAGCTGGCCGATGGCATCCCAATTGCGTTCAGCCAGGGCATCGATCAGCGCTTCACGGGTTTCTTGAATTCGTTGCAGTTGGCTCATGACGCACTCCTCAGGCCTTCAATTTTATTGTGGTGCGATCTCGTCCCAACCACTTTTAACCGTGATCAGCAGGCGGGCCACTTCGTCGATGATTTCAGGGTCATTTTGCGCATTGGCCTGAGTCAAACGAATGGTCATGTACTCGTACAGACTGTCCTGGCGCTGAAACGCGACCTTGTCTTCAGTCTTTGATTCATCCATGCCCTGACGCAGGCCCGTGATGATGTCGATAGCCTTGGTGATCAACACCACCTTCTGCGGGATATCACCACGGCTCATCGCGCCTTTGGCCTGAGCCATGCGATCCAGACCGCCTTCCATCAGCATTTGAATCAGGCGATGGGGGCTGGCCTCAGAGATTTGGGCGTGGGAATTGACCTTCTGGTACTGACGAAGGGCGCGCATCGGGTTCATGTTGCTACCTCATTACGGTGACAGGCAAAAATGGCCAGGACTTGATCTTTATGTCGACTGTCACGGCTAAAACTTTAATGATCTGACTGCGTCAAATCAGCTGGATTTAGGGTTATTCAGCGAGTTCAGGGTGGTCATGATGCTGGAGCTGCTGGCGTTGATCTTCGCGATCAAGGTGTCCATGGCGGTGTACTTGGAGGTCAGGGAGGTCTTCATGCTATCCATGCGCCGGTCCAGATCCGCCTGCTGGGTGGTCAGATCGGTCAGCTTGGTATTCAAGTCAGCGACCCGACTCGCCAGGAGCCCGGTAGTACCGACATAGCTGTCTGTGGCCTTGGTCATACGCGCAACCAGACCCGTGTCACCGGTAAACACCTTGCTGATTTCGAGTGCGCCATTGGGCGTTGCGACTGCGGCATCCCACTTCTTGTCATCCAGGGTCAAAAGCCCGGTTTTCTGATCGGTACTGATACCCATCTGGGACAGGCTGCCCATGCTCGACGAACTGCTGTTCTGCAGCAGCTCGTTTCGAATGCCGTTGACCAGTTGCCGCATCGAGGCATCGCCGGTCAGGGCGCCCGAGGTAGTGGTTGCGGCATCACCCGTGGCAGTGACTTTGGTTTGCGTGTTGATACTGGTCAGCAGCGCGTTGTAAGCGCTGACAAAGGACTGGACCGAGGTTTTCAGGGTTGCCGTATTGGAAGCCACGGTAATGGTCGACGCCTTGGTATCAATCAACTCCAGCGTCACGCCGCTGATGGCCGAAGTGATCTTGTTGCTCGACGACTCCATGGCGATGCCATCAATGGTGTAGATGGCATTCTCTGGCGCTTTACCGGCGTCATACCCGCTCGATAACTCTGAATCACCACTGATGGTGATGTCGGTCCCCTTGCCCGTGGTTTGCGAACCGATAACCAGGCGTGACCCGTTGGCATCGGTCAAAACGTTGGCACTGATGCCCTTGGATTGCAGCTGGTTGTTAATCGCTTCCCGGGTTTGCTGCAGGGTAGCGCCAGCCGGGACCGATACATTGTAATCAGTGCCAGACTGCGAAATGGTCAGGGTCGTGGGCTCGGTACCCGAGTTGACCACTGAAGAGGCACCACCCTCAAATACCTTGCTGGTCACTTTCGAGGCGGTCGCCAGCTTGGTCACATCCAGCGCATAGGTGCCGCTGGAAGCCTTGTCATCAATGGTGACCTTGGAAATTTTTTCATCGGACGACGTAGCCGCCAGACCGTTGAAGCTGGAGACACTATTGAGCTTGGCAATGGCTGCGCGATAGGTTTCAAGCGCGCCCTTTACCGTACCCACAGCGGATAACTGAATCGTGGTGTCTTTTTGCTGCGCAGTTATCTGGGTTTGCTTGGGTGCTTTTTCAGCATCAACCAGCGCTTTAACAATACCGATGGTATCGAAACCCGAACCAACACCCGTAATCGTAGAACTTGCCATCTGTATTCTCCTTGTCCGGGCTGCCGCTTTATGGGCTTACGCTTTTTTGACGAGCAAGACCGAGGAAGCAGACAGCATCACAATTCATGCCACCTTCACGCTTTGGCCTGAAAAAGCAGGCTGTGAGGGTCAGCCAGGTTTTGCGCCAACTTGAGGGCCACCTCTGAAGGCAGCTGGCGAATCACCTCTCCACTGTCGGAGGCAATCACCTTGACCACCATGACGCCGGTGGTGTCATCAATCGAAAAGTCCAGCTTGCGCTGGTTCGACTGTGCGAATTCTTGTATGTCACTGACAGCCTTTTCCAGTTCCGCGCGCTCAGGCGGCTTGCCTGTCACCGGGGCCGTGTGTGCCTGAGTGGTTGCAACAGGCGCTGGCGCGGGGCTTGATGCCCCTGCTGCGCTCGGGTAAGCGGTATTCAGCTTGATGCTCATGTCCATGTCACCACCTCAAAACTGAAAAAAACGAAAGGGCACGTAAACGCACCCTTCCGTTGTCAACCGAGGGCTGAAATTACTGAAGCAATTTCATCACAGCGGATGGCAGCTGGTTCGCCTGGGACAGGATCGCGGTAGCGGCCTGTTGCAGGGTTTGTTGCTTGGTCAGTTCTGCAGCTTCCGATGCGAAGTCAGTGTCCTGAACGCGGCCACGGGCAGCAGTCGAGTTCTCGGAGATGCTTTGCAGGTTGGACACAGTGCTGTCGAAACGGTTTTGCACGGCACCCAGCTCGGAACGCTGAGTATCGATCTGCTGGATTGCGCCAGTCAGGGCCTGGATCGACTGTTGAGCGCCTTCGGCAGTCAACACGCTCAGGTTCGATACGCTGGTTTCGACAGTGTTGGCGGTGGTGGTTTTAGCCGTAGTCGTCAGACCCAGAGAGGCCAGGCCAGTACCAGCGCTACCGTCCGCAATGGTGATGTCTTTGGTGGAGAACAGCTTAAGCGTGTTGTCAGCATTTTTGCTGGCAGTAACGCCGGTACTCGCGCTGTTAATCGAGGAAACGATGGAATCCATCGAGTCGCCTTTCTTGAACTTCACTTCTACACCGTTGAAGGACACGGAAGTGTCAGCGGTCAGCTTGGCTTGGGTGGTGCCAGTGGACAGACCTAGCTTGGATAGCGAGCCTGGACCAGTAGCGCCCGCACCGTCAGTCAGACTGATTGCCTGACCGCTATCAGAAGTCAGCACCAAACGACCATCTTTAACTGACGCACTCACACCCGTTTTAGCTGTAGTGCTCGCTGTTGTTATATCTGTTGCTGCTTGTTCAAGCGTACCTGCTTTGATAGCGACAGTAAGGCCGTTAATCTTTACTTCGCCAGCATCTAACTGGTTTGTTTTCGGGTCAGCTGGAGTTACAAAGCCTGCATCGTCAGGGCCTGACGCTGTAAATTTAGCGGCCGAAGACAAAACCAAGCTAGTACCAACCGTGTCAGCTGACGCCGTTACGCCAGTTTTGGAGGTTTGCTTGTTAATTTCGGCAATTGCGTCTTCGATTTTGGAGCCTTTCGCAATAGCAATATCTGTTCCATTAACAGTCAGGATTTGATCTTCCGCAGCTGCGAAAGTAGCAGCAGCTGTCGCCTTAAAAGTAGCCGCATCGTTCACACCACCAACAACGTTTGCAGACAGCGTGCTTACACCACCCGAAGCACTCGCCTCACCAAAAGAACCTTTCAAACCGGTAGCACTGATATCGCTCATGCCAAACGAGATGGTCTGGTTGGCATCGGCACCGACCTGGAAGGCCTGGTTCTGGAACGAGCCGTCCAGCAGGTTACGACCACCGAACGTGGTGGTAGACGAAATACGGGTCAGTTCACCGACTTTCGCGGTGAATTCTTGCTGCAGGGATGCACGGTCATCGTCGCTTTTATCACCGTTCGCGGACTGCAGGGCCAGTTCACGCAAACGTTGCAGAATGTTGGTCGACTCTTGCATCGCGCCTTCAGCAGTCTGTGCAATCGAGGAGCCGTTGTTGGCGTTGGCGATTGCTACAGTCATGCCTTTAACCTGGGAGGTCAGACGGTTGGCGATCTGCATGCCGGCAGCGTCGTCTTTGGCGCTGTTGATTTTCAGGCCGGAAGACAGACGGGTCATCGAGGTGCTCAACGAGTCGCCGGCTTTGTTCAGGTTTTTCTGAACGGTCTGGGATGTGACGTTAGTGTTTACTGATAAAGCCATGACGAAATCCTCATTGGATGAATACTGCGGCTTCCGGCCCTGGCAACCGCCGGGTGTGGCCTAGAGAACCTTCGTAATAGTTATCGTCGTGAATGCAGGTTGCTTGAGGGGTTTTTTGTTTTTTTTTACTGGCCGGGGGCCATCCCTTGTGTTTCAAGGGCTTACATAGCTCCATGAGCGGCCAATTTCCCTGTGGGAGCTGGCTTGCCAGCGATGGCTTCAGCTCAGGACCGCCTCGCTGGCAAGCCAGCTCCTACAAAGGGGTCGCCACAACGCAAAACGCCCATGGCTTTTGGCCATGGGCGTTTTTTGGTTCAAGCGTCAGTTCAAGGGCGATAGATGATCGCCGAACCCCACGACAGGCCTACGCCAAAGCCGCTCAGGGCTACGCGCTTCCAGGTCGGGGCATCCATTACGTGCCTTTCCAGCAGCAATGGAATGCTCGATGACACGGTGTTGCCGGTCTCGACCATGTCCTTGATGAATTTCTCCGGCTCGCCTTCAAAGCGGCGAGCAACCGCGTCAACGATCGCCGCACTGCCCTGGTGGATGCAGAAGGCATCGATGTCCTGGGAGGTCAGCCCGGACTCGTCCATCAATTCGTGCAGGTGCGCCGGCACTTTGAGCAACGCGAAGTTGAAAACCTGACGTCCGTTCATGAAGAACACGCCATCGCTGACTTTCAAGTGCGGGGCACCCGAACCGTCGGTGCCGAATTTGGCTTTGCCCAGCTGCCAGGGAGCGTCTTCGCCCATCCAGGTAGCGGTGGCCGCGTCGCCAAAGAGCATGGTGGTGTTGCGGTCTTCCGGGTCGACGATTTTCGAATACGGGTCGGCGGTGATCAGCAGGCCGTTTTTCAGGCCCGTGGCTTCCATGAAGCCTTTCATCGCGTAGATGCCGTAGACATAGCCCGAGCAGCCCAGGGAAATATCAAAGGCCGCTACGTGGGTCGGCAGGCCAAGCTTGTCCTGGACGATGGCAGCGGTGTGCGGCAAACCTTCCGCGTCACCGTTTTGAGTCACGACGATCAGCGCGTCAATGGATTCGCGCTTGAGCTGCGGGTTGTTGGCAAATAGTGCGTTGACTGCCTCGACACACAGGTCCGAGGTTTCCTGGTCAGCATCTTTGCGCGGCAAAAATGCCGAGCCAATCTTGCCCAGAATGAAGTCTTCGTCCTTGGAGAACTTCGCGCCCTGGGCGTAGTTGTCTACACCGTCTGCAGGCACGTAACTGGCGATGCTTTTAATGCCAATCATTGTGGCTTCCCAATACTGAATAGCTGGAGATCACCCGCTCGCACAATCGAGGGGCGCTGACAATAAAAGGGCTTAAACGCGCAAAAAGCGGCGAATGTGGGTGCATGAAAATAGACAAAACAGCCTGAAAAAGGCTCTGCACCCGCCCGTACGTTTCACACGATACAGTGAAGATGCGCGTTGTGACTCATAGGTCACTTGATTTGGTGCGGTTTTTTACAAAACGTTTCGGGCAGGGCCAGGATTCTGTGGGAGCCGGCTTGCCGGCGATAGCATCACCCTGCCCCTTCAGACAGTCCGGTATTGCCGGTATCGCTGGCAAGCCAGCTCCCACAGGTTTGCTGCAAATTCTGCGTTACAGCTGATTGAACAGGCTCAACTGCGAGATTTTGACAAATGCCAGTTGCGAGGCTTCGAGCATGGCTTTCTGGAATGCCAGGTCGATCGAAGCGCCGGCCATGTCGGTGTTGCCAATGGCGGCGGTGGTGGAGTCGTTGGCCAGGCCCATGCTGATGTTTTCATCGGTCTGGATGTCCACCGCTTTCAAGCGCGCACCAATGGAACCCCGGGCACTGTCGACCCCGGCACTGGCGTTTTTCAAGTTGCCTATTGCCGAGTTGATGGCGTCTTTCTGGGTTTGCTGGGCCACCGGGTCCTTGTCACTGGGGATCACCAGCGCCTTGCGCAACTGGCTAATGGTGTCCAGCGCACTTTGACTCTGATGGTTGTTGCTGTTGACCACAAACTGGTCGCCCGCAGCGCGCGCACCGGTGAAATCAAAGGTGACGCCCATGGCCGTGATCGAGTCGCCCGCCATCGTGCCGCTGGCAATCGACTTGCTGCTGGCCGTCACTGGCTGGGTGTAGATTTCATATTGCGTATCGCTGGTGAACTTGATGACCGCGCCACTGCTCGGGAAGCTGTCGCTGTAGGCCTTGGCATCGGCCACGGCGGTACCGGTGATCTGCGCCGTCGAGGTGTTGCTCGGGGTGCGCGAGGCATTGAAGGTGTCAGACTTGGCCTCAAGGGTAAAAGAGTGCCCCGCCACTGCCGCATCCTGATCGACTGCAGGAATGTCCTTGAGGTCCAGGTTGATGTCGAACGATACGCCGCGCAGGCTGATGCTGTGGGCACCCTCCTTGGTGGAATCGAAGACGCCATTGCCAGACACTTCAGCGGTCACGTCATTGCCTTGGGCGTCGGTCAGCTTGTACTGGGTGCTGCTGGTGAATGCCAGCGTGTAGGGCTGACCATCGACAAAGCTTTTATTGAATACCGGGCTTGAAGTGATCAAACCGGCCGACAGCGAGACCTTGCCATTGTCGGGGATGACCGCGCCGGTGGCGTCTACCACCGGCAGTGCCGTGACCTGTGTACGCCCGGTATTGACCGAGTTCTCCATAAAGCTCTTGGCCGTGTCGCTGCCGGCCAGGCTCAGGGTGTCCGAGACCTTGAGGTTGAGCTGGGTGTCGTCACCCTGATAGCTGTACGTCCCGTCGTTGTTGCGGGTATAGGGCGGGGTGTCGGTTTTCGAACCGGAGAACATGTAGTTGCCCGCGGCGTCCTTGCTGTTGAGCAAGCTGAACACCTGGTCTTCGATACTGCCCAGTTCGTTGGCGATGGTGGCGCGATCGGCATCGCTCTTGCCGCTGCCAGCCCCCAACGCCAGCTCACTGGCCTTTTGCAACGCGGTGTTGATGCTGTCGAGAATGGTTTCCTGACTGCCCAGCGAGGCCTTGATGCTGTTCATGTTGGTGGTGTACTGACCCAGCATGTCTTTTTGCTGCTGCAATTGCAGCAGGCGCGCGGCACCGACCGGATCATCCGCCGCAGTCTGGATGCGCACGCCGGAGTCGATCTGGCCCTGGGTCTTGATCACCGACGAGAAGTTGTTCTGGTAGGTGGCGCTGGTCGACTCAAAAAACTGGGAAGTAGAGATACGCATCGTCGAGAACTCCCTTAAAGACTGTTGATCAGCGTGCTGAAGGTTTCTTGCGCCGCTTTGATGATCTGCGACGATGCGGTGTAGTACTGCTGGAACTTGACCAGGTTGGAGGCTTCTTCATCGAGGTTGACCTGGGACACCGAGCTGCGGGTCTGCGTGGCATACGCCAGCGCTGCGGTGTTGGCCGTACCGTCGACGGCGGCCTGGCTGGCCTTGCCGCCCACTTTGGAAACCAGCTGGGTGTACGAGGAAGCCATGCTGACACCGCCGGTGCCGTCTTTGCCGACGCCGACCGTGGCTTTGGTCTGCAGGCCCAGCAACAGGTTGGCGTTCGTGTTGTCTGCCTTGCCGTCCTTGTTGAACTTGATGTCGAAGCTGTCGCCCTTGGCCGGCGACCCGCTGATGGTGGTGTCAAAGCCTATGGTTTTGGCCGTGCCATCGGCGTTTGTCACCGGCAAGCCCGCCGCATCCAGCACTGGCAGGTTGATGGTGACCTTGTTGTCCTGGCCCGGCACGATGGTGCCCTTGGCGATCTCCTCGCCTTTTTCGTTCAGCACGCGGTAGCCCTGGGCCCCGCCCGCGGCTTCGTCAAACGCAATACGCACCGGCATTACGCCTTCAATCTGCGACTGCGTCTGGCCCAGGTCTGCGCCACCGTAGATATCCAGCACCGAGGACAGGCTTGGCGTGCTCAAGGTCCCCGTACCACTGTTGGAGCCGCCCTTCCCCGCCACCAGCGGTGCGGCGAACGCCAATTTACCGGCATCGCTCATCTGCACCCCGATATTGCTGGCGCCGTTGCGGGTCGGGCTGACTTTGAATTGATCGCCTTTGCTCAAGGCGCCACCGCTAAGGTCCATGGTGAAGCCATCGATCACTGCAGCAGGCTTTTGATCCAGATTGAAGGCGCCCATGCTGGTTCCGTCCGAGCGCTTGACCGTGTAGTCCTTGTCGCTGGTGAACGTCACCTGATAGTCGTAGGCGGTCAAGGCCCCACTGTCAGTAATGCTGACGTTCAGGTTGCCCGAGCCCGCACTGTTGCCGGTCGCGGCCAGGCTGCGCTGGCTGATGGCCTGGGCACTGTTGATGCTGTTGAACATCGACGAGCCAAACTCGCCATTGGCATCCAGGCCCTGCCCCAGCTGCTTGTTGATCGCGTCGGCGACCACAATCGCGGTGCGCCCCAAATCGTTGATTGCCGGGGCCAGCACGTCATCGCGATAGCGCAGCAGGCCGCCGATCTTGCCGCCGGTAATGACCGAAGTGACATCGGAGCTGGACTGCGCGTAGTTGATCTGAATGCTGAACTGGCTTTTATCGACTTTGCCCGGCACCGCCGACAAGGTATTGGACGTGTTGCCCTGCACCAGCGCCTGCCCTGTGCCCAGGGTCACGTCATAAACGTTGTCGTGTTCCTGGACCGTGACCCCAACCAGTTCATTAAGGGTGCGCACCGCTTCGTTGCGCGCATCCAGCAAGTTGTTCGGCGTGTTGCCGGCAGTGGTGGCCTGGGCGATTTGCTTGTTGAGCGAGGCAATGGTGGCGGTGTGCTGGTTGACCATGGAGGTCAGAGTATCCAGCTGGGTGTTGATGCCTTCGTTCTGCTGGTTGAGCTGGCTCGAGATCGAGTTGAAACGGTTACTCAGGGCTTGCGCATTGGTCAGCAATAACTGGCGGGCCGACATGTCGCCGGGAGCGCCGGCCGCGGTTTGTAAGGATGAAAAGAAACTGCTGAGCACAGCCGATATACCGGTGCTTTTATCTGACAGCAGTTTGTCCACCGAGCCGATCTGATCGAGATAGGCCTGGGCATCACCGTTGAGCGAGGTGGTGGTTTGCAACTGGGCGTCGAGGTAGGAGTTGTACACCCGGCGCACGTCAGCCAGGGTGGTGCCGGTGCCGATAAACACCCCGCCCACTTGCTGCGAGCCGGCGCTGCTCTGCACGATTTGCTGGCGCGAGTAGCCCGAGGTGTTGGCGTTGGCAATGTTGTTGCCTACGGTCGCCAATGCCCCTTGGCTCGCGTTCAGCCCCGACATCCCGATGTTGATCAAACTCGCCATGGTTCAAACCTTATATGTGCGTGGAAGAACCCGTCGAGACGTAGCTCTGGTAGGTCTTCATTTGCTTGGCAATCTGCGAAATCTTGCTCGCGTACTCAGGGTCGGTCGCATAACCGGCCTTCTGCAACTCACGAACAAACTGCTCTGGTTTATCGGCTGCGTTCAGCACTTCTTTATAACGATTGTTGCTTTGCAGCAGCGTGACCAGGTCGTGGAAGCTGTCCTGATAGGAGTCGTAAGAACGGAAGTCCGCCGTCTCCTTGACCATCTGCCCGCCCTTGAACTCACTGGTGATGGCCCGCGCCTGCGGCCCCTGCCAGCTGCCCGTGGCCTTGATGCCGAACAGGTTGTGGCTGCTGCTGCCATCCTGCTGGCGCATCACCGATTTACCCCAGCCGGTTTCCAGCGCCGCCTGCGCCACCAGATACAGCGGATCGACGCCGATGCGGTCGGCCGCCTGCTGCGCCATCGGCAACATGGTGGCGACAAAGGCGTCCGGTGATTCGAAGGCCTGTTTGGCCGGTGCCAGTGGCGGTTGCGCCACGGCCCGTCCATAAATCTGCATCCGCCCTTGCACACCGCCCGCGCTGAGCATGGGGTGGCGGCTGCCCTTGATCACGGCATCCATCGATGTGCTGGTGCGACCGGGCACGGTCCCGGTATTGAGGGTTGAGCGGGCCGGATCGGCCGAGGGCACAATCCCGGCCAGCAAGCGGTCGGTCAGTTTGTTCGGCAATGCCAGGCGACGCTGATTGAGCATTGCCACATCATTTTTATGCCCGCCTTCCACGGCAGTGGTGGCCACCCGCGAGGCCCACAACGGACGCTGGCCGCTGGAGCGTACAAACGGGCTGGCCGCCGCCGGGGTGACCGGGGCAGGTGTTTTCACTTCAGCGCTCAAGGCAGCCGTAGCGGCCTCCCCCGGCACTGCGGGTTTGTTCTTCGACATCTGGCGCATCAACACGTCAGCCAGACCGATACCGCCGCCCTGACGGGACAAGGTCACCGACAGTTGCTGGTCGTACATTTCCTGATACTGCTTGGCCGCGGGGGTGTTGAGCGGGTTGTCCTTGCCTAGCACTTCGTTCGCCGAGCGCATGGACTTGAGCATTTCGTTGAGGAACAGCGACTCGAATTCCTGCGCCACCTTGCGCATGTTGCCGTCACTTTCACGGTCGCCGACCTTCAGGTTGTTCAGACGATTGAGGTCGGTAAACGCCCCCGAATCGCTGCCACTGACCAGACCGCTCTTACGCATATCCATGACGGCGGCCTCAGATCACGATCAGGTCGGCTTGCAAGGCACCGGCCTGTTTCAGCGCTTCGAGAATCGCCATCAAGTCGCCGGGGGCCGCGCCCACCTGATTCACCGCACGCACAATCTCGTCCAGCGTGGTGCCAGGGCCGAACTTGAACATCGGCTTGGCTTCTTGCTGCGCATTGAGCCGTGAACGCGGCACGACAGCGGTCTGGCCGTTGGACAGCGGGCCCGGCTGGCTGACGATAGGGTCTTCGGTGATGGTCACGGTCAGGCTGCCGTGGGTCACGGCCGCAGGCGAAACCTTGACGTTCTGGCCGATCACGATGGTGCCGGTGCGCGAGTTGATGATGACCTTGGCCACCGCCTGTCCCGGATCGACTTCGAGGTTTTCCAGGATCGACAGGTAGTCGACACGCTGGCTGGGGTCCAGTGGCGCAGTGACCCGCACCGAGCCGCCATCAATTGCCTGGGCGACGCCAGGGCCGAGCAAGTCGTTGATCTTGTCGACCACGCGCTTGGCGGTGGTGAAGTCGGAGCGATTGAGGTTAAGGGTCAGGCTGTTGCCCTGATTGAAACCGCTGGGCACCGCACGCTCTACCGACGCACCACCGGGAATGCGCCCGGCAGAAGGAACGTTGACGGTGATCTTCGAACCATCACGGCCTTCGGCATCGAATCCGCCCACCACCAGGTTGCCCTGGGCGACTGCGTAAACGTTGCCATCGATACCCTTGAGCGGTGTAAGCAGCAGCGTGCCGCCGCGCAGGCTTTTGGAGTTGCCGATGGAGGAAACGGTGATGTCGATCACCTGCCCTGGCTTGGCAAACGCGGGCAAGTCGGCACTGATGGACACGGCGGCAACGTTTTTCAGCTGCACGTTACCCGAGCCAGGCGGCACCTTGATCCCGAACTGCGAGAGCATGTTGTTGAACGTCTGCAGGGTGAACGGGGTTTGAGTAGTCTGGTCGCCCGTGCCATTGAGCCCGACCACCAGGCCATAACCAATCAATTGGTTGGAGCGCACGCCAGAAATGCTGGCGATGTCCTTCAACCGCTCGGCGTGAACGCCCAGGGTGGTCGACATCAGCAGTACGGCTGCCAGCAAATGCTTGAGATGGGCGGTCATCACTAAATGGGCTCTTTTTAGAAAGGGAACAGCGGGCTAAGGAAGAAGCGGTCAAACCAGCCCGGCTGACTGGCATCGGCAAACGAGCCGGTGCCCGAGTAGGTAATGCGCGCATCGGCCACGCGGGTCGAGGACACGGTGTTATCGGTGCTGATGTCATCGGCCCGAACCAGGCCGGCAATGCGCACCAGTTCATCACCGGTGTTGAGGGTCATCCACTTCTCGCCGCGTACCGCGATGATGCCGTTGGGCAATACATCGGCTACGGTCACCGTGACCGAACCGGTGAGGCTGTTGCCCTGCCCGGCCTTGCTATCGCCCTTGGTCGCGCGGCTACCGCTGTAACCGGCATTGAGGCTCAGATCACCACTGCCCAGCGGGTTATTGGTGGTCAGGCCGCCGCCAAACAACGAGGTCAGACCGATGCTGGTGTTGCTGTTTTTGCCGATTGCCGAGTTGGCGTTTTTGCTCGCCTGAGTTTTCTCGTTCAGGGTGATGGTGATGATGTCACCAATGCGAAACGCCTTGCGGTCGCTATACAGGTTCTGTTCAAAGCCTGCCTGGTAAATCGAGCCGTTGTTGGCCGCTGCCGGCAGCGGAGTACGCGGCAGGACGGGGGCGTAATACGGGTCGTTGGGCCGCGGTGGCGGGCTGACGCAACCCGCCACGAAGGTGACGGCGCCCAATGCCAGAACTGAACAAAAACGTTTCATGACTGCTCCTGCGTAATTACAGATTTTGCGTAACAAACGACAACATCTGGTCGGCGGTGGAGATCACTTTGGAGTTCATCTCGTAGGCGCGCTGGGTGGTGATCATGTTGACCATTTCTTCCACGGTGCTGACGTTCGAGGTTTCCAGCGTGCTTTGCATCGTGGTGCCAAAACCGTTGAGGCCCGGGGTACCGATTTGCGGCGCGCCACTGGACGCGGTTTCCAGGAACAGGTTGCCGCCCTGGGACTGCAAACCGGCCGGGTTGATGAAGTCAGCGGTCTGTACGTTACCGATCACTTGCGCGGCCGGGTTGCCGGCAATCGTCACCGACACGGTGCCGTCCTGGCCAACGGTGAACGTCTGGGCATCGGCCGGCACCACAATCGCCGGTTCCAGGGCAAAGCCGCTGGCGGTGACGATCTGGCCGTTGGAGTCCAGGTGAAAGGTACCGTCGCGGCTGTAGGCCGTGGTGCCGTCCGGCTGCATGATCTGGAAAAAACCGCGGCCATTGATCGCCATGTCCAGCGGCTGGTCGGTGGTTTGCAAGCTGCCTGCCGTAAAGTTCTTTTGCGTGCCGACGATGCGCACCCCGGTGCCTACCTGCAGGCCCGACGGCAGTTCGCTGTCCTGGGTCGACTGGGCGCCAGGCTGGCGTTTGATCTGGTACAGCAAGTCCTGAAATTCGGCACGATCACGTTTGAAACCGGTGGTCGAGACGTTGGCCAGATTGTTGGAAATGGTGGTCAGGTTGGTGTCTTGTGCAGCCAAACCTGTTTTTGCAACCCACAGTGCCGGAAGCATGGTGCTCTCCTCGCGCGCCGTTCAGGGCGCTGCGTTTAAGTAATTGGCCGAGTTAGCTCATTGCCAGGACGCGGGTCATGGCCTGGTCGTCTTCTTTGGCGGTGTTCATCATTTTGATATGCAGTTCGAACTGCTTGGACAGGGCCAGCACCGAGGTCATCTCGTCGACGGCATTGACGTTGCTCGCCTCCAGAAACCCCGAGACCACACGCACGTTGGCGTCGGCCTGGGCCGGCTTGCCGTCGTTGGTGTGGATCATGCCGTCCAGGCCCTTGCTCATGGTTTTGAGGTCCGGCTGGACCAGCTTGATGCGGTCCACTTGCGCCATCACCCGCGAGCCTTCGCCCATGGCACGGATGGAGATGGTGCCGTCTTCACCGACTTCGATTTTTTGCTCCGGCGGCACGGCAATCGGCCCGCCGTTACCCATGACCGGCATGCCATTGCCAGCACGCAGAATGCCCAGGGCATCCACATTCATGCTCGCGGTACGCACATAGGCTTCACTGCCGTCGGGAGACTGCACGGCCATCCAGCCATCACCGGCCACGGCCACATCCAGGTCGCGCCCGGTTTCAATCATGGCGCCAGGGCTGAAATCGGTGGCAGGGCGCTCGGTCAGCGCATAGGCACGGGCTGGAAAGCTGTCACCAAACACCGGCATCGAGCGGGCCTGCTCCAGGTCCCGTTGAAAACCGTTGGTCGAGATGTTCGCCAGATTGTTGGCATGAGCCTTCTGCGCCAGTGCGTTCTGGCTGGCGCCGGTCATTGCCACATAAAGGTACTTGTCCACAGTCTTTCCTCTGTCTGACGGACGCTTGCCGCCCACCGCTGTACTGCAGAGCATCTAGCAATTTGCGCACCAACTTTTTTTTGACGCGGGTAATGGCCGCGCAGCGGGGCCTGGAGGCTTGTGTGGAGGCGGGAAAGGAAAGATTGAAGACGTAAAAACGGCGCTATTGTGCCGGTAGCGGCAAGGCATGGCCTGTGCTGTCAATTGCGCCGCTATTGCCGGCAAGCCGGCTGCTGCAGTTATGGGGCCGGTCAATAAACTGTGGGAGCACTTCGTTGCTGTGTTGAAGAGCTCGCGAGCAAGCTCGCTCCTACCAAGCTCGCTCCTACAGGATGGTGCAATTCACACACATCATGTGGGAGCCGGCTTGCCGGCGATTGGGCCTAAGCCGGCTTGATAATGTCGTACTCGCGCAGTTTGTTGGCGATGGTGGTGTGGGAGACCCCCAGCCGCTTGCCCAATAACCGGCTGCTCGGATGCTCGGAATACAGTTGCTCCAGCACCGCCTTTTCGAAACGCCCGACGATCTGCTCCAACCCGCCTTCCAGCGAAAACTCGCCCAGCGGCTGGCGCACGCCGTAGTCCGGCAGGCGGATATGCTCGGCCTTGACCACCCCGCCATCGCACAAAGAAACCGCCTGAAACAATACGTTTTCCAGTTGCCGTACGTTGCCCGGCCAGTGGTAGTGGCTCAAGCGGCTCAGGGCCGCAGGCGCCAGACGCGGCAACGGACAACCGATTTGCCGGCTGGCCTGATCCAGGAAATGCTCGATCAAAGGCTCCAGCCCATCCAGACAATCGCGCAAGGGCGGAATGTGCAGCGACAGCACGTTAAGCCGGTGGTAGAGGTCCTGGCGGAACTCGCCCCGGGCACACAACTCGGACAAGTCGACCTGGGTGGCACACATCACCCGCACATCGAGGTACACCTCTTCATCACTGCCTACACGCCGAAAGCAGCCGTCCTGCAAGAAGCGCAGCAACTTGACCTGCAGACGCGGGCTCATCTCCCCGACGCCATCGAGAAATAGCGTACCGCCCGATGTCAACTCCAGCAGGCCGAGCTTGCCTTCGGCCCGTGCGCCCTCAAAGGCACCGGGGCCATAACCGAACAATTCGGTTTCAGCCATCGATTCAGGCAGACCGGCGCAGTTGAGCGCCATCAGCGGCGATTGTCCGCGCGGGCTGGCCAGGTGGCAGGCGCGGGCCAGCAGCTCCTTGCCGGTGCCGGTTTCCCCTTCTATTAATAGAGGAGCATCGAGCGGGGCCATGCGCCGCGCCTCACGCACCACCGCAGCCATGACTTTAGAGCTTTGGAAGATGCTGTCGAAACCGCGCAGTTCCTGTTTGCGCACGTTGTAGATCTGCTCGCCTACGCGGTCAGCACGATGCAGGGTCAGGACCGCGCCGGCCATGGCCTCGCTGTCATCGTGCTCCAGCTGCAAGGGGGCGATATCGGCCAGAAACACATCGCCTTTAATCTTGACCCGCAGGCCGTTAATCCGCGACTTGTTGGCGCGCACCAGCTCGGGCAGGTCAAAATCTTCGGCGTAGCGCGACAGGGCAATCCCCGGCACTTCATCCACCCGCACTCCCAGCAACTGGGCAGCGGCACGGTTGGCGGCCACGATGCTGCCGGCCATATCGATGGACAACACCGGAAACTCCAGGGCCCCGAGCAAGGCATTGAGTTCCATGTGCCTGCGCTCGCTGGGCATCAAGCCCACACGCTTGACCCCGAAGACCCCGGCGATGGTTTCGAACTTCGGACGCAGGGCCTGGAACTGCAGGTTGATCAGGTTCGGGCAGTACAGATAGATCGCGTTGCCCTGGTCGCCCCCCACTTCGCCGCGCTTGACGTTAATGCCGTAGGCAACCAGCAGGTTAAGGATGTCGCGAAGGATGCCAATCCGGTTTTGGCAGTGAACTTTGATACGCATGGGGCAAGGCTCGGGGCAAATAAGGTGGCAGGGGGGCCAATGGTGGAAGCCGGCTTGCTGGCCAATAGCGCGAATGCACCGCCAGGCCGGCTCCCACAGGGGTAAAGATTGAACAACCAATCATTTCATCGTCACGATTATTTGACAGTTTTGCCGCCATATACTCAGGAGTGGCGGCTCGACCACACAATCGTAACGAATACTTTACGAATTAGCCGCATCATCCCAGTATTGCTGGCTTTAGGCTAGGGGCATGAAATATTCAAATGGGGTATCACTAGGGCATCGCAACAAACCGAATAATAAAAACGATTTCATTGCGGAGAGCCCCATGAAGCAAACGAAATACGTCGCCCGCGAGCCGGATGCCAACGGCTTTATCGACTACACGCCTGAAGAACACGGGGTGTGGAATACATTGATTACCCGCCAGCTGAAACTGCTGGAAGGCCGTGCCTGCCCCGAATACATGGAAGGCATCGAAAAACTCGGCCTGCCCCACGACCGCATTCCGCAACTGAGCGAAATCAACCAGGTATTGGCCGCCACCACTGGCTGGCAAGTTGCCCGCGTTCCTGCGCTCATTCCGTTTCAGACCTTCTTTGAATTGCTCGCCAACAAGCAATTCCCGGTAGCGACCTTTATTCGCACCCCTGAAGAGCTGGATTACCTGCAAGAGCCGGATATTTTCCACGAGATTTTTGGCCACTGCCCGCTGCTGACCAACCCCTGGTTCGCCGAGTTCACCCACACCTACGGCAAGCTCGGCCTGCAGGCATCCAAGGAGCAGCGCGTGTATCTGGCCCGCCTGTACTGGATGACCATCGAGTTCGGGCTGGTCGACACCCCGCAGGGCAAGCGCATTTACGGCGGCGGCATTCTCTCATCGCCCAAAGAAACGGTTTACAGCTTGTCGGCAGAGCCTGAACATCAGGCCTTCGATCCGCTGGAAGCCATGCGCACGCCGTATCGCATCGACATTCTGCAGCCGCTGTATTTTGTCCTGCCGGACTTGAAGCGACTGTTTGATCTGGCCCACGAGGACATCATGGGCATGGTCGAAAAAGGCATGACCATGGGCTTGCACGCGCCCAAGTTCCCGCCAAGGCCGAAAGCGGCTTGACCGGTCTTTTTGAACATTTCTTTTACACAAGAAGAACAACTGACTTCAGGAATACACCATGAACACACTGAACCAAGCCCACTGCGAAGCCTGCCGCGCCGATGCTCCACAAGTCAGCGATGAAGAGTTGCCGATCCTGATCAAACAGATCCCGGACTGGAATATCGAAGTTCGCGACGGCGTCATGCAACTGGAAAAGGTTTTTCTGTTCAAGAACTTCAAATTTGCCCTGGCCTTTACCAACGCCGTAGGTGAAATCGCTGAAGCCGAAGGTCATCACCCGGGCCTGCTCACCGAGTGGGGCAAAGTGACCGTGACCTGGTGGAGCCACTCGATCAAAGGCCTGCACCGCAATGACTTCATCATGGCCGCACGCACTGACGACGTCGCGAAAACCGCTGAGGGCCGCAAGTAATGCACTTCGCAGGCATTGGTCGGGTCCCCGGCGACCCGATTCTGGGGTTGATGGACGCCTACAACCAGGACCCCAACCCGAACAAGTTCGACCTGGGCGTGGGTGTCTATAAAGATGCCAATGGCCTGACGCCGATCCTGGAATCGGTGAAAAAGGCGGAACAGCGCCTGGTGGACCAACAGCAAACCAAAACCTATATCGGCGGCCATGGTGACAGCCGTTTCGGCCAACTGATCAGCGAACTGGTCCTGGGTGCCGAGTCGCCGTTACTGGCAGCCGGGCGTGCAGGTGCCACCCAGACGCCAGGCGGTACCGGCGCCCTGCGCCTGAGCGCAGACTTTATCGCGCAATGCCTGCCGGGCCGCGGAATCTGGCTGAGCGATCCGACCTGGCCGATTCACGAAACCATCTTCGCCGCCGCGGGCCTGAAAATCAGCCATTACCCGTATGTGGGCAACGACAACAAGCTGGACGTTGCCGCCATGCTTGCCGCGCTTGAGCAGGTACCCAAAGGCGACGTGGTGCTGCTGCACGCCTGCTGCCACAACCCGACCGGTTTTGACCTGTCGCGTGCTGACTGGCTGCAAGTACTGGAAGTGGTGCGCCGGCGCGAACTGTTGCCGCTGATCGACTTTGCTTATCAAGGGTTCGGCGACGGGCTGGAAGACGATGCATGGTCCACCCGCCTGTTCGTAAGCGAACTGCCGGAAGTACTGATCACCAGTTCCTGCTCGAAAAACTTCGGCCTGTATCGTGAGCGTGTTGGCGCCTTGATCGTGTGTGCCCACGATGCCGAAAAGCTGACTGACATACGCAGCCAGCTGGCTTATCTGGCCCGCAATCTCTGGTCCAACCCGCCGGACCACGGCGCGGCGGTAGTGGCGACCATTCTGGGCGATGCAAAGCTCAAACAGGAGTGGGCCGCAGAAGTAGAGGCCATGCGCAGCCGTATCGCGCAATTGCGCAGCGGGCTGGTTGAGGCATTGACCCCGTTCGGTCTAGCGGAGCACTTTGCCCACATCAACGAGCAACGCGGGATGTTTTCTTACACCGGCCTGACTGCCGAGCAAGTGCAATTGCTGCGTGAAAAGCACAGCGTGTACATGGTCGGCTCAGGACGCGCCAACATGGCCGGGGTCGATGGCACACGCCTGGGCCTGCTGGCCAAGGCCATTGCGCAGGTGTGTACCCGCTAGCCCCACTCACTGTAGGAGCGAGCTTGCTCGCGAGCTCTTCATTGCCGCGTTGAAAAGCTCGCGAGCAAGCTCGCTCCTACAGTCTCTGGCCGGGACAACGAAAAAATGAAAAGTTCGACATAATCCCCGCCAGACCCAAGAAAAAGACAAATTGTCACACTTCGTCCTGTATCCTTAGCAAGCTACTTAAACACACCTTGCGAGGAGCGCGACGATGCACGAAATCCCAAACCTCCCCTTCCCAAGCCTGCAAGAAACTCAGCAGCCAATCCCGGAACACACCAGTGGCGAAAACCCCGCACTGGAAGAGGCCTCTGAAAGCCTCATGGCCGACAGCGAAGACTGACGGCTTCATCAGTCGGTGTGAAAAAGCATTGGTTTTTTCACACCGACTGACACAATCGCTCCACCCCCCTCCCAGGAATACAGCGTGACCGATACCTTCAGCGAAACCCAAGCCAGCGTTTTGATCGGCACCGCCGAGAAAATGATCGTCCTGTGGGAGCGCCTTACCCCAGAGAAGCAAGCCACCTTGCTCAAACGTTTTGGCACCAAGGAAAACGCCCTGGCCGCCCTGATCGCGACACAACTGGTTGCGCCGCTATAATCAATCCGCACCCAACCGCACCCCCGCAGGACCCCTACCCCATGCCTGAAACACAGCGTCCAATGGCGATCACGCTACAAGTGGTTTCCATCGTTCTGTTCACCTTTATCGGCTACATGAACATCGGCATTCCGCTGGCTGTCTTGCCCGGATACGTACACAACCACCTGGGCTACGGCACGGTCATCGCCGGACTGGTGATCAGCGTGCAATATCTGGCCACGCTGCTGAGCCGTCCTTATGCCAGCCGCATCATCGACAATCGTGGCAGCAAGCGCGCCGTAATGTATGGCCTGGCAGGCTGCGGCCTGAGTGGCGTGCTGATGCTCGCATCCACCTGGACCGCGGCCATGCCGGCGCTGAGCCTGACCTGCCTGCTGATCGGCCGGCTGGTGCTGGGCAGCGCTGAAAGCCTGGTGGGTTCCGGCTCCATCGGCTGGGGCATTGGCCGGGTCGGGGCGCAAAACACTGCCAAGGTGATTTCCTGGAATGGCATCGCCAGTTATGGCGCCATCGCCATCGGCGCCCCGCTGGGCGTGCTGATGGTCAGCCACTGGGGCATGTGGAGCATGGGCGCAAGCATTATTGCCCTGGCTACCATCGGCCTGCTGCTGGCCTGGCCCAAACGTGCAGCGCCGATTGTCAGCGGCGTGCGCCTGCCGTTCCTGCATGTGCTGGGCCGCGTCTTGCCCCATGGCGCAGGTCTGGCGCTGGGTTCGATCGGCTTTGGCACCATCGCTACCTTCATCACCCTGTACTACGCGACCAATCACTGGGAAAACGCCGTACTGTGCCTGAGCCTGTTTGGCGCCAGCTTTATCGGTGCGCGACTGCTGTTCGGCAACCTGATCAACCGCATTGGCGGCTTTCGGGTGGCGATTGCCTGCCTGAGCGTCGAGACCCTGGGGCTGTTGTTGCTATGGCTGGCGCCCAACCCTGAGCTGGCACTGGCAGGCGCAGCACTCAGTGGTTTCGGCTTCTCGCTGGTATTCCCGGCATTGGGGGTTGAAGCGGTCAATCTGGTGCCGGCCTCCAGCCGTGGCGCGGCAGTGGGCGCCTACTCGCTGTTTATCGACCTGTCACTGGGCATTACCGGCCCCCTGGTGGGTGCCGTGGCTGCAGGCTTTGGCTTTGCCTCGATCTTTTTGTTCGCGGCAATGGCGGCGTTCAGCGGGTTGTTGCTGAGTGTTTATCTGTATCGCCAGGCCAAGCGTTTAAGGCCCGCGTAAAGACTGCAGGCGCTCGCTCCTGCATAGATACAGGTGGTGTCAGAAATCTACCTTGCCCCGCCCGGCCTTGATGCTGCCACGCTTGGTCTTGGACTCCAGACGCCGTTTTTTCGAGCCTAAGGTCGGCTTGGTGGGACGGCGTTTTTTCTCGACTTTGGTGGCGCTGATGATCAATTCCGCCAAACGCTCCAGCGCATCTGCCCGGTTCTGTTCCTGAGTGCGATATTGCTGGGCCTTGATGATCAGCACGCCATCACTGGTGATCCGGCTGTCACGCAGCGCCAGCAGGCGCTCCTTATAGAACGGCGGCAAGGACGAGTTGGCAATGTCGAAGCGCAAGTGCATGGCGCTCGAGACTTTATTGACGTTCTGCCCGCCTGCGCCTTGAGCACGAATGGCTGTGAGCTCGATCTCGTTATCGGGAATATGAACGTTGTTGGAAATCACCAGCATCAAAAATAGGTCCGTCTTCAGGGCCTGCAGGATACCCCACAAACCACAAACCCGGCGCAATGGCCGGGTTTGTGGGGTGTATCGCTCAGCTTATTTGGCAGCTGAACTGCAAGCCGCAGTCGTTGCCTGCAACGCGCGCTTGTTCTTGATCAGGTAGCACAGCCACATAAAGGCTACCCACACCGGAATCGCATACACCGATACGCGAATGCCGGGGATCAGCAACATGATCACCAGAATGAACGCCACGAACGCCAGGCAGATGTAGTTGCCGTATGGATACCACAGCGCCTTGAACAGCGGCGTTTGTGCGGTCTTGTCCATGTGCTGGCGGAACTTGAAGTGCGAGAAGCTGATCATCGCCCAGTTGATCACCAGCGTGGCCACTACCAGCGACATCAACAGTTCCAGCGCGTCGTGGGGCATCAGGTAGTTGAGCAGAACCGCAATCACCGTCACCGCAGCTGAGGCCAGAATCGAGTTGACCGGCACGCCGCGCTTGTCGATTTTAGACAGCACTTTCGGGGCATCGCCCTGCTGCGCCATGCCCAACAACATGCGGCTGTTGCAGTAGGTGCCGCTGTTGTAAACCGACAATGCCGCGGTCAGCACCACAAAGTTGAGGATGTGCGCAGCGGTGTTGCTGCCCAGCATCGAGAACACTTGCACGAACGGGCTGCTGCTGTAGCTGTCGCCACCGGCATTCAGGGTTTCCAGCAGCGAGTCCCATGGGGTCAGGGACAGCAGAACCACCAGGGCGCCGATGTAGAAAATCAGGATGCGGTAGATCACCTGATTGATCGCCTTGGGGATTACGGTACGTGGCTTGTCGGCTTCTGCGGCGGTAAAACCGAGCATTTCCAGACCGCCGAAGGAGAACATGATAAAGGCCATGGCCATTACCAGACCGGTGATGCCGTGGGGGAAGAATCCGCCGTGCTCCCACAGGTTGCTCACCGATGCCTGAGGACCACCGCTGCCGCTGACCAGCAAATAGCTGCCCAGCGCGATCATGCCGACAATGGCCACCACCTTGATGATCGCGAACCAGAACTCGGCCTCGCCAAACACTTTGACGTTGGTCAGGTTGATGACGTTGATCAGGACGAAGAAGGCAGCCGCCGACGCCCAGGTCGGGATCTCGGGCCACCAGTAGTGCACATACTTGCCGACCGCAGTCAGCTCCGACATGCCCACCAGGATATACAGCACCCAGCAGTTCCAGCCCGACATGAAGCCGGCGAAACCGCCCCAGTACTTATGGGCAAAGTGGCTGAAAGAACCGGCAACCGGTTCTTCGACAATCATTTCGCCAAGCTGGCGCATGATCATAAAGGCAATAAAGCCGCAGATCGCATACCCCAGAATCATTGACGGGCCGGCCGACTTCAGTACCCCGGCAGAACCGAGAAACAGGCCGGTACCAATCGCGCCACCAAGGGCAATCAGCTGGATATGACGATTTTTCAGGCCGCGTTTAAGCTCGCCCGAATGCGAGGTTTGTCCACTCATTGAAAGGGTCCCACACAAGGTTTGATGTGATTCAGTGCGTTGTAACGTGAGCACCAGAGGCAGTGATCGAAAGGTCTACAACACAAATCAAACCCCAGCGCAGACGCCAGGAATCCAAGGTTGTTTCACGAGTCATGCGTCACCTGTTTGTTTTTATCTGTGACGGAATCGAACCCGCAACGCTTGTGGCATTGCGGAATTAACAAGGCGGGTTAGCCTCGAAGTTTTGGCCCATCGGCCTATCGCCGGTGAAGCGCAAAATGCGCGGGTACGCAATTGGGTCACAGTTAAAACGCGGCGCATTGTACACCCGCTCGAAGGCAAGATCCCATCACACCGCTCTTGGCAACACTAAACAAGCCAGCTTTTTGCCGAAAACGGGGCGAACGGTGTTTTTTACGGAAAGTTTTCGTTACATCAAGCCTGATTTAGCAACACCGTGCCCATAACCCTTTGATTTTGTGGCATTCACTTTACGATGCGTAACGAAATCTTTCCATTTTAAAACCATTATCTGAACGCGCATCCTTGCCGCGCGATTGCAAAGGTCAAAAGATCGCGAGACAAGCTCGCTCCTACCGAATCTGCGGTTTATTGCGGGCATAAAAAAACGCCAACCCCGAAGGATTGGCGTTTTTTGTACCGCGTTAAACGTTAACGCTTACTGCGGCTTGCGACGACCGAAGCCTGGACGCTGACCCGAGCCGGCCGGTGCGCCACGGCGCTTGCCCGACGGTGCATCGTCGACCAGCTTGGGGCCCGAACGGGTTGGCTTGGGCTTGCCAGGGCGCTTGTTCATTTCGCTCGGACGCTCTGCAACCGGAGCACCGCGACCCGCAGGTACACGGTCGGTGCGACCGGCCGGCTTGCGCGCAGGACGGGCAGCTTCATCACGGGCAGGACGCGCCGGGCGCTCGCCTTCGATGTGCGGCTGACGCGCTGGACGCGGTGCCAGTGGTGCACCTTCAGCTGGACGCAGGGTGCGGGCAACGCGATCGGTGCGCGCGACAGGACGCGACGATTTGCGCTGCATACGCTCAAGCTTGTCTTTGCTCTTGGCGTTCATCTGCGGCATGGCAACCGGCGTGAGGCCCACTTCAGCACTGAGGATATCAACCTCGAACTGGCTCATTTCACGCCAGCGACCCATCGGCAGGTCGGAGTTGAGGAACACCGGACCGAAACGCACGCGCTTCAGGCGGCTGACCACCAGGCCCTGGGATTCCCACAGACGACGCACTTCACGGTTACGGCCTTCCATCACTACGCAGTGGTACCAATGGTTGAAGCCTTCGCCGCCCGGAGCCTGCTTGATGTCGGTAAAGCGCGCCGGGCCGTCTTCCAGCACAACGCCGGCCTTGAGGCGCTCGATCATCTCGTCATCCACTTCGCCACGGACACGTACCGCGTATTCACGGTCCATCTCGTAGGAAGGGTGCATCAGGCGGTTAGCCAGTTCACCGTCAGTGGTGAACATCAGCAAGCCGGTGGTGTTGATGTCCAGTCGACCGATGTTGATCCAGCGGCCTTCTTTGGGACGCGGCAGTTTGTCGAACACGGTCGGACGACCTTCAGGGTCGTCACGGGTGCAGATTTCGCCGTCGGGCTTGTTGTACATGATCACGCGGCGAACCGATTCGGCTGCTTCTTCACGCTTGATCACTTTGCCATCGATGGAAATGGCGTCATGCAGGTCTACACGCAGACCCAGGGTTGCATCCTTGCCATTGACCTTGATCCGGCCCTGGCTGATCCAACTCTCTACGTCGCGACGCGAACCCACGCCAATACGGGCGAGAACTTTTTGTAGTTTTTCGCCTGCTGGGCCAATTTCCTGGCTGTCTTTAGGGTCTAGATCACTCATCTGGGCACCTCCCGGTGTGTCAACTCAGGCCAAGCCTGAGGTGTTGAAAATAGGGTCTCTCGGCTCGAGCGAGCGTTTGAGGGTCGCGAATCATACGCTGATGTGGCGCAATACGCATCAAAGCCTGGCCATGAACTGTCAGTCTTATTTCTTTTTCCGCCGACCGGTGGCCTCCAGGGCCAACAACCGCAGGGCCGACTCGGCCAGCACGATGCGTTTATCGTCCTTGTCGAACTTCTTCCAGGCCCTGATTTCACGCTTGGTGCGGCCGCAGCCGATGCAGATATCGTCGGAAAATTTGCAAACGCTAATGCAAGGGTCTTTGGTTGAACTCATAAAAAGGCCTCGTGATTGGCCCTGCAGGAGCGAGCTTGCTCGCGATCTTTTAAAAGATCAAAAGATCGCGAGCAAGCTCGCTCCTACAGGGGGGGTCAATCTTCCTGTTCGCGGCGCTCTTGTTCGATGGCTTCGGCCAGGGCCCGGGCCTCGAGTTCTTCGTCACTCAGGGTTGACCGCGCTTCCAGTGCCGCCACAGCAGCGCGCAACCGTTCACGTGCCAACTCGGCGGCGCTGAGCCTCGGCTCTGGCGTTAGCTCTGGCTCTGGCCGGGATTCAAGCACTTCAACTGCAACCTGGGTTTCTTCGACGGGAGCGCCGTCGCGAAGCAGGTCATCAAAGTCAGTTTTAAGACCCTCCTCCATGGTGTCCAGTTCCACCAGCAAGGTGCGGAAGCTGGTCTCATCCTTGGGCTCCTCAGGCTCGGCGCTTTCGTCGGCCAGGGCCTGCAGATGTGCTGGCACCGGGGCGTCGTCAAAGTCGAGGATCGGGTCAGGTTCCAGTTCGCGCAGCTCCGCCAGGGGCGGCAAATCGTCCAGATTCCGCAGATTGAAGTGATCGAGAAAGCCCTTGGTGGTGGCGAACATGGCAGGCTTGCCCGGCACGTCACGATAGCCCACCACGCGGATCCATTCGCGCTCAAGCAAGGTTTTGACGATATGGCTGTTCACCGCCACGCCACGCACATCTTCAATTTCGCCACGGGTGATCGGCTGGCGATAGGCAATCAGTGCCATGGTTTCGAGCATGGCCCGCGAATAACGCTGGGGGCGCTCTTCCCACAGGCGCCCGACCCACGGCGAGAACTTTTCGCGAATCTGCAGGCGATAGCCAGACGCGACTTCCTTAAGCTCAAAAGCCCGTCCGTCGCAGGATTTGCGCAGTAACTCCAGGGCCTTCCTGAACACTGGCGGCTCTGGACGCTCGCCCTCTTCAAACAGTTCAAACAGCCGCTCAAGGCTTTGCGGCTTTCCCGAGGCCAACAAAAAGGCCTCGAGCAAGGGGGCCAGCTCGCGGGGTTCAGTCAAATTCATGGTTTCAGCTCTTTATTCGGCTCTCGCCCGCACATGGATTGCCGCAAAGGGTTCATTCTGTACCAACTCGACCAGCGACTCTTTTACCAGTTCAAGAATGGCCATAAAGGTTACAACCACACCCAGACGGCCTTCTTCGGCAGTAAACAGCTCGACAAAGGGTACAAAGCCGCCGCCCTTGAGGCGCTCCAGCACGTCGCTCATCCGCTCGCGGGTCGACAGGGCTTCCCGGCTGACCTGGTGGTTTTCAAACATGTCGGTGCGGCGCAACACTTCGGCCATCGACATCAGCAGCTCTTCAAGCGCCACATCGGGCACCAGCTTGCGCGCCCGTGCTTCGGGGGCATCGAGTTTGGGCACGATCACATCACGCCCTACCCGGCTCAAGCCATCTAGACCTTCAGCTGCCGCCTTGAACCGCTCGTACTGCTGCAAGCGACGGATCAGTTCGGCCCGTGGGTCGCCCTCATCTTCCTCGATCTCGGCCGAGCGCGGCAGGAGCATACGCGACTTGATCTCGGCCAGCATCGCAGCCATGACCAGGTATTCGGCAGCCAGTTCCAGGCGCACGGTTTTCATCAGTTCGACATAGCCCATGTACTGGCGGGTAATTTCCGCCACCGGGATATCGAGAATATTGATGTTCTGCTTGCGGATCAGGTACAGCAGCAGGTCAAGCGGACCTTCAAAGGCATCGAGAAATACCTCCAGCGCATCCGGCGGGATATACAGGTCCAGCGGCATTTCGATAACGGCCTGGCCATATACCATGGCAAACGGCAGTTCCTGCTGGGCACCGGCCTGAGCGTCAACGCCTTCTATGGTTTCGACGTCAGACATCAGGCCTCGACCATAAACGGGGTCGGATCGCCGCAACCCACACGTACGACGTCGGGCTCGAGGTCGATCAGACTGATAACGGTCGACGCTTTATTGCCGCCGAATCCGCCGTCGATGATCAGGTCGACCTGTTTCTCCAGGGCATCGCGAATTTCGTATGGATCTTCCATCGGCTCTTTTTCACCCGGCAAAATCAGGGTCACGCTCATCAAGGGTTCGCCCAGCTCTTCAAGCAGCGCCAGGGCAATCGGGTGACTGGGCACCCGCACCCCAATAGTCCGGCGCTTGGGGTGCAGCAGCAGCCGCGGCACGTCACGGGTGGCGTTCAGAATAAAGGTGTAGGGCCCCGGTGTATGGGCCTTGAGCAACCGGAAAACACCGGTTTCAACCTTGGCAAACAAACCCAGCTGCGACAGGTCGCAGCACATCAGGGTGAAGTTGTGTTTGTCGTCCAGATTACGCAGGCGCTTGATGCGCTCGATGGCGTGCTTGTCGCCCATCTGGCAGCCAAGGGCATAGGACGAATCGGTGGGGTAAATCACGACCCCGCCCTTTTTGATGATGTCTACGGCCTGTTTGATCAGCCGCGGTTGCGGGTTTTCCGGATGAATCTGGAAAAATTGGCTCACAGAGTTTCCCTGTTCAGACGTTGGCAGCGGGCTGGTCATATTTGAATCGACGCCATAATGGCGGCAAGTCTTCAGGAATCGGGCGATATTCGCCGATCTCCGACCAGCCTCCAGGGCCATGAAAATCACTGCCGGCGCTGACCAGCAGACCGAACTCACGCGCCAGGATCGCCAGGCTGCCAACTTGCTCTGCCGGCTGATGCCCGTTGACCACTTCAATCGCGTGACCCCCGGCTTGAATATAGTCGCCAATCAGGCGACGGCGCTTGCTGCGGGTAAAATCGTAGTGCGAGGGATGCGCAAGGCTCACCCAGGCACCGGCTGCACGCAAGGTGGCGACAGTGTCTTCAAGGGTCGGCCAGTGCAGTTTGACGTCGCCCAATTTGCCGGCACCCAGCCATTTGCGAAACGCCTCGGCGCGATCCTTGACGAAGCCGGCCTGGACCAGAAAATCGGCAAAGTGCGGGCGGGCCGGGGCGTTACCGCTGTCACCCAAGGCCTGCTGTATGGCCCGCGCGCCCTCAAGCGCACCGGGCATGCCTTTGAGTTCAAGCTTGCGGCTGATCTCCTGGGCCCGCAGCCAGCGGCCATCGTGGAGTTTGGCAATGGCCTCAACCAACGCCGGAGCATTGACATCAAAACCGTAGCCCAGCACATGAATCGTCGCCCCGCCCCAGGTGCACGACAGTTCAACGCCGTTGATCAGCGTCATGTTCAGCGCCAGCGCCGCTTCACGGGCTTCATCGAGGCCTTCAAGTGTGTCGTGATCGGTCAGGGCCAGGACTCGCACACCTTTCTCGAACGCACGCGCAACCAGTACCGCCGGCGCCAGGGCGCCATCAGAAGCTGTGCTATGGCAATGCAAGTCAATTTCCACGGGGATTTAATAACCTCTAGCTGACGCTTTCGCTGTCATTGATGTTTGTTATTATGCCGCTACATCCTGCTTCTGGCTGCCACTGTGAAACAATTCATCGACTTCATCCCGCTGTTACTGTTTTTCATCGTCTACAAAATCGAGCCACGCATCGTCGAAATCGCCGGGCACAGCCTGTCTGTGGGCGGTATCTACAGCGCTACGGCGATGCTCATCATCAGTTCGCTGGTGGTGTACGGCATTCTGTTCATCAAGCAGCGCAAACTCGAAAAGAGCCAATGGCTGACCCTGATCGCCTGCCTGGTGTTTGGCAGCCTGACCCTGGCGTTCCACAGCGAAACATTCCTTAAATGGAAAGCGCCTGTGGTGAACTGGCTGTTTGCACTGGCTTTTGCCGGCAGCCACTTTATCGGCGACAAACTGTTGATCAAACGCATCATGGGCCATGCACTGACCCTCCCCGATGCAGTGTGGACCCGCCTGAACCTGGCCTGGATCGGGTTCTTCCTGTTCTGCGGCGCAGCCAACCTGTTCGTTGCGTTCACCTATCAAAGCATCTGGGTCGACTTCAAAGTATTCGGCAGCCTGGGCATGACCTTGCTGTTCCTGGTAGCCCAGGGCATTTATCTGTCGCGCCACCTGCATGACACCGATGCGCCAACAACCCACTCAAAATCCGAGGACTGACATGCTCTACGCAATTATTGCTACCGACGTCGCCAACTCACTCGATGCCCGCCTGGCTGCACGCCCGGCCCACCTTGAGCGCCTGACTCAACTCAAGGATGCAGGCCGTATCGTGCTGGCAGGTCCGCACCCGGCCATCGACAGCAATGATCCAGGCGTAGCCGGCTTTAGCGGCAGCCTGGTCGTGGCCCAATTCGACTCCCTTAGTGCTGCCCAGGCCTGGGCCGACGCTGATCCTTACGTCGCAGCCGGCGTTTACGCCAATGTGATCGTCAAGCCGTTCAAACAAGTACTGCCGTAACCCCTACGGCGCTTGCGGTATCTTCGCCAGTGACCGGCGTAAATGGCGTCGGCACTGGCTAAATCGAGTAAGTCATGAGCGACCTGTTACTGATAGATGATGACCAGGAGCTGTGCGAGCTTCTGAGCAGCTGGTTGAGCCAGGAAGGCTTCCAGGTCCGCGCTTGCCACGACGGTCTTAGCGCCCGCAAGGCGTTAAGTGAATCGAGCCCCGATGCCGTAGTGCTGGATGTGATGCTGCCCGACGGCAGCGGCCTGGAACTGCTCAAGCAACTGCGCCACGACCACCCCGAATTGCCGGTGCTGATGCTGTCAGCCCGCGGCGAACCTCTGGACCGTATTCTGGGGCTCGAACTGGGCGCCGATGACTACCTTGCCAAACCCTGCGACCCCCGCGAGCTGACAGCCCGCCTGCGGGCCGTACTGCGACGCAGCCACCCGACCGCGGTATCCACTCAGATGGAACTGGGAGACCTGTGCTTCAGCCCGATGCGCGGCGTGGCCACGATCGACCAGCACGACATTACCCTGACAGTGTCCGAAAGCCGTTTGCTTGAGGCCTTGTTGCGCCAGCCGGGAGAACCGCTGGACAAGCAGGAACTGGCGCAGATTGCCCTGGGCCGCAAACTGACCCTGTACGACCGTAGCCTGGACATGCATGTCAGCAACCTGCGTAAAAAGATCGGCCCCCACCCTGATGGCCGCCCGCGCATCGTTGCGTTGCGCAGCCGGGGTTACTTCTATAGCGCCTGAAGACGCACGTTTCTCCATGGGTGCCAGCGATTGAATCAGCGCCAACCGCGCTGCCTGCATCGCCGGCAAGCCTGCTTCCCCACAAGCCTGTTATGTAAACCCGCAGCAATACCCTCTTTACCTAAGCTTTACCCTCGACTGACAGCGGTTGACCTTGATCTCCCTAAACTAAGCACATCCGGATTCACCGGAACAGTAATGAAGGAGACACACCATGCGTAAGACTCTAATTGCTTTGATGTTTGCTGCTGCCCTGCCAACCGTCGCAATGGCCATGCCTGGTGGCGACGGTCCAATGGGTCCACGTCACGGCGCTGAGCACGGTCGCGGCGATGCCCCTTACAGCCAACTGGACCTGAGCCGCGAACAGCGCCAGCAGATCGGCAAGCTGATGGGCCAGCAAATGCATGACCGCAAGCAACTGGTCGAGAAGTATCTGGAAAAACTGCCGGCTGCCGATCAGCAAGCGTTTAAAGACGAGATGAAAGCCAAGCACGATAAAACCCAAAGCGAGATCCGGGCCGTGCTCAAGCCTGACCAGCAGAAGACCTTCGACGAGATGCAAAAGAAACGTGCCGAGCGTCAGGCAGAGTGGAAACAGTTCAAAGAGTGGAAAGCGCAACAGGCTCCAAAAGCGCAATAATTCGCGCACCCACCAAGCCCAACGGCCCCCGGTCGTTGGGCTTTGCTCGTTTTGATCAATTACTTGCGAGGAATTACCGTGCGATCACTGTTTTGGCGCATTCTCGCCAGCTTCTGGCTGGCGATTGCCTTGGTCGCAGGCCTGTCGATCCTGCTGGGGCACATGCTCAATCAGGACGCCTGGATTCTCAGCCGGCACCCCGGCATCGCCAACCTGGCGCAACAATGGACCGAGCGCTACGAAACCCAGGGCGCCGATTCCGCGCAAGAATTCCTCGAACAGCGCAAACGCCGCTATCACATCGACGTACAAGTGCTCAACGAAAGTGGCGACCCCGTGGTGCGCGGTACGTTTCCGCGGCGGGCCGCCGCGTGGGAAGCGCGCCAGCACCCCGGTGAAGAGCAACTGCCGTGGCGCCGCCTGACCGTCGAGTACACCAGCCCGAAAACCGCTGAAACCTACTTGCTGATTTATCGCATCCCCCACCCTGAACTGGATGCATGGCATCGCCAAAGTCTGATCTGGCCGCTCAGTGCGCTGGGAATTGCTCTGGTGGTCCTGACGCTGTTCAGCTTGCTGGTCACCCTGTCGATCACCCGCCCGCTGAGCCGCTTGCGCGGGGCAGTGCATGACCTGGGGCAAACCACCTACCAGCAAAACAGCCTGGCGCGACTGGCTTCGCGCCGGGATGAGTTCGGCGTGCTGGCCACCGACTTCAACCGCATGGGCGCTCGCTTGCAAAGCCTGATTGGCAGTCAGCGTCAGTTACTGCGTGACGTGTCTCACGAATTGCGCTCGCCGCTGGCACGGCTGCGCATCGCCCTGGCATTGGCAGAACGCGCCGGCCCAGAAGAACGCGAAAAACTCTGGCCGCGCCTGACCCGCGAGTGCGATCGCCTGGAGTCACTGATCAGCGAGATCCTGGCCCTGGCGCGGGTTGATGCCGACCAGGCCAGCGCCGAGCCTGTCGAGCTCAACGGATTGCTCAGAGCAGTGCAAAAAGACGCCTCGCTGGCAGCTCCCGAACAAACAGTACAGCTTAATGCACAACCCGGCCTAAGCCTCAGCGGCTGGCCGACGATGATCGAGCGCGCCGTCGACAACCTGCTGCGCAACGCGCAACGCTTCAACCCGCCCGGGAGCCCGATTGAGCTCAAAGCCGCTCGCGAAGGTGAGCACATTAGCCTGAGCGTCCGCGATCATGGCCCAGGCGTGCCTGAAGAGTACCTGGCACAACTGGGCGAACCGTTCTTCCGGGCGCCCGGCCAGACGGCAGCCGGGCACGGCCTGGGGCTGGCCATTGCGCGTCGGGCGGCAGAACGTCACGGCGGCAGGCTGCTACTGAACAATCATCCGCAGGGGGGATTTGTTGCCACGCTGGAGTTGCCACTGGAGCCCAACGGCACGCTTTAAACCGGCGAATAAATAGACTGCAGGAGCGAGCTTGCTCGCTCCAACAGGGAATACTACATCGTCGTTATACAGACCACGCTTGCACAAACTCAGCCGTATCCACTTTCGGTGCGGCGCGCAGTTCATTCTGCGGGGTGCCCAGGTACAGGAACGCAACCACCTGCTCACCCTCTGACAAGCCCAGCCCTCTGGCCACATGCGGCGCATATGACAACTCGCCGGTACGCCATACCGCACCGATACCCTGAGCGTAGGCCGCGAGCTCAATGGCATGGGCCGCGCAACCTGCGGTGATCAACTGCTCTGCCTTGGGCACTTTAAAGTGATCCTGCAGGCGGGCCACCACCACGACCACCAATGGCGCGCGCAATGGCATGGCCCGGGCTTTGTCCAATGCTGCTTGAGTCACCTCGCCCCCCTGGGCCTGTACGGCCCCGGCAAGGATTTCACCCAGCTGATGACGTGCGTCGCCTTCAACCGTCAAAAACCGGTAAGGCCGCAACTGGCCATGATCCGGCGCACGCAAGGCCGCCGCAAACAGTACTTCACGTTGCTCAGCCGTGGGCGCGGGATCGAGCAGGCGCGGGGCAGAAACACGGTTGAGCAAAGCGTCGAGAGCCTCCATTGGCCACCTCCTGAAGAAAATGTGCAGCTATTCTAACGGTATCTACCCAAGGGCTGGCGGTTTACATACCCCGCCCCACAGGTAGAATGGCGCCCCTCTTTCATCCCGAGCTGACTTCATGGCGTTGCCGACCTTACGCATCATCGGTTTCATTATCGGCATCTTCCTGATTACGCTCGCGATCAGCATGGCCGTGCCGATGCTGACACTGGTGATTTTTGACCACATGGGCGATCTGCCGTCCTTTCTGTGGGCCAGCCTGATCACCTTTCTGGCCGGGTTGGCGCTGGTCATTCCCGGACGCCCGGAGCAAGTTCATCTGCGCCCCCGCGATATGTATCTGCTGACCGTGTCCAGCTGGGTGGTGGTGTGCATATTTGCCGCCCTGCCATTTTTGCTGACGCAGCACATCAGTTACACCGACTCGTTTTTCGAAAGCATGTCCGGCATCACGGCTACCGGTTCAACGGTGCTCAGCGGCCTGGATACCATGTCGCCCGGCATATTGATGTGGCGCTCGATGCTGCACTGGCTCGGCGGCATCGGCTTTATCGGCATGGCGGTAGCGATCTTGCCGCTGTTGCGGATCGGCGGCATGCGCCTGTTCCAGACCGAATCGTCAGACCGTTCCGAAAAAGTCATGCCGCGCTCGCACATGGTGGCGCGCCTGATTGTGGCCACTTATGTCGGTATCACCATTCTGGGCAGCCTGGCCTTTTGGTGGGCCGGAATGAGCGTGTTCGATGCGATCAACCATGCCATGTCGGCCATTTCCACCGGCGGTTTTTCAACGTCTGACCAGTCGCTGGCCAAGTGGTCGCAACCTGCGGTGCACTGGGTCGCTATCGTGGTCATGATCATGGGCAGCCTGCCCTTTACCTTGTATGTCGCTACTTTGCGCGGCCATCGCAAGGCCCTGATCAAGGATCAGCAGGTGCAAGGCTTGCTCGGCCTGCTGCTGGTTACCTGGCTGGTGCTCAGCGCCTGGCTGTGGTGGACCACCAACATGCCGTGGTGGGATGCCTTTCGCCACGTAGCGCTGAACGTAACCTCGGTGGTCACGACCACAGGGTTTGCGCTGGGTGACTACAGCCTGTGGGGCAATTTCTCGCTGATGCTGTTTTTCTATCTCGGTTTCATTGGTGGCTGCTCGGGCTCAACCGCAGGCGGGATCAAGATTTTCCGCTTTCAGGTTGCCTACATCCTGCTCAAGGCCAACCTTAACCAACTGATCCACCCGCGCGCAGTGATCAAACAAAAGTACAACGGCCACCGCCTCGACGAAGAAATCGTGCGCTCGATCCTGACGTTTTCGTTCTTCTTTGCCATCACCATTTGCGTGATTGCACTGGCCCTGTCGTTGCTGGGGCTGGACTGGATGACCGCCCTCACCGGCGCCGCCAGTACGGTATCCGGTGTAGGCCCAGGGCTGGGCGAAACCATCGGCCCGTCCGGCAACTTCGCCAGCCTGCCGGACGCGGCCAAGTGGATCCTGTCGCTGGGCATGTTGCTCGGGCGCCTGGAGATCATTACCGTGTTTGTACTGTGCATCCCGGCATTCTGGCGGCACTGAAAGATGAACCGGCATACCCTGTAGGAGCGAGCTTGCTCGCGAGCTGTTGGATACGCCTGATAAGAGCTCGCTCCTACAGACAACTTACAGAGACCAGATCACCATGGGCCAGATCCTGTCACTGCGTTACTACCGCCAAGACGTGATTGCCCATAGTCATGAGCACCCGCAGATGGTGATCAGCCTGTCCGGGAAGCTTGATTTCGAGGTGGATGGCCGCGCCAGCCGACTGCACCGCCAACATCTGATGGTGATCCCGGCAGGCGCCCATCACACCTGCGAAAGCGCGCAAGGCAGCCAATGCCTGGTGCTCGATGTGCCCGACCAGGACTGTCTTGGCCAATCGCTCGGCCAGCACGCCGATGCCAGCCGCCGCCTGCTCGACAGCGCCGCACGCTTGTCCCTTGCCCCCAATCAACTGCAACTGGTGGACTGGCTCGCCACCAGCCCGGTCAGTGACCCGTTGATCGCACGTCAAGGCGCCATTCTGCTGCTGGCCAGTTTAAACACTCTGGCACCTGACCTGCCGCAGACCAAAGGCCTGCCGTTCGCGGCACTGGATGCCTACATCGACCAACACGCGGCCTACGCGCTTCAGGTCGCAGATCTGGCACGGATCGCCGGTTTGTCCTGCGCGCGCCTGCACAGTCGCTTTGTCACTGAGTGCGGGCAGACGCCGATGGATTACATCCGCCAGCGCCGCTTGCACAGCGCACTGAACCTGCTGCGCCGCAGCACACTGGCAATTGGTGAAGTTGCCAGTCGTGTGGGCTATACCTCGCAAAGCGCTTTTGCTGCGGCCATGCTCCGCGAGTTCGGGGCCTCGCCTTCAGTGCTGCGGCGCGAGTCTGGCGACAACTGACGCCAGTCCCGCGACAGACAGACCTGCGCCCAGCGCTTTAGACTGCACGCCTTGCCTGTATCGATTTAAGGATTGCAATGACTCCGCGTACTGCCCTGGGCGCCCTGCATATTGGTGCGTTGATGTTCGGCCTGACCGGCGTGTTCGGTAAGCTCGCCGCCGCATCGGCCCAGATTATCGTGTTCGGCCGAGCAGGTTTCGCGGTGCTTGCCCTCGCCTGCTTTGCCGGGCTGGCCAAAAATACCGTTTGGTACAAGCTGTCATTGCGTGATATGCGCAATCTGCTACTCAGCGGCTTGCTGCTGGCCGGGCACTGGGTCAGTTTTTTCATCTCGGTAAAGATTTCCGGGGTAGCGATCGCAACGCTGGGCTTTGCCAGCTTTCCGGCATTTACCGTGATTCTCGAAGGGCTGCTCTTTCGCGAGCGGATCCGGCTCAACGAAATCATTCTGGTGCTATTGGTCAGCACAGGACTGATCCTCGTCACCCCGACCTTTGATCTGGCCAGCCAGGCCACCGAAGGATTGCTCTGGGCGATTGCCTCGGGCCTGCTGTTTTCGCTGCTGTCACTCAACAACCGGGCCAATTCGGGACGCATACCTGCGGTGCAGGCGGCAATGTGGCAAAACGCTGTGGTTGCCCTGTGCCTGCTGCCCTTCGCCGGGCCAGGCCTGACTGATGTGCGGCCACTGGACTGGTTGTGGATCGGCCTGCTGGGTGTGTTCTGCACCGGCGTGGCCCATAGCTTGTTTGTCGCCAGCCTGGCAGTGATCAAGGCCCGGACCGCCGCCGTGGTCTTCGCTCTGGAACCGGTGTATGGCATCACCCTGGCCTGGGTGCTGTTTCACGAGACGCCGACCTTGCGCATGTTGCTGGGCGGCGTGCTGATTATCGTCGCCATTGTGGTGTCGAGCCGCATGGCCAGCGGGCCGGCACCGGGCAAGTCAGAACTGGGGGCGGGGGCTCACTGAACCCGGTCGTTGTGCCCAAGGTCGCGCTGCGGATCGATTTGATCGCGTACCCGTTGCTTGAGCACTTTGGCCTCAGGAAAACCGCCATCAGCCTTGCGTTCCCAGATCTGCACGCCGTCGCAGGTAATGCGAAATATCCCGCCGGTGCCCGGCTGCAGCGCAACCTGCGCCAGATCATCGGCAAATGTGCTGAGCAGCTCCTGGGCCAACCATGCCGCACGAAGCAACCACTGGCACTGCGTGCAATAGGCAATAACAATTTCCGGCTTGCTGTCTGACATGTTCTCGGACTCCTGAAGTAAAAGGCGCCGCTATAATAGCCGCCTTTGTCGCTTGCCCAGAGATTCATGATGCGCCGTCTGCTGAGTTGCCTGCTTCTGTGTTTATGCCCGCTGGTGCTGTTTGCCGCCCAAAACCCGCACCCAAAGATCGGCCTGGTGCTGTCCGGAGGGGCGGCCCGTGGCCTCGCCCACGTTGGCGTGCTCAAGGCGCTAGAAGAACAGGGCATTCACATCGATGCCATCGCAGGCACCAGCATGGGTGCAGTGATCGGCGGCCTGTATGCCTCGGGCTACAAGATCGACGAACTGGAGAAGCTTGCACTGGGGATCGACTGGCAAGAGGCCCTGTCCGATGCTCCGGCCCGGGAAGACATCCCGTTCAGGCGCAAGCAGGATGACCGCGATTTTCTGGTCAAACAGAAACTCAGCTTTCGCGACGATGGCAGCCTTGGGCTGCCATTGGGCGTGATTCAGGGTCAAAACCTGTCGCTGCTGCTCGAAAGCCTGCTGGCCCACAGCAGCGACATCCGTGATTTCGACAATCTGCCAATCCCCTTCCGGGCTGTCGCTACCGACATCGTCAATGGCGAGAAAGTGGTATTTCGCAAAGGTCACTTGCCCCAGGTGATCCGCGCCAGCATGTCGATTCCGGCCGTGTTTGCCCCCGTAGAAATCAACGGTCAACTGCTGGTCGACGGCGGCATGGTCGATAACATCCCGGTGGACGCGGCCCGCGAAATGGGGGTGGACATGGTCATTGTGGTGGATATCGGCACGCCGTTGCGCGGTCGCAAACAGCTCAACACCGTGTTCGACATCCTCAACCAGTCCATCACCCTGATGACCCGCAGCAACTCCGAGGTGCAGCTTGCATCCCTGACGCCGGACGACATTCTCATTCAACCCGCGCTGGCCAGTTTTGGCGTGACCGATTTTGGGCGCTCGCAAGACATCATCAATGCAGGCTATCGCGCCACACAGATCCTCGAAAAGCGCCTGGCCAGCTTGCGCCAGCCGGTAGACCAGCAACTCGATGCCGCCCGCTCACCTGAAGAGCGCACCCCGGTCATTACTGCGATCAAGATTGAGAATGACTCGAAAATAGATGACTCGGTGATTCGCTATTACATTCGCCAGCCGGTGGGTGAACCGCTGGATCTGGGCCGTCTGCAACGGGACATGGGCACGCTGTACGGCCTGGACTATTTCGAACAGGTGCAATACCGCGTGGTGCACAAAGGCCACGACCGCACGCTGGTGATCAGTGCCCGAGGCAAACGCAGCGGCACAGATTACCTGCGGCTGGGGCTCAACCTTTCGGATGATATGCGCGGCGACAGCGCGTTCAACATCGGTGCCAGCTATCGGGTCAACGGCATCAACCGGCTGGGTGCCGAGTGGCTGACGCGGGTACAAATCGGCGATCAGCAAGAGTTGTACAGCGAGTTCTATCAGCCACTGGATGCCGGCTCACGATACTTTTTGGCGCCGTATATCAACGCCCAGTCGCAGAACGTGGAGTCGATCCTCGATAACGATCCAATCGCCGAATACCGCCTTGAACGCTATGGTTTTGGCTTGAATTTTGGTCGTCAGATCGGCAACAGCGGTGAGATTCGCCTTGGCGTTGGCGAGGCCTGGGGCGAAGCCAATGTGCGAATTGGCGAACGCGACTTGCCGAGCACCAGCTTCAATGAAGGCTTTTATGACCTCAAATACTCGTTCGATTCGCTGGATAACGTGTACTTCCCCCATGAAGGTGAGGACATCAGCCTGAGCGTGCGCCAATTTGAGCCGGGGATTGGTTCGGATGAGCGTTATCGCCAGTGGGAGTTTCATCTGGACAAGGCGTTGAGCTCCGGGCCGAACACCTGGATTCTGGGCGGGCGCTACGGCCGCACGCTGGACAAGGCCAACGTGGTGACATCGAGCTTCTTGCTGGGTGGTGCACGACAGTTGTCGGGCTTCAGGGAAGATGCGATTTCCGGGCAAAACGTCAGTCTGATGCGCGCGGTTTACTACCGCCGCCTCACTCCACGCTCGTACTTGCCGTTTGATTTCCCGCTGTATGCCGGCGCATCACTGGAACGCGGGCGGGCCTGGAACAACGACAATGAATTCGACAGCGGCTACATCAATGCCGCGAGTATTTTCATCGGCTTCGACACACCGCTGGGCCCGCTGAACTTCAGCTATGGCTTTAACGATGATGATCAAAAGGCGCTGTATCTGAATCTGGGCCAGACGTTCTAAATGTCTGAGTACTAACCCTGTAGGAGCGAGCTTGCTCGCGAGCCTCTAGAGCTCGCGAGCAAGCTCGC
>NZ_JAFCVM010000008.1:0-287305 GCF_049897045.1 Pseudomonas sp. TWR2-1-1
GTGTTCTCGGCGGTACGTCTGGGGGTCAAACCCGAGATCAACGCCGTGGCCAGCCTGATTCTGCTGGCGGTGTCGCTGGTGACCTTCCTGGTGTGGTTCTTCAGCCGCCGTGCCGAAGAACATCGCAAAAAGGCCATCCAGCAAGCCATCGACGAAGCCTCGGCCGAGTCCTGGAAACAGCCTGATGTACGCCGTCCGAAAACGCCTACTGCGGCATAAGACAGCACCATAAAAAACCTCGCCTCCTGCAAAGGAAGCGAGGTTTTTTTATGGCTGAAAACACCCTGTAGGAGCGAGCTTGCTCGCGAGCAAGCTCGTTCCTACAGGGGGGCGGTATGCCGGTCAGGGCTTGGCTACTTTCCATGCGCCGTCCATTTTGCCGTCGCCCGTAGCGTCTCCGGCTTTCTTGTCCATGACAAAGGTGTACAGCGGCTTGCCGTCATAGGCCCATTGCTGGGTGCCGTCATCACGTTTGATCATGGTCCACTTGCCCATATTGTTATGGTTGCCCTCGACCATCAGTGGCGGCCAGTTGGCTGCGCATTTGTCGTTGCACATCGATTTGCCGCCCGCATCCTTGGCGAAGGTGTAGAGCGTCATGCCTTTGTGGTCGACCAACATGCCATCTTTGGCCATCGCCGGGTCTGCGGCGAATGCCAGCCCGGGGAGGGCCAATGCAGCAGCGACCACTAAAGCTTTCAGGGAAAAAGAGCTGCGAATCATCGGAATCGTCCTTTTGTGGTTGTACGATTTGAACTCAAAGCTTAGTTCAGTAACCTGCATCCCGTGGTCCACACTCAAGGCTGTCACACGACTGCAATAATTCCGTTATCTAATGCGCCACAAGACAGTTAAATGACACGAGGAGCACGGCATGGTTGGCAGGAGCATTTTGATCGTTGATGACGAGGCACCGATCCGCGAAATGATCGCGGTAGCCTTGGAAATGGCAGGCTACGACTGCCTTGAAGCCGATAATGCCCAGGACGCTCATGCCATCATCGTTGACCGCAAACCGGACCTGATCCTGCTCGACTGGATGCTGCCCGGCGGTACTTCCGGCATTGAACTGGCCCGCCGTCTCAAGCGCGAAGAACTGACCGGCGACATCCCGATCATCATGCTTACGGCCAAAGGCGAAGAGGACAACAAAATCCAGGGCCTGGAAGTCGGCGCTGACGATTACATCACCAAGCCATTTTCACCCCGTGAACTGGTGGCCCGCCTTAAAGCCGTACTGCGCCGTGCCGGTCCTGCCGACAGTGAGTCACCGATTGAAATTGGCGGCTTGCTGCTCGACCCCATCAGCCACCGCGTAACCATCGACGGCACCCCGGCAGAAATGGGCCCTACCGAATACCGCCTGTTGCAGTTCTTCATGACCCATCAGGAACGTGCCTACACCCGCGGCCAATTGCTCGATCAGGTGTGGGGCGGCAACGTGTATGTGGAAGAGCGCACCGTGGACGTTCACATTCGCCGGCTGCGCAAAGCCCTCGGCGAGGCTTACGAAAATCTGGTACAAACCGTGCGCGGCACCGGCTACCGGTTTTCGACCAAAGCTTAAAAACAGCAGCACGTTCTCACCTGCAACCTGAAGGTCCGGAGCTGTCTGGCTCCTGGCTTGACGCTTGTAACTTGAGGCTTGCAGCTCACAACTGGACTTGTGATCTTGAATCAAAATTGGCATGGCACTCTGATTCGTCATTTGCTGCTTCTGGTCACCGGCTGCCTGCTGGTCGGGCTGATCAGTGGTTATTACGGCTGGAGCATGGCAATCGGCCTGGCGTTCTATCTGGGCTGGACCCTCAAGCAGTTGCTGCGTCTGCACGAATGGTTGCGCCAGCACAAACCCGAAGAGGCACCACCGGACGGCTATGGCTTGTGGGGCGATGTGTTTGACAGCATTTACCACCTGCAACGTCGCGACCAACGGGCACGCGGGCGCCTGCAGGCAGTTATCGATCGCGTGCAAGAGTCTACAGCGGCCCTCAAGGACGCTGTGATCATGCTCGACAGCGAAGGTAACCTGGAGTGGTGGAACCGCGCCGCAGAGACGTTGCTGGGCCTTAAAACGCCTCAGGACGGCGGCCAGCCGGTCAGCAACCTGGTGCGCCACCCGCGCTTCAAGGAATATTTCGAGCAGGGCAACTACGCCGAGCCGCTGGATATCCCCTCGCCGATCAACGATCACCTGCGCATCCAGCTCTACATCACCCGCTATGGCAACAATGAACATCTGATGCTGGTGCGCGATGTCACCCGGCTGCACCAGCTCGAACAAATGCGCAAAGACTTTATCGCCAACGTCTCCCATGAACTGCGCACCCCGTTAACGGTGATCTGCGGCTACCTGGAAACCTTGCTCGATAATGTCGATGAGGTGAACCCGCGCTGGAAGCGTCCGCTTTCGCAAATGCAGCAACAGGGCGAGCGCATGCAGACCTTGCTCAATGACCTGCTGTTGCTGGCCAAGCTGGAAGCCACGGATTACCCCTCGGACAACCAGCCGGTGGCCATCGATACCCTGCTGCGCTCGATCAAGGGCGATGCCCAGGCGTTGTCCGGGCAACGCAACCAGACCATCAGCCTGGAGATCGAGGCCGATACGGCGCTCAAGGGCAGCGAAGCCGAGCTGCGCAGCGCGTTTTCCAATCTGATATTCAACGCCGTCAAATACACCCCCGATGGCGGCAGTGTGCGGATCCGCTGGTGGGCCGACGCTGCGGGCGCGCACCTTAGCGTGCAGGACTCGGGCGTGGGCATCGACAACAAACACCTGCCGCGCCTGACCGAACGCTTCTACCGCGTGGACTCCAGCCGCAACGCCAGCACCGGCGGCACCGGTCTGGGGCTGGCCATCGTCAAGCATGTACTGCTACGCCATCGCGCACGCCTGGAAATCAGCAGCGTGCTGGGCCATGGCAGTACTTTCACCTGCCATTTCGCCCCGGCACAAGTGACAAAACCCGGCCTGTCTACAATGACCGACTAGCCGCCATGGCCTTTACCCACTAGGCAAGGGCCTTCTCAGCCGCTACATTGCTCGGCGTCAGCCTGCCTGTCAGGCGCGAACTTCTCCCATTTTTTGAAACAACGGAACCATTAAAACTCCATCATGGACCCTTCCCCTGGCTTGACCCTCGCCACACTCTTCGCCGACTTCGGCATGATTCTTTTTGCACTGATCCTGGTTTTGCTCAACGGCTTCTTCGTTGCGGCGGAATTTGCCATGGTCAAACTGCGCTCGACCCGGGTCGAGGCCATCGCAGACGTGAACGGCTGGCGCGGACAAATCCTGCGCACCGTCCACAACCAGCTCGACGCTTACCTTTCGGCCTGCCAGCTGGGTATCACCCTGGCGTCGCTGGGGCTGGGCTGGGTCGGCGAACCGGCGTTCGCCCACATCCTGGAGCCGGTACTGGGCGCCATGGGCGTCGAATCGCCCGAAGTGATCAAGGGCGTGTCGTTCTTTACCGCCTTCTTCATCATTTCCTACCTGCACATTGTGGTCGGCGAACTGGCTCCAAAATCGTGGGCTATACGAAAACCCGAAGCGCTGTCGCTGTGGACGGCCGTGCCGCTGTACCTGTTTTACTGGGCCATGTACCCGGCGATCTACCTGCTCAACGCCAGCGCCAATGCCATTTTGCGGATTGCCGGCCAAGGTGAACCCGGCGCTCATCACGATCACGCCTACAGCCGTGAAGAACTCAAGCTGATCCTGCACTCCAGCCGCGGTCAGGACCCCAGCGACCAGGGCATGCGTGTACTGGCTTCGGCTGTCGAGATGGGCGAGCTGGAGGTGGTCGACTGGGCCAACTCGCGCGAAGACCTGGTGACACTGGACTCCAAGGCCCCGCTGAAGGAGATCCTGGCGCTGTTCCGTCGCCACAAATTCAGCCGCTACCCGGTCTACGACGCCGAGAGCAATACGTTCCTGGGCCTGCTGCATATCAAGGACCTGCTGCTGGAACTGGCCGACCTTGAGCACTTGCCCGAAACCTTCAACCTGGAAGAACTGACCCGGCCGCTGGAGCGTGTATCGCGCCACATGCCGCTGTCGCAGCTGCTGGAGCGGTTCCGCAAGGGCGGCGCGCACTTTGCCCTGGTGGAAGAAGCGGACGGCAAGGTGGTGGGCTACCTGACCATGGAAGACGTGCTGGAAGTGCTGGTTGGCGATATCCAGGACGAACACCGCAAGGCCGAGCGCGGCATTCTGTCGTACCAGCCCGGCAAACTGCTGGTGCGCGGCGACACGCCACTGTTCAAGATCGAGCGCCTGCTGGGTGTTGACCTTGACCACATCGAAGCCGAGACCATCGCCGGCCTGATCTACGACACCCTCAAGCGGGTGCCGGAAGAAGAAGAGAAGCTGGAAGTTGAAGGCCTGCGCATCATCATCAAAAAGATGAAAGGCCCAAAAATCGTCCTGGCCAAAGTCCTCAAGCTGGATTGATACCTGCAACACCTCTCCCTGTAGGAGCGAGCTCGCTCCTACAGGATTAGGTCCCCGCCCCAGAATATTCCCCCGGCGACAGCTGGCTGAAAGAATTCCCCTCTAGCATCCCGTCACCCCCGGCAATAGACCGGCCGGCCTGACCAGCCCCCCAATGGCTGTCAGCGCCCACTAAACAACAATAACAACGGTGACTTTTATGCTGACCTTCCTTGGCTTTGCCATGGTCATTACATTCATGTACCTGATCATGACCAAGCGCCTGTCTGCGCTGATTGCCCTGATCCTGGTACCCATCCTGTTCGCTGTATTTGGCGGCTTTGCACCGAAGATCGGCCCAATGATGCTCGAAGGCATCACCAAACTCGCCCCCACTGGGGTGATGCTGATGTTTGCCATCCTCTACTTTGCCCTGATGATCGACTCCGGGCTGTTTGACCCGGCCGTACGCAAGATCCTCAAGCTGGTCAAAGGCGACCCGCTGAAGATCTCTGTAGGTACCGCGGTGCTGGCCCTGGTGGTCTCCCTGGATGGCGACGGCGCAACCACCTACATGATTTGCGTTGCCGCCATGCTGCCGCTCTACAAGCGTATTGGCATGAGCCCGCGGATCATGGCCGGCCTGATCATTCTGGCCGGTGGCGTGATGAACATGACCCCCTGGGGCGGCCCCACTGCCCGTGCCGCCAGCGCCTTGCATGTCGACCCTTCGGACATCTTCGTACCCATGATCCCGGCGATGCTGGCAGGCTGCGCAGCCATCCTGGCGATTGCCTGGCTCTATGGCCTGCGTGAGCGGGCACGCCTGGGCGAGTTGCACCTGCAAGGCGACGAAATTGATCACAGCGAAATCAGCGTTTCGCAGTTCCCGGACGCCCGCCGGCCAAAACTGATCTGGTTCAACGGTGCATTGACCCTGCTGTTGATGGTCGCCCTGATCGGCGGATTGCTGCCTTTGCCAGTGCTGTTCATGGTCGCGTTCAGCATCGCGATGATCGTCAACTACCCATGCCTGCAACAGCAAAAGGATCGCGTCGCGGCCCATGCCGGCAGCGTACTGGCGGTGGTCGGGCTGATTTTTGCCGCGGGTATTTTCACCGGCATCCTGTCGGGCACCGGCATGGTCGATGCCATGTCCAAAAGCCTGCTGGCCGTCATCCCGCCGGCACTCGGGCCTTATCTGGCAGTGATTACTGCACTGGTGAGCATGCCGTTCACCTTCTTCATGTCCAACGATGCTTTCTACTACGGCGTCTTGCCGGTGCTGGCCGAAGCCGCCAGCCACTACGGGATTACGGCCGCCGAAATGGCCCGCGCCTCGATCGTTGGCCAGCCGGTTCACTTGCTCAGCCCGCTGGTGCCCTCCACCTACCTGCTGGTAGCACTGGCCGGGATCGAATTCGGTGACCACCAGCGCTTCACCCTCAAATGGGCGGTGCTGGTATGCCTGTGCATCATGCTGGCGGCACTGCTGCTGGGCACATTCCCGCTGTACAGCAGCCTCTGACCTTGGGCGAACTGGCTTGCCAGCGATAGATTCAGCCCGGTTTATCCACAAGACCGAGGTGATGCCATCGCTGGCAAACCGGCTCCCACAGGTGCCTGGACTGAGCAAATGTTGCAGAAATGTTTCAAGACCTCGCGAGCTATGCGATGCTGGCGCTCAGCTCAATTGCCGACTACAGCTTAAGAAACGTCTGTAGGAATGGTCCGCAGCTATTTGATCCTTCGGTACATCCTTTACAGGGAGCCAGCATGCTGACCCTGCTTAATCTGCTTTCCGCCGTGACCTTGCTGATTTGGGGCACGCATATCGTGCGAACCGGCATCTTGCGGGTTTATGGCACAAACCTGCGTCATGTCATCGGGCAAAACGTGTCCAAGCGCATGCTGGCCTTTGTCGCCGGTATTGTGGTCACGGCCATGGTGCAGAGTAGTAACGCCACCGCAATGCTGGTCACTTCATTTGTCGGCCAGGGGTTGATGACGCTCACGCCTGCACTGGCAACCATGCTCGGCGCCGATGTCGGTACGGCCTTGATGGCACGGGTGCTGACCTTCGACCTGTCATGGCTCTCGCCGCTGCTGATTTTTCTGGGTGTGATCTTCTTTCTTTCGCGCAAGCAAACCCGTGCCGGACAACTGGGCCGCGTCGGGATTGGCCTGGGCCTGATTATTCTGGCCCTGCAACTGATCGTCGAAGCCGCCGGCCCCATCACCCATGCCCAAGGCGTAAAGGTGATTTTTGCCTCGCTGACCGGCGACCTGCTGCTCGATGCCCTGGTGGGTGCGCTGTTCGCGATGGTGTCCTACTCCAGCCTGGCCGCCGTGCTGCTGACCGCTACCCTGGCCGGTGCCGGGGTTATCAGTCTGCACGTCGCCATTGGCCTGGTGATCGGCGCCAATATCGGCAGCGGCGTGCTGGCGCTCATCAGTACCAACATGCAGAACACCGCCGGGCGTCAGGTAGCGCTGGGCAGCCTGCTGTACAAGCTGATCGGCTTGCTGCTGATCATGCCCGTGCTGGATCCGCTCGTGGCCTGGATGGACAGCCTCAACTACAGCGCACAGGAATTGGTCATCGGTTTTCACTTGCTCTACAACACCGTGCGCTGCTTCTTGATGTTGCCGACCGTAGGCCTGATGGCGCGGCTTTGCGCCTGGCTACTGCCTGAACGCGAGCAAGCCAGCGGCGTGATCAAGCCGCGCCATCTCGATCCCGCTGCGCTCGACACACCGAGCCTGGCACTGACCAACGCCGTGCGCGAAACCCTGCGTATTGGCGACCTGATCGACACCATGCTGGTCAACATGCTCGACGTATTACGCGGCAAGCAGACAGCCGTTACCCAAGAGATGCGCACCCTGAGCGATGAGGTCGAAGTGCTGTACAGCGCGGTAAAACTCTACCTGGCACAAATGCCACGCGAAGACTTGAGCGAGCAGGACAGTCGCCGCTGGGCAGAAATCATCGAGCTGGCCATCAACCTCAAACTCGCCAGCGACCTGATCGAACGCATGCTGCGTAAAGTCCAGCTGCAGAAGACCTCCCAGCGCCGCTCGTTTTCAGAGATGGGCCTGGAAGAACTGGTGGGCCTGCAAACCCAGCTGATCGAAAACCTGCGTCTGGGGCTGACTGTGTTCCTCAATGGCGACCCGCAAAGTGCACGGCAACTGCTTCGCGAAAAACGTCGCTTCCGCGCCCAGGAACGGCGCCTGGCCCACGCCCACGTGAACCGTCTGCAACGCAAAATCACCCAAAGCATCGAAACCAGTTCAGTGCATCTGGAGCTGATCGCAGATATGAAACGCCTCAACTCACTGTTTTGCGGCAGCGCCTATGCGGTGCTGGAAACAGCCGATATCGGTGCGCTGCAACTGAATGACGCGGACGACACCAACCATTCGCCTTGAACGTTGCGCGCTGGGCTGTTGTCAGTCTTTAAGCAGCAACTAACCTGCACCGACTGCTTCACCACCCCAACAAGGATTCAGGGATTTTTTATGCGTTGCCTGCTGCTCATCTTTCTGCTGCTGGGCGCTGCCCCAAGCTTTGCCCTCGATCGTTACAGCGTGGAGGGCTACCAGTTGCCCAACGGCCTGCAACTGATCCTCAAACCCGGTACCGAACGCGGACATGTGGCCATCAGGTTAGTGGTGGGCGTGGGCCTGGACGACTTCAGCTGCGCCGATCAACAACTGCCGCACCTGCTGGAGCACTTGTTGTTCAGCGGCGTCGACGACACCGGTGAAGGCGGCCTGGAGCAGCGCATGCAAGCGCTGGGGGGCGAATGGAACGCCTTCACCAGCCATGCCGACACCACATTCGTGATCGAAGCCCCGGCCAAAAACCAGCGCAAGGTTCTCGATCTGCTGTTGAGCCTGCTGACCCAGACGCAACTCACCGAGCAGCGTATCAACGTGGCCAAACAAGTGGTCGAGCGCGAAGACGGCGGCCACTACTCGCACTTGCAGCGCTGGCTGGACCGTCAGGACCTGGGGCACAGCGCCAGCAATCAACTGGCGGTTGAGCTGGGCCTCAAATGCACCGAACGCGCGCAAGTAGAGAACCTGACGCGCCAGCAACTCGAAACCGTGCGCCAGAACTGGTACGCCCCCAACAACATGACACTGATCATCGTCGGCGATCTTGACCGCCTGCTCCCGGCCTATCTGGAGCGCACCTACGGCTCACTGAAACCGGTAGAGCCTAGTGAACACAAGCCTCTGGCGGCGATTGAGGCCAGGGCTGAGCCCGAACGCGAACTGCTGCGCGGTGTGGTCGGCGACACGGTGCAACTGCACTGGCTGTTGCCGGAGCCGGTCATCGAAGACCAAAGCGATGAGACCTGGGATTTGCTCAGGGACTATCTGGAGTGGGCGCTGTACAGCGAGCTGCGGCTCAAGCACGGCTTGTCTTACGGGCCGTGGGCAGAGCGCGAAGTGTTCGGCGGCGTAGGCTTTTTAAGCCTCAACGCCGATCTGGAACGCAACGATGTACCGCAAGCACGCCAGGTTGTAGAGCAACTGAAGGCCCGGCTGCTCAAAGAAGGACTGGACCCGCAGGTCTTCGCTCGACTCAAGAATGCAGCAATTGCCCGTCAGGCATGGGCCGTCCAGGGCAACAGTGCACTGGCCGATTATTACTGGGCTTCGCTGGGCGACTACGACAACGGTCACTTTGCCGACCCGGCCAAACGGCTCCAGGCCATCAGCCTCAAACAGGCCAATGCAGCCATGCGTGAGCTGTTTGCCGAACCGGGGTATGTGCGTATCGAAAAACCACTGTTCAGCTACAACAGCTTGAGCCTAGTGATCCTTGGCGCACTGGCATTGCTGATCATCATCGGGGTGGGCTGGCGCGCCTGGCGTCATCGTCGGCGTTAAGCCGCAATTGTCCGTATCCGAAACGCTTTGATACCGTAAAATCATTGCCAATTCGCGGCTGCTCAATTCAGCCGCCAGCGTGCGGAGTATTCATCGTGAGTGATCGTTCCAATCCTTGGCAATTGCAAACCATCGTCTGCCAGCTAAGAACGGCACGAAACCAGTGGCGCACGCAAAACGGGCGCGTCAGTGGTGAACAGGGAGGCCGCGAGCTACCGTCGCGTGCCGCGATGGCCGATATTCTTGAAGCCCTGTGCGGTGCTTTGTTTCCGATGCGTCTGGGACCGGTGGACCTGCGCGAAGAAAGTGAAGACTTCTACGTCGGCCACACGCTGGATGTGGCGCTCAACGCGCTGTTGACTCAGGCCCGGCTGGAACTGCGTTACGCAGCGCGCCAGGGCGGCCTGCCCGATGAGGATGTGGATGCAAGCGCAACGCTGCTGATTCAGGACTTTGCCCTGGCCCTGCCCGAGCTGCGCAGCATTCTGGACACTGACGTTCTGGCCGCTTACCACGGCGACCCGGCAGCGCGCAGTGTGGATGAAGTGCTGCTGTGCTACCCGGGGATTCTGGCGGTGATTCATCACCGGCTGGCCCATCACCTGTACCGCGCTGGCTTGCCCTTGCTGGCACGGATCAGCGCAGAAATTGCCCACTCTTCCACCGGCATCGACATTCACCCGGGCGCGCAGATTGGCCGCAGCTTCTTTATCGATCACGGAACAGGCGTTGTAATCGGAGAAACCGCGATCATCGGCGAACGTGTGAGGATTTATCAGGCGGTGACCCTGGGTGCCAAGCGTTTCCCGGCAGACGAATCAGGCCAGCTGCAAAAAGGCCATCCACGTCATCCAATCGTTGAAGATGACGTAGTGATCTATGCGGGCGCGACGATTTTGGGGCGTATCACCATTGGCCAGGGCTCAACCATTGGCGGCAATGTGTGGCTGACCCGCAGCGTACCGGCAGGCAGCAACCTGACCCAGGCCAACCTGCTGCACGATGACGGCACACAGAAGTAAAACCTGAGGGGCCCACCTCGGACATCACCAACACCGAACACTCTGCATCGCTGGCAAGCCAGCTCCCACAGGAACTACAAACAACACCGCACACTCTGTAGGAGCGAGCTTGCCTCGCGAAGGCAACCGCTGGAGCGCATCGCTGGCAAGCCAGCTCCCACAGGGTCTACAAGCAACACCCCACACTCTGTAGGAGCGAGCTTGCTCGCGATGGCAACCGCTGGATCGCATCGCTGGCAAGCCAGTTCCCACAGGATCTACAAGCAACACCGCGCGCTCTGTAGGAGCGAGCTTGCCTCGCGATGGCAACCGCTGGAGCGCATCGCTGGCAAGCCAGTTCCCACAGGGTCTGCAAGCAACATCGCACACTCTGTAGGAGCGAGCTTGCTCGCGAGCTTTCAAGGCTCGCGAGCAATCGAGCGTCGACCGGCTGCTTCTGCAAGGGCGGGTTAATGACGTGCCTTGCGCACACCTTCGGCCAGTGCCGCGCACAGACTCAACACGCCATCGACCGCTTGTTCCGGGGTTGCGGCGTTTTCGATTTTGTCGATCAGGGCCGAGCCCACCACCACACCATCGGCCAAGCGGGCAATTGCTGCCGCTTGCTCCGGGGTGCGAATACCGAAGCCCACGCTGATCGGCAAATCGGTATGCCGACGCAGACGCTCAATCGCCTCGCGCACCTGTTCGGTGGTTGCCGAACCGGCACCGGTCACGCCCGCCACGGACACGTAGTACACAAAGCCCGAGCTGCCGGTCAGCACTTTAGGCAGGCGCACATCGTCGGTGGTCGGGGTGGTCAGACGGATAAAGTCCAGGCCTGCAGCCTGTGCCGGGTCGCACAATTCAGAATTGTGCTCGGGTGGCATGTCGACCACGATCAGGCCGTCGACGCCCGCCGCTTTGGCTTCGGCGATAAACCGCGGTACGCCGTAGTGGTGAATCGGGTTGAAGTAACCCATCAGCACCAGCGGGGTGTCACTGTTGCCTTCACGGAATTCGCGAACCATTTGCAGGGTATTCGCCAGATTCTGCCTGGCCGCCAACGCACGGATATTGGCCAGTTGAATCGCCGGACCATCCGCCATCGGGTCAGTGAACGGCATGCCCAGCTCGATCACATCAGCGCCCGCAGCAGGCAAGCCTTTGAGGATCGCCAGCGAGGTGTCGTAATCCGGATCGCCGGCAGTGACGAAGGTCACCAGGGCAGCGCGGTTTTGTTCCTTGAGTTCAGCAAAACGCGTTTGCAGGCGGCTCATCAGTGTTTCTCCTGCTGGGACTGTTCCATGTGGTGCATCACGGTTTGCATATCTTTGTCGCCCCGCCCGGACAGGTTGACCACCATCAGGTGATTGGCGGGCAGGGTTGGCGCACGCTTGAACACTTCGGCCAGCGCGTGGGCGCTTTCCAGTGCCGGAATAATGCCTTCAAGACGGCAGCACTTATGGAACGCATCGAGGGCTTCTTCGTCAGTCACCGAGGTGTATTCGACGCGGCCGATATCATGCAACCACGCGTGCTCAGGGCCGATACCCGGGTAGTCCAGGCCGGCGGAAATCGAATGTGCGTCGATGATCTGGCCATCGTCATCCTGCAGCAGGAAGGTACGGTTGCCGTGCAGCACGCCCGGCTCGCCGCCGTTGAGGCTGGCTGCGTGCTTGCCGGTTTCGATGCCGTAACCCGCCGCTTCAACGCCGATGATTTCGACGCTTGTGTCATCCAGAAACGGATGGAACAGGCCCATCGCGTTGGAACCACCGCCAATGCACGCCACCAGGCTGTCGGGCAGACGACCTTCCTGATCCAGCATCTGGTCACGGGTTTCCTTGCCGATCACGGCCTGGAAGTCGCGCACCATGGCCGGATACGGATGCGGCCCCGCCACGGTACCGATCAGATAGAAGGTGTCATCGACGTTCGTCACCCAGTCGCGCAACGCTTCGTTCATCGCGTCCTTGAGGGTGCCGGTGCCTGCCACGACCGGGATCACTTCAGCACCCAGCAACTTCATGCGGAACACGTTGGCCTGCTGGCGCTCGATGTCAGTGGTGCCCATGTAGATCACGCACTGCAAGCCAAAGCGGGCTGCCACGGTGGCTGTGGCCACGCCGTGCATGCCGGCGCCGGTCTCGGCGATGATGCGTTTTTTGCCCATGCGCCGCGCCAGCAGGATCTGGCCAATGCAGTTGTTGATCTTGTGCGCGCCGGTGTGGTTCAGCTCTTCGCGCTTGAGGTAGATTTTGGCGCCGCCACAGAACTCGGTCAGACGCTCGGCGTAGTACAGCGGGCTTGGACGACCAACGTAATCGCGCTGGAAATAGGCCAGCTCTTTAATGAATTCAGGATCGGTCTTGGCCAGCTCATACTCGCGGTCCAGATCAAGGATCAGCGGCATCAGGGTTTCGGCTACGTAGCGGCCGCCGAATGAGCCGAAAAGGCCATTGGCATCAGGGCCGGTACGCAAAGTGGATTGGGTCATGGGACGCTCCAGATAAAAAGGTACGAAGGTCGATGGACCTGACTTTAACCGCGACAGCCCAGGATGAAAACCGATAAGATCGCCACAACCTGTCAGGAAAACTCACAGATACCATGAGCCGAGACCTCCCGCCCCTGAACGCCTTGCGCGCATTCGAAGCCACAGCCCGGCTGAGCAGCGTTAGCCTGGCCGCCGAACAACTGAACGTCACCCACGGTGCCGTCAGTCGGCAATTGAAAGTGCTCGAAGAACACCTGGGCATCAGCCTGTTCGTCAAGGAAGGCCGTGGTTTGAAGCTCACGGATGCCGGGCTGCGCCTGCGTGAAGCCAGCAGCGAAGCCTTCGACCGCCTGCGTAATGTGTGCACTGAACTCACGCAAAGCCATATCGACGCGCCGTTTGTACTTGGCTGCTCAGGCAGTTTGCTGGCGCGCTGGTTTATCCCTCGTCTGGGCCGCCTCAATGCCGACCTGCCGGATCTGCGCCTGCACTTGTCGGCCGGCGAAGGCGATCTTGACCCGCGCCGCCCGGGGCTGGATGCCCTGCTGCTGTTTGCCGAGCCACCCTGGCCCGCCGACATGCAGGTGTATGAACTGGCCAGCGAACGGATCGGACCGGTGATCAGCCCGCGTTACGCCCGTTATGAGCAGCTGCGTCAGGCACCCGTCAGCGCCCTGCTGGACGAAGCGTTGTTGCACACCACTTCAAGACCACAGGCATGGCCGAGCTGGGCGCAGCAAAACGCAATCCAGGCAAACGATTTGAAATACGGGCAAGGGTTTGAGCACTTGTACTATTTGCTCGAAGCCGCCGTAGCAGGCCTTGGGGTGGCGATTGCCCCCGAGCCGTTAGTGGCAGAAGACTTGCGGGCCGGACGCCTGGCTGCACCTTGGGGTTTCAAACAAACCCCGGCGCAGCTGGCGTTGTGGTTGCCCAAGCGCGCCGCAGACGGACGCGCCCGGCAACTGGCGCAATGGCTCAAGGCTGAGCTTGCGCGCAGCGCGGATAATTAGTTACCGCGCTTGCACATCAGGAAGGCGGCCAACAGGCCCAGGGCGCCGATAGCAACGCCTGCGGTGGCATAAGGATGCTCTTGTGCATACTCGCGGGTGGCCACTGCGGTTTCGCGGGTTTTGTCTTTAACTTCTTCGTAAGCATCGCTGATCAGATGACGCGAGTGTTTCAGCGCGTTCTCGGCGTTGCCTTTGAGGGCACTCAAGGTTTTTTTGGATTCGTCAGAGGCGTCGTGCTTCAGGCTTTCCAGAGACTTGAGCAGGCTCTCGATCTCAGCTTCCATGCTTTGCAATGAGGCTTTACGTAGGGAATTGCTAGCCATTAGGGCTCTCCTGCATTGATGAGTGAGGTACGTGTTAACTCCGACTCCGGGGTGCACCAAAAGTGCAGTCGGTCTGAACTTTTCCTTTCAAGTTGCCTACAAAGTATTCAGCACAATCGCTGCTAGGCTTTGATCTACGACAAAGGAGAACGTTATGTCTGACCATCACACCTACAAGAAAATTGAACTGGTGGGCTCGTCCCCGAGCAGCATAGAAGACGCCATCAGTAATGCACTGGCAGAGGCCAACAAAAGCATCAAACACATAGAATGGTTCGAGGTGATCGAGACCCGGGGGCACGTCAAGGACGGCAAGGTGGGGCACTATCAGGTCACCCTCAAGGTCGGCTTCCGGATTGCCAGCAGCTGAGTTGCATCAGCCTTTAGAGTCAGCTGACTGGCCGTTTGCCATAAAGTCCGCTACACCGTCTGGGTGCAACGCAGTAGATGCGCTGCACCCTTTTAGTTTCGACCGGGGAATGTGACCGATGAAAAAGATTTTATTGGCTATAGGTTTGCTGAGCATTGCAGGAACAGCGTTCGCAGCTGGCAAACCTTGTGAAGAGCTGAAAAGCGAAATCGCCGCGAAGATTGAGGCCAATGGCGCTCAGCATTACTCGCTCAAAGTAGTGGAAAAAGGCGCGTCGGCGGACGGAAAAGTAGTGGGTTCCTGCGAAGCGGGCACCAAAGATATCGTCTACAAGCGCGGTTAAACCTGCGCGTACAAAAAAGCCGACCCTGGGGTCGGCTTTTTTGTGGGGCTAAAAGCTTGCGAGCAAGCTTGCTCCTGCGGGTCAGTCTTGTTTCATCACCTGCGCCAGCAGTTCATAGGAGCGAATGCGGTCCGCATGCTCATACAGATCACAGGTGAAGATCAGTTCATCCGCCCCGGTTTGCTCCACCAGCACTTCGAGCTTGGCGCGAATTTTCTGCGGGCTGCCAACCATTGCCAGGCCCAGGAAGCTCATCACCGCTTCTTTTTCGTGGGGCAGCCACAGGCCATCCATCGAGTCCACCGGTGCACGCTGCACCAGACTTTGCCCGCGCATCAACGCCAGAATCCGCTGCAGCACTGAAGTGGACAGGTACTCCGCCTGCTCGTCGGTATCGGCCGCCACCAGTGGCACGCCCAGCATCACATAGGGTTTATCGAGGGTCGCTGACGGCTTGAAGTGATTGCGGTAGACACGAATCGCTTCGTGCATCATCCGCGGTGCGAAATGTGAAGCGAAGGCGTAAGGCAAGCCGCGCTCACCCGCCAATTGCGCGCTGAACAGGCTGGAACCGAGCAGCCACACCGGGACATTAGTCCCGGTGCCCGGCATCGCGATCACCCGCTGATCCGGCGTGCGCGGGCCCAGATAGCGCATAAGCTCGGCCACATCTTCAGGGAAATCATCCGCGCTGCCGGAGCGTTCGCGACGCAGTGCGCGGGCGGTCATCTGGTCGGAGCCCGGCGCACGGCCCAGGCCCAGATCGATCCGGCCCGGATACAGGCTTTCAAGGGTGCCGAACTGTTCAGCGATGACCAGGGGCGCATGGTTGGGCAACATCACACCGCCAGAACCCACGCGTATGGTCGAGGTGCCACCGGCCAGGTAGCCAATCAACACAGAGGTCGCCGAGCTGGCGATACCGTCCATATTGTGGTGCTCGGCCACCCAGAAACGGTTGTAGCCAAACTTTTCTACGTGCCGTGCCAGATCCAGTGAGTTGTGCAACGACTGGGCCGCGCTGCCATTTTCACGCACAGGCACCAGGTCGAGGGTCGAGAATTTAACATCGGACAATCGTGTCATGAGCCGGCTTCTCCTAAATGGACGCAGGCCATGACGCTCGCCAAAAACCTGCCAGTGCTCTTAGCAATATGGGCATATACCCGAGTTTCAATGGCAAGCCATGAATTGAGCGACTAAAAAAGACGATTGGTCAGTCAGGATGAACTTTGTGAACCCCACCGCCCTCACACCTCCAGTCAAGGCGTGAAATTTTTCACGCCGTTCTTCAGGAGGCACGCATGACTATTAAAAAAACGGCATCGGCGCATTGGGAAGGCGATGTCAAAACCGGCATCGGCTCCATCTCCACTGAAACCGGGGTGCTGAACAAAGCCCCGTATGGCTTCAAGGCCCGTTTCGAAGGCGGCAAGGGTACCAACCCTGAAGAACTGATTGGCGCGGCCCATGCCGGTTGCTTCTCCATGGCCCTGTCCATGATTCTTGGCGAGGCGGGACTAAAGCCGGACAGCATCGACACCCAGGCCGAAGTCTCACTCGACAAGGTCGAGGGCGGCTACGGGATCACCGCCGTGCATCTGACACTCAAGGCCAAGGTGCCGGGGGCGAGCCAGGCACAATTTGAGGAAGCGACCAAAAAGGCCAAAGAAGGTTGCCCGGTGTCCAAAGTGCTGAATGCAAAAATCACCCTCGATGCCACCCTGGTGAGCTAAACCGACGGGGTAATGACACTCGTACGCCCCGGTCGCCATGACCGGGGCTGCGTAGACCTGAACAGTAGGAAGATGGCTGCCACAGATCAGTCAGGCAAGGCGTGAAATGTGATCGTATGATCGTTCGTCGCGTCAGACCATGACTTTGCGTTCTGTCCCAAGGGAGTCTCATCATGAAACGTTTTGCTCTAGCTGTTATCTGCTGCGCCATGGCCACTTCGGCACTGGCCGCGCCAAAACCGTGCGAAGAACTGAAAGCCGAAATCGAAGCCAAGATTCAGGCCAACAATGTGTCGTCCTACACGCTTGAAATCGTGACCAACGAAGAAGTTCACGACCAGAACATGGTGGTGGGGACGTGCGAAAACGGCAGCAAAAAGATCATCTATCAAAAGAACGATGCCTGACCTCAAGGCAGGCAGTTAACCAGCCTCTCCTCTGTCAGCACCTTGCCCTCGGCGTTGTATAGCCGGGCGTAAGCGTTGAAACCCAAGGAGCGCGCTTGCAGCCGGTAACGCTGGCCGGGCTGGAAATTGTCGTAATTGAGGGTGATGTAGCACAAGCGCTCCTGCGGGTCGCTGAACATGCCCATGCCGCCGACAAATACCTCGAAATCAAACCTCACCATCAGTTCATGACTGCCTGGCGTTACTTGAAAGTAGCGGCCGTCGTTCAGGCGCTGATTATCCAGACGCTCGGCCATCACCAGCTTGCCGGTTTGTGTTTCCAGGTCGACCCACGCCTTGGTGGGGTCTGCGGCTGGCAATGGCGTGCTGGCACAGGCACACAGCAGACAGGCGATGGGCAATAACAAATACGTGCGCATGGCGATTTCCACCTGTGATCAAAGTATGAGCATAGCCTGAAGACAGGCTACCCCCGTGAAGGAGCAGCCGGTCGACGCTCGATTGCTCGCTCCTGCAGGGGCTAGCGATTAGTCTTGCGCCATTCCCCCACTGGACCGTCCCATGTCGCCGCTCACTCGCTGCCTCTTCGCCATTGTCCTGGTGCCCCTGCTCAATGGCTGCTCCAGTGCCGCTTATTACTCGCAACTGGCTGACGGCCAGTGGCAAATATTAAAAGCCCGCACACCGGTAGCCACGGTAATTGCCGATCCGCAACAACCGCCGGCATTGCGTGAACACCTGGCAAAAGCCCAGGCCGCGAGAACCTTCGCCAGCCAGCACTTGCACCTGCCGGACAACCAAAGCTATCGCCTCTACGTCGATCTGAAACGGCCCTACGTGGTGTGGAATGTGTTTGCCACTGCAGAATTTTCCCTGAGCCCCGTCACCCATTGCTTCCCGATTGCCGGGTGCGTGGCCTACAGGGGTTACTACTCGCAAGGGGCCGCACGCGGCGAGGCGGCCCTGCAGCGCCAGCAAGGCAAAGACGTGTTTATCAGTGGCGTCGAAGCCTATTCAACCCTTGGATGGTTTGATGATCCGATCCTCAACAGCATGCTTAATTGGGGGGATGAGCGACTGGCCACCCTGATTTTTCATGAGCTGGCCCATCAGCGGTTTTACGTACAGGACGACACCGAGTTCAATGAGTCTTTCGCCAGCTTTGTCGAACAGCAAGGTACTCGCCAATGGCGCATGCACCAGGGCTTGCCGCCCTCCAGCAGCGCGGGGCTGGAGCAACGCGATCAATTCATAGCGCTGGTGCTCGACACCCGGCAACGTCTGCAACAGCTGTATGCCCAGCCTTTGCCTGCGCCTGAAATGCGCCAGCGTAAAACAGCCGAGTTTGAACGACTGCGCAGGGAATACCGTCAGTTACGCGACCGGCAATGGGCCGGCAATAACCGTTATGACCCGTGGGTAAATTCGCCGATGAATAACGCCAAGCTGCTGCCATTTGGTCTGTACGACCAATGGGTGCCCGCCTTTACCGCCCTGTTCAAACAATCGGGAGGTGATTGGCAGGTGTTTTATGCCGAGGTAGAAAAACTGGGGAAATTGCCACTGCCACAACGCCGGGCGGCCTTGCAGCAGTGGGCGACCAAGGCTCAGGCGGATTTCAACCAGCCCATCACCACGCATGAGGCGAACGGGCTGGTGCTGCAGGCGCCACTGCTCAAGGCGGCACGCAGTTTCGGGATGTCAGCCTTCATCAAGTAGGCCGCGCCATCCTTGTGGTGTGAGCTTTCACCAAAGCCGCCCTGGGTCATTTCCTTCAGGGCGTCTTCTTTGCTCCAGCCCTCAACTACAACCCGGTACATCGCAGACATCAAGCCCGTGCGATCCGAGCCGTGTTTGCAGTGCATCAACACCGGACCCCGGGCTTGTGCCGACTGAATGGCGCGCAAGGCCGTCAGCACATCGGCGTCATCCACATGATTAGTGCGATAGGGCAACTGCACTTGCACGACGCCGGGGGTCTTGAGCCAAGTGTCATCGGGCTCATTCAAAAAATTGATCACGGTACCGATCTTCAGCTTGTCCAGCAAAGCCTGGGCTTCGCTATCGGGCAATGCACTGCGATAGAGCGTCGCAGACATTTGATACAGGTTGTACTGCGCCGCGATGGGCTGTGCCCACTGAGCCGGACGGGCCGCTTCGTCGGCCTGCGCTTGAGGCAGCGCAAATGCCGCCATTAACGTCAGACACAGAGCAGGGAGAAACCGGGCTTTGGGCATGTCAGTTCGACCACTTCAACAGGAATTAAGAGGATGTAGCGTTAGATTGGGTCAAGCCCGATCAAAACTCCGTGAGCCTGTTGTCAAAATTTCGTTAAGACACCAAAGCGCTTTGCCACTGCGGGTGCGGCAAAATTACGCATGAAACGATTCACCCTGCCTCCCAGCCTGTTAGAATTTGTAACTAATAGTTGCCTGCGTGTTCTGTTTACGGATCGATTCCAGTCCAAACCGCCGCCAAAACGACAAGCTGCCATCGAGTAGCTGAAACCCGTGATTGCCCGATGAGGTGCTCCCCCATGTCTGATCAAGACAACCCGCGGCGTGAGTTTTTACGCAAAACCCTGACCCTGATTCCAGTGGTGACCGTCGCCAGCACCGGCCTTGGTGGTTCTGTGCTGATGGCCACGCCTGCCGCCGCCGCGCCTGAACCAGCGGCGCGCCCTGCAACTGCTGCCAGCGCCTATGAGCCGACTTACTTCACCGCTGAAGAGTGGGCGTTTGTGAACGCCGCTGTGTCGCGCCTGATCCCGGCTGACGAACAAGGCCCTGGCGCCCTGGAAGCTGGCGTACCGGAATATATCGATCGCCAGATGAATACCCCGTATGCCAGCGGCGCACTGTGGTTCATGCAAGGTCCGTTCAATGCAGACGCAGCCCCGGAAATGGGCTGGCAGAGCAAGCTGGTACCCAAACAGATTTATCGCCTGGGTATTGCTGCAACGGAGGAGCTCTGCAAAAAGGCCTATAACTCAACATTTGCTGGACTAGACAGCGCTACCCGAGACAATGTGCTCATGCAGCTGGAAGCCGGAACACCGGAATTCGAGAGCGTCCCGGCCAAGATGTTTTTCAGCTTCTTGCTGCAAAACACCAAGGAAGGCTTCTTCTGCGACCCGATCCACGGTGGCAACAAAGGCATGGTCGGCTGGACCATGATCGGCTTCCCCGGCGCCCGCGCTGATTTCATGGACTGGGTGGAACGCAACGAGCCTTACCCCTTCCCGGCAGTATCCATCCGCGGCGAGAGGGCTTGAGCATGTCGACCGTTATGAAAAAAGTTGATGCAGTTATCGTCGGTTTCGGCTGGACCGGCGCGATCATGGCCAAAGAGCTGACAGAAGCTGGACTGAATGTTGTGGCCCTTGAACGCGGCCCAATGCAGGACACCTATCCGGACGGCAACTATCCACAGGTGATCGACGAACTCACCTACAGCGTGCGCAAGAAGCTCTTTCAGGATGTCTCGAAAGAAACCGTCACCATCCGCCACAGCGTGAATGACGTAGCCCTGCCCAACCGCCAGCTGGGCGCGTTCCTGCCCGGCAACGGCGTGGGCGGCGCAGGCTTGCACTGGTCGGGTGTTCACTTCCGGGTAGACCCTATCGAACTGCGGATGCGCAGCCACTATGAAGAGCGCTACGGCAAAAACTTCATCCCCAAAGACATGACCATCCAGGACTTTGGCGTCAGCTACGAAGAGCTGGAACCGTTCTTCGACTACGCGGAAAAAGTGTTCGGCACCTCGGGCCAGGCCTGGACCGTCAAAGGTCAGCTGGTCGGTAAAGGCAACGGCGGCAACCCTTATGCGCCCGATCGCTCAGACCATTTCCCGTTGGTCTCGCAAAAGAACACCGTTTCCGCACAGCTGTTTCAGAAAGCGGCCAATGAGGTGGGTTACAAACCCTACAACCTGCCGTCAGCCAACACCTCCGGGCCTTACACCAACCCTTATGGCGCACAGATGGGGCCCTGCAACTTCTGCGGGTTTTGCAGCGGTTACGTGTGCTACATGTACTCCAAAGCCTCGCCCAACGTGAACATTCTGCCGGCGCTCAAACCGCTGCCCAACTTTGAACTGCGCCCCAACGCGCACGTGATCCGGGTCAATCTGGACAGCAGCAAAAGCAAAGCCACAGGCGTGACGTACATCGATGCGCTGGGTCGGGAAATAGAGCAACCGGCGGATCTGGTGATTCTCGGGGCGTTCCAGTTCCACAACGTGCGGTTGATGCTGCTCTCGGGCATTGGCAAGCCTTACGACCCGATCACCAACGAAGGCGTGGTCGGCCGTAACTTCGCCTACCAGAACATGGGCACCATCAAGGCCTACTTCGATAAAGACGTGCACACCAACAATTTCATCGGCGCGGGCGGCAACGGCGTGGCGATAGACGACTTCAACGCGGACAACTTCGACCACGGGCCCCATGGCTTCGTCGGCGGTTCGCCGATGTGGGTCAACCAGGCGGGCAGCCGGCCGATTGCCGGCACCTCCAACCCGCCCGGAACACCGGCATGGGGCAGCGCCTGGAAGCGCGCCACGGCGGATTACTACACCCACCAGGTGTCGATGGACTCACACGGCGCGCATCAGTCTTACCGTTGCAACTACCTCGACCTCGACCCGGTGTATCGCGATGCCTACGGCCAGCCGTTGCTGCGGATGACCTTCGACTGGCAGGAAAACGACATCAAGATGAACCGTTTCATGATGGAGAAAATGGGCAAGATCGCCGAAGCGATGAACCCCAAAGCCATCGCCGCCATCGGCAAAAAAGTCGGGGATCACTTCAATACCGCGTCCTATCAGACCACTCACCTGAACGGTGGCGCGATCATGGGCACCGATCCGAAAACCAGTGCCCTGAACCGCTACTTGCAGAGCTGGGACGTGCACAACGTATTTGTTCCCGGCGCCTCTGCTTTCCCTCAGGGTCTGGGCTACAACCCGACAGGGCTGGTGGCTGCGTTGACCTACTGGTCGGCCCGGGCGATACGCGAGCAGTACCTGAAAAACCCCGGCCCGCTGGTTCAGGCATAAGGAGCGATGAGCATGAAAGCAATTGTTATCGCGACCCTGGCCCTGCTGGGCAGCTTCTCGGCAGTGGCCGCGCAGGAAGATCAGCAGGCGCTGATCAAGCAGGGGGAATACCTGGCCCGTGCCGGTGACTGCGTGGCGTGCCACACGGCCAAAGATGGCAAGCCGTTTGCCGGTGGCCTGCCAATGGAAACCCCGATTGGCCTGATTTACTCGACCAATATCACGCCGGACAAAAGCGGAATCGGCGCCTACAGCTTTGACGATTTCGACAAGGCCGTACGCCATGGCATCGCCAAAAATGGCGACACGCTCTACCCGGCAATGCCTTATCCGTCCTACGCCCGCGTGACCGAAACCGACATGCAGGCGCTGTATGCCTACTTCATGAAGGGGGTAAAACCTGTCGCGCAAGAAAACAAGGCGGTCGACATTCCCTGGCCACTGAGCATGCGCTGGCCGCTGGCGATGTGGCGCTGGACGTTCGCACCTGCCGTTGCAGACTTCACCCCCGTTACCGGGCAAGACCCCGTAGTGAGCCGCGGCGCTTATCTGGTGGAAGGCCTTGGACATTGCGGCGCCTGCCACACACCACGGGCACTGACCATGCAGGAAAAAGCCCTGGGCGCGGGTGACAGCAGCGCGTTTCTATCGGGCAGCGCACCGCTGGAAGGCTGGATTGCGAAGAACCTGCGCGGTGATCACAAGGATGGCCTGGGCAGCTGGAACGAAGAGCAGCTGGTGCAGTTCCTGAAGACCGGCCGCAGTGACCGCAGCGCGGTATTTGGCGGCATGAGCGATGTGATTGTGCACAGCATGCAGTACATGTCCGAAGCCGACCTGACAGCCATTGCCCGCTACCTCAAATCGCTGCCGGCAGTCGACGCGACGGACACGCCGCATCAATACGATCCGGCCGTTGCCGATGCGTTGTGGAACGGTGACGACAGCAAACGCGGCGCGGCGGTATACATCGACAACTGCGCGGCCTGCCATCGCACTGACGGGCACGGTTACACCCGGGTATTCCCGGCATTGGCGGGCAACCCGGTACTGCTGTCGGACGACCCGACTTCACTGATTCATATCGTGCTCAAGGGTGGGACGCTTCCGGCAACCCACACTGCGCCATCGACCTTCACCATGCCTGCTTTTTACTGGCGGTTGTCGGATCAGGAAGTAGCCGACGTGGTCAATTTCATCCGCACCAGCTGGGGCAATAAAGGCGGGGATGTGAAGGCGACAGATGTGAAGGGACTGCGCTAGTAGACCCACATGGCACTGTAGGAGCCAGCTTGCTGGCGACCGGATCGACACCGAGTCGCCTGCATTGCTGCAAGCCGGTTCCTACAAGTTTGTGGCCTTATGGCTTGGTGGCATCCAGGCCAAACCACTTCTGCGACAAGGCCGCCAGGCGGCCATCCGCCTTGATTCGCTGCAACGCCTTGTCCAGGCTGGTCTGGAACGCAGGGTTGCCCTTCTGAAAGGGAATTGCCAACGCAACCACCGGCCCCAGGGTTGCACCTTCCTTGACCGCTAACTGGCTGTCGCGAATCGCAAACGGGGTCAGTAAACGGTCGCTGACCGCCGCATCCAGCTGTTTATCCGCCAACGCTACCAATGACTGATGGGCATCGGGGTAGCTGTGCACTTCGCCTGCCTGACCGGTTCGCACCTGCTCGACAAACTGACTGCCCTGAGCTACGCCTAAGAGCTGGCCCTTGAGTGTGTCCAGGGTGTTGAGCGGGCGCTGCTCTTCCTGGCGGACGATCAGCTGAGCGCCGGTATAGCTGTAAGGCTCGCTGAAATCGAACCGATCCTGCAGTTGCGGGGTCAAAGCGATGTGATTGATTGCTACATCGTATTTTCCGCTTTCAACACCAGGCAGCAGGTCATTGCTGTCGGTGATGAGAATCGAGGGGTGAACGTCCAGCTCCTGGGCCAGTAACTCGCCCAGCTCCACGTCGAAACCGGTCAAACGGCCGTCCTGCTTGAAGCTGAAAGGTGGCAGGTCGGCTTCGAGGGCGATGCGCAGTTCGCCGCGGTCATTCACATCATCAATCAGTTCAGCTTGGGCAAAAGGACACGCCAATGGCAGTAAAAGCATCAGGCCCGGCAGAAAACGCATGGTCACTCCTTTGAATTTGATGCAAGCGATTCGCAATTGGCGTCCGCTTTGCTTTATGTTGGTCAATTGCGGCGTTGGACAACAGATCCGCTCAAAGTTGTCCTTAGCCTGAGCATTTTGTAAAAAACCGGAGAAAATAAATGAAAGCTCTACTGTCTCGTGTTGCGTTGGCTTCTGTATTGATGGGCGCTTCGGTTATGGCCACGGCTGCCGGCATGCCGACGACCCCGGCGCCTAAAGACGCCGAAGTGTTCATCGTGTCTCCCGCTGACGGCGCCACTGTGGATAAAACCTTTACCGTGAAGTTCGGCGCCAAAAACGTCGCCATTGCACCCGCTGGCGACCAGACTGCAAACACTGGCCACCACCATCTGCTGATCGATGTCGACAAACTGCCTGCCGCCGCCATGCCAATCCCGGCAGACGCCAACCACGTGCATTTCGGCAAGGGTCAGGTTGAAACCGAAGTGACGCTGACCCCTGGCAAGCACACTTTGCAGCTGGAGCTGGGTGACAAGAACCACGTGCCGTTTGAGCCTGCCGTCGTTTCGAAAAAAATCACCGTCAATGTGAAGTAAGTTTTTTTACCGCGCATAAAAAAGGGAGACCCGAGGGTCTCCCTTTTTATTGACCCGCGTCTTAGAACAGTACGCGGCAACGGATGGTGCCGTTGATGGTTTGCAGCTTCTCTTGCGCCAGGTCCGAGGACTCGGCGTCGACGTCGATCACTACATAGCCAACTTTCTCGTTGGTTTGCAGGAACTGGCCGGAGATGTTGATACCGTTTTCGGCGAAGACCTTGTTGATCTCGCTCATCACACCCGGGATGTTCTGGTGGATGTGCAGCAAACGGTGCTTGCCAGGGTGAGCCGGCAGGGCAACTTCCGGGAAGTTCACGGACGATACCGAAGTACCGTTATCGCTGTACTTGACCAGCTTCTCTGCCACTTCCAGACCGATGTTGGCTTGCGCTTCAGCGGTGGAACCGCCGATGTGCGGGGTCAGGATCACGTTGTCCAGGCCACGCAGCGGGCTTTCGAACACGTCGTCGTTGGAGCGCGGCTCAACCGGGAACACGTCGATAGCGGCGCCGATCAGGTGCTTGTCCTTGATCGCGTCAGCCAGTGCATCCAGCTCAACCACGGTGCCACGTGCGGCGTTGATCAGAATCCCGCCCTTTTTGATCGCGCGGATTTCTTTCTCACCGATCATCCACTGGGTAGCAGCGGTTTCCGGAACGTGCAGCGTCACGATGTCGGACATGCCCAACAAGTCGTGCAGGTTGCCGACCTGAGTCGCATTGCCCAACGGCAGTTTGGTCACGGTGTCATAGAAGAACACCTGCATGCCCAAGCCTTCAGCCAGTACCGACAGCTGAGTGCCGATCGAACCGTAACCCACGATACCCAGTTTCTTGCCCCGGATTTCGAAGGAGTTGGCCGCACTTTTGATCCAGCCACCACGGTGGCAGGAAGCGTTCTTCTCAGGGATGCCACGCAGCAACAGGATCGCTTCAGCCAGCACCAACTCGGCCACCGAACGGGTGTTGGAGTACGGCGCGTTGAAAACAGCGATACCGCGTTCGCGAGCAGCGTTGAGATCGACCTGGTTGGTGCCGATGCAGAAACAACCAACAGCGACCAGTTTCTTGGCGCAGTCGAACACTTCTTCGGTCAGCTGGGTACGAGAACGGATGCCGATAAAGTGGGCATCAGCGATCTTTTCCTTCAGCTGGGCTTCAGGCAAGGAACTGGTGATGTACTCGATGCTGGTGTAACCGGCAGACTTGAGTACTTCAACAGCGGATTGGTGGACGCCTTCCAAAAGAAGGAACTTGATCTTGCTCTTATCGAGAGAAGTCTTGCTCATCTGCGTAAACCTGTGTCCCAGAGAAAAAATGGCAGGGAATGGACAGCGAGAGCTGACCTGGCCGGCGTGTAGACCGGCACCGAGAATCGTCCTACAGCTCGATTCTACGGGGGGGCCGTATGCTAGCATAAGCGCCCCGCTAAACACCCATACCTGCGACGTGAAGCGTTCTCAGGATGACCATGAATTGTTCGAGAGTTCTGTTGATGACCCATCCAGCCTTGATTGATGAGCTAAAGAACCTGGTAGAGCCTGGCAAGGTCTTGACCGACGCCGACTCCCTCAACGCTTTCGGCAAGGACTGGACCAAGCACTTCGCCCCGGCCCCGCTGGCCATTGTGTTTCCCAAGAGCACCGAGCAGGTGCAGGCCATCGTGCTGTGGGCCAATGAGCGCAAGGTTGCACTGGTACCGTCGGGCGGTCGTACGGGTCTGTCGGCAGCAGCCGTGGCGGCGAATGGCGAAGTGGTCGTGTCGTTCGACTACATGAACCAGGTGCTGGACATCAACCTGACCGACCGTACCGTGGTCTGTCAGCCGGGCGTGGTCACCGAACATCTACAGAATCTGGCCGAAGAAAACGGGCTGTACTACCCGGTGGATTTTGCCTCGGCAGGCTCAAGCCAGATTGGCGGCAATATCGGCACCAATGCCGGCGGGATCAAGGTTATTCGCTACGGCATGACCCGCAACTGGGTCGCGGGGATGAAAGTCGTGACCGGCAAGGGCGACGTGCTCGAGCTCAACAAGGACCTGATCAAAAACGCCACCGGCTACGACATGCGCCAGCTGTTCATCGGCGCGGAAGGCACTCTGGGTTTTGTGGTTGAAGCCACCATGCGTCTGGACCGTGCGCCGAAAAACCTGACCGCGATGGTGTTGGGCACGGCCGATTTCGACTCGATCATGCCTGTGCTGCACGCCTTCCAGAGCAAGCTGGATCTGACGGCCTTCGAGTTCTTCTCCGACAAGGCGCTGACCAAGGTCATGGGCCGTGGTGATGTGCCTTCGCCATTCGAGACCGACTGCCCGTTCTATGCCTTGCTGGAATTTGAAGCAACCACCGAAGAGGTGGCCAATGCCGCGCTGGAAACCTTCGAACACTGCATGGAACAAGGCTGGGTGCTGGACGGCGTGATGAGCCAGAGCGAGACCCAACTGCAAAACCTGTGGAAACTTCGCGAATACATCTCCGAAACCATTTCCCACTGGACGCCGTACAAAAACGACATTTCGGTCACCGTATCGAAAGTACCGGCCTTCTTGAAAGAAATTGACGCCATTGTCGGCGAACACTACCCGGACTTCGAAATTGTCTGGTTCGGCCACATTGGTGACGGCAACCTGCACCTGAACATCCTCAAGCCCGAAAACCTGAGCAAGGACGAGTTCTTTGCCAAGTGTGCAACGGTGAACAAGTGGGTATTTGAAACCGTCGAGAAGTACAACGGCTCGATCTCTGCCGAACATGGCGTGGGCATGACCAAGCGTGACTACCTGACCTACAGCCGCTCGCCGGTTGAAATCGAATACATGAAAGCGCTCAAGGCCGTGTTCGACCCGAACGGCATCATGAACCCGGGCAAGATTTTTGCGATTTAAATAACCCTGCATCCCTGCAGGAGCGAGCTTGTTCGCGATCTTTACGGCTCGCGAGCAAGCTCGCTCCTACAGGGCTGGTTTCACCCTTAAATCCCAGCGGAGCGGTCCATGAGCTATCAGCACCAGTATGTCGACGGTACCCGGATTCACTTTCCAATCGGCAAAGTGGTGTGCATCGGGCGTAACTACGCCGAGCACGCCAAAGAGCTGGATAACCCGATCCCGACCGAGCCCCTGCTGTTTATCAAGCCAGGCAGTTGTGTTGTGGCTCTGGACGGCGGTTTTGCGATTCCGACCGAGCGCGGCTCAGTGCATTACGAAGCCGAAATTTCGGTTCTGATCGGCAAGCCCCTGTCGAACAACCCGAGCCGGGAAGAAGTGCTGGATGCCATCTCCGGCTTCGCTCCGGGGCTGGACCTGACCCTGCGCGACAAGCAGGCCGAACTCAAAGCCAAGGGCCTTCCGTGGGAAATCGCCAAATCATTCGACGGCGCCTGCGTGCTGGCACCGTTCGTGCCGAGCTGCACCTTCGCTGATCTGGCCGACATCGGCATTCGCCTGACCATCAATGACGAAGTACGCCAGGACGGCAACAGCGCCATGATGCTCAACCCGATCGTGCCGATGATCCAGCACATGGCGGCATGCTTCTCGCTGCAAGCCGGCGACGTGATCATGACCGGGACCCCGGCAGGCGTTGGCCCGCTGAATGTCGGCGATCAACTGGTACTGGAACTGACTGACGTAAGCCGCTTCGAAAGCAGCGTACGTTAAACCGGTGCGGGAGCCCGGCTTGCCGGTTCCCGCAGGTTTCGGGCGCCAAGGGTGCAAACATCCCGGACGCCATGCTCTCTGAAACGCTATTCTGTCGAGGATTTTTCCTATACAGAATGTGAACCGCCGAATGCCGAACTGGAACCACTACGTACAGCGCATCCTCGAGTTGATGAAGCGTTATCCGGGACTGATCGCGGCATTCGGCTTTTGCTCGGGCGTGGGCAGTTTCATTCTGGTGGACCGCCAGCAAGGCATGGCCCGATGGATCGCCGTGATTCTGCTGGTGAGCTGGGTCTGGCTGATGCTGGAGAACAGTTTCACCCAGCTGTTCAGCCGGGTGTTCAAGCGCGAAATCCCACCGCCGCTGCTGCGTTATGCAACGCAGATGATTCATCAGGAAAGCCTGTTTTTTGTCCTGCCCTTCTTCTTTATTACCACCACCTGGAACAGCGGACAGCTGGTGTTTACCGGCCTGCTCGGGGCCGCGGGGCTAGTGACGATCACCGATCCGCTGTATTACCGATGGCTGGCACCCAGGCGCTGGCTGTTTTTGGCCATGCACACCCTGGCCTTGTTCGCGGCGCTGCTGACCGCCCTGCCGATCATCCTTAACCTGACCACCTCCGAAAGCTACAAACTGGCGCTGGGCACCGCTGTGCTGCTTTCTATCCCCAGCCTGGCGGTGAGCCTGCCGCTGAAAACCTGGCGCGGCTGGCTGGTGCTGCCCTTGATCGTGCTCGCATTGGGAGGCACGGGCTGGTTACTGCGCTCCTGGGTGCCGCCCGCGACCCTGTGGATGACCGAGGTCGCGGTTACCACCCAGTTGCAAGACCGCACGCCGGGCGAAAGCATTGAGGAGATCAGCGTCAGCGAACTGCGCCGCAGCGGTCTGTATGCCTATACATCGATCAATGCTCCCCGTGGCTTGAATGAGCGGATCTACCATGTGTGGCAGCTCAACGGCCAGGAGGTCGACCGCATCGCTCTGGATATTCACGGAGGCCGCCAGGAGGGCTATCGCGCCTGGACCCACAAACAGAATTTCCCGCCCAACCCCGCAGGACGCTGGCAAGTACGGGTTATCACCGAGGATGGACAATTGATTGGCGTGTTGCGCTTTCGGGTTAACCCAGATCAATCACCGGCAAGCGATCTTCAAGCAAACTGAAGCAGTTTTGCAGGACTGTGCTATTAAATAAGGTTCAAGCGTACTTAGCTGGGAGCTTAAGATTATTACGGCCATGGCGGGCAATGCCCAACTAGACACCTCAAGAAATCCGGCGCGGCTGCTTATCAGCGGCGACTGGACGCTGGCCCACTACACCCTGCTCAAACAGCAAACCGAGCAACTTGTCGGGCATTACGACGCTCAAACCGAGGTTGATCTGGACGAAGTTTCCAGCATCGACACTGCCGGAGCGTCGCTGCTGGTGGAGCTATTGGGCGCCGAGCGAGTCGGCCAGTTGACCGACACCGCACAAAAACTGCCCGCCGCTGATCGTGCATTGCTGCAAACGGTCTACTCCTCAATGCGCGACTTCTGTGTGCCGGTCAAAGTCGCCCCGCAGAACACCTGCATCCTGTTGTTGAGCCGCATCGGCGGCGCGGTCTACAAGCTGTGGCAAGACACGCTGCAGTTGCTGGGCTTCATCGGGCTGATCCTGCAAACCCTGGTACGCAACCTGTTTCGGCCAAAACAGTGGCGCATCACTCCCGTCGTGGCGCATATCGAGCAGATTGGCCTCAACGCCGCGCCGATTGTGGTGTTGCTGACCTTCATGGTGGGCGCCGTAGTGGCCTTCCTCGGCGCCACGGTGCTGGCCAACTTTGGTGCCGGGATCTTTACCGTCGACCTGGTGGCATTTTCCTTCTTGCGCGAGTTTGGCGTATTACTCACGGCCATCCTGCTGGCAGGCCGTACAGCCAGTGCCTTTACTGCACAAATCGGCTCGATGAAAGCCAACGAAGAGATCGACGCGATTCGCACCCTGGGCCTGGACCCCATGGACTTGCTGGTGCTGCCACGGGTTTTGGCACTCCTTATCGCCCTGCCGCTGCTGACTTTTTTGGCCATGATGGCCGGCATCCTCGGCGGCGCAGTGGTCTGCGTTGTCTCGCTGGGCATTTCCCCCGACATGTTCATATCACTGTTGCACTCCGATATCGGCGTTCAACACTTTTTGGTGGGCATGGTCAAAGCCCCGTTTTTCGCCTTTCTGATCGCTGCGGTGGGCTGCCTTGAGGGCTTTAAAGTCAGCGGCAGCGCCGAGTCTGTAGGCGAGCACACCACGTCCAGCGTGGTGCAATCGATCTTTATCGTGATCGTCCTCGACGCCGTGGCCGCGTTGTTCTTTATGGAGATGGGCTGGTGAGTGCTCCCATGCATACGCCCGGCGAGGCGGTAATCGAAGTGCGCGGTTTGTGTAACCGTTTTGGCAGCCAGACCGTGCACGAGAATCTCGACCTGGATGTGTACAAGGGCGAAATTCTCGGCGTTGTCGGCGGCTCCGGTACCGGCAAATCAGTACTGCTTCGCAGTATTGTCGGGCTGCGGCGACCAACCGAAGGCCAGGTGCGGGTGTTTGGCCAGGACCTGTTAAGCCTGCCGGAAGAGGCGCGGTCGAAAGTTGAACGGCGTTTTGGCGTGTTGTTTCAGGGCGGCGCGCTGTTTTCTTCACTGACCGTGACCGAAAACATCGCCCTGCCCCTGATCGAGCACGCTGGGCTAAGCCGTCCTGACGCAGAGCATCTGGCGTGTGTGAAGCTGGCACTGGCCGGGCTGCCCCTGTCAGCCGCCGACAAATACCCGTCCATGCTGTCAGGCGGGATGGTCAAGCGCGCGGCGCTGGCCCGGGCGCTGGCGCTGGATCCGGACATCCTGTTTCTGGATGAGCCCACCGCCGGGCTGGACCCGATTGGCGCCGCGGCGTTCGACCAGTTGATCCTGACCCTGCGTGACGCCATGGGCTTGAGTGTATTTCTCGTTACCCACGACCTGGACACGCTCTACACCATCACTGACCGGGTTGCGGTGCTGTCGCAAAAACGGGTGCTGGTAGCCGCACCTATCAAACAGGTCGAAGACTACGACGACCCGTGGATTCATGAATATTTCCATGGCCCCCGTGGCCGCGCTGCGTACGAAGCGGCAACCAAGTTCAAGGAGCAATAACATGGAAACCCGTGCCCATCATGTATTGATCGGCTTGTTTAGTGTGCTGGTCATTGTCGGGGCCATGCTGTTTGGCCTGTGGCTGGCCAAGGCCAGCATGGACAGCACCTTCAAGGATTACGAAGTGGTGTTCAACGAGGCGGTCAGCGGCTTGTCCAAAGGCAGCTCGGTGCAATACAACGGGATCAAGGTCGGCGACGTCATAGAGCTGCGCCTGGATGACAAGGACCCGCGCCGCGTACTGGCCCGTATTCGCCTGGCTGCCGGCACCCCGGTCAAGGTCGATACCAAGGCCAAGCTTGCGCTGACGGGCGTGACAGGCACCTCGATCATCCAGCTCAGCGGGGGCGACCCGAACAGTCCACCCCTCAAAGGCGTAGACGGCAAGCTGCCAGTCATAGTGGCCTCGCCCTCCCCGATTGCCCGGTTGCTCACCGATGGCAATGACTTGCTGGCCAATATCAATATCCTGCTGCACAACGCCAACCGCCTGTTCTCCCGCGAGAACGTCAATCGCGTGGGCAAGACCCTGGACAACCTGGAGCAGACCACTACTGCAATTGCCAGCCAGCGCAACGATATCAGTCAGATGATGAAGCAGCTGGCCCAGGTCAGTAAGCAGGCCAGCGGCACTCTGGAGCAAACCACGGCGCTGATGCGCAACGCCAATGGCATGTTGAGCAATCAGGGCCAGCAGATGTTCAGCAGTGCAGAACAGGCCATGAAGTCGCTGGAACAGAGCAGCGCGACCATCAATACCCTGATCAACAACAATGAACAGTCGCTCAACAGCGGCTTGCAAGGGCTCAATCAGCTGGGCCCGGCCGTCAATGAGCTACGCGAAACCCTCGGCACGTTACGCTCGATTTCACGGCGCCTTGAAGCCAACCCAAGCGGTTACTTGCTGGGCCGCGAACAGAACAAGGAATTCACGCCATGATCCGTACTTATCGCCTGGCAGGTTCAATCGTCCTGGCCGCCAGCCTGAGCCTGCTCAGCGCCTGTTCGATTTTGCCCAAGCCCGAGCAGGTCGACGTGTACTGGCTGCCCTATGGGCAAGCGCCCGTTGCCGCCAGCCGCAGCGCACCGGTGAGCTGGTCGTTGCGCCTCGACAAGCCGATGGCCAGTAACGCACTGAACAGCCAGAACATCGCCGTGGTACCTGAGGGCAACCTGATCAGCAATTACAAAGGCGCGCGCTGGAGCGATACGGCGCCGGTGCTGCTGCGTAACCGCTTGCTCGAGGCCTTCCTCCAGGACGGGCGGATTCAGGGGCTGAGCACCGACGACAGCAACCTGCAGGCCGATTACGAACTAGGCGGAGAATTACTGGCGTTCCAGACCCGCTACAACGGCAAAAGCCCTGAAGTGCTGATTCAGTACAACGCCCGGCTGGTGCGCAGTAGCGATCAGCGGGTGGTGGCATCCAGGCGTTTTGAAGCACGCCAGCCGCTGAGCAATCCGATGGTGCCGGGGGTTGTTGCAGGTTTTGGCCAGGCCACTGACACGCTGATGCCACAAGTGGTGCAGTGGGTGATGCAGCAAGGGCAGGCGCAACGCTGAGGCCCTGTATCGCTGGCAAGACAGCTCCCACAACACCTGTAGGAGCTGGCTTGCCAGCAATGGTTTTGCAGATTAACCGAAGAACCAGTAGCACACCGCAATCGCGGCCACTACACCCGAGAACTCGGCCAGCAAAGCGCAGCCCACGGCATGGCGGGCGCGCTGAATACCCACGGCGCCGAAGTACACGGCCAGCACATAAAACGTGGTTTCAGTACTGCCCTGCACCGTCGCGGCCACCAGCGCCGGGAAGCTGTCCACCCCCTGGGTCTGCATGGTTTCGATCAGCAGGGCCCGCGCCGCACTGCCCGAGAACGGCTTGACCATGGCCGTCGGCAACGCATCGACAAAGCGTGTGTCCATGCCCAGCCACTCGACCACATGGCGAATCCCGTCCAGACCGAAATCCAGCGCGCCAGATGCCCGGAGCACCCCTACCGCACAGAGCATCGCCACCAGATACGGCAGCAGGTTCTTGGCGACATCAAAGCCCTCTTTGGCCCCTTCAACGAAGGCCTCGTAGACCTTGACCTTGCGCAACGCGCCAATCACCAGAAACAGCATGATCAACCCGAACAGTGTCAGGTTGCCGAGGATCGAGGACAAACTCGCCAGCGCCGCGGCTGACAGGCTCGCCAGCAACGCCATAAATGCACCCAGGATCAACGCCCCGGGTACCAGGTAAGCCAACACCACCGGGTCCCAGAGTCGCAAGCGCTGCATGAAGGCAACCGAGAGCAGGCCCACCAGCGTCGAGGCGCTGGTCGCCAGCAGGATGGGCAGGAACACCAGCGTAGGGTCCGCGGCGCCCTGCTGAGCGCGATACATGAAGATCGTCACCGGCAGCAGGGTCAAGGAAGAGGCGTTAAGCACCAGAAACAGGATTTGCGCATTGCTCGCACTGGTCGGGCTCGGATTGAGCTCTTGCAGCGCCCGCATGGCCTTGAGGCCAATCGGCGTGGCGGCATTGTCCAGGCCCAGACCGTTGGCCGCGAAGTTCAAGGTGATAAACCCCAGTGCCGGGTGGCCGGGTGGCACTTCGGGCATCAGGCGCTTGAACAGCGGCCCCAGCGCCCTCCCCAGCCAGTCGACGATTCCGGCTTTTTCAGCGATGCGCAAAAAACCCAGCCATAAGGTCAAGGTGCCAAACAACAGAATCATCACTTCGACCGACAGCTTGGCCATGGCAAAGATACTTTCCACTATCGCCGCAAAGATCCCGGCATTGCCGCCCACCAGCCACTGGACAAGCGCCGACACCGCAGCGACGAGGAAAAAACCGAGCCATAGGCCGTTGAGCATCGAGTGAACTCCTGAAAGATACGGCGGATGATAGCGGCCAGACCGCAGAAACAACAAACCCCGGACAAGGCCGGGGTTTGTTTGGGTGCAACTGCTGAAGGGCGTTTATTCGCCTTTTGGCAGGGCTTCCTTGCTGCGCCAATGCGGCAGCGAGTTCCAGTAGCGCTCGCCCTTGGCGTCGTCGTACATGCCTTCCCAGCGCGAAATCACCAGTACCGCCAGGGCGTTACCAATCACGTTCAGGGCGGTACGCGCCATGTCCATCACACGGTCAACACCGGCGATAAAGGCCAGGCCTTCAAGCGGAATACCCACGCTGCCCAAGGTTGCCAGCAGCACTACGAAGGACACGCCCGGTACGCCGGCGATGCCTTTGGAGGTAACCATCAAGGTCAGTACCAACAGCAATTGCTGGCTGATCGACAGGTCGATGCCATACAGCTGCGCGATAAAAATCGCCGCGATACTTTGATACAGGGTCGAACCGTCAAGGTTGAACGAGTAGCCGGTCGGTACCACGAAGCTGCAGATAGCCTTCGGTGCGCCGTAGGCTTCCATCTTCTCGATCACCCGCGGCAGCACGGTTTCAGAGCTGGCGGTGGAGTAAGCCAGAACCAGCTCGTCCTTGAAGATGCGCATCAGCTTGATCACCGAGAAGCCGAACAGCTTGGCGATCAGGCCCAGCACGGCAAAGGCGAAGAACAGGATGGCGGCGTAAACCAGCAATACCAGCTTGGCCAGCGGTACCAGAGACGCAAAACCGAAGTTGGCAACGGTCACGGCGATCAGCGCAAACACACCGATTGGCGCGTAGTTCATGATCATGTGCGTGACTTTGAACATCGACTCGGACACGCCCTGGAAGGTTTTCACCAGCGGGTCACGCAGCTCGGCGTTCAGGCTCGACAGGCCGAGGCCGAAGAGTACCGAGAAGAAGATGATCGGCAGCATCTCACCGCGAGCCATGGCAGCGAAGATGTTCGACGGGATCAGGTTGAGGATGGTCTCAATGAACGCATGCTCGTGGGTCACTTCCGCAGCAGTGGCCTGATACTTGGAAATATCGACCGTGCCCAGCGTGCTCATGTCGATCCCGGCGCCCGGGTGGAACACGTTGGCCAGCACTAGGCCGACCAGAATCGCGATGGTGGTCACCACCTCGAAGTAAAGAATGGTTTTAAGACCGATGCGACCCAGCTTCTTCGCATCACCAACGCCTGCAATCCCGACCACCAGTGAGGAAATCACGATCGGGATCACGATCATCTTGATCAGACGGATAAAGATATCACCGGCAGGTTGCAGAACGTTGCTGATCCACCAGGCCTTTTCAGCACTGAAATGGTTAAGCAGTGCGCCGATTGCAATCCCGAGGACCAGACCAATCAGGATCTGCCAGGCGAGGCTAAGTTTTGCCTTCTTCATGTCATTACCCTTACTTCAAGTGGACTCGGGCAGAAGCTCAGAATAGAGCGCTCAGAGCGCAAATATCAGAAACCTCTACCCCCGTAGAAGGTCGCCCAAATCGAACCGTACAGGCTCTTTAGCAGGCGAAAAAAGGCGCAACTATTCCCATGCCGGAGTAAACCGTCTAATGCCGTAAACGCCTACCCTATGCCGAATCGGCATGGGTTTTGTCCGACAAGACCTCATCAACAAGCACAGGGGAAAGGTAAGAATAGACGACATAAGTGCCGTACACCGGCTGTTACAAGGTCTTTTGCGCCCGGAAAACCCGGCGAAAAATCGTCAAATAATTGAGAGTTATCCGATTGCACGAATCGAAAATACTGAATAAATCATTTTGCTATTAGTCGATATACGGTCGCTGTCTCACATAACCCCGGGCTGCTCAGTACTTTGGAAAATAATGAGACCAGACAGGGTTTTACGAATAAACACCCCTACCGCTCAGACACAAAAAAGCCCAGATAAAACCTGGGCTATTGCGCCTGCAAGAGTGAGTTCCCCCCTACAGAATCAAGAAAGAGACAGAGCTCAGTACCAGCTCGGATCCTTCTTTAATTGCTCTTTGAGCAAGGCCTGCATGCCTGCGTCCGGCTTGCCCAAAAAGCGGTAGTCGGCGTGACGTGTCGGTGATTTGTCAGCAGGCAAACCCGCCGGTACTTCAACCAACATTGCATAAGCGTGTTTCTTGTCGAAACTGACCGCGACAATCAAGCGCTTGGTCGAACACGTATCTGCGGTTTCACATAAAGGACCGACCAGATATTGATCGCCATCTTCGGTGACTGCATTCATCTGCTCGGCAGAGCCAGAAAGATTCATCACCCACTCAGGCAAGCGCTCCTCCTTCTTCACCACCTGTTGCCAGGCCTGGCGATAGTCGGGATCGCTGAGTAGCTGGTTTGCGTGCGACTGGCCATCGTTTGCAGCCAGGGCCATGACGCTGCCGCCCATCAACAGGGCGGCGGCCATTGCCTTAAAGGAACGGCTAATCATGATTAGCCTTTACCACGACGGCCAAAGATGAACGACACCACGAACATCACCAGGAATACGACAAAGAGAATCTTGGCGATACCGGTCGCGGTGCCCGCAATACCCCCAAAGCCCAGCACTGCAGCGATGATGGCGATAATCAGGAAAGTAACTGCCCAACTCAACATGGTGATTCTCCTTATTACTGTGGGAATAGCGTATTGCCAGTGATGTACTTCAACGCCCGCAAGGGCCTCAAGGCTGTGAACACTTAAAACACCCAACGTTCCGGTGCAGGTTGCGAATTGGCTATTTGCGTCTCTTCAGCAGCTGCCAGTTCATAACGGTCAGCGGCGTAGACACTGGAATCCAGCGCATTGGTTTTGATCGTGCTGAAGTGCTGCTGCTGATAAACGACAGCGGGCAAGGACACCGCCTGAGACGGCGTGTCTTGCTGCCATCGAACCCATTGCTGACCACCGATCAGTGTCACCAACAAAGCAAGACTGGCGCACAGGCCTTGCTGCAGGTGCAGTGATGAAATATGAAAGCTGGCGAAACCTTGGCGTTTCATGCTCAAACTCCTGCCACTCGGTGGTCAATGTAGGGAATGCGCAGCCAGTCGTGACTGATGCTGTGCAATTTCGTTACTAGGGATAGTGCAGGCGGCATGCCAGCTTTTTAAAAAAATAAAACCTTTATAAATCAATAAGTTATGACATATGTAAAGACTGCCGGGCGCGCATCCTGCACGATGCCTGCCGAGAAGGTCGTGCGTTCTGCACGATCTGCACAGGTCGATACGGCCCCCTCGAACTAAACGGGGTAAATGAGCAGTCCCCCGTTGCGCAAAAGACAGGTTAAAAATCAGCAAAATCATCGAGTTAGCCAATGCAGGCGTATGGCTTCCCTGCTAGCCTCTTAAACATTCGTGAAAAAATCATGCAACTTGCCCGATTATTCCGACACTAACCCTGAACACACATAAAGGAAGGCAGGAAATGGAGTCAGCCAAAGAACACCAGGGCCGCATTCTGCTGGTCGACGATGAATCTGCCATCCTGCGCACATTCCGCTATTGCCTCGAAGACGAGGGTTACACCGTCGCCACCGCCAACAGCGCGGCCCAGGCCGATGCGCTGTTGCAGCGGCAAGTGTTCGACCTGTGTTTTCTGGACTTGCGCCTGGGTGAAGACAATGGCCTGGATGTACTGGCCCAGATGCGCATTCAGGCCCCGTGGATGCGGGTCGTAATAGTGACTGCTCACTCGGCCGTCGACACCGCCGTGGACGCCATTCAGGCGGGTGCAGCCGACTATCTGGTGAAACCGTGCAGCCCTGACCAGCTGCGACTGGCAACGGCCAAGCAACTGGAGGTACGCCAGTTGTCCGCCCGCCTCGAAGCCCTTGAAGGTGAGATTCGCAAGCCAAAAGACGGGCTCGATTCTCACAGTCCGGCCATGATGGCCGTGCTGGAAACCGCGCGCCAGGTTGCCGGCACCGATGCCAACATCCTGATTCTCGGTGAGTCCGGTACTGGTAAAGGCGAGCTGGCGCAGGCTATTCATGGTTGGAGCAAACGGGCTAAAAAGTCCTGTGTGACCATTAACTGCCCGTCGCTGACCGCCGAATTGATGGAAAGCGAGCTGTTCGGCCACACTCGCGGAGCATTCACCGGCGCCAGTGAAAGCACTCTGGGCCGAGTCAACCAGGCCGATGGCGGGACCTTGTTTCTGGATGAAATCGGCGATTTCCCCCTGACATTGCAACCCAAGCTGCTGCGCTTTATTCAGGACAAGGCCTACGAGCGAGTTGGCGATCCTGTAACCCGCCGCGCCGATGTACGGATTCTGGCGGCCACCAACCTCAATCTTGAAGACATGGTGCGCGAGGGCCGTTTTCGCGAAGACCTGCTGTACCGCCTGAACGTCATCACCCTGCATTTACCGCCGTTGCGCGAACGCAGTGAAGACATTCTGACCCTGGCTGACCGCTTTCTGGCCCGCTTCGTAAAAGAGTACGCCCGTCCGGCCCGGGGTTTCAGCGAAGAAGCCAGGCTGGCGCTGGCCAACTACCGCTGGCCGGGCAACATCCGGGAACTGCGCAACGTGGTAGAACGAGCGAGCATTATTTGCCCGCAGGAAGTCGTTGAAATCAGCCACTTGGGCATGGCCGAGCAAACCACCCCCAACACTCCGCGCATTGGTTCAGCACTGAGTCTCGACCAACTGGAAAAAGCGCACATCGGTGCGGTACTGGCCACCAGCGAAACCCTGGACCAGGCGGCAAAAACCCTGGGTATCGACGCTTCGACACTCTATCGCAAGCGCAAGCAGTACAACTTGTGAGCCGTATACGATGAAACTTGCGATCAAGCTGCGCACCCGGCTGTTTCTAAGCATTTCTGCACTGATTACGGTGGCGCTGCTCGGGCTGCTGCTCGGCGTCGTCAGCGTGATGCAAATGGCTCAAACCCAGGAGGCGCTGATCCGCAACAACTTCATCACCCTCGATCTGGGCCTGAAACTGCGTCAAAGCCTGGGTGACCAGCTGATCCTGATGCTGAGCACCCGGCAAGACCCCAAAGCACTGCAGGCCTCCATCAATGAGTACCAGCATCTGCTCGACGAGGGCATCGAGCATGAACGCAAAAACAATCTGCACAACGGCTTTGTCCAGGCTCGCTCGGACTATGAGAGCTTTCTGAAAGCGCTCAACTCCACGCATGACAACACGCCTGACTTGAGTACTGACAACGAGCTGAGGAACCGCTTCAACCTGTTGCGCAACGGCCTGATTGCCGAGCACCGCCAGGCACTCGACAACATCTATGCCGCCCAGGCCTCCGCCCGTGACCGGGCACTGATCATTGCTTGGTTACTGGGGCTTGTAGGACTTGCGGTATTGACCATCGGTTTTATTACCGCCCACGGCATTGCCCGACGTTTTGGCGCGCCGATCGAGGCGCTGGCCAAAGCCGCCGACAATATAGGTAAAGGCAACTTCGAGGTGGTGCTGCCACTGTCTTCGGCCACTGAGATGAACCTGCTGACCCGGCGTTTCGGGATCATGGCCGAAGCCCTGCGCCAGCATCAGGCGACCAATGTCGACGAACTGCTGGCAGGTCAGCAGCGGCTTCAGGCAGTGCTCGACAGCATTGACGACGGGTTGCTGATGATTGATCAGCAGGGCCGCCTTGAGCATTTGAATCCTGTGGCTCAACGCCAGCTGGGATGGGACGAAAGCCGTCTGAGCCAGCCGCTGGGCGAGGCATTGATGCGCCCCGAACTCGATCAACAATTGCTGACGGTCTTGCGTGGCGGCAGCCTTGAACGTGCCCCGGAAGACTTGAGCATCGATATTGAGGGGGAAAACCGCCTGCTTACCTACAGCCTGACCCCGGTCAGCCAGCCCAAAGGGCCGATTCTGGGCGCGGTGATGGTGCTGCATGACGTCACGGAGCAACGGGCCTTTGAACGGGTTCGCAGCGAGTTTGTGCTACGCGCCTCCCACGAGTTGCGCACCCCGGTCACCGGTATGCATATGGCCTTCGGTTTGTTTCTGGAGCGTGCCAAATTTGACCCGCAGTCCCGTGAAACCGACCTGCTCAACACCGTCAATGAAGAGATGCAGCGCCTGATGCAGCTGATCAATGACCTGCTGAACTTTTCCCGCTATCAAAACGGCATGCAAAAGCTGACGCTGGCCCCGTGCGATCTGCCGGACATGCTGGAAGACGCCCGGGCCCGCTTCGCGGCGCGGGCAGCTGCCAAGGGTGTCGAGTTGCTGGTCGAGTTGCAGTCTCCGCTGCCGAGCTTGAATGCCGACCAGGCCCAGCTCGAACGTGTCCTGGATAATCTGCTGGACAATGCCTTGCGCCACACCGCCAGCGGCGGTCAAATTCGCCTGCAGGCGCGCCGGCATGGCGAGCGGGTGATTATCAGCGTCGAAGACAATGGCGAAGGTATTGCCTACGGCCAGCAAGGAAGGATTTTCGAACCCTTTGTGCAAGTAGGGCGCAAAAAGGGCGGCGCCGGCCTTGGGTTGGCGCTGTGCAAGGAGATCGTGCAATTGCACGGCGGGCGGATCGGCGTCTATTCGCGCCCGGGTCAGGGCACCCAGTTTTATATGGCCTTGCCCCTGTTATAACGCTTGCCTGGTCATTACTGGGTTTGTGTATTCAGTACTTTCAGGATGGCCGCGCTTTCTGCATCGGGGGTGCCATCAAACAGGGCTGGCCGAAAGTGCATCTGGAAGGCCGCCAGTACATGGCGAGTAGCAACGTCCAGCTCTCCGGTCTGCGGTGTCTCGTAGCCCAATAGCGCTAACTGCTGCTGAAACCAGGTAATACTTGGCAGCGCGTTGGCAAACAAAGCCTGCTCGCGGGCTACGGCCTGAGCCTCTGGCCAGACACCGAAGCCTGCATCGGCCAGGCGCTTCCAGGGAAACAGCGGGCCCGGGTCAAGCTTGCGCAGGGGGGCTATGTCGCTGTGACCAATAATGTTGTGTGCATCGATTTTGTAACGCGTCGTGATGTCTTTGAGCAGCGCAATCAACGACTGGACCTGCCCTTCGGTGTAGGGATACCAGACCCGCCCGTTCGGTGTATCACGGTAACCCTTGTTGACGATCTCAATGCCGATGGAGCTGGAGTTAAGCCAGGTGCGGCCTTTCCATTGGCTCTCACCGGCGTGCCAGGCCCGCTGGTTTTCATCCACCAGCTTGTAAATGGTTGGCGGGGTGTCACCAATCAGATAGTGGCTACTGACAGGCCCGCTAGTGAGCAACTGCAGTGAACGCTCCAGCGAGGTCGAGGTGTAATGAAGCACCACGAACTGCACGCGGCTGTCGTGGTTGACCGAAGGATGGCTGGTATCCATGCGAAGGCCGCCGGTACAACCGGCCAGCAGGGCAAGAAACACAATAAGAAGCGCTGAGAATTTCATGGGCGGAGCCAACACAGGAAAATATTAATGCGCCAGCATACCTTACTGGCTGCGGGTGCATCTGAACGCAACCTCTTGCACCTCACCACCGCCTGCAACCCTGTAGCCGCTCGCAGAACCTTCAGGGCTGCGGCTGGAGGTCGGCCTCAATGCAATTTCGCCCGTTATGCTTGGCCCGATACAGGGCGTCATCTGCACGCTTGAGTACATGCTCGCTGCGGTCACCCGGCCTGAATGCCGAGACACCGATTGAAGCGGTGATGGTTACTGGCTCGCCCTTGAAGTGAAACGGACAGCCTGCAATGGCCGCACGCAGTTTTTCGAGCAATGGCGCACCCGTGGCCAGCGTGGCGCCAGGGATCAACAGCACAAACTCCTCACCGCCAAAGCGGGCGATAAAGTCGCCGGGGCGCAGGTGCTTGCATAGCTGAGTGGCAATAATCTTCAGCACTTTATCGCCCGCCAGATGACCATAACCATCATTGATGCGCTTGAAATGATCAAGGTCGAGCATGGCGATCAACAACGGACTTGCTTCTGTTTGCCAGCGTCTGACTTCAAGTCCAAGTCGCTCGCCCCAGGCCGCCCGGTTGGGCAAACCGGTGAGAGGGTCAATCAGGGCTTTCTGGCGCTGCTCTTCAAGGTGCTCGCGATAGCCCTGGGCTTGCTGTTCCATTTGTACAACCCGCTCGGCCAGGCCTTGCAGGTGCGCTGCGACCTCTTGCTCCCGTGCATCGCGCTGCTGCTGGTGTTGGTCAAGCGTACCCAGCAGGCCTTCCAGGCGGTTTTCCAGTATGTGCTTGAGGCTGCGCAGATCGACCGCGTCGTGAACACTGTTTTGCAACCCGTCGACGTGTTCGCGCAATTGACTGTGCAAGTCAGCGGCAGCAGATCGACCTTCGGTGTGCCCCTCGCTCGCCGCCTGAAGGTTGTTCTGGAACAACTCCAACCGCTCGTTGAGCTGCTTGAGATACGCCTCGAACTCATGCTGATCACTGTCAGCGACAGCCAGCATCAGAACGGCAAGATCATCGAGGATGGGCAGCAGTTCGTACCAGTTGAGCCCTTTTTCAAGACGAATGCGCATCGCCTCTGCTTGCGGGCGATGATACTCCGGCAATGAAAGGTCGCTCAGCAACCCAAGCAGGGTGGATTCAATATGCACCGCGACCGAGCTGTAGGATGGCTCGGGACTTTCAGGCAGGGCATAGACCGCAAGGGGCTCTGCCTGGCCAGGCTCGGAAGACTCAGGTGGCCCGGTAAAGTCATCACTTTCAGGGGGTAAGGAATCAACCAGGACTTCGGGCAGGCTGTTTTCTGCATCCACAAGGGCGACAACAGACTCCAGTGCCCCGGCGGACACATGCTCCTGCGACTCTTCAGGCACTGGAACTTCCGGCTCGGGCAGGGGCTGTGCGTGATCCTCCTGAGGGTGCAGCGACGAGGCCTCAGTATCGGCCACTGGCACCGGCACCGATTGCAGCCGCTCCAGCTCGGGCGGGGCACTTTCAGCCAGCGGCAACGAGGGCAGTGGAGGTGCTGCAGGGGGTTTGACGAGCGCAGGCTGTGTCGCTGCCTGTGCCCGGGTGACTTGCGGTGCAGTGACTTCGGGCACTGCCCGGTCTGCCCCCTGAGCACCGAACAATCGCTGCAACAAGCCCGGCTTTGTCGACTCTGACTCAGGGCTTTGGGGCGCCAGAGCAAGCCCTTGCAAATGGCTCAGTTCATCGAGCAACAGCGGGATCTCGCGGGCCTGGCTTGCACGGCTGTCGAGCTGTTTGGCGAATGCCTTCAGCGGCTTGCTGACTTCGCGCGGCAACGGCAGCGCTTGCAGCTGGGTGACCAGGGTATTGAGTGCCGTACTGATTTGCTCAACGCGGGTTTCCCGGCGCTGCTCGGAGTCGAGTACGGCCTTTTCGAGACGCGGCAACAATGCCGCCAACGCGGCGTCCATCTCGTCAGAGCGTAGCGCGTCGCGCATCTCCTTCATGCACTGGTCGACGGTACGATCAGTGCCTTCTGCCGCCAGAGTGCTGCGTACCAGCCCCCGGCGCAGCAAATCGAGCCGGGCATTCCAGCGACGTTCCAGTTTGTCTTGGCGCTCGATGCTTTTTAGGTACTTTTCTTTCCAGCGACTGGCGTCATCAGCACTCATGAAGAGGGGCTGCTCAGCACAGGCAGGGCGTCGACGCCCACCGTCCCCGGCAAGCGGATTTCAACTGCCACCGGCAAATGATCAGAGATGGGCTGATCCAGCACCTGCACACGCTCCAGCGTAAGGCTGGGACTGAGCAAAATATGATCAAGACAACGCTGCGGACGCCAGCTGGGGAAGGTGGCTTCCATTTGCGGCGCCAGCAAACCGAGGTCACGCAGGGGCGAAGTCTGGAGTAGATCAGTGGCATTGGTGTTCATGTCGCCCATCAGCACCTGATGCTGATAACCGCTGACCAGCTCGCGAATATAGGCCAGTTGCATCGTCCGCACCTTAGTCCCCAGCGCCAGGTGCATGACCACCACGACCAGTGCATCAGGACCAGTACCGAAGCGCACTAAAATTGCGCCACGACCCGCAGGGCCGGGCAAGGGATGATCTTCAATCGCCGTAGGGCGCAGCCGGCTGAGCACGCCATTGCTGTGCTGGGCCAGGCGACCCAGATTGCGATTGAGTTGTTGATACCAGTAGGGGAATTCGCCCTGTTGGGCCAGGTATTTGACTTGATTGATGTAGCCGGATCGAAGGCTGCCACCATCAGCTTCCTGCAAAGCGACCAGATCGAAGTCGCTCAACAAGTCGCCTATCTTGTCCAGGTTACCGGCCCGCCCTTTGTGTGGCAGTACATGCTGCCAGCTGCGGGTCAGGTAATGACGGTAGCTCTGGGTACTGTTACCGACCTGGATATTAAAACTGAGCAGTCGCAAACGCCGATCATCCGGCAGCCCGCAGGCAGCCAGATGATCCTCGTTGACCTGCGGTTCGTGCAGGGCAACGGTTCGCTTTGTTTTCCAGCCCCTCACGATAGAGGCGCCGTTTACTTGGCTGCCCGCTCTTTGGCAATCAGCTGATCGGCCACTTGCAAGGCTTGCTCAGGGCCACCGGCAGTGCCGAGGTCGAAGCGGTACTTGCCATCAACCACCATGGTCGGTACGCCGGAGATCTGATAAGCCTTGGCTTTATCCTTGGCGTTCTTGACCGCACCGGCAACGGCGAAGGAGTTGTAGGTGCTCAGGAACTTGTCTTTGTCGACGCCTTGAGCCGCCAGGAACTCAGCCATTTCATCAGGGGTTTTCAGCAGGTTTCCTGACTTGTCGCCCTGGGAAGCCTTGTGAATGGTTTCAAAAACCGCTTTATGGACCTTGTTTTCAACACCCATGGCTTCGAGAGTCAGGAACAATTGGCCGTGAACGTCCCAGATTCCGCCAAACATGGCGGGGATACGCACGAAATTAACGTCGGCTGGAAGTTTTTCAACCCATGGGTTGATGGTTGGCTCAAACGCGTAGCAATGCGGGCAGCCGTACCAGAACAGCTCTACCACTTCGATCTTGCCTGGCACTGCAACCGGAACGGCGCTGCTCAGCTCTACATATTGTTTACCCGCTTCAAGCGGTTCGGCAGCTTGAGCGGTCATGCCAAACAGACTGGCACTGACGAGAGCGGCGCTGAGAATCAGATTACGCATGCTTTACTCCTGGGCAAATAAGGTCGCTTCAACGGACCTGTATTCAGACAGGTCCGTTCTGGCTTGAGTTCGGTAGTGTAGCGGCAGATGCCACGAAAAAGGGCAGCCGAAGCTGCCCTTTAAGGTTCACAGTCAAGGATTAAACGATCGTTAACACGGCCAAAGGCTTGCACCCGGGCGTAATCGACCCTTAGTGCAGACCCTGAATGTAGCTGGCCAGCGCCTTGATATCCTTGTTGCTCAGCTTCGCAGCAATACCGCGCATGATCATCGAGTCACCGTCGTTGGTACGCTCGCCTTCACGGAAGTCGGTCAGTTGTTTCTCGATATAGCTGGCGTGCTGGCCACCCAAATGCGGGAAGCCGGCAGCGGCATTACCCTGGCCGTCAGGCGAGTGGCAACCGGTGCACGCAGGCATGCCTTTTTGCAGGTCGCCACCGCGGAACAGGGCTTCGCCACGGGCAACCAGTGCCGGGTCAGCAGCACCCACCGAGTTTTTCTGGCTGGAGTAGTAAGCCGCGATATCCGCGAGATCCTGATCGTTCAGGTTGGTCAGCAAGCCAGTCATCTCCAGTACCTGGCGCTTGCCGTCCTTGATTTCGTGCAGTTGCTTGAGCAGGTAGCGATCACCTTGCCCGGCCAGCTTCGGGAAATTTGGCGCCATGCTATTGCCGTCCGGACCGTGACAAGCGCCACATACAGCGGTTTTTGCCTGACCTGCAGCAGCATCGCCGACAAGGGCGGTGGCTGCGGCCTGGGCAGTACCGGCGACGCCCAAGGTCAACAGCAGACTCACGAGTAATTTGTTCATCAGCTAATCCAACTACGGCTAAGGGTTAAAGAGTTATGGGCCGGGCTTACTCGTTCATCCACAGGGTGGGTGACCGGTAATCCTCGACACTGCAGTCCATGCACAAACCACGCGGCGGCATCGCCTTGAAACCCTGGGTCACGTGCTGCACCGGCGCTTCCATATCTTGCCCTTGGCCTTCAGGCTTCCCGATCACCGGATGTCGGTGCTGCGGGCAGTTGACCAGCTGGCAGACAATACAAACGCGGTTGTACACGGCTTCCGGATCCTGTGTAGCCTGAGTGCTGTTAAAGTGGCATCAAGATACCGGCAGCTAGCAGCCATTTCGTCATAAAACGACCTTTTCAGGGTTGGGAGCCTGCTGCGTTCTACTGCGCAACCTGGGTTTACCGCTCCCGTATTCTTTATCCTACGCTGGGACAAAGCGCACACAAAATCTGCGGCATTATATACTGGCGCCACTGAAACGGAAACGACACGCTCGCCGCGTCCATTCCTGACGCCGCTCACATCGGAAATCCCATGCAACTCAAGAACCCCATTCTCGGTCTGTGCCAACAGGCCACCTTCATGCTCAGCGCAGCCAAAGTTGATCAATGCCCCGACGACGAAGGCTATGAAGTCGCGTTCGCCGGGCGCTCCAACGCCGGCAAGTCCAGCGCACTCAACACCTTGACCCACGCTAGCCTGGCGCGCACCTCGAAAACCCCAGGACGCACTCAGTTGCTGAACTTCTTCCAGCTGGACGAAGAGCGTCGCCTGGTCGACCTGCCGGGTTATGGTTATGCCAAGGTTCCTATCCCGCTGAAACTGCACTGGCAGCGTCACCTGGAAGCCTATTTCGGCAGCCGCGAAAGCCTCAAGGGTGTGATTTTGATGATGGATATCCGTCATCCAATGACCGATTTCGACCTGTTGATGCTCGACTGGACGGTTTCGAGCGGCATGCCGATGCACATTTTGCTGACCAAAGCCGACAAACTGACGTACGGCGCTGCGAAAAATACCCTGCTCAAAATTCAGGCTGATATCCGCAAGCAATGGGGCGATGCTGTGACCATCCAGCTGTTCTCCACCCCTAAACGCATGGGCCTGGAAGAAGCCTACACCGTGCTGGCACGCTGGATGGAACTACCGAACAAAGGCGAAGAAGCAATCGAGAGCGCCGAATAAGGAATTGCAGGCAAAAAAAACCCCGGACTTCGTATTGGGGGAAGAAGTTCGGGGTTCAAGTACTGGACCGCTAGGGCGCGATCCAGATATCTGCCAACACTTAACACAACATCAGGAGCATTGAAGGGCTTCACCACCCATTCAGTAAATCTGAGTGGTGAATGACTGTTAAGTTCCAGATGGCTAAAAACCATTTGCAATAAACGGGGCTTTGGCTGAGCCAAAAACCCCATACCGCCATCTTCAGCCCTTAGTGCGCCTCATCCCAGTTGTTGCCCACACCCACTTCCACCACCAGCGGCACATCGAGCTTCGCGGCTTCGCTCATGTGGCTACGGACCTGTTCGCGCACTTCTTCCACCAGGTCTTCACGCACCTCAAGTACCAATTCATCGTGTACCTGCAAAATGACGCGCGCATCCAGACCAGAAGCCGTCAGCCAGTTATCCACAGCCACCATGGCTTTCTTGATGATATCCGCAGCAGTGCCCTGCATCGGGGCGTTAATCGCCGTCCGCTCTGCGCCTTTGCGCAGCGCCGGGTTTTTCGCATTGATGTCCGGCAAATACAGGCGACGGCCAAAAATGGTCTCGACATAGCCTTGCTCGGCGGCCTGGGTACGGGTGCGTTCCATGTAATCCAGAACACCCGGGTAGCGCGCGAAATAGCGGTCGATGTAAGCCTGGGACTGTTTGCGATCAACACCAATCTGCTTGGCCAGACCGAAAGCACTCATGCCATAGATCAGACCGAAGTTGATCGCTTTGGCGCTACGACGCTGATCGGTAGTGACATCGTTCAGTTCGACACCGAATACCTCGGCTGCAGTAGCACTGTGAACGTCCAGGTCGTTGCGGAAGGCGTGCAGCAAGCCTTCGTCCTTGGCCAGATGGGCCATGATCCGCAGCTCGATTTGCGAGTAGTCCGCCGCCAGCAGTTTGTAGCTTTTTGGCGCCACAAACGCTTGACGAATCCGACGGCCTTCGGCGGTACGGATCGGAATGTTCTGCAGGTTTGGATCACTGGACGACAAGCGTCCGGTCGCCGTGACTGCCTGGTGGTAAGACGTATGAATCCGACCGGTACGAGGATTGATCTGCTCAGGCAGGCGATCAGTGTAGGTGCTTTTCAGCTTGCTCATTGAGCGGTACTGCATCAGTACCTTGGGCAAAGGGAAGTCCTGCTCGGCCAATTCAGCCAGAACCGCTTCAGCCGTCGAAGGCTGACCCTTGGCGGTTTTGCTGATAATCGGCAACCCGAGCTTTTCGTACAGGATCACGCCTAATTGCTTAGGGGACCCAAGGTTGAATTCTTCGCCTGCGATGGCGAAAGCCTCACGCTCAAGCGCGACCAGCTTGTCGCCCAGTTCAACGCTCTGAATACCCAGCAGGTTGGCGTCCACCAGCGCACCCTGACGCTCAATGCGCGCCAGTACAGGTACCAGCGGCATCTCAATGTCGGTCAAAACGCTGTTCAGGCTCGGGATCGCCGCCAGCTTCTCGTGCAGCACATGGTGCAACCGCAGGGTCACGTCAGCATCTTCAGCCGCATACGGCCCGGCCTGCTCCAGCGAGATCTGGTCAAAGGTCAGCTGCTTGACACCCTTGCCGGCAATGTCCTGGAAGCTGGTAGTGCCATGGCCCAGATATTTGAGGGCAAGGCTGTCCATATCGTGGCGCGTCGCCGTGGAGTCGAGCACATAGGATTCGAGCATGGTGTCAAAGGCGACGCCCTGCACCATGATCCCGCATGCCTGATCACCGCCGATGGCGCAGTTGGCCAGGATGTTCATGTCGAACTTGGCGTGCTGGCCCACCTTGGCTTTGGCGGGGTCTTCGAGCAACGGCTTGAGGGCTCGCAGTACTGTGTCGCGATCCAGTTGCTCAGGCACGCCCATGTAGGAGTGGGTCAGCGGGATGTAGGCCGCTTCGCCCGGCTTGACTGCAAACGACAGCCCCACCAATTGCGCCTGCTGCGCGTCCAGGCCCGTGGTTTCAGTATCGAAAGCTATCAGCCTGGCGTCGTTAAGCTTTTTCAGCCATACGTCGAAGCGCGCCTGATCAAGGATGGTTTCGTACTGCTGTTCTTCGGCAGGCGGCGCAGGCTCTTCATGAACAATTACCTGGCCGGCACGCTTGGCTTCACGCTCAACCTCGGCAATCCAGCTTTTGAATTCCAGCTCGGTGTACAGCTCAATCAGCTTTTCGCAGTCTGGCTGTTTGAGATGCAAGTCTTCGAGGCCGATATCCAGTGGAACATCAATTTTGATCGTGGCGAGCCGGTACGACAAAAATGCCATTTCCCGGTGCTCTTCAAGCTTGGCCGGCAGATTTTTAGCCCCGCGGATCGGTAAGGTCGGCACGATATCGAGCTTTTCGTACAAATCGACCAGACCGCCGCCGACACCGACCAGCAAGCCGGACGCGGTCTTCGGACCAATCCCCGGGACGCCCGGAATGTTATCGGACGAATCGCCCATCAGAGCCAGGTAATCAATGATCTGCTCGGGCGAGACGCCAAATTTTTCTTTCACGCCCTCGATGTCCATCACGCTGCCAGTCATGGTATTGACCAGAGTGATGTGACCGTCGACCAATTGCGCCATGTCCTTGTCGCCCGTCGAAATAACTACCGGACGGTCTGCGGCAGCGCTGCTGCGGGCCAGGGTGCCGATTACATCGTCGGCCTCAACACCTTCCACACACAGCAAAGGGAAGCCAAGCGCGATAACGCTGGCGTGCAAGGGCTCGATCTGGACCCGCATGTCGTCGGGCATGCTTGGACGGTTAGCCTTGTATTCGGCGAACATCTCATCGCGAAATGTCCCGCCCTTGGCATCGAAAACCACCGCAAACGGACTGTCCGGGTACTGTTTTCGCAGGCTTTTAAGCATGTTCAATACGCCCTTCACGGCACCTGTCGGCAACCCCTTGGACGTAGTCAGCGGCGGCAGCGCATGAAAGGCGCGGTACAGATATGAAGAACCGTCCACCAGGACGAGGGGAGCTTGGCTCATGAGCAGGATCAACCTTTTCGGCGAGTCCGGCGCTAGAATGTCCGGACCAATGACGACAAAGGGACAAGGTTATCATGCGCACACTAAATCGCCTGTTGCTGACCGGCTTGTTTGCATTCACTCCGCTGTTAACCTTCGCAGCCGATGAAGCAGTCACAGCTGACCCAGACGTAACCATTCGCACGGAAGGCGATAAAACAATCCAGGAATACCGTCAAAACGGTTTTCTGTATGCCATCAAGGTCACCCCAAAAGGAGCACCGCCGTACTTTTTAGTGCGCGCTGATGGTACTGATGCCAATTTCATCCGTTCCGACCAGCCGGATATGCTGATTCCATCGTGGAAAATCTTCGAATGGAAATAGCGTCTTAACTTTAATCGGCGCCGACTCCATGCGGCGCCCGTACTGGCAGTTTTAAACCATGTCTGTATTCACGCCCCTGACTCGCACCGAGTTGGAAACTTTTCTTGCGCCTTACGGGCTTGGCCGCCTGCTCGATTTCCAGGGGATTGCCGCTGGCAGCGAAAACACCAATTACTTCATCAGCCTGGAGCAGGGCGAATATGTCCTGACCCTGGTTGAACGTGGTCCGATCAAAGAGATGCCGTTCTTTATCGAGCTGCTGGACGTGCTGCACACTGCTGATCTGCCGGTGCCTTTCGCATTGCGCACCGTCGACGGCCAGGCCCTGCGTGAACTCAAGGGCAAGCCGGCGCTGCTGCAACCGCGCCTGGCGGGCAAGCACATTCGTGAAGCCAATGCCCAGCATTGTGCACAAGTCGGCGAATTGCTCGGCCATTTGCATGTGGCCACACGTGACAACGTGCTGGAGCGCAAGACAGACCGTGGCCTGGACTGGATGCTGGCAGAAGGACCGGCATTGATGGCCGACCTGTCACCCGAATCGGCACAATTGCTGCAAAAGGCACTGGATGAAATCAGCGCGCATAAAGAGCAGATCCTCGCATTGCCGCGGGCCAACCTGCACGGCGACCTGTTTCGTGACAACGCAATGTTTGAAGGCACGCATCTGACCGGCCTGATCGACTTTTACAACGCATGCTCTGGCCCAATGCTGTACGACGTTGCGATTGCCCTGAATGACTGGTGCGCTGACGAAGACGGAAAGATTGACGAGCCACGGGCCCGTGCATTGCTTGGCGCTTATGCCGCTCTGCGCCCGTTTACTGCGAGCGAAGCTCAGCTGTGGCCGACGATGTTGCGCGTGGCGTGCGTGCGTTTCTGGCTGTCACGCCTGATCGCAGCCCACACTTTTGCCGGACAGGACGTACTGATTCACGATCCGGGCGAGTTCGAACGCCGTTTGGCATTGCGCCAGGCAGTGACAATACATCTGCCTTTCGCGCTGTAAGGTAGGAGCGAGCTTGCTCGCGAGCTGTGTGTGTAATTGAATAGCTCGCGAGCAAGCTCGCTCCTACAGGTTCTTTGTCTGGGGCGTTACAAACCTTCCAGGCAACCCGCCAGGTCATTGCCCAATTTTTCCAGCAGTTGCTCGTACCCCTGCGCCGTCGCCGGGGTATAGCCACCCAACGCATCCAGTTCAGCCAGCTTGACCGGTAAACCGGCCGTCAGCGTGTCAGCCAGACGCGGGCGCAAAGGCGGGTCACTGAACACGCACGTCTTGCCTACTTCCTGCAGACGCTTGCGCATGGTTGCGACGTGCTGGGCACCCGGTTGTACTTCCGAAGCCACGCTGAAAACGCCTGCATGCTTGAGGCCGTAAGCGCTTTCGAAATAATCGTAGCCTTCGTGGAACACAAAGAACGGCTTGTCGGAAATCCCGGCCAAGCGTGCTTTGAGACGCACATCCAGAGCGTCCAGACGCTGATTGAAAGCCGTGAGGTTAGCTTGGTATCTGGCCGCGTTGGCAGGGTCTTTCTGACTCAGGTCAGCCGCCATTTTAGCCGCGATCACACGGGCGTTCGCCGGGTCCAGCCACAGGTGCGCATCCAGCGTACCAGGACGGTGATCGTGGTCGTGTTCGGCGGCATCTTCTTCATGGGACTGGCTATCTTCGGCGAAATGACGAAGTTTTAGCGCTGGCAGGGTTTGAATGGCAACCGATGGCAAGGTACGGGTTTTGATCACCCGCGGCATGAAACCTTCCATGTCAGGGCCAATCCAGTACAGAAGATCAGCCGACTGCACGCGCCGTACGTCGGAAGGGCGCAGTGCATAGTTATGGGGCGAAGCATTAGGCGGCAAAAGCACCTCGGGATGACCTACGCCGTCCTGCACAGCAGCCGCAATCAGCTGCAAGGGCTTGATGCTGGTCAACACGTTGACCTCGGCGCGAGCCGGGCCAATCACGGCAAAACTGGCACTTAGAGCAAGAAAAATAGAAAAAAGACGGGGCACGATGAGCACTCATGGTGGTTGAAACAGGTAACATAATAACGTCTCTCTCAAAAATCGTCGCCGCCCATGCCTATTACACCGCTAGCCAGTCGTCCCCATGACCACTCCCACTGTGTCCACAGCGCGCTTAGCGAAGCGGACATCTTGTGTGCGCAAAAGGGTTTGCGCCTGACTGCCCTGCGCCGCCGGGTGCTTGAGCTGGTATGGCAAAGCCACAAGCCGCTGGGCGCTTATGACATTCTGGCAGTGCTCAGCGAGCAAGACGGTCGCCGCGCAGCACCACCGACCGTATATCGGGCGCTGGACTTCCTGCTCGATAACGGTCTGGTGCATCGCATTTCCTCACTCAATGCCTTTATTGGTTGCAGCCACCCCGAGCACGCGCATCAGGGCCAGTTTCTGATCTGCCGCAACTGCCATGCCGCCATCGAGCTTGAGCAAAAGAGCATCAGCAACGCAATCATCAATAGCGCGCTGGATGTCGGCTTTACTGTGGAAGGCCAGACCGTCGAAGTGGTCGGTTTGTGTTCGGGTTGCCGGGAGGCCTGATGAGCGCTGCACTGATACGTTTGGACCAGGTCACTGTGACCTTCGCCGGGCAAGACGTGCTCGACAATATCGAGCTGAGTGTCGAGCCGGGCCAGATCGTTACCCTCATAGGCCCCAACGGCGCCGGTAAAACCACGCTGGTCAAAGCCGTGCTCGGACTGCTAAAGCCCACCCATGGCAGCGTATGGCGCAAACCCAGGCTGCGGGTCGGCTACATGCCGCAAAAACTGCACGTCGATCCGACACTGCCGCTCTCGGTATTGCGCTTTTTGCGCCTGGTGCCGGGCGTGGACAGACCCCAGGCTCTCGCCGCGCTGAAAGAAGTGGGCGCCGAGAAAGTCATCGACAGCCCCGTGCAAAGTGTTTCCGGCGGTGAAATGCAGCGCGTACTACTGGCCCGCGCTCTGCTGCGCAAGCCTGAGTTGCTGGTTCTTGACGAGCCGGTGCAGGGCGTAGACGTAGCCGGCCAGGCCGAGCTGTACAGCTTGATTACCCGCCTGCGCGACCGCCACGGCTGCGGCGTGCTGATGGTGTCCCACGATTTGCACCTGGTCATGAGCACCACCGATCAGGTGGTCTGCCTCAATCGCCACGTCTGTTGCTCGGGTCACCCGGAACAAGTCAGCAATGACCCGGCGTTCGTTGAACTGTTCGGCAAAAACGCACAGAGCCTGGCGATTTATCACCACCATCATGACCACGCCCATGACTTGCATGGTTCGGTGGTCAGCGAAGACGCCACCGCGGCGCCCGCACACATTCATGGAGAAGGCTGCAAGCATGGCTGATTTTCTGTTTTACGCCCTGCTGGCAGGTCTGGCTTTGGCAATAGTCGCGGGGCCCCTGGGTTCGTTTGTCGTGTGGCGACGAATGGCCTATTTCGGTGACACGCTGTCCCATGCCGCCTTGCTCGGGGTGGCGATGGGGTTTCTGCTCGATGTCAGCCCGACCATCGCCGTGACGGTTGGCTGCCTGTTACTGGCAGTCTTGTTGGTCACCTTGCAACAGCGCCAGCCATTGGCTTCCGACACATTGCTCGGAATACTTGCACCCAGTACCTTGTCCCTCGGGCTGGTCGTACTAAGCTTCATGCATGAAGTGCGAATCGACCTGATGGCTTATTTGTTTGGTGATCTGCTGGCAATCAGCCCGAACGATTTGATGTGGATCATGGGCGGTAGCGCTGTAGTTTTGGCATTGTTGGTGGCACTGTGGCGGCCGCTGCTGGCGATTACCGTACATGAAGAGTTGGCAACCGTTGAAGGCTTGCCGGTAGCAGCGCTGCGCATGACGCTGATGCTGTTGATCGCGATTGTTATTGCCGTAGCAATGAAGATTGTCGGCGTGTTGTTGATCACGTCCTTGCTGATCATCCCGGCAGCAGCAGCCCAACGCCATGCCCGCTCTCCCGAGCAGATGGCCCTGGGTGCCAGCTTGCTGGGAATGCTGGCAGTGTGTGGTGGCCTGGCACTTTCATGGTTCAAAGACACGCCGGCGGGACCATCAATTGTGGTGTGTGCCGCGGCACTGTTTCTGCTGAGTTTTGTTCTGCCCCGTCGAGGGGTGTAGACTTGCTCGTTTTTTGCGCACTTAGAGAGCCGCAGGAATGAAGCTGTTTAACTCCCGTTACTTGCTCCTGGCCGCATTTTCCTTGCTGCTGGGCGCCTGCCAAAGCACACCTTCCGGCGACACGCCTGTCCCGGATGCGCGCGCTGCGGCCATCGCACAGCTGGAGCAAAACCTGGCCAGCAGTGAACTCGCTACCGCTGAAGATCAACTGGCCGCCTTGCAGGCGCAAACGCCGGATGACCCGCAGTTGGTGCAGTACCAGCGCCAGCTGGCTGAAGCCTACTTGCAACGCAGCCAGATCGTTCTGCAAAAAGGTGATGTCAACGCTGCTGCCACAGCACTGAGCCGCGCCCGATCCTTGATGCCTACAGCTCCGGCGCTGACCGGTGGCGTCAACAGCGCCATTGCCCATGCGCGCAAAGCTGAGCTGGACAAGGCCGAGGCCGCGCTAAAGGCTGCCGAAGCCAGACCTGCGGCCAAGGTTATCGACCCCGCAGCAGAGAGCACGACCGTTACGCTTAACATCGACGATATTGCCAAACTTCGCCATCAACTGGACTTGATTGCGCAAGACATCGTCAATTACCAGTGCGCTGTCAGCCTGCAGGTTCCGCGCACGGCGGACTTTCCATGGCTGTCCACACTGATCAGCAAACGGGTGAAAAAACTCGACCCTGCGTTCGATCTGAAACTGGAACGCCAGATCATTCGCCATGTGCCTGCGCAAATGGTGCTGATCCCCAGCAAACCGTAAATTCAAGTAAACCTGCGGCAAGCCGCTTGTTCGCGACAGGGTCATCGGCGACCCCATCGCGTACAAGCTCGCTGCTGCAGAGCCCTGCAATTACGCCGGAATGGCCTTGGCCTTCGGCTCCCGTGCCCAGACCCGATGCTGGGCAATCGCGGCAAAGAACGCCTTCACATCCTTGGCATCCTTGATCGCCAGCAATCCTTCATCTACCTGTAAATGCAGCACATCCAGCAGTTGGCTGGCGTCACCCTGCAAGGCAATCGCCTTCAGGTGTTTATAAGCTTCGAGCAGGTAATGCAACGCCACGCCGTCACCACTCAAAGTCTTGATCGACGCTGCACCGCCCGGTACGAACACCGCATCAAAGGCAATCGACGGCATGCCCTCCATGGAGGCATCCACTGGCAACAACTTGCCGTCTGCCGTTTTCACCGGCGCGGACGTAGGCCCCAGCAATTTGGCATGTGCGCCTTGGGCCGTGAGGGCCTGTTTGAGGCTTTCAATCGCTGCACCATCGACACCATTGGCCGCCAGAATTGCCACTTTACGGGTTTTGATATTGCCCGCCAGCAGGTTGGCCTGGCTCAAGGCCGGGGACTGGCTGACACTGGTTTTTCGCTCCGCGACCGTGCCGGCCTTCGGTGCTGGCAGGCCCAGGTTTTCAGCCACTCGCTTGGCCAGCTGAAGGTCGATATTGGCCAGGATTTCATTCACCTGGCGCACCCGGATGTGTTCGCGCTCCACCTTGCCCAGCTCAAAACTGTAGGCGCCGATAATGTGTTCTTGCTCGTGCTTGCTCATGCTGCGGAAAAACAGCCGGGCCTGGGAGAAGTGGTCACTGAACGACTCGCTGCGCTGACGAATCTTGTTGGCATCAATACGCTCGGGGTACGACTCAAACCCCCCGTCATGGGCCGCAGGCGGGGTTTCTTTGGGCCAGCCACCGTCGATGGAATTCGGCTCGTAAGACGCCCGGCCTTTGTTGATGGTGCTGCGGTGCTGCGCGTCGCGCTGATTATTGTGAAACGGCGCAACGGGGCGGTTGATCGGGATTTCGTGAAAGTTCGGCCCGCCCAGACGGCTGATTTGCGTATCGGTGTAGGAAAACAGCCGACCTTGCAGCAACGGGTCATTGGAGAAGTCGATACCCGGCACGATATGGCCCGGGCAAAAAGCTACTTGCTCGGTTTCCGCGAAGAAGTTATCCGGGTTGCGGTTAAGCACCATCTTGCCCAGAGGCGTAATCGGCACCAGTTCTTCGGGGATCAGCTTGGTTGGATCAAGGATATCGAAGTCGAATTTATGCTCGTCTTCCTCCGAAATGATCTGCACGCCGAATTCCCACTCAGGGTAATCGCCGGTTTCAATCGACTCCCACAGATCACGGCGATGGTAGTCAGTGTCTTTGCCCGCCAGCTTTTGCGCTTCGTCCCACACCAGCGAGCAAGTACCCACAGTCGGACGCCAGTGGAATTTGACGAAGCTGGATTTGCCTTCAGCGTTGATCAGACGGAACGTATGCACGCCGAAACCCTGCATGCTGCGCAGGCTCTTAGGAATGGCGCGGTCAGACATTGCCCAAATCACCATGTGAGCAGATTCAGGCACCAGCGAGACGAAGTCCCAAAACGTGTCGTGGGCTGAGCCACCTGTGGGAATTTCGTTGTGTGGCTCAGGCTTTACCGCATGCACGAAGTCAGGAAACTTGATCGCGTCCTGGATAAAAAACACAGGCATGTTGTTACCGACCAGATCGAAATTGCCCTCATCGGTAAAAAACTTCACGGCAAAGCCGCGGACATCGCGCACGGTATCCCCGGAGCCACGCGGGCCCTGAACGGTCGAGAAACGCACAAAAACCGGGGTTTTTTTACCCGGGTCCTGCAGAAAACCCGCCTTGCTCAGGTCGCTGTGAGATTTATAAGCCTGGAAGTAACCGTGGGCACCGGTACCGCGAGCGTGAACGATGCGCTCTGGAATTCGCTCGTGGTCAAAATGCGTGATCTTCTCGCGCATGATGAAGTCTTCGAGCAACGAGGGGCCTCTGGCGCCGGCTTTCAGGGTGTTTTGATTGTCCGCAATCTTCACCCCCTGATTGGTGCGCAACGCCTGATCCGTCGCGTCATCACGAAAAGTTTCGAGGCTATCGAGTTTGACGTTGCTGTTGCCACGATCCAAGGTGTCGGTGCCGGCCATCTGGCTCTTGTTGGAAGACGGTTTTTTGCTACTCATCAGACTAAACTCCTTGTTGGCGAAAGCCCGATGGGCCGGGCTTCCTGGACTAATCTCCCGAGGCGGGTCCTAGTACTGACTTTTAGCGTTTACCGTCGTTCCTTATTTCAGACCATCAGTCGTCTTATTGCCAAATCAAAGGTTCCAACGCAAATAAATGCTAAGAACCTCTATACGGACAGGCTAAAATGCCCGCCCGGCTAACCGCTGATCTTCTATTTTCGCGCCCCACAAGGTTCGCTACGTGATTGAGTTCCATAACGTTCATAAAACCTACCGGGTCTCCGGTAAGGACATCCCCGCGTTGCACTCCACCAGTTTGCGTGTTGAGAGCGGCCAGGTTTTCGGCCTGATTGGCCACTCCGGCGCGGGCAAAAGTACATTGCTGCGCCTGATCAACCGCCTCGAAACCCCGAGTGGCGGCCAGATCATTGTCGACAACGAGGACGTGACGGCCATGGACGCCAACGGCCTGCGACGCTTTCGCCAGCAAGTCGGCATGATCTTCCAGCACTTCAACCTGCTGGCGTCCAAAACTGTCGCCGACAACGTCGCGATGCCGCTGACGCTGGCCGGTGAACTGTCGCGCAAAGACATCGACCTGCGTGTCGCTGAGTTGCTGGAGCGGGTAGGCCTGTCCGACCACGCCAGAAAATACCCGGCACAGCTGTCAGGCGGCCAGAAACAGCGCGTAGGCATTGCCCGCGCATTGGCCACCAAACCCAAAGTGCTGCTGTGCGACGAAGCCACCAGTGCCCTGGACCCGCAAACTACGGCGTCGGTCTTGCAGTTGCTGGCTGAAATCAACCGCGAACTGAAACTGACCATCGTGCTGATCACACACGAGATGGATGTCATCCGTCGCGTGTGCGACCACGTAGCAGTGATGGACGCAGGCGTGATCGTCGAGCAAGGTCCGGTTGCGCAAGTGTTCCTGCACCCCAAGCACCCGACCACCAAGCGTTTTGTCCAGGAAGACGAGCAGATCGACGAAAGCGAACAGCGCGACGATTTTGCCCATGTTCCTGGCCGCATCGTACGTCTGACCTTCCAGGGCGAAGCCACCTACGCACCTTTGCTGGGCACTATCGCCCGCGAGACGGGGGTGGACTACAGCATCCTGGCCGGTCGCATCGACCGCATCAAAGACACCCCCTACGGGCAGTTGACCCTGGCCATCACCGGAGGCGACATGGACGCAGCTTTCGCACGTTTCACTGCGGCTGACGTTCATATGGAGGTGCTGCGCTAATGGAATCCCTACTGAGTTTCTTTGCCAACATCGACTGGTTCGAAATCTGGCTGGCAACCGGCGACACCATGATGATGCTCGGCGGTTCGCTGCTGTTCACCATCCTCCTGGGCCTGCCGCTGGGCGTATTGCTGTTCCTGTGCAGCCCGCGCCAACTGTTCGAGCAAAAGGCGGTGTACGCCCTGTTGTCGCTGGTGGTGAATATTTTACGTTCGCTGCCATTTATCATTTTGCTGATTGTGATGATCCCGTTCACCGTTCTGATTACCGGAACATCGCTGGGCGTAGCAGGCGCCATTCCGCCTTTGGTGGTCGGCGCCACGCCGTTCTTCGCCCGTCTGGTCGAGACCGCACTGCGTGAAGTGGACCGCGGCATCATCGAAGCCACTCAGGCAATGGGTGCCAGCACGCGTCAGATCATTACCAGTGCCTTGTTGCCTGAAGCGCGCCCCGGCATTTTTGCTGCGATAACCGTCACCTCCATTACGCTGGTGTCCTACACCGCGATGGCGGGCGTGGTCGGCGCGGGCGGCCTGGGCGATCTGGCGATTCGTTTCGGCTACCAGCGCTTCCAGACTGACGTGATGATTGTCACGGTGGTGCTGTTGCTGATCCTGGTGCAGATTCTGCAAACCGTTGGTGATCGGCTAGTGGTGCACTTTTCGCGCAAGTAAGCGCGACCTCTCGTTAATAAACGTAACCGCCAGCCCAGGGCTGGCAGGCACCTGAAGTCAGGTGTTCACAAGGAGTTGCTGAATGAAGAAGTTATTTGCTGCCGTGGCCGCTGTGGCCGCATTTTCGGCCCACGCCGGTGATCTGTCGGTCGCGGCCACTCCGGTGCCTCACGCCGAGATTCTGGAATTCGTGAAACCGGCATTGGCCAAAGAGGGCGTGAACCTCAAGGTCAAGGTGTTCACTGACTACATCCAGCCAAACGTGCAAGTGGCCGAAAAACGCCTGGATGCCAACTTCTTCCAGCACCAGCCGTACCTGGACGAGTTCAACAAGGCCAAGGGCACCCATCTGGTCAGCGTTGCGGCCGTACACCTTGAGCCGCTGGGTGCTTACTCCAGCAAGTACAAAAAGCTGGCTGAGCTGCCAGAGGGCGCAACGGTTGTGATCCCTAACGACGCCACCAACGGCGGCCGTGCGCTGTTGCTGCTGGACAAGGCGGGCCTGATCAAGCTCAAGGACTCGAGCAACATCCTGTCGACGCCTAAAGACATCGTCGAGAACACTAAACAGCTGAAATTCCGCGAACTGGAAGCCGCGACCATTCCCCGCGTGCTGACCCAGGTTGATCTGGCGCTGATCAACACCAACTACGCGCTGGAAGCCAAACTGAACCCGGAAAAAGATGCACTGGTGATCGAAGGCAGCGACTCGCCTTACGTGAACATCCTGGTAGCTCGCCCGGACGACAAGGATTCGGCTGACATGCAGAAGCTGGTTGCTGCCCTGCACAGCCCTGAAGTGAAAGCGTTCATCAACGAGAAGTACAAAGGCGCCATCATTCCGGCGTTCTGATCCGCTGATCTTTCTGCAGGAGCCAGCTGGCTCCTGCAGATTCCCCCCTCGCGTCCTTTATTTACGCTCTACCAACCCCGGCAATTGGGCAACCATTTTGGCGGTGTTGAACGGTGCGCGAATGAAACCGCGCTGGGTGCCGTCCGGACCGATCAGCGCCAGATTGCCGCTGTGGTCAACGGTGTAGTTGGGCTTGCTGGTGTCAGCCGGAATGAACGGGATGCTCACCGCGTTCGCCAGTGTTTGCAGGTCTTCAATGGAAGCAGGCGTCAGCCCTACAAACTGCGGGTCGAAGTAGCCCAGGTATTGTTTGAGCTGCTGCGGCGTGTCGCGGTTCGGGTCGACACTGACCAGCACGATCTGCAGTTTGTCCTGCACGGCCTTGGGCAGTTCACTTTTGATCTGACGCAGCTGGGCGAGGGTGGTCGGGCAGATGTCCGGGCAGAAGGTGTAGCCGAAAAACAGCATGCTCCACTTGTCTTTCAGCTCATTCATGAGCACCGGCTGACCGTCCTGGTTGGTCATCTTCACATCAGGCAAATGACGGCTTTGCGGCAGCAGGATGATCCCGGCATCGATCAGGGACGTGTTATCGCCCTGGCTTTTCCCCGACATCATTTTGTTAAACGTCAGGCCCATGACCAATGCCACCAGCGCGACGAGGATATAAACGGTTTTTTGAGTTTTAGTCATAGGTTCAACACTAAGTAATGATCGACAAGCAGCGCGATAAATAGCAGGAACAAGTAGTAAATAGAGTACTTGAAGGTGTTGATCGCGGCGTGCGGCGCAGCGCCACGGTACAGCACCCATGCCCAATGCAGAAAGCGCGCGCCCAACCCCAGTGCACATGCCAGATAGAGCAGGCCGCTCATGTGAATCACAAAGGGCAGCAAGCTCACTGCCAACAGCGCGAATGTGTATAGCAGGATATGCACCTTGGTGTAGTGCTCGCCGTGGGTCACGGGCAACATCGGAATTTGCGCCTTGGCGTATTCCTCCTTGCGGTGGATCGCCAGTGCCCAAAAGTGCGGCGGGGTCCAGGCAAAGATGATCAATGCCAGTAGCAACGGCTCAGCGGTGACCTGCCCCGTGACCGCCACCCAGCCCAGCAAGGGCGGAGCCGCGCCGGCCAGCCCACCAATTACAATATTTTGCGGCGTGGCCCGCTTTAGAAAGCCGGTATAAATAATCGCGTAACCCAACAGCGAAGCCAGCGTCAGCCAGGCTGCCAGCGCATTGGTAAACACCAGCAGCAGCGCCAGCCCCGACACCGACAACAGCAGTGCGAATGACAACGCCGCCAGCGGTGAGACCCGGCCTTCGGCCAGTGGACGTTTGTGAGTACGGGCCATCACCGCATCGATACGCCGGTCGACCACATGATTGACCGCCGCCGCACCGCCGGCGCACAGGCCAATTCCCAGATTTCCAAATACCAGTACCGTCCAGGGCACGCCCGCACGGGTGGCCAGAAACATGCCCACCAGCGAGGTGAGCAGCATCATCACCACCACCCGGGGCTTGGTCAGTTCCAGATAATCACGCCACAGCGCCTGACGGGGCCGATCGCCAGTCAGGGCCGCCATGGCAGTTCCCCTTTAAGGGTGACAAGACCGGCCGAGGGGCGCCGAGGGCTGAATATCCAGCGGGCGAAGCGGGGGGCTTTAACCCTGACCAAAACCGTTCGGGCGTGGTAGTTGACCAGCACCAGGGTCAGCAACAATGCTGCGCCGCCGGCGTTGTGAGCCACGGCGACGGGCAGTGGCAAGCCCAACAGTACATTGCTCACCCCCAGGCTGATTTGCACCCCCAGCGCCAACAGGAGCAAGCCTGCCAGCCGCGTCATGCCGACCCTGCGCAGTTGCCAGGCAAGCCCCACTAATACCAGGGTCAGCAACACGGCACCGAATCGATGGGTCAGGTGAATTGCAGTGCGTGCGTCACTGTCCAGTTGCCCGCCCAGGTAGTTGGGGCCGATGTGCTGAGTCAAATGAAAGCCATTGGCGAAGTCGGCTTGCGGCCACCATTGACCGTGACACGTGGGAAGGTCGACACAGGCCACCGCTGCGTAGTTGGAACTGACCCAGCCCCCCAGCGCAATTTGCATGATCGCCAGCACCAGCCCGGCCGTAGCCCAACGCTGCAGGCGGCGGGGGACAGCCAGGGCTGGCAGCACGCCAGACAGACGCAAGGTCAGCAAAAACAACAGACTCAGGGTCGCAAACCCGCCCAGTAAATGCCCCGTCACCACCTGTGGCCACAACTTGAGCGTTACCGTCCACATGCCAAAGGCGGCTTGCGCGATCACCACCAACAGAATAAACAGCGGCAGTTTTAATGGCTGATCCGGCAACCGTCGCTGGCTCCAGGCGCGCGCCGCCAGCAGCACAATCAACAGCCCGAGCGTGCCGGCGAAATAGCGGTGCACCATCTCGCTCCAGCCTTTGTCGGCCTGCACCGGGGCATCGGGAAAGTGCAGCTCGGCATGGGCCAGTTGCGTCTCGCTTTGCGGCACGCTGATAAAGCCGTAGCAACCGGGCCAGTCCGGGCAGCCCAGCCCAGCATGGGTCAGGCGGGTATAGGCGCCGAGCAACACCACCACCAGCGCCAGCAAGGTGGCCAACAAGGCGAGACGAAATCCAGCTTTGGCCATGACATAGCCCCTATCCGATATTGGACAGCTTCAGCAAATGGCGCAGGTCGTCGAGCACGTCCTTGCCGTTGACCTGCGGGTCGTAGCTCAACACCAGATTGCCGTGCGGGTCGATAATCCACAGCTGCGCCGCGCCATTGCCCTCAGCGCCCTGTGTATAAGTCGGCAGGTCCAGTGTGTAGCGTTGTAATTGCGGGTATTCGCTTTGCAATTTGGCGGCGTACTGCGCGTCTACCGGCTGTGCCACGGCCAACCCATGGGTCGCCCTTGACGCATCGCGGCCCAGCCCGACCTGAAGCTGACGCGCCAGATACACCAACTGCTGGCAATCTGCTGCACAGCCCTGTGGCGCCGTGACCAGCAGTTGCCAGCGCGACTCATCGGACACCACGCCAAGGGCCGCGCGGCTCTGCCCGTTACCCAGCAGTTCACCGTGGTAGCTGCGACTGTCAGGTACCCAGAATTTGAGTTTGTACATGCCCGTTGCCAGCACCATCGGGCCGACGGTGAGCAACAGAATCAGAATCAGCTGAAAGCGCCCGCGGCGCCGGGTAGCAGGGGGTGGAGTGCGAGCTGTATCAGGCGGATTGATGGCCGTTCCCATGGCGTTTCTCCCGAGCGTTGTGCCAACCGAGGTACAGATAAAGACCGAGCAGGGCCAGCGCCATGGCGAACCACTGCACGGCATAGGCGGTGTGTTTTTCCGGGCCCATGCCCGTGGAAATCAGCGGCCAGTCAGCCTTATAGGCAGCCGGGCCGGGGGCGATACGAACCTCGTCGGCAAAGCCCTCGCGGCCTAGTTCCGCCCAAAGCCTGGCGGGGGCAACCGTCGTCACGAGACGCGGCCAGGGTGCGTTCTGCGGGTCGGCCTGCAATTGAAAGGTGGCGCCGGGGGACTCATAAACCCAGGCCTGGATATCCAGCGTCTGTTCGGGGGTGTCGAAGACCGGTGGCGTGCGCCGGCTGGGCCACGGCAGCCAGCCGCGATTGAGCAGTAACCACTGACCGCTGGCTTGATCCTGAAAAGGTTGCAGCAGCTCGACACCGACCTGGCCGTCCCGCACGCGGTTGTCCAGCAGCAGGCTGTGCTGCCCGTCTAAATGTCCGCGCAATTGCACGCGGCGAAAGGCCGGTTGATCCACATTCAACAGTTGCCCCGCGGTCAGCGGCGCGGCGACCTGACGTTCGGCGTAGCTGTCGAGCAGTACACGTTTCTGCTCGCCACGACTGAGCTGCCAAAAGCCCAAAAACACCAGCAGCGGCAGTAATGCCAGCACCACCAGCGTCGGCGCGATACCGGGTCGAAAGCGGGTCATGGTTGCCGGCTCACAGCACGTAAACGAACAGGAATAAACCGAGCCACACCACATCCACAAAGTGCCAGTACCAGGTCGCTGCCTGAAAGCCAAACTGGTGCTCGGCATTGAAATGCCCGCGTATCACCCGGATCAGCATCACCAGCAATATCAGGGCGCCGATGGTCACGTGGGCACCGTGAAAGCCGGTGAGCATAAAGAACGTCGCGCCATACACCCCGGAGCCCAGGGTCAGGCCCAGCTCTTTATACGCGTGGATGTACTCCTCGGCCTGAAAGCCCAAAAACCCGACCCCGAGCAAGACCGTAAGGCCCAGCCAGAACTTGAGTGCCCCACGATGGCCTTTACTCAGCGCGTGGTGAGCGATGGTAAGAGTGATGCTGGAGCTGACCAGCAACACCGTGTTGAGCAGTGGCAAGCCCCACGGGCTGATGGTGCCTTTGGGGGGCGGATAAAGTGCAGGGTCGGGGGTGTGCAGCAGCGGCCAGGCGAATTGAAAATCGGGCCACAGCATGTGCGCCACCGCTTTGCTGCCCTCACCACCCAGCCATGGGCCGGAAAAATGGCGCACATAAAACAGCGCACCAAAAAACGCGATGAAGAACATCACCTCGGAAAAAATAAACCAGGTCATGCCCCAGCGAAACGAGCGGTCCAGTTGCGCGCTATAGAGCCCGGCGCGGCTCTCCTTGATCACTGCGCCGAACCAGCCAAACAGCATGTACGCCACGATCAGGCCGCCGATAAAGAAAATCAGCGGGCCATGGGACTCGGGCCGCGCAGCCTTGAGGTCGTTGAACCAGGTACCCAGGCCGTACACCGTGACCAGCAGGCCCACCGTGGCAATGATCGGCCACTTGCTTTGAGGCGGGACGTAGTAGCGATCGTGAGTTGCCATGGAGCGTTCTCCTTATCGGGCAAGCCGGTTGTCGTCCTTGCCGGCGTTGGCGGCGACAGGCGGATGGCGAGCGGTGATATCGAACAGCGTGTAGGCCAGCGTCAGGTGTTTCACATCCTTGGGCATGTCACGGTCGACGATAAAACGCATCGGCATCTCCAGACGCTGGCCCGGTTGCAACACCTGTTGGGTAAAGCAAAAACATTCGGTCTTGTGGAAATACTGGGCGGCCTCGGCCGGTGAAATACTCGGCACAGCCTGCGCCGTCATCGGGTGATCGGAGGGGTTCGAGACCACAAACACCATTTCGTTGACCGCTCCGGGGTTGACCACCAGTTGATCGCCCTTGGGATAGAACTCCCACACCATGTCGATGGCATTGGTCGACAAAAACTGCACCCGCACCTGGCGACTCGGGTCGACCACTTGCTCGCCCTCGTACTGCCCGGCAGTCTTGCCGTTGATACCGAAGGCTTTGCACATCACGTCGTAAATCGGCACCAGGGCAAAACCAAAGGCAAACATCACCACCACCATCAGCAACAGGCGCAGGACCAGGCGTTTGACCGCCGTTGAGTTAGCCATAGTCGGCGTCCTTCAGGAGCGAGCTGGCTCGCGATGACATCCGCGAATGGGCCGCCTGCATTGCTGGCGCGCTCAAGCGTGCGAGGCCCCTGGATGCGATAGTCACTTGATTTCCGGCGGCGTGGTGAAGGTGTGATACGGCGCGGGCGAGGGCACGCTCCACTCCAGACCTTCGGCGCCGTCCCACGGCTTGGCGGGCGCTTTGGGGCCGCCGCGAATGCATTTGATGACAATAAACAGGAACAACAGCTGCGTAGTGCCGAACAGGAACCCGCCAATCGAGGACACCATGTTGAAATCGGCAAACTGCAGGTTGTAGTCCGGCACCCGACGCGGCATGCCGGCCAGGCCGACAAAATGCATCGGAAAGAACGTCAGGTTCATGCCCACAAACGATAGCCAGAAGTGCAGTTTTCCGAGGGTCTCGTCGTACATGTGGCCGGTCCATTTCGGCAACCAGTAATAGGTCGAGGCGAAGATTCCGAAAATCGCCCCCGGCACCAGAACGTAGTGGAAATGCGCCACCACGAAGTAGGTGTCGTGGTACTGGAAGTCCGCCGGCGCGATGGCCAGCATCAGCCCGGAGAACCCGCCGATGGTGAACAGAATCACAAAGGCCACGGCAAACAGCATTGGCGTCTCGAAGGTCAATGACCCTTGCCACATGGTGCTGACCCAGTTGAACACCTTGACGCCGGTCGGCACTGCGATCAGCAGCGTGGCGTACATAAAGAACAGTTCACCGACCAGGGGGATCCCGACCACAAACATGTGGTGGGCCCAGACGATGAATGACAGGAAGGCGATGCTGGCCGTGGCGTAGACCATCGAGGTGTAGCCGAACAACGGTTTGCGCGAGAAGGTCGGAATGATCGCGCTGATGGCGCCGAAGGCCGGCAGAATCATGATGTAGACCTCGGGGTGACCGAAGAACCAGAACACATGCTGGAACAACACCGGATCACCGCCCCCCGCGGCACTGAAGAAGCTGGTGCCGAAGTGGATGTCCATCAACATCATGGTGACCACGCCTGCCAGCACGGGCATCACCGCTATCAACAGGAAGGCCGTAATCAGCCAGGTCCAGACGAACAGCGGCATCTTCATCAACGTCATGCCGGGAGCACGTAAGTTGAGGATGGTGGCGATCACGTTGATCGCGCCCATGATCGAACTGATGCCCATCAAGTGGATGGCAAAAATAAAATAAGTCACGCTTTCGGGTGCATAGGTCGTGGACAGCGGCGCGTAGAAGGTCCAGCCAAAATTAGGCCCGCCACCGGCCATGAACAGTGTCGAGATCAGCAGTGCGAAAGCGGCAGGCAGCAGCCAGAAGCTGAAGTTGTTCATCCTCGGCAAGGCCATGTCCGGGGCGCCGATCATCAGCGGGATCATCCAGTTGGCCAGCCCGACAAATGCGGGCATGACTGCACCGAACACCATGATCAGCCCGTGCATGGTGGTCATCTGGTTGAAAAAGGCGGGCGCCACGATCTGTAAACCCGGCTGGAACAGTTCGGCGCGAATCACCATGGCGAACGATCCACCGAGCAAAAACATGCAGAAGCTGAACCACAGGTACAAGGTGCCGATGTCTTTATGGTTGGTGGTCAACACCCAGCGCATCAGGCCTTTGGCCGGGCCGTGGGCATGATCTTGGGCAGGCCCGTGGTCATCAATAACCGCACTCATGTCCTGACTCCTGCAAACGGATGGACCAAAAAACCGGCGGCCCGCGGCCCCCTGCCATTACGTACGCACATCCCCCGGCGGCTCATTTGCCTTGTGCCTGTTTGAGCGCCAGCACATCTTTGGGGGTGACCATGTCGCCCTTGTTGTTGCCCCAGGCGTTACGCTCGTAAGTCACCACCGCGGCTATATCAACTTCCGAGAGCTGCTTGCCGAAGGCCGCCATGGCCGTACCCGGTTTGCCGAAGAACACCCGATGCAGGTGATCGGCGACCGGACCGGTGACAATCGGCGAGCCTTTGAGGGCAGGGAACATCGGCGGCAAGCCCTGGCCCTCAGCCTGGTGACAGGCCACGCAGGTGGTGTGATAAACCTTGTCGCCACGGGCCACCAGTTCGTCCAGGGTCCAGTCTTTGCTGGTCAATTCCTTGAGCTGCGCGGCCTGCGCCTTGCGATCGGCGAGCCAGGCGTCGTAGTCCGCACGGGTTTTGACATCCACCACGATGGGCATAAAACCGTGGTCCTTGCCGCACAGTTCTGCGCACTGGCCGCGATAGATGCCGGGCTTCTCGATACGGGTCCAGGCTTCGTTGATAAACCCCGGAATGGCGTCGCGCTTGACCGCGAAAGCAGGCACCCACCAGGAGTGGATAACGTCAGCCGAGGTCACCAGAAAACGCACTTTGGCGCCGATCGGCAGTACCAGCGGCTCGTCGACTTCAAGCAAGTAATGTTCGCCCTTGGGGGCCTGGTTATGGATTTGCTCGGCGGGGGTGGCCAGGTTGCTGAAGAATTCGACGTCCTGTCCCAGGTATTTGTAATGCCACTTCCACTGGTAGCCAGTGACCTGGATGTCGACATCCGATTCACTGGTGTCATAGATGTTAATCAGGGTTTTGGTTGCGGGGATGGCCATCACGATGAGGATCACCAGAGGCACGACCGTCCAGAGGATTTCGACCGTGGTGCTCTCGTGGAATTTGGCGGCTTGCTGCCCGGTAGAGCGGCGGTGAACGATCATCGACCAAAACATGGCACCAAATACGATGATGCCGATCACCACACAGATCCAGAAAATGGTCATGTGCAGGTCGAAGACAGCGTGGCTGACTTCGGTCGCGCCCGGCGTCATGTTCACGGTCCAAGCGCCTTGCGCCTTGCCGAAAACCGACCACAACAGCAGGCCCATCCATAGATTTGGATGTCGCATCATTGCGGGTTCCCCTTTATTTTTCTTGTTATTGCGCCGGTATCAACCTGCGTTACAAGGGGGCGGTTTTCAAACCCTGTGAACCTGGACCGCCTAGCCTCGTCTGCTCAGGCAGTCGGGCATCATCAAATTCGGTTACAAAATCGAGTATAGACACCGGCACCAACCCCGCAATGTAAGGGGTCAAAACAGTGAAATAAGGCCACATCGACAAATGGCACTCACTGCCCGGTCACAAAATGAATAACAATACTTCCCCTGAAAAAAAGCCCTTTTAGTTTAAAGGTCTACTTTTAAAGCACTTTCCTGTCTTGCTGCCCCCTGGAGTTCCCATGAACACCGCCGCCATCCGCGTGCAGATCTCGCGTGCCCAAGAACATGAGGCCAAAACGGGCCTGCTGGCCCAGCATCTGGCCACGCAACTGCCGCATCTTCATGCCGCCATTGAGCTCCCTGACACAGATAAAAATGCAGTGATGAGCCGCTTTGTCAGCGCCTACATTGAACAGGTGCCCGACTTGCTCGATGCAGCCAATGCAGTCGCCCAAGAGGCCGGCATCGGGTCGCAAATCAAGCCGGTACTTAAAATTGCCGAGCAATACTTTGCCCAGCCACTGCAGCTGCTCGAGGGTCATTCCGGGCTTGAAGGCCTGCTTGATGAAGCGTATCTCGCGCACCGGCTGGTCGAAGAGGTCAACGATCTCTACATCAAACACTTGGGCCAGCCGTTGATCCCGCTGGACATGACGGTAGCCAACCTCATCGCCCACCAACTGATCGGCGAGACCTTTGCCAATCAACTGGACGAAGCCGTGCACCATGCGGTCGATGAGATGCTCAACGATGAAAGCTTTGCCGTGGAATCGGTCAATGCATACCGCCAGCACCTGATCAGCCCGCAGACAGGCGCTGCCTGGAAAACCTGGCCGTGCATGTCCCGGCAACTGGGCGTTGGGCTGAACGTATAGGATTGTTCTGTAGGAGCGAGCTTGTTCGCGAGCGTTTCAGTGCAGTGTCCAAGAAAGCGGACAGCTCGCGAGCAAGCTCGCTCTTGCAAGCGCTTAAAACCTGGCCTTGGGCGTAGCACTCGGAATCGGGCTGGTGCCATCCAGAGGCAGGAAGGCGCCTTTATCGGCGTCGTAGGCCTTGATCTCACTGGTTTCGATGTCGTAGACCCAGCCGTGAATGAACAGATGCCCGTTGGCCATGCGCGACGCCACTGACGGGTGTGTGCGCAAGTGCTGCAACTGGGCAATTACGTTTTCTTCGGTCAGCACGTGCATGCTTTCAGCTTCGTTGGCACAGTTGCAGTTGTCCTGAACCATGGTTTTGGCCACTTCAACATGGTGCAACCAGGCTTTGACCGTAGGCATTTTTTTCAGGCTGGCGGGGTTCAGCACCGCGCGCATCGCGCCACAATCCGAATGTCCGCAAATGATGATGTGCTGCACGCCAAGTGCCAGCACCGCGTACTCGATTGCAGTCGAAACGCCGCCATTCATCTGGCCGTACGGTGGCACCACGTTGCCGACGTTACGCGTAACAAACAAATCACCGGGGGCACTTTGGGTGATCAGTTCAGGCACGATGCGCGAATCGGCACAGGCAATAAACATCGCGCGCGGGTTCTGAGCCGTGGCGAGTTTTTTGAAGAAGGCTTCCTGCTCGGGGAAGATTTCGTGATGGAAGTGCAAAAAACCATCCACGATATGGTGCAGCGCAGAGTCGGCACTTTCAGTCGCGGCCGAGGGCTGTGGTTTAGGCTTGTCAGTCATGATGGATCCCCAGGGCAAAGTGGCAACGGATATTACCTGAACTCATTTACAGCCTCTACAGGCCCCTGACGGCGCGAGCGCGCCGGCTGTCACAGAGATCGTCAGGCCTCAAGCCGTGCCAGCGCCCGTGCCGCGTCATCCAGCTGCAACTCGCTGAACACCTGAACGCCTGCACCTGCCAGCAATGCGGCTGTCACGCCCTGGCCCTCAACCTTGACCCCGCTGAAGCTGCCGTCATAGGTCTGCACATTGCCGCAAGACGGGCTATTGGCCTTGAGAATGGCAATCCGGATGCCGTGCCGGTTTACCAGCGCCAGCGCCTGTTGTGCCCCGTCCATAAACGCCGCGGTCACGTCTTCACCTTCGCTGGTCATCACCGGTGCTTTGCCGTTAAGCACATCGAGCCCTTGCCCACCGGGAATTTCTGCCGGTGCACGCGGCGTAGGTAAGCCACCCGCAACTTCCGGGCACAAGGCAATGATCCGCCCTTCATCCTGCCACCGTGCCAATTGCCCATACGGACCACTGGCGCCGCCGTCGTAGCGCACGCGATGGCCCAACAGACAACGACTGACCAACACCTTTTGACTCATACAAACACCTCAGTAGCGCGACGGCGAAACCAGCCGGTCAACGACAGCCGGTCACGGGTCGCGGGCATCACTTCATGGGGGATCTCGCCCGAGAGAAATACCACCAGGCAACCACCGACCGGCAGTACGTCATAGTCGACGTTATCGTCCAGGTACATACGCAAATGCCCGCCATGTTCCGGCAGCCAGGCCTGGTTGAGGTAAACCACGGCCGAGACCATGCGCCGGTCATCATCGCGAAAGCGGTCCAGATGCTTGAGGTAGAAGGCTCCGGGCGGGTAGAGGGCAAAGTGACTTTCAAAGTCCTCAAGGCCCAAAAAAAGCCTGCGATTCATGGCGATTCGCAGGCTTTCCATTAACCCCAGATAGTTGTCGCAGGCTAGAACCTCTCCCGGCTCCAGCCATTGAATATGGTCGCCGCGTATCCCCTCGCGGACCTCCTGGGTAATACCGCGCCCGACCGCCGCCGGGGTCAGTTCACCTTCAGCCGAACGTTTATGGCACTCAGCCGCCAGTTCGAGGGTCAAAGCCTCGGGCAGAAAGATATTTTGCTGTGACCACCCCTGCGCGTACAGGTCGTCGACGATGCGAAGCAACAGCGGGTGATCAGATGGTATTTGCATGCCGCGCATAATATCGACACGTCTGAAAATCCGACAGCTCCGTCTAGCTGGCGGAGTAGAAATATTTAACCGGAGCATTTAAAGCCCCCTGGAGCGAGACGAATTCTCGACAAGTCCTACGCCACACCCGGACAATAGCGCCCTGCAGACAGGAGTCCCTCATGCGCCGCTTGTTTTTACTGTTGATGATGTTTTGCACGTTACCCGCATGGGCAGATAACCTCGATGATCTGTTCACGACTGCCGGGTGGCCAGAACAGCGCGCGCATTTTGTTGATGCCCTTACTGCCGCCCAGGAACGCTATCGCAACAACCTGCCGCCTGCTGTCTATCAAGCCCTGGTCAATAACAGCAACCAGCGCTTTGCCCCCGACGCGATGGACCGGCGTGCCAAAGAGAAAATGCGCAACACCCTGCCTGACCCTGTGCCTGCACTGACATTTTTCCAGTCGCCGCTGGGCCGACGGATTGTGGCTGCAGAACTGCTGGCCACCCGCCGCGATCAGTTGGCAAAGCACGCACAAGGCTTGCCCCGGATCGAAGCCAGCGCCACCCGCCAGCTATTGATCAACCACTTGTCACGGGCACTGCCGGCCCGTGAAGCGGGCGCAGAAGTCACTCTGGCGATCGCCGGGGTTGCCGCTGACAGCTTGAGTTCGATGATTCCGGGGTTGCTCGGCGGTGGACAGGCCCAAGGCATGCTGGATGGCCAGCGCCAGCGCTTGATGGAGCAAATTGCGGGTGAGCTGGATAACACGTTGCTCTACGTGTATCGCGACCTGTCTGACCCGGAACTGGAAGAGTTCGTCACCTTCGCCGAATCGCCTGACGGCAAAGCCTATTACTTGGCGGCACTGGCGGCGATCCGCGCCGGGCTGGCAGTAGGCCAAAGCACCTCCAGCCTGGCGCAATAACCAGCGCCCCGCAGGAGCGGGCTTGCTCGCGAGCTCTTAAATACGGTGTACCGGATAGAAAACTGCTCGCTCCTACAGATGTTTATTCAGAAACGCGAAATAGCGCTCGCGAATCTCGGCCGTTTCATTCGCCAGATGGTGCCGGGCCTCTGGCAGCAACAACACCTGTGGCTGATCGAATTTAGTCTTCAGTACCTCAAGGTTATATTGCCAATCCACTGTCTTGTCGGCTTCGCCCTGAATCACCAGAGGCCGGCGCGAGCAGGGTGTTGCACGCTCAATACGCGGGATCCAGCGCGCCAGCGCACCCACCCATGCTGTTGGCAGACGCACCGGCTGCAGCGGATCGGCCTGCAGGAACGGTAAAAATTGCGGATCGTTGGAGTTCTCGCTGAAACGCCGGGCGATGCCTTTGACGAACCCCCTGAGCAGGTAATAGCTGAACTTCGACCAACGCCAGTCCTTGGGCCTGATCAATGGCGCAAGCAGAATCACCCGCCCTTGTGCCGGGCTTTGATCGCCCTGACGCAGCGCATGATCAAGCACAATCGCGCCTCCGGTACTTTGCCCGCACAGGTGCCAGGGTTGCGGCAGTGCCAAGGATTGGGCCTCGATAAACAGCCCTTGCAGCACTGCCTGGTACTGCGCGAAATCGTCAATGCTGGCCCGCGCGCCACTCGAAAGCCCGTGCCCGGGCAAGTCGCAGGCAATGACCACGAATCCTCGATTCAACCCCCACTCAATGACGTGCCGATACAAGCCCATGTGATCGTAAAAACCATGGATGACGAAGAGCGTCGCCACCGGGGTGGACTCTGGCCACCAGACCTGGCTGACCAGCTCGTAGCCGCCGGCACTGAAGCGCCCCAATTGTCGGCGCACCGGCTCCTTCCGCTGCGGGAAATCCAGCCCGTAGAACTGTTGGTACGCCAGCCCCTCCCGCGACAATGGCTGGCCGTCGTGCAGAGGCTGCAAGCTGGCGCGCAAGGAATCGGGAGCAAACGGGGCAGGCATAAGAGGTTCCAGACAGGGCGCATGTGCGCAAAACAGGCTTTATAGACCGGAATATTCATCTGTCAGTTCAAGCATGGCAAGCTACGCGGCCTTCGAGGACCTATTTGCATGCCTGTGCCCACTTTAAAAACCCTGCTTGCCTGCCTGCTGACGCTGATATGTGCCGTGGGTTTATGGCTGGCCTACGACTGGTTTCAGGGTCGCTACATTCGCGCCTTCAGCGACCGCACCGCACTGTTCGCCGGGGACGTGCTGAGCCTGCCGGCCGAGCTTTCAGGCCCGGGGCCGATTCGCGTGGTGCATTTTTGGGACCCGGCCTGCCCGTGCAATGTCGGCAACCAGCAGCACCTGCGCGAACTGCTGGCGCATTATGTACCGCTGGGCGTTGCGTTCTACTCCGTGCAAAAGCCCGGCACCCACGGCCAGTTGCCCGCCACCCTTGGCGCGATAAAGCCATTGCCCAACCTGCCCGGCGCCGAGCACCTGAGCGCCAGCCCGGCTGTAGCCATCTGGGACCGCAGCGGCCAGCTGGCCTACTTTGGCCCCTACAGTGAAGGCGCCACCTGTAATGCCAGCAACAGTTTTATCGAGCCCATCCTGCAGGCATTGAGCGAAGGCCGCCCGGTAAAAGCCACCCACACCATGGCCGTTGGCTGCTATTGCCCATGGCAGGATGATGGCGCATCACGCTAAGCGCTTCGGTGCAGAAAAATTACAAGGAGTTGCACCATGAAACGCAGCCTGACCGTAACCGCCCTCGTTATTGCCGCCATCGCGGGCGGGGGTATCTGGTATGTGCAAAGCAAGTTGCCCATGCGCCAGGGGCAGGTCGGGCTGAATGCACTGCAAGGCCCGGTCACGGTGCGTTATGACGAGCGCGGGGTGCCGCATATCCGCGCAGGCAACCAGACCGACATGTACCGCGCCCTCGGCTATGTGCAGGCGCAAGACCGTCTGTTTCAGATGGAAATAATGCGCCGTCTGGCCCGAGGGGAACTGGCCGAGGTACTCGGACCCAAGCTGGTCGATACCGACAAGCTGTTTCGCAGCCTGCGCATTCGCGAACGTGCCGCCAGCTATGTCGCCGAACTGGATCATCAGTCACCTTCCTGGCTGGCGCTGCAAGCCTATCTGGACGGGATCAACCAGTACCAGGCCACCCACGCCAGACCGGTGGAGTTTGACGTGCTGGGCATCACCCCGAGGCCATTCACCGCTGAAGACACGATCAGCGTCGCCGGTTACATGGCCTACAGCTTTGCAGCCGCCTTTCGCACAGAGCCATTGCTGACCTACGTCCGTGACCAGTTGGGCAGCGACTACCTGCAAGTCTTCGATCTCGACTGGCAGCCCCGGGGCGTATTGGCCCCGGCACTCTCGAACAACGACTGGAAAAACCTCGGCTCCCTCGCCCAACTGAGCGATCAGGCCTTGAGTCAGGCCGGCCTGCCACAGTTTGAGGGCAGCAATGCCTGGGTCGTGTCGGGCAAGCGCACCGAAAGTGGCAAGCCGCTGCTGGCAGGCGACCCGCACATTCGCTTCTCGACCCCATCGGTGTGGTACGAGGCGCAACTCTCGGCACCCGATTTTGAGCTCTACGGCTACCACCAGGCGCTGGTACCGTTCGCCTTCCTGGGCAACAACCGCGACTTTGGCTGGAGCCTGACCATGTTCCAGAACGATGATCTGGACCTGATTGCCGAGAAGACCAATCCCGACAACCCGAATCAGGTGTGGTACCACGGTCAGTGGGTCGACATGAGCAGCAGCGAGCAGCAAATAGCGGTCAAAGGCCAGCCACCGGTGACGCTCACACTGCGCCAGTCACCCCATGGCCCGATCATCAACGATGTACTCGGGTCTGCGGCCGGCAGCACGCCGGTCGCGATGTGGTGGGGCTTTCTGGAAACCCGGGATCCGATCCTCGAAGGCTTTTACCAACTCAACCGTGCCGACACGTTGAGCAAGGCCCGCACGGCGGCCACCTACATCCACGCACCGGGCCTGAATCTGGTGTGGGCAAACGCCAAGGGCGACATCGGCTGGTGGGCCGCAGCGCAATTGCCCAAACGCCCGGCCGGGGTCAATCCGGCTTTTATTCTGGATGGCAGTACCCGCCAGGCTGACAAAGACGGTTTCTACCCGTTCAGCGCCAACCCCCAGGAAGAGAACCCGGCGCGGGGCTATATCGTGTCGGCCAACTTCCAGCCGGTGTCGCCTGCCGGCATTGAGATACCCGGTTACTACAACCTGGCGGATCGCGGCCAGCAGCTCAATCGCCAGCTCAGCGACCCCGGCGTGAAATGGAACCTGAAAAACAGCCAGGCGCTGCAACTGGGTACCCGCACCGACTACGCCCAGCGCGTGCTCAAGCCGCTATTACCGGTGTTGCGTGAAGTGGTCAGCGATCCGGCTGAACGCCAGCTGGTAGAACAACTGGCGCAATGGCAGGGCGATTACCCGCTGGATTCAACGGCCGCCACGTTGTTCAGCCAGTTCCTGTTCAGCCTGGCTGACGCCGCGATGCATGATGAATTGGGCGATGCTTTTTTTGATACCTTGCTGACCACCCGGGTGATCGACGAAGCCTTGCCACGCCTCGCTGCAAGCCCGGACTCGCCATGGTGGGACAACCGCAATACGGCGCAAAAAGAGACCCGGGCCGACACGGTCAAAGTCGCCTGGCAAACCAGCATCGCGCAGTTGAAAGCCACCCTGGGTGATGACCCGGCGCAATGGCGCTGGGGCAAGGCGCATACCCTGACCCACGACCACCCGTTGGGACGACAGAAACCGCTGGACTGGCTGTTTAACGTCGGCCCCTTCGAGGCCCCCGGCAGCCATGAAGTGCCAAACAATCTCAGCGCCAAACTCGGCCCCGCCCCCTGGGCAGTGACCTACGGTCCGTCGACCAGACGCCTGATCGACTTTGCCGATCCGTCCCACAGCCTGACCATCAACCCGGTAGGGCAAAGCGGCGTGCCCTTCGACAGACACTACAGCGACCAGGCCCAGTCCTACATCGAAGGCGACTACAGCATCCCGCATCTCGACGAGACGGAAATCCAGCTCAATACCCGCAGCCTCTTGCGCCTGGTGCCCAACCAACCGTAGGAGCGGGCTTGCTCGCGAGCTGTCTGTTGAATTGAAAAGCTCGCGAGCAAGCTCGCTCCTACAGGGGCCGTTTATTCATCCCAATGCGTAATTCAGGACGATGCCTACAAAGATTGCCAACCCGGCCCAGTGGTTGTGCAGGAAGGCTTTGAAACAGCGCTGCGGGTCGCGGTCGCGGGTATACCAGAACTCCCACACGAAGCACCCGGCCGCGACTAGCAGGCCGAGGTGGAACCAGCCGCCCAGTTCGAAGTGCGTACCTGCCAGCAGCAGGCAGCCAAGCGCCAGGCCTTGCAGGGTAAGGATGATCATGCGGTCAGCATCGCCAAACAGAATGGCGGTGGATTTGACTCCGATTTTCAAATCATCTTCGCGGTCGGTCATGGCGTAGTAGGTGTCGTAGCCCACGGTCCACAGCAGGTTGGCGATGTACAACAACCAGGCAGCGGCAGGCAGGCTGCCGGTCTCGGCGGTGAATGCCATGGGCATGCCCCATGAGAACGCCGCCCCCAGCACCACTTGCGGGTAGTAGGTGTAGCGCTTCATGAACGGGTAGCTTGCAGCCAGCGCCAGGCCGCCGAATGACAGCCAGATGGTCGGCGCATTAGTGCACAGCACCAGCAGGAAACTGATCCCCATCAGCAGCGCAAAAAACACCAATGCCTCTTTGCTGCTGATTTTTCCACTGACCAATGGCCGCTGTTCTGTACGTTTGACGTGGCCATCAACTTTGCGATCGGCAAAGTCGTTAATGACACAACCGCCGGCACGGGTCAGGATTACCCCGAAGACAAAGATCAGCAAGTTGCTCAGCGAAGGCACGCCCTTGGCGGCAACCCACAGCGCCCACAGCGTGGGCCAAAGCAGCAGGTAAATGCCGATGGGCTTGTCCATGCGGGTCAGCTGGATGAAGTCCCAGGCGCGAGGGTTCAGGCGATTGAGTGACTTGAGCAGGCGCACGTACATTCAGTTGTTCTCCGGCCGGGCACTCAGGGCGGCCCACAGTTTTGGTAAAAACACCTCGGCCACCAGCACGCTCAATGCTCCGCGTACAAAGCGCGAACGGCGGCCCCACAGTAGATCTGCCTGATCGGCAGCAGGCAACCAGGCACGCGGGTAGTGGCACACTTGCAAAGCACCGCGCTCAAAAGCCTGATCACAAAACAGCAGTTCACCCAGTGACCGGGTGCCCAGTTCGTCCATGTTCAAGGCACCATCTTCCAGAGCGCTTTTAGCTGCCACGCTGCGGGCAAACACCCACGGCTGCTGCTGACCGTGCAAATACACTTCACGCACCCAGCCCTCGCTGCCTTCGGGCAGGCTCAGGGCCGCACACTCATCCGGGCGCAAGGCCTGCCAGCCCTCAAAAAGCGGCAGCACGCTAAAGGCTCCACGGGAAAGCGCAGTCAGGCGACGGGTCAAGGAGCCTTGATCGAACAGCCAGTCGAGGACTTGTTCATCAGGCAATGCAGGAAGCTGGTCTTTTTCAAGCCAGACAGGGGAGATCAGCGGGTAAGTTAAGTGCGGCACAGTGGGTCATAATTGGCAGCCATTGAGGCCGGCGAGCTTATCACGCGGATCTTTGATTGAGCGGCCGGGGATTTTTTGGCAGTAATCGTGCTTGCATCTATCGATAGGCATCAGTACAAAACGCCCTGAATTGACGAGTGACCTGGCTGATCTGAAAAAGCCTGTGGCCTCCTATTAGCCTGAACTTGAGGAAATACCCCATGAAAAAGTGGCAATGCATCGTATGTGGACTGATTTATAACGAAGCCGACGGCTGGCCGGATGACGGCATCGCCCCCGGTACGCTGTGGCAAGACGTACCTGAAGACTGGCTGTGCCCGGACTGCGGCGTTGGCAAGATGGATTTCGAGATGATCGAAATCAACTGATCTACCCCCTTAAAAAGTGACTCACACCCATGGAGATTGGAATGAACGCACCTGTCGTGATCGTTGGTACCGGCCTGGCCGGCTACAATCTGGCCCGGGAATTTCGCAAGCTGGACAGCGAAACACCGCTGCTGCTGATCACGGCTGATGACGGCCGCTCCTACTCCAAGCCGATGCTGTCCACCGGCTTTGGCAAGAATAAAGAAGCTGACGGCCTGAGCATGGCGATGCCCGGCGCCATGGCGCAACAGCTCAACGCCCAGATACGGACCCACACCCGCATCAGCGGGATCGATCCGGGTCACAAGCAGCTGTGGATCGGCGAAGAAGCCGTTCCCTATCGCGACCTGATTCTGGCGTGGGGCGCGCAAACGGTGCAGGTGCCGGTAGAAGGTGATGCCCAGGACGCGATCTTCCCGATCAACGACCTGGAAGACTACGCCCGCTTTCGCGCCGCCGCCGCAGGCAAGCGCCGGGTATTGATTCTGGGCGCAGGCCTGATCGGCTGTGAGTTTGCCAATGACTTGATCGCAGGCGGTTATGAAGTTGATCTGGTCGCACCTTGCGAGCAGGTCATGCCGACCCTGTTGCATCCCGCCGCCGCTGCAGCGGTCAAGGCCGGCCTTGAGAGCCTGGGCGCGCGCTTGCACCTGGGCCCGGTACTGACTCGCCTGCAACGCACTGAAGATGGGCTCCAGGCGCATTTGTCGGATGCCAGCGTGATCGACTGCGATGTCGTAGTGTCTGCCATTGGTCTGCGCCCGCGCATCGATATGGCCGCTGCCGCGGGGATCCGGGTCAATCGGGGAATCGAGGTCAATCGCCAGCTCAAAACCTCCCATGACAACATCTATGCCTTGGGCGACTGTGCCGAGGTCGATGGCTTGAGCCTGTTGTATGTCATGCCGCTGATGAGCTGTGCCCGGGCCCTGGCGCAAACCCTGGCAGGCAACCCCACGGCCGTCAGCTACGGTGCGATGCCGATTACCGTCAAAACCCCGGTTTGCCCGCTTGTAGTGTCCCCCGTGCCGCGTGGGCATGAAGGCGTGTGGACCGTGGAGGGTCAAGGCGCAGATATCAAGGCACTGTGCAGGGACAGTGAAGGCAAATTGCTCGGTTATGCCCTGACAGGTGAGGCGGTTCGCGAAAAACTGGCGCTGAACAAAGAGCTGCCTGCACTTTTGGCGTAAATGCAGCCCACTCTGTCGCTTATACCACCAACTTGAGACAACAAAGCCGGCCCAGAGGCTGGCGCCGGCCTTGGCCGCGTGCCATCCTCACACCGGTCTGCCGCAGAGTAGAGCCTGCGGCGCCTTGGCGCTGCTCCAGAGAGAGCAGCACGGACATAACAACAAAAAACCGTCAAAGAGGCTTCATCATGCGTAAACCAGATCTCGCCAACGCTATCGCTGAAAAGGCTGACCTCACCAAAGAGCAAGCCAGCCGCGTCCTTAACGCAGTGCTTGAAGAAATCACCAATGCCCTGCATCGCAAAGACAGCGTAACGCTGGTCGGCTTCGGCACCTTTATTCAGCGCCATCGTGGTGCTCGCACCGGACAGAACCCGCAAACCGGCGAGCCGGTAAAAATCAAGGCCAGCAACACCGTAGCCTTCAAGCCGGGCAAGTTCTTGAAAGACAGCGTCAATCCATAAGTCCGGAATGGGCCGCTGCTCGCAACGGCCTTGAAGAATGGGCAAGCTGGCTCGGCTAGCGGCCCGTTCTTGACACCCGACCACACAATCGTGCGGCCATAAGCGGCAAAACCCCCACCATCTACGCCAGTCCATGCTCATATATGGCGTTCTTCGTTCAAATCGTTAAACTGCGCCGGCCATTTAATTTCTCCCGAGGCCGCCTACATGAAATTTCGTTTCCTGCTCTGGATGCTGGGCTTTTTGATGAGCAAAGCCAGCCGTAAAAACCCTGCTTTTCAGCAGCAACTGGTCGACAAGGACCTGGTTTTCCAGCTGCAAACCCTCGATGGCAAAGTGGCCCGTCACTTCAAAGTCAAAAATCAGCGCATCACCAGCCACTCGGGCCTGTACCCCGAGCCTGCCTTTTCGATCGCCTTCAAAGATGCAGCCTACGGCTTCGCCACGCTGCAAGCGAAGAACAAGCAACTGGCATTCATGACCGGGATTCAGGACAAATCGATTCAGATCAAAGGCAATCCGGCCCTGGTGATCTGGTTCCAGGGCCTGACCAAGTACCTCAAGCCACGTAAAAAGCCCACGGCCTGATACTTCAACTGTAGGAGCGAGCTTGCTCGCGAGCTGTTTACGCTTAGAAGAGCTCGCGAGCAAGCTCGCTCCTACAGGTAACGGCGGGCTACGCCCGGCTAAACTGCGCTGCCATTTCGCGAAGCAGCACTTCCGCCTCCAGCACTTTGCTGACAACGTCTTCCGCCTTTTCGCGGGAGATCCCCAGACGTTCGAACACCGCGTCTGGAAGTGGCGCACATGATCCGGTGCCGATTGCCCGGCTACGCAACAACCCCAGTGCCACACAGACCAGGTTCGGGAACTGTGCATCGGCGCCGCTATAATGCGGATCGTGCTGAAAACGCAATGCCGTCACCAGCTCTGGCGGCATGCTCCAGTACCGCAGCACCCAGGCTCCCATTTGCTCGCGGCTGATACCCAGCAAATGCTGTTCGATGACGCTATGGCTGACATGCGGGTTGACTTCAAGGTGACGGCAGATCAACGAGAAGTGCGGCGGGAACACATGAGCCAGCAACAAATACCCGAAGTTGTGTAACAGCCCGGCCAGGTAGGTTAGGCCGACTTCCGGGCGCTCGGCCCGAGGCATGGCCCGGGTCAACCCCTCAATGACCGCTGCGGTGTAGATCGACTGCTGCCAGTAAGGGGCACTCGAGTGCGGGTAGTCCTTGGGCACGCTCAGGCTTTTGCCCAGCGCCAGACTCAGGGCGAGGTTAATCACCAGATCAACCCCCAGCACCCGGACAATAGCGTCTTCAACCGAGCGGATTTTGCTTTGTGAAGCGTAGTACGACGACGATGCCCAGCTCATGACTTGTGCCGCCAGTGCCGGGTCGGTTTCGACAACACTGGTGATTTCATCGATGGTGACGTTTGGATCGACCCGCAACCGCATGATTTTACGCACGCTTTCTGCCAGCGGCGGCAGCTCGATAGTGCCTTCCAGCCGTTGCTGGATACGGCGCGCCGTGAATGCCTGGACTGCCCGGTTGATCGCCTCGCCATCATCTTGTGCTTGATCAAGGTTAAGCCTGATAGCGCTCAGGGACTCGCCAAAGCGTCCCCCGCTGGCGTTGATCAGCAGGCGCCTGAAATCTTCCAGGCTAATCTCCAGCCACAAACCGGGCTCACCCGCACCGATCAACAACAGGGGTTGCTGGAGTAATTGCTCTTCGTACAGGCAAGGTGAATTGGTGAATGCAGGCAAGCCCGGCAACACGCTCAAGTTGTGCCTGCCGAGTATCTGCTGCAGGCGATCAGGCGCGATTGCCGTCATGCGACGCCCGACCAAGTCAGCGAGACGATTGAGATCGAGCAGGTGGCTCTGCGCAAACAGCACCATCAGGGCGCCAACCGAGTCATCGAGCAACACCGCCTGCACCTTGCAGCCCGGGTTGAGCCCCGGATGGTCGTGGACTTCGCGCCAGGTAACGGCCAAATCTTCAAGCAGCCGCCGGACTGCAAGCGGTGTGCTCAAAACGGTTGGAGCGCTGGCGACTTCATTGAAGGTCTGCATTCGATTCCTGCAACTCAAATTTGGTAAGCGTCTATTGATCGGCCGCAAATCTGATTACTGAACGAATTTTTACACCTGCCCATATTGCTGTCCGTGGCGTAGCCAGCGATCCAGCAGCGGACTGACGTGGCCCGGCCAGCGTTCAATCAGTGTCAGGGCAGCATCGCGCACAGCAGGCAGCAGGTCGGCATCGCGCATCAGGTCGGCGACCTTGAATTGCAGCAGGCCGGTTTGCCGGGTGCCCAGCATTTCGCCGGGGCCGCGCAGCTCGAGGTCTTTTTCGGCGATCACAAAACCATCATTGGTCTCACGCATGATGCCCAGGCGCTGACGCCCGATTTGCGACAGCGGCGGGTGATACAGCAGCACGCAATGACTCGCGGCGCTGCCCCGACCCACACGGCCACGCAACTGGTGGAGCTGGGACAGGCCCAGGCGCTCCGGGTTTTCGATAATCATCAGACTGGCATTGGGTACGTCGACGCCGACCTCGATCACCGTGGTTGCGACCAGCAGTTGCAACTCACCGGCCTTGAACTGCGCCATGACCGCGGCTTTTTCTGCCGCCTTCATACGGCCGTGAATCAGACCTACCCGCAACTCACCCAAAGCGCTTGAGAGGTCCTCAAAGGTGGTCTCGGCGGCCTGACAGGTCATCTCTTCGGATTCTTCAATCAGGGTGCATACCCAGTAGGCCTGCCGGCCTTCGGCACAGGCGGCACGCACCCGCTCGATCACTTCGATGCGCCGTGTGTCGACCACCAGTACGGTATTGACCGGCGTTCGGCCGGGCGGCAGCTCATCGAGAATCGAGGTGTCAAGATCGGCGTATGCACTCATGGCCAGGGTCCGCGGAATCGGGGTGGCCGTCATGATCAACTGGTGTGGGCACATCACCCCGCCAACCCCCTTGTTGCGCAGGGCCAGACGTTGCTGCACGCCAAAACGGTGTTGCTCATCGATGATCACCAGGGCCAGGTTCTTGAACTGCACCTGATCTTGAAACAAGGCATGGGTACCGACGACCATCGGTGCGCCATTGGCAATTTGTTCCATCGCACTGGCCCGGGCCTTGCCTTTGAGCTTGCCGGCCAGCCACGCAACTTCAAGCCCCAGCGGCTCCAGCCAACGCTTGAAGTTGATGTAGTGCTGCTCGGCAAGGATTTCCGTCGGTGCCATCAGTGCCACCTGATAGCCAGCCTCAAGCGCCTGTAAAGCGGCCATCGCCGCCACCACGGTCTTGCCTGCCCCCACATCGCCCTGAATCAGACGCAACATGGGTTCAGGCTGACTGAGGTCGTAGGCCACTTCGTTGCCGACTCTGACCTGGGCGCCGGTTGGCGGGAAGCCCAGGTTGGCCAGAAACTGCGCCGGCAGCTTTTGCGCTTTGGGCAAGGCCGGCGCCTGCTGGGAGCGCAGGCTCTCGCGCAATCGCTGCTGCGAGAGCTGATGGGTGAGCAGTTCCTCAAACGCCAGGCGGTGTTGTGCCCAGTGATGACCCAAGGCGAGCTCCTCGACATCGGCATCGGCCGGTGGCTGATGCAAATAGCGAATGGCTGCGTCCAGCGGCGCTAGCTGGTGCTCTTTGGCCAACTCCGGGGGTAACCAGTCAGGCAAGCTGCGCGGGCCAAGCAGGGCAAGGCTTTGCTGGCTGAGCTGGCGCAGACGCTGCTGGGTCAGACCTTCGGTTGTAGGGTAAATCGGTGTCAGCGTGGTATCGACGGGAGGTGGCTCATCACCGGTGATTGCACGGTATTCGGGATGGTAGATCTCCAGCCCCGACGCGCCGGGACGTGCCTCGCCATAGCAGCGCACTTCAGTGCCACGCTTGAGGCTCTCTTTTTGCGCATTGCTGAAATGATAGAACCGCAGGCTCAGGCCCCCGGTACCGTCATTGATCCGCACCAGCAAACTGCGGCGCTTGCCCATGACCACGTCCGCGCCGATGACCCGGCCTTCGACCACTGCATCCTGACCAGGGCGCAGGGCGCCGATGGGCACCACGCGAGTGCGGTCCTGATAGCGCAGCGGCAAATGGAAGAGCACATCCTGCAGGTTTTCCAGACCCACCTTGGCCAGTTTCTCGGCCATGGCCTCGCCAACGCCCTTGAGCGCGGTGACCGACACTTTCGACAACTCGGTCATCGGCAGGCTTACTTCGCGGCAGGCGGCTTGGCCACCGAGCACAGACGGATCGAGTCGGCGAGGATTTCAATCGCCTTGGGCCGAGGAAAGCTGGCACGCCAGGCGATGGCGACTGTACGAAAAGGTACCGGCGGAGTCAGCGGGCGCACAGCCAATATGCCCGGGGCATAGTGATGACTGTCGACGGCCGACAATGGCAGGATCGAAATGCCCAGACCTGAAGCCACCATGTGACGGATAGTTTCCAGCGAGCTGGATTCAACCGTGGTGTGTTGCGATCCGTCCTTGCCTTTGGCCAGGGTCGGGCAGGCTTCCAGCACCTGGTCGCGGAAGCAGTGACCTTCGCCCAGCAACAGCAGGCTCTTGTCGTTGAGCAGGCTGGCGTCGATGGTTTCTTTTTGCGTCCATGGATGCTCGCTCGGCATCAACACATAGAACGGCTCGTCGTAGAGCGGCAGGGTCAGTACATCGGCTTCGTTGAACGGCAGAGCGATGATGATCGCGTCCAGTTCGCCATTGCGCAGCTTGTCGCGCAGCACATGGGTGAAGTTTTCTTCGATGTACAACGGCATTTGCGGGGCGACCCGGTGCAGTTGCGGAATCAGGTGCGGAAACAGGTACGGGCCGACGGTGTAAATGGCACCGACCTTGAGCGGGGCGGTCAGCTGGTTCTTGCCGGCCTGGGCCAGTTCGCGAATGCCCTGGGCCTGCTCCAGTACCTTTTGCGCCTGGGCGACGATGCCTTCACCTACCGGGGTAAGGCGCACGGCACTTTTGCTGCGCTCAAAAATCAGCACACCGAGTTCGTCTTCCAGTTTTTTCACACCCACCGACAAGGTCGGCTGGCTGACGTGGCAACGTTCAGCCGCGTGGCCGAAGTGTTGTTCTTGGGCGAGCGTAACGATGTAGCGTAATTCTGTAAGCGTCATAGCGGGCGTCCCTGTGGTTGCGGGCCAAGCATAGCGGCTGCAATCGATAGACGCACGTTATCAGACATTACCCTCAGAGCTACAGTCGCTAATCAAGGCAAAGGAGGTTTAATACTGCGAGAGCGGGTTTAGCAGCGATGCAGCCGCCCCTGTGTTGCGGGAGACTGCACTGTTGCTGTCGCTGGCAAACCAGCTCTTACAGGGCTTTTATCCGAGCCAAGGTTTTATCGCCGACGTTTATCGATGGAATAAACGAAGGGTGCCACGATCTCGATGGTGCCATTGGTCAGCATTTCAGGCGGTGGCTTGGGCAATGGCTGGGCCCGACGAATCATTTCCAGGGTAGCCCGGTCCAGATCCGCGTTGCCTGAGCGTCCTACCAACTCATAGGACAGTACCTTGCCCTCAGCATCCACCACGAAGCGCAGACGGTTCAGACCCTCCTTGCCGCGCGACTGTGCAGAAGCCGGGTACTTTTTGTACTTGCCCAGGTGGGCCAGCAAAGTACCTTCCCAACTGGCTTTGGCGGCCAGCTGTTGTGCCGACGGGCCAGGGGCCGGGGCAGCAGACTTCTCGCTCGGCGCCTTGGTCGGTGTGGCGTCGCTCGGTTTCTCTTCTGAAGGCTTCTCTTTAACCGGGTCAGGTTTTTCCACAGGCTTGGGCGGTTGTGGCTTCTGCTTGGGCTTGACCGGCTTGGGGACAGCAATCTTCGGCTTGGGCGCTTCGGCCAGCTTGGGTATCGGCAACTCTTCCACAGGGGCCGGCGGTTGTGGTGGTGTCACCACTTTCGGCGGTGCTGGCGGTGGCGGTGCTGGCATCGGAGCCAGATCAACCATCATCGCTTGCGGAGGAAGTTCGACGTTCCGCGGGCTGGACCATTGCATGGCAAGAATGACTGCCACTGCATGGATGGCCAACACCGCGACCAGGCTGATTGCGTAACGCGTCATCTTTTGGCGCGCTATGGTCATTTCTTGGCTGCCGTCTCTAGTCCGACCAGACCCACCTTCAAGTAACCGGCTGCGCGCAGTGCATCCATCACGCTCATCAAGTCACCGTAGTCCACGCCTTTATCGGCCTGAAAGAAGATCGTCGTGTCTTTTTTGTTGTGAGTCCTGGCATCCAGGGTCGGGCCCAGGGCTTCAACGGTGACCGGCTCTTCACCCAGGTACAGGCGCTGGTCAGCCTTGACGCTGAGGAACACAGGCTTCTCAGGGCGCGGCGCCGGTTTGGCGGTCGAAGCGGGCAGGTCAACCTTGATATCTACAGTGGCCAGCGGTGCTGCCACCATGAAGATGATCAGCAGTACCAGCATCACGTCAATAAAAGGGGTGACGTTGATTTCGTGGTTCTCGGCGAGATCGTCATCGCCTTCTTTTAAATGCAGGCCCATGGCCGATTACCCCACTTTCACCATATGCGGTTGCGAGCTGCGCTCGGGCGGCAGGTGATCGAGGTCACGGCTAACCAACAGCAACACTTCTGCAGATGCGTCTGCCACTTGAGCCTTGTAGCCAGTGATAGAGCGGGCGAAGACGTTGTAAATCACTACCGCAGGGATCGCAGCAACCAGACCCAGTGCAGTGGCCAGCAGGGCCTCGGCAATACCCGGCGCTACAACGGCCAGGTTGGTGGTCTGGGTTTTGGCGATACCGATAAAGCTGTTCATGATCCCCCATACGGTACCGAACAGACCTACGAACGGCGCGGTGGAACCGATGGTGGCGAGGATGCCGGTGCCGCTGCTCATGTTGCGGCCGCACGCGGCAACCAGACGCTCGAGGCGGAAGCTGACGCGCTCTTTGATGCCTTCTTTTTCACGGCTATTGGCCGACAGACGCATTTCTTCAAGTGCGTCCTGCACCAGCAGGTGTGCCAGGGTGCCTTTTTTGGTAGCAGACTCGCTGGCTTCCTTGAGGGTGCCGGCTTTTTTCAGATTGGCGATTTCAACCCGCAGACGACGCTTGGCGCCCAGGACTTCAAAGCCTTTGGCAATCCAGATGGTCCAGGTGATGATCGAGGCAATAGCCAGGCCGATCATTACGATCTTGACGATGATGTCTGCGTTTTTGTACATGCCCCAAGGCGACAGGTCGTGGGCCATGCCCAGAGTGTTGTCTTCTTCAAGCACTTGCGGAGCGTCGTCGGCCGGAGCAACAGCACCCTCGACCAATGACGGGTCGGTTGCCCCTGGCGTAGCTACAGGTGCCGGTGCTGCAACCTCAGTGGCAGAATGCACGGCCGGCGCAGCAGGCTCGTCGGCAAACGCTGCAGCAGGCGCCAGCAACAGGCTGAACATCAGCGCCGCAAGCCCACGCCATACACGTGCGGGGCTCAAAAGCGGGGTTGGCGAAGCGGTGGGATGATTGCGTGTCATGCTAGCCGGACCTGAGAAAAGTAATAAGGTTATGCCCTACAACGCGTCTTGAGACCCAGGGCAAATGATGGGTTATTATTGCAAGTAATTCTTGTTAACAAAAGCAATTGCATCTGTTTTTTTAAAAAGTCACGACCTTGGTCGGGTCTGAACATGCAATTTTGTAACTTTATATTAGGAGTTTTGAGATGCCCAAAGCCTCGGTTCTGATCGCCGGTTGCGGTGATGTCGGAAGTCGTCTCGCGACTCAATTACTGGCCAATGACTGGCAGGTCTATGGGCTGCGGCGCTCCATCGACCGGCTGCCTGCTGGTGTCATTGGTGTAGCAGGCGACCTGTTCAGCGAGCAATGCCCAGACCAATGGCCCAAGGGCAATATTGATTATCTGGTGTATAGCGCTGCTGCCACAGAACACGACGAAGCAGGCTATCAGGCGGCTTATGTTGACGGGCTCAAACACACGCTCGACTGGCTCAAGCAACACAACCAGCAGCCAAAACGCCTGATATTTGTATCCAGCAGTGGGGTCTATGGGCAAAAAGGCGGCGAATGGGTGGATGAGACGTCACCCGCCGAAGCCTCGAGTTACTCGGGGCGAATCATGCTTGAGGCTGAGCAGGTAGCACTGCGCAGCGGCATTCCTGCAAGCGTGGTGCGCCTGACAGGGATCTACGGACCAGGACGCGAGTGGATGCTGGGGCAAGTACGCAAGGGCTACCGCGTTGCTGTAGATCCGCCGTTGTATGGCAACCGTATTCACGCCGATGACGCGGGCGGCCTTATAGCCTTCCTGCTCCAGGCCGACCTGCAGGGCAAATCTCTGGACGATTGCTACATCGGCGTAGATAACGCACCGGTACCCCTGGCTGAAGTCGTGGACTGGTTGCGTGAACGCCTGGGTATAACCGAATGGGCCGCCGAAGCCAGCGTTCGCCGGGCTGGCAGCAAGCGTTGCAGCAACGCACGGGCCAAAGCTTTGGGCTGGGAACCGCGTTATCCGAGTTATCGCGAAGGGTACGGCGAGATGCTAGCGAACTGACACCTACCGCAGGAGCGAGCTTGCTCGTTCCTGCGGTAAGCGATGCCTGGCTTGGACTTAAGGCTGCTTCTCCAGCAACCATTCACGCTTGCCCGGGTAAAGCTGGGGCATTTCGTCAGGCTTGGCAGAATCCAGCGCCTGGAAGATTTCCAACTGGCGGCCATTACGTACAAAAATGTGCGCCGCACCGGACTCATCCTGCTCCAGCCAGAGGCTGTCGTACTCGCCGCTCATCGATGCACAGTCGCCCGCCAGACACAGGGCGTAGGCGTTGGCATCGGGCAAGCCAGTAATCCGGCCATCTGCAAAGAAGGTCACTTGATTGCCTTGCCCTTTACCGCTGACCACACGCCATTGACCGCCCAGGTAGGCAGACTTGAGCGCGTGCTCGAAGTTGGTACCCAAAGGCGCATCACTTGCCAAGTTTATGGATGAGCGTACGAAGGACTGTTGCGGATCGGACTCTCCTGCGGCCTGTATCAACTCGTCACCATTGAGGCTCAAGTCTGTGGCAACGCTGCCATAGATATTGACCTGCCAAACGCCGTCGTTTTCCGGCATCAGCTTGCCTTCAACCCACTCAAAACCATTGGTGTAGTTGGCTTTGGCGTGCTTGGCATCAATTTGCCACTCAAGATTTGGACCGTTGGCAAGCAGGGCTTCACGCAAATTGCCACCTTTGGCGGCTTCATTTATTGCGGCCTGGTTGATCCAGACACCACTGATATCGCGATGGGCGGGGCCGCTGGCACAGCCACCCAGAAAAATGGTGAGCAGTGAGAATGCGAGCGCTTTGCGCATGGCGGAATCCTTTTAAAGCGGGGCAAGCGAGGGGTTGGCGCAGCATGAAGGCGCTGCGCCGAGGGGTGTTACTCAATTACCAGAATAGCGTCCATCTCAACCTGCGAACCCTTTGGCAGGGCGGCAACACCAATGGCAGCACGAGCCGGGTATGGCTGCTCGAAGTATTTGCCCATGATTTCGTTGACCTTGGCGAAATGGCTCAGGTCAGTCAGGAAGATGTTCAGCTTGACGATGTCCTTGAACGAACCGCCTGCCGCTTCAGCTACCGACTTCAGGTTTTCGAATACCTGAATGGTCTGGGCCTCAAAGCCTTCAACCAGTTCCATGGTTTTTGGGTCCAGGGGGATCTGACCGGACATGTAGACAGTATTGCCAGCTTTGATCGCCTGGGAATAAGTACCGATAGCAGCAGGTGCCTTATCGCTGGTGATAACAGTCTTGGTCATGGGTGACTCCTTGTAATTGGATGGCTACGCACGCATACGAGTGATGCGGATGACCCCGTTAAGGGCGCGCAGTTTTTTGATTACGCGGGCCAGATGCACACGGTCGTGCACACTGACCACCAGTTGGACCACGCTGATACGACCATCGCGTTCGTCCATGCTGATTTTTTCGATGTTGCCGTCGGCGGCGTTAACGCTGCTGGCCAGCAATGCAATCAGGCCACGCTGGTGCTCCAGCTCGACGCGCAACTCGACGTTGAATTCGCCGGTAACGTCCTTGGCCCACGAAAGCTGGACGCATTTTTCGGGGTTATGCCGGATTTCGCTGATATTGCGGCAGTTATCCAGGTGCACGACCATGCCTTTACCGGCAGATAAATGACCCACAATCGGGTCGCCCGGGATCGGCGTACAGCATTTGGCGTAACTGAGTACCAAACCTTCGGTGCCGCGAATCGCCAGTGGCCCTTCAGGGCTCGGCAGCTGTTCACCTTCACCCATCAGGCGCCGGGCAACCACGTAAGCCATGCGATTGCCCAGGCCAATATCTTCGAGCAAGTCCTCAACCTGTTCCAGGCGGTATTCCTGAAGCATTGCCTGCACGCGATCGGCCGGAATCTTGTCCAGTGCACTGTTGAAACCGTTAAGCACCTTGTTCAGCAAGCGCTCGCCCAAATTCACGGACTCGGAACGGCGTTGCAACTTGAGAGCATGACGAATGTGCGTACGGGCCTTGCCGGTGACGACAAAATTCAGCCACGCAGGGTTTGGCCGGGCACCTGGCGCGCTGACAATCTCGACCGTGGAACCACTTTGCAGCGGCTCGGACAGCGGAGCGAGACGCCGGTTGATGCGACAGGCAATACAGCTGTTGCCGACGTCGGTGTGCACCGCGTAGGCGAAATCGACTGCCGTGGAGCCTTTGGGCAGCTCCATGATCCGGCCTTTAGGCGTGAACACATAGACCTCGTCCGGAAACAGGTCGATCTTCACGCTTTCGATAAATTCGAGGGAATTGCCGGCGCGCTGCTGCATCTCCAGCACGCCCTTGACCCATTGCCGCGCCCGGGCATGAGTACCCGTGTGCTGTTCGTCGCCACTGGACTTATACAACCAGTGGGCGGCGATGCCGTTGTTGGCCATCTCTTCCATTTCACGGGTACGGATCTGAATTTCGATCGGTACGCCATGCATGCCAAACAGCGTGGTGTGCAACGACTGATAGCCGTTGGCTTTGGGAATGGCGATGTAGTCTTTAAAACGACCCGGCAGGGGTTTGTACAAATTATGTACAGCACCTAATACCCGGTAGCAGGTGTCGACCTTGTCAACGATGATCCGGAACGCATAAACGTCCATGATCTCGTTGAAGGCCCGACGCTTGCCGCGCATTTTTTTATAAATGCCGTAAATGTGCTTTTGACGGCCGCTGACTTCACCCTGAATGCCGTCTACGGCTAAACAGTGGCTGAGCGACTCTTCAATTTTGTTGACGATTTCCTTGCGATTGCCCCGGGCGCGCTTGACCGCCTGATAGATGCGCGCAGAGCGCATCGGGTACATCGCCTTGAAACCGAGATCTTCGAATTCGATACGAATACTGTGCATACCCAGCCGGTTGGCAATGGGTGCGTAGATTTCCAGGGTTTCCTTGGCAATCCGCCGGCGCTTTTCGCCGGACAGTACTTCGAGGGTTCGCATGTTGTGCAGACGATCAGCCAGCTTGACCAGAATCACGCGGATATCCCGCGCCATGGCCATGGCCATTTTCTGGAAGTTTTCAGCCTGGGCTTCGGCCTTGGTCTCGAAGTTCATCTGGGTCAGCTTGCTGACACCATCGACCAGTTCGGCCACGGTTTCACCGAACTGCGCAACAAGCGCTTCCTTGGCAATACCGGTGTCTTCGATCACGTCATGCAGCATGGCTGCCATCAGGCTTTGATGGTCCATATGCATGTCGGCAAGAATATTGGCCACTGCCAGCGGATGCGTGACATAAGGCTCGCCACTACGTCGGCGTTGGCCATCGTGGGCTTGTTCGGCGTAGAAGTACGCTCGTCGGACCAGATTGACCTGGTCCGCACTGAGGTAAGTCGACAAGCGATCGGCGAGGGCGTCTATGCTCGGCATGAGGGAACCCCCTGCCAAAACTTTTTACCCTTCGCCGTGCTACGTCGACCGGGCATAGGCTTAGTTCGCCTCGTTGGACTCGTCCTCGAACGCTGCGAACAGCGGTTCGTCTTCGACGATTTCAGCGTTGGCGATAAACTCGTAGCTCATCAGGCCTGCAGCGATTTCACGCAAGGCAACAACAGTAGGCTTGTCATTTTCCCACTCAACCAAAGGCTCTTTACCGCCGGTGGCCAGTTGACGGGCACGCTTGGTAGAGAGCATGACCAGCTCAAAGCGGTTATCCACGTGTTCTAGACAGTCTTCAACGGTTACGCGGGCCATGGTCTTCCTCGTAGCAAATGCAATATGCGCGCTGCCCGGATGGGCGAGCGGACTCAACAGTTTAAAAAATCACCAGCCATTAGGGAAGCGCTGATTTTTCAAGCACTGCCCGAAACCCTCTGTAAGCGCCAATGTAAAGCCCTTACAGGGGTTTTGGGAAGAGCTCTTTAACCAAGCAATTCGGCCAATAACTTGCCAAAACGCTGCTGCTGACGTTTTTGCTGGAGACGATTGGCGCGAAAAATCGCCTTCAAGTCCTCAAGCGCCAGCGCAAAATCGTCATTGATGATCAGGTAGTCATAGTCGACGTAGTGGCTCATTTCACTCACGGCTTCACGCATGCGCCCGTCAATGATTTCGTCGCTATCCTGCCCGCGATTGTCCAGACGCTCACGCAGCGCTTGCTGGCTTGGCGGCAGGATGAAGATCGAACGCGCCTGCGGCATCAGTTGGCGAACTTGCTCGGCGCCTTGCCAGTCGATTTCCAGAATCAGGTCGTGACCTTCATCCAGCGTCTGCTGCAAATGGCTCTGCGAAGTGCCATAAAGGTTGCCGAAGACCTCGGCGCGCTCCAGGAAATCGCCGTGCTCGATCATTTTCACGAACTCTTCGCGCTCGACGAAGTGATAGTTCACCCCGTTGACCTCGCCCGGACGCATGGCGCGGGTGGTGTGCGAAACCGAAACGCGAATCTGCGGCTCGAGGTCGATCAATGCCTTGACCAGGCTGGTCTTGCCTGCGCCCGAAGGGGCAGAAACGATATAAAGGGTGCCGGTGCTATGGGTCATGTCAGGGAGAGCCTTACTCAATATTCTGTACTTGTTCGCGCATCTGCTCGATCAACACTTTGAGGTTGACCGCTGCTTGTGTGCTGCGCGGATCGAATGCCTTGGAACCGAGGGTATTGGCCTCACGGTTAAGTTCTTGCATCAGGAAGTCGAGGCGCCGACCGGCGGCACCACCGGACTTGAGCACGCGACGCACCTCAAGAATGTGGGTGCTGAGACGGTCGAGCTCTTCGGCTACATCGCTTTTTTGCGCCAGCATGACCATTTCCTGCTCAAGGCGCTGCGGATCGAGCTCGGCTTTCATGTCAGCAAAGCGATCGAGCACCTTTTGCCGCTGGGTGGCCAGCATCTGCGGTACGAGTTCACGCAAAGTCTCGACATCACCTTCAATCGCGGTCAATCGCTCACTGATCAGGCGAGCCAGCTCGGCACCTTCACGCTCACGGCCATTTTTCAGCTCTTGCAGGGCTTGTTTAAACAGCTCCAGAGCCTGACTGTTCAGGGCTTGCGGATCACTCGCATCAGCCACCAGAACACCGGGCCAGGCCAGCACTTTAAGCGGATCGAGCGCAGCCGGCTGCTTGATCAGGCTGGCGATGGTCTCGGCAGCGGCCACCAGTTGCGCCGCGCGCTCACGGTCAACCTGCAGCGGTTTACCCGTGGACTCTTCAGTGAAACGCAACGTGCATTCCAGCTTGCCGCGTGAAATACCCTGGCGCAGCGCTTCGCGCACAGCACCTTCGAGGTCACGGAAAGACTCGGGCAGACGCAGGTGCGGCTCCAGGTAACGGCTATTGACCGAGCGCAGCTCCCAGCTCAGGGTGCCCTGAGTGCCGGCACTTTCGACACGGGCAAAGGCAGTCATGCTATGCACCATGGACGGTACCTCGCGATTCAATGAATTAAGCCCGAAGGCTATTAAGGCGGCGGATTGTAACGCAGTGCAGCTGGCGGCCCCAAATGACGTCTGTCGTAAAAGTACCCGGTGTCATGGCGCGCCCTCGGGAGCGACGAGCCAGGCGCGTAATTATTAGGCGTGTCCTGTTGGACCATGGCCTTTATAATGCTCGGCAGTTTTCCGTCTCGTACAGGTATCCCACATGAAACGTCCAAGTGGTCGCGTTGCCGATCAGCTCCGCCCGATCCGCATCACCCGCAACTACACCAAACACGCAGAGGGTTCTGTACTGGTCGAGTTCGGTGACACCAAAGTCATCTGCACCGTCAGCGTCGAGAACGGCGTACCGCGCTTCCTTAAAGGCCAGGGCCAGGGCTGGCTGACCGCCGAATACGGCATGCTGCCCCGCGCCACCGGCGACCGCAACCAGCGCGAAGCCAGCCGTGGCAAGCAAGGCGGTCGCACACTTGAAATCCAGCGCCTGATCGGCCGTTCGCTGCGCGCCGCACTGGACATGTCCAAGCTGGGCGACATTACCCTGTACGTCGACTGCGACGTGATCCAGGCCGACGGCGGCACTCGCACAGCCTCGATCACCGGCGCCATGGTTGCACTGGTCGACGCGCTGAAACTGATCAAGAAACGCGGCGGCCTGAAGGGCGGCGATCCACTCAAGCAAATGATCGCGGCGGTCTCGGTTGGCATGTATCAAGGCGAGCCCGTGCTCGACCTCGACTATCCTGAAGATTCGGCAGCCGAAACCGACCTGAACGTTGTTATGACCAGCACCGGCGGCTTCATCGAAGTTCAGGGCACTGCCGAAGGCGCGCCATTCCAGCCTGAAGAGCTGAATGCCATGCTCGCATTGGCACAGAAGGGCATGACCGAAATTTTCGCCCTGCAGCAAGCAGCACTGGCCGACTAAAACCGTCTGGTTTTATAGCCAGGCCGTCCCCGATCATCTGGAGAACGCCATGAGCGAGCTAGACCTTTCAAAACCCGAGCCGAGCCGTGACGCTCGTAAATGGGCCATGTTTTGTCACTTCTCGGCCTTCCTCGGGATGTGGTTTCCGTTTGGCAGCCTGATCGGCCCGCTGATCCTGTGGCAGGTAAAACGCGAAAGCGATCCGTTCATTGATGACCAGGGCAAGGAAGCCCTTAACTTTCAGATCACTGTGGCGATTGCTTCTGCCATTTGCTACGTGCTGATGTTCGTTCTGATAGGTTTCGCCTTGCTCGGCCTGGTGCTGATCGGCGCGGTAGTGCTGGTCGTCATTGCTGGCGTCAAGGCCAATGACGGAGTGGTATACCGCTATCCGTTCACCTGGCGTGCGATCAAGTAAACCGGCATCCACAAAAAAGCCGACAGCGATGTCGGCTTTTTTGTTGCTTCGAAAAAACACTTAGATAGTCAGTGTCCAGTCGTAGTCCACGATCAATGGCGCATGTTGCGAGAAGCGTGGTTGACGCGGCAAGCGAGCGCTTCGTACGAAGCGGCGCAGGCCCGGCGTCAACAACTGGTAGTCGAAACGCCAGCCCAGATTAAGCATCTCGGCCTGTTCGTTATCTGGCCACCAGCTGTACTGATCGCCTTCACGACTGACTTCACGCAGGGCATCGACATAACCCATGTTGCCTACAATCTCGTCCATCCAGGCCCGCTCAGGCGCCAGGAAACCAGGAGATTGCTGGCTGTCACGCCAGTTTTTAATGTCGAGTTTCTGCTGCGCCACATACAGCGAGCCGCAGTAGATGTACTCACGACGCTTGCGACGCTGTTTATCCAGATAGCGTGCAAAGTCGTCCATTAGCTTGAATTTTTGATTCAAGTCTTCATCGCCGTTCTGCCCCGAAGGGAGCAGCAAGGTCGCGATGCTGACCTTATCGAAATCGGCTTGCAGGTAGCGCCCGTAGCGATCGGCCGTCTCGAAGCCAAGCCCAGTGATGACTGCTTTCGGTTGCAACCGCGAATACAAAGCCACACCACCTTGGGCAGGGACTTCAGCTTCGCAGGCATAAAGAAAGTAGCCATCCAGCTGGTAGGCTGGATCGTCCAGTTCAAAGGCGGAGGCGCGGGTGTCCTGCAGGCAGATAACGTCGGCATTCTGAGCTTGCAGCCAACTGAGCAAACCGCGCTCGACTGCCGTCTGAATACCATTGACGTTCACACTGATGATCCGCATAAATGGCCCCAAAAATCACGTGCGTGTATGATACACGCCGTCTAACTAATTAGCTAAATCCGTGGCATCTGGGGCCTTTACATGCAAGCGTATCAGCGCGACTTCATCCGTTTTGCCATCGATCGCGGCGTTTTGCGCTTCGGTGAGTTCACCCTGAAGTCCGGGCGCACCAGTCCTTACTTCTTCAACGCCGGCCTGTTCAACACCGGTTCCGCACTGGCTCAACTGGGGCGCTTCTATGCCGCCGCCATCGTTGACAGCGGTATCTCCTTCGACGTGCTGTTTGGCCCGGCCTACAAAGGTATTCCGCTGGCGGCAACTACTGCAGTGGCGCTGGCTGAACACCACGACCGCGACCTGCCATGGTGCTTCAACCGCAAGGAAGCCAAGGCCCACGGCGAAGGCGGCAGCCTGGTGGGCTCGCCACTTGAAGGCAATATCCTGATCATCGACGACGTGATCACCGCCGGCACCGCCATCCGTGAAGTCATGCAAATCATCCAGGCCCAGGGCGCCAAAGCCGCAGGCGTGCTGATCGCCCTGAACCGCCAGGAACGTGGCAATGGCGAGCTGTCGGCCATCCAGGAAGTCGAGCGCGACTTCGGTATTCCGGTAGTCAGTATCGTTTCGCTGAACCAGGTGCTGCAGTACCTGGCCGAAGACGAAACGCTCAAGCAATACCTGCCGGCCGTTGAGGCCTACCGGGCGCAGTACGGGATCTAACCCCCTCACCGCGCAAAAAAAAGCCCCGCCCGGCAATCGCCGGGCGGGGCTTTTTCAGTTCTGCTTAGGCCGGCTTGCTGTTGGTAATCAGCGTACCCACACCCGTATCGGTGAAGATTTCCAGCAGCACCGCGTTCGGTACACGACCGTCGACAATGTGCGCCGTGGTCACGCCGCCCTGCACCGCTTCCAGCGCGCAACGGATCTTGGGCAGCATGCCGCCGTAGATGGTGCCATCGGCAATCAGGTCATCTACCTGGGCCGTGGTCAGCCCGGTCAACACCTTGCCCTGCTTGTCCATCAGGCCCGCGATATTGGTCAGCAACATCAGCTTTTCAGCTTTCAGCGCTTCAGCGACTTTACCCGCCACCAGATCCGCGTTGATGTTGTAGGACTCGCCGTTTTCACCCACGCCAATCGGCGCGATCACAGGGATGAAATCACCCTTGGTCAGCATGTTCAGCAAGTCCGTGTTGATCCCGACCACTTCACCCACATGCCCGAAATCGATGATTTCCGGGCTGGTCATTTCTGGCGTCTGACGGGTAACCACCATTTTCTTGGCCCGGATCAGCGTCGCATCCTTGCCGGTCAGGCCGATGGCACTACCGCCATGGCGGTTGATGAGGTTGACGATCTCCTTGTTCACATGACCGCCGAGCACCATCTCAACCACATCCATGGTTTGCGAGTCAGTGACGCGCATACCGTCGATGAAATGACTCTCGATGGACAGGCGCTTGAGCAAATCACCGATTTGCGGACCGCCACCATGTACCACGACCGGATTGATACCCACGGCCTTCATCAACACGATGTCACGGGCAAAACCGGTTTTCAGCTCATCGTTTTCCATAGCGTTGCCGCCGTACTTGATCACCAGCGTCTTGCCGACGTAACGGCGAATGTAGGGCAGCGCTTCGGACAAAACCTTGGCGACGTTGGAGGCAGCATCACGTTCGAGGGTCATTCAGGGCTCCGGTAGAACAAATCGATCAAAACGGTAGTTGGAGATCAGGCGCCACACGCTTCAATTGGGCGTGAAAGACATCCTTGATACGTTGCAGTTCGGCCTCGGTCTCTGCCTCGAATCGCAGCACCAGCACCGGAGTGGTGTTGGAGGCGCGAACCAGGCCCCAGCCGTGTGGATAGTCGACCCGCACGCCATCAATGGTCGTCAGCTCGGCGGCTTCACCCCATTGGGCATCGTGCAGGGCGTCAATGATGCTGAATTTGCTCTCATCCGTCACATCGATATTGATCTCTGGCGTAGAAATATCGTTCGGGAAGGTCTCAAACAGCTCTTCGGCTGTCGCCTGGCGCTTGCTGAGGATCTCCAGCAGGCGTGCAGCACTGTAAATACCGTCATCAAAACCGAACCAGCGCTCTTTGAAAAAGATATGCCCGCTCATTTCTCCAGCCAGCAAGGCACTGGTTTCCTTCATCTTCTTCTTGATTAACGAATGACCGGTCTTCCACATCAGTGGCCGACCGCCACATTCCTCGATCCATGGCGCCAGACGACGGCTGCATTTCACATCGAAAATGATCTCGGCAGCCGGGTTACGCTCCAGCACATCCTGAGCGAACAGCATCAACAAACGATCGGGGAACACCATGGTGCCCGTGTTGGTTACGACACCGACACGGTCGCCGTCGCCATCAAAGGCCAGGCCGAGGTCGGCATTGGTTTCTCTAACTTTGGCGATCAGATCCACCAGATTCTCGGGCTTGCCCGGATCCGGGTGGTGGTTGGGGAAGTTACCGTCCACATCGCAGAACAACGGGATCACTTCGCAATTCAACGCTTCGATCAATTGCGGAGCAATCACGCCTGCCGCACCGTTACCACAATCAACGACCACTTTGAGACGTTTGGCCAGCTTGATATCACGGGTAATTTCATCGAAGTAGCGCGGCAGAATATCAACCCGCGTGATGCTGCCTTCACCCCAGGTCAGATCATTGCTCTTGAGACGGGTATGCAGCGCCTGAATTTGCTCATTGGCCAGAGTGTCGCCCGCGATCACAATCTTGAAGCCGTTGTAATTGGACGGGTTATGGCTGCCCGTGAGCATCACCCCCGATTTGCCTGCCAGCACGCTGGCCGCGTAATACAGGGCAGGCGTCGGCACCAGGCCCACATCGCTGACATGACAACCGCTGTCAGCCACACCCTGAATCAAACGCTCCACCAGTTCCGGACCCGACAAACGCCCGTCACGACCTACAGACACATGGGGCTCGCCCTGGGCCAGGCTTTCAGCGCCAATGGCGCGGCCAATCCAGTAGGCGGTTTCAGCTGTCAACGTTTCAGGCACCACACCGCGAATGTCATAGGCGCGAAAAATGCTGTCAGGGAATTGCGGTGCGACCGATGCCGGACTGCTCATTACAAGGGGTACTCCATTTTCAGAAAATTTGGATTGTGAACTGAAGCTGTCAGACACACGAAGTTCGACCTTGCCCTACGGCAGGCAATACCCGGTTTACGGAGTGCGGTCGAGCGCAAGCTGCAGGTTTGGACGGCCTTTTGACGCGAGAGTTCGTGAGGCCAATTGGCATTACGGGGCGTATGGCACAAGGCTGCCATGGATTTAGGCGATAAAAAGAGTGACGACATTGGCGCGAGCTTCATCCTGAATTACCACGCTAACGGGCCAGGTCAGGCAGGGCGCCTGACCTGAGTAGGATCAGAGGCTGCCGGAATGACCGAAGCCGCCAGCGCCACGCTGGCTTTCGTCGAATTCTTCGACCAGCTCAAAGTGAGCCTGTACCACCGGTACCAGCACCAGTTGAGCAATACGCTCACCAATAGTGATGTTGAAGGCGGTCTGGCCACGGTTCCAGCACGAAACCATCAGCTCGCCCTGATAATCAGAGTCGATCAGGCCTACCAGATTACCCAGCACGATGCCGTGTTTATGACCAAGCCCGGAGCGCGGCAGAATCAAGGCAGCCAGGCCCGGATCACCGATGTAGACCGACAGACCGGTCGGGATCAACAGGGTCTGGCCCGGTTCAAGAACGGTGTCCTGTTTAAGCATGGCGCGCAGGTCGAGGCCGGCGGAGCCAGGCGTGGCGTACTGCGGCAGCGGGAATTCGTTACCAATGCGTGGATCGAGGATTTTGGCTTGCAAAGCGTGCATACGAGTTAAACCTGGTTCAGACGTTCGGCGATAAAAGTGATCAGCTGGCGGGCAATCTTGCCCTTGCTGGTCTGGGCAAACACAGTGGCATGCAGTTGACGGTCAATCACGCTGCACGCGTTTTCTTCGCTGTTGAAACCGATGCTGGGGTTAGCCACATCGTTGGCCACAATCAGGTCGAGGTTTTTGTCTTTGAGCTTGCGCGCGGCGTAATCGAGCAAGTGCTCGGTCTCTGCGGCAAAGCCGACACTAAAAGGGCGGTCAGGGCGCGAAGCGATGGTGGCCAGAATGTCTGGATTGCGCACCATCTGCAGCAACAGGCCGTCACCCTTGGTAGGGTCTTTCTTGAGTTTCTGCGGGGCAACGACTTCAGGGCGGTAATCCGCAACCGCAGCAGACGCAATAAATACATCACAGGGGATCGCTGCTTCACAGGCCGCCAGCATGTCGCGGGCACTGACCACGTCGATTCGGCTTACCCGATCCGGGGTCGGCAAGTGCACCGGACCGGTAATCAGGGTCACCCGGGCACCGGCTTCAACCGCGGCTTCTGCCAGGGCAAAGCCCATTTTCCCGGAGCTGTGGTTAGTGATGTAGCGCACCGGATCGATGTTTTCCTGAGTCGGACCCGCCGTGATCAGTACATGCTTGCCGGTCAACACCTGACGCTGAAAACACTCGGCGGCGCAGTGCACCAGGTCATCAGCTTCAAGCATGCGGCCAAAGCCCACGTCACCACAGGCCTGGCTCCCGGAGGCCGGGCCGAACACACGCAGGCCGCGGGTTTCAAGCAATCGGGTGTTGGCCTGGGTAGCCGGGTCACGCCACATGGCCTGATTCATCGCTGGCGCAATGGCGACCGTTGCGTCAGTGGCCAGCACCAGCGTGGTCAGCAGATCATTGGCCAGACCTTGAGCAAGACGGGCGATCAAGTCCGCCGTCGCTGGCGCGATCAATACCAGATCGGCCCACTTGGCCAGCTCGATATGGCCCATTGCGGCTTCAGCCGCCGGGTCGAGCAAGTCCAGATGAACGGGGTGCCCGGACAGGGCCTGCATGGTCAGCGGGGTGATGAACTCGCTACCGCCGCGCGTCATGACAACCCGCACTTCGGCGCCTTGATCCAGCAGACGACGAACCAGCTCTGCACTCTTGTAAGCCGCGATGCCGCCGCCGACGCCCAAAACAATGCGTTTTCGATACAGCCGCTGCATAGGCCTGCCTTTTAGTTCGATGATGACTGCGCGGTAAATGGCCAAATGCCACGCAAAAATGATGGGCTAAGATAACACAGCGCCTGCCAGGGAACAGCGGCGCCCACTTACATGGAGGTGTTATGAGCATTAGAGATTGGCCGGCGGCAGAGCGCCCGCGCGAGAAACTTTTAGAACACGGATCATCCAGTCTTTCGGACGCCGAACTGCTGGCAATCTTCCTGCGAACCGGCGTTTCAGGCAAAAGCGCGGTCGACCTGGCGCGGCATTTACTCGCTGAATTCGGCAGCCTGAGGGCCTTGCTGGAAGCAGATGTCGCTGCGTTCTGTTGTCAGCTGGGGCTGGGGCCAGCCAAGTTCAGCCAGTTGCAGGCGGTGCTGGAAATGGGTCGCCGCCACCTGGCAGAACGCCTGCGCCGCGACTCGGCACTGGAGAGCCCGCAGGCCGTTCGGGACTATCTCAAGTCGTTGCTGCGCCACGAACTCCACGAAGTGTTCGGTTGCCTGTTTATGGACTCCAAACACCGGATGCTGGCCTTTGAGGTGCTGTTCAGGGGCTCCATCGACAGCGCCAGCGTATATCCGCGCCAAGTGGTCAAGCGCGCCCTTGCCCATAACGCTGCGGCGGTCATTTTTTGCCACAACCACCCCTCTGGCATCACTGAGCCCAGCCAGGCCGACCGCACTCTGACCAAACGCCTGACCGAGGCCCTGGACTTGATCGAAGTGCGAGTGCTGGATCACTTTATCGTCGGAGACGGTGAGCCCCTCTCAATGGTCGAACATGGCTGGATGTAGCCCTCAGGGTTTGATGCTGACCGTCGAAAAGTCCTGACGCCCGAATGGACTCACCTGATAGCCCTGTACGTCTTTACGGGTAAGCGCGTAGGCAGTTGGATGTGCCAGTGGCAGCCAGAGCGCTTGCTGCTGAATCAATGCCTGGGCCTTTTGATACAGCGCACTGCGCTTGTCCTGATCGGTGAGGGTTTTGCCCTCGCTGATCAGGCTATCCAGAGTCTTGTCGCAATAGCGCGCAAAGTTAGTCCCTGACTTCACTGCCGCACATGAAAACTGCGGGGTCAGGAAGTTGTCCGGGTCACCGTTATCGCCGGCCCAGCCCATAAACAGCAGGTCATGCTCTCCGGCTTTGGCGCGGCGTATCAATTCGCCCCACTCGATCACCCGGATGTCCGCCTTGATTCCTACCTTGTCCAGGTCCGCCTGCAGCAACTGCGCCCCCAGGCTCGGATTCGGGTTCAGCACGCTACCGGTAGGGCGGGTCCAGATGGTGGTTTTGAAGCCGTCCTTGAGACCAGCCTTGGCCAATAGCTCTTTGGCTTTTTGCGGATCATGGGCATAACCCGGCAAATCCTTGGCGTAACCCCAGGTCGTGGGTGGATAAATGCCATTGGCAGTCTGCGCACTGTTCTCGAACACCGCCTTCAGGTAAGTGTCTTTATCGAATGCCAGATTGATCGCCTGACGCACTTCGGGCTTGTCCAGCGGTGGGTGCTGACTGTTGATGGCCACAAAGGCCGTCATGAAGGCCGGGGTTTGCGCAACGCTCAGTGCCGGGTCCTTGGTCGCGGCATCTACATCCAGCGGCTTGGGGGAGAGCGCAATCTGGCATTCATTGCGGCGTAATTTCTGCAGACGCACGTTAGCGTCCGGAGTGATGGCAAAAATCAGCCCGTCGATGGCCGGCTTGCCCGCGAAATAGTCCGGGTTGGCCTTGTAACGCACCACTGCATCTTTCTGAAAACGCGTGAACACAAAAGGCCCGGTACCGATCGGCTGACTGTTCATCAGCTGCGGCGTACCAGCCTTGAGCAGTTTGTCGGCATATTCGGCCGAATAGATCGACGCAAAGCCCATGCTCAACGCCGGCAGGAACGTTGAATCAGGACGGCTGAGGGCAAAGCGCACGGTCAACGGGTCAGGGGTTTCGATTTTTTTGATCAGATCCGGCAACTGCAAGGACTGCGCATGGGGGAAACCGCTTTGCGCCACTTTGTGCCAAGGATTGTTCGGGTCAAGCATGCGCTCGAAGCTGAAACGCACGTCATCGGCATTCAATTCCCGGCTCGGGGTGAAATAGGGCGTGCTGTGAAATTTGACGCCTGGCCGTAATTTGAAGTCGTACACAAGGCCGTCAGGGGACACTGACCAGCTTTGCGCCAGGCTGGGCACCAACCTGGCCGCCCGGGCATCAAAATCCACCAGGCGATTCATCAGCACGTCTGCCGAGGCATTGGTGGTCGTGAGCGAGTTGTACTGCACCACATCGAACCCTTCGGGACTGGCCTCGGTGCAAACACTCAAGGTGGCCGCCTGAACCAGCGGGCTCAGGCAAAAGGTGAGCAATAAGGGGGCGGCAGCGAGACGCATGATCTGTTTCCTTTGCAAGTCGATGTGGCCCATCTGCAGGCGCAGTCTGGAAAAGACTCACCCTAGTGACCTGATAGACAAATGACTACTTTTTAATACGCTCCGTTCCCTGCAGCGGCTGCCGAAGGCTCCTGCAGAGCACGAAACGGGCGTTTTTTCGGCCACATCAAGACCCGTCCGACCTCATCGCGGCCTTCGACAGCAGCGTCAAAGCACAAAATTCGCACTGAAACCTTTCACCTCGCGACGAGCGGTAAAACTCAAGCAGGCATGGGCTTTAGCGTGAATTGTCGTTAGACTGCCGGCTTAATTAATTACAGCAAACCACAGTTCGTGTTGTTGCTCTTTAGTCTTTCTGGTATAAAGCAGCGCTCTTTTCTAGGGGCCCGGTTCCTTCGTTTGTAGGTGTAGCCGGTAAGACCCTTAAAGAAACGCGGCGCCTGGCGCCATGACTGAGAGATTAAGCGGCCAACCCATGCCGGGTTGGGCATGTGGTTTTAGAGGGCTGAGGCATGTCGAGAGTCTGTCAAGTTACCGGTAAGGGTCCGGTGACTGGGAATAACATTTCCCACGCAAATAACAAAACCCGTCGTCGTTTCCTGCCGAACCTGCAGCATCACCGCTTCTGGGTTGAAGAAGAGAAACGTTTTGTTCGTCTGCGCGTATCTGCTAAAGGCATGCGCATCATCGACAAGCGTGGCATCACTGTCGTGCTGGCCGAAATCCGCCGCGATGGCAAGATCTAAGGGAGCTAATCATGCGTGAATTGATCCGTTTGGTGTCGAGCGCTGGTACAGGCCATTTCTACACCACAGATAAGAACAAGCGCACCACTCCGGACAAAATCGAAATCAAAAAATTCGATCCGCGGGTTCGCAAGCACGTGATCTACAAAGAAGCCAAAATCAAGTAATTGGTTTTACTTCTTACAAAAAAGGCCCGCATCTCACGATACGGGCCTTTTTTGTTGCCGCGTGCTGACTGTCGCACGTGAAACCGCTCTCACATCCACTTCCCGATCTGACCCAGCGTCATGGTCACACCCCCCGCCTGCGCCACGATCGCCCGGCCGCCAACTATCGGCTCAGGGCTTTTGCTCAAACACCACGTACACCTTGCGACATGGCTCCAGCACTTCCCACGTGCCACTGAAGCCGGCAGGGATGACAAAACGGTCACCGGCCCGCAGAGTCTTGGCATTACCTTCCTTGTCACGCAGAACTGAAACGCCCTGCAGGATTTCGCAATATTCATGCTCGGTGTAATTGACCGTCCACTGACCCACAGCGCCTTCCCACACCCCCGCGCTCATCTGCCCACAAGGGCTGTCGTAATGGTTGTGGATAACTTGCTCGGGGTTCCCCTTGAGCACTTTTTCCGGTGCAGGGCTGAAGCGATCAGCCTGGGTTTTGGCAGTGCTGAAGTCGACAATAGTGGCAATGCTCATTTTTTTTGTACCCCCGAAATTGCTGCGTGTGTGGTCAGAAAGGCAAAAGGCGATGTTTATTAAAACGAACAAGCCTTGCCGTTTGCGACACATGTGTCAAATATATTGAAAGTTCCAGGGCCACTGGTTTAGGGTGGCGCAAGTCTCGTACCGATCACTTTAGTGGATCGGACAGCATCCATGACGCGCCATGCTAAAGCCTGAGCGCTTCTATTTTTAATAAGAGGAGGACACTCGAATGACCACCCTGACGCGTGCTGATTGGGAACAACGGGCCAAACAGCTGAAAATCGAAGGTCGCGCCTACATCAACGGTGAATACACCGACGCGGTCTCCAATGAAACGTTCGAGTGTCTCAGCCCGGTCGACGGCCGCTTGCTGGGCAAAGTTGCCAGCTGCGATGCAGCAGACGCCCAACGCGCCGTAGAAGTGGCACGCAAGACCTTTGAATCGGGCGTCTGGTCGCGTCTGGCACCGGCCAAGCGCAAAGCCGCCATGATCCGCTTTGCCGGTCTGCTCAAGCAAAACGCCGAAGAACTGGCCCTGCTTGAAACCCTGGACATGGGCAAGCCGATCAGCGATTCACTGCACATTGACGTACCCGGTGCAGCCGGTGCGCTGAGCTGGAGCGGTGAAGCCATCGACAAGATTTACGACGAGGTTGCAGCCACCCCGCACGACCAGTTGGGCCTGGTTACCCGCGAAGCGGTCGGCGTAGTCGCCGCCATCGTGCCGTGGAACTTCCCGTTGATGATGGCCTGCTGGAAGCTCGGCCCTGCGCTGTCGACCGGCAACTCGGTGATCCTCAAGCCGTCCGAAAAATCGCCGCTGACTGCCATCCGCATTGCTGCACTGGCCGTTGAAGCCGGCATTCCGGCTGGCGTCCTGAACGTCCTGCCAGGTTACGGTCACACTGTCGGCAAAGCCCTGGCCTTGCACATGGATGTCGACACCCTGGTATTTACCGGCTCGACCAAAATCGCCAAGCAGCTGATGATCTATTCCGGCGAATCCAACATGAAACGCATCTGGCTCGAAGCCGGCGGCAAGAGCCCGAACATCGTCTTCGCCGATGCTCCCGACCTGCAAGCCGCTGCCGAATCCGCTGCCAGCGCCATCGCCTTCAACCAGGGCGAAGTCTGTACCGCAGGTTCGCGCCTGCTGGTCGAGCGCTCGATCAAGGACAAGTTCCTGCCACTGGTCATCGAAGCCCTCAAGGCCTGGAAGCCGGGCAACCCGCTGGATCCGGCCACTACCGTTGGCGCGCTGGTCGACACTCAGCAAATGAACACCGTGCTGTCGTACATCGAGTCCGGCCATAGCGAAGGCGCAAAACTGGTTGCCGGTGGTAATCGAATCCTGCAGGAAACCGGCGGCACCTACGTCGAACCGACTATTTTCGACGGCGTGAGCAACGCGATGAAAATCGCCCAGGAAGAAATCTTTGGCCCGGTCTTGTCGGTTATTTCCTTCGACACCGCCGCAGAGGCGATCCAGATTGCCAACGACACGCCATACGGCCTGGCGGCTGCGGTCTGGACCGCCGATATCTCCAAGGCTCACCTCACAGCTAAGGCCCTGCGCGCCGGCAGCGTGTGGGTCAACCAATACGATGGCGGCGACATGACGGCGCCGTTTGGTGGCTTCAAACAGTCGGGTAACGGCCGTGACAAGTCGCTGCACGCGTTCGATAAATACACCGAGCTGAAGTCCACCTGGATCAAGCTGTAACAGCGCACACGCAACACTCTGTGGGAGCGGGCTTGCCCGCGATAATTGCACCCCGGTCTGCTTGATGGACTTTGGTGCTTTGATCGCGGGCAGCCCGCTCCCACATTTGCTTTAAACCTTTATTTTTAGTTATCCACAGGAGCACACAGATGCGTTGGGCGACCTACTTCGCCGTACTGGCATCGGTACTCAGCGTCGGCCTGGCGCTGGGCGTGAGCATGCCGCTGGTGTCGTTCCGGCTCGAAAGCTGGGGGTATGGCGGGTTCGCGATTGGCGTGATGGCAGCCATGCCGGCAATCGGCGTTCTGGTGGGTGCCAGCCTGGCCAGCAAACTGGCCTCGCGCTTTGGCACGCCAGCTCTGATGCGTCTGTGTTTGTGGTGTGGCGCGATATCCATCGGGCTGCTGGCGTTACTGCCCAGCTACCCGGTGTGGCTGGCGTTGCGACTGCTGATCGGTGTGGTGCTCACGATCATTTTTATTCTCGGTGAAAGCTGGATCAACCAACTGGTGGTCGAACAATGGCGCGGCCGCCTGGTGGCGCTGTATGGCTCGGCCTATGCCTTGAGCCAACTGTCCGGGCCCCTGCTATTGGGCCTGGTCGGCTCTGAAGGCGACTACGGATTCTGGATCGGCGTGGCGTTGCTGACCCTGGCGCCCTTGCTGCTGATGGGCCGCGAGGGTGCCCCCGTCACCGAAGCGTACAGCGTGACCTTCAAGGATCTGCTGGGGTTCTGTCGAGGCTTGCCGGCCATTGCCTGGGCTGTAGGGCTATTTGCGGCCTTTGAAGCCATGATTCTGACCCTGCTGCCGGTCTATTGCCTGCGCCAGGGTTTTACCGCCGACATCGCCCTGGCAATGGTCAGCACCGTGGTGGTGGGTGATGCCCTGCTGCAACTGCCAATTGGCGCGCTGGCCGACCGCCTATCGCGCCGCTCATTGTTTACCGGTTGCGCGGTGCTGCTGATGTTGTCGAGTCTGGCGGTCCCATTGTTGCTCGATACCCTGCTGATCTGGCCGCTGTGGGTGATTTTCGGCGCCAGCGCAGGCGGCCTGTTTACCTTGTCATTGATTCTGATCGGCGAGCGCTACCGCGACGATGCGCTGGTACGGGCCAACGCCCATATAGCCCAGCTATGGGGCATTGGCTGCCTCATCGGACCGCTGGCCGCAGGCGCCGGCAGCCAGTGGATCAGCGGGCATGCCTTGCCGCTGTTTATGGCGGCCGGAGCGCTGGTGCTGGTGATTCTCGTGTTGCGCCAGGGCGCCTTTGGCGCAGAGCAAACAGCCGCATAAAACTGTAGGAGCGAGCTTGCCTGGCGATAGTCGCTCAAACCTGATCATCGCGAGGCAAGCTCGCTCCTACAGAGCAAAGGGGCAGGGTGGTTACAACATCTTCTCCAGCCCCACACTCTTGCTGAACCATGCATTAAGCCGGCGCCACCAATTGCCCGGCTCGTGGCTCAGAGCATGCAAACGGCCATTGTCCTCGGTCACCCAGACGATCTTGCCCTGGTCCAGTTTCGGCTCGTAACTCAGTGCCGGGGACATGCCTTGCAACGCCAGCCTGCGAGCCTCGGCCGCCAGCTGCGGGCTGTCCACCAGCACCCCGACCTCGGTGTTCCACAAGCCGGAACGCGGGTCAAAATTGAACGAGCCGATAAACGACTTTTGCCCGTCAAAAATCATCGCCTTGCTGTGCAGGCTCGAATCGCTGCTCATCCCGTGTTTAAACAGGTGCGGACCGCTGCCCGGGTTACTGCCGGGCTGGCGGCGCAGCTCAAAGAGCTTGACCCCGTGCTCCAGCAACGCCTTGCGATACGGGGCATAGCCGCCGTGCACCGCCGGCACGTCCGTGGCCTCCAGGGAGTTGGTCAATAAACGTACATCGACCCCGGCATCCGCGCGGCCCGTGAGGTACACCAACCCGGTTTCACCCGGCACAAAGTAGGCCGAGACCAGGATCAGCTCTTTGTTCACGCCAGCCAGCTCCGGCGCCAGTTGGGTGGTCAACAGCAAATGCGAATCCGGCTCGTCCTTGGCCAGCACCTTGCTCGGGGCATCCCACAATGCCTGACCCCAGGCCCAGATCAGCTCTTTACGCCAGGTATCCAGCTGCGGGCTGGTTTCATACGACGCCAGTTGCTGGTACAGCGTGTTATTACGTTGTTGCGCCAGTTTGAGAGACGCCTCGAGCGTTTGACGCGCCCTGGCCAGCTCCCCCCTGGACAGGCGCGCAGAGACAAAATCACCAATGGGCTGGCTCAGGGCGCTGTTCCAGTATTGATCGAAGCTGTATCCCAGCTGCTGCGCCACCGGTCCCACGCAGAGCAGGTCGATGTCAGTGAAATTCAGGTCCGGCTGGGCATCGAAATACTCATCGCCCAAATTACGCCCGCCGACAATTGCCACGCTGTTATCAGCCACCCACAGTTTGTTGTGCATGCGCCGGTGCTGGCGCGAAAGATTGAATAGCCGTCCCACCGCCCGGGTCACACCCGTACCCCGCCCCAATTGCAGCGGGTTGAACAAGCGGATCTGAATATTGGGATGGGCTGCCAGGGTGGCCAGAATATCGTCCAGGCCATCGCTGGCCGTGTCGTCGAGCAGGATTCTTACCCGCACCCCGCGATCGGCAGCCTTGAGCAATTCATCGACCAGCATCCGCGTGCTCAGCCCGTCGTGAACGATGTAGTACTGCAGGTCCAGGCTGCTTTGCGCATTGCGGATCAGCTCTGCCCGGGCCCGGAACGCTTCGCCGCTGTTGGGCAATAAACGAAACCCCGAGCGCCCCTGGTAGGGCGCGGCCTGAGCCATGATCGAACGGCCAAAGGATGAATCAATGGCTGGTGTAGCCTGACTCGGCTCTCGAGGTGCGTCCAAAGTGCTACAGCCTCCCAGCAACAGCGCGAAAAACAACATGCAGAGTGATTTCAACGTGGGGCGCCCCGTTCAACTGACCGCGTGAGCGGCTGCACTGGCCAACAATTTGCTGGCCGCTTCACCGACCTTGCGCACGGCCTCTTCAACCTGCAGCGTTGGCTTGGCAGCGTAGTTCATGCGCAAGCAATTACGGTATTTGCCCGAAGCCGAAAAAATACTGCCCACCGCGATCTGCACCCCCTGCTCAAGCAACGCGCGATTGAGACGCAAGCTATCAAACCCCTCCGGCAGTTCAAGCCACAGCATAAAGCTGCCCTGAGGCCGGCTGGCGCGGGTGCCGGGCGGAAAGTAGCGGCTGATCCAACCCAGCATCAAATCGCGGTTGCGCTGATATTGCATGCGCATTTTGCGCAGATGCGGCTCGAAATGGCCGTTTTTCAAAAAGTCGGCAACGGCCAGCTGCGGCTGCGGCGCGGTGGAGCCGGTGGAGATGTACTTCATGTGCAGCACCCGCTCCAGATATCGCCCCGGCGCGACCCAGCCGACCCGCAGGCCGGGTGCCAGCGTCTTGGAAAACGAGCTGCACAACAAAACCCGACCATCATCGTCAAACGACTTGATCGTGCGCGGGCGAGGGTAGGTGTAGGCCAGCTCGCCATAGACATCGTCTTCGATAATGGCCACATCAAAGCGCTGTGCCAGTGTCACCAATGCCCGTTTTCGCGCCTCGGGCATGATGTAGCCCAGCGGATTGTTGCAACTGGGGGTGAGCTGTATGGCCTTGATCGGCCACTGCTCCAGCGCCAGCTCCAGCGCATCCAGACTGATGCCGGTCAGCGGGTCGGTGGGGATCTCCAGCGCCTTCATGCCCAGCCCCTTGAGGGTTTGCATCGCGCCGTGAAAACTCGGTGAGTCGACCGCCACAATGTCGCCCGGCTCGCACACTGCCCGAATGCTGCACGACAGGGCTTCATGGCAGCCGGTGGTAATCACCAGCTCGTCGGGGCTCAACTGACAGCCCGAATCGAGCAGCAGGCGCGCCAGTTGCTCGCGCAGGGCCAGCACGCCGTAAACGTTGTCGTAATACAGGCCGGGCAAGTCCAGGCGGCGGCTGATTTGCGCCAGGCTGCGCAACAGCGGCTTGATGGTCGGCGTCGTAACGTCCGGCATCCCGCGCCCCAGCTGTATCACATCCTTTTGCGGCACCGAACGCACCAGTTCCAGCACCTGCTCCCACTGGGAAATTTCCACAGGCCGCTGGGCGGGTTTGCCCATGCCCGGCAAGGCCGGCAATTCGCGCTCCATGGGCACAAAGTACCCGGACTTGGGCCGGGGCGACGCCAGGCCGTTATCCTCCAGCAACCTGTACGCCTGCTGCACCGTGCTCAGGCTCACACCGTGTTCGGCGCTTAATGCCCGCACCGAAGGCAAGCGGTCACCGGGGCGATAAAAGCCCTGTTCGATGCGCGTACCGAGCAGCTCGGCAAGATTGACATAAAGGGTCATGGCAGGATTCTCGAAAGAGTGACCAGTACAGATGGGGCATAAACCGGGGATTCAGCGTCTAAAAAGGCGAATCTGTATGCATATAAAAACAGTTTGCTGAATCTGTCATGGTTTTAAGCGCAAGGCCATCATGCTGACTCATAGCAATTGAGTCAAAAGGAGCTGCCTGATGAATGGTTTGAGCGATGTGCGTCTGACGTTACACGGCCCGCAATTACAGGCAGAGCACGAATCTTTCCAGGTCGTCAGCTCACCTGCCGGATTAAGCCGCTGGGGCCTGTTCTTTCACCGTTCACGTACCCGCCGGGCATTGCTCAGGCTGGATGCACAGCAGTTACTGGACGTGGGTTTGAACCCGGAGCTGGCCCGGCGCGAAGGCTGTAAACCGTTCTGGCGCTCTTGACCGAACCTGCAGGAGCGAGCTTGCTCCTGCAGGGAGATGGGTTAACCCAGCTCTTTGAGCCGATGCCACAACATGCCCAGCGCCAGCAACGGCGAACGCAGGTACTTGCCGCCCGGAAAGGTGATGTGCGGGACTTTGGCGAACAGGTCAAAACCGTGGCTTTGCTGGCCGCTAATGGCCTCGGCCAGCAGCTTGCCGGCCAGGTGTGTGGCATTCACCCCATGACCCGAATACGCCTGGGCGAAATACACGTTGGGCTGGTCCGGCAGACGACCGATCTGCGGCAAGCGGTTGGCGCCTATGCCAATCATCCCGCCCCATTGGTAATCGATTTTTACACTGGCCAGATGCGGGAACACGTCGAGCATCTTCGGCCGCATGTAAGCGCCAATGTCCTGCGGGTCGCGGCCTGAGTAATGGCAGGCCCCACCAAACAGCAAACGCCGGTCCGCCGAAAGCCGGTAGTAATCCAGCGCCACACGCTGATCGCATACCGCCATGTTTTGCGGCAGCAAAGCGTGGGCCTGGGCTTCACTCAAGGGCTCGGTCGCAATGATGTAACTGCCCGCAGGCAGGACTTTGCCACTAAGTTGCGGGTTGAGATCCTTGAGATAGGCATTACAGCCCAGCACCAGACTCTTGGCCCGCACCGATCCCTGAGCCGTATGCACCCGCACTTCAGGGCCGTAATCGATCCGGGTTACCGCGCTGTTTTCGAACAGTTTCACGCCCAATTGCGCCGCGGCAGCGGCTTCACCCAGCGCCAGGTTAAGCGGGTGCAAATGACCCGAGCCCATGTCGACCAGGCCACCGACATATCGGTCCGAGCCGACCACACTGCGCACTTCATTGGCTTGCAGCAAACGGGTTTCGTGGCGATATCCCAAGCCGCGCAATTCTTCGGCTTCTTCGGCAAAACCTTCCAGGTCGCGAGGCTTGTTGGCCAGGTCGCAATAACCCCAGGTCAGGTCGCAGGCAATGTTGTAGCGCTCGACCCGCTGGCGGACGATTTCTACCGCCTCAAGGCCCATCAACTTCATTTGCCGCACACCGTCTTTGCCGATGATCCCTTCAAACTGCTCAAGCCCGTGGCCGACGCCGCGAATCAGTTGCCCGCCATTGCGCCCGCTGGCGCCCCAGCCGATCTTGTGCGCTTCGAGCACAATCACGCTCATGCCACGCTCGGCCAGCTCCAGCGCTGTGTTCAGGCCGGAAAAGCCGCCGCCCACCACGCACACATCAGCCACATGCTCACCTTGCAGCACCGGATGATCGGGCTGCGGCAGACTGCTGGCGGCGTAATAAGAAGCGGTGTGCTGGCTGCGCTGATCCGGGGCGCTCATGTGCTTAATCCTGATTATTCATGTTAGAAAAATTTGACGGAGCATAAGCCCGGCCATTCCCGCGGGGCAAGAACAGCCCGACGGCCCTGTCTAGACTGAGGCTTTTCGGGCAGACTCAGTGGCCTTTTCAAATCCGGTAAGCCTTAGATGAGCTGCAACAGTCACAAAATTCGCTTTCTCAGGCAGCAAATCCCCTCGTTCGAATGCGTTCCGGGCTGCCATGACTGCTGCGGGCCTGTGACCACCTCATCTGAAGAAATGGCCCGCCTGCCGCGCAAGACCTCGGCCGAGCAAGAGGCGGCCATGGACGAGCTGAACTGCGTACACCTGGGCCCCAATGGCTGCACCGTGTATGAAGAGCGCCCGCTGATCTGCCGTCTGTTCGGCACTACCCCGACCTTGCCGTGCCCCAATGGCCGCCGCCCTGTGGAAATGATCCATCCCTCGGCCGAGAAGCTGGTACATGAATACATCGCCAGTACGCGCCAGGTGCTGGTCTAGAACCTCCCGGCCTCTGTAGGAACGAGCTTGCTCGCGAGCGGTTAAAAGCTCGCTCCTACAGGTCACGGGGTCAATCCGGGATCGGCAAATTCAGGCTCTCTTTCACTTCCTCCATCACGATATAGCTCTTGGACTCACGTACGTGGGGCAGTTTGAGCAAGATATCGCCCAGCAGTTTGCGGTAAGAGGCCATCTCGCTGATCCGCGCCTTGACCAGATAGTCGAAGTCCCCCGAGACCAGATGGCACTCCAGTACATGGGGCAGCTTCAGCACTGCACGGCGGAATTCTTCAAAAGTATCCCCTGACTTGTAGTCGAGGCTGATTTCGACAAACACCAGCAAACTGCCCTGCAAATGCTGCGGGTTGAGCCGGGCGTTGTAGCCCATGATGATCCCTTCGCGTTCCAGCCTGCGTACCCGCTCGGTACAGGGCGTGGTCGACAGCCCTACCTTCTCTCCAAGCTCGGTAAACGAGATCCGGCCATCGGCCTGCAGGATGCGCAAAATGTTGCGATCGATCTTGTCCAGTTCACGCTTTGTCTGATGATTTGTACGCATAGGAGATTCTCCTTTGTAAAAAGCGTTTTGACCGAGAATTGTCGCCAAATATAGCTTTTTATACAGTGAAATCCACTGGCAAATGCTTCTTATACTGCGCTCATCTTCGCTTTGAACAATAAACGTCTGCGGCTGGCCGCGATGAGGGAAATAAATATGCGAGTTATGGTATTGGGTGGCGGCGTTATTGGTACTGCCAGCGCCTATTATCTGGCCCGAGCCGGTTTCGATGTAGTTGTCGTAGACCGTCAGCCAGCCGTTGCGATGGAAACCAGCTTTGCCAACGCCGGCCAGGTCTCCCCGGGCTATGCCTCGCCATGGGCCGCGCCGGGCGTTCCGCTCAAGGCGATCAAATGGTTGCTGGAGCGCCACGCGCCCCTGGCGATCAAGGCCACCACCAATATCGACCAGTACCTGTGGATGGCGCAGATGCTGCGCAACTGCACCGCCAGCCGCTACGCGGTGAACAAGGAGCGCATGGTGCGCCTGTCCGAGTACAGCCGCGACTGCCTCGATGAACTGCGCGCCGAAACCGGTATTGCCTACGAGGCCCGCAACCTCGGTACCACTCAATTGTTCCGTACCCAGGCTCAACTGGACGGCGCAGCCAAAGATATCGCCGTACTCAAGGAGTCCGGTGTGCCTTACGAGCTGCTCGACCGCGCGGGTATCGCCCGGGTTGAGCCGGCACTGGCCGGCGTCACTGACATTCTGGCCGGCGCCCTGCGCCTGCCGAATGACCAGACTGGTGACTGTCAGATGTTCACCACCCGCCTGGCAGAAATGGCCAAAAACCTGGGTGTTGAGTTCCGCTTCGGCCAGGATATACAGCACCTGGACTACGCGGGCGATCGCATCAATGGCGTGATGATCGACGGCAAGCTCGAAACCGCTGACCGCTACGTACTGGCCCTGGGCAGCTACTCACCACAAATGCTTAAACCGCTGGGCATCAAGGCTCCGGTTTACCCGCTCAAAGGCTACTCGCTGACCATCCCGATCACCGATCCGGCCATGGCGCCAACCTCGACCATTCTGGATGAGACCTACAAGGTTGCCATCACCCGTTTCGACAACCGTATCCGCGTCGGCGGCATGGCCGAGATTGCCGGTTTTGACCTGTCGCTCAATCCTCGTCGACGCGAAACCCTGGAGATGATCGTCAATGATCTTTATCCTCGTGGCGGCGATTTGAGCCAGGCAAGTTTCTGGACCGGCCTGCGCCCGACCACACCGGATGGCACGCCGATCGTGGGCGCAACGCCATTTAAAAACCTGTTCCTGAATACCGGTCATGGCACACTCGGCTGGACCATGGCCTGCGGCTCCGGTCGCTTCCTCGCTGACGTGATGGCCAAAAAGACCCCACAGATCAGCGCCGAAGGCCTTGATATTTCCCGTTACGGAAACCACCAGGAGACTGCTAAACATGGCAATCCAGCGCCAGCTCACCAATGAACGCATGAGCCAGATCGTGGCTCACAACGGTACTGTTTACCTGTCCGGGCAAGTCGGCAATGACATGAACGCCGGGGTCGAGCAGCAAACTCGCGAAACCCTGAAGAATATCGAGCACCTGCTGGACCTGGCCGGCACCGACAAAAGCCACATCCTGTCGGTCACCATCTATCTCAAAGACATCGACGCCGACTTTGCCGGCATGAACAGTGTTTGGGACCAGTGGCTGCCTAAAGGCGTACAGCCTGCACGCGCAACGGTCGAAGCCAAGCTGTGCGAACCGGAAATTCTGGTGGAACTGTCCGTTATCGCGGCCCTGCCATAACACCCTTGATGTCATAAAAGTCCCTCTTCCGGTGCCGCGTGTGGTCAAGCCACAGGTTGGCGCCGGTTTTTTATTCAACAGCCGTTAGAAGCCCGCCGCCATGCGTCCAGCCCGTGCCCTGATCGACCTTCAAGCCCTGCGTCATAACTACCAACTGGCCCGTGAAGTAACGGGGGCCAAAGCCCTCGCCGTGATCAAGGCCGATGCCTACGGCCACGGTGCCGTTCGTTGCGCCCGGGCCCTGGAGGCTGAAGCCGATGGCTTTGCAGTTGCCTGCATCGAAGAAGCACTGGAACTGCGGGCCGCCGGTATTCGCGCCCCGGTCCTGCTGCTTGAAGGTTTTTTTGAAGCCGATGAACTGCCGCTGATCGTCGAGAACGACTTCTGGTGTGTGGTGCATTCGCTGTGGCAACTCGACGCGATCGAGCAGGCCGCATTCGCCAAACCGATTCAGGTGTGGTTAAAACTCGACAGCGGCATGCACCGCGTCGGTCTGCACCCAAGTGATTACAAAGTGGCCTACCAGCGCCTTCAAGCCAGCGGCAAAGTGGCGAAAATCGTGCTGATGAGCCACTTCGCCCGCGCCGATGAACTGGACTGCATCCGCAGTGAAGAGCAGTTGGCCGTGTTCCAGTCTGCCCGCGCGGACTTGTCTGCCGAGGTCAGCCTGCGCAACTCGCCGTCGATCCTTGGCTGGCCGACAACCCCAAGCGACTGGGTACGCCCGGGGCTCATGCTGTACGGGGCAACCCCGTTTGAAGAAGCCCACCCCCACGCCTCACGCCTGCAGCCGGTGATGACCCTGGAGTCCAAGGTCATTTGCGTACGCGAGTTGCCGGCAGGCGAACCTGTGGGCTACGGCGCCAGGTTCATCACAACCAGACCGATGCGCATCGGCGTGGTGGCCATGGGTTATGCCGATGGCTACCCGCGTCAGGCACCCACCGGCACCCCGGTCCTGGTGGCCGGCGTACGCACCCGGTTACTGGGGCGAGTGTCGATGGACATGCTGTGCATTGACCTCACCGATGTGCCGCAAGCCGGCCTCGGTTCGCCCGTCGAGTTGTGGGGCAAAAACATTCTGGCCAGCGAGGTGGCGGCCAAAGCCGAGACCATTCCTTACCAGATTTTTTGCAACCTGAAACGAGTACCACGCCTCTATTCCGGGAGCTGATGGGTTGTACCCAATATGCGGGGACAATTGGGCGTAAAGGTTTGAAGCCGAAGTGTTGTAAATACTGAACGCTATCGCCATGATGGCGGCTTCTCGACCTGAACCTGACCCCTAGGAGGCTCCCGCATTGGACGTCGGTGAACGACTGCAATCCATCCGCAAACTTAAAGGCCTGTCACAGCGTGAACTCGCCAAGCGTGCGGGCGTCACTAACAGCACTATTTCGATGATCGAAAAAAACAGCGTGAGCCCTTCAATAAGCTCCCTGAGAAAAGTGCTGAGTGGCATTCCAATGTCCATGGTCGAATTCTTTTCCGAAGAGATTCTTCAGGAAAATCCGACGCAAATTGTCTACAAAGCCAATGAACTGATCGACATCTCAGATGGTGCCGTGACCATGAAACTGGTGGGCAAGGCGCATCCGAGCCGGGCCATCGCCTTCCTTAACGAAATCTATCCACCGGGCGCCGATACCGGGGACGAAATGCTGACCCATGAAGGCGAAGAAACCGGAATCCTGGTTGAAGGGCGCCTGGAATTGACCGTAGGTCTTGAGACCTTCGTGCTTGAAGCAGGGGACAGCTACTATTTCGAAAGCTCCAAGCCGCACCGTTTCCGTAATCCGTTCGACGTTGCAGCGCGACTAATCAGCGCAGCCACCCCGGCGAATTTCTAAGAAAAGAGGCGCCCTGCTTACGGGCAGAGGCATCCGAAGCAGCATTTCGCCACCTCTAATCCCCCTTTGACTTTAGGGTTGTTTCAGAGTGGCGGGCTAACCGTTATACTTTTGCCGCCCGCGAAACCGTGGTTGTGGGCGTGAATAGCCACCATTGAGGGTGTACGCGTGAACCTAATTATGAAAATGCTGGCCGTACCAGCAACTGTATTGGCCCTTTGGGCAGTCAACGCTCAAGCGTCGACCAACGATGACATCGCAAAACGTCTTGAGCCTGTAGGCAAAGTCTGTGTTCAGGGCGAAGAATGCAAAGGGATGGATGTCGTTGCTTCCACTGGTGGTGGCGCAGCCCAGAGCCCCGACGACATCATCGCCAAGCACTGCAACGCGTGCCACGGCACAGGTTTGTTGGGTGCACCGAAAATTGGTGACACCGCAGCCTGGAAAGAACGTGCCGATCACCAGGGCGGCCTTGACGGCATCCTGGCCAAGGCCATCACCGGGATCAATGCCATGCCGCCCAAAGGCACGTGCATGACATGTTCCGACGAAGAATTGAAAGGCGCCATCGAGAAGATGTCCGGTTTGAAATAAGCCGATCTTCAGAAAAAAAGCCGCTGATGGGCGGCTTTTTTATGCCTGGCATTTAAAGCACCAGCCCTTTGCCGCTCCTTGCTCTTTGCAACCAACACCGGTCACTCTCTGTCACATCTCTATACACGGATGGTCTTGGAGGGTCAGATGGTGCAGTCCTGTTCGATCGAGCGCGCAGTCGATGATGTGCTCGCACGTTTACCGATGCATATTCACCTCGGTTTACCGCTGGGTCTGGGCAAGGCCAATCGTTTCGTCAACGCGCTGTATCAGCGGATCAAACTGCTGCCCGAACGGCGCCTGACGATCTACACCGCACTGAGCCTTGGCCGCCCGCCACTGGGCGACGGGTTGCAGCGCCGCTTTCTCGAACCCTTTGTTGAACGGGTGTTTGGCGACTATATCGAGCTCGATTACCTGGCCGACCTGCATCGCAACACTTTGCCGGGCAACATTCACGTCGAGCAGTTCTTTATGCAGCCGGGCAGTCTGCTCAATAGCCCGGCGGCACAACAGGATTACGTCAGCAGCAACTACAGCCACGCCGCCCGCGATATCAACGCCAATGGCTTGAATCTAGTGGCGCAACTGGTCGCCCGCGACCCGCAGGATGCCCGTCGCCTGAGTCTGAGCTGCAACCCGGATGTCACCCTCGATTTACTGCCCATGATCGCCAGGCGCCGGGCTGCAGGCGAAACCGTTCTGATATTGGGCCACGTGCACAGCGACCTGCCCTACATGCCCGGCGACTCTGTTCTCGACATCGAAGATTTTGACCTGCTGATCGACGACGATGAGCGCACCACGCTGTTTTCTACCCCCAATATGCCGGTGAGCCTGCAAGACCATTTTATCGGCCTGCACGCCAGCACCCTGGTCCGTGATGGCGGCACGCTACAGATTGGCATTGGCTCGATGGGCGATGCGCTGAGCGCCGCCTTGCTCGCGCGCCAGAGCGACAACGACGGCTACCGGGCCTTGCTCGGCGATATCGATGTAACCCCATGGCGCTCGCTGATTGAACGCGAAGGCGGGGTCGAGCCGTTCGCCCGGGGGCTGTACGGCTGTAGCGAGATGTTTGTGCACGGGCTGATGGTGTTGGCGGACGCAGGTATTGTGCGGCGCAAGGTGTACCCGGATGTCGAGCGTCAGACGCAGGCCAATGCAGGCACCCTCGACGAAAGCCTGCACACCGATGGCATCAGCGTTCACGGTGGTTTTATCCTGGGCCCGGCGAGCTTTTACCAGCGCCTGCGGGAGCTGACGCTGAGCAAACGCTCTGAATTCAACATGACGGCCATCAGCTACATTAACGAGCTGTATGGTCATGAAGACCTGAAGCGTCTGCAGCGGCGCGATGCGCGCTTTGTGAACAGCGCTTTCACCGCCACCTTGCTCGGCTCCGCCGTCGCCGATCAGCTGGAAGACGGACGAGTGCTCAGCGGGGTCGGCGGCCAGTACAACTTCGTTGCCCAGGGCCATGCGCTGCATGACGCACGATCGGTGATCATCCTGCGCAGCTGGCGCGAATCGGGTGGCGACGTGAGTTCCAACATCGTCTGGGAATACGGCCACTGCACCATACCGCGCCATTTACGCGACATCGTGATAACCGAATATGGCATCGCTGACCTGCGCGGCAAGACCGATCGCCACGTCATCGAGGCGATGCTTTGCATCACCGACTCGCGCTTCCAGGCCGAACTGATCGAGCAGGCGCAGCAAGTCGGCAAATTGCCCAAGGACTTTTGCCTCGACCCGCGCTTTGCCGACAACAGCCCCGAGCGCTTGCAAGCGATTGCCGCGCGCCATCCGCACTTATTCCCGGAGTACCCGCTGGGCAGCGATTTCAGTGCCCAGGAGCAAGACCTGCTGCGGGCACTGAACTGGCTCAAGAGCAAATTCAAACTCACGCAGATCTATGAACTGGGCAAAGCCACGCTGGACGCACCTTCTGCACAAGCCTTCCCCGAACACCTCGCACGCATGGGGCTTGAAAAGCCCGAGGGGCTGCGCGAAGAGCTGTATCAACGTCTGCTGCTGGCGGGGTTGCAGGCAACCGCAAAGACCAACAACTGATACCTGTCACCTGTAGGAGCGAGCTTGCTCGCGAGCTGTTCCAACGCAGCAACGAAGATCTCGCGAGCAAGCTCGCTCCTACAGACAAGCTCGCTCCTGCAGGGAGGCGGTGTCAGTCGATAAAGGTGACTTTGCCGTCAGCCAGGGATTTGACCCGTGCCAGCGACTCAACGCGATAACCTTGCGCGTCCAGTTCGGCACGACCGCCCTGGAACGACTTCTCGATCACGATACCCAAACCGGCAACTGTGGCGCCCGCCTGCTTGATGATCGAAATCAGCGCCTGCGAAGCTTTGCCGTTGGCCAGGAAGTCATCGATAACCAGTACCCGATCAGTGCTGGTCAGGTGACGCGGGGAAATCGCCACGGTGCTTTCGGTTTGCTTGGTGAACGAATACACCGTGGCCGACAGCAGGTTTTCCGTCAGGGTCAGTGACTGGTGCTTGCGCGCGAAAATCACCGGCACACCCAGGTTCAGGCCCGTCATCACCGCAGGGGCTATGCCCGATGCTTCGATGGTGACGATCTTGGTGATGCCCGCATCCTTGAACAAACGCGCGAATTCATCGCCAATCTGCTTCATCAGGTACGGATCAATCTGATGGTTCAAGAAGGCGTCGACCTTCAAAACCTGATCGGAAAGCACGATGCCTTCTTCGCGAATTTTCTTGTGCAGTGCTTCCAACGTAACGTCCTCAAATAGCGCTTATGCGCTGAAGGTAGAGTAAAAAATAGTCGATTTTAGCGTTTTAGCATGGCGCGTATATCGGCCAATGCCGTATTTCCGCGAACCGCTTTGACTTCGGTGGGGGTGTCGTCGTTGCCTTCCCAGGCCAGGTCGTCCGGCGGCAACTCATCAAGGAAGCGGCTAGGCGCACAATCGATGATTTCGCCGTACTGCTTGCGCTTTGCCGCAAAGGTAAACGCCAGGGTCTCACGGGCACGGGTAATGCCCACGTAGGCCAGCCGGCGCTCTTCTTCAATGGTGTCGGCTTCTATGCTGGAGCGGTGCGGCAGAATTTCTTCTTCCATGCCCATGATGAACACGTAAGGGAACTCCAGACCTTTGGAGGCGTGCAGCGTCATCATTTGCACGCCCTCGGCACCGTCTTCCTCTTCTTGCTGGCGTTCGAGCATGTCTCGCAACACCAGCTTGCCGATGGCTTCCTCGATAGTCATGGCACCGTCTTCGTCTTTCTCAAGGGTGTTTTTCAACGCCTCGACCAGGAACCAGACGTTAGACATACGATAGTCAGCGGCTTTGTCGCTTGAGCTGTTGGTGCGCAGCCAGTTCTCATAGTCGATGTCCATGATCATGCTGCGCAGCGCCGCAATCGGGTCTTCTCCCGAACATTGCTGGCGAACACGGTCCATAAAGCGCTTGAACCGCGCCAGACGGTCGGTAAAGCGGGCATCCAGATGCTCACCCAGACCTATCTCGTCAGTGGCCGCATACATCGAGATTTTGCGCTCGGTGGCGTAGTTGCCCAGCTTTTCGAGGGTGGTCGAGCCGATTTCGCGACGTGGGACGTTGATCACCCGCAGGAAGGCGTTGTCGTCGTCCGGGTTCACGATCAGCCGAAAGTAGGCCATCAGGTCTTTCACTTCCTGACGCCCGAAGAAGCTGTTACCGCCTGACAAGCGGTATGGGATCTGATGATGCTGCAGCTTCAGCTCGATCAGTTTTGCCTGATAGTTGCCGCGATACAGGATCGCAAAATCGCTGTAGGGCCGATCGGTGCGCAAATGCAGGGTCAGAATTTCGACTGCCACGCGCTCGGCTTCGGCGTCTTCATTGCGGCAGCGGATGACCCGGACTTCGTCGCCATGACCCATCTCACTCCACAGTTGCTTCTCGAACGCGTGGGGGTTGTTGGAGATCAGTACGTTGGCGCAGCGCAGAATCCGGCTGGTGGAGCGATAGTTTTGCTCCAGCATCACCACTTTCAGGGACGGATAGTCGTCCTTGAGCAACATCAGGTTTTCCGGGCGGGCACCGCGCCAGGCGTAGATCGACTGGTCATCGTCGCCCACCACAGTGAACTGATTACGCGTACCGATCAGGTACTTCACCAGCAAATACTGGCTGGCGTTGGTGTCCTGGTATTCGTCCACCAGCAGGTAGCGGACTTTGTTCTGCCACTTTTCCCGAATGTCGGCGTGCTCTTCGAAGAGCTTTACCGGCAGCAGAATCAGGTCGTCAAAGTCCACTGCGTTGTAGGCTTTAAGCGTTCGCTGGTAGTGGGTGTAGACAATGGCCGCCGTCTGCTCCTTGGGGTTGCGGGCGTTTTCCAGCGCCTGGGGCGGCAGGATCAGATCGTTTTTCCACGAGCCGATCATGTTCTTGATCTCGTCGACCCCGTCGTCGCCCGAGTATTCCTTTTGCATGATGTCGGTCATCAACGCTTTGACATCGGCCTCGTCAAAGATCGAGAAACCCGGCTTGTAGCCCAGCCGTGCATGCTCCTTGCGGATGATGTTGAGCCCCAGATTATGGAACGTACACACCGTCAGGCCGCGGCCCTCGCCCTTCTTGAGCAAGGTGCCCACCCGCTCTTTCATCTCGCGCGCGGCTTTATTGGTAAAAGTCATGGCGACGATGTACTGGGCACGGATGCCGCAGTTCTGAATCAGGTGCGCGATTTTGCGGGTAATCACGCTGGTTTTGCCGGAGCCTGCGCCGGCGAGCACCAAAAGAGGGCCGCCGACGTAGCTCACGGCTTCTTGCTGCCGGGGATTGAGTCGGGACATGACGAAAATAGGGGTCGTGTGCAAAAAGGGCAGGCATTTTAACAGGCTGAGCAGATATTGCTGCCTCTGTGCGACAGTGTGACGTGGCACTCTATCTAAATTTGCCGCTTTTGTTACTTTGCCGCAGGATACCCAAGTGTTTTGGTCTACCGTTTGGTATGTACCGACCTCGCGCATTTGAGAACAGGTATCATTTGCCATGTGCCAATGGCACGTCATAATGCCCATCGCCTGAATTTATGCAGAGTCTAGGGAGCTAGCTTGTCTAAGCATGTTGAACCCTTGCGTTTGCTGTTACTGGCCGAGGAGCCCTCTTGGGCTGCGCTAGTACGCGAGTGTCTGGCGCCCATGGGAAATACGGTCGTACTGATATGCGCGCCGGGCTGGGAGTCTGTCAGCTACCTGTTCGAAAACGACCGCAATGCGCTGCTGCTGACCACCCCGGCGCTGCAGCCCGCGCCGGGTCGATGCCGCCTGTCCACCATTTTGTTGCTGGACAGCGAGCCAGAGGCTGCGCCCCAAGGGGTCAGCGACTGGTTGATCAGGGCAAGCCTGAACACCGATGTTCTGCGACGCTGTTTGCGCCATGTGCGCGAACGCGGTGTGCTTGAGCACACCTTGTTGCGGCTGGCCGAAGAAGACCCGCTAACCGGCATCGCCAACCGACAGGGGTTCCAGACCCTGCTGGCAGTGCGACTGGCCGAAAGTGACGGGCGCGGCATTGCCCTCGGGCACCTGGACCTCGACAATTTTCGTCACGCTAACGATGCCCTCGGGCATCAGGCCGGTGACCGTCTGATCCTGCAAGTCGTGGCACGCCTCAAAAGCCAGCTCGAAGCTGGCGATCAGATTGCCAGGCTGGGCAGCGATGAATTTGCCCTGCTGATCGACACCCGCCGCGCACCCGAGCGGGCCGAATGGATCGCCGAACGTATCACCGAAGTCATGGGCGAGCCCTACTGGATCGACGGTGAAAGCTTGCTGATCGGTTGCAGCCTTGGCATTGCCCATGCGCGGGCCAACGCCGGGGCCGATCCATTAATGTGGCACGCACACATCGCCATGCAGCAGGCCAAAAGCACCCAGGGCTGCACCTTCCACGTGTTCGACGAGCGCATCAATCGTAGTGCCCGCAGCCTGGCCGACCTCGAAAGCGAGCTGCGCCGGGCGTTGCGCCGTGACGAACTGGAACTGCACTACCAGCCGCGCCTGGATCTGGGTACGGGCAACATTGTCGGGCTCGAAGCACTGGTACGCTGGCGCCACACCGAGCGCGGCTTGCTCGCACCCAACGAATTCGTGCCATTGGCCGAGCAAAGCGGACTGATCGTGCCGCTGGGTTACTGGGTGATTTCCCGGGCCCTGCGCGATATGCAGGCCTTGCGCGAACGCGGCCTGCAGGCGCTGCACATGGCGGTCAACCTGTCGTTCCGGCAATTCCAGGACAGCCAGCTGCTGTCGACGCTCAGTCGGCTGATCACCGAGCGCGGGGTTGAAGCCCAGTGGCTGGAATTCGAACTGACCGAAACGGCGGTCATGCGCCGCAGTGACCTGGTGAAACAGACCATGGATGCTCTGGGAAGGCTGGGGGTACGCTTCTCGCTGGACGACTTCGGCACCGGGTTCTCATCGTTCGTGCACCTAAACAGCCTGCCGATTGCGCTGCTGAAAATCGACAAAAGCTTTGTAGGCGGTATGGAAGACCGTGAAGAGAACCGCAAGCTGGTCCACGCGATGATCAATCTGGCCCACAACCTGAAACTGGAAGTGGTTGCCGAAGGCGTCGAAACCCCTGAGCAACTGTCATTACTGCGCGATTTTGGCTGTGATCAGGTACAGGGCTACTTCATCAGCAGGCCGCTGCCGCTGGCAGATCTGGTGGAATTTTTAACCCTGGGCGAGCAGCAAAAGATGCCGCAGGTTATCTAGCCTTCACCTGTAGGAGCGAGCTTGCACGCGAGCAAGCTCGCTCCTACAGACACGCTCGCTTCTGCAGGTTCAACATGCCATCTCGGCCATTTTCGACACCTTGCTCTCACGCTTTAACATGCGCCGCATCTTCCACTCGAACGCCAGCGTCAGGCTTACCGACGAACAAGCCAGGCCCAATGCCAGGCCCCACCACACGCCAGTCGGGCCCCAGCCAAACGTGAATGCCAGCAGCCAGGCCATCGGCGCACCAATGGCCCAGTAGCAAAACAGGCCGACAAGGAAGGTGGTTCTGGCATCCTTGAGCCCGCGGATAGCGCCCATCGCAATGGTTTGCACCCCATCGAACAGCTCAAACCATGCCGCGACCGCCAGCAGGCTGATCGCCAGCTCGAACACCGGGCGGAACGCCGGATCGTTGTAATCCAGAAACAGACCAATCAACTGGCTCGGCCAGAACCAGAACACCACTGAAAAACCGAGCATGATCACCGCGCCGCAGCCGATCCCGACCCGGCCCGCCAAGCGCGCACGGAGCAAATCGCCACCGCCATAATGCTGACCGATACGCATGGTGATTGCATAAGACAACCCGGCCGGGACCATGAACGCCGCGGACACAATTTGCAGGGCAATCTGGTGGGCTGCCAGTTGAGTGCTGCCCATGGTGCCCATGCACAGTGCTGCAAAGGCAAACAACCCGACCTCCACAGCGTAGGTCCCGCCAATCGGCAGGCCCAGGCGCCACAGTTCACGCAGGTAGGTCAGATTAATCCGCGACAGGCCATTGCGAATCGGATACGCGTCGTAGGCCGGATGCCGATGAATATGCCAGGCCAGACCCGCGGCCATGCAGGTCGCCACGATCGCAGTAACCAGACCGATGCCCGTCAGGCCCAACCGGGGCAGGCCGAACATGCCGGTAATCAGCGCGTAATTGAGCAGGAAATTGGCGACGGTGCCGATCAGGCTGATCACCATTACCGGCGTGGCGCGCCCCATGGCGCTGGTAAATCCGCGCAATGCCATAAACGTCATATAGCCCGGCAGGGCAAACGGCAGCAGCAGCAAAAACTGGCCGGCGGCTTCAACGTTGGTCGGCGTCTGACCAAACAGCAACAGCAACGGCTTGATATTCCACAGCATCAACGCGCCGCCCAGCGCCAGCGCCCAGGCCAGCCACAATCCGGCCTGGGTCAGACGGGTCGCGCCTTCAATGTCGCCGCCCCCCTGGCGAATCGATACCAGGGTACCCACGGCGGCAATCACGCCAATGCAGAAAATCGACACAAAGGAGTAGCTCGCCGCCCCCAGGCTCCCGCCCGCCAAAGCCTCCGGGCTCAGGCGGGCCATCATCAGCGTGTCGGTAAGCACCATCAGCATGTGAGCCAACTGCGAAGCAATCAGCGGCCCTGCCAGCCGCAAGATGGCCCGGAGTTCGATACGTGCAGGATGCTTTTTGATCATCGTCTGGATTTCTTAAGGTGCATTGAAAGGCTTGATTCTCGGTGCGCTGAGTGTTTTAAGCAAAGGGATAAAAACGATCAATGGCATGATTAAAACTCATGCAGCTGCCTGATATCAGGACTTGCTCCACTCCAGCCCCGGAATATGCGCCCATGTCTCGTAGTCTTCCTCCGCTTTATGCCTTGCGCGCCTTTGAAGCCGCAGCCCGTCATAGTTCGTTCACCCGGGCGGGCGAAGAGCTGTCGATTACCCAAAGTGCGGTGAGCCGGCATATCAAAACCCTCGAAGAGCATTTTGCCTGCCGCTTGTTCCAGCGCAGCGGTCGCAACCTGCAACTCACTGAATCCGCGCGCCTGCTGTTGCCCGGTGTTCGCGAAGGTTTCAGTGCACTGGAGCGGGCCTGTATTACCTTGCGCGCCGAAGATGACATCTTGCGCATGAAGGCACCCTCGACCCTGACCATGCGCTGGCTGCTGGCCCGCCTGAGTCGTTTTCGCCAGTTGCAGCCGGGCAACGAAGTGCAACTGACCAGTGCGTGGATGGACATCGATCACGTTGACTTCAATCAGGAACCGTTCGACTGCGCAGTGCTTCTGGGCAATGGCCACTTTCCACCCGATTGGGAGGCCACGCTGCTGTTCCCGGAGATGCTGATTCCAGTCGGCGCCCCCAATTTGCAGGACGACCAGCCATGGGATGCCAGGCGGCTGGCAGGCACCGAGCTGCTGCACCCGACGCCCGACCGTCGCGACTGGCGCCGCTGGCTCGACTGCATGGGCCTGAGCGGGCAAGTGTCACTCAAGGGCGGGCAAGTCTTCGACACCCTGGAGCTGGGCATGATCGCCGCCGCCCGCGGCTACGGCATCTCGATGGGCGACCTGCTGATGGTCGCCGAAGACGTCGCTCAAAACCGTTTAAGCCTGCCCTTTCGGACCGCTGTGGCCAGTGGCGAAAACTACTACCTGGTCTGGCCAAAAACCCGACCCGGCGGCGAACGGTTGAAGCGCCTTAGCGACTTTCTGCAACACGAAGTGGCTGCCATGGAACTGCCACTGGTCAAGCGAATGGCGTGAAGCCCGCTACCCACTGACCGGCCGATACTGCAACGCCTCTGCCAGGTGCTTGCGCTCTATGCACTGCGCTTGCTCCAGATCCGCCAGTGTGCGCGCCACTTTCAGCAACCGGTGGGCGGCCCGCAGGGACAAGGTCATGCGCTCACAGGCGGTCTCCAGCCAGGTGCTATCCACGTCACTCAACCTGCACTGAGTACGCACACCGGGAAGATCCAGAAAGGCATTGGCACACCCCTGACGCTGCAACTGCCGTTCACGGGCACCAGCCACTGAAGCAGCGGCGCTGGCAGTGCTGGCGCCACAGGCAAGCGCGGGGTTGAGTGAGGTGGTTTCCCGGGCCACTGTCAGATGCAGGTCGATGCGATCAAGCAAGGGGCCGGAGAGTTTGTTGCGGTACCGCTGAATTTGCTCCGGGGTGCAGCGACAACGGCCCGTGGCCTCGCCCAGATATCCACAGGGGCAGGGGTTCATCGCGGCAACCAGCTGGAAGCGCGCCGGAAAGCGCATTCGATCACGGGCCCGGGCGATCACGATAAAACCCGACTCCATCGGCTCTCTGAGCACCTCCAGCACTTTGCGGTCGAACTCGGGCAACTCATCGAGAAACAGCACCCCGTGGTGGGCCAGAGTAATCTCCCCTGGCTGCGGTTTAGAGCCACCGCCCACCAGTGCCGGGCCAGAAGCCGAATGGTGCGGCTGACGAAACGGGCGCTGCGGCCAACAACTCAAGGGCACATGGCTGGCTACCGACTGGATGGCCGCCACCTCCAGCGCCTCTTGCTCGTTGAGTGGCGGCAATAAACCCGGGAGACGACTGGCCAGCAGGGTTTTGCCGGTGCCGGGCGGCCCGGTGAACAATAAATTGTGGCTGCCTGCGGCGGCGATCAATAACGCCCGTTTAGCCGAGAGCTGGCCTTGTACATCGCTCAAGTCCGGATAAGGCATGTTTACGCGCAACAAGCCGCTGGCGGCATAAGGCTCAATCACCATACGACCTGCGAAATGTGCCACTGCCTGTAACAAGTGCTCAACCGCGATCACCGTCAGCCCGGAGGCCAGACAGGCTTCCTCTGCATTGGCCAGTGGCACCACCAGCGCCCGGCCCGCCGCCCGTGCAGCCAAGGCAGCAGGCAACACGCCCTGAACCGACCTGATGGCGCCCGACAAGGCCAGCTCCCCCAGACACTCAACGTGCGTCAGCACCGCAGCGGGAATTTGCCCGCTGGCGGCCAGGATGCCCAGGGCAATGGCCAGGTCAAAGCGCCCGCCGTCCTTGGGCAGGTCGGCGGGCGCCAGATTGAGCGTGATACGCCGCGCCGGGAAATCAAACCCGGAATTAAGAATCGCGCTGCGTACCCGGTCCTTGCTTTCCCTGACCGCGGTTTCGGGCAGCCCGACCAGCGTCAGGGCCGGCAATCCATTGGCCAGATGCGCTTCGACCGTGACGGCCGGCGCCTCGACGCCTGTTTGAGCACGGCTGTAAACGATGGCCAGCGACATGACTCACTCCTTGAGCTCGCAAAAACCGCATCCTGCGGCAATAGGGCGTTAGCGTCAGGGCGCGAATGGATACCGGATGTGTTGGCGCAGTCAGAAGCCGCTGACGGGGCACGAGGCGCTAGAGGATTGCTCAGCGATCCGCCCGGTTACAGTGCTTTTGTTCCCAGGTCTTCGGCAAAGCGCAGCAGGTAACCGTCGGGGTCGAGCAGCAAACAGTTGCGCTCACCGAACAGCACGTCGTTGCTGCGGTACCAGCGCTCTTCAAGGGGTTTGCGCAATATGTGCCCTGCGGTTTCGAAACGGGCGACCAGCCCCTGGACGTCGGGGCATTTGATCGACAGGTTCATGCCTCTTCCAAACGGCGCCTCCAGTGGCCCGACGCGCCAGGACGACTCTTCAAGGTCGTCCTGCTCCAGCATCAGCTGACTGCCGTGAAATGACAAAAACGCAAAGTGATGTTCAGGCCTTTGATACTCGATCCGAAAGCCAAGCACCTCGCAGTAAAAACGCAAGCTGCGGGCAAGGTCCGAGACAATCATCTCGGGAACCAGCCGATTCATCACCAACATAAAAAAAACGTCCTTGTGCATAGGGGTAAACGCACCGCCTTTGAGCGTTACTCGGTGGGCGGCAGCAATTTGGCTTCCAGTTCGGCCACTTTGGCTTCGAGGCTTTCGAGACGGGCGCGGGTACGGGCCAGAACGACCATTTGACTGTCGAATTCCTCGCGGCTCACCAGGTCCAGCTTGCTGAAGCCACTCTGCAGCAAGGCTTTGAACTGGCTTTCGATTTCATTGCGCGGCAGCGCGGTCTCGCCGCTGAACAAACGGGAAGCCTGGCCACTCAGGGCATCGAGGAGGTCTTTGGGCGCGAGCATGGGTAAGGTCCTGAAAAACGGGTGGTGGCGAGTGTATCACGCAGGGCCGGGGCTCCCTCTTCAACGCCCTGCGCACGCTTTCGGGCATCCCGCACCCAGGGCACGCACCGTTTACGTGCATAAAATATCTACTCCATCCGGCAAAAAGCCATCAACTATCAATAAGCACCTGTAATTACAGGCATTTCGAGACATGGCAAGGTTTCTGCTTAGTTGCCTGTGACTCAGGCACTGATGCAGTAGCTATCACTAAGGCAGTGCGGCAGGTGGTTCAGGGGAAGCTTTCGTCACCGGCGACTGATACACGTTGAGCAACCTGAAGAAGGCTGACGATGCGTTACAAAGCCAGACACTGCGCTTAGACTTGAGCCGGGTTTGTTTTCCTGGGGCAAGTCCACCATTTCGGGAGAAGTTTCATGAAGCTAGTCACCGCCATTATCAAGCCGTTCAAGTTAGACGACGTGCGCGAATCGCTGTCTGAGATCGGCGTGCAGGGCATTACCGTTACTGAAGTCAAAGGCTTCGGCCGGCAGAAAGGTCACACCGAGCTGTATCGCGGCGCGGAATATGTGGTCGATTTTCTGCCAAAGGTGAAGATTGATGTCGCCATCGACGACAAAGATCTTGACCGGGTTATCGAGGCGATAACCAAGGCTGCCAACACCGGCAAGATCGGTGACGGCAAGATTTTTGTGGTCAATCTGGAACAGGCTATTCGCATCCGTACCGGCGAAACCGATACCGACGCAATCTAAGCCGCCATACCCCAACGCCCCAGGAGAAAACACTATGACTCTGCGTAAAATCGCAGGGCTCGGAGCCCTGCTGTCCGTCGTAATGCCTGGCCTGGCCATGGCGGCAGACGAAGTAGCTGCTCCAGTCCTCAATTCCGGCGACACCGCCTGGATGCTGACTGCAACGGCTTTGGTGCTGTTTATGACCATCCCCGGCCTGGCGCTGTTTTACGGCGGTATGGTGCGCTCCAAAAATATTCTTTCAGTCATGATGCAGTGCTTCGCCATCACCGGTCTGATCAGCATTCTGTGGGTCATTTATGGCTACAGCATCACGTTCGATACCACTGGCATGGAGCAGGGCGTCACTAACTTCAACTCGTTCATCGGCGGGTTTTCCAAAGCGTTCCTGGCGGGCGTGACACCGGCCAGCCTGACGTCATCGACCGCACTGTTCCCGGAAGCCGTGTTCATCACCTTCCAGATGACCTTTGCCATCATCACTCCGGCTCTGATCGTCGGCGCCTTTGCTGAGCGCATGAAGTTCTCGGCCATGCTGATTTTCATGGGCGTGTGGTTCACCCTGGTCTATGCACCCATTGCCCACATGGTGTGGAGCGGTAACGGCGGCCTGCTGTGGGACTGGGGCGTACTCGATTTCGCAGGCGGTACCGTGGTGCATATCAACGCCGGTATTGCAGGCTTGGTTGCGTGCATTGTGCTCGGCAAACGCAAAGGCTACCCGAGCACCCCGATGGCTCCGCACAACCTGGGTTACACCCTGGTGGGCGCCGCGATGCTGTGGATCGGCTGGTTCGGCTTTAACGCAGGCTCGGCAGCAGCCGCCAACGGCACCGCCGGCATGGCGATGCTGGTCACCCAGATTGCAACCGCTGCAGCAGCGCTGGGCTGGATGTTTGCCGAGTGGGTCACCCATGGCAAGCCAAGCGCACTGGGGATCGCCTCGGGCGTGGTAGCCGGTCTGGTTGCCATCACCCCGGCTGCTGGCACCGTTGGCCCGATGGGCTCGATCGTGATTGGCTTGTCTGCGGGCGTGATCTGTTTCTTCTGCGCCACCAGCCTCAAGCGCAAACTGGGCTATGACGATTCGCTGGATGCATTCGGCGTACACGGTATCGGCGGCATCGTCGGCGCCATTCTTACCGGTGTGTTCGCGGCTCCGGCACTGGGTGGTTTCGGCACCGTGACAGATATCGCCGCTCAAGTCTGGATTCAGTGCAAAGGCGTTGCCTTCACCGTGATCTACACCGCGATTGTGACCTTCGTCATTCTCAAAGTGCTGGATGCCGTGATGGGCCTGCGAGTGGCTGATGAGGAAGAGGCTGTTGGCCTGGACCTGGCACAGCACAACGAGCGGGGCTACAACCTGTAACCAGCGGTTAGAAAAATACCCGGCTTGCCGGGTATTTTTTTGTCTGGAGTGTGGCGCGACTCACAGCAACCGGGTGACTTTTTCTGCTCCCATGTCCTGAGATCAGTTCAGCAATTATTTGTAGGATGATCACTTACATCAAAACTCGACTATTAGCTGCTTTGCTTTTTTTTCCATCGCGCTAGAATGCGCGCCGAAGGGCACAGAACTGTGTCCTGGCAAGACGAAGGCGAGGATGACCTCCAGACGCTTTCAAGGCCCCAGGGCCGGGCTGCCGGTTAATCCAGCCAACACCGCGGATCAACTGGCACCGGGCATACGGCAAGGTGTTTATTTGGGCGAGTGCCGCAATTGTTGCTGTGCTCGTAAAGTCCTCATCATTTTAATCAGTGACGAGGCGTGAGCTGAGGTTTACCCAAGGCTACTTTTTCACCGGCGGCGGTCGACATTTGTCGCATCTGGTCTATATAACTAATCTGCTTTAAGTAAGTCATGGGGTAGAACATGAGCGACGACGATCTGGAAAATGATGACCTCGAAGTAGGTGACGAGGACGAAACCGAGGAAGGCCTGGAAGCGGCAGCCGAAGACGTTGCAGACGACGATGGTGGCGATGATGTCCCGGTTCCTGCAGCCAAAGGCAAATCCAAGGCTGCAGTGTCGGTTGATGACCTGCCGAGTGTAGAAGCCAAAAACAAAGAGCGTGATGCTCTGGCCCGCGCCATGGAAGAGTTTTTGTCCAAAGGTGGCAAGGTGCAGGAAGTTGAGGCCAACGTGGTGGCAGACCCACCCAAGAAGCCTGACAACAAGTACGGCAGCCGTCCTATCTAAGGATTGGTTCTCGACTTGAAGAAAAAACCCGCCGTCGCTGCGGGTTTTTTTGTGGGTGGCATCCGTGCCTCGTCAGCGGCTACAAAACGAGTTACGACACGCAGGGTTATAAGTGTTTCAACACGGCCGGCAACTCGCTCAAGCAGCCGATCTCGGCATCCGGCGCCTTGTCGCCCTCCCAATGCTTGCCACCCGGGTTGAACCAGATCGCGCGCATGCCCGCCTGCTGGGCTCCGGCAATATCATCACCCGGGTGATCGCCCACATGCACAGCCGCCGCAGGCGAGATATTGCCTCCACGCACCAATGCCTCGTGGAACAGGCGCGCATCCGGCTTGGCAATACCGATATCTTCGGCGCACAGCACAAACTTGAAGTGATGCCCCAGGCCGATGCGCCGCACATCGGCGTTGCCATTGGTCACCACGCCCAGGTCGTAATCCAGGGCCAGTGCGATCAGTGCCGGCTCTGCCTGCGGGAACAGCTGCAGGGCATGCCGAGCGTCGATGAACACCTCAAACGCCTCGTCAGCCAGCGTTGCAGCATTCATGTAACCGGCGCCCTGCAGGGCATGGAATAACACCCGCCGGCGCAGTGCACTGATCCGGTGGCGCAATTGCGGCTCGTCGTTCAACACCTGCTGGCGTAGCGCCTGAAATGCCGAAGCATCCAGCGCGCCCACTTTTGGTGCATTGGCAATCAGCCATTCGCGCAACACGGTTTCAGCACTGACAATCACCGGCGCGGTATCCCACAGGGTGTCGTCGAGGTCGAAGGTAATCAACTCAATCGTCATTCACTGCCCTTACTGCGTTTGGCCCGGGGATGGGCGCTGTCATAGACCGTTGCCAGATGCTGGAAATCCAGATGGGTATAGATTTGAGTGGTTTTGATGTCGGCATGCCCGAGCAACTCTTGCACGGCGCGCAAGTCCTGAGAGGATTCCAGCAAATGGCTGGCAAATGAGTGACGCAACATGTGCGGATGCAGGTTTTGTCCCAATTCGCGCTCGCCGGCGGCCTTGACCCGCAACTGGATGGCACGCGGTCCAAGACGTCTGCCGCGCTGACTGACGAACACCGCATCATCCTCCGGGTTGGCCAGCGCCCGTAGTGCCAGCCACGCCTGCAAAGCTTCACGGGCCTTTTTGCCCACCGGCAGCACGCGGGTCTTGCTGCCCTTGCCGAGTACTTCTACCAGACCGTCTGCCATGTCGAGCTGATCCAGGTTGAGCCCGGTCAGTTCTGACAGGCGCAGCCCCGACGAATAAAAAAGCTCCAGGATGGCCTGATCGCGCAGGGCCAAAAAATCCTCTTCAACCCCGCCCTCAAGTAATTGCAGAGCGCGGTCGGTGTCGAGGGTTTTGGGCAGGCGACGCTCACCTTTAGGTGGCGCCAGGCCATTGGCCGGGTCGTGATCGCACAGGCCTTCGCGATTCAGATAGTGATACAGCCCGCGCACGGCCGACAACAAGCGGGCAATGCTGCGTGAAGACTGGCCTTGCTGATGCAGGCGCGACACCAACTGGCGCAGGCGCTGGATATCCAGCGCGGTCCAGGTGGCAATTGATTCTTTGCTGCAAAACGCCAGCACCTTGTTCAGGTCACGGCGGTAGGCTTCAAGCGTATGGGGCGACACCTGACGCTCACTGCGCAGGTGAGTGCAGTAAGCATCCAGTTGTCGCTCCATGACTAACGTACCGAACGCAGGGCGTTGGTAAAGCGCGGCAATACCCGGCCCAATACTTCAGCGATATAGCTCAGAAACAGCGTGCCTACCGAACTTTTGTAGTGCTGCGGATCGCGGCTGGCGATAGCCAGCACGCCATGCAACCCCAGATGATTGAGCGCCACCAGGGCGGTCGAACCAATCTGTTTGCGCTGTTCTTCGCCAAACAAGAAGTCCAGCTCGTGTTCGCGCAAGCTGCCACTGACGGCTTTGCCTTCAGTCAGCAGGCCGCCCAGGGCACGCTGAGCATCTGCGCTGCTGACCCAACGGCCAACGGGCATGGGGTTGTCGCCAAACAGCACCAGGCTGACGAAGGGCACCTGAAAGTCCTGACGCAAGCTGTCTTCGACTGCAATCACCAGCTCTTCAAGGCTGGTGGCATCCATCAACGCAAGGTTCAGCCGACGGGTTTTTTCGAACAGCCGGTCATTGTCGCGGGCGACGTCCATTAACTGCGACAAACGATGACGCATCTCGATATTACGGCCACGCAACAGCTCCAACTGACGCTCTACCAGCGAAATCGTATCGCCGCGCTGGTGAGGAATACGCAGCGAGAGCAGCAACTCCTCACGCTGGCTGAAGAAGTCCGGGTGGGCTTGCAGATAGGTTGCAACCGTCGCCGCCTCCGGGGTTTGAGCAGGCAGTTCGAGATCTGAAGTCTGTGGCTTGTCGGTCATCGTTTGCGCTCACTCATAAACGGACTTGTCCTTCGTAAACACGCATCGCCGGGCCGGTCATGATCACCGAATGGCCTGGACCTGCCCACTCGATGGACAGGCGTCCGCCGGGCAAATCCAGAATCAACGGCGAGTCCATCCAGCCCTGACTGATCGCCGCTACGGCCGCGGCACAGGCACCGGTACCGCAGGCCTGGGTTTCCCCGGCACCACGCTCCCAGACCCGCAGTTGCCCGCGCTGGCGATCTATCACGTGCAAAAAGCCGACATTGACCCGCGCCGGAAAGCGCGGGTGATGTTCAATTTTTGGCCCCAGTTCATGCACCGGTGCAGCATTGATATCGTCGACGCGCAGCACCGCATGCGGGTTGCCCATCGAGACGGCTGCCACGTCAACACGCTGGCCGTCGACATCCAGTTCGTAGCTCAACGCCTGGGCGTCAGCAATGAACGGAATCTCTTCCGGGACCAGCCGCGGTGGGCCCATGTCAACACTGATCTGCCCATCGCTGCGCACATTCAGTTCGATGATGCCGCCTTTGGTTTCGACCTTGAACTGGCGCTTGGTGGTCAAACGCTTGTCGAGCACAAAGCGCGCGAAGCAGCGCGCACCGTTGCCGCACTGCTCAACTTCGGAGCCGTCGGCGTTGAAGATCCGATAGCGGAAGTCCACCTCCGGATTGCTGGGTGCTTCAACTAGCAACAGTTGATCGAAACCGACGCCGGTGTGCCGGTCACCCCATTGCTTGGCATGCTTGGGCAAAATATGCGCGTGCTGGCTGACCAGGTCGAGAACCATGAAGTCATTGCCCAGGCCGTGCATTTTAGTAAAACGCAGCAACATGGGATTACTCCGGCAGCAGGCTTTCGCCGGCAAACAACTCGGCTACAGTCTCGCGGCGGCGAACTTCAAACGCCTGATCACCATCCACCAGAATCTCGGCGGCGCGACCACGGGTGTTGTAGTTCGAGCTCATTACAAAACCGTATGCGCCGGCTGAATGCACCGCCAGCAAATCACCCTCGGCCAACGCCAGCTGGCGATCTTTGGCCAGGAAGTCGCCGGTTTCGCAGATCGGCCCCACGATGTCGTAAGCACGGGCCTGAGTGTCACGCGGGCGAACCGCTGTCACGTCCATCCAGGCCTGGTACAGCGCCGGGCGAATCAGGTCGTTCATGGCCGCATCGACGATGGCAAAGTCTTTGTGCTCGGTGTGCTTGAGGTACTCAACCTGAGTCAAGAGCACGCCCGCGTTGGCCACAATAAACCGGCCCGGCTCAAATACCAGCGCCAGGTCACGACCGTCGATGCGCTCGCGCACGGCCTTGATGTAATCACCGGCCAGCGGCGGCTCTTCATCGCGGTAACGCACGCCCAGGCCACCACCGAGGTCGATGTGACGCAGATAGATGCCGCAATCGCCCAGGCGATCAACCAGCGCCAGCAGGCGGTCGAGGGCATCGATGAAAGGTTCGAGGGTGGTCAGTTGCGAACCGATATGGCAATCGACACCCACCACTTCGAGGTTCGGCAACTGGGCGGCACGGATGTACACATCTTCGGCATCGGCAATGGCGATGCCGAACTTGTTTTCCTTGAGGCCCGTGGAGATATACGGGTGCGTGCCCGCATCGACGTCCGGGTTGACCCGCAGCGAAATCGGCGCACGAACGCCCAGCTCGGCGGCCACCACTTGCAGGCGCTCCAGCTCGTCGGTGGATTCGACGTTGAAACAGTGAACGCCCACTTCGAGGGCGCGACGCATGTCGTCGCGGGTCTTGCCGACACCGGAAAACACGATCTTGTCTGCCGAGCCGCCAGCGGCCAGTACACGCTCAAGCTCACCACGGGACACGATGTCGAAACCGGCGCCCAGACGCGCCAGGACATTGAGCACACCCAGGTTGGAGTTGGCCTTGACCGCAAAGCACACCAGGTGCGGCATGCCGTCCAGTGCATCGGCAAAAGCGTTGTATTGCGCCTCGATGTGCGCCCGGGAATAAACGTAGGTCGGAGTGCCAAAGCGCTCGGCAATGGCCGTCAGCGCAACACCTTCGGCGAACAGCTCGCCGTCCCGATAGTTAAAAGCGTCCATGGTGTTCCCTTATTGGTGCTTGTGCGCTTGCGATTGCGACGATTTCGCCTGGTCGGCGGGGTTTTGACTGTCATCGGGCAGATACAGCGGACCTTTTTGACCACAGGCAGAAACAAGGCAGGCGACCGCGACGAGCGCAGCAATAGAAGAGATCAGGCGCTTCATGGCGAAATCCTTTGAAAAGCATTAATTGCGCCCGAGTATACCGAGCACCTACCAGCTTGCCTATGCAGCAGACAGCTCGAGCAGGGGCGCCTGTGCGGATAATCAGTGGTCGCTGGCCAGGCACTGTCTTAGGGTTTGCAATCGGCCTGGAGCGCCCGTATCTTGCGAGTTCCGAGCATGACTAGACATTACGAGGTTCCACCATGAGTTTGACTGAAGCCCGTTTTCACGATCTGGTCGATGCCACCCAGGAAAATCTGGAAGACATCTTCGGCGACTGTGATCTGGACGTAGATGTAGAAAATTCCGCCGGAATCCTGACGGTCAAGTTTGAGAATGGCAAAGCCCTGATCTTCAGCCGCCAGGCACCCGCGCTTCAGCTCTGGCTCGCCGCTCCCAATGGCGGATTCCACTTTGACTACGATGAAAAGCGCAGTTCGTGGAAGTGCGATAAAAGCGACGAGTTACTCAGCGAAATGGTCCAGCGCCTGACAAAGGAACACGCAGGCGCCGAGCTGGAATTTGAAGAGATCTGATTGTGACTGCTCCTGCTAAACCCGCTAAACCCGCTAAACCCCTGTACAGCAATATCAGTCCGGCAGTGCCGTCTCCATGTATCAGCACTTGCCGGCTGGATGAACACAAAGTTTGTCTGGGCTGCTTTCGTCACGTTGAAGATATTCGCGAGTGGCGCTCGGCAGACGACCAGCGGCGTAGGGTAATTTGCGAACAGGCCCGGCAACGCCGCATGCCAGGCCACTGATCCGCATCGTTGTCGCTGGCTTGTGTATTTATTTTGCTGTGGTAGTGTCGGGGTTCGCCTCGCACTAACGAGGTTCGTCAAAACCCCGCCATTTTCCGGCGGGGTTTTGCTTTTTTGTGCAGAAAAAAGGAGTCTGCCAGGTCATGAGCACCCCAACCCCACTCATCCTCACCCGCCTGGACGTTCAACGTCTTGAGCAACTCATCGACAGCCTGCCGGATACAACGCCTGGCATTGAGGCTTTGCAAGCTGAACTCGATCGCGCCGAAACCATCGTCGGCCACGAAGAAGTGCCTGCAGGTGTTGTGACCATGAACTCGCGTGTGCATTGCCGCGAAGAAAGCAGTGGCAAGGATTACCGACTGACCCTGGTTTACCCCAAGGACGCCAACGCTGACGAAGGCAAAATTTCGATTCTGGCCCCCGTCGGCAGCGCTCTGCTGGGGCTACAAGTGGGTCAGCACATAAACTGGCCGGCGCCGGGTGGCAAAACCCTCAAGCTCGAACTGCTCGAAGTGGAATACCAGCCAAAAGCCCCTGCCGACTTTAACGCTTAAGCATCCTGATACAACGTTGGGTGGCGCTAGGCCTGGCGGCGCTACCCTGCTGCGTTACATCACGGCTGCTTGCTCAATACAGGCGAAGCGGCTCAGAAACCGATAACTGACACTCAGTTCTCGAGCCAGCGCCAGACGCTCATGGCAGGCCTGCTCGACCTGCCACTGCGAGCGATTGTCGAGCGACGCCAACAGGCACTCATCCCAGCCCCACTCTTTAGTCAGGCGCTCAAGCAACTGGCGCTGCCACGGCACCCCCCGCTGAGCGGCGCTGCCAGTAAGGTTGCAATTAACCTTCAGGTACAGACTGCGCCGCACCAGCTCCAGGCGGCGCAGGTCACCACAGGCTTTCAGGTAATGTTCGATGCGCCGGTACACCACGACATAAGGGTCCAGCTCATCGAGATTCAACTGATCGGCGTACACCGCTTGCTTGAACCCCAGGCTCAGGCAGTGCACTTGCGGGTGCTCGCTGGCATACACCTCAATCAGCAACAGTTTGAGCAGCGACTTGTAGGGCGAATCAATACCCTTGAACAATTGCCATAGCCCGGCGCCCAGAAATTCGCCGGACGGAATGTGCGCCAGGTGCCCCAGATCAATGACCTCGCCGGCACCTATCAAGCCTTTATTTAACAACGCACGGGCAAATTCATCGTGCCGGGCTTCTTCATTGACCGGCACCCACCACCACAGCGGCGTGCGCCCTGCTAGCCAGATGGCGGTGCGATAAAACTCATCGAGCAACAAATTGTGCTGCGTCGTGCAGCTATTGCCCGGGTACAGCTGAACATCACGTTCACCCCGGGCAAATCGTTGCGCGTCGATCAAATAGAAGTGCGCTTCGCTGCCCTGGCTCGCCGCCCACAACTCCAGGCGGCGGCATTTACTGCGCAATGCCTGCAACGCAGGCTCGCCCAGATACGGATCATGACAAATCCAGACATCCATATCGCTTTGATCGGTTTGGGCCAGTGTGCCCAGGCTGCCCATCAAAAATAGCCCGTGAATGGACTGTGGTTGTTGTGAACAGGGCTTGAAAGAGAAATCGCCAACCAGATGCCGTGCAATGGCGAGCGTGGATACATCGGGCTCATAGCCTGACACTCCGGCGGGGGTGCAATCCGTCACATAGCCGGGCATCAATGGGTGGTTCACGTGAAAGAACAGTGGCAACAGGCTTAATAAAGACTGCTGACGAGGTGCCAGACCCTCCATCGCACGTGCCAGCCGTCCTTGATTGACGGCCATGAATCGCCCACGCAATCGATTGAGAGTCTGTCGGTCGACTCCCTCATAGACGGCGTAATGCATTTCAGGATGGCGCGTCATTTCACACTCGAACCGGCTCGCTAGGTGAGAAAGAGGAGGGGGAGCACAAGAAGGGAGTTTACAGCCAGCCAGAAGAAAGGCTTAGGCGAATACGTTTATTGACGTCAGATTTTTTACGCGGGTTAGCAGTGTGCCCGCGGAATCATGAATCTTCCTGATCCCGAGGGCGCGGCGTGGCTTCAGGCAAGTTCTGCTATGGGTACGGCTACAAAAGGCTTGGTGGTCAGAATCGTCAACAGTGTTTGCACATTTTCAACTGCATCACGTCCCAGGCTCGTGAGGTAGCCACCATCGGGCTGAGTAATCAGATCTTTTTCATGAAGACGCTTGGCAGCGGCAACCAGCGTTTTATCCGCGGTTTGATGGACTTTCAAACCCTCCTGGGAACTGTCCAGACTAAATTGTGCGAGGACTTCCAGTTCGGCAACCAACTCAGGGGTAAACGACATAAGGACTCCAGACTATGCAGGAAAAGACGACTTCGGCTCTAAGGTGATCGCACTCTCGCTGGCTGTCCAGTGATAGTTCCCACCTTTATAAAGCAGCGTGTCGCACCTGCCCCGCGTCGACGCGCAGGCGAGGCTCTGGGAGTGTAGTCCGGGTCGCCATTTGCGCCCGGGCAAATCCAGTCTCTGCAAGAACCCACCTGCTCGCGCCTGCAATTATTTGGGGCATTCCGGGGGAAATGACTTTTCAGTTATATAAGCATTCTTAAATAGTATTTTTAAGAATATCCCCGCCTCACTACTATTGCCCTCACGCCAACATCCCTATCGGCATTCCATCTTTCAGGAGCACACCATGAGCGCATCTCTGCGTAGCGTTGACGGTCAGGACGAAGCCACCATTCTGCGGGAAATCCAGAGCGCGCTTCGAGACCTGCGCTTTGGTGCTGTGGAAATCACGGTGCACAACGCTCAAGTGGTTCAAATCGAACGTAAAGAGAAATTCCGTTTGCAGAACCCCGGTCAGAAAAATAACTGAATCGTTAGACGCGCACTCGCCTGAGTGCGTTTATAAAAACTAAAAATGTAAGCTTTGGAGCCTCACCTATGTCCCTACGCCGTTACGCTTTGGCCGCGCTGGCCAGTGCCATTTTTGCTGGCTCCGCTGTAGCCAAAGATTACGAACTGCTCAACGTTTCCTACGACCCGACCCGTGAGCTGTACCAGGATTACAACGCTGAATTCACCAATTTCTGGAAAGCCGCCCATCCTGGCGACAACGTCAAAATCCAACAATCCCACGGTGGCTCGGGCAAACAGGCACGTGGCGTAATCGACGGCCTGCGCGCTGACGTCGTAACCCTGGCCCTGGCCGGTGACATCGACGAAATCGCCAAACTCAACAAGGGCTCGCTACCGGAAAACTGGCAAACCCGCCTGCCGGACGCCAGCACCCCGTACACCTCGACCATCGTGTTCCTGGTGCGCAAGGGCAACCCTAAAGGGATCAAGGACTGGAACGACCTGACCAAAGACGGCGTTTCGGTGATTACCCCAAACCCTAAAACCAGCGGCGGCGCACGCTGGAACTTCCTGGCTGCCTACGCGTATGGCCTTAAAGCCAACGGTGGCGACGAGGAAAAAGCCAAGCAATACCTCAAAACACTGTTCAAGCACGTACCGGTTCTGGATACCGGCGCACGCGGCTCGACCATCACGTTCGTCAACAACGGTCAGGGTGACGTGCTGTTGGCGTGGGAAAACGAAGCCTTCCTGGCCCTGAAAGAAGACGGCGGCGCCGACAAATTCGACATCGTCGTACCGTCATTGTCGATTCTGGCCGAACCGCCAGTGGCCGTAGTCGACAAAAACGCAGACAAAAAAGGCAACGCCGAGATCGCCAAAGCGTACCTCGAGCACCTGTACAGCCCGGCGGGTCAAGAAATAGCCGCGAAGAACTTCTACCGTCCCCGTGACGAAAAAGTCGCGGCCAAATACGCAGCGCAGTTTCCGAAACTGGATCTTGTGACTATCGACAAAGACTTCGGCGGCTGGAAAACTGCGCAGCCGAAATTTTTCAATGACGGTGGCGTGTTCGACCAGATCTACCAGGCGCAATAACCTGTGGGAGCGGGGCATTTAGCCTCGCTTAAAAGCTAGAACATCAAGCCCGCAATTGGTTGCGGGCTTCGTGCGTTAACCAAGGACTTTTATGTCGCGTCGTATCTCCCCCGTCATACCCGGCTTCGGGCTGACGCTGGGTTACACCTTGGTGTACCTCAGCCTCATCGTGCTTATTCCTCTGGCGGCGATGTTTGTACATGCCGCCCAACTGACCTGGGACCAGTTCTGGGCCATCATCACCGCCCCAAGAGTACTGGCTGCACTGCAGCTGAGCTTTGGTACCGCCTTTTTTGCCGCCATTATCAACGGCGTGATCGGTACCGTACTGGCCTGGGTGCTGGTGCGTTATACCTTCCCCGGACGCAAGATCATCGATGCCATGATCGACCTGCCATTTGCCTTGCCGACCGCAGTGGCGGGCATTGCACTGACCGCGCTGTATGCCCCCAATGGCTGGATCGGCCAGTTCGCCGCCGACCTGGGCTTCAAAATCGCCTACACCCCGATGGGTATCACCCTGGCACTGACCTTCGTCACCCTGCCGTTTGTGGTCCGCACCGTGCAGCCCGTGCTGGCGGACATCCCGCGTGAAATCGAAGAAGCCGCCGCCTGCCTGGGCGCCAAGCCGCTGCAAGTGTTCCGCTACATTCTGGTGCCGGCCTTGTTGCCCGCCTGGTTGACCGGTTTCGCCCTGGCCTTCGCCCGCGGCGTCGGTGAGTACGGCTCGGTGATTTTCATCGCCGGCAACATGCCGTTCAAAACTGAAATCCTGCCGTTGCTGATCATGGTCAAGCTGGATCAATACGACTACACCGGCGCCACTGCCATTGGCGTAATGATGCTGGTGGTTTCCTTCATTTTGCTGCTGGTGATCAACTTGATCCAGCGGCGCATCGAAAAACCGTGAAGGAGGCCTGACCATGTCCAACTCAACACTGAGCGCCTCATCCGTAGCCAACGCCGCCCGCCGTGGCAGCCCGCTGTCGCGACGCCTGCTGATCGGCTTCGGCTGGCTGTTTTTCACCCTGTTCCTGTTGCTGCCACTGCTGATCGTGGTGTCCCAGGGTTTGAAAATGGGAGTCGGCACGTTCCTCGACGCCATCCTCGAACCCGACGCCCTGTCAGCCCTCAAGCTGACCATCATTGCCGTGGTGATTTCGGTACCGCTGAACGTGGTATTCGGCGTCAGCGCGGCCTGGTGCGTGAGCAAATACAGCTTCCGCGGCAAAAGCATTCTGGTCACCCTGATTGACCTGCCGTTCTCGGTATCACCGGTCATCGCCGGTCTGGTCTACGTGCTGATGTTCGGCGCCCAGGGCTTCTTCGGCCCATGGCTGCAAGACCACGACATCCAGATCGTCTTCGCGCTGCCCGGTATCGTGCTGGCGACCATCTTCGTCACCGTGCCCTTCGTGGCCCGTGAGCTGATCCCGCTGATGCAGGAGCAGGGCACTCAAGAGGAAGAAGCCGCACGCCTGCTGGGCGCCAATGGCTGGCAGATGTTCTGGCATGTGACCGTGCCCAATATCAAATGGGGCCTGATCTACGGTGTGGTGCTGTGTACTGCACGGGCGATGGGCGAGTTTGGCGCGGTGTCGGTGGTATCCGGGCACATTCGCGGGGTGACCAACACCCTGCCGCTGCACGTCGAGATCCTCTACAACGAGTACAACCACGTTGCCGCCTTCGCTGTGGCCACCCTGTTGCTGATCCTGGCGCTCTTCATCCTGCTGCTCAAGCAGTGGAGCGAATCCCGTATTAACCGCCTGCGCGCCAGCGCCGCGGAGGAATAAACCATGTCGATCGAAGTCCGTAACGTCAGCAAGAACTTCAATGCCTTCAAGGCCCTGAACAGCATCAATCTGGACATCCATAGCGGCGAACTGGTGGCCTTGCTCGGCCCTTCCGGCTGCGGCAAAACCACCTTGCTGCGCATCATCGCCGGCCTGGAAACCCCGGACGAAGGCAGCATCGTGTTCCACGGTGAAGATGTCTCCGGCCACGATGTGCGCGATCGCAACGTCGGTTTCGTGTTCCAGCATTACGCCTTGTTCCGCCACATGACGGTGTTCGACAACGTCGCCTTCGGCCTGCGCATGAAGCCGAAAAAAGAACGCCCGAGCGAAACCCGCATCGCCGAAAAAGTCCACGAACTGCTGAACATGGTGCAACTGGACTGGTTGTCCGACCGGTACCCGGAGCAGTTGTCCGGCGGTCAGCGCCAGCGTATCGCCCTGGCCCGCGCCCTGGCGGTGGAACCCAAGGTGCTGTTGCTGGACGAACCGTTCGGCGCGCTTGATGCCAAGGTCCGTAAAGAGCTGCGCCGCTGGTTGGCGCGCCTGCACGAAGACATCAACCTGACTTCGGTATTCGTGACCCACGACCAGGAAGAAGCGATGGAAGTCGCCGACCGTATCGTGGTCATGAACAAGGGCGTGATCGAACAGATCGGCTCACCGGGCGACGTTTACGAAAACCCGGCCAGCGACTTCGTGTACCACTTCCTGGGCGACTCCAACCGTCTGCACATCGGTGAAGACCAGCACCTGCTGTTCCGTCCGCACGAAGTGTCGCTGTCGCGTCACGAACTCGAAGACCATCATGGCGCCGAGGTACGCGACATTCGCCCGTTGGGTGCGACCACCCGGGTGACGTTGAAGGTTGAGGGGCAAAGCGAGCTGATCGAAGTTGAAGTGGTCAAGGACCACGACAGCCTGACCGATCTGGCCCGTGGCCAGACGTTGTTCTTCAAGCCGAAGGTATGGCAGAAGGGCTAACCACCAACACCCGCAGGAGCGAGCTTGCTCGCTCCTGCGGGTTTTTTATTGCGGTTTTTTCAGCTTAGGATTCGGAAAAAACTGTACCGCCTGAACCTTGGGGTCCGGGGCTTTTTTCAGGGCTGAAACATTCACCCGCGTGCCCAATTCCTTGGGCACCGACAGGCCTTGTTCATTCAACGTGTCCGAGTAACCGCAGGCCACGCATTCGCGGTGCGGCACTTCATCTTCGTTCCACATCATCAACTTGTCAGGCTCGCTGCACGCCGGGCAGACAGCCCCGGCGATAAAGCGTTTTTTGGTCACGTTCACCGGTGCATCACTCATGCTGCCGCGTCCTCGGTCAGACCGCTGTGACGCAGCAACGCGTCAATCGAAGGCTCACGGCCACGGAAGTCCTTGAACAACTCCATCGGTGCCAGCGAACCGCCCCGGGCCAGAATGGCCTGACGGAAAGCCTTGCCGGTGTGCGGGTTGAACACGCCTTCTTCTTCAAAGCGCGAGAACGCATCCGCCGACAACACTTCAGCCCATTTGTAGCTGTAATAACCCGCCGCGTAACCGCCGGCAAAGATATGCGCGAAGCTGTTCGGGAAGCGGTTGTAGGCCGGTGGACGCATGACCGAGACCTCGTCGCGGATGCCGTCCAGCACCTGCGCCACGCTGCGGCCATCGCCGTGGGTGGCGTGCAGTTCGAAGTCGAACAGCGAGAATTCCAGCTGACGAACCATCATCAGCCCGGACTGGAAGTTCTTGGCCGCGAGCATCTTGTCCAGCAGGTCCTTGGGCAGGGCTTCAGCGGTTTCGTAGTGACCGGAAATCAGCGCCAGGCCTTCAGGCTCCCAGCACCAGTTCTCCATGAACTGGCTCGGCAGCTCGACCGCATCCCACGCCACGCCGTTGATGCCGGATACGCCCGCATGTTCGATCTCGGTCAGCATGTGGTGCAGGCCGTGGCCGAACTCGTGGAACAGGGTGGTGACTTCATCGTGGGTCAGCAGCGCAGGCTTGCCCGCAACTGCCGGGGTGAAGTTGCACACCAGATTGGCCACCGGGTTTTGCAGGGTGCCGGCAGCGGTGCGGCGACGATCACGGGCGCCGTCCATCCATGCGCCGCCACGCTTGTTGGCGCGGGCATAGAGGTCAAAGAAGAAACGCCCGATGTGCTGGCCGTTTTCCTTGATTTCGAACAGGCGAACGTCCGGGTGCCAGGTGTCAAAGCCCTTGATTTCAGCAATTTCGATGCCGTACAGCTTCTGCACAATGGCAAACAGGCCGCCCAGTACCTTGTCGATCGGGAAGTAAACCCGCAGCGCTTCCTGGGACACGCTGTAACGCTGCTCACGCAACTTCTCACCATAGAACCCGCTGTCCCAGCTTTTCAGCTCCGGGCAGCCCTGCTCGGCAGCGTAGGCTTGCAGCTGCTCCAGGTCGCGGGCAGCAAAGGGTTTGCTGCGCTTGGCAAGGTCGCGCAGGAAGGTCAGTACCTGATCCGGGGTTTCAGCCATTTTGGTGGCCAGGCTCAGCTCGGCAAAGCTGGCAAAACCCAGGAGCCCGGCCAGTTCCTGACGCAGGTCGAGGATTTCTTCCATCACCGGACCGTTGTCGAACTTGCCGGCATTCGGGCCCTGGTCCGAGGCGCGGGTGCAGTACGCGGCGTAGACTTCTTCGCGCAGGGCGCGGTCTTCGGCGTAGGTCATGACCGGGAAGTAGCTCGGGAACTCCAGGCTGATCAGCCAGCCATCAAGGCCTTTGGCCTGTGCGGCTGCCGCCATTTGCGCCTTGGCCGACTCAGTCAGGCCCGCCAGTGCAGCTTCGTCGGTGATGTGCTTGGTCCAGGCCTGGGTCGCATCCAGCAGCTGGTTGGAAAACTTGCTGCCAAGTTCCGACAGCTTGCTCTGCACTTCGGCGTAGCGCTTTTGCTCGGCTGGCGGCAGATCAATGCCCGACAGACGGAAATCACGCAGCGAGTGCTCGAGAATGGTTTTTTGTGCCTGATCGAAATCGGCGACTTGCGGGCTATGGGCCAGGGCTTCGAAGGCCTGGAACAGCTCGCGGTTCTGGCCCATCTCGGTCGAATAGGCGCTCAATGCAGGCAAACAGGCCTCGTAGGCTTCGCGCAGCTCGGCACTGTTGCACACCGCATTCAGGTGGCTGACCGGGCTCCAGGCGGCGCCCAGCCTGTCGTTCAACTCATCCATCGCCAATACCAGGCCGGCCCAGGTCGGCTTCTGACCCTGGTCGGCGAGGATTTTTTTAATGCCGGCGCGGTTGTCGGCGAGGATCTGCTCGATGGCCGGCTGTACGTGCTCAGGACGGATCGCCGAGAACGGCGGCAGGTCGTAGGGCTGCAAAAGAGGGTTGTTCTCGCTCACGTTAAGCACCTTAGCTGGGGAAACATCGAGCCATCTTAATTACAATCGCCGCACTGCGCAGCAATCAGCCCCGCTATCACTGCTAAAGAAGGAAGCTATTTGTGTCCATTCGTCCGTTCCAGCAGCACACACCGACTTTGGGCGAGCGCGCCTTTGTCGATCGTTCGGCGGTAGTGATCGGCGATGTCGAGATTGGCGCCGACAGTTCTGTCTGGCCGCTGACCGTCATCCGCGGTGACATGCACCGCATCCGCATCGGCGCGCGAACCAGCGTGCAGGACGGCTGCGTGCTGCACATCACCCACGCCGGGCCCTTTAATCCGGACGGTTTCCCGCTGTTGATCGGCGATGACGTCACCATCGCCCACAAAGTCATGTTGCATGGCTGTACCGTGGGCAGCCGCATTCTGATCGGCATGGGCAGCATCGTCATGGACGGCGCCGTCATTGAAGACCAGGTGATCGTCGGCGCAGGCAGTCTAGTCCCCCCCGGCAAGCGTCTTGCCAGCGGCTTTCTGTATGTCGGCAGCCCGGTCAGGCAAGTACGCGCGCTGAATGAAAAAGAGCAGGCCTTCTTCACCTACAGCGCCGGCAACTACGTAAAACTCAAAGACCAGCACTTGGCCGAAGGCTACGACCTGCCAGTTTAAGCTCACTATTTTGGAGCCCTGCATGCACTACCAAAACGTTTTGTTCGACCTCGACGGCACCCTGACGGACCCGCGTGAGGGCATCACCCGCTCGATCCAGTTTGGCCTGAGCAAAATGGGGATTGATGAACCCGACCTGACCAGCCTCGAACACTTTATCGGCCCGCCCTTGCTGCAACAGTTCATGGCCACCTATGGCTTTGACGAGGCGCAGGCGTGGGAAGCAATGGGCTTCTACCGCGAGCGTTTTGCGGTGACCGGCCTGTATGAAAATCACGTCTTCGACGGCGTGCCACAGCTGCTGGAAGAGCTGCAAGGACAGGGGCGCCAGCTGTTTATCGCGACGTCCAAACCCCACGTCTATGCGCGGGAAATCGCCCGGCATTTTGATTTCGCCAAACACTTCAAGGTGATCTACGGCAGCGAACTGGACGGCACCCGCACCAACAAGGTCGAGCTGATTGCCCATTTGATGCAGGAACAAGGGCTGGACCCGGCGCAGACCCTGATGATCGGCGACCGCAAGCACGACCTGATCGGTGCCCGCGACAACGGGATGGACGCGGCAGCCGTGGGCTATGGCTTTGGCAGTTTTGAAGAGCTGAACTCGTTCGCGCCCAAATACCACTTTGAGACGCTGGCACAGCTGCATCAGGCGTTCAAAAGCTGACTAAAGTCTGTGGGAGCTGGCTTGCCAGCGATGCAGCCATCGCCAGCAAGCTGGCTCCCACAAAATCAGACCTGCCGCGCCTCGATCTCGCGCTGCAAATCCCCGCGCCAACCCAGCAAAAAGGCCAGCTCCACCACCACAAACAGCGGCCCCACGATCAGCCCGGTCACGTCATCGATAAACGCCGGTTTGCGCCCTTCGTAGTAATGCCCGACAAACTGAATCGCCCAGCCGACAACAAACAAGCCGACTCCCCAGCCCAGCCACGCCCCCGTACTCAGCGCCGCCAGGGTGTGCCCGAACCATACGGCCAGGCCCAATAACAGTGTCATCAACAGCCCCAGTCGCCGCTCAAGGCGCAGATAAAACACAGCGCTGGCCAGCATCACCAGCATGGCGGGCGAAACGCCTGCCCACTGCGGCCGCGACAACAACACCGCAACAGCCATCACGATCAACGGGATACCGATGAAATGGCTGACGATATTGCGCGGGTCACGGTGGTAGGCGGCGTATTGGCTTAGGTGGTCGACCAGGCTTTTCATGGCGGCAGCTCTTGGAGTGGACGATGCGCTGAGTTTAGCGCACAGCCAGAAATGATTTTTTGGTTATTAATAAATAGCTTCTTATTCCTTAGCGAATCTAAAAACCGTCCCTATACTGACTCGGTAACACACATACCGCTGGAGACGCACACCCATGGGCAACGAATCGATACGCTATTTGATAGTGCCGGGCTGGCAAGGTTCGTCCGACGATCATTGGCAAACCCACTGGCAAAACAGCTTACCGAACAGTACCCGGGTGGAGCAGGACGACTGGCTGACACCGCGTCGTGAAGACTGGATCGCAGCCCTGGCCGAAGCAATTGCCGCCGACAGCACCCCGGTGATTCTGATTGCCCATAGCCTGGGATGCATCACGGTTGCGCACTGGGCCGAGCGCGCCCCGTCCAGCTTGCTGAACCAGGTGCGAGGCGCCTTGCTGGTGGCCCCGGCCGATGTCGAACGCCCGGCTTGCGCCCCGGCCTTACGTAACTTTGCACCGATTCCAGACCAGCCGTTGCCGTTTCCAAGCCAGATTGTCAGCTCCGATAACGATTCTGCAGTCAGCGCGCCCCGGGCCATGGAGTTCGCCCGCCAGTGGGGTGCCAAGATCGGGATCATCAGCGGAGCCGGGCATATCAACGTCAAATCCGGTCACCAGCGCTGGGAACAGGGGTTCGCCTTTTTGTATCGCCTGCAAACCCGCATCGAGCAAGGCGCCCTGCGCCGCGCATGAATTTTTTGTAACGCCCGCGCCCACCCATCGGCGGCGGGCGGGAGCCAGCCATGAGCCTGCATGAAACCTTTGGTCAGCCGCTGCTGACCTTTCCCGACGCTGAAAAAAGCCCACTGAGCATTCGCGCCAAAGCGCTGGTATTCGTTGATCCGCGCTCGCGTCAGCTTCGCAACGACCTTGAACAGCTGGCACCGCGCGCGTTGCCGGTACTGATTCGTGGCGAAACCGGCAGCGGCAAGGAGTTGCTCGCCCGCCACATCCACCGCGCCAGTGATCGCACCGGGCTGTTCGTATCGGTGAACTGCGGGGCAATCAGCCCCACCTATGCCGACGCAGAGTTGTTCGGTTACGCCCCGGGTGCGCACAACAGCTCGGCCAGCAGCCGTGCCGGATGGTTCGGCTCGGCCAATGGCGGGACGTTGTATCTGGACGAAATCGGCGACTTGCCGCTGGCCATTCAAGTCAAGCTGCTGGCAGCCCTGGAAACCCACGAAGTCACTCGCGTGGGCGCCCACCAACCGAGCCCGGTCGACGTGCGGCTGGTGGCGGCCACCAGCATTGATCTGGCGCAGGCGGTGAGTGCCGGCAAGTTCCACGAACGGCTGTATCACTACCTCAGCGAAGGCCGCCTGGATTTGCCGGCCTTGCGCGAACGGCCCGGGGATATCTTGTCGCTGGCCGAATATTTTTTGGGCATATACAGCCAGCGTTTGAACCTGCCCGTGCCATTTATCAGCGACAGCGCGCAACGTGTGCTGGAGCGCCACAGCTGGCCGGGCAACACCCGGGAGCTGGAGAACGTGATCCACTTTGCGCTGCTGGTCAGTACCGGGGAAGAGATCCAGCCCGAGCATTTGAACCTGCCCGACACGCTGAGCCAGATTGAGCGGTTTATCAAAGGCGCAACGGCCCAGGAGCTGGCAGCCCTCAAACAGTTACTGTAATTGCGTAGCGATCGTAAACCCCGCGCTCCCGGTTTACCTGAAGCACCGCGATACCTGATTTTGCGCTGGCTGCGCACCGTACAGGTTTGCCGCGATCTGTAGCAGCTGAGGAGCGCAGCGAGGCTGCGATCGATTGCGTAGCGATCGTAAATCCAACGCTCCCGGTTTACCTGAAGCACCGCGATACCTGATTTTGCGCTGGCTGCGCCACCGATCGCAGCCTCGCGCTGCTCGTCAGCGACTACAGGTTTGCCGCAACACGCACAAGCGAACTAAATGGCATAAGAAGCTGAATAAATATTATTGTTCGGGAATAAAGAAACTCGGTATTGTCCGTTGCGTCTTCACATAAAAACCGTCATCCGAACGGTCACACACTTAAGGGCATTGCATGAAAAAGGTTCTGTTGTTTACCGCATTGGCGGCTGCTTTGACTGCAGGCCTGGCACAGGCTGGCGAGAAACTGGTGGTTGCCGCAACCCCGGTACCCCACGCCGAAATCCTTGAGCTGATTAAACCGACCCTGGCCAAAGAAGGCGTGGATCTGGAAATCAAAGTGTTCACCGATTATGTGCAACCGAACGTGCAGGTCGCCGAGAAGCACCTGGATGCCAACTACTTCCAGACCCTGCCGTACCTTGAAAGCTTCAACAAAGGTAAAGGCACCAATCTGGTAACCGTAATCGGTGTTCACGTTGAACCGTTCGGCGGCTACTCGAAAAAAATCAAAAACCTGTCCGAGCTGAAAGACGGCGCAACCATCGCCATCCCGAACGAAGGCAGCAACAGTGGCCGTGCCCTGATCCTGCTGCAGAAGGCCGGTCTGATCGAACTCAAAGACCCGACCAATGCTGTGTCCACCCCCAAAGACATCGCCAAGAACCCGCACAACTTCAAGTTCAAAGAGCTTGAATCGGCGCTGCTGCCACGGGTGCTGGACCAGGTTGACCTGGACATGATCAACACCAACTACGCGCTGGAAGCGGGCCTGAACCCGGCTACCGACGCACTGGTCATTGAGGGCTCCGATTCACCGTACGTGAACTTCCTGGTAGCCCGTCCTGACAACAAGAACAGCGACGCCATCCAGAAGCTGGCCAAAGCCCTGACCAGCCCTGAAGTGAAAGCGTTCATTGAACAGAAATACAAAGGTGCGGTAGTCCCTGCGTTCTAACCAGCGCTCGCCCCACTGAAAACGCCGACGGCTTTTAAAGCGTCGGCGTTTTTTATTTGTCCGCCCAATGCCAGGCGGGCTGATCCAGCATTCGCTGGCCAACCACCGCCGTCTGGCCGAGGTTTTTTTCCAGCACGATGCAGTTGCATTCCAGATCCTGCTGCAACGCTGCGATCAGTCGCCGGGCGTGGGACACCACCCAGACTTGCGACTGTTGCGAAGCACCAATGATCAATCGCGCCAGGGCCGGCAGCAGATCGGGGTGCAGGCTGGTCTCGGGCTCGTTCAGCACCATCATGGTGGGCGGGCGCGGGGTGAGCAGGGCGGCGATCAGCAGCAGGTAGCGCAAGGTTCCGTCTGACAGCTCGGCGGCCGACAGCGGCCGTAACAGGCCCTCTTGGTAGAACTCGATGGCAAACCGCCCGCCGGGCACAAATTTTATGTTCAACCGCGCACCGGGAAAGGCATCGCTGATTGCCGAGTGCAGCGCTTGGGGGTCACCGATCTCAATGATGGTTTGCAATGCCGCAGCAAGGTCACGCCCGTCGTGATGCAGCACCGGGGTGCGGGTGCCCAGTTGGGGCTGGCGCACTGGCGACTCGGGGTCGGTGCGAAAGTGATCATAAAACCGCCAGCCACGAATGGACTCACGCAGCTGCAAGACTTCCGGCGAGGCATGCAAACTGCCGACCTGATCAAACAGGCTGTCGAAGACCGGCGTGTGTTGCACCAGCACCTCCCAGCGGCGGCCATTACGGGCGCGGATCATCGGGCCTTTGCGCTCGACCAGTTCGCTGGCCGGGCGATAAAACGGCCCCGACCAAATACTCTCGTGTTTGATTTGTGGGTCGAGGTTGAACAACGACGTCTCATCGGTCGGTGGTAGACCCATGGCGATTGCATAGCTGAAGTCATCGGCGGCGAAGCCCAGGCGCAAGCGCTTCACTCCCCCGGGGACGCTGCTGTTGATATCGGCCTCGCCGAGTTGCATGCGCCGTGAAATCACCTCTGGCCCGGCCCAGAACGTTGATTCCAGACCACCCTCACGGGCTACGGCATTGATCACCCCGCCCCGGGCGGTTTCGGCCAATAAACGCAAGGCACGGTAAAGATTCGATTTGCCACTACCATTGGGGCCGGTAATCAGATTAAGTCTGGCCAGGGGCACCACCAAATGGTTGATGGAGCGGTAGTTGGCCACCGCCAGGGTGGTGAGCATGGGTGACCTCGATGAAATGGCTGCAGTCGGCTCCCACAATGGGCAAGCAGGCGGCACATAGAGTCCCACAGACCCTGAACCCTGTTCTACGCTGTCTGTCGTATCCGGATGTAAAACAGCATCACGCAAAGGAGCTTGCATGGCTGGTCCACGAAACAAGGCTGTTTTGGGCTTGAGCCTTTTGGTACTTCTGACCGCTTGCGGCAAAGAGGGGCCCAAAGAGCCTCTGGCCCCACGGGTATATGTACAGCAGGTCAGCACCCGCGAGTTTGCCCCGCCGATCCAGCTCAGCGGTGATATCCAGGCCCGCGTCGAAACCCAGCTTTCATTCCGGGTCGGCGGCAAGATCATCGAGCGCAAGGTCGATGTCGGTGATCACATTCTGCCCAGTCAGGTGCTGGCCAGCCTCGACCCCAAAGACCTGAAAATCCAGGTTGAAACGGCGCAGGCCAGCGTCAACGCACAACAGGCCCAGGTGGTGCAAACCCGAGCCGCGTTTGTTCGTCAGCAAAAGCTGCTGCCAAAAGGCTACACCAGCCAAAGTGAATACGACTCTGCCAATGCCGCGCAGCTCAGCGCGCAAAGTGCCCTGGCGGCCGCACAGGCGCAGCTGGCCAACGCCCGCGAGCAACTGAGCTACAGCCAGCTGCACGCCGAGGCACCGGGGATCATTACCGCGCGCCAGGCCGAAGTCGGGCAAGTGGTGCAGGCCACCATGCCGATTTTCACCCTGGCCCGCGACGGTGCACGCGACGCGGTCTTCAACGTGTATGAGTCTCTGTTCATCGAGCCGCCCAAAGACCCTACCGTGCAAGTCACGCTGCTGAGCAATCCGGCGATCAAGGTTAACGGCCAGATCCGCGAGATCACCCCCACCGTGTCGGCACAAAGCGGCACCCTGCAGATCAAGGTGCAACTGGATGCGTTGCCAAAAGGCATGGATCTGGGCTCGATTGTCAGCGTTAACCTGACCCCGCCTGCCAGCCCCAGCATCGAACTGCCCTGGTCAGCCCTGACCAAGGACGTCAGCGAGCCCGCGGTGTGGATCGCCGACGAGCAAAATAATGTGCGCTTGCAACGGGTCCAGGTCGGGCGCTACCTGACCGGCAGCGTGATCGTCAGCAAAGGCCTCAAAGATGGAGAAAAAGTCGTGGTCGCAGGCGGACAATTGCTGCACCCCGGGATGAAGGTTGAAGTTGCACCCACCCCGGCTCAGGGGACCCAACTATGAACCGGCCAAGCCTGTACCGCCTGGGGATCCTGCCGTTGACCGCCGCCCTGTTGCTGGGCTGCTCTGAAAAAAAACCGCCCGAGCCCGTTCGTCCGGCCTTGTACATCGTGGTCCAGCCCCAGCTTGCAGACCAGTTGGGGCGCTTTGCCGGCAACATCGAAGCACGCTACGAAAGCACTCTGGGCTTTCGCGTGCCGGGCCGTATCGTGCGCCGCTATTACGACGTGGGCGCAGTCGTCAGGAAGGGAGACATCCTGGCCAACCTCGACCCCACCGATCAGCAAAACCAGCTGCGCTCGGCCCAGGGCGATCTGGCCAAGGTGCAGGCGCAACTGATCAATGCCCAGGCCACCGCCCGTCGCCAGCAAGAACTGTTCAACCGGGGCGTCGGAGCCCAGGCGCAACTGGACACGGCACAGGCCAACCTCAAAACCACCGCGGCCTCGATGCAACAAGCCGTGGCCGCGGTGAATCAGGCCCGGGATCAGCTCAGCTACTGCGACCTGCGTGCCGATCATGACGCCGTGATCACCCAGTGGAAGGCCGAGGCCGGGCAAGTGGTGAGCATCGGCGAGGAGGTGGTTACCCTGGCGCGTCCTGAAATCAAAGAGGCGGTGATCGATCTGCCCGGGCCTCTGGCCGAGGCGCTGCCCAAAGGCATTGAGTTTCTCGTCGCCGGCCAGCTCGACCCGAACGTCAACACCACCGCCCACATTCGCGAAATCGCGCCCCAGGCCGACAGCGCCACCCGTACCCGGCGCACCCGGCTGACCCTGGACCAGACCCCGGCAGCCTTTCGCCTCGGCAGCTCTGTCAGCGTGACCGTCAGCAGCCCAATTGCCGAGCACTTCGAATTACCGCTTACCGCCTTGCAGGAAACCGACGGCCACAGCCGCGTCTGGATCATCGACCCGCACGCCAAAACCGTAAGCCCGCACGACGTCAACGTGCTGCGCCGTGATGGGCAAACGGTGTTGCTCGCCGGCGGGTTGAAGGGCGGCGATTACGTGGTCAGCGCCGGCGTCAACAGCCTCACCCCCGGGCAAAAAGTCAGACTTGATAAGGAAAGCTCGCAATGAATGGGAAGTTCAACCTGTCCGAGTGGGCTCTGAAGCATCAGTCATTTGTCTGGTATTTGATGTTTATGGCGGTGGTCGCCGGAATCTTTTCGTACATGAACCTGGGCCGCGCGGAAGATCCGTCCTTCGCGATCAAAACCATGGTCATCCAGACCCGGTGGCCCGGCGCCACCGTCGATGAAACCCGGCTGCAAATCACTGACCGCATCGAGAAAAAGCTCGAAGAGCTGGACTCGCTGGACTACGTGCAAAGCTATACCCGACCCGGCGAGTCCACGGTCTTTGTGTTCCTCAAGGACACCACCAAGGCCGATGCCATTCCCCATATCTGGTATGAAGTGCGCAAAAAGATCGGCGACATTCGCGGCGATTTCCCCCAGGGCATTCAAGGCCCCGGGTTCGACGACGAGTTCGGGGATGTGTACGGCACCATTTTCGCCTTTACCGGCGACGGCTTCACCATGCGCCAGCTGCGCGACTACGTGGAGCAGGTCCGCACCGGGATTCGCGATGTGCCCAACCGCGGCAAGGTCATGACCATCGGCGAGCAGGATGAAACCTTCTACCTGAACTTTTCGACCCGCAAACTGGCGGCCCTGGGCCTCGACCAACAGCACGTGCTGGAAAGCCTGCAGGCGCAAAACGCCGTGACCCCGGCCGGGGTCATTGAAGCCGGGCCCGAGCGCATGTCGGTTCGTACTTCGGGGCAGTTCCACAGTGTCGAAGACCTGGAAGCGGTGAACCTGCGGGTCAACGACCGCTTCTACCGGCTGGCCGATATCGCCGAAATCAGCCGCGGTTACGTCGACCCGTCCGCGCCCATGTTCCATTACAACGGCAAGCCTGCCATCGGCCTGGCGATTGCCATGATCGACGGCGGCAACATTCAAGAGTTCGGCAAACAGCTGCAGCAACGCATCGACGACCTCACGGCCGAACTGCCGGTGGGTGTGGGCGTACACATGGTGTCCGACCAGGCGCAGGTGGTCGAGGTGGCCGTGGGCGGTTTCACCAGCGCGCTGTTTGAGGCAGTGGTGATCGTGCTGGCGGTGAGTTTCCTCAGCCTGGGGCTGCGTGCGGGCCTGGTGGTGGCGATCTCGATCCCGCTGGTGCTGGCGCTGGTCTTTGTGTTCATGGAATTCACCGGCATTGCCATGCAGCGGGTATCCCTGGGTGCGCTGATTATCGCCCTGGGCCTGCTGGTGGACGACGCGATGATCACGGTGGAAATGATGATCACGCGGCTCGAGCTGGGGGAGACCAAGGAGCAGGCCGCGACCTTTGCCTACCACTCCACGGCCTTCCCGATGCTCACCGGTACTCTGGTGACGGTGGCAGGCTTCGTGCCCATCGGCCTCAACAACAGCTCGGCAGGGGAATACACCTTCACCCTGTTCGCGGTGATTGCCGTGGCGATGCTGGTGTCGTGGGTGGTGGCGGTGCTGTTTGCGCCGGTGCTGGGGGTGCATATCCTCAGCGCCAAGGTCAAACCCAAGTCCGAGGAGCCCGGACGTCTGGCCCGGACCTTCGATAACGGCCTGCTGTGGTGCATGCGCCATCGCTGGATGACCATCGGCGTCACCGTGCTGATGTTTGTGCTGGCGATTTTCGGCATGGGGCTGGTGCAGAACCAGTTCTTCCCGGCATCCGACCGCCCCGAAATCCTGGTGGACCTGAACCTGCCGCAAAACGCTTCGATTCAGGAAACCCTCAAGGTCACCCAACGTTTTGAAGAGTCGCTCAAGGGCGACCCGGATATCGTGCGCTGGAGTTCATACATCGGCGAAGGCGCGATTCGTTTCTACCTGCCGCTGGACCAGCAACTGCAAAACCCGTTCTACGCCCAGCTGGTGATCGTCAGCGCCGGGCTTGAGAGCCGGGATGCCTTGATGGAACGCCTCAACAAACGTCTGCGTGAAGAGTACGTAGGGGTCGGCAGCTTTGTGCACACCCTGGAACTGGGGCCGCCGGTGGGCCAGCCGCTGCAATATCGGGTCAGTGGCAAGAACATCGATCTGGTGCGCAAATACTCACTGGATCTGGCCTCGGTACTGGATGCCAACCCCAACGTCGGCGAAACCATCTTCAACTGGAACGAACCGGGCAAGGTACTGCGCATCGACATCGCCCAGGACAAGGCCCGCCAGTTCGGGCTGTCATCCGAAGACGTGGCCAAGGTGATGAACAGCATCGTCAGCGGTGCAGCCGTCAGCCAGGTCAAGGACGACATCTACCTGATCAACATCGTCGGCCGTGCCGTCGGCAGCGAGCGTGGCAGCCCGGAGACCCTGCTGAACCTGCAAATCACCACCCCCAGCGGCACCTCGATTCCGTTACTGGCCTTTGCCACTGTGCGCTACGAGCTGGAACAACCGCTGATCTGGAGCCGCGACCGGATCCCCACCCTGACCCTCAAGGCCTCGGTACGCGGTTCGATGCAGCCGACCGATCTGGTGGCCAAGCTCAAACCGCAAGTCGACAAGTTCGCTGACAGCCTGCCGCAGGGCTACACCCTGCAAACCGGCGGCACGGTTGAACAAAGCGCCAAGGCCCAGGGCCCGATCGCCAAAGTGGTGCCGTTGATGCTGTTTTTGATGGCCACCTTCCTGATGATCCAGCTGCAAAGCGTGCAGAAGATGTTCCTGGTGGTGAGTGTGGCGCCACTGGGGCTGATCGGTGTGGTGCTGGCGCTGGTGCCGACCGGCACGCCAATGGGCTTTGTGGCGATCCTGGGGATTCTCGCCCTGGTGGGCATCATCGTGCGTAACTCGGTGATTCTGGTGACCCAGATCGACCAGTACGAACGCGATGGCTTCGACCCCTGGCACGCGGTCATGCAAGCCACTCAACACCGGCGACGGCCGATTCTGCTGACGGCGGCAGCGGCCAGCCTGGGCATGATTCCGATTGCACGTGATGTGTTCTGGGGCCCCATGGCCTACGCCATGATCGGCGGCATCATCTCCGCCACCTTGCTCACGCTGTTGTTCCTGCCCGCGCTGTACGTGGCCTGGTACAAGATCAAGGAAAGCAAGGACGCGCCGCCAGCCCATGCCTGATGCCCTCTTAGGGCGATGTCCCTTGTGGACAGGCATCGGCTGCTTCGCCTGTTGATGTGGAGATCGCACACCCCCTGTAGGAGCGAGCTTGCTCGCGAGCTTTTCAACGCAGCAACGAAGAGCTCGCTCCTACAAGAGGCCTGGAAGATTGTCGGGAATTTCCGAATACCGGTATCGAATTCACCCCCCTTTATCTGCATAAACACAGATGTGCAGCTAGCCATATGGAGTGTTGCCATGAGTACTTCTCTGCCAAAAGTCGCCCTGATCACGGGCGCATCCCGGGGCATCGGAGCCGTGATTGCCAGACAACTGGCCGGCGAAGGATTTGCTGTCGTGATCAATTACGCCAACAGTGCCGATGAAGCCTCAGCGTTGGTTGATGAACTGCACAGGGCGGGGCATCAGGCGATTGCCGTACAGGCCGATGTGGCCAGTGCCGCGGACGTCGCGCGGCTGTTCGATGAAGCTGAAGAACAGCTGGGCAAAATCGACGTACTGATCAACAACGCTGGCGTGCTCAAGGTGTTGCCGCTGGCGCAACACAGCGATGAGCTGTACGAGCAGACCTTCAACATCAACACCCGGGGCACCTTCAACACCCTGCGCGAAGCGGCCACCCGGCTGAACAGCGGCGGGCGCATCATCAATTTTTCCAGCAGCACGGTAGGCATGAATTTGCCGGGGTATGCGATCTATATCGCCAGCAAGGCAGCAGTTGAATCGCTGACCCAAGTGTTTGCCAAAGAGTTGCGGGGTCGGCAAATCACCGTGAACGCCGTGGCACCGGGGCCGGTGGCGACGCAATTGTTCATGCAGGGCAAGACTGAAGAGCAGATCCAGAGCTTCGCCAAAATGCCGCCCCTAGAACGATTGGGGCAACCCGAAGACATCGCCAGAATCATCTCGTTTCTGGTGAGTCCGGCGGCGGAGTGGGTAAACGGGCAAGTACTGCGGGCCAATGGCGGCCTGGTTTAAAGGCACATTACGAGCAAGCTCGCTCCTGCAGGGATTGTGCAACCCTGCAGGAGCGAGCTTGCTCGCGATGGCATCAAACCGTTGCCCGAATCAGCGCACCAGGTGCAAGAACTGCATATGGCGCTCGTACTGGTCGAGGATGTCGTTGATGATTTGCTCCTTGGTGTAGCCGGTCAGGTCATAGTCCTGGCTGCCTTCACTCAGGTGCACTTCGGCACGGTAGTAGCGGCGGTTGCGCAGCTGCTCTTTCTTGCCAAAACCACCCCGGGCGAATGACGGTGTGAAGTAGCCACGCATCTGCACCTGGTAGATGAACGGGTGTTCCTCACCATGGCCGATTTCAAGGCTCACGTTGTCATTGGCCGGGTCCGGCTGGGTCACGACGTTAAGGCCTTTTTCCCGGAACACCGCACTCACTTCTTCAATCGCCGGGCGCACGGTGGTGTCCATAAAGCGGTACACCTCGTCACGGGACGGGAAGTGCACAGCCTGGCTCAGGCGTTGACGCCAGCCGCCACGACGCCCGTGCGACACCGGCGCCAGGGAATGCATCTGCGCGATTTGCTTCTGCGACTCGAGGTAGAACGCCTTGTGCAGGCCCCACATCATCAGCAGCAGAATCAGCGAGAACGGTAACGAGGTGAGCACCACCGCGGACTTCAGCGCGTCAATACTGCCCGAGAACAACAGCGCGCTGGTCACCAGGGCCGTCATCGCACCCCAGAACACCCGCAGCCATTTCGGGCCGTCTTCGTCGGCGTTGTTGCCACGCGCCGACAGGGTAGAGAGCACCACGGTGCCGGAGTCGGCCGAGGTCACGAAGAACACAAAACTGATGAACACCGTCACGGCGATCACGGTTTTGCTCCAGGGGTAAGTCTCAAGCAGCAGGTACAGCGTGCGCGACGGATCGTCGATGGCCGACTGGCCAAGGGCAACCATGCCGTGATTGAGCACCTGGTCGATGGCGCTGTTACCGAAGATCGACATCCACGCCAGGGTAAAGCCCAACGGGATCAGCAGCACGCCGAACACGAACTCGCGAATGGTACGGCCACGGGAAATACGCGCAATGAACAGGCCCACAAACGGCGACCATGCGATCCACCAGGCCCAATAGAACACGGTCCAGCCGCCCAGCCAGTCGCTCGGCTTGTCATAGGCATAGACGTCGAAACTCTTGGTCGGCAGAGCCCCCAGATAGTCACCGATGTTCTGCACCAGAGTGTTGAGCAAATGCTGGGTAGGGCCGGCGAACAATACAAACAGCAGCAGCGCACAGGCCAGCAGCATGTTGATGTCGGACATCACCCGCACACCCTTGTCGACGCCGGCAATGGCCACCAGAATCGCGGCCCCCATCATCAGGGTGATCAAGCCTACCTGCACCCACTGGGTGTGCGGCAAGCCAAACAGGTAGTCGAGGCCACTGTTGAGGTGCAACACCCCAAACCCCATGTCGGCCCCCAGGCCAAACACGGTGGCGATAATGCCGAAGCCATCCACGGCGTAGCCGATGGGCCCGTTGATACGTTTACCGATCAGCGGGTACAGCGCCGAACGCAGCGCCAGCGGCAGGTTGTGACGATAGGCAAAGTACGCCAGCGCCATGCCGACAAAGGCGAAAACACCCCAGCCATGCAGGCCCCAGTGCAAAAACAGTAACTGCATGGCCTGACGCGCAGCCTCTTCACCACCGGCCGGGCCTTGGGGCGGAGCCAGCATATGGGTCAGGGGTTCGGACACACAGAAGAAAAATAGCGTGATGCTGATCCCGGCGGCGAAGAGCATGCCCGCCCAGGACAGGTAACTGAACTCGGGCTCGTCATGATCGGCACCGAGCTTGATCTTGCCGTAGCCGGACAGCGCGGTGGTGACCACAAAGATCAGGTACAGGGTCATGGCGAGCATGTAGTACCAGCCGACCGTATTGGCCGCCCAGTTTTGCGCCGCCAGCAGCCATTCACCGGCGGCCTGGGGCATGGCAATGACTACTAGGCCGAAGATCAGAATAAACGCGGCAGCGAAGTAAAACACCGGCGGGTTCATGCGGATTTGAGACGTCTCTGACGTCACTGGAGCACTCATTGGATGTGCACCTTGTAGAGGTAAAACGAGAGCAAAAAGAGCGCGTTCGGCAAAGGTAAGCCTCCTGTTGTGAGCGGGCAGCGGACCACCGGTTTAACTTGAATAACCGTTCAAGTTAAACATGGATGGTCTTTTAGAACTAATCGCTACCCTCGGCTTTACGTGTCATACGTTAGCTCATGGACAGGTATGACACATGGCCATGACCATCGTTCAGCCGTTATAGCGTGGGGCTATCAGGGGTTTGCCGGTCATCAGGAATGGCAGGTATTGGCCGGAGTGAAAAAAACCCGAAGTTTTTTTTCACAGCCTTGCAATTGATCAAAAAACAGCCAGATTCAGTGGCCTTATCGCCCCCATCCAGATCGCATGATCGGTGTGGTCCAGCAAGTCATGACCGGTATCGGGATGCAAAAAAACCACCAGGCCGTGCCGGTTCAATGCTAACCAGGGCAGCACGACGCCGATCAGCTCGGGCCCGAACGCCAGCTGGCAACTCCAGTCCGGGTGCGGGCCGACGGGGCGCTCGTGAACCCGGCCCATGGTCACGCCGAACAGCTGCGCGGCCTCTTCGCACAGGGCCCGCGCCTGCACGAGGGTCGTAGCGTCGAAATATACGTGGGCGTGATAACCCTTGATGCGTTGCATAAAGATTCTCCTGCAGGAAATGAATGGGGTTATCGCTCTGCATTCTGCTCGGACAGCATCCAGTCGACGAAGACCCGGGCCAGCCGGTTACGGCGTTTGCGCTGAGGCATGACTGCGTAATAGCCCCAGGTCGATTGCGCGGATTCGGCAAAAGGCCGGCACAGCACCCCTTGCTCCAGCAAGTTATCCACAAGGTGCTTCCAGCCTATGGCCATGCCTTGCCCGGCAATCGCGGCCTGGATCAGCAAGGTGTAGTTGTCGAATCGCAGCTGGCCGGGCGCCGGGGGCGGGCCGAGCTTGAGAGCGTCAAACAGTCGGTACCAGTCAAACCACTGGCGGGCATGTTCGCCACGTAACTGCAGCAACGCAAAGTCACCCAGGGCCCGGGCCGATAAAGGCAACGTCTGCCCGGCCAGCAAGTGCGGGCTACATACCGGGAACACTTCTTCGTTGAATAGCCATTGGGATTCACCCTGGCTGAAACGCCCTTGACCAAACAGGACCCCCACATCGATATCGCCCTGCAGGGCATCGTGGCTGCGCTCACGGGTTAGCAGGCTTACATCGATTTGCGGATACGCCGCATGAAATCGCGGCAGGCGAGGCATCAACCAGTAGGCGGCAAAGGCAAAATCGGTGGCAACTTGCAGCACTTCACGGGCCGGTTGTGCGCTTAACGCCTGCAAACCGGCGTCTATTTGCTGCAAACCCGCTTGTACTTGCAAGAACAGGCCAAGCCCGGCCTCGGTCAGTGCGATGCCGCGATAAATACGGTCAAACAGGCGTATCCCCAGACGCGACTCAAGCCGTTTAAGTTGCTGGCTGATGGCAGGCTGGGTCGTCCCCAGCTCCAGCGCCGCCGCGGTGAAACTGCGGTGGCGGGCGGCCGCCTCAAAGGTGCGCAACAGGTCCAGGGATATATCGCCCAACGCTTTATACATTAGCTGTGCTTATCCTAGTCATTGCGGTGCATGGGTTTTACCACGTGTTTCAAGGTCTTCATGCTGACAGCCAGTACTTTCGCATAAATTTTCATCATGAAAGGCCGCCCTCATGTCACGTAAAAATATTCTGTTCATCATGGCCGATCAAATGGCCGCCCCGCTGTTGCCGATCTACGGCCCGTCCCCGATAAAACTGCCGAACCTGAGCCGCCTGGCAGCGCAGGGCGTCGTGTTTGACGCCGCGTACTGCAATAGCCCGCTGTGTGCGCCATCGCGCTTTACCCTGGTCAGCGGCCAGCTCCCGAGCAAGATCGGCGCCTACGACAATGCGGCTGATTTGCCCGGTGATGTGCCGACTTATGCGCACTACCTGCGCCGCATGGGGTATCGCACCGCGCTGGCAGGCAAGATGCACTTTTGCGGGCCCGACCAGCTGCATGGCTTTGAAGAACGCCTGACCAGTGATATTTACCCCGCCGACTACGGCTGGTCGGTCAATTGGGATGAGCCCGATGCTCGCCCCAGCTGGTATCACAACATGGCCTCGGTGCTGCAAGCCGGGCCCTGCGTGCGCACCAATCAACTGGATTTCGACGAAGAGGTGGTGTTCAAGGCCCAACAATACTTGTTCGACCATATTCGCGAAGACGGTGACCGGCCGTTTTGCCTGACAGTCTCCATGACCCACCCGCACGACCCGTACACCATCCCCAAACCGTATTGGGACATGTACTGCGACGAGGATATCCCGCTGCCCGAGACCCCGCCCCAGGACAGCCTCGACCCGCATTCGCAACGTCTGCTCAAGGCTTATGACCTGTGGGACAAACCGCTGCCTGTGGATAAGATTCGCGACGCTCGGCATGCCTATTTCGGCGCCTGCAGCTACATCGACGACAATATCGGCAAACTGCTGCAAACCCTCGAAGACACCGGGCTGGCCGATGACACCGTGATTGTGTTTTCCGGCGATCACGGCGACATGCTGGGCGAGCGCGGGCTTTGGTACAAAATGCACTGGTTCGACATGGCCGCCCGGGTGCCGTTGCTGGTGTACGCACCGGGGCAGTTCGAACCGGCCCGGGTTGGCGCGGCGGTCTCCACTGCCGATCTGCTGCCGACGTTTGTCGAACTGGCGGGCGGCACGTTAGAGGCCGGGCTGGACCTGGACGGACGCTCGCTGGTCTCGCACCTGCGGGGCGAAGGCGGGCATGACGAAGTGTTTGGCGAGTACATGGCCGAAGGCACGATCAGCCCGCTGATGATGATTCGCCGGGGCGCCTACAAATTTATCTACAGCGAAGACGACCCGTGCCTGCTGTTTAATTTGCACAACGACCCGCGTGAACGCGAAGAGCTGAGCCAGTCCCCCGATCATCAGGCACTGTTCAATGACTTTTTAGCCCAGGCCCGGGCCAAATGGGACATCCCGACGATTCACCAGCAAGTGCTTGCCAGCCAGCGCCGGCGCCGCCTGGTGACCCAGTCACTGGCCACCGGCAAGCGGACCAGCTGGGATCATCAGCCCTGGGTCGACGCCAGCCAACAATACATGCGCAACCACATCGACCTCGATGACCTTGAGCGCAAGGCACGTTATCCACAGGTCGGCAGCTAAAACGACGCGCGATCCGAACCTTGATCCGCAGGAGCGAGCTTGCCTCGCGATAGCCTTGAGGACGCCTCGTTATCAAACAATGCGTTATCGTTAACAACCATCGCGAGGCAAGCTCGCTCCTGCAAAGAATCTGTTTAACCCGACGAGAGCCCCATGGCCTGGCCAAAGTACACCCACCTGCTGCCATTTCTAAGCTGGCTGCCCAAGCAAACCCGCGCCAGCGTCAGCCGCGATGCACTGGTGGGCCTGAGCGGGGCCATTCTCGCGTTACCGCAATCCATCGCCTACGCACTGATCGCAGGCCTGCCGCCGGAATACGGGCTCTATGCCGCGATTGTGCCGGTGATCATCGCGTGCCTGTGGGGCTCTTCGTGGCATTTGATCTGCGGCCCGACGGCGGCTATTTCCATTGTGCTGTATGCCAGCGTCAGCCCGCTGGCGGTACCCGGCACGCAGGACTACATCAGCCTGATTCTGTTGCTGACGTTTCTGGCAGGGATTTTTCAGTGGCTGCTGGGAATGTTGAAATTTGGCGCGCTGGCCAATTTTGTCTCGCACTCAGTGGTGGTGGGCTTCACCCTGGGCGCGGCCATCGTGATTGCACTGGGCCAGCTGCCAAACGTGCTGGGCCTGCATTTATCGAGCAAGGCCACGGCCCTGGATAGCCTGTTAACCCTGATCGCCCATGTTCGCCAATTTGATCCCGCTTCACTGGGGCTGGGTTTGGCCACCCTGGTGCTGGGCATCGTGCTCAAGCTGTGGGTGCCGCGCTGGCCGACCTTGCTCCTGACGCTGGTGATCGCCAGCCTGGCGGTCTGGCTGCTGCCGCAGGTATTTGGTCACGTCGAACTGGTGCAATCGTTCGTCGGCCGTCTACCGCCTTTGAGCCCCTTGCCCCTGGATGTCGATACGATCCTGCGCCTGCTGCCGAGTGCCGTGGCGGTGGGCATGCTGGGGCTGGTCACCAGCTTGTCGATCGCCCGTTCGCTGGCGACACGTTCGCAGCAAATGCTCGACGCCAATCAGGAAAGCCGGGCACAAGGTTTGTCCAACGTGGTGGGTTCGTTGTTCTCGGGTTACCTGTCGTCAGGGTCCTTCACCCGCTCGGGCCTGAGCTATGAAGGCGGCGCCAGTTCGCCACTGGCCGGGGTGTTTTCGGCGCTGTGGGTGACGTTGTTTGCGGTAGCGGGTTCCAGGCTGATCGCGCACATTCCGATCCCGGCGATGGCCGGCAGCATCTTGCTGATCTGCTGGGGGCTGGTAGACACGCGAGGCATTCGCGCGCTGTGGCGGGTCAGTCGTGCCGAGTTCGTGGTGATGGCGCTGACATGCGTCGCAACCCTGCTGCTGGAGCTGCAAACGGCAATTTATGCAGGGGTCCTGGCCTCACTGTTTTTCTACCTCAAACGCACCTCACGTCCGCGCATTCAACAGTGGCGCGATGGCGACGAGGAGATCTTGCGGGTCGGCGGCTCGATTTTTTTCGGCGCCAGCCATTACCTGCAAGTGCGCCTGCAACGCACCCAGGGCACGCGGGTGGTGATCGATGCGCAGCACATCAACTTCATCGATTACTCGGGGGTGGAAATGCTCCACCAGGAAGCGCGGCGCTTGCGCGGCCTGGGCCGTAGCCTGACCTTGCGTCGGGCGAGGCCGCAGGTGGTGGAGGAACTGAAAAAACTCGAAGGGCCGGACCACTGCCCGATTTCTTTTGAGGGATAAACCTGTACCCCTGTAGGAGCGAGCTTTTGAACCCGCAGCGAAGAGCTCGCGAGCAAGCTCGCTCCTACAGGATTGGGCGCCGGTTACAGCGCCAGTAACCGGCGCAGTTCAGCCAGTGCCGGCGCCGTATCCGGGCGCACACCGCGCCACAGGAAGAACGCTTCGCCGGCCTGCTCGGCCAGCATCCCCAGACCGTCCATGACCTGACCCGCACCGTGTTCGATCGCCCACGCGCAAAACGGCGTCTGCTGCTTGCCGTACATCATGTCGTAACACAGGGTTTTGCCCGGCTCGATCAGGCTGCTGGCAATGGGCGGCAACTCACCGGCCAGACTGGCCGAGGTGGCGTTGATGATCAGGTCGACCGGCTCGCGCAACCAGTCAAAACCGCTGGCGGCCACCGGCCCCAGATCGCTGAACAGTTCGGCCAGTACTTCTGCTTTTTCTACCGTGCGATTGGCAATGGTGACCGATGCCGGCTTTTCGGCCAGTAACGGTTCCAGGGCACCGCGTACTGCGCCGCCCGCACCCAGCACCAGGATGCGCTTGCCCTTGAGGCTGAAACCCGCATTTACGGTCAAATCACGGACCAGGCCCGCGCCGTCAGTGTTGTCACCCAGCAACGTACCATCAGCCAGTTTGCTCAAGGTGTTTACCGCGCCAGCCCTTTGCGCTCGCGGCGTAAGGCTGTTGGCCAGACGATAGGCGTCTTCCTTGAAGGGCACTGTGACGTTGGCACCGCGTCCCTGCTGGAAAAACGCCGAAGCGCAGCCAGCAAAATCATCCAGCGGCGCCAGCAGGGTGTCGTACTGCATGGACTGGGCAGTCTGCTCGGCAAACAGACGGTGCAGTACCGGAGATTTGCTGTGGGCAATCGGGTTACCGATAACGACATAACGGTCCATCAGATACGTTCCTCGGGTAGTGCCAGCCAGTCACGATCTTGCAGAAAGTACTCTGTCAGGCGTGCTTCTTCGCTGCCCGGCTCGGCTTTCCAGTCGTAACCCCAGCGCACTTGCGGCGGCAGCGACATCAGGATCGACTCGGTACGGCCGCCTGATTGCAGGCCGAACAGGGTGCCACGGTCATAGACCAGGTTGAACTCGACGTAGCGACCACGGCGAAATTCCTGAAATTCACGCTGTTTGGCGGTGTATTCGTCGGCTTTACGGCGCTGGACAATCGGCAGGTAGGCATCGATGTAGGCGTCGCCGATGGCACGGATAAAGGCGAAGCAGGTGTCGAAATCCCACTGGTTCAGGTCATCAAAAAACAGGCCGCCAATACCCCGGGGCTCGTTGCGATGCTTGATGTGAAAGTAGGTGTCGCACCAGGCTTTATAGCGCGGGTACACGTCTGCGCCAAACGGTGCGCAGGCCTGCTCCGCCACCCGGTGCCAGTGCACGCAGTCTTCTTCAACGGCGTAGTAAGGGGTGAGGTCGAAGCCGCCGCCAAACCACCACACCGGCTCTTCGCCGTCTTTTTCCGCAATGAAAAAGCGCACGTTGGCGTGGGAGGTCGGCACATGCGGATTGTGCGGATGGATCACCAGCGACACGCCAAGCGCTTCAAAGCCACGCCCTGCCAGCTCCGGGCGATGGGCGCTGGCAGACGGTGGCAAGCCGCTGCCGAACACGTGGGAAAAGTTAACCCCGCCTTTTTCAATCAGGCTGCCGTTTTCTATCACACGGGTGCGACCACCGCCGCCTGCCGGGCGCTCCCAGGCGTCTTCGACGAACTGGCTGGCGCCGTCTTCAGTTTGCAGTGCGTTGCAAATGCGGTCTTGAAGGTCGAGCAGATAGGCTTTTACAGCCTCGGTGCGAGTAGTCATGACATCACCTTAAATCGGGCAAAGCGACGCGGCACTTCGTTCAGAGCGGGGCCGGCGGCAAAGGGCCGCTAGCATAACACCGCACCCTGCTTCACCGCAGTTGACGAAGGTCACGCTTAAGCGTTGGATAGTGGCCTCGTCAATTGAGCAAGGACAGTGCAGATGGCTAAGCGTATCCAGTTTCGGAACCACGGCGGACCGGAAGTACTTGAGTATGTCGACTACCAGCCCGCCGAGCCGGGCCCGCAGCAAGTGCGCGTGCACAACCATGCCATCGGCCTGAAGTTCATTGATACCTACTACAGAAGCGGCTTGTACCCGCTGCCTGAACTGCCATCCGGGCTGGGCAATGAAGGTGCAGGCATTGTCGATGCGGTCGGCAGTGAAGTGCGCAACGTTAAAGTCGGCGATCGTGTGGCATACGGCACCGGCCCGTTGGGCGCGTACAGCGACTTGCATGTATTGCCTGCTGCGAATGTGGTGAAGCTGCCCGACGACATTTCGTTTGAGCAAGCCGCGGGGGTAATGCTCAAAGGGCTGACGACCCAGTACTTGCTGCGCCAGACGTACGAACTCAAAAGCGGTGAAACCATTTTGTTCCACGCAGCCGCCGGTGGCGTTGGCTCAATTGCCTGCCAATGGGCAAAAGCACTGGGTGTGAAGCTGATCGGCACGGTCAGCTCGGCGCAAAAAGCCGCTCACGCCAAAGCCCTGGGCGCATGGGAAACCATCGACTACAGCCATGAAGACGTGGCCAGCCGGGTACTGGAACTGACCGACGGCAAAAAGTGCCCAGTGGTGTACGACGGTGTAGGCAAAGACACCTGGCTTACCTCACTCGATTGCCTGGCGCCACGCGGCCTGATGGTCAGTTTTGGCAATGCGTCGGGCGCGGTGACCGGGGTGAACCTGGGGATCTTGTCGCAGAAGGGCTCGCTCTACGTGACCCGTCCAACCCTGGCGAGCTACGCCAACAGCCCTGAAAAACTGCAAGCGATGGCCGATGAGCTGTTCGAGATGATCCGCAGCGGCAAAATCAGGATCGACATCAGCCAGCGTATTGCGCTGAGTGACGCGGCCAAAGCACAGACCGAGTTGTCGGCACGCCGCACGACCGGATCAACGATTCTGGTGCCTTGATACCCCCCCAACTCCTGTAGGAGCGAGCCCCCCTTTGTAGGAGCGAGCTTCTCCTTGAAATCGCCCAGAGCTCGCGAGCAAGCTCGCTCCTACAGGTACAGATAAAGGTACAGATACAGGTTTATCAGGACGGGCGTACTACCTTGCCGGTCGCCAAATCACGGATCAGGCTCGGATTTTTCCGCCCGCCCAGATTGCCGCCCAGTACGTAGTCGATCTGCCCGCGAAAGTACTGCTCAACCTTCAGCCGCGTGCGCGCTGCAGGCAATCCTGCCGGGTTGGCCGATGTCGAAACAATCGGGCCCACCAGCGAACACAATTCGCGCACCTGCGGATGATCGCTCACACGCAGGGCCACAGTGTCATGAACACCGGTGATCCATTGCGGCAACAAGCCTTGATGCGGTACCAGCCAGGTATTGGGCCCCGGCCAGGTACTTGCCATGCGGTCGAGCCATGTCTGCGGGAAGTCTTCGAACAGAAAGTCGAACTGATGAATATTGTCGGCCACCAGAATCAGGCCTTTATCCACAGGTCGCGACTTGATCGCCAGCAAACGCTCTACCGCTTCTTCGTCCCACGGGTCACACCCCAAACCCCATACAGCTTCGGTTGGATAGGCAATCACCGCGCCTGCGCGAATGGCTCTTGCCGCTTGCTGGACGCGCCAGGTGCTGATCATTGAATGTCTCCGTATATGTGCTGTGCGCAGTGTACTTAGCTGGCGCGAGCAAACCAACGCCCCCCCTCCAGCACCACATGCCCCTCCAGCTCCAGTTCGGTCAGCGCGGCCAATAGTCGGGGCAGGTCCCAACCGCTGGCGCTGACCAGGGCTTCGCTGGTATGAGGCGCTGCCTGCAACAATTGCACTAACGGATGACAACTTGGCGTAAACAGTTCTGCTGTGGATACCGGCATCGAGCGCCAGCCACGCAGACCTTCAAGAATGTGCTCGACGGTTTCAACCAGCGTGGCGCCATCACGAATCAGTTGATGACACCCTCGTGAGCCCGGATGGTGAATGGAGCCCGGTATCGCGTAGACCTCGCGCCCCTGTTCGGCAGCCAGCCGGGCGGTGATCAGCGAACCGCTGGCAACGCTGGCCTCGACCACCAGGACGCCCAGTGACAATCCGCTGATGATTCTGTTGCGCCGCGGGAAGTTGGCCGGTTGCGGCCCGGCGTCCAGAGGAAACTCCGAAACCACTGCACTGCCGCTGGCGATCATTGCCTCGGCCAGAGCACGATGGCGCTGTGGATAAAGTTTTTGCAGACCGGTGCCAAGCACACCCACGGTCTGCCCGCCAATGCCCAGCGCCGCCTCATGTGCCGCGCCATCGATACCCACTGCCAGCCCGCTGGTTATCACAAATCCGGCCCCGGCCAGGCAACGGGAAAAGGCAGCGGCGGTGTCCAGAGCCGGCCTTGAGGCCCGTCGGCTGCCGACCATCGCCAACTGCGGCTTTTCCAGAATGGAGGGGTCTCCCGCCACGAATAGCAAGGGCGGGGCATCGCCCAGCTCAGCCAATAACGCCGGGTAATCCGGCTGGCCATGTAGCAACACATGGTGGCTGGAGCCCTCAAGCCAGCGCAATGCAGCGCTGGCACCCTCACGGACTGGCGGGCTGCGCCTGGCCTGGGCGCAGGCTGCCGGCAGCCCCAGTGCGCACCATGCACTGGCGGGAGCAGCAAGCGCCGAGCTGGCCGAACCGAACGCACTGAGCAGGGTGTAATAACGCCGGGGCCCGACCTCGGGCAATAGATGCAGACGCAGGCGGGCTTCCAGTTCTGCAGGGGATATTTCAGACAGCGGCATGGGATCATCCTTGATCTGTTTCAGCGCCTTCAAGAAGGGCACAACCTGTGGATAAGTCTGTTGACAAGTTGTTGGGAGAATCCTGCAAAAGGCCGGACTGAGCGGCTGCTTGGCCCTTGAAATTACGTGTACAAACCCAATCTTAGCCAAGTGCCTGGCCGAGGCTGCGGACATAGGTTTCAAACTGCGACACCCCGCGACCCGGACTTGTCACGGGCAGCCCGGCAGCTAGTCGTTTCATCCGTTGCTGAATCCCTTTATTATGTGCGTTCGCGTGAAACGCCAGAGCCCGAGCGGGCTCTCTCTGAAGGAGACGTTTTGCACAGGTTGCCCGAAGTCCTCAGGACCACCTGACAACCGTTTTTGAATCTTTCACACAGTGCATCAATCAAACTTATGGCTATTTTAAACATCCTCGAATTCCCAGACTCGCGTCTGCGCACCATCGCCAAACCCGTGGCGGTTGTGGACGACGAAGTCCGTCAGTTGATCGATGACATGTTTGAAACCATGTACGAGGCGCCGGGCATTGGTCTGGCCGCGACTCAGGTCAACGTGCATAAACGCATCGTCGTCATGGACCTGAGCGAAGACCGCAGCGAACCTCTGGTGTTGATCAACCCCGAGATTGAAATGCTCACCGATGAGATGGGCCAGTATCAGGAAGGCTGCCTCTCGGTACCGGGCTACTACGAAAACGTTGACCGTCCCCAGCGCGTAAAAATCAAGGCGCTGGACCGTGACGGCAAACCTTTCGAAATGATCGCCGAAGGCCTGTTGGCCGTGTGTATCCAGCACGAATGCGACCACCTCAATGGCAAGCTGTTCGTCGATTATCTGTCTACGCTCAAGCGTGACCGGATCAAGAAGAAGCTGGAAAAACTGCACCGCCAGAACGCTTGATCAATTTTTAAGGGCGTTATTACTGCGTAGCAGCTGTCGAGCTCCGCGAGGCTGCGTTCGAGGACGCAGTCCTCGTAAAACGGCCCTCGCGGTTAATCTGAAGCACCGAGTGCCATGGTTTGCGACTGCTGCGCAGCCGGACGCTGCCTCGCGTCACTCGACCGCTGCTACGCAATGTAGCAATTGCCTGCCCCCCCATTCCAAGTGAGTAATTCATGACTGAGCCACTGCGCATCGTCTTTGCCGGCACCCCGGAATTCGCCGCGGAACACCTTAAGGCGCTGCTCGACAGCCCTTACGAGATCGTCGCGGTCTACACCCAGCCGGATCGCCCGGCCGGGCGCGGGCAAAAGCTGATGCCAAGCCCGGTCAAGCAGCTGGCGCTGGAACACAATATCGTCGTCATGCAGCCGCCCACGCTGCGTGCTCCCGAGGCACAAGCCGATCTCGCTGCACTCAAACCCGACTTGCTGGTGGTGGTCGCATACGGCCTGATCCTGCCGCAAGTGGTGCTGGATATTCCTCGTCTGGGTTGCATCAACAGCCATGCTTCCTTGTTGCCACGCTGGCGCGGCGCCGCGCCGATTCAACGCGCCATCGAGGCGGGCGATAGCGAAAGCGGCGTGACCGTGATGCGCATGGAGGCGGGTCTGGATACCGGCCCGATGCTGCTCAAGGCCGTGACCCCGATCACCGGCGAAGACACCGGTGGCAGCCTGCACGACCGTCTGGCCGAGCTCGGCCCGCCAGCGGTAATTGAAGCGATTGCAGGCCTGGCGGCAGGCACGCTACAAGGTGAAGTGCAGGACGACAGCCTGGCCACCTACGCCCACAAGCTGAATAAAGATGAAGCGCGCATCGACTGGAACCGCCCGGCGGTTGAGCTTGAGCGTCTGGTTCGTGCCTTCAACCCCTGGCCGATTTGCCACAGCACCCTCAATGGCGAAGCACTCAAAGTGCTGGCCGCTACTGTTGCTGACGCACAAGGCGCCCCGGGGCAGATCCTTGCGGCCAGCAAAGACGGCCTGATTGTCGGTTGCGGGGAGGGCGCGTTGTGTCTGACACGTCTGCAATTGCCCGGCGGCAAAGCGCTGAACTTCAGCGATTTTTTCAACAGTCGCCGTGAGAAATTCGCCGTCGGCATCACCCTCGGTCAAACGGAAAACGCGCAATGAATCCTCGTCTGGCCGCCGCCAAGGCACTGACTGCAGTCCTGAACGGCAAAGCATCGCTCAACAGCTCGTTGCCTCTGCAACTGGACAAGGTTGAGGCACGTGATCGCGGCCTGACCCAGGATCTGGCATTCGGTACCGCCCGTTGGCAGCCACGTTTGTCGGCGCTGGCCAACAAGCTGCTGCAAAAACCGTTCAAGGCCGCCGACGCTGATGTCGAGGCGTTGCTGCTGGTGGGTCTGTATCAGCTGCTGTACACCCGCATTCCGGCCCACGCCGCCATTGGCGAAACCGTGGGCTGCGCTGACAAGCTGAAAAAACCCTGGGCCAAAGCCCTGCTCAACGCGGTGCTGCGTAATGCACAGCGCGAGAGCGAAGCCTTGCTGGTCGAGCTGGAACACGACCCGGTAGTGCGCACCGCGCACCCGCGCTGGCTGCAAAAATCCCTGAAAGCGTTCTGGCCAGAACAATGGGAAGCCATCTGCGCCGCCAACAATGCTCATCCGCCGATGATTCTGCGGGTCAACCGTCGCCATAAAACCCGCGATGCCTACCTGCAACTGCTGGTCGAGAGCGGTATCGAAGCCCGGCCCTGCGTATTCAGCCAGGACGGCATCGTGCTGGCTGAACCCTGCGATGTGCGCAATCTTCCGGGCTTTGCCGAAGGCTGGATCAGCGTGCAGGACGAAGCCGCGCAACTGGCCGCCGACCTGCTGGACCTGGCGCCGGGCCAACGGGTGCTCGATGCCTGTTGCGCCCCGGGCGGCAAGACCTGCCACATTCTTGAGGTCGAGCCGAAACTGGCCGGCGTGGTGGCGGTCGATCTGGAAGCCAAACGCCTGGTACGGGTACGCGAAAACCTTGAGCGCCTGGGCCTGAGCGCCGAACTGATTGCAGCCGATGGCCGTGACACCGCCACGTGGTGGGACGGCAAGCCTTTCCAGCGCATTCTGCTCGATGCGCCGTGCTCGGCGACCGGGGTGATTCGTCGTCACCCGGACATCAAGCTGACCCGCCAGCCGGACGACATTGGCGCACTCGCCACGCTGCAAGGCGAATTGCTGGACGCGATGTGGCCAACCCTGGAAGTCGGTGGCATCTTGCTCTACGCCACCTGCTCGACGTTGCCGACCGAGAATACCGAAGTGATCGAGGCGTTCCTCGCCCGTACACCGGGTGCCCGCGAGCTGGATATCGCCGGCCAGTTCGGCATCAAGCAGCCCCACGGGCGCCAGTTACTGGCCCAGGAAGGCGGACACGATGGCTTCTATTACGCCAAATTGATCAAGATCGCAGCCGCCCGCGGCTAATCGACAAGGGACTGACGGCATGAAAATCATCATCCTCGGCGCAGGTCAGGTCGGCGGCTCGCTGGCCGAGCACCTGGCCAGCGAAGCCAACGACATTACCGTGGTCGACACCGACGGCGACCGCCTGCGCGACCTGGGCGATCGTCTCGACATTCGCACTGTGCAAGGCCGCGCCTCGCTGCCCAATGTGCTACGTCAGGCCGGTGCCGATGATGCTGACATGCTGGTGGCGGTGACCAACAGTGACGAAACCAACATGGTGGCGTGCCAGGTGGCCTACACCCTGTTTCACACCCCGACCAAAATAGCCCGCGTGCGTGAAGCGGCTTATCTGACACGCGGCGGCGAGCTGTTCGATAACGATGCGATCCCGGTAGACGTGTTGATCAGCCCCGAACAAGTGGTCACCAACTACATCAAGCGTCTGATCGAACACCCCGGCGCTTTGCAGGTTATCGATTTTGCCGAAGGCAAAGCCCAGCTGGTGGCGGTCAAGGCCTACTACGGCGGCCCTCTGATCGGTCAGCAGTTGCGCCAGCTACGCGAGCACATGCCGAATGTGGATACGCGGGTAGCCGCCATTTTCCGACGTGACAGGCCGATTACTCCGCGTGGCGATACGGTGATTGAAGCTGACGATGAAGTGTTTTTCATCGCCGCCAAGGCCAACATTCGGGCAGTGATGAGCGAAATGCGCCGCCTCGATGAAAGCTATAAACGCATTGTCATCGCCGGTGGCGGGCAGATCGGCGAGCGCCTGGCCGAGGCCATTGAAAGCCGTTATCAGGTCAAGATCATCGAAATGAATCCGGCACGCTGCCGCTATCTGTCGGACAACCTGGACAGCACCGTGGTCCTGCAGGGCAGTGCCTCGGACCGCGACTTGATGCTTGAAGAGAACATCGCGGATGCCGACCTGTTCCTGGCCCTGACCAACGATGACGAGGCCAACATCATGTCCTCGCTGCTGGCCAAGCGCCTGGGCGCGAAGAAGGTGATGACCATCATCAACAACCCGGCCTATGTGGACTTGATCCAGGGGGGCGAAATCGACATCGCCATCAGCCCGCAGCTGGCGACCATCGGTACCTTGCTGGCCCACGTGCGTCGGGGCGACATTGTCAGCGTGCATTCATTGCGCCGGGGTGCGGCGGAAGCCATCGAAGCGATTGCCCACGGCGATTCGAAGTCGAGCAAAGTGATCGGTCGCCGGATCGGAGAAATCCATCTGCCGCCGGGCACCACCATTGGCGCGATCATTCGCGACGAAGAAGTGCTGATTGCCCACGACGCCACTGTGATCAACGCCGGGGACCACGTGATTTTGTTCCTTGTGGATAAAAAGCATATCCGCGACGTGGAGAAACTGTTCCACGTGGGCCTGAGTTTTTTCTAAGGAGTCAGAGATGCTCGAATCACTGGAAAAAATGCTGGCCAAGGGTGTGGATAACTCTCTGCTGCGCTTCGGCCTGGGCAAGGGGTATCTGGACCTTGGGGATAACCTCAGGGCGGCGGAGCATTTGCAGCGCTGTGTAGCGTTCGACCCCAAGTATTCCGCAGCCTGGAAGTTACTGGGCAAGGCGCATCTGGCGGCGGGGGATCGCGATGCTGCGCGCACGGCGTGGGAACAGGGGCTTGCGGCAGCCCGGGGCCATGGTGACAAACAGGCCGAGAAAGAAATGACCGTGTTTGTGAAGAAGCTGGATAAACAGCTTTAACACCACTGATCTGCGTAGGAGCGAGCTTGCTCGCGAGCCCTTCGCACAGCTCGCGAGCAAGCTCGCTCCTACAGATACAGCGGTCTAACGCCCTAGTACCAGCGCGCCTCGCCTGGCGGACGCTTTTTGAAGCGTTTCATGCTCCACATGTACTGGCTCGGATAAGCCCGCACATACTTTTCCACTACCTTGCTCATAGCTGCGCATGACGTTTCAGTGTCGGTGCTGTACATGGCCTCGGGGGCCGCTTCCAGAATCACCTTGAAGCCCGAACCGTCCGGCAGGCGCAATGCATGCAGGAATACGCCCACCGCCTTGCCACCCGCCAGCATGTTCGGCACGAACTTGCTGGTCAGGGCCATGGTGCCCAGAAACGGCACAAAAATACCCGCCGACTCGGCTGGCTCCGGGTCGGCCGGAATGCCTACCTGGCCACCTTTGCGCACTTCCTTGATGACACTCAAAATGCCTTCTTTGGTCGACGCCGCCACGCGGTTGCCCAGCTGTACGCGCTGTTTGCGCAACAGTTCGTCAACCGCCTTGAGCTTGGGCGGGCGGTAAAAAATGATCGGTTTGCACTGGCTGCAATAGAAGTGGTTGAGCACTTCCCAGTTGCCCAGGTGACTGGTGATGCCGACCACGCCTTTACCTGAGGCAAGGGCCTCCTTGAGCACGTCCAGACCCTCGACTTCACGTACCAGATCAATCGAGCGCTGGGCCGGCCAAATCCATGCACAGGCACTCTCGGTCAGGCTTTTACCGATGTCCTTGAGGCTTTGGCCCACCAGTTGCTCCCGGGCCACCGGGTCCATCTCGGGGAAGCATTTGGCCAGATTGATGCGCACCACGTCGCGCGAGCGATTGGGCAGTTTCCACATCAGCCAGCCGATGGCAGAACCGACACGTTGAACCGCGCTCCACGGGAGCATGGCGAATAACCGTAGAGCCCCGACCAGCAAGGCGCCTTTAAACTTTTCCACAGGGCTTTCTCTTTAAAAAAACGTTTTCTGTAGGAGCGAGCTTGCTCGCGAGCGGTTTCAAAGGCTCGCGAGCAAGCTCGCTCCTACAGGTCTGTATCGGGCAGCATTCTAACCGGCGTTCGCCAGCTCAGCGTAGCGGTCGCAATGGGTGGCGTGATCCATCACCATGCCACTGGCCTGCATGAAGGCATAACAAATGGTCGGTCCGACGAACGTGAAGCCGGCTTTTTTCAAGCCTTTGCTCATGGCTTCTGCCTGCGGAGTAACGGCCGGAAACTCGTGGCGTTCAGTGAAGTGGTTGATCCTGGGTTTGCCCCCCACAAACGACCACAAATATTCGACCGGGTTATCCAGCGCCAGCCAGGCCCGGGCATTACGCCTTGCCCCGGTGATCTTCAGGCGGTTGCGGATGATCCCCGGATCGAGCATCAACGTCTCGATTTCGGCGTCAGTCATGGCTGCCAGCCGCTGCACATCAAAGCCGAACATGACCTTGCGATAATGCTCGCGTTTACGCAGAACAGTGATCCAGGACAAACCGGCCTGGAACCCTTCGAGCAATAACAACTCGAACAGCCCATGCGCATCGCGCAACGGCACGCCCCACTCTTGATCGTGGTACGCCGCATACAGCGGGTCTTCTGGACACCAGAAACAACGTGGCATATAGGCTCCAAGGGGTGGAGGCGCGACCGAATCGGGTATACTCCCGCTCTTTAAATCGCAGCCCAAGAAACAGGTGAATTTGTGAGCCAGCCTACGCCAGCAGTGCGTACCTTCCAAGACTTGATCCTCGCCCTCCAGCAATACTGGGCCGAGCAAGGTTGTGTGGTGCTTCAGCCCTACGATATGGAAGTGGGCGCCGGCACATTCCATACCGCCACGTTTCTGCGCTCTCTGGGCCCGGAAACCTGGAACGCCGCTTATGTGCAGCCCAGTCGTCGCCCGACTGACGGCCGCTACGGCGAAAACCCGAACCGTCTGCAGCATTACTACCAGTTCCAGGTAGTTCTCAAGCCCAATCCGCCTAACTTTCAGGAGCTGTACCTGGGCTCGCTGAAGCACATCGGCCTGGATCCGCTGGTGCACGACATCCGTTTCGTGGAAGACAACTGGGAATCGCCGACACTGGGCGCCTGGGGTCTGGGCTGGGAAATCTGGCTCAACGGTATGGAAGTCACGCAGTTCACCTACTTCCAGCAAGTAGGCGGCATTGAGTGCTACCCGGTAACCGGCGAAATCACCTACGGCCTTGAGCGTCTGGCGATGTACCTGCAGGGCGTGGATTCGGTCTACGACCTGGTATGGACTGACGGTCCGTTCGGCAAGGTGACCTACGGCGACGTGTTCCACCAGAACGAAGTCGAACAATCGACTTACAACTTCGAACACGCCAACGTCGACAAACTGTTCGAGCTGTTCGATTTCTATGAAAGCGAAGCCAAGCGCCTGATCGAACTCGATCAACCGCTGCCGCTGCCAAGCTACGAGATGGTGCTCAAGGCATCTCACACGTTCAACCTGCTGGATGCGCGCCGGGCCATTTCGGTGACTGCACGGCAGCAGTACATCTTGCGTGTGCGGACCCTGGCCCGCTCGGTGGCTCAGGCGTATCTCGAAGCTCGCGCCAAGCTGGGCTTCCCGATGGCACCCCCTGATTTGCGTGATGAAGTGTTGGCTAAGTTGGAGGCTGCACAATGAGTGCTCAAGATTTTCTGGTTGAACTGGGCACTGAAGAACTGCCGCCAAAAGCCCTGAATACCCTGGCCGAAGCATTTCTGGCCGGGATTGAAAAAGGCCTGCAAACCGCAGGTTTGAAATTCAGCGCAAAAAAAGTTTACGCCGCGCCGCGTCGTCTGGCCGTCCTGCTGACCCAGCTCGAAACCCAGCAACCGGATCGCAGCATCAACATCGATGGCCCGCCGCGCCAGGCCGCCTTCGATGCTGAAGGCAACCCGACTCAGGCAGCCCTTGGTTTTGCCAAGAAATGTGGCGTTGAGCTGAGCGAAATCGATCAGAGCGGTCCAAAACTGCGTTTCAGCCAGGTGATCGTCGGCAAACCGACTGCCAGCCTGCTGCCGACCATCGTTGAAGACTCGCTGAACGACCTGCCAATCCCCAAGCGCATGCGCTGGGGTGCCCGCAAGGTCGAGTTCGTGCGTCCGACCCAATGGCTGGTGATGTTGCTGGGCGATGAAGTCATCGACTGCACCATCCTGGCTCAGAAATCAGGTCGCGACTCCCGTGGTCACCGCTTCCACCACCCGGAAAATGTGCGCATCAGCGCTCCGGCCAACTACCTCGAAGACTTGCGCAAAGCCTACGTGCTGGCAGACTTCAACGAGCGTCGCGAGCTGATTTCCAAGCGTGTGGCCGAGCTGGCAACCATGCAGGAAGGCACTGCAATCGTGCCGCCATCCCTGCTCGACGAAGTGACCGCGCTGGTTGAATGGCCGGTGCCGCTGGTGTGCTCCTTCGAAGAGCGCTTCCTGGATGTGCCGCAAGAAGCCCTGATCACCACCATGCAGGACAACCAGAAGTATTTCTGCCTGCTGGACGTTGATGGCAAGTTGCTGCCGCGTTTCATTACTGTGGCCAACATCGAGAGCAAAGACCCACAGCAGATCGTCTCGGGTAACGAGAAAGTGGTTCGCCCACGCCTGACCGACGCTGAGTTTTTCTTCAAGCAAGACAAGAAGCAGACCCTGGAAAGCTTCAACCTGCGTCTGCAAAACGTGGTGTTCCAGGCGCAACTGGGCAGCGTTTACGACAAAGCTGTACGGGTTTCCAAGCTGGCAGCGTTCATTGCTCCACGCATTGGTGGCGATGCCCAGCGTGCCGCCCGTGCCGGCCTGCTGTCCAAGTGCGACCTGGCCACTGAAATGGTCGGCGAGTTCCCGGAGATGCAAGGCATTGCCGGTTACTACTACGCCCTCAACGATGGCGAGCCGCAAGATGTCGCCCTGGCATTGAACGAACAGTACATGCCACGCGGTGCTGGCGCAGAGTTGCCGGGTACCCTGACCGGCGCTGCAGTGGCCATCGCTGACAAGCTCGACACCCTGGTGGGTATTTTCGGCATCGGAATGCTCCCTACCGGCAGCAAAGACCCGTATGCACTGCGTCGCGCAGCGCTGGGTATCTTGCGGATCCTGATCGACAAGAAACTCGACCTCGACCTGACCGAAGCCGTGAGCTTCGCTGTCAGCGCCTTCGGCGCCAAGATCAAGCCGGCCGGTCTGGCAGATCAAGTGCTGGAATTCATCTTCGACCGCCTGCGTGCGCGTTATGAAGACGAAGGCGTGGATGTCGCCACGTACCTGTCGGTGCGTGCGCTAAACCCGACCTCGGCGCTGGATTTCGACCAGCGTGTGCAAGCCGTTCAGGCCTTCCGTCAATTGCCGGAAGCCGCCGCCCTCGCCGCAGTGAACAAGCGCGTATCCAACTTGCTGAGCAAAATTGAAGGCACGGTGTCGACCCATGTCGAAGCCCGTTATTTCGATAATGCCAATGAGTTCTCGCTGTTCTCGGCCATCCAGAAGGCAGACGAAGCCGTTCAGCCAATGGCTGCTGCTCGCCAGTACAACGAAGCGCTGACACGTCTGGCATCGTTGCGTGAGCCTGTGGATGCGTTCTTTGAAGCGGTGATGGTCAACGCTGAAGACCCGAGCGTGCGGGCTAACCGCTATGCACTGCTGGCGCGCTTGCGCGGTCTGTTCCTCGGCGTTGCCGATATTTCGCTGCTGGGCTAAGGGGTTTGCTGTTGAAACTGCTGATTCTCGATCGGGACGGAGTGATCAATTACGACTCCGACGCTTACATCAAGTCTGTCGAGGAGTGGATTCCGCTCCCCGGCGCGATCGAGGCCATTGCGCAGTTGAGCAAGGCCGGCTGGACCGTCGCAGTCGCGACCAACCAGTCCGGCATTGCCCGCGGCTACTACGATGTGGCTACTCTGGAGGCCATGCATGAGCGTTTACGGGCGCTTGTGACCGAGCAGGGTGGTGAGGTCGGCATCATTGTTTATTGCCCTCACGGCCCCGACGAAGGTTGCGCTTGCCGCAAGCCAAAACCGGGCATGTTGCACACCATTGCCGGGCATTACGGTGCTGATTTGGCCGAATGTTGGTTTGTCGGCGACAGTTTGGGTGACTTGCAGGCCGCGCAAGCCGTCGATTCTCAGCCAGTTTTGGTAAAGACCGGAAAAGGCCTGCTTACTTTGGCCAAACAGTTACCGGTCAATACCCTAATATTTGACGATCTGGCGGCAGTTGCCGCAGAACTTATCCACAAATAAAGCCCCCTCAAACATTCGTCTGCACTTGAGTGCAGGCCGGTTAAGCGGTGCTTTATCCGCAATGGTAAAAGTCGCTATGTCGATACTGCAGGCCATCAGAACCTTCTTCTTTTACCTGCTGCTGGGCACCAGCGCTCTGCTGTGGTGCTCACTGAGCTTTTTTGTCGCCCCGTTCCTGCCGTTCCGCGCGCGCTACCGGTTCATTAACGTGTACTGGTGCCGCTGTGCGCTGTGGCTGACCCGGGTGTTTCTTAACATCCACGTGGACGTGAAGGGTGCTGAAAACATCCCGCAACGACCTTGTGTGATCCTGGCCAACCATCAAAGTACCTGGGAAACGTTTTTTCTCTCGGCCTACTTTCAGCCGTTGAGTCAGGTACTCAAGCGCGAGCTGCTGTATGTACCGTTCTTTGGCTGGGCCATGGCCATGCTGCGCCCGATCGCCATTGACCGCGACAACCCCAAGGCTGCGCTCAAGCACATCGCCAAGAAGGGTGATGAGCTGCTCAAGGACAACATTTGGGTGCTGATCTTTCCGGAAGGCACCCGCGTGCCATTCGGCCAGGTGGGCAAGTTTTCCCGAGGCGGTACCGCGCTGGCCGTAAACGCCGATTTGCCGGTATTACCGATTGCCCACAATGCCGGCAAATACTGGCCCAAGACGGGCTGGGCGAAAAAAGCCGGCACCATTGAGCTGGTGATTGGCGAACCGATGTACGCCAATGGCACGGGTCCACGGGCGATTGCAGAGCTCAATGACCGGGTACAGGCCTGGAACGAGAAGACTCAGCGTGAAATGGGTTCACTGCCACCTGTGGCAGCGCCGATTGAAGCCGCAGCAGACCAGTCAAATTGTGGATAACTTGTGCACAAGTTTTGTATTTCTTTCATAAAACAGCCGTAACTTGATGATTTATATGCTTATTTCAAGGTATGACTTTTTTATGAAAAACGTGCATAAGTTTTTCAAGGCACTAAAAAAACCGGCTGATTAGCCGGTTTTTTTGTGCCTGAAAAATACCTGTCCTGTGTAGGAGCAATCGGGCGTCGACCGGCTGCTCCTACAGGGTAATCGCCGTTTATATCTTGTCGATATCCACGTTTCGGGTTTCCTTCAGGCAGAGCATGCCTACCACCAGGCTGACCCCGGTGATCACGACCGGATACCACAGCCCGTAGAAGATATCCCCGGTGTAGACCACCAGCGCAAAGGATACGGTGGGCAAAAACCCGCCGAACCAGCCATTGCCAATGTGATACGGCAGAGACATGGAGGTGTAGCGGATCCGGGTCGGAAACAGTTCAACCATCACCGCAGCCAGTGGGCCGTAGGTCATGGTTGCGATGAGTGTCAGCAGGACCATCATCAGCACCACCATCGGCTGGTTGACCGCACTCGGGTCAGCCTTGGCGGGGTAACCCGCTTCGCTGATAGCGCCGCGCATGGCCGCTTCATCAAAGCCTTTGATCTGTTTGTCACCTACCGACACCTGCACATCAGTGCCGGGCGCAGCGGCCTGCGAGCTGTAAGGCAAGCCTTGCTTGACCAGGAAGGTCTTGACCTTGTCACACGGGCTGTCAAACCGCGCTTTGCCCACAGGGTCGAACTGGAAGGTACAGGTCGCAGGGTCAGCCATTACCACAATTGGCGACTGACGGCTGGCGGCATCGATTTGCGGGTTGGCATAGTGGCTCAGGCCCTTGAACAGCGGGAAGTACAGCACCGTAGCCAGCAACAACCCGAGCATCAGGATTGGCTTGCGGCCTACACGGTCCGAGAGCCAGCCGAAGAAGATAAAGAACGGAGCGCCAATCACCACACTGATGATGAGCAACATGTTGGCCTGGGCCGGGTCCATCTTGAGCATCTGGGTCAGGAAGAACAGGACATAGAACTGCGCTGTATAGAAGGTCACGGCCTGGCCGGCGTTGATACCGAACAGCGCAATCAGCACGATCTTGAGGTTTTCCCACTTACCGAACGACTCACGGATCGGCGATTTACTGGTTTTGCCTTCGGCCTTCATTTTCACGAACGCCGGCGACTCATGCATGCTCATGCGAATCCAGGTCGAGATGCCCAGCAGCACGATGGACAGCAGGAACGGCAGGCGCCAGCCCCAGACTTCAAACTGGTCACCGGTCAGATAGCGGCAGCTCAGTACCACCACCAACGACAGCAACAACCCCAACGTGGCCGTGGATTGAATCCAGCTGGTGTTGAAACCGCGCTTGCCGGGCGCGGCGTGCTCCGCCACATAGGTCGCCGCGCCACCGTATTCACCGCCCAGCGCCAGCCCCTGGAGCATGCGTAACAGCACGAGCATGATCGGCGCGGCAATCCCGATGCTGGTGTAAGTGGGTAGCAGCCCCACGGCAAAGGTTGATAAACCCATCAGAATGATGGTCATGAGGAAGGTGTATTTACGCCCGATCATGTCGCCCAACCGGCCAAATACCAGTGCTCCGAATGGTCTCACCAAAAAACCGGCAGCGAAGGCCATCAAGGCAAAGATGAACGCGGTGGTGTCGTTGACTCCGGCAAAGAACTGCTTGCTGAGAACGGTCGCCAAAGCGCCATACAAGAAAAAGTCATACCACTCGAAAACCGTCCCGAGGGATGACGCAAAAATGATCTTTCGTTCTTCACGGCCGGTTGTTCCCTTGGCAGAAACAGCCTGTTGTGCAATTGAGTCTGACATGTGCAATGTCCTCGGCCCTATGGGTGGGCCACAGTGATTATTGTTGTTGTCCACTGTCGGTTACGGATGACTGCGTCCGAAACCACGATCGCATTCAGGCGACCGGTGCTGCTTGTGTGCGGTTGTTTTCTGTTTCTCGTGTGTGAACAGGCCCTGCAAGAATCAACTGCGCGGCCTTTTCACCAATCATCAAGGTTGGCGAGCAGGTATTACCTGAAACGATACGAGGCATGATCGACGCATCTGCCACCCTTAATCCAGACACCCCATGTACTCGCAATTGGGCATCGACCACAGCGTCCGAGTCCTGCCCCATACGGCAGGTACCTACCGGGTGAAAGATCGTGGTACCGATGCGCGCGGCAGCCTCATACAGCTCTTGCTCAGTTTGCAACGCCTTGCCCGGGAGGTATTCCTCTGGTGAAAAAACCTGCAGGGCAGGGCTGGCCACGATGCTGCGGGTCATGCGAATGGCATCTGCCGCGACTTTTAAATCATCGGGGTGGCTCAGATAGTTGGGGTCGATCAGCGGCGCGTCGTCCGGGTTAGCCGAGCGAATATCGACCCGGCCACGGCTTTTGGGGCGCAGATTGCAGACCGAGGCGGTGAAAGCAGGGAAGGTGTGCAATGGCTCGCCAAAGCGTTCTAGGGAGAGCGGCTGCACGTGGTATTGCAGGTTGGCCGAAGGTTGAGCCGGATCGGATTTGACGAAAGCTCCCAACTGGCTCGGCGCCATGGCCAATGGACCACTGCGGTCGTAAGCGTATCGCAGGCCCATGCCGAGCTTGCCCCACAGGCTATTGGCCACCTGGTTTAGGGTGCGTGCCTTGGTCAGTTTGAAGATCAGGCGCAATTGCAGATGATCTTGCAGGTTACCGCCCACCCCGGGCAGCTCGTGCTGCACAGTTATCCCCAGGCTTTCCAGCAGCGGGCGAGGGCCGATGCCCGAGCGCTGCAAGATGCCTGGAGAGCCAATGGAGCCAGCACACAGGATAATCTCGCGGCGCGCGGCAAAGGCCTGTTCGATTCCTTGCCTGCGGGCGATGACCTGAGTGGCGCGGCCATTATCGAGCAGTACCTTGTCGACCTGAACATCGGTCAATACGGTCAAATTAGGGCGTTTGAGCACTGGACGTAAAAAAGCCTTGGAAGCATTCCAGCGCACACCGGCCCGCTGGTTGACCTGAAAGTATCCACAGCCCTGATTATCGCCGCTGTTGAAATCGCCAACCGTGGCAATACCGCTTTGGGCTGCCGCTTCACGGAACGCATCCAGAATCGGCCATGAATAACGCTGTTGTTCGACCCGCCACTCTCCGTCAGCACCGTGCAAATCCGAGTTGCCGGCAAAGTGTTTTTCACTGCGTTTGAACAGAGGCAATACGTCTTTCCAGGCCCAGCCCGGATTACCCAGCTCGGCCCAACTGTCGTAATCACCGGCCTGGCCACGCATATAGATCATGCCGTTGATCGACGAACTGCCCCCCAGCACCTTGCCCCGGGGATAACTCAGGCTGCGGCCTTGCAAACCGGCCTGAGCCTCGGTTTTGAAGCACCAGTCGGTACGCGGGTTACCAATGCAATAGAGGTAGCCCACGGGGATGTGGATCCATGGATAGTTATCCTGCCCACCCGCTTCGAGCAGGAGCACGCTGTGACGGGGGTCGGCAGACAGCCTATTCGCCAGCACTGAACCCGCAGGTCCGGCGCCCACAACGATAAAGTCGTACACCTTGCTGGCTGATGTCATGCATCACCTTTTTATTGTTCTTGTCCTGCCCCATCGTATTGATTAATGCCGAGTTTGAAACGCGTGATTTCGCCCATGGCTTGTGCGTTTTTGCACAGTCCCCTCAAAAGTGCCGGGGCGGGTATTGCGCGCCCCCAACTGCATGACCCGTAAAAGTCGGTGCAACGCAGCTACTGGATCAGCACCCGGTACACGGTGCACAACTCTGTAAGGAAGCGGGTAGTGGGTATGTTTGCTGCAATTGTGTGTCACTGAGCATGGACTGTTATTGGCGCCACAGGATGTTTTGCCCATAAAAAAAGCCAACGCTAAGCGTTGGCTTTTTTTTGTGCTGCTCACTACACCATCAGAAGTCCAGGTTGGACACTGCCAGAGCGTTGCTCTCGATGAATTCACGGCGCGGTTCAACGGCGTCGCCCATCAAGGTATTGAAGATCTGGTCGGCGCCGACCGCGTCTTCGATGGTGACTTTCAGCATGCGGCGCACGCTTGGGTCCATCGTGGTTTCCCAGAGCTGATCCGGGTTCATTTCACCCAGACCTTTGTAGCGCTGGATGGTGTGACGCTTGGTGCTTTCAGCCATCAACCAGTCCAGTGCTTCCTTGAACTCGGTCACGGCTTTTTTGCGCTCGCCACGCTGGATGTACGCACCTTCGTCCAGCAAGGTGCTCAATTGAGCGCCCAGGGTCACAACGGTTTTGTAATCGTTGCTGCCGAAGAAGTCACGGTTGAAGGTGATGAAGGTCGAGTGGCCGTGGGAGATCAGTTCGATCTCCGGCAACCAGACATTACGTTCACGGTCTTCGCGCAGGCTGGCCTTGTAGACCAGACCCGACTTCTCTACCAGACGCAGGCGGGCTTCGTATTTGGCCATCCACTCTTGCATGGCAGCGTGGTCGCCCAACTGCTCAAGGGTAACGGCCGGCAGGTAGATGAAGTGCTCGGTCAGCTCCTGTGGGTACAGGCGCGACAAACGCTTGAGCGTCTTCATTACCATACGGAAGTCGTGTACCAGACGCTCCAGGGCCTCACCGGAGATCCCCGGGGCCTCTTCGTTCAGGTGCAGGCTTGCGTCTTCAAGAGCCGACTGTGTCATGTACTCTTCCATGGCATCGTCGTCTTTGATGTATTGCTCTTGCTTGCCCTTTTTCACTTTGTACAAAGGCGGCTGAGCGATGTAGATATAGCCACGTTCGATCAGTTCAGGCAGCTGACGGAAGAAGAAGGTCAGCAGCAGGGTGCGGATGTGAGAACCGTCGACGTCAGCATCGGTCATGATGATGATGTTGTGATAACGCAGCTTTTCGATGTTGTACTCGTCGCGACCAATGCCGCAACCCAGAGCAGTGATCAAGGTGCCCACTTCTTGCGAAGAGATCATCTTGTCGAAGCGCGCTTTCTCAACGTTAAGGATCTTGCCCTTCAACGGCAGGATCGCTTGGGTACGGCGGTTACGTCCCTGCTTGGCGGAGCCGCCAGCAGAGTCACCTTCCACGAGGTACAGTTCGGACAGCGCCGGGTCTTTTTCCTGGCAGTCGGCCAGTTTGCCCGGCAAGCCTGCGATATCCAGCGCGCCTTTACGGCGGGTCATTTCACGGGCTTTACGCGCCGCTTCACGAGCACGTGCCGCGTCGATCATCTTGCCGACAATCAACTTGGCTTCGTTCGGGTTTTCCAGCAGGAAGTCAGAGAAGAAGCGGCCCATTTCCTGTTCAACAGCGGTCTTCACTTCGGAAGAAACCAGCTTGTCTTTGGTCTGGGAGCTGAACTTCGGATCCGGCACTTTCACCGAGATGATCGCGGTCAGGCCTTCACGTGCGTCATCACCGGTGGTGGCGACTTTGTGCTTTTTGGCCAGGCCTTCAGCTTCGATGTAGGTGTTGAGGTTACGCGTCAGGGCAGAGCGGAAGCCCACCAGGTGCGTACCGCCATCACGCTGCGGAATGTTGTTGGTGAAGCACAACAGGTTCTCGTTGAAGCTGTCGTTCCACTGCAGGGCAATTTCTACGCCGATGCCGTCTTCACGTTGAACATTGAAGTGGAACACCTGGTTGACCGGAGTCTTGTTGGTGTTCAGGTAGTCAACGAATGCACGCAGACCGCCTTCATATTTGAACAGCTCTTCTTTACCGCTGCGCTCATCCTTAAGGACGATGCCGACACCGGAGTTCAGGAAGGACAGCTCACGAATCCGCTTGGCCAGGATGTCCCAGCTGAAGTGGATATTCTTGAAGGTTTGATCAGACGGTTTGAAATGGATCTGGGTACCGGTGGTTTCGCTCTCGCCGACGATAGCCATCGGAGCTTGAGGAACGCCGTGAACGTAGGTCTGTTCCCAGATCTTGCCGCTGCGACGCACGGTCAGCACCAGCAACTCGGAAAGGGCGTTCACAACAGAAACACCTACACCGTGCAGTCCGCCGGATACTTTGTAGGAGTTGTCATCGAACTTACCACCAGCGTGCAGCACGGTCATGATGACCTCTGCTGCGGAAACGCCTTCTTCTTTATGCACGTCCACCGGAATGCCGCGGCCGTTATCGCGCACGGTGATCGATTCATCCGGGTGGATAGTGATGGTGATGTCGTCGCAATGGCCAGCCAGCGCTTCGTCGATGGAGTTGTCGACTACTTCGAACACCATGTGGTGCAGACCGCTGCCATCGTCGGTGTCACCAATGTACATACCGGGACGTTTGCGTACGGCATCAAGGCCTTTCAGCACTTTAATGCTCGTTGAGTCGTACGTGTTTTCTTCGCTCAATGCCTTCACTCCCGATGGTCGTGGGTCTGGGTGATACAGCCCTGTTCCACGTGGAACAGGGCAACTGGCGTTTCCGTCTGCCAGCCTTCCCTCAATAATTCGTGATCTACACAGGTGATAAACACCTGGCAGCGTAAGTCTTCCAGCAAGCGACACAGTGCGTTGCGATGCTGCTCGTCCAGTTCGGACGGCAAATCATCCACCAGATAAATACATTGGCCGCGTCGGGCCTGACTAACCAAGTGCCCCTGAGCAATGCGCAATGCGCAGACCACTAACTTCTGCTGCCCCCGCGACAGGATCTCTGCCGCGTTGTTTGAGCCCAGCTTAAGGCGCAAGTCAGCACGTTGTGGTCCGGCCTGGGTATGACCCATTTGCTGGTCCCGGTGGACAGATGCGGCGAGTACGCTACTCAGCTCACGGTCTTTGTCCCAACCACGGTAATAGCTCAGCGTTAACCCTTCGAGTTGCAGCAACTCGCTCAAGGTCTGCTCAAAGACTGGTTTCAAGGCTTTGATATAGGCGCGGCGGTATTCATCAATTTCGGCACTGGCCAGGCACAGCTCCCGGTCCCAGGCCGCTTGTGAAACGGCGTCGAGTGTACCATGCCGCAGCCATGAGTTCCGCTGCCGCAGGGCCTTCTGTAGCCGCTGCCAGGTCGACATGAAGCGCGGTTCCACATGGAACACGCCCCAATCGAGGAACTGCCTGCGGATCTTTGGGGCGCCTTCCAGCAAGCGGAAGCTATCCGGGTTGATCAATTGCAACGGCAGGATTTCAGCCAGCTGCGCGGCACTGCGCGCATTCTGGCCGTCGATCCGAATTTGGAACTCCCCTTGCCGGTCCCGCGAGATGCCCAGCGCACTGTGTCCGCCCTCAGCCAGTTCGACCTGACCAAAAACTGTACAGCTCTGCTGCTCATGCGCAATCACCGGGTTGAGCCGCACGCTTCGAAACGAACGCGCCAGCCCCAGCAAGTGGATGGCTTCAAGCACGCTGGTTTTTCCGCTGCCGTTGGCGCCGTACAGGATATTGATGCGGGGGGAAGGGGAGAAGGTCACCGGATGCAGGTTACGCACCGCGGTGACTGTGACACGACTGAGGGACATCTAGCTTGGGCTGTGCATAAGTTACAGACGCATCGGCATAACAACGTAGGCAGAGTCATCGTTGTCCGACTCTTGCACCAGGGCGCTGCTGTTGGAGTCGGAGAGGATCAGACGCACTTGTTCAGTGGTCATCACACCCAGTACGTCCAGCAGATAGCTCACGTTAAAGCCGATTTCGAGCGAGCCGCCGTTGTATTCAACACCCACTTCTTCTTCCGCTTCTTCCTGCTCCGGGTTGTTGGCCTGGATTTTAAGCTGGCCATTGGCCAGTTGCAGACGGATACCACGGTACTTCTCGTTGGACAGAATCGCAGTACGACTGAACGCTTCACGCAAGGCCTGACGATCACCAATCACGAACTTGTCGCCGCCTTTAGGCAGAACACGCTCGTAGTCCGGGAACTTGCCGTCTACCAGCTTGGAAGTGAAGGTGAATTCGCCGGTGGTGGCACGAATGTGGTGAGCACCCAGAACGATGCTGACTTCACCCTCTGGCTCAGTCAGCAGACGCGCCAGTTCAAGAATACCCTTGCGCGGTACGATGACCTGGTGGCGGTCCGGCTGGCCGATATCGGCTTTCATCGAGCACATGGCCAGACGGTGACCGTCAGTAGCCACGGCACGGATGATTCCGGCCGATACTTCCAGCAGCATGCCATTGAGGTAGTAACGCACGTCCTGCTGGGCCATGGCGAAGCTGGTGCGCTCGATCAGGCGGCGAAGTTTGCTTTGCTGCAAGTTGCAGGTCAGCGAACCCGGGCCCTCTTCCACTGTCGGGAAGTCGTTGGCAGGCAAAGTGGACAGGGTAAAGCGGCTGCGTCCGGCCTTGACCACCAGCTTGTTATCGTCAAGCTTGATGTCGATCAGGGCATCGTTAGGCAAGCTTTTGCAGATATCCATCAGCTTGCGCGCAGGTACGGTGATTTCGCCTGGCTCAGCCGGCTCTTCAAGCTGTACCCGACCTACCAGTTCGACTTCAAGGTCGGTACCGGTCAGCGACAGTTGCTGGCCATCGACAACCAACAGCACGTTGGACAATACCGGCAAGGTCTGGCGGCGTTCAACAACGCCTGCGACCAGTTGCAGGGGTTTCAACAGGGCTTCGCGTTGAATGGTGAAATGCATGGTCTAGTCCCTTGCCTTAATAAGCTGCGCTGGTGTCATCAGGTTGTCAGAGTTCGCAGCAGGTTCTTGTAGTCCTCGCGGATGTCCGCGTCGGATTCCTTGAGTTCGTTGATCTTGCGGCATGCGTGCAAGACCGTGGTGTGGTCGCGACCACCAAACACGTCGCCGATTTCCGGCAGGCTGTGGTTGGTCAGTTCTTTGGACAGTGCCATGGCGACCTGGCGTGGTCGTGCCACCGAGCGCGAACGGCGCTTGGACAGCAGGTCCGAAATTTTGATCTTGTAGTACTCGGCCACTGTGCGCTGGATGTTATCCACAGAGACGAGTTTGTCCTGTAGCGCCAGCAAGTCTTTAAGGGATTCGCGAATCAGCTCGATGGTGATGTCACGTCCCATAAAGTGCGAGTGAGCGATGACACGCTTGAGCGCACCTTCGAGCTCACGCACGTTGGAGCGGATACGCTGGGCAATGAAGAACGCAGCATCGTGAGGCAGATCGACCTTGGCCTGATCAGCCTTCTTCATCAGGATCGCGACCCGGGTCTCAAGCTCCGGCGGTTCGACAGCAACGGTCAGGCCCCAGCCGAAGCGTGATTTGAGACGCTCTTCAAGACCTTCAATTTCTTTCGGATAACGGTCACTGGTCAGGATGACTTGCTGACCGCCTTCAAGCAGGGCGTTGAAGGTGTGGAAGAACTCTTCCTGAGACCGCTCCTTGCGCGCGAAGAACTGAATATCATCGATCAGCAAGGCGTCTACCGAACGGTAGAAGCGCTTGAACTCGTTGATTGCGTTGAGCTGCAAGGCCTTGACCATGTCGGCTACAAAACGCTCGGAATGCAGGTACACGACCTTGGCATTCGGGTTCTTCTTTAATAGGTGGTTACCCACCGCGTGCATCAAGTGAGTCTTACCCAGACCAACACCGCCATAAAGGAAGAGCGGGTTGTAACCGTGCTTGGGATTATCCGCTACTTGCCACGCAGCAGCGCGGGCCAGTTGGTTGGACTTGCCTTCTACGAAGTTTTCGAAGGTAAAGGTGCGGTTCAGGTAGCTGGTGTGCTTGAGCGCGCCTTCAACCTGAACCGTACGCTGCTCGGCTCGTACAGGTGCCTGTTGCGAACTCGCGCCTGCCATCGGGTCGAAACTGGCACGCGAAGGCTCTTCGCTTGCTTGAGCCGCCTGCTTGGGGTTGGGCGCCTGTACAGGAGCAGAAGCAGCCGGTGCGCTTGCCGGGGCCGAGGCTTGTTGCGAAGCCGAGGCCGCCAGTGGCGCATTGGGTGCAGCACGAGGTGCTGAACTGCGTTTGCTGCCTATTAATAAGGACAGCGCTGGCGCCATGCCATTGCTGTGCTCATTCAACAGTTCGAGCAAACGGCTCAGATACTTCTCGTTGACCCAGTCGAGAACAAAGCGGTTGGGTGCATACACGCGCAACTCGTCGCCTTCGGCTTCGACCTGTAGTGGACGGATCCAGGTGTTGAATTGCTGGGCAGGCAGCTCATCGCGCAAAAGTTCTACGCACTGCTGCCAAAGTTCCACTGACACGGATATCCCCTAAGTTGAAAGCCGGTGAGGCAAAAACAGGCGCCATTGTAGCGAGCACTCGTCCACTTATCCACATGTAGGTTGCCTGCCTATAAGGAGAGATTCGTCTTTTTGCTGTGAACAAAGCGACAAATGGTATGTGCATAAGGTCTGTGGATAAGCGGGCCTAAGCTCGTTGCACAAGTGGGGGCTAAACTCTGTGCATAACTGGCCTGTGGATAAATAGCCCTTTCGTACACAGCTTATCCGAGGGTGCAGCACAGGCAGAGCACGGCTTCTCGACAGTGTTGTCATCCTCTGAAAGCATTGATCTATCTGGGCTGCAATGAGTTATCCACAGAAGATGGCTTCCCTAAGTTTAATAAGCTTTATAAAAGAGCTTTAAATACTTCGTTTCTTTATTTTTATAGTTGGCTGATGAAACGGCTGTGCAAAAGGGCAAACATCTATTTAGCAGTAAACGTTGGTTGGAAATTGACCTATCGGCTTGCTTTCTCTAGAATCGCCGGTCTCTTAAAACGGGGGCCATTCCGGCCCGTTGTGGACGAACCAGGTAGCACGACATGAAACGTACTTTCCAACCAAGCACTATCAAACGCGCCCGCACTCACGGTTTCCGTGCTCGCATGGCAACCAAAAACGGCCGTGCAGTCCTGTCGCGTCGCCGCGCCAAAGGCCGTGCACGTCTGGCAGTTTGATAATCAGACAATGGTGGTGAGTCAGGACTTCAGTCGGGAAAAGCGGTTACTCACTCCCCGACATTTCAAGGCAGTCTTTGACTCCCCCACCGGCAAGGTTCCGGGGAAAAATCTCCTGCTCCTTGCGCGTAGCAACGATCTCGATCACCCCCGTTTGGGGTTAGTGATCGGTAAAAAGAGCGTAAAGCTCTCCGTTGAGCGCAATCGCCTTAAGCGTTTGATGCGTGAATCGTTTCGTCTCCACCAGGATTTACTGGTTGGTTGGGATATCGTTATCGTCGCGCGCAAAGGTTTGGGTGACGTAGAGAACCCCGAATTGATTCAGCATTTCGGCAAACTCTGGAAGCGTCTGGCCCGTAACGCGCCAGTTCCAGCGGTTAAAACCGAAACTGTAGGGGTAGGCAGTCCTGATGCGTAAACTGGTGCTCGTTCCGATCCAGTTTTATCGTTATGCCATTAGTCCTTTGATGGCCAGCCACTGCCGTTTCTACCCCAGTTGTTCCTGCTACGCGTTGGAAGCCATCGAAAATCATGGCGTTCTTCGCGGCGGCTGGCTGACCTTTCGTCGTTTAGGTCGCTGTCACCCGTGGAATCCCGGTGGTTACGACCCGGTTCCACCTATCCCTACCTCCCGTTCTTCTTCGATGGCCGAGTAATCATGGATATTAAACGCACGATCCTGATCGTCGCTCTAGCAGTCGTGTCCTACGTTATGGTCCTGAAATGGAACCAGGACTACGGTCAAGCTGCACTGCCGACTCAGAATGTTGCCGCCAGCAGCACAACCGCGCCGGCTTTGCCCGACACGGCTTCAGGTAACAACGCTTCCAATAGTGCCGATGTACCAACCGCCAATGGCGAAACCAGCACTGTGGCTGAAACACCGGTGGCTGCAAGCAAAGACCTCATCCACATAAAAACGGATGTTCTGGACATTGCGATTGATCCACAGGGTGGCGACATTGCCCAGTTGCGTCTGCCGCTTTATCCACGTCGCCAGGACCACCCGGATGTTCCGTTCCAGCTGTTCGATAACGGCAACGAACGCACCTATTTGGCCCAAAGCGGCCTGACTGGTGTTGATGGACCGGATGCCCGCGCTGCTGGTCGCCCGGTTTTCAGCACAGATAAAAAGACTTATGAACTGGCTCCAGGCCAGGATCAGTTGGTCGTTGACCTGAAATTCAGCGAAAACGGGATCAACTACATCAAACGCTTCACGCTCAAGCGTGGCCTGTACGATGTTCAAGTCAGCTATTTGATTGATAACGAGAGCGCCAAGCCGTGGAACGGCAACCTGTTCGCGCAATTGAAACGCGACAACAGCTCCGATCCTTCTTCCAGCACCGCCACCGGCACTGCGACTTACCTGGGCGCCGCCCTGTGGACAAGTTCTGAGCCGTACAAAAAAGTGTCGATGAAAGATATCGACAAGGGCCAGCTGAAAGAAACCGTTCAAGGTGGCTGGGTTGCATGGCTGCAACACTACTTTGTAACTGCGTGGATCCCTCAGAAAGGCGATTCCAACGTTGTTCAAACCCGCAAAGACAGCCAGGGCAACTACATCATCGGTTTCACTGGCCCAACGTTGACCGTTGAGCCGGGCAAAACTGCTGAAACCAGCGCTACGTTGTACGCCGGTCCGAAAAGCCAGGGTGTACTCAAAGAGTTATCCCCAGGCCTGGAACTGACTGTCGACTACGGCATCCTGTGGTTCATTGCCCAGCCTATCTTCTGGCTGCTGCAACATATCCACAGCCTGGTAGGTAACTGGGGCTGGTCGATCATTTTCCTGACCATGCTGATCAAAGGGATCTTCTTCCCTCTGTCGGCCGCCAGCTACAAGTCGATGGCTCGCATGCGCGCTGTGGCACCAAAACTGGCCGCTCTGAAAGAGCAGTTCGGTGATGATCGCCAGAAAATGTCGCAAGCCATGATGGAGCTGTACAAGAAAGAGAAGATCAATCCACTGGGCGGCTGCTTGCCGATCCTGGTGCAGATGCCGGTCTTCCTGTCCTTGTACTGGGTACTTCTGGAAAGTGTTGAAATGCGCCAGGCGCCGTTCATGCTCTGGATTACCGACCTGTCGATCAAGGACCCGTTCTTTATTCTGCCGATCATCATGGGCGCAACCATGTTCATCCAGCAGCGTCTGAACCCGACTCCTCCGGATCCGATGCAGGCCAAGGTGATGAAGCTGATGCCAATCATCTTCACCTTCTTCTTCCTGTGGTTCCCGGCTGGTCTGGTGCTGTACTGGGTTGTGAACAACTGCCTGTCCATCGCTCAGCAGTGGTACATCACGCGTAAGGTTGAAGCTGCTACCAAAAAAGCAGCCGAGTAACTTACTCTGGTGAGCACCACTCAAAACGCCCCCTAGTGGGGCGTTTTGCTATCCATCACTTTTGTTTTGAGGCCAGTTTTATGAGTATTCCTGCTGAAACCATTGCCGCTGTGGCAACAGCCCAAGGCCGAGGTGGTGTGGGGATCGTGCGTATCTCCGGCCCGCTCGCAAGCCTCGCAGCCAAAGCATTCAGCGAGCGCGAATTGAAGCCGCGCTACGCCCACTACGGCCCGTTTTACGGGGAAAACCGTGAGGTGCTCGATGAAGGCATCGCCCTGTACTTCCCGGGCCCTAACTCTTTTACCGGCGAAGACGTACTGGAACTGCAAGGTCACGGCGGGCCCATCGTTCTCGATATGTTGCTGCAACGCTGTATTCAACTGGGATGCCGCCTGGCACGCCCGGGCGAGTTCAGCGAGCGCGCATTTTTGAATGACAAGCTCGATCTGGCCCAGGCCGAAGCCATTGCCGACCTTATCGAAGCCAGTTCTGCACAGGCTGCGCGCAATGCTTTGCGTTCTTTGCAGGGCGCTTTCTCGCAACGTGTGCATAACTTGACCGAACAACTGATCGGTTTGCGTATCTACGTCGAAGCAGCCATCGATTTTCCGGAAGAGGAAATCGACTTTCTGGCCGATGGCCACGTGCTGGGGATGCTCGACAAGGTTCGTGAAGAGTTATCCACCGTGATGCGTGAAGCAGGTCAGGGCGCACTGCTGCGAGATGGCATGACCGTGGTAATTGCCGGCCGGCCCAATGCGGGGAAATCAAGCTTGCTTAACGCGCTCGCCGGACGCGAAGCCGCCATTGTGACCGAAATCGCCGGCACCACCCGTGACGTATTGCGTGAACATATCCACATCGATGGCATGCCGTTGCACGTGGTAGACACTGCAGGTCTGCGCGACACCGACGATCAGGTCGAAAAAATCGGTGTACAACGAGCGCTGAAGGCCATTGGCGAAGCTGACCGGGTTTTGCTGGTTGTGGATGCGACTGCGCCTGAGGCCGATGACCCGTTTGCTTTATGGCCCGAGTTTTTGGAGCAGCGTCCGGACCCGGCCAAAGTGACCTTGATCCGCAACAAGGCAGACCTCACCGGAGAAGATATTCGCCTGGAGGTCAGTGCAGATGGCCACGTGACCATCAGCTTGAGCGCACGATCCACGGATGCAGGTGATGGTCTTGAGTTGCTGCGCGATCATCTCAAGGCCTGCATGGGCTACGAGCAGACCTCTGAGAGCAGCTTCAGCGCGCGCCGTCGTCACCTGGAAGCGTTGCGCCATGCAAGTGATGCCCTTGAGCACGGCAGGGCACAGCTGACCCTGGCGGGGGCCGGGGAATTGCTTGCGGAAGATTTGCGCCAGGCTCAGCATTCGCTCGGTGAGATTACCGGGGCATTCAGCTCGGATGACTTGTTGGGGCGGATTTTCTCCAGTTTCTGCATCGGCAAATAGCCCAGATTTCTGTAGGATCGAGCTTGCTCACGAGCAGTTAAGAGCTCGCTCCTACAGTTTTCGGTATAGTTTCACCCACCACATTCCCACAGAGGTATTAGTCCAATGCGTCATTGATGCCGCCGCGATTCTTGCGGCCAGTTCTTATTCCCCTCACAGCAGGGGCAGTTCTGGGCATCTTTGGAGTGCATATGACTCACGTTACCTATGTGACGCTTGAAAGCGTTTCTTATCAGCTACCCGACGGTAGCCCGCTGTTTTCTGACCTTGACTTGCTTCTCGACCAGCGCCGCACAGGCCTGATCGGGCGCAATGGGGCAGGAAAAAGTGTTCTGGCGCGTCTGATCGCCGGGAACATACTGCCTTCCTCAGGTCGCTGTCAGCGCAATGGATCCGTGTATTACCTGGCGCAGCAAATCAGTCTTGAGCCTGAGCTGACAGTTGCCGACCTGGCAGGCGTGCGACCCATTCTTTGCGCCCTTGAGCGCATCGAGCAGGGCAGTACTACGCAATCGGACTTCGACTGTGTAGGCGATCAGTGGAACATCCGTCAGCAATTGCTCGACCAGCTAGCCCAAAACGACCTCGCGCATCTGACCCCTTCAACACCCGCTTCGGCGCTCAGTGGTGGCGAAGCGATGCGCGTTGCCTTGATGGGCGCTTTTTTGTCCGCAGCCGATTTGCTGATACTGGACGAGCCCTCCAATCACCTGGATCGCCAGCACCGACTTGTATTGCATGAACAACTGCAGCAGTGGCCCAACGGGTTGCTGGTGATCAGCCATGACCGCGAATTGCTGGAGCATATGGAGCGCATCGTTGAACTGTCCTCCCTGGGACTGACCAGTTATGGCGGCAATTTTTCGTTTTATGCACAGGCCAAAGACCAGCAACAACAGTCTGCACTGCAGCAACTGGCATCGGCCAAGGTTGAGCGTAAGCGCGAAGAGCATGCCCTGCGTGAGCAAAGGGAGCGCCTTGAGCGCAGGCAAGCCCGGGGCAAGCAACAGGCCAGTGGCAGCAACCAGGCGAAGATCCTGCTGGATCGGCAAAAGGAACGCAGCCAGAGCAGCAGTGGCAAGTTACGACTACAGCAAGACGCTGCACGCCAGGCATTGTCAACGCAGATTCGCCTGGCTGCGCGTCAGGTGGAGCAACAGCAAGCCGTTTTTGTGTATCCACCTGCGGCCAGCCTGAGCGCTCCGGTGCAAATAGCGGAGTTGGTAGATGCTCGCTTGCCACAAGGTGCTAAGCATCTGCGGTTGGTCAATCTCAACCTGATGCGTGGCCAGCGAATCGCACTTGTGGGGCCAAACGGTTGCGGCAAGTCAACCTTGCTCAAAGTATTGGCTGGTCAGCTTCCAGTGATATCAGGCGTGGCTCGTACCTGCGTGACGGCGGCTTATCTCGACCAGCATCTGACATTTTTACAGCCAGGGATGTCAGTGCTTGAACAGTTGCGCGCTCTGAACCGGGAGCTTGCCGACGGTGAGTTACGCACCCGGCTGGCGCAATTAGGTCTGAACGCTGAACGGATTAACCAGCCTTGTGCACAACTCAGCGGCGGTGAACGGTTGAAGGCTGCGATGGCCTGCGTGTTTTATGCACAGCGGCCCCCACAGCTTTTATTGCTTGATGAACCGGCCAATCATCTCGACCTGCCTTCCATAGAGGCGCTTGAGTCGATGCTGAAGCAGTACCGTGGGACGTTAATCGTCACTTCCCACGACGAAGCTTTTTTACACGCAATTAGAATTACCCACAGGCTCGAGGCCTCGGCCTCAGGCTGGCTGAACACCTCTGTCTGATGTATTTGATTTCAGTCTTTTTCGCTTTTCATACCTACCGATCGTCAGGCCGCTTGCTGAAATAGTCATTCAAGCGCCTTTCGGCTGCCTGTTTATTGGTTCAAAACTGCTGAATCAACGGAATAAGCCTTGTGCATAACTACCCCTTAGCTCAGTGGGTAAGTAGTCCTTAAAACTGGATATAACTACCCCTGTGGATAAGGCACACCTTTATCCACAAGCTTAAAGCACTTATCCAAACCCCTCATTGGCACCTAACCACAGATTTTTGAATCTCTGTACAGTACGGTTTTAAAGGTCTGTAGCATTCTATCCACAGATAGTTCGCTCAGTAGTAATAAACATAAAAACAAAGCTTTATAAATTTCTTCTCTATTTATTTATCTATCTTGCCTTATCCACAGCTGGTTAAATTTTGTGCAAAGGGTTCTTTAAGAAGGGCGAAGTCCCTATACTTTGCGGTCTATCCAAAATCCCCTAGAAACAGGCACGAGGTGCGTGGTGAATTTCCCTTCCCGTTTTGCAGTGATCGTCATCGGCGGCGGTCACGCCGGAACCGAGGCTGCACTTGCTTCAGCACGCATGGGCGTAAAAACCCTGCTGTTGACCCACAACGTGGAAACCCTCGGGCAAATGAGCTGCAATCCTGCAATTGGCGGGATTGGTAAAAGCCATCTGGTCAAAGAGATCGATGCCCTGGGCGGCGCGATGGCTATTGCCACCGATAAAGGCGGTATCCAGTTCCGCGTACTCAATGGCCGCAAAGGCCCGGCAGTGCGCGCAACCCGTGCACAGGCTGACCGCATCCTCTACAAGGCTGCAGTACGTGAAATTCTGGAAAACCAGCCCAACCTGTGGATATTTCAACAAGCGGCTGATGACCTGATCGTTGAACAGGATCAGGTACGTGGCGTAGTGACCCAGATGGGCCTGCGTTTCATGGCCGATGCCGTGGTTTTGACCACAGGTACTTTCCTCGGTGGACTTATCCACATCGGAATGCAGAACTATTCAGGCGGCCGGGCCGGTGATCCCCCTTCGATCGCCCTGGCACAGCGCCTGCGTGAACTGCCGCTACGGGTAGGTCGCCTGAAAACCGGCACTCCTCCACGTATCGATGGCCGCTCGGTAGATTTTTCGGTAATGACCGAACAACCGGGTGATACCCCGATTCCAGTGATGTCGTTCATGGGGAACAAACAACAGCATCCGGCACAAGTCAGTTGCTGGATTACCCATACCAACGCCCGCACCCACGAAATCATTGCGGCCAACCTTGATCGCTCACCCATGTATTCGGGTGTGATTGAAGGCATTGGTCCGCGCTACTGCCCATCCATCGAAGACAAGATCCATCGCTTTGCCGACAAGGAAAGCCATCAGGTCTTTATCGAACCGGAAGGTTTGACGACTCACGAGTTGTATCCGAACGGGATTTCCACTTCCTTGCCATTCGATGTACAGATCCAGATCGTGCAGTCGATCCGTGGCATGGAAAACGCCCACATCGTGCGTCCGGGCTATGCCATCGAATATGACTATTTCGATCCGCGCGACCTGAAGTACAGCCTCGAAACCAAGGTGATCGGCGGTTTGTTCTTTGCAGGACAAATCAACGGCACAACGGGTTACGAAGAAGCCGGGGCGCAAGGTTTGCTCGCTGGTGCCAACGCCGCATTGCTTGCACAGGGCAAAGACAGCTGGTGCCCGCGTCGCGACGAGGCCTACATCGGAGTGCTGGTTGACGACCTGATTACATTGGGAACTCAAGAACCGTACCGGATGTTTACCTCCCGTGCCGAATACCGCCTGATCCTGCGCGAAGACAACGCCGATATGCGTCTGACCGAAAAAGGGCGCGAGCTTGGACTGGTTGATGACGCTCGCTGGGCGGCGTTTTGCACCAAGCGCGAAAGCATCGAGCAGGAAGAACAACGCTTGAAAAGCACCTGGGTTCGCCCGGGTACTGAGCAGGGTGATGCCATTGCAGCCCGGTTTGGTACGCCTTTGACCCATGAATACAATTTGCTGAACCTGCTGACCCGTCCTGAAATTGACTACGTCGGCCTGATCGAAGTGACCGGGCAGGGCGCAACCGATCCCCTGGTCGCCGAGCAGGTTGAAATCAAGACCAAGTACGCCGGTTACATCGATCGTCAGCAGGATGAGATTGCCCGTCTGCGGGCCAGTGAAAATACCAAGCTGCCTGTGGATATCGATTACACGAACATTTCCGGGCTGTCGAAAGAGATCCAGAGCAAGCTGGGTGCTACGCGTCCCGAGACGCTGGGCCAGGCTTCGCGCATTCCCGGTGTGACACCCGCAGCGATTTCCCTGTTGATGATTCACCTGAAAAAACGCGGCGCTGGCCGCAAGTTGGAGCAAAACGCTTGAGTTCGCTGGTTACCGCACAACACGCTGAAGAGTTATCCACAGGCGCACGCCAGCTGGGCGTCACGCTGACCGAGGGCCAGCACCAGCAGTTGCTGGCTTATCTCGCCCTGTTGATCAAATGGAACAAGGCCTACAACCTTACGGCTGTGCGTAACCCGGACGAAATGGTTTCACGCCATTTGCTCGACAGTCTGAGCGTGATGCCTTTCATCGAAGACGGCCGCTGGCTGGACGTTGGTAGTGGCGGCGGCATGCCGGGGATTCCCTTGGCAATCCTGTTTCCCGGGTCTCAAGTGACCTGCCTGGACAGCAACGGCAAAAAAACCCGCTTCCTGACTCAGGTCAAACTCGAGCTCAAGCTGGATAACCTGCAAGTTATCCACAGTCGTGTCGAAGAGTTCCAGCCTGCCCAGCCGTTCACTGGAATTGTGTCCAGGGCTTTCAGCAGTATGGAAAACTTCAGCAACTGGACGCGTCACCTTGGTGACAGCGAAACGCGCTGGTTGGCAATGAAGGGCGTTCATCCGGCTGATGAGCTGGTAGCATTGCCGTCTGATTTTCGTCTCGATGGCGAACACGCCTTGACCGTTCCGGGTTGCCAAGGCCAACGCCATCTGCTGATACTGCGCCGCACGGCATGATTGGGAACGCAAGCAAGAATGGCTAAGGTATTCGCAATAGCGAACCAAAAGGGTGGTGTGGGTAAAACCACCACCTGTATCAACCTCGCAGCATCGCTGGTCGCGACCAAGCGCCGCGTGCTGCTGATCGACCTCGATCCACAGGGCAACGCCACCATGGGTAGCGGTGTGGATAAACATGGTCTCGAGAATTCGGTTTACGACCTGTTGATCGGTGAGTGTGATCTGGCCGAAGCCATGCACTACTCCGAGCACGGTGGTTACCAGCTGTTGCCGGCTAACCGCGATCTGACTGCGGCAGAGGTCGTGCTGCTCGAAATGCAGATGAAAGAAAGCCGTCTGCGTACTGCGTTAGCGCCGGTTCGTGAGAGCTACGACTACATCCTGATTGATTGCCCGCCGTCGCTGTCGATGCTGACCTTGAACGCCCTGGTTGCTGCCGATGGGGTAATTATCCCCATGCAGTGCGAGTATTTCGCACTCGAAGGCTTGAGCGATCTTGTGGATAACATCAAGCGTATCGCTGAGCTGTTAAACCCGAACCTGAAAATCGAAGGTTTGCTGCGGACCATGTACGATCCGCGTCTGAGTCTGATGAACGATGTTTCGGCCCAGCTCAAGGAACACTTCGGTGAGCAACTTTATGACACCGTGATTCCGCGCAACATTCGTCTTGCAGAAGCGCCAAGCTACGGCATGCCTGCTCTGGCCTATGACAAGAACTCCCGTGGCGCGATTGCTTACCTTGCCCTGGCGGGCGAGCTGGTTCGTCGTCAACGTCGTACCTCCCGCACTGCTCAGCCAACTTAAGGAAATCCCATGGCCGTCAAGAAACGAGGTCTCGGACGCGGACTGGATGCTCTCCTGAGTGGTCCTACGGTCAGCTCGCTGGAAGAGCAAGCGGTCAAGGTCGATCAAAGCGAACTGCAACATTTGCCTCTGGATTTGATCCAGCGCGGTAAATACCAGCCTCGTCGAGACATGGACCCCCAGGCACTTGAAGAACTGGCGAGTTCGATCAAGTCTCAGGGCGTGATGCAGCCGATCGTGGTGCGTCCGATCGCTGGCGGGCGTTTTGAGATCATTGCCGGTGAGCGCCGCTGGCGCGCAAGCCAGCAAGCGGGTAAAGACACTATCCCGGCGATGGTCAAAGATGTGCCGGATGAAACTGCCATCGCGATGGCATTGATCGAAAACATCCAGCGTGAAGACCTCAATCCGATTGAGGAAGCTGTGGCCTTGCAACGTTTGCAGCAAGAGTTCCAGCTGACTCAGCAACAAGTGGCCGACGCTGTGGGTAAGTCCCGAGTGTCTGTGGCTAACTTGTTACGGTTGATTTCATTGCCGGAAGTGATCAAAACCATGCTGTCCCATGGCGACCTGGAAATGGGTCATGCTCGGGCATTGCTCGGTTTGCCTGAAAATCAACAGGTTGAAGGGGCGCGACACGTTGTCGCACGTGGCCTGACAGTGCGTCAGACCGAAGCTCTGGTTCGCCAGTGGTTGAGTGGCAAGCAAGAGCCTGCTGAACCGGTCAAAGCTGATCCGGATATTACCCGGCTCGAGCAGCGTCTGGCCGAGCGCCTAGGCTCTGCGGTGCAGATCCGCCACGGAAAGAAGGGAAAGGGCCAGTTAGTAATTGGTTACAACTCTCTTGACGAGCTTCAAGGGGTGCTTGCTCACATCCGCTGAAACATTTCCTTATGTAGCGCGCAGTCGGAAATCACTACCTGACAGTTGAATAGGGGCTTAAGCGCCCCTATACTCTGCGCGCATTTTGTCGGCACAAATTATGCCAAGTTTTTTCTTTTGGCAGCCGACCTTTGAGGAGCAGTTGTGATGGAAACCCGCACGCCAAACCGCTTGCCGTTCCATCGCTTGGCGGTATTTCCAGTTTTACTGGCTCAATTTGTCGTTTTATTGCTGGCTGCTCTGGGGCTCTGGCAATGGCATGGAGTCGTAGCCGGATATTCAGGACTCTGCGGAGGCCTGATTGCTTTGCTACCCAATGTGTATTTTGCTCACAGAGCTTTCCGGTTTTCCGGCGCTCGAGCAGCGCAAGCCATCGTCCGGTCGTTTTACGCCGGTGAGGCAGGCAAATTAATTTTGACGGCAGTGCTGTTCGCGCTGACGTTTGCAGGTGTGAAGCCATTGGCGCCGCTAGCTGTTTTCGGTGTCTTCGTGCTGACCCAACTGGTCAGCTGGTTCGCTCCCCTGCTAATGAGAACAACACTTTCGAGACCTTAGGGCGTTTGAGGCAACCATGGCAGAAACAACCGCTTCGGGCTATATCCAGCACCACTTACAGAACCTGACCTTCGGGCAGCTACCTGATGGTGGCTGGGGCTTTGCTCACACCGTTGCAGAAGCTAAATCAATGGGCTTTTGGGCGTTCCATGTCGATACTCTCGGCTGGTCGCTGTTTGTCGGTCTGATCTTCATCCTCGTATTCCGCATGGCGGCCAAGAAGGCAACTTCCGGTCAGCCAGGCGCTCTGCAGAACTTCGTAGAAGTACTGGTAGAGTTCGTTGATGGCAGTGTGAAAGACAGTTTCCACGGTCGCAGTGCAGTTATCGCTCCACTGGCACTGACAATTTTCGTCTGGGTGTTCCTGATGAACGCCATCGACCTGATCCCGGTTGACTGGATTCCTCAGTTGGCGATTTTGATCACGGGCGATGAGCACTTCCCGTTCCGTGCCGTACCGACGACTGATCCGAACGCAACCATGGGCATGGCCCTGTCGGTATTCGCGCTGATCATCTTCTACAGCATCAAAATCAAGGGCATCGGCGGCTTCATCGGTGAACTGACCCTGCACCCTTTTGGCAGCAAGAATATCTTTATTCAAGCGCTGCTGATTCCGGTGAACTTCCTGCTCGAATTCGTGACGCTGATTGCCAAGCCAATCTCGCTGGCACTGCGTCTGTTCGGCAATATGTATGCTGGCGAACTGGTATTTATCCTGATCGCCGTAATGTTCGGCAGCGGCCTGCTTTGGCTTAGCGGTCTGGGCGTGGTGCTGCAATGGGCGTGGGCTGTATTCCACATCCTGATCATCACCTTGCAAGCGTTCATCTTCATGATGTTGACCATCGTTTACTTGTCGATGGCACACGAAGATAACCACTAAGACCCGTCTCGACGAGTCTGGCGCCCTCCTGTTCCGGCATGTGGGCGTCGCAAAATGATTTTGTTTTACCGCTTTAATCTAAAAAACCTAAACCATACGACGTAAAAGTCGGGAGGAAAGATGGAAACTGTAGTTGGTCTAACCGCTATCGCTGTTGCACTGTTGATCGGCCTGGGCGCACTGGGTACCGCAATTGGTTTCGGCCTGTTGGGCGGCAAGTTCCTGGAAGGCGCAGCGCGTCAGCCAGAAATGGTTCCAATGCTGCAAGTTAAAATGTTCATCGTTGCCGGTCTGCTCGACGCCGTAACCATGATCGGTGTTGGTATTGCACTGTTCTTCACCTTCGCGAACCCCTTCGTTGGTCAACTCGCTGGCTAATCACTCGAATTTTCGAGTTGATTAGAGTGATGGACAACGAACGAGCGAGGTGTTGGCGTGAACATTAATGCAACCCTGATTGGCCAGTCCGTTGCGTTCTTCATTTTTGTACTGTTTTGCATGAAGTTCGTGTGGCCTCCGGTCATCGCGGCATTGCAAGAACGTCAGAAGAAGATTGCGGCTGGACTGGACGCTGCTAACCGAGCAGCTCGCGACCTGGAGTTGGCCCAAGATAAAGCGGGTCAACAACTGCGCGAAGCTAAGGCTCAAGCAGCTGAAATCATTGAGCAAGCCAAGAAACGCGGTACTCAGATCGTAGACGAAGCCCGTGAACAGGCTCGCGTTGAAGCTGACCGTGTGAAGGCTCAGGCTCAGGCCGAGATCGAACAGGAAATCAACAGTGTCAAAGACGCGCTGCGTGCCCAATTGGGTAGCCTGGCCGTTGAAGGTGCTGAAAAGATCCTGGGTGCCACAATCGATCAAAACGCGCACGCGGAGCTGGTTAATAAACTGGCTGCTGAAATTTAAGCGAGGGCGATCATGGCAGAATTGACCACGTTGGCCCGACCTTACGCTAAGGCAGCCTTCGAGCACGCCCAGGCCCACCAGCAACTGGCCTCTTGGTCAGCCATGCTCGGCCTGGCTGCAGCAGTGTCGCAAGACGACACTATGCAGCGCGTGCTCAAGGCCCCGCGACTGACGAGCGCAGAAAAGGCCGCCACGTTTATTGACGTGTGCGGCGACAAGTTCGATGTAAAAATGCAGAACTTCATCCACGTCGTTGCCGAAAACGACCGTCTCCCGCTATTGCCGGAGATCGCCGCTCTGTTTGACCTGTACAAGGCCGAACAAGAGAAGTCGGTAGACGTTGAAGTGACCAGTGCTTTTACATTGGACCAAGAACAGCAAGACAAACTCGCCAAGGTTCTCAGTGCACGACTCAACCGGGAAGTGCGCCTGCAAGTTGCGGAGGATGCCAGCCTTATAGGTGGTGTCATCATCCGCGCCGGCGACCTGGTTATCGATGGCTCGGTTCGCGGAAAACTCGCAAGCCTTGCCGAAGCATTGAAATCTTGAGTTTGAAGGGGCAGCAGAGCAATGCAGCAACTCAATCCTTCCGAAATAAGTGAAATTATCAAGGGCCGCATCGAAAAACTCGATGTGACCTCCCAAGCCCGTAACGAAGGCACCATCGTCAGCGTATCTGACGGTATTGTGCGGATTCACGGTCTGGCCGACGTAATGTACGGCGAGATGATCGAGTTTCCGGGCAGCGTCTTCGGCATGGCCCTCAACCTGGAGCAAGACTCTGTAGGTGCTGTTGTATTGGGCGCATACACGACTCTGGCTGAAGGCATGAGCGCCAAGTGCACTGGCCGTATCCTGGAAGTTCCGGTTGGTAAGGAACTGCTGGGTCGCGTTGTCGACGCACTGGGTAACCCAGTTGATGGCAAAGGTCCGCTGAACAACACCGAGACTGATGCAGTCGAGAAAGTTGCTCCAGGCGTGATCTGGCGTAAGTCGGTAGACCAGCCTGTACAGACTGGCTACAAGGCTGTCGATGCCATGATCCCTGTCGGCCGTGGCCAGCGTGAGCTGATCATCGGTGACCGTCAGATCGGTAAAACCGCTCTGGCGATCGACGCGATCATCAACCAGAAGAACAGCGGCATTTTCTGTGTATACGTAGCGATCGGTCAGAAACAATCGACTATCGCCAACGTGGTTCGCAAGCTGGAAGAAAACGGCGCGTTGGCTAACACCATCGTCGTTGCTGCCAGTGCTTCCGAATCCGCAGCGCTGCAGTTCCTGGCACCGTACTCCGGTTGCACCATGGGCGAATACTTCCGCGACCGCGGTGAAGACGCACTGATCGTTTATGACGATCTGTCCAAGCAAGCAGTGGCTTACCGCCAGATTTCCCTGCTGCTGCGCCGTCCACCAGGCCGTGAAGCTTACCCGGGCGACGTGTTCTATCTCCACTCCCGTCTTCTGGAGCGCGCATCCCGCGTATCCGAAGAGTACGTAGAGAAGTTCACCAACGGCGCAGTGACCGGCAAAACCGGTTCCCTGACCGCACTGCCGATCATCGAAACTCAGGCTGGCGACGTTTCCGCGTTCGTTCCGACCAACGTGATTTCCATCACTGACGGTCAGATCTTCCTGGAATCGGCCATGTTCAACTCCGGGATCCGTCCTGCAGTGAACGCCGGTGTTTCGGTATCCCGTGTGGGTGGTGCCGCTCAGACCAAGATCATCAAGAAGCTGTCCGGTGGTATCCGTACCGCTCTGGCTCAGTACCGTGAACTGGCGGCATTCGCCCAGTTCGCATCTGACCTGGACGAAGCGACCCGTAAGCAACTTGAGCATGGTCAGCGCGTTACCGAGCTGATGAAGCAGAAGCAATACGCACCTATGTCGATCGCTGACATGGCGCTGTCGCTGTATGCCGCTGAGCGTGGGTTCCTGACTGACGTCGAAATCACCAAGATCGGTAGCTTTGAACAAGCGCTGATTGCTTACTTCAACCGCGATCACGCCGAGCTTATGGCGAAGATCAACGTTAAAGGTGACTTCAATGACGAAATCGATTCTGGCATCAAAGCCGGTATCGAGAAGTTCAAGGCCACCCAAACCTGGTAAGCCGCAGCGGGAGCCGCAAGGCTCCCGCTTGCTAACCTGATAGGTGTTACATGGCAGGCGCAAAAGAGATTCGCAGTAAGATTGCGAGCATCAAAAGCACGCAAAAGATTACCAGCGCCATGGAAAAAGTGGCGGTCAGCAAAATGCGCAAGGCACAAATGCGCATGGCTGCTAGCCGTCCTTATGCGGAGCGCATCCGCCAGGTTATTGGGCATTTGGCCAACGCCAACCCGGAATACCGCCACCCTTTCATGATCGACCGCGAAGTTAAGCGTGTAGGTTATGTGGTTGTGAGCAGTGACCGTGGTTTGTGCGGTGGTTTGAATACCAACCTGTTCAAGGCTTTGGTCAAGGACATGGCGGTAAACCGTGAAAACGGCGTCGAGATTGATCTGTGCGTGGTCGGCAGCAAAGGTGCGGCTTTTTTCCGTAACTTCGGCGGTAACGTCGTCGCTGCAATCAGCCATCTGGGTGAAGAACCGTCGATCAATGACTTGATCGGCAGCGTTAAGGTGATGCTGGATGCTTACCTGGAAGGCCGTATTGATCGCCTGTCCGTGGTGTCCAACAAGTTCATCAATACCATGACGCAACAGCCGACTGTGGAGCAATTGATTCCACTGGTGGCGACCCCGGATCAAGAACTCAAGCACCACTGGGACTATCTCTACGAACCGGACGCCAAAGAGCTGCTAGACGGCTTGATGGTTCGTTACGTGGAGTCGCAGGTGTACCAGGCGGTGGTCGAGAACAGTGCAGCTGAACAAGCTGCGCGGATGATCGCGATGAAGAACGCCACTGATAACGCCGGTGATTTGATCAGCGATTTGCAGCTGATCTACAACAAGGCGCGTCAGGCTGCGATCACCCAAGAGATCTCGGAAATCGTCGGCGGCGCTGCCGCGGTTTAACGGTTCAAATATTCAGAGGATCCAGCTATGAGTAGCGGACGTATCGTTCAAATCATCGGCGCCGTGATCGACGTGGAATTTCCACGCGAAAACGTACCGAGCATCTACAACGCGCTGAAAGTACAAAGCGCGGCCGGAACCACTCTGGAAGTTCAGCAGCAGCTGGGCGACGGCGTGGTTCGTACCATTGCGATGGGTTCCACCGAGGGCTTGAAGCGCGGTCTGGAAGTCACCGACACTGGCGCAGCCATCTCCGTACCGGTCGGTAAAGCGACTCTGGGCCGGATCATGGACGTTCTGGGCAACCCGATCGACGAAGCTGGTCCGATTGATACCGAAGAGCGCTGGGGCATTCACCGTCCTGCACCGTCCTTCGCTGATCAAGCCGGCGGCAACGACCTTCTGGAAACCGGCATCAAGGTTATCGACCTGATCTGCCCGTTTGCAAAAGGCGGTAAGGTTGGTCTGTTCGGTGGTGCCGGTGTAGGCAAAACCGTAAACATGATGGAACTGATCCGTAACATCGCCATGGAACACAGCGGTTACTCTGTGTTTGCTGGTGTGGGCGAACGTACCCGTGAGGGTAACGACTTCTACCACGAGATGAAGGACTCCAACGTTCTGGACAAAGTGGCACTGGTTTACGGTCAGATGAACGAGCCGCCGGGTAACCGTCTGCGCGTAGCACTGACCGGCCTGACCATGGCCGAGAAGTTCCGTGACGAAGGTAACGACGTACTGTTGTTCGTTGACAACATCTACCGTTACACCTTGGCCGGTACTGAAGTATCCGCACTGCTGGGCCGTATGCCTTCCGCAGTAGGTTACCAGCCGACTCTGGCTGAAGAGATGGGTACTCTGCAAGAGCGCATCACTTCGACCAAGAACGGTTCGATCACTTCGATCCAGGCGGTATACGTACCTGCGGATGACTTGACTGACCCGTCGCCTGCGACCACCTTCGCCCACTTGGACGCCACCGTCGTACTGTCCCGTGACATCGCATCCCTGGGTATCTACCCGGCGGTCGATCCACTCGACTCGACTTCGCGCCAGCTGGACCCGATGGTAATCGGCCAGGAACACTACGACACCGCTCGCGGCGTTCAGTACGTGTTGCAGCGTTACAAAGAACTGAAGGACATCATTGCGATCCTGGGTATGGACGAGCTGTCGGAAGTCGACAAGCAGTTGGTATCCCGCGCTCGTAAGATCCAGCGTTTCTTGTCTCAGCCGTTCTTCGTGGCAGAAGTCTTCACTGGCGCTTCGGGTAAATACGTTTCCCTGAAAGACACCATTGCTGGCTTCAAAGGCATCCTCAACGGTGACTACGACCACCTGCCAGAACAAGCGTTCTACATGGTCGGCGGCATCGAAGAAGCGATCGAGAAAGCCAAGAAACTGTAATTCCGGCGCCCGGTAACGGGCGCTAATCAGGTTGAGGCAATCAGATGGCTAATATGATGACAGTCCATTGCGATATCGTCAGTGCGGAAGGAGAAATCTTTTCCGGTCAGGTCGAGATGGTGATTGCGCACGGCAGCCTGGGTGATCTTGGTATCGCCCTGGGTCACGCTCCGCTGATCACTGAACTCAAGCCAGGTCCGATCCGCCTGATCAAACTGGGTGGAGAAGCCGAGGTGTTTTACATCTCTGGTGGTTACCTCGAGGTTCAGCCGAACATGGTCAAGGTTCTTGCCGACACCGTGCAACGTGCTGCCGACCTGGATGAAGCCTCCGCTCAGGCAGCCGTCAAGGCAGCCGAGAAGGCACTGAACGAGAAGGGCGCAGATTTCGATTACGGATCTGCTGCTGCACGTCTGGCCGAGGCCGCAGCTCAGCTGCGCACCGTCCAGCAAATCCGCAAAAAGTTCGGCGGCTAAGCCTCCTGCTTCATTGTGTGATTGATTAAAAAGGGTAGCCTCGGCTACCCTTTTTCTTTTTCCGCGAATTACTTTTGGTCGCAACCGCTGACCACCCAGGATTGGTAGCCAGTCATGTCTCTCGATATCGTTATTCTCGCTGCAGGTCAGGGCACCCGCATGCGTTCGGCCCTGCCCAAGGTTCTTCACCCCGTAGCCGGCAACTCAATGCTCGGGCATGTTATCCACAGTGCCCGGCAACTTAAGCCGACAGGCATCCACGTTGTTATCGGGCACGGTGCCGAACTGGTCCGCGAACGTCTGGCGGCTGATGATCTGAACTTCGTATTGCAGGACAAGCAACTGGGCACAGGACATGCCGTAGCCCAGGCGCTGCCATTTCTGACCGCGCAGAACGTGCTGATTCTGTACGGCGATGTACCGTTGATCGAAGTCCCGACCCTGGAACGTCTGCTTACGCAGGTTGGCTCGCAGCAACTGGGTCTGCTGACCGTTAACTTGGCTGACCCGACCGGCTATGGCCGCATCGTGCGTGACGCCGAAGGCAAGGTCTGCGCCATCGTCGAGCACAAGGACGCCACCGAGGCTGAACGTGCTATCACTGAAGGCAACACTGGCATCCTGGCATTGCCAACCGCGCGTCTGGCTGACTGGATGAGCCGGCTGTCGAATAACAATGCACAGGGCGAGTACTACCTGACCGATGTAATCGCGATGGCAGTTACTGATGGTTTGGTGGTGGCCACCGAAAACGCCCACGACCCGATGGAAGTGCAGGGCGCCAACGACCGCAAACAACTTGCGGAGCTTGAGCGTCATTACCAGCTGCGCGAAGCCCGTCGCCTGATGGCGTTGGGTGTGACCCTGCGTGATCCGGCGCGCTTTGATGTGCGTGGCGAAGTCACGGTCGGGCGCGATGTCATGATTGATATCAACGTGATTCTCGAAGGTCGCGTCGTTATTGAAGATGATGTGGTGATTGGTCCCAACTGTGTGATCAAAGACAGCACCCTGCGCAAAGGGGTCGTGGTCAAGGCCAACAGCCATATCGACGGTGCCGTGATGGGTGAGGGCAGCGATGCCGGTCCTTTTGCCCGTTTGCGTCCGGGTAGCGTGCTCGATGCCCGCGCCCATGTGGGTAACTTTGTAGAATTGAAAAACGCCCACCTCGGCGAAGATGCCAAGTGCGGTCACCTGACTTACCTGGGTGATGCCGAAGTCGGCCCACGCACCAACATTGGCGCGGGCACCATCACCTGCAATTACGATGGCGCCAACAAATGGAAGACCGTGTTGGGAGCCGACGTATTTATTGGTTCGAACAACTCGCTGGTTGCACCTGTGGATATCTTGAACGGTGCAACCACGGCAGCCGGATCGACCATTAATCAAAACGTCGCGGCTGAACAACTGGCCGTTGGCCGGGCCCGCCAGCGCAATATCGATGGCTGGAAGCGTCCGGTAAAGCTGCCAAAGCCTTGACTTAAAGTTATCCACAAGGCAAAGCAGGTGTTTTGTGGGTAAAACAAGTTGTCGTATAACTGTTTAAAATCAGCAAGTTAGCAAAAGCCTTATCCACTGCCTGTGGATAAGGCTTTGTTTTATCGGCGTCCATGTCAGTCAATCGCCCCGGCATGCGCCAGTTCAATGAGTTATTCACTGCCCACAAGTTGCAAAAAATTGTTGACGATGATTACGGGATCGGGTCTCATTGCTTTCGTTATCTTTCGAAACGAAACTTAGGCCGTCATGTCGAAACGCAATACGCCTCAACGCAGACACAACATCCTGGCTTTGCTCACGCAGCAAGGTGAAGTCAGTGTGGATGAGCTCGCCAAGCGCTTCGAAACTTCCGAAGTGACGATTCGCAAGGATCTGGCTGCACTCGAAAGTAACGGTCTGTTGCTGCGTCGTTACGGCGGTGCCATCACCATGCCGCAAGAGTTGGTGAGTGATCCTGCCCAGCCTGTTTCGCTTTATAAGCAAGCCATTGCCCGTGCGGCAGTTGGCCTGATTCGGGAACACGCACGCATCATCATCGACAGCGGCACCACCACGGCGTCGATGATTCCACAATTGGGCCAGCAACCTGGCCTGGTGGTAATGACCAACTCGTTGCACGTCGCCAGAGCCCTGAGCGAACTCGAACATGAACCTGTGTTGCTGATGACTGGTGGCACCTGGGACCCTCACTCCGAGTCCTTCCAGGGCCAGGTGGCTGAGCAGGTGCTGCGTTCATACGATTTCGATCAATTGTTTATTGGCGCTGATGGCATCGACCTGTTGCGTGGAACCACAACCTTTAACGAGTTGTTGGGCTTGAGCCGGGTCATGGCTGAGGTCGCGCGTGAAGTGATTGTGATGGTCGAGTCCGACAAGATTGGCCGCAAGATACCCAACCTGGAACTGCCCTGGAGCAGCGTCCATACCCTTATTACAGATGATCGCTTGCCCATGGAGGCACGCGAACAGATTCAGGCCCGGGGCATAACACTGTTATGCGCCGCCCTAAGCTAGGAGAATTTTATGTGTGGAATCGTTGGCGCAGTCGCTGAACGCAATATCACGGCCATTCTGCTTGAAGGCCTGAAACGTCTTGAATACCGGGGCTACGACAGCGCCGGTGTTGCAGTCTTTACCCACAACGGCACGCTGGAACGCATGCGTCGCAACGGCAAAGTGGCCGAGCTTGAACAAGCCCTGGCCGGTGAGCCCTTGGCAGGGCGTCTGGGCATTGCCCACACCCGTTGGGCCACCCACGGTGCACCCAGCGAGCGTAACGCTCACCCGCATTTTTCGGGTTCCGACCTTGCCGTTGTCCACAACGGCATCATCGAAAACCACGAGGCCTTGCGCGAACAGCTTAAAGGTTTGGGTTACGTCTTCACCTCGGACACCGACACCGAAGTGATCGTCCACCTGCTCAATCACAAACTCAAAGAACAAAGCGACCTGACCGAAGCCTTGAAAGCTACGGTTAAAGAGCTGCACGGTGCCTACGGTCTGGCCGTTATCAGTGCCAAACAGCCGGATCGTCTGGTTGCCGCACGCAGTGGCAGCCCATTGGTGATTGGTTTGGGCCTGGGCGAGAACTTCCTGGCTTCCGATCAGTTGGCTTTGCGCCAGGTAACTGACCGTTTCATGTACCTGGAAGAAGGTGATATCGCCGAAATCCGTCGTGACAGCGTGCATATCTGGGACGTGAACGGTAAAAGCGTGCAGCGTGAAACCGTACAGTACCGTGATGGTGCTGAAGCGGCGGACAAAGGTGAATACCGTCACTACATGCTCAAGGAAATTCACGAGCAACCAGCGGTGGTGCAACGCACCCTGGAAAACCGCCTGGGTCAGGACCACGTACTGGTTCAGGCATTCGGTCCACAGGCCGCTGAACTGTTCGCCAAAGTGCGCAATGTTCAGATCGTTGCCTGCGGTACCAGCTATCACGCGGGGATGGTTGCCCGTTACTGGCTCGAAAGTCTGGCCGGCATTCCATGCCAGGTAGAAGTGGCCAGCGAGTTCCGTTATCGCAAAGTGGTGGTCCAGCCGGACACCCTGTTTGTTTCGATCTCGCAATCGGGCGAAACCGCTGACACCCTGGCGGCGCTGCGTAATGCCAAAGAACTGGGTTTCCTCGGCAGCCTGGCAATTTGTAACGTAGGCATCAGCTCGCTGGTACGTGAATCTGACCTGACCCTGCTGACCCAGGCTGGCCGCGAAATTGGCGTGGCATCGACCAAAGCCTTCACCACCCAGCTGGTTGGTTTGTTGTTGCTGACCTTGTCCTTGGGCCAGGTGCGCGGCACCCTCGAAGCCGGTGTCGAAGCGCAATTGGTTGAAGAACTGCGCCGCTTGCCTGCGCGTTTGGGTGAAGCGCTGGCGATGGACGCGACCATTGAAAAAGTCGCAGAACTGTTTGCCGACAAGCATCACACCCTGTTCCTTGGCCGTGGCGCTCAGTTCCCGGTAGCGATGGAAGGTGCACTCAAGCTGAAAGAAATTTCGTACATCCACGCTGAAGCTTATCCAGCTGGCGAGTTGAAACACGGCCCGCTGGCGCTTGTGGATAACGACATGCCAGTGGTCACTGTTGCGCCAAACAACGAACTGCTGGAAAAACTGAAGTCCAACCTGCAAGAAGTTCGCGCCCGTGGCGGTGAACTGATTGTGTTCGCGGATGAGCAGGCTGGCATGAGCAACGGCGAAGGCACCCATGTGATCAACATGCCGCATATCCATGATGTGCTGGCGCCGATCCTCTACACCATTCCGCTGCAATTGCTGTCTTACTATGTCGCCGTGCTCAAAGGCACCGACGTGGATCAACCGCGTAACCTGGCTAAATCGGTCACCGTGGAATAAATTTCACTGCGACAATAAGTAGCACCCACTCGACCCGCATTGCGGGTCGAGTTGTTTTTGGCCCGTGGTTAACGCAGTCAGGGAGTCGACATGCTTTTTACCAACGCACTGAAACAATTGGATATGCAGGATATTTCGATTGTTTTGTTGTTGATTGAAAACCGTAGCGCCAAGCGTGTTTCGCAAATCCTCAACGTCAGTCAGTCGAGCATCAGTTACAGCCTGAAAAAACTGCGCAGCTGTTTCGACGATAAGTTGTTTGAAAGCAGCGAAGGCTCTATGCAACCCACAGCACGGGTATTGGCCATGCAGCCTTACCTGCAGAATATTGTGCAGTGCATCAACCAGTGCGCAAAGGAGGGCGTTTCGCAGACAACCGCCACCCGTCAGTGGAACATCACCGCCCCTGAGTATTTCGAGATATTGATGCTGCCAGCGCTCTTGCAGTTAGTGCGTTCGTGCGGCCTTAACTGGTCCTTTAGCGTGAGCCGGTTGGGTAAGGATTTACCGATCAGTGATGTTCTGGCAGGCGACACGGATGTTTGTTTTGGATTCGGTGCGGGGTATCACCGGCGACATCCGCTTCTGGACTATCGAAGCATCAGTGAAGATTCTTTTGTGTGTCTGTCCAGTGTGCAAAAACACCAGCCGAAGACGACGCTGAACATTGATGAGTTTTGCGAAACGCCGCAGGTATTCCCAACCCCTTGGTTGTCGGAAAAAAACATGGTGGATGACTGGCTGCACAAGCAGTCACGCAGCAGAAAAATATTTACCCGTGCCACTTCTTATCACGCCGGGGTCCACATTCTATTGTCGGTCCCGTCATTGATCGCGATTCCGAAAAAAATATTGCCGACGTTGCATATACCGTCACAGATAAAAGTCCTGACACCGCCTGCAGGTTTTCCGACGTTCACCCTGGATATGATCTGGTGCAAAGAAAGAACTATTCGTAGCGACTTTCATCAACTGGAAGCGCTGATCGGGAAAATAAAAATATAAATCGCCCGCGGCGCACGGGATCAGCGGTGCTGGTTTGCCAGCGATGGCATTAGATTCAAACTATGAAAAGTAGCCGGTATGACGCAAGGTGATGCGTGGCCAGGAATTGAAAAGGAACATTCAATTTTGTTGTTGGCCCGAGTCTCGTTCCTTTACTGAGGCGTATGTATGTTTAAACATCTTCTGAAACCTGCCCGCACCGGTGCGGTTTTTTTACTCTCGTGCCTGGCAGCTTCCGTTGCCTGTGCAGCCGATAAAACGACCTACCCCGATGCTGCCGCCAGCGACCCTAAGACCATGGGCTGGATGGTCGGCGCACCCCCACCGCCCGATCGCATTGTGCGTTTTGCCGACGGCAGTTATTTCAAGTTTCCGGCCATGCGCTGGAGTGTTTCCAACTTCCGCCAATTGATGCCTACCACCAACGTATCCCGTGGACTGGGTGCGCCCGTGCCGCTGGCGCGTGCGTTACGAAGCGATATCGACCAGCTGACCTTTGTGCCTCTGGGCAGCAAGCAGCCGATGACCTGGGAACAATCCCTGGCCGCGAATTATACCGATGGCATCGTGGTACTGCATCGTGGGCAAGTGGTCTATGAGCGTTACTTCGGGGTGCTCGACCCGCAAGGCCAGCACGGTGCAATGTCGGTCACCAAGTCCGTCGTCGGGACCATGGGCGCCATGCTGGTGGCCGAGGGCACTCTGGATGCCAATAAAAAAGTCGCCGACTATGTGCCCGAACTGGCCTCATCTGCCTTTGGCAACGCCACTTTGCGCCAGGTGCTGGACATGACCACCGGGCTCAAATACAGCGAAGACTATGCCGACCCGAATGCCGAAGTCTGGCAACACTCGGCAGCGGGCAGCCCGTTGCCAAAACCCAAGGACTACACCGGTCCGCGCACTTACATGGAGTATTTGCTGACCGTCAAACCACTGGGTGAACACGGCGAAGCCTTTGCTTATAAAACCGTGAATACCGATGTGTTGGGTTGGGTGATTGCCCGGGTTACTGGGCGTAATGTTGCGCAACTGCTGTCGGAAAGAATCTGGCAGCGTATAGGTGCTGAACAGGATGCCTACTTCACCGTTGACTCCATCGGGACCCCTTTCGCTGGTGGCGGGTTGAACACCGGCCTGCGTGATCTGGCGCGATTTGGCGAGATGATCCGCAATGATGGCCAGTACCTGGGCCAGCAGATTGTGCCTAAAGCCGTTGTCGATGATATCCGTGCTGGTGGCGACAAGGCCGCCTTTGCCAAGGGCGGTTATGACCTGCTCAAGGGCGGCAGTTATCGCAACATGTGGTGGGTTACGCACAACCAGGACGGCGCCTTTATGGCGCGTGGCGTTTACGGCCAGCGGATTTATATCGATCCCAAAGCCGAGATGGTGATCGTGCGCTATGCCTCCAATCCGGTTGCCAGCAATGCGGCGAACGATCCGGTCACCATCCCGGCGTTTGAGGCACTGGCCAGGCAGTTGATCGCACACCCGCAGTGAAGGAACGCGCGGTCTTTATAGAAAGATGAAGATCGCGCTCCACCGACAGAAGTTTCACTTATTTTGTTATATCGTAACTAGATATTTCAAATAATGGAGCTTCCATGCGTGTCGATTTAGATGCCGAGGAGGGCGGCCTTGAGTCTTTGTCGCGTTTTCAAAGCGCTCGTACTCAGGCCCGCCAGCTTTTCCAGTCAGGGGTCGCACTGGCGGCTTTAGCGCTGATGGCGTGGGCCTTGGCCTTCTTTATCAGCCTATTCTCTTCCGAGTCTATATGGCCGGTATTGCTCAATAACAATGCGGCAGCGTTGCTGGTACTGGCGGCAGGTGCGCAGTCCGCGTACTGGGTCGCCAGTTGGCGTAATGCAGCGCTAAACCCATCGCCACCCGTGGCAATTGAGGCTCAACCCGACGAACAGTTGAGTGCGTATGAGCGCTTTTGCCGGCGCCTGAGTACCGAGTCGTATCGCTTGATAGTCAGCATCGGCGCGCCCGCACTGTGGCTGGCAGGCGTTGGCGGGTTGGCATGGTGGAGTGTGCTACACACCTGGAACCTGGCGTTGCCGGGTGTTGCGTTGGGGACTTGGGGCAGCATCGCGGCGGGCTGTGCGGTGCTGTTGGCATTTGCACTGTTGGTGCTGGAACGCTACCTGGCACAGCAACAAGCCGCGCAATGGCCCGAAGCCCAGTCTTTGGCGCCGCTGGTGCGTGTGCCGATCATCACTTTGTTACTCAGTGCGTTGTGTCTGGTGTTCAGCAGTGCAGATGCCCTGTGGCCGGCCCGACTCGCGGCGTTGATCGGTCTGCTGCCTGCGGCGGTGGCGATTGAACTGATGTTGCGGGCAATTGCAGCGTTGTTCAGCCCACGACGCGACAAGCTTGAACCACGCATGATTGCGCAAAGCTTCATTGCGGGCATGCTGCGCTGGCCGCCACAGCCATTGCTGGCCTTGCAGCATGAATTGCACAACCGGTTTGGCATCGATCTGCGCCAGATCTGGGCGTTTACCTACATGCGCAAAGCATTCTTTCCTGTGCTGGCTGTTGTGGTTGCCGTCGGCTGGGTGCTTAGCGGCGTTAATGAAATCCCCCTGCAGGGGCGCGGCATCTATGAACGTTTCGGTAAGCCGGTTGAAGTACTGGGGCCGGGCCTGCATGCCGGTCTGCCCTGGCCACTGGGCCGGGTGCTGGCGGTGGAAAACGGGGTGGTGCATGAACTGGCCACCGGTACCGAATCGGGTGCCGAGCCTGTGCTGACCCCCGCAGACGGTTCGCCGCCAATCACGGCCAACCGCTTGTGGGACGCCACCCATATCAATGACAAGTCTCAGGTCATCGCCAGCGACAGCGGCGATAAGCAAGGCTTTCAGATCGTCAACATGGATGTGCGCTTTGTCTATCGCATCGGCTTGAGCGATCAGGCGGCGATTGCTGCGACCTATCACAGCAACGATGTGCCGACCTTGATACGCAGTACTGCCAGTCGAATTCTGGTGCATGACTTTGCCTCGCGCACCCTGGATGGCGTGCTCGGCGAGCAACGTACAGGGCTGGCCGATGACATCGGACACGCCGTGCAAAAGGACCTGGATAGCCTGGACAGCGGGGTGGAAATTCTTGCCACCGTGGTTGAAGCCATTCACCCCCCGGCCGGTGCCGCCAACGCCTATCACGCCGTACAGGCAGCGCAGATCAGCGCGCAGGCTCTGATTGCCCGCGAGCGCGGGGCGGCCAGCGAGCAAAGCAACGTGGCGCAAATGCTCGCCAGCGCAGCTCTGGATCAGGCCCATGCCACAGCCCGGGAAGTGAACGGCGCCGCGCAGACTGCCGAGCTGCGCTTTGGCGCCGAACAAAAAGCCTACGCCCATGCCGGACATGCATTTGTCCTTGAGCAGTATTTGAGCCAGCTGAGCATGGGCATGAACAACGCCAAGTTGCTGATCCTCGACCATCGCCTTGGGGGCAGCAGCGCGCCGACCCTCGATCTGCGTTCTTTCACGCTGCCGGCCGATCCCGTCGCGCCGCGTAAAGCTGTTCAGTAAGGAGCCCTCTTTTGAGTCAGTCACATACCCCCGAGCAACACGATCACAGCGGCCATCATCACGGCTGCTCACACCACGGCCATCACCATCATGGCGACGCCCATGAGGCGGGTCCGTTCCCATGGCGGCGCATGGGCTGGGCGACCTTGCTGGTGCTGTTTGCCATTGCTGCGGCGAGCCTGGTGCAAGTGCGTTCTGGCGAGGCGACCGTTATTACCCGCTTTGGTAACCCGGCGCGAGTGCTGCTGGAACCCGGACTCGGCTGGCGCTGGCCGGCGCCGTTTGAAATCAGCGTGCCGGTGGATTTGCGTCTGCGCACTACCTCCAGCGGCTTACAAGATGTCGGCACCCGCGATGGCCTGCGCATTATTGTGCAGGCCTATGTGGCCTGGCAGGTGCAACCCGACACCGAGAACGTGCAGCGCTTTATGCGTGCGGTGCAGAATCAGCCGGACGAAGCTGCCCGGCAAATCCGCACGTTTGTAGGCTCGGCACTGGAAACCACAGCCGCCAGTTTTGATCTCTCAAGCCTGGTAAACACCGATGCCGGCAAAGTCAAAATCGCTGATTTTGAAGCTCAGTTGCGCCAGCAAATCGAACAGCAATTGCTCAGTACCTACGGGGTTCGTGTGCTCCAGGTGGGCGTTGAGCGACTGACGTTGCCTTCGGTCACGCTTACCGCCACAGTTGACCGGATGCGCGCTGAACGCGAAACCATTGCCACTGAACGCACCGCGGTTGGTAAACGTGAAGCGGCGCAAATTCGTTCCGCCGCCGAGCGTGATGCACGCATTCTGCAAGCGGATGCCAGCGTCAAAGCTGCAGGCATCGAGGCGCAGTCGCGGGTCGAAGCTGCACAGATTTATGGCCAGGCTTACGCCAGCTCGCCGCAGCTCTACAACCTGCTGCGCTCGCTCGATACCCTGGGAACCATGGTTAATCCGGGCACGAAAATAATTTTACGTACCGACGCCGCTCCCTTCCGGGTGCTGGTGGATGGCCCGCCAACCCTGGATGCCAAGGCTGGATCCACGCCATGAGCCAGGTGCCTGATGAGATCAAAGGTGTCAGTAGCCCGTGGCAGCAGGCCGGGCGCCTGGCTTTTTTAGGGCTGTACGCAGTGACCATTTTTGCGGCGATAGCGTGGGGCACCTCCAACATCCGCCAGATTGATCCGCAAAACCGCGCGGTGGTCTTACGCATGGGCGCGCTGGACCGGATTCAAAATGCCGGGTTGCTGCTGGCGTGGCCAAGGCCATTCGAGCAGGTAGTCATCGTGCCTGCGGCTGATCGGGTGAGCGAGCGCCGCATTGAAAATCTGCTGCGCTCGGATGTGGCGCTGCAGGCCGATCGCGTGGCCTCGTTTGCCACGCCGATTAATGATGCACTGGCCGGTTCCGGCTATTTATTGACCGGTGACGCAGGTGTTGTGCAACTGGATGTGCGGGTGTTTTACAACGTCACGCAACCCTATGCGTTCGTGCTGCAGGGCGAACACGTTTTGCCGGCGCTGGATCGATTGGTGACACGCAGCGCGGTCGCCCTTACGGCGGCGCGAGATCTGGACACCATTCTGGTAGCGCGTCCCGAGCTGATCGGCAGTGACAGCCAGGCCGCAGAAAGACGCGAGCGTTTGCGCGGTGATCTGGTCCAGGGCATCAATCAACAGCTCGCGGCATTGAGTGCAACCGGGCAGGGGCTGGGGCTCGAAGTGGTGCGCGTTGATGTGCAATCCAGTTTGCCGGGCCCCGCGGTGAATGCATTCAACGCAGTGCTGACGGCCAGCCAACAAGCTGAAAAGGCCGTGGCCAATGCACACAACGATGCTGCGAAACTCACCCAGGCCGCGACCCAACAAGCCGACCGCACTGTCGAGCAAGCCCAGGCTCAAGCCAGTGAGCGTTTGGCCAAGGCGCAGGCCGACACGTCGACCATTGCCAGTCTGGCCAAGGTGCAACAGGCCGGGAGTGATCCGGGTTTGCTGTTACGCCTGTACCGCGAACGCTTGCCGAAAATTCTGGGGCAGGCGGGTTCTGTCACCAGCGTTGACCCGAAAGATGATGCCCGTCTGATTATTCAGGGAGCCGGACAATGACTACCTCTGCCACACAGCCTGCCGTCGGTATGCTGACCAGCGCTGAACAACGCAGCGCCGCCCGCCAGCTCACCCTGGCCATGCTGGCGCTGGGGTTGTTGGGCCTGGGTCTGGTCTGGCGCTGGTTCATGCCATTGCAAGTGGGCACCAGTCAGTTGCTGCTGGGGTTTGCATCGCTGCTGGTTGCGGTGCCGGTCATGCGCTCGGCGTGGTACAGCCTGCGCTATCCGAGTCTGCACGGGATCACCGATCAGCTGATTGCACTGGCGATGCTCGGTGCATGGGCCACCGGCGATTTGCTGACTGCGGCGCTGTTGCCGATCATCATGATTTTTGGCCATGTGCTCGAAGAGCGCAGCGTGATCGGCTCGCAAGAAGCGATTCATGCATTGGGCCAACTGACCCGCAGCCAGGCGCGTCTGTTTCAGGCGGACGGCAGTTTGCTGGAAGTCGACAACGCCACCCTCAAGCGCGGCGATCAAGTTGAAGTTCGGGCCGGCGATCGGGTACCCGCCGACGGGGTAGTCCTGTCAGGCCAGGCCAGCCTCGACACGGCCTCGATTACCGGTGAATCAGTCCCGCTGGAGGTGAGTGTCGGCATGCCGATTTTTGGTGGCGCGATCAACCTGGATGGTTTGCTGCGGGTTGAGGTCACGCGCACTGGCGATGAGTCGACGCTGGGTAAAGTGATAGCCCTGATGCAAAACGCCGAACGCGCCAAACCGCCCATCACCCGGTTGCTGGAACGCTATGCGGGCGGCTACATGGTGCTGGTGTTGATGATCGCCGCGGTCACCTGGTTTATCACCAACGATGCGCAAGCGATGCTCGCCGTGTTGGTCGCGGCCTGCCCCTGCGCCTTGGTGTTGTCGGCACCGGCAACGGCAATTGCCGGGATTGCGGTGGCGGCGCGTCACGGCATCCTGATCCGCAGCTCGGCATTTCTGGAAGAGCTGGCCGATCTCACGTCGCTGGTTGTGGATAAAACCGGAACCCTGACGTATGGCACCTTGCGCTTGCAAGCCGTTGAATCTGAATCCACAGAGCACCAGCCTCTTCTGCAACTGGCCGCCAGTCTGGGAGCGGCCAGCAGTCATCCGGTGAGCCGTGCCCTGGCCGGGCTGGTGGGTCACGAGCAGATGCTTGCCCTGACGGACGTTCGTGAGCGTCAGGGGTTGGGCGTTGTCGCCCAGACGGAGCAGGGTGAGGCAGCGTTGGGGCGTCCCGAGTTATTCACCCAATTGGATATCCCCACGACCCCGATACCCGAGCACGACGGGCCGATTGCCGGCTTGTCGATGGACGGCCGGTTCCTGGGGTGGTTGTTACTCGCAGACAGCGTCAAGCCAGAGGCCCGGCAAGCCTTGAGCGAATTGCGCGAGTTGGGGCTTGGGCGACGGGTGTTGCTGACCGGTGACCGTCAGAGTGTGGCTGAACATCTGGCGCACGCGGTGGGCATCAGTGAAGTCCAGGCTCAGGCGTTGCCTGAAGATAAACTGACTCGGGTGTTGAGCGAAATCGACAGAGGCTTTCGGCCGATGGTGGTGGGCGATGGTATCAACGATTCATTGGCGCTCAAGGCGGGAGTGGTGGGTGTAGCAATGGGTGCTGGCGGTGCTGACATCGCGCTGGCCTCATCTGACATCGTACTGATTGGCAGTGATTTGCGGCGCTTGGGCACATGCGTGCGGTTGAGCCGCGAATGCCGTCACACCCTGCAGGTCAATGTGGTTATCGGTCTGGGCTGGACCCTGGCCATCGTTGCCGCCGCTGCGTTCGGCTGGCTGGGCGCGGCCGGGGCGATGATTGCAGCGCTGTTGCATAACCTCAGTACGTTGTTGGTGCTGGGTAATGCAGGTCGTTTGTTGAGATTTCATGAACCATTGATAGGGCCGGACACTCACAATTAATGGGCAAGCCCGGGCTCTGGCATCTACCTTTAAAGCCATAGGGCAGCCAGATTCCAAGGATGGACTACCCTATGTTCTTACGTCTGAAATGAAGGAGGACTACAGATGCTCGCGCAACTTCCACCGGCCTTACAGAAACTGCAGCTTCCATTACGCCTGAGGCTTTGGGACGGTCACGAGTTTAGTTTTGGACCAACGCCCAGCGTTACGATTGTGGTCAAGGATCCAGCACTGGTTGCTGAGTTCACCCACCCCAGCCTTGACCTTCTCGGTAGCGCATTTGTTGAAGGACGCCTCGAACTGGAGGGGTCCATTAGCGAAGTCATACGCGTATGTGATGAATTGAGTCAGGCACTTGTCGAGGAAGAAGACACTACGCCATCTCGCATTCATCACGATAAAGCCACTGATGCTGCATCCATTTCCTACCATTACGATCTGTCGAACGACTTCTACCAGCTGTGGCTTGACCGCGACATGGCCTATTCCTGTGGCTATTTCGAAACCGGTGAAGAGAGCCTGGATGAAGCGCAGCAAGCGAAGTTCCGGCTTCTGTGCCGCAAGTTGCGGCTAAAGCCCGGCGAGTACTTACTTGATGTAGGTTGCGGTTGGGGCGGCCTGGCGCGATTTGCAGCGCGCGAGTTCGGGGTCAAGGTATTTGGCATTACCTTGAGCAAAGAGCAATTGAAGCTGGCGCGAGAACGCGTCAACGCCGAAGGCCTGCAAGACAAGGTTGACCTGCAGCTGCTGGATTATCGGGATCTGCCACAGGATGGCCGGTTCGACAAAATCGTCAGTGTGGGGATGTTTGAACACGTGGGGCATGCAAACCTGCGTGAGTACTGCGAAATATTGTCCAACGCTGTGCGTGAAGGTGGCCTGGTGATGAACCACGGTATTACCGCCAAACACACAGACGGACGTCCTGTTGGGCGTGGCGCCGGAGACTTTATCGAGCGCTATGTATTTCCCAATGGCGAGTTGCCGCATCTGTCGATGATGACTGCCGAGATTAGTGAGGCCGGGCTGGAAGTGGTCGATGTTGAAAGTCTGCGTCTGCATTACGCGCGCACGCTTGGGCATTGGAGTCAGCGCCTGGAAGACAATCTCGACGTCGCAGCAAAGATGGTTCCTGAACAAATCCTGCGCATTTGGCGCTTGTATCTAGCGGGCTGTGCCTACGCGTTTGCCCACGGCTGGATCAATATCGACCAGATACTGGCGACCAAACCCCACGCGGATGGCACCCTTGAATTGCCACCTACTCGTGCGGATATTTACAGCTAAGATTTTTCAGCAGTTAGAAAAGGCCGTGCCGCGCAAAGCGACACGGCCTTTTTTACAGGACCGGAGATACCAGTCGGGCAACGCGCATGGCCAGTTGTTGCAGGCGGTGGGTAGCCTTGATGTCGGCCTCGGTAATTTCTCGGGCCAGGGCGAAGTCATCAAGCAACATGTGCTCCACTTCACTGGCGAACGCCTGGTCAACCGTTAACAGCATGACTTCAAAGTTGAGGCGGAACGAACGGTTGTCCATATTGGCGCTGCCTATGGCACTGATTTCGTTGTCCACCAGCACCACCTTTTGATGCACAAAACCCGGTTGGTAACGAAAGATCCGTACCCCTGCGCGCACTGCTTCAAAGGCATACAGGCTGGATGCTGCGTAAACAATTTTGTGGTCCGGGCGGGACGGTATCAGGATTCGCACATCGACCCCGCGCAGTACCGCGAGTCTCAAGGCCGAGAACACCGCTTCATCAGGCACGAAGTAGGGCGTTGTTATCCACACCCGTTGATTGGCTGCGTGTATGGCCTCAACGAAAAACAGCGAACAGGTTTCGTAGGGGTCCGCCGGCCCGCTGGCCAGGAACTGGCACAGTACGCCACCGTCCGGATAACTTGGCGGCAGGATCAAGGGCGGCAATTTGCGTGCGGCCCAGAACCAGTCTTCGGCAAATGATTCCTGCAGACAGGCCACCACAGGACCGCTGACTTCGACATGGGTATCGCGCCACGGAGATAGCGGCGGTTTGGCGCCCAGATATTCATCGCCTACGTTGTGCCCGCCGACGAAACCTTTCACGCCATCGACCACCACGACTTTGCGATGGTTACGGAAGTTCACCTGGAAGCGGCTGATCCACCCGCCATGGGTGGCGAACGCATAGGTTTGCACGCCGCCAGCGCGCAGACTTTCGCCGTAGCTTTTGGGCAGGGAATGGCTACCAATGCTGTCATAGAGCAAATAGACAGCAACCCCTTGGGCGGCCTTTTCCAGCAGCAGTGCGTGCAGCTTCATACCGATGTCGTCGTCATGGACGATAAAGAACTGAACCAGTACGACCTGTTTTGCTTCGCGAATGGCTTTGAATATTGCATCGAAAGTAGCGGTGCCATTAATCAGCAAACGTACGGTGTTGTTCGCCAGGCACGGCATGCGCCCCAGTTTTGGCATGGCCCGCAACGAGGTGTAGGCCTTGGAACTGCGTGCGGCAAGGGCTTCCTCAACCCAGGGGCGCCAGTTGAGATCGGAGATGGCTTCACGCATTTCCTGATTGGCTTCACGCCGGGCCCGAATGTAATCGTCGAACGTGCTGCGGCCAAAAATCAGATACGGGATCAGTGTGAAGTAGGGAATAAAGAATAGGGACATGGCCCAGGCAATCGAGCCCTGCGCCGTTCTGACAGTCAGTACTGCATGCACTGCGGCAATCAAGCCCAGGCTGTGGATCAATAAAATCAGGTATCCAAAAACGTGTGGGCCTAGATAATCCATGCGTATCCTTGCTCCTCAATGTCCAACGTTGTAACTACTAACAGACCATGTTCTGTTATGAATGTCCCTATTTAGTTGCGCGTGCAACGCCCTTCAATTTTTGACGTCTAATGCGGACAATTCCGTAGGAGTTACTTGATGAATGTTCGTCTGCTTGGGCTATTTATGGCCTGTGGTTTGTCGATCCCCGTAGCGGCCCATGCCCAGATGCTGCAACCGGGTCTGTGGGAACTAACCTCCAGCAATATGCAGGTAGACGGTCAGCAACTGCCAGACCTGCAGGTAATGTTAGGTCAATTACAGAACATGCTGACGCCGGAGCAAAAGGCCCAGCTCGAGAACCAGGGCCTTACGATGGGCGGCAAAGGCGTTCGGGTTTGTCTCACGCCCGATCAGGTCAAATCGGATGAGATTCCGCTGACTGATCCCAAGTCAGGATGTAATCAGCAGATCACTGAGCGTAGTGGAAATAAATGGAAGTTCCGCTTTAGTTGCCCAAAAGCCCAGGGCGCGGGCATAGCAACATTCTCTAGCGATCGTGAATTCACCACCCAGGTGAATGGCACCTTCAACGCGACGGGCATTCAGCAAAAGGGCAGCATGGATACGCGCGCGGTCTGGCTCGGACAAAACTGTGGAACAGTCAAACCGCGCACCTGATCAAAACTCGTTTTGCAGCGCTTTATAGCCGCGCACCAGATCTACGTTGGTGCGCGCTACGTCCTCTGAGAATTCCGACGCACTGACACTGACGGGTGAAAACTGGCTCAGGTCAGTGTTTGGTCCGATACGTGTCGTGGACGGTACGTAGAAGTTTTGCGGCAGGTCGCGGCCATCGACGACCGAGTTATGCCGCACAACACAACCGTCACCCAGTTCACAGTTGAACAGCACACTGTTGAATCCGATGAACACTCGATCGCCAACTCGGCATGGTCCGTGGACGATGGAGCGGTGCGCTATCGAAGTGTTTTCACCAATGGTCACGGCCGCTCCGGACTTTGAGTGAATGACCACACCATCCTGAATATTGGAATTGGCGCCGATGCTGATGGGTTGCATCCCGCCGTCCTTGTCGACTTCATCGGCGCGGATAACAGCATAGGGCCCGACAAATACATTTTCGCCGATCACCACTTTGCCGCAGATGATGGCGGTTCTGTCGACGTATGCGGACTCTGCTATTTGCGGTAAATCGCCGGATGGATTTTTACGGATCATCAGGCTCTCCAGTTCCAGCGGCTTTCAGCGACTGCGTCGTGGCTGTGCAGACTTTCGGCGTGAACCACTTTCAGCTTGAAGCCTTTCACCCCGGGAGCGGTCTTAAGCGCGACATTCAAACGCCGGGCAGCATCTTCACAAAACATCAGGTTTTGTCCATTGGCCAGAGCAAAGGCTTGTTCGTCTGCTCGTTTTACCGCGGTTTGTACCGCAGTACCCAAGGCCCGTTCGGCTTCATTAATGATCATGTCGATCGGAAAGTTCTGTAGCTCGGTGTTGAGAAGAACCCGGATGCAGGCGGTACTTCTTTGGCTATGGGGCGTCGCAACGATGCCCTGTGTACTGCCTAGCCAGGTTAAAACTTCTGTGTGTTGCAGTGGTTTGTTGGAAAAGTCATTGGCGAATTGTTGCTGGATTAACTGACGTGCCAATGCCGCTGAGCACGGGCATGTGGATGAATAGGTCACCTCAATTTTTAGTTCCACGTGGAACATTCCGTTTTTCAGAGACGCAGCAATACTCACCGGGTAACTCTTCCAGCCACTTAAAGGGCTGACCAGTGCCGGTCGTTTTAGCAGTACATGGCTGTGAATTTTCAGGTAAGCACAGATCGATAAATCGTCGTGACTGTCGAGAAATTGCTGCAGAATTTTTTTAAAAAGTAGAGGGTTCAGCTCCTGCGACTCGAGAACTTCTAGCGCTAGATAAAGGCGCGACATATGGATTCCGCGAGCCTCGCCGTCATCCAGGCTAACCCCTGCATCGGCAGTTGCGGCGTGCTGCTGACCCTTAATGACAACGGGCAGTGCAACCCCGCACATGCCGACCCATTCCAGGGGGAGGGCTTGTCGAGCGTTTTGTGAAGCGATGTCCGGAAGGCTTAGGGCATTCATAGGGGATTCCGTCGAGAGGAAGGGTGTTGTTACAAGATAACAATTCTAATGATTTGCATTGTTATAATGTATCATTATCGGCGGCCAGAATCGGTCTTGCCAACAAGCGGGCGCTTTGACCTGCCAACCCTGATGAGGAATTCCCATGCCTGAACGTTTGCCGGTGACTGTGCTATCCGGATTTCTCGGAGCAGGAAAAAGCACCCTGCTAAATTATATTTTGCGTAACCGCGACAACTTGCGTGTGGCCGTCATCGTCAATGACATGAGTGAAATCAACATTGATGGTGGCGAGGTTCAGCGTGATGTGACGCTCAATCGTGCCGAAGAAAAATTGGTAGAAATGAGCAATGGCTGTATCTGCTGCACGCTTCGCGAAGACCTTCTTGAGGAAGTCAGTAAATTGGCCAAAGAAGGGCGGTTTGATTATTTATTGATCGAATCAACAGGCATTTCAGAACCGTTACCTGTGGCCGAAACCTTCACTTTTCGAGACGATTCAGGTCAAAGCCTGGCCGATATCGCACGTCTGGACACCATGGTTACGGTGGTCGATGGTCTGAATTTTTTGCAGGATTATCAGGAAGCAGAAAGTCTTGCCTCCCGAGGTGAGACTTTGGGCGAAGACGATGAGCGCTCAATAACCGATCTGCTAATTGAGCAGATTGAGTTCGCCGACGTTATCTTGATCAGCAAAATTGATCTCATCAGCAGTACCGCCCGTCGGGAATTAATCGCCATTCTTGAGCGCCTGAATGCTCAGGCCGAAATCATTCCGATGGTGATGGGTGAAGTGCCGCTGAAAAAAATTCTCGATACCGGACGTTTCGACTTTGAACGGGCAGCCCAGGCCCCGGGCTGGTTACAAGAGTTACGCGGCGAGCATGTTCCGGAAACTGAAGAATACGGGATTGCGTCGACTGCCTATCGCGCGCGGCGACCCTTTCACCCTGAACGATTCTTTAATTTCATTGATCGTCCCTGGACCAACGGTAAGTTGCTGCGCTCAAAAGGTTTTTTCTGGCTTGCCAGCAAATTTCAGGACGCGGGCAGCTGGTCGCAGGCTGGGGGCTTGATGCGTTATGGATTTGCCGGACGCTGGTGGCGTTTCGTACCGCGCGACCAATGGCCACAGGATGAGCAAGCCAAGGCTGAAATCCTGCAAAAATGGCTTCCGGACACCGCAGATTGCCGCCAGGAACTGGTCTTCATCGGCCAGCATATCGACTTTGCGCTGCTGACCGCGGAACTCGATGCCTGTTTGCTTGATGATCAAGAAATGTCTTTGGGGGTCGAGCAATGGAAACAGCTGAAAGACCCGTTCGGTCAATGGCATGAAGAGGTGGCGGTGTGATGAGAACGCTCGCTCGTATTGCCCAGCCTTTGGTCAGTGATGTGCGGGGCCAGACCCCGGATGTCATGACGAGAATTCTTGAAGATGGCGTCAATCTGACAATTTGGCAGCGTCAGTTACCGGTGCATATCGGCGATTTTTCCACTTTATTGCTCTCGCTGAATGAGCCATTGGCCGACGCCTTGGTACTTGAAATGGCCGATGAAAAAACACGGCCGAACCTCACAGGCCTTGCCTCCAGGTTTAACGATCTGGAGGGCTACGAGAGCTTTATTGCTGACATTTCCTGGCTGGTTAGTGCGTACGCCTGTCTGTTGGGCGCAAAACGCATTGGGCTGCGTCTCAGGGCCCTGGATAAGGCGATGTGTCCGCGGTTTCATGTAGACCATGTGCCTGTACGACTTATTACCACCTACGCGGGGAAAGGGAGCCAGTGGCTGAAGGAAGGCGTGATGGCGCGTCGTAATCTGGGCCAGGCACTTGCAGAACCAGCGGACGGCTCGATGGTTGAGCAAATAAATACGGGTGAAGTGGCTTTGCTCAAAGGCGAAAAATGGCAGGGCAATGAGGGCACTGGCCTGATCCATCGCTCACCGGCAGTGGTTGCCGGGGAGCGACGGCTGATTTTGACCCTCGATTGGCTGGCCTGAGGCATATTGTTTGCTTCGATCAACACAGAAGCTGGCGATGATGTTGCACAACATTCCTACCCACGTGATTGCCGGCCCGCTAGGAGCCGGCAAAACCAGTCTGATTCAGCACCTGATGACGCAAAAGCCTGCGCACGAACGCTGGGCGGTGCTGGTTAATGAGTTTGGTCAGATTGGTCTTGATGCGGCTTTAATGAGCCAGGAAGACGATGCTATCGCTATTGCCGAAGTGGCTGGCGGCTGCGTGTGCTGTGTCAATGGCGCACCTTTTCAAATAGGCCTGAGTCGTCTTTTACGCAAGGCCCGGCCCGACCGGTTGTTTATCGAACCCTCTGGTCTTGGGCATCCAGCACAAATTCTGAAGCAACTCAGCCAGGCTCCGTGGCTTGGTGTTTTAGCGTTGCAGCCCTGTGTCATGGTGCTCGATGCACAAGCGCTGGCTCAGGGAAAATCCCTGCCCGAAACCCAGCAAACGGCTCTGGAATTTGCCGGATTAGTGGTCATGAATAAATCTAATAGTGTGCCAAATGAGCAACGTGAGCGGATTGCATATGGCCTGCCAAAGTGCCCGATCCTATGGGTCGAGCAGGGCCGGATCCCTTTAAATACGCTGCCTGTAGCCACTATGAGTGATTCTCATGCTGTGGATAAGTCTTTGATTTATAAAGATATTAGTCATATTGGACAGGTATTTTCGAGCCCCGAAACCCCGATTGTAATGACTCAACTTCAGCCTGAAGGATGGAGTGTGGGGTGGCGCTGGCATCCGTCCCGGCAATTTTCCTTGAGTCGGCTGCAACTATGGTTGGAAAGCCTGAATTGGCGCCGTGCAAAGCTGGTTATTCATGGTTCTGGGGGCTGGTTCTCAACCAATTCTGTGGATAACTGCGTTGCAGCCTGGAAATCCAGTGAATGGTGCAGGGATTCACGCATTGAACTGATTTTCGATCAGCAACAGGATCTGAATTCATTGCTTTTCGGGCTAAAAAACTGCCTTGAGTAGTGTTTTGCGCAGGTCTTTTTTTTGTTTAGCCCGTAAATAGGGCATTTCGGGCACGTTTTGTGTTGGTAAAGTTGTCCTACAATCCACGCTTCGCGCATGAATTATCCCCGGCTTAAATTCGCCCGAAGTGTCTATTTAGAGGGTTTTAGGCTGGTTTTTGGAAAGTTATCCACAGGCCTGTTGCCTGCGATGTCTTGAAGGGAGTGGCTAACGGCAGGAGTTGTTTTTGGCGACTCCTGCGGGTGCTTCGTCAGCCATCAAGGGTCAGTGACGGGTTTTGCTGTGTTCCTGACGCCATTGGCTGAGTTCGATCACCTGAGCGCTGTTGACCTCGCGAGGTTCAGCTTCAGGCTCAGTTTTGAACGGGTAGGGTGGCAGTTCGATTTTTGCGCTATGGGCACCGAATTGCGTGATGGTCCCGGTGTGACGTTGTTCACCGGTTACCGTGAATTCAAAGTCATAGACGCGTGCCAGGCGTTTGCGGCCGTTGGCATCGGGTACCAGGCCGATTTTTTTAAGCGCGACGTTTTCATCCAGCAGGTCGATATCAAGCTTTTTGCAGTGCTGTTTGACCCGCTCCAGTGCCCGTTCGCGCAGGCCGTGGTTGTGCCACAGCCAGGCAGCGCCAGTTGCCAGCAGCATCAGCACAAACATATTTCCAAGGGTCAGCATTACGTGCGCTCCAGCAGATGAGGTTCAGCTTAACTGCGTCTTCAGCCTGTCGTACAGGTTACGTTTAGTCGCATACTGCGTGGCTTGAATCCACCCGCAGTCTGGAATCCGGCATGAAACGTACACCTCATTTACTCGCCATCCAATCCCACGTGGTTTTCGGCCATGCAGGCAACAGCGCCGCTGTGTTTCCCATGCAGCGTGTCGGGGTGAACGTATGGCCTTTGAACACGGTGCAGTTCTCCAATCACACACAGTATGGTCAGTGGGCCGGGGAAGTGTTGGCTCCCGAACAAATTCCTGCGCTGGTCGACGGTATTGCCGCAATCGGTGAGTTGGGCAATTGCGATGCGGTCTTGTCCGGCTACCTGGGCAGTGCCGCGCAAGGGCGGGCGATTCTTAGTGGTGTGGCGCGCATAAAGGCGGTCAACCCCAATGCGCTGTACCTCTGCGATCCGGTGATGGGGCACCCTGAAAAAGGCTGCATCGTGCCTGAGGAAGTCAGTAATTTCCTGCTCGAAGAAGCTGCAGCGATGGCGGATTTTTTATGTCCGAATCAGTTGGAGCTGGACAGTTTTTGCGGTCGTCAGCCGCAATCACTGTTCGACTGCCTGGCGATGGCCCGCAGTCTGCTGGCGCGCGGCCCGAAAGCGGTGCTGGTCAAGCATTTGTCTTATCCCGGCAAACCGGCTGAGAGTTTCGAGATGCTGCTGGTGACTGCTGAGGGCAGTTGGCACTTGCGCCGTCCACTGTTGGCCTTCCCGCGTCAGCCTGTGGGGGTTGGCGACCTGACGTCCGGGTTGTTCCTGGCGCGAGTGTTGCTGGGTGACAGCCTGGTGGCTGCGTTTGAGTTCACGGCGGCGGCGGTGCACGAGGTGTTGCTCGAGACCCAGGCCTGTACAAGCTACGAGCTGCAGCTGATTCGGGCCCAGGACCGCATAGCCCATCCGCGCGTGCGGTTTGAGGCTGTGCCGATCAGTCTGTAGGCACTTCATCGATCATCTGTGGCAGCTGGCAAGCCAGCTCCCACAGAGTGCTGTCACGGGTTACACCCCTTCGTGTTTCAACTCTCTATAGCGCAGTTCCAGTTCCTGGCGGATCTGGCGACGTTGCTTGCCCTGGATAAAGCGGCGTTTGTCTTCGCTGTTGACTGGCTGCAAAGGCGGTACGGCTGCCGGTTTGCGGTCGTCGTCCACAGCTACCATGGTGAAGAAACAGCTGTTGGTGTGGCGCACAGAACGCTCACGGATATTTTCGGTAACCACTTTAATCCCGACTTCCATCGAGGTGTTGCCGGTGTAGTTGACCGACGCGAGGAAGGTGACTAACTCGCCGACGTGAATGGGTTCACGAAAAATAACCTGATCCACCGACAAGGTGACTACATAGCGACCCGCATAGCGGCTGGCGCAGGCGTAAGCGACTTCATCGAGGTACTTGAGCAGGGTTCCGCCGTGGACATTGCCAGAAAAATTGGCCATATCCGGGGTCATCAGGACCGTCATCGACAGTTGGGCGTTTCCGGGTTCCATAGCAGCAGGCTCGCGGTAGTGTTGCAGCAGTGAAATGGGTATCTCTGCGGATACTTGTCGAATTGTGAAACAGTTAATAACGGGACGCTGCCGTTTTGGCTGCCGTCACGCTTATGTGTATCTGTTTCCATATATTGCACCGCCTTTCAGCTTGAAGTCGCGGTGTTAACCTGCAAAAGCCTGTCAATCGGGTAATTCCTACATTTAAAACGGACGACACTCACAGCGTAACTAGCTGTGTCTGTCGTCTTGTTGCTTGGTGAAAATTAAACAGGGAGCGTCAAGCCATGCATGCCATCAGTTTCATCCAGGATTTGGCAGTCATCATGCTGGTTGCAGGCGTGGTGACCATCCTTTTCCACCGTTTCAAGCAGCCGGTAGTGCTGGGTTACATCGTTGCGGGTTTTATTATCGGTCCGCACACCCCGCCGTTTGGCTTGATCCACGACGAGCAGACGATCAAGACCCTGGCTGAACTCGGGGTGATTTTTTTGATGTTCTGTCTGGGGCTGGAATTCAGCCTGCGCAAACTGTTCAAGGTCGGGGCTACGGCCTTCATTGCGGCGTTTATGGAAATAACGCTGATGATCTGGATCGGCTACGAAATTGGTCGCTGGTTCGACTGGAACACCATGGACTCGCTGTTTCTGGGCGCAATTCTGGCCATTTCCTCGACCACTATCATCGTTAAAGCCCTTAACGACCTGAAGATGAAAAACGAGCGCTTCGCGCAGCTGATTTTTGGCGTGCTGATTGTTGAGGATATTTTAGGTATCGGGATTATTGCGCTGTTGTCCAGCATTGCCGTCAGCGGCAGCGTCAGCCCGGAAGAAGTGTTCTCGACCGTCGGCAAACTGTCGTTATTCATGATCGTGGCGCTGGTGATCGGTATTTTGTTGGTGCCGCGTGTGCTGGCCTATGTCGCCAGGTTCGAAAGTAATGAGATGTTGCTGATCACCGTGCTGGGGCTTTGTTTTGGTTTTTGCCTGCTGGTGGTCAAGTTGGAATACAGCATGGTGCTCGGCGCCTTTTTGATTGGCGCAATCATGGCCGAATCTCGTCAGTTGCTGAAAATAGAGCGCTTGATCGAACCGGTACGTGATTTGTTCAGCGCTATTTTTTTCGTCGCCATCGGGCTGATGCTCGACCCCGCCATCCTTTTGGAATACGCACTGCCGATCGTGGTGATTACCATCGCTGTGGTGCTGGGCAAGATGCTTTCGTGTGGGCTGGGTGCGTTTATCGCAGGTAACGACGGACGTACCTCATTGCGGGTCGGGATGGGGCTTTCGCAGATTGGGGAGTTCTCTTTCATCATTGCGGCGCTGGGGATGACATTGCAGGTCACCAGCAGCTTCTTGTACCCCGTAGCGGTCGCTGTGTCGGTGCTCACCACCTTGATGACGCCTTACCTTATTCGGGCAGCAGATCCGCTCTCGCACAAACTGGCACAGGTCATGCCCAATCGGCTGTCCCGGGTTTTCGGACTGTATGGCGAATGGCTGCGCAGTATTCAACCGCAGGGAGAGGGCGCGTTACTGGCGGCCATGATCCGGAAAATATTGCTCCAGGTGGGGGTGAACCTGGCGTTGGTCATCGCTATTTTTTTTACTGGCGGATTTTTCGCGCCGCGAATCGGGCGTTATTTTCAGGGCTGGATTCTGGAGCCGAGCTGGCAAAAAGGCATGATCTGGGGTGCGGCTTTGTTGCTGTCACTGCCGTTTTTGATCGCGGCCTATCGCAAGCTTAAAGCGCTCTCGATGTTGTTGGCAGAGATGGGGGTCAAACCCGAAATGGCGGGGCGACATACGCAGCGTGTGCGTCGGGTGATTTCTGAAGTGATCCCGATTTTGTCGTTGCTGGTCATTTTTCTGCTGCTGTCAGCGCTGTCGGCGAGCATCCTGCCGACCAATGAACTGCTGATAGTGATTGCGGTGGTGGCTGCGGGCGTTGCGGCCGTATTGTGGCGCTGGTTTATCCGGATTCATACGCGCATGCAGGTGGCGCTACTGGAGACCCTGGACAATCACAAAGAGAGCGGCCACTAGATAATCCGGCTCTGCAGGAGCGAGCTTGTCTCGCGATGCTGGCGGTGCACTGAAAAACCGTGCAGATGCCCACGCGAGCAAGCTCGTTCCTGCAAAATAACCAGGGGGACAGGTATCAGCTTTCCAGCCAAACGTCCCGTGCCCAGTGCCAGACGGATTCCCAGGTCTCTTCGGTGACCAGTTCTTCTTCGCCGGACCACAGCACTACAGTGCCGTCTTCTTCCACGCAGTAGTAGTCGTCGCCATCCTGACAAATTGGGATCAGGCTGCGATCAACACCTGCATCCCAAGCGGTTGCTGCCACTTCAGGAAGGTAGGTATGGGACTGCGGATCAGTCACGGTGACCGGCTCCAGGCTGCCATACACCACGTCACTGACGGTCAGCAAAAACTCTCTGAACACAAACGGGATATCAATGAACAGTTGTTCCTCGATTTCCACCAGCTGGTCTTCATCTGGCAGTTCCAGCGGAACCGGGACCGGCTCATTTTTTTCACGTAGCTCTTCGATGATCTCTTCCACGACCTCAATCCTCATACTCTATGGCGCGGTTTATATGACGCGCTTTATACAGTAGCTCGTTATAAGTGCAATCGTGAAATGCAAAGCCCCGGACAAGTCCGGGGCTTTGGTTACAACCTGTGATGCCTGTGGGATCAGCCGTTCTGGCGGATACCGGCAACCAGCCAAGGCTGGTTATCGCCTTGCTGACGTTCCATGTTCCAGCTTTCGCTGAAGGCTTCGCCCTGATCAAAACGTGAAGTTTTCGACAGGCCGCTGAAGGTCAGGGTCGCGATGGTTTTGTCTGCACGATCATCCAGGCCGTCCAGTTGCACGGTCAGATTATCGATGTAAGTCGACTGGAAGCCATCACCCAGGTCCGCGCGTTCGCGTTTGAGGAAGTCGAGCATTTGCGGTGTTACGAACTCGGCAATCTTGTCCATCTCGTTGGCATCCCAATGCTGTTGCAGGGATTGGAAATGGTTGCGCGCAGCTTCAAGGAAGCTCTGTTCGTTGAACCAGGCCGGGGCGTTGATTACCGGGCGTGCTGCAGGTGCAGCCGAACCACCACCGAAGATCGATGGAGCCGCAGGCTTGGCATCGAACGCTTCGCGTTGCATTGGTGCGTGGCCAGCCGGGGCCATCATGTCAGCCTGTTGCTTGCGGCGACGGGCGGCAATGAACCGGAAGATCAGGAAGGCGATGACCGCCATGATCAGGATGTCGAAGAACTGCATGCCCTGGAAGCCGCCGCCCATGAACATGGAGGCCAGCAGACCGCCTGCGGCGAGGCCTGCCAGAGGGCCGAGCCAGCGCGAAGCACCACCGGCTTTAGCAGCTGCGCCCGCAGCACCGGCAGCAGCAGGGGCTGCGGCTGGAGCGGCCTGGCGCGCTTGATGGCTAGGGGCCGAACCAAAGCTCTTGCCGCCACCGAAGCGCTTGGCGTTCGCGTCGAGACTCATCGTCAAACCGATGCACAGCGCCATGGCGATGCTAAGAAAACGTTTCATAAGGGGTTCCCATTTGTGGATAACACGCGCGCCATGTTGCACAGGTGAGGTGTGACTGGCTAGCGGTGAAGTGTTTCGGGCTTTTGCCTGTTTGGCTGTAAGGCGTGAATTTTATCAGTGCAGGAAAATGGCAAATATCTTGTGGGAGCTGGTAGCCAGATCCCACAAGAGCATAGGGTTAACCTTACCTTATTCCTGAATAGCTGTAGGACGTCTGTCAGACAGCTTCAAGTTTGGCGTAGCCCATCATCAGCCACTTGCTGCCCTCGGAGAAGTTCACCTGCACCCGCGCCTGTGCGCCTGCGCCCTCGAAGTTGAGGATGACGCCTTCACCGAACACCGCATGCTTGACCAACTGGCCGAGTTTGAATTCTGTTTCCGGGATCTCCGAACCTCCAAACAGGCCGCTGGCGCTTTGCTTTTGACCGCCGCCAAAAGGACGGCTGACGCTGTTGGATAGCCGTACCTCTTGAATCAGCCCCTTCGGCACTTCACGAACGAAACGCGAAACCTTGTTGTAGGTCTCGGCACCGTAGAGGCGTCGGGTTTCCGCGTAGGTCATTACCAGGTTATGCATGGCCCGGGTAATGCCTACGTAAGCCAGGCGACGCTCCTCTTCAAGACGGCCCGGCTCTTCCAGGCTCATCTTGTGCGGGAACAGGCCTTCTTCCATGCCCACCAGGAAGACGTACGGGAACTCCAGACCTTTGGCACTGTGCAACGTCATCAGCTGAATGCCGTCTTCGTGCTCTTCGGCCTGGGTGTCGCCCGCTTCCAGCGACGCATGCCCCAGGAATGCGGCCAATGGCGACAGCTCCTCGTCTTCGTCATTGTTTTCGAAGTTGCGGGCTGCGCTTACCAGTTCCTCAAGGTTCTCTACCCGGGCCTGGCCTTTTTCGCCTTTTTCCGCCTGATGGTAGGCAATCAGCCCGCTTTGCTCGATGACGGTCTGGGTCATCAGATGCAGCGGCATCTCCATGACTTTTGCCGAAAGGCTTTCGATCAGCTCGATAAAACCGGCGATGGCGCCAGAAGCGCGCCCGGGCAGAGCTTTGTTGGCGATGAGCTGGCGCATGGCTTCCCACATCGACACATCGCTATGGCGTGCATGCTCGCGAATGGCCTCGACGGTTTTTTCGCCAATACCGCGAGCAGGAACGTTAATCACCCGCTCCAGGGCTGCATCATTGCCACGGCCTTCAAGCAGGCGCATGTAAGCCATCGCGTTTTTAATCTCGGCGCGTTCGAAAAAGCGCTGGCCGCCATAAATACGGTATGGAATACGCTCGCGCAGTAAGGCTTCTTCAAGCACCCGCGACTGGGCGTTGGAGCGGTACAAAATGGCGATATCGCTGTGGGACAGGCCGGTTTTCAGAGCGCTTTCGATGGTTTCGACTACATAGCGTGCTTCGTCGTGCTCATTGAAGGCCGCGTACAAATTGATCGCTTCGCCTTCGCCGCCGTCGGTCCACAGCTCTTTGCCCATACGCCCGGTGTTGTTGGCAATCAGGGCGTTGGCCGCTTTGAGGATACCGGCACTGGAGCGATAGTTTTGTTCCAGACGAATGGTTTCAGCGTCGGGGAAGTCGGTTGAGTACTGATAGATGTTCTCAATCTTGGCGCCGCGCCAGCCGTAAATAGACTGGTCGTCATCGCCCACTACCATCAGGCTGTCGCCGCCTTGGGCCAGCAGTCTGAGCCAGGCGTATTGAACGGCGTTGGTATCCTGGAATTCGTCCACCAGAATGTGACGGAAACGCTTTTGATAATGCGCCAGCAGCCCCGGGTTATCGCGCCACAGATCGAGGGCCCGTAACAGCAACTCGGAAAAGTCGATGACTCCCGCGCGCTGGCACGCGGCCTCATAGGCCTCGTAAATATTGCGCATGGTGGACAGGAACAAATCACCGCTGGCCTGAATATGTTTAGGGCGCAGGCCTTCGTCCTTCTGGCCGTTGATAAACCATTGCGCCTGGCGCACCGGCCAACGCTGTTCATCAAGGCCCAGTTCACGAATCACGCGCTTGACCAAGCGTTGCTGGTCATCGCTGTCGAGAATCTGGAAGGTCTGGCTCAGCCCGGCCTCCTGCCAGTGAGCACGCAACAGGCGGTGAGCCAGGCCGTGGAAGGTGCCAACCCACATGCCGGCCGGGTTAATACCCATCAACTGTTCGATGCGGTGACGCATCTCGGCAGCGGCCTTGTTGGTGAACGTCACCGACAGTACGGAGTGAGGGGACGCGTTTTCGACCTGGATCAACCAGGCGATACGGTGCACCAGCACACGGGTTTTGCCGGAACCTGCGCCGGCCAGAACCAACTGACGCCCGACACTGGCCGTGACGGCCTGACGTTGGGCATCGTTGAGGGAATTTAACAAGAGAGAGAGATCATCGCGCATCGGGCCATTCTAGGGGGCGCAGACAAACCGGGCAAACCCCAATCCCGTTCAGTTTGACCGCCGGGCATTGCTTTGCCTGCGGTGTTGAAAAAGCCCCCCTTGAGTGAGTGCGCTGAACGGCTCAATTCGCGCCACTGTTTTCCTCTATTTGGTAGCTGGCGTTGCTTGTGTATGCTCGGTCAACTTTTTGGCTCATCCACCACTTATAAGAATTTTGCCGATGATTCAGGGTTTTAGCTCGCTGGGTAGTTCTATCGGCATAGGCTCCGGTATTTTTCTGGCGCTGATGAGTGTGCTCGGCTGGAAAGTGAACCAGAGTCGACAGATACGTCGTCGGCATCACCAGGGGTTGATTGAGGACCTGCAGCAAGCCAACGTCCTGAGTAAGCAACTCAACATGGACCTGGCTCGTGAAGTGGAACAGCGGCGTCTGGCGGCGACGGTATTTGAAGCGGCCGGTGAAGGCATCGTGATTCTCGACCCGGCTTACAAAATGCTGGCGGTCAACCAGGCCTTTAGCCGGATCAGCGGGTATGAGGTACAAGAACTGGTCGGGCGCCGGGTCGATGAGTTGGCCTGTAGCCGGGATGCACATCGTCATTTCCCCGTTATTCAGACTTCACTGAACCAGCATGACAGCTGGCAGGGGGAGCTGGTTGAAACCCGCAGAAACGGCGAACTTTACCCGCAGTGGCTGCAACTCAAAGTGGTGCGCGACAGGGCCGCAAGCGTCAGTCATATCGTGGCTTTTATCAGCGACCTTTCGGCACGGCGTATCTCTGAAATGCGGGTGCGCCACCTCACCCATTTTGATGAGCTCACCGGGCTGGCCAATCGCCTCTTGTTCAAGGAACGCCTTGAAGAAGCCAGTCAGCGGGTGCGTCAGGGTTCGCGCAACCTGGCACTGCTGCACATCGACCTCGACCGCTTCAAGCTGCTCAATGACAGTCTGGGGCATGAGCTGGCAGACCAGGTGCTGCAGCAAGTGGCCGAGCGCATCACCAAGGCCTTGCCCGAGGCCGACACGATTGCACGCCTGTCGGGCGATGAGTTTGCCGTCCTGTTCGATACCTATGCCAGCCTGACCAGTCTGGCGCGGGTCGCCACCCGGTTATTGAGCAAACTCGGCCGGCCGCTGATGATTGATGGCCATGAACTGGTAATTAGCGCCTCAATGGGGATCAGCCTGCTGCCCGACAGCGCACGGGATATCGCGACCCTGGTCAACCAGGCCAGTCAGGCCATGGAGCAGGCGAAGCATGTGGGGGGCGGTACTTTTCAGTTCTTTAGTCACAGCCGGCAGCACAGCACCCTTGAGCGCTTGCAGCTTGAAAACCAGCTACGCAAAGCCATTGCCGAAGGCCAGCTCAACGTTTTCTATCAACCCAAGCTGTGCCTGCGTACGGGGCGCCTGCATGCAGCCGAAGCCCTGGTGCGTTGGGATCATCCGCAGTTGGGCAGTGTGCCGCCCAGCGATTTTATCGCGCTGGCTGAAGAAACCGGCCTGATCGGTGCCATCGGCGAGTTTGTATTACGTGAAGCCTGTCGTCAGGCCTGTGAGTGGCAGCATGCCGGGCTGGCGCCGATCCGTGTTTCTGTCAACCTGTCGGGCCATCAGTTGCGTCAGGGCAAGTTGGTCAGTCTGGTGCGCCAGGTGCTCGAAGAAACCGGGTTGGCGCCGCATTGCCTGGAGCTTGAATTAACTGAAAGCCAGTTGCTCGACAATGTTGAGCACGTCATCACGACCTTCCAGCAGCTACACGAATTGGGGGTGAAGCTGGCGATTGATGACTTCGGCACCGGCTATTCATCGCTCAGTTATCTCAAGCGGTTTGCGGTGGATTACGTGAAAATCGATCAAGTTTTTATTCGCGGTGTAGGGCGTTGCAGCGAAGACGAAGCCATTACCGTCGCGATTATTGCAATGGCTCACAGTCTGGACCTCAAGGTGGTCGCTGAAGGTGTTGAAGACGAGGTGCAGCTTGCGTTTCTCAAGAGCCGGCAATGTGACGAGATTCAGGGTTACTTGATCAGCCGTCCGGTAAACGCCACGGCATTAGGCGATTTACTGCGTAGCGGTGTAGTCATTTTGTAGTGCGCAAAAGAGCTACATGGCGGCAAGTGCTGGAGCAGGGCGATGTATTGGTTGGGCAGAAAGCGAATTCTTGTAGTATAACTACAAGATTGCTACATCCCCGGCGTCCGCCGCTTACAGACCGAGTCCTGCCCTTTGAACCTGCTGCAACATATCGCCCAGTCACGCCACCTGTTACGTAAATCGGAACTCAAGGTCGCCGATCACGTGCTGCTTGATCCTGCGGCTGTAATGCACAGTTCCATGGCTGACCTGGCTCACAGCGTCGGCATCAGCGAGCCTACGATCGTGCGTTTTTGCCGCGCGATTGGCTGTTCCGGGTTTCAGGACCTGAAGCTCAAGCTGGCGCAAAGCCTGGCCGCCGGTGCCAGTTTTGGTCAGTTTGCGATTCATGAAGACGACTCGGTTGCTGATTACAGCCTGAAAATTTTCGACACCACGCTGCACACCTTGATGGACGTGCGCGAAAAGCTCGACCCGGTGGCGCTGCAGCGAGCCGTGACGGCGATGTCGCAAGCGCAGCGGGTTGAGTTCTATGGTTTTGGTGCGTCCGGCGCTGTAGCGGCAGATGCCCAGCACAAGTTTTTCCGTCTGCTGCTGACCGCTGCCGCCTACTCTGACCCGCACATGCAGGCGATGTCGGCCGCAACCCTGAAGCCCACAGACGTGGCAATTTGCATTTCTCAGTCCGGCCGCTCCAAAGACCTGCTGATCACGGCCAATCTGGTCCGTGAAAGTGGGGCAAGCCTGATCACGTTGTGTCCAAGCCAAACGCCCCTGGCGGAGCTTTCGACCATCAACCTGGCGATCGACGTTCACGAAGACACCGAAATCTATACCCCGCTGACGTCGCGTATTGCTCACCTGGTGGTGATTGACGTGCTGGCGATGGGGGTTGCCATGGCCCGTGGCCCGAGTCTGGTCAACCACCTTAAAAGCGTAAAACGCAGCCTTCGCAGTTTGCGTCTGTCGCCCAAATCGTTGAAAAGTAACGACGACTAAGCGTCGAACAATCTTTATAGGAGCGAGCTTGCCTCGCGATCTTTTGAGCTTTCAAGATCGCGAGGCAAGCTCGCTCCTGCAGGTTTATTTTCAGCTTTCATCCCCCTGTCATCGCGCTTTCGCCAAGTCGTCATAAACAAAGTCCATCGTGAAGCTCCCGTACACGCCTTGGGAGACTCGAAATGGCTCAGCCTTACGAAGAACGCAACAGCGCCGTCAAAACTCGCCGTCAGCAAGAAGACCAGCGTCGCATGGCCTTCCGTCGTGCGATCGAAGACCTTACCAATCAGCGCCAGCTGAGTATGGAAACCGCCGATTACCCCGACCTCAATGCGCTCAATTATTGGCAGGCGTCTGCGGCAAGTGACCGTCGAAACGCTCAACCAGCGCGCTGATTTGCAGGCGCTCACTGCGGATAAAACCCAAAAATGCATGGGCTACCGGTGACAGGCGTTTGGCTTTGGCCTGCACCACGCACCAACTGCGATACAGCGGCAACTCTTCGACCGGCAGCTCGCACAGCAGGCCGGTCGCCAGCTCCAGGCTGACGGCGTGGCGGGTCAACAGCGCCACGCCCAACCCGGCCACTGCGCATTCACGCTGGGATTCGTTCGATGCCACTTCCAGTGTCTGATTGAAGTGAACGCGCTTTTCCTTGAAATATTCTTCGCAGGCCATGCGCGTACCAGACCCCTGCTCGCGCATCAGCAGCGTGTAGGGCTCCAGATCCTGCAAGCGTAACGGGCCTAGAGCACATAGCGGATGGTCCGCCGGCACCACGGCAACAATCGGGTTATTCAAAAACGGCAGAAACTCCAGGCCCATGTCTTGCGGCACCATCGACATAATGACCAAATCGTCGCGGTTGTCCGACAGCCTGCGCACCGCCTGCGCGCGATTGACTACCGTGAGCTGCAAATTGACTTCCGGGTGCTGGCGCTTGAATGCGGCAAACAAGTGCGGGACGAAATATTTGGCACTCGATTCGACCGCCAGTTTCAGTTGCCCTTGCAGTGAGCCCAGCATGTCGGAGAGCTGCATATCGAGGCTTTCGAGGCGCCCGAAAATATCCCGACTGGCCAACTGAAGCGCTTCAGCCGCTTCGGTCATGTACAGCTTTTTACCGACGTAATCGAATAATGGCTGCCCGACAAGCTCTTCAAGCTGGCGAATTTGCAGGCTGACAGCAGGCTGGGTAAGAGACATTTCTTCCGCAGCGCGGCTGTAAGAGCGTAGATCGCAGACTTCGTTAAATACCTGAAGTTGTCGAAAAGTTATACGCATCAATGACTTACGCATTTTTTATGAGTTATCCAGAGCGGCAAGTGATCTGACTATAAGTCTTTGCTTATGCATGACCCAAGAAATATTGATTTTTGTTTATCTCTGCGTGGGTCTAGTGTGGCCCTACAACGGTTCAGACACATTTGGACACGTGCCGACCTGGTCTAGCAGGTCGTTTGTTCCATAGGCTTTAGGAAAACTCCAAGTGATAAAAAAGATCCTGATCGCCAACCGCGGAGAAATCGCCGTCCGCATCGTGCGTGCCTGTGCCGAGATGGGTATTCGCTCTGTAGCGGTCTATTCCGAAGCTGACCGGCATGCCTTGCACGTCAAGCGCGCCGATGAAGCGCACAGCATTGGCGAAGACCCTCTGGCCGGCTATCTCAACCCGCGCAAGCTGGTGAACCTGGCCGTGGAAACCGGTTGCGATGCCTTGCATCCCGGTTACGGTTTTCTGTCAGAAAACGCCGAGCTGGCTGATATTTGTGCCGAGCGCGGAATCAAGTTTATCGGTCCGTCCGCCGAAGTCATTCGCCGCATGGGCGACAAGACCGAAGCGCGCCGTAGCATGATCAAGGCCGGCGTACCGGTTACCCCGGGCACTGAAGGCAACGTTGCCGACATCCACGAAGCATTGGTCGAAGGCGAGCGCATCGGTTACCCGGTGATGCTTAAAGCTACGTCTGGTGGCGGCGGTCGCGGGATTCGTCGCTGCAACAGCCGCGAAGAGCTAGAACAGGCTTTCCCCCGGGTTATCTCCGAAGCCACCAAGGCCTTTGGCTCGGCTGAAGTGTTCCTCGAAAAATGCATCGTTAACCCCAAGCACATCGAGGCGCAGATTCTTGGCGACAGTTTCGGCAACGTGGTGCACCTGTTCGAGCGCGACTGCTCGATCCAGCGCCGCAACCAGAAGCTGATCGAAATCGCCCCAAGCCCTCAACTGACCCCGGAACAGCGTGCCTACATCGGCGACCTGTCCGTGCGCGCGGCCAAGGCAGTGGGTTACGAGAACGCCGGTACCGTGGAGTTCCTGCTCGCTGAGGGCGAGGTGTACTTCATGGAAATGAACACCCGGGTGCAGGTGGAACACACCATCACCGAAGAAATCACCGGCATCGACATTGTTCGCGAACAAATTCGCATCGCCTCCGGCCTGGCGTTGTCGATCAAGCAGGAAGACATTCAGCACCGCGGCTTTGCCCTGCAGTTCCGGATCAATGCTGAAGACCCGAAAAACAACTTCCTGCCCAGCTTCGGCAAGATCACCCGTTACTACGCACCCGGCGGGCCTGGCGTACGTACTGACACGGCGATTTATACCGGATACACCATTCCACCGTATTACGACTCCATGTGTCTGAAACTGGTGGTATGGGCGCTGACCTGGGAAGAAGCGATGGACCGTGGTTTGCGCGCTCTCGACGACATGCGTCTGCAAGGGGTCAAAACCACCGCTGCGTACTACCAGGAAATCCTGCGTAACCCGGAATTCCGCAGTGGCCAGTTCAACACCAGCTTCGTAGAAAGCCATCCTGAACTGACCAACTACTCGATCAAGCGCAAACCCGAAGAGCTGGCCCTGGCCATCGCCGCCGCCATTGCCGCCCACGCAGGCCTGTGAGGAATATTTTCATGTCCAATAAGATCTTTGTAACCGACACCATCCTGCGTGATGCCCACCAGTCGCTGCTGGCCACCCGCATGCGCACTGAAGACATGCTGCCGATTTGCGACAAGCTCGACAAAGTCGGCTACTGGTCCCTGGAAGTCTGGGGCGGCGCTACCTTTGATGCCTGCGTACGCTTCCTTAAAGAAGACCCGTGGGAGCGTCTGCGCCAGCTGCGCGCAGCCTTGCCCAACACTCGTCTGCAAATGCTGTTGCGGGGCCAGAACCTGCTGGGCTACCGCCACTACAGCGACGATGTGGTCAAAGCCTTTGTCGCTAAAGCGGCCGTTAATGGCATCGACGTATTCCGCATCTTTGATGCCATGAACGACGTGCGTAACCTGCGCGTGGCCATCGAGGCGGTCAAAGCGGCCGGCAAGCATGCCCAGGGCACCATCGCCTATACCACCAGCCCTGTGCATACCACTGAAGCGTTTGTGGCCCAGGCCAAGCAGATGGAAGCCATGGGTTGCGACTCGGTGGCGATCAAGGACATGGCCGGCCTGCTGACGCCATACGCCACGGGCGAACTGGTCAAGGCACTGAAGGCTGAAATTGGCCTGCCGATCTTTATCCACTCCCACGACACCGCCGGTCTGGCCGCCATGTGCCAGCTCAAGGCCATCGAAAACGGTGCCAGCCACATCGACACCGCGATCTCCAGCTTCGCATGGGGCACCAGCCACCCGGGTACCGAGTCGATGGTTGCCGCCCTTAAAGGCAGCGAATACGACACCGGTCTCGACCTGGCACTGCTGCAGGAAATCGGTCTGTACTTCTACGCCGTCCGTAAGAAGTACCACCAGTTTGAAAGCGAATTCACCGCGGTCGACACTCGCGTTCAAGTCAATCAGGTGCCGGGCGGGATGATCTCCAACCTTGCCAACCAGCTCAAAGAGCAGGGCGCCCTGAATCGCATGAGCGAAGTGCTGGCCGAAATCCCGCGTGTTCGTGAAGACCTGGGCTTCCCGCCGCTGGTTACCCCGACCTCGCAAATCGTCGGCACCCAGGCGTTCTTCAACGTACTGGCCGGCGAGCGCTACAAAACCATCACCAACGAAGTGAAGCTCTACCTGCAGGGCGGCTACGGCAAGGCGCCGGGCGTGGTCAACGAGCAACTGCGTCGTCAGGCCATCGGTAACGAAGAGTTGATCGACGTGCGTCCTGCGGATCTGCTCAAGCCGGAAATGGTCAAGTTGCGTGGCGAAATCGGTGCGCTGGCCCAGTCCGAAGAAGACGTACTGACCTATGCGATGTTCCCGGATATCGGTCGCAAGTTCCTTGAAGAACGCGCAGCCGGCACCCTGGCTCCGGAAGTGTTGCTGCCGATCCCTGAGGCGGGTGGCGTGAGCAGTGCGGGCGGTGAAGGCGTACCTACCGAGTTCGTGATCGACGTGCACGGTGAGAGCTACCGCGTCGACATCACCGGTGTGGGCGTCAAGGCTGAGGGCAAGCGCCACTTCTACCTGTCCATCGACGGCATGCCAGAAGAAGTGGTGTTCGAGCCGCTCAACCAGTTCGTCGGCAGCGCCTCCAGCAAGCGCAAGCAGGCCAGCGAGCCGGGGCACGTCAGCACTGCCATGCCGGGCAACATTGTCGATGTTCTGGTCAAGGTGGGCGACACCGTCAAGGCTGGCCAATCGGTACTGATTACCGAAGCGATGAAAATGGAGACCGAAGTACAGGCCGCCATCGCCGGCAAGATCCTCCTCATTCATGTGATCAAAGGCGATCGCGTTAACCCGGGCGAAATCCTGATCGAAATCGAAGCCTGATACTGCCTTTGATCCAAACGCTTTAAACCTCGGGGGAGCATGTGCTCCCCTTTTTTTTGCCCGGGATTCAAGGTCCCCCCCCTGTAGGAGCGAGCTTGCTCGCGAGGCTTGTCAGCTCACCGCCAAAAAAAGGGGGGGCAGAAATGACCCTGTCAAAAACCCGCAAAGTTTTAACCCCTTCCAGACACAAAAATGCCCGGCAGTCCTTGTCGGGCGCTCTGATCAAAATTTATACAGTTGCTGCCCTGCATTCTTCCAGAGACTTGATCTGGCCGCTTTCGGGTTGGTTATCCAGTGCCAGCCATTTTTCGAAGCCGGCGGCTATAGCTGGCCATTCCGTACCGATAATGCTGTACCACGTGGTATCACGATTCTTGCCTTTGACCACCATATGCTGGCGAAATACGCCTTCATATGTGTACCCAAGTCGTACTGCGGTACGTTTGGATCTGGCGTTGTCATTGTTGCACTTCCACTCCAGGCGTCGATTGCCCAGCGCGAAGGCTTCCTTGGCCAGCAGGTAGACCGCTTCGGTACTTTTCGGCGAACGCTGCATTGGGGCGCCGAAAGTGACGTGGCCGATCTCTATGCGCCCGTGTTCGGCAACTATGCACATCAGGCTGATGGTGCCCTGGGCCTGGCCACTGATCTGGTCGACAACGGTATAGAAGTGCGGATCGCGGCTTGCCGCGTTGTTCTGCAGCCAAGCATCAAATGCCGGGCGTTCATTGAAAGGTCCGTACGGCAAGTAATCCCATAGTTTGGGATCACCTTCGGGGCCTTGTAAGGCTAGCCATAATTCATCGCCATGACGCGCCGGGTCGAGCTTTTCCAGACGAATGAAGCGCCCTTCAAGTGTTCGTGTATCCGGCGTTCTGGCTGGCTGCCAATGTTGTAGATCTTCAGGCATTGCGCGTTCCTTTTTATGACAAGGCTTTGCGAAATAGAATAAAGCCCGGACGCTCGGCCATTCGCTCATAAAGCTGAATGGCGGTCGCGTTGCTCTCTTGGGTCAACCAGTAAACTTTGGCGCACTGATTGTCTTTGGCCGCGGCGTATACATGCTCGATCAACCGGCGCCCCGCACCGGTGCCGCGTACCTGGGGGCTGACAAACAGGTCTTGAAGGTAGCAGGAGTGACCAATGCTCCAGTTGGAGCGGTGATAAATAAACTGCACCATGCCCACCGCCTCGTCGTCCTTCCAGGCCAGCGCCAGATGGGTCGGCTCGGCCGGGTCGAGAAAGCGCTCCCAGGTTGACTGGCTGACCTCGGCGGGCAGTTCGGTTTTATAAAAGCTCAAATACGCCTGCCAGAGCGGCAGCCATTGATCGTGATCGGCGGCGGTGGCGGGTTTGATCTGCAGTGGCTGAGCCATGTTGCTATTCCTTAGCGATTAATTGAGCGAGGGCGTGGTCTTGCGGGTTGTTGGTGGCCAGCAGTCCATTACGCACGCCGAGCTGGTCGGCGGTGCTGCGGTTCTGGCTGAGTTTGCGTTTACCGTTAAGGCGTGAGATTGGCAGGCTGAAACCCACAATCGCCTTGAGCATGCTGTCGATGTAATCCCTGGGAGCGTCGCTGACGGCCCACGGCTCGGGTCGGCTGGCTTCGTGCTTGCTGCTCAGGCGACTGACCAGCGTCAGCAGGCGCTCGGCATCATCGAATACCTCGGCCTGGCCGTAGGCGTGAACGGCAAGGTAGTTCCAGGTGGGTACGGATTTACCGTCCTCAGCTTTGCTGGGGTAGAAGGACGGGCTGATATAAGCCTGCTCCCCGGCAAAAATAACCAGCGCCTCGGCACCTTCTGCCAATACCTGCCAATGGGGGTTGGCGCGGGCAAGGTGGCCATACAGCGTGCCGTTGGGGCCTTCGTCCGGGTTTAACAACAGCGGTACATGGCTGGCGAGCAGGCCCTGGCTGCCATGGGTGACCAGCACCGGCAACGGCGTGGCCTGCATCTGTTGATGCAGTATGCGGATATCACTTTCTGCGAAGGCGCGGGGCACGTACATAGAGATTTTCCTTGGCGAATGCCTGCATCCTAGGCAGGCTAATGGCTCGTTGTAAGAGCCATTAATGGTCATTTTCGTAGGTCCAATTCATGTCGGATTCAGCGCTGTCCATCGCCTTCAACCCTGCCGGTATCGAGCTTGATCCAAAAAAAGGCCTGAGCCGTCAGCTCTATCAGGCATTGCGCCAGCGAGTACTGGATGGCCGCCTGGGCAGTGGCTCGCGGTTGCCGGCGAGTCGCGATCTGGCAGCGGCCCTTGGTATTTCGCGAAACAGCGTGGTACGGGCTTACGATCAGCTATATGCCGAGGGCTTTATCGAGGGGCGGATCGGTGATGGCACTTATGTTGCGCAACTGCCGGAAAAAGCACTCCCCCGGAAAAAGTTGTCCACCAACTTGTCCACAGGCTTTTCAACAGGCTTATCCCCAGGGTTATCCACAAAACAGGGTGATTTACCTGTGGTTACGTCCAGTAAAGTTATCCACAGCACCGCTTTGGAGAGGGTTGGCCAACACTCTCTTGACCTTCCTCCGGGGGGCGTTCCACGGGCATTTCGGGTGGGGGTGCCAGCTTTTGACTTATTCCCTTTCGAGGTCTGGAGCAAGCTGCAGGCGGCTTTTTGGCGTAAGCCGGACTTGCAGCAACTGTGTTATGGCGATCCGGCAGGGGATGAGCGCCTGCGCGAGTTGATAGCGGCCTATTTGCGCACCTCCCGCGGTTTATCGTGCTCATCTGAGCAAATTTTGATCACCAGTGGCGCGCAGCAGGGAATTAGCCTTTGTGCACAGCTGCTGGTCGAGCCTGGCGACGGGGTGGCCGTCGAGAATCCCGGCTACCGCGCAGCGGCACATGCCTTTGCGATTGCGGGGGCGAAAATGCAGGGCATCGCGGTCGATCAGGATGGTATGGATTGCTCGGCACTGGCGCACCTGAGCAATTGTCGGCTGGCCTACGTGACGCCGTCCCATCAGTACCCGACAGGAGTGACCATGAGCCTGGCCCGGCGCCTTGAACTGCTGGACTGGGCCGAGCGTAATCAGGGCTGGATCATCGAAGACGATTACGACGGCGAGTACCGTTATTGCGGGGCCCCGCTGGCGCCGTTGGCGGCACTGGACCGTCAGGGGCGGGTGATCTATGTCGGCACCTTCGGCAAGGTGGTGTTCCCGGCCTTGCGTCTGGGGTATCTGGTATTGCCCAAGGGTTTGATTGAGCCATTTGCCCGGCGCCGCTCCCTGGACATGCGGCATTCGGAAGTCAGTACTCAGGCCGTGATGGCGGAGTTCATGGCTGCCGGGCACTTTCAGCGACATATCCGGCGCATGCGTCGTGCCGCCTTGAGTCGGCGTAATGCATTGCTGGCTGACTGGCCTCAGGGGATCGCAGGGGTGGGGCCGATGCCGGGTATTGCCGCGGGCTTGCATGTGACCGTGCCCGTCATAAATCTTGAGCGCGAGCAGCAACTGCTGGCTCATGCCAAAGAGGCCGAGGTGGAAATCAACGGTTTGAGTAGTTACTGGTTGCAAGGCTCGAGTGAGCCTGTGGATAAACGCGCGGGGCTGGTGCTGGGTTTTGCCGCGGTACCCGAGGCCGATATCAAGGCAGCGCTGGCCCGCCTGGGCAAGATCTGGATGTAGGAGCGAGCTTGCTCGCGAGCAAGCTCGCTCCTACAGGTCCGGGGGCTCATCGGGCGCTTTCGAAACCCTCAAGCACATTGACTGCATTAATCCCGATTTCTTCTACCGCGTAGCCGCCCTCCATCACGAACAGCGTCGGTTTGCCCAGGCGTGCAATGCGTTCGCCCATGCGCAGATAGTCGGGGCTATCGAGCTTGAACTGGGAAATGGGGTCGTTCTTGAACGTGTCCACACCCAAGGAAATCACCAGCACATCGGCGTCGTAACCTTCGATTTCGGTGCAGGCCAGTTCCAGTGCCGCGCTCCAGCGATCCCATGCCGAACCGGCCGCCAGCGGGTAGTTGAAGTTGAAGCCTTCACCTGCACCTTCGCCCAGCTCGTCTGCATACCCCAGAAAGAACGGAAACTCGGCTTCGGGATGACCGTGGATTGAAGTGAACAACACGTCGCTGCGCTCATAGAAAATCGACTGCGTGCCGTTGCCGTGGTGATAGTCCACGTCGAGGATCGCCACCTTTTTACGACCCTGGTCAAGGAAGGCCTGAGCGGCAATCGCAGCATTGTTGAGGTAGCAATAACCGCCCATCAAGTCGCTGGCGGCATGGTGTCCCGGTGGTCGGCACAGGGCGAATGCGCAGTGAACACCGTTCTGGATGGCGGCTTGAGCGGTGAGTGCAACCTGGGCGGCGCTATAGGCTGCGCGCCAGGTACCCGCAGTAATCGGGGCGCCACCGTCGAAACTGTAATAGCCGAGCTGGCCATGCAGGCTGACAGGCACCACGGCACGCAGGGTGCGGGCAGGCCAGGTGTAGGGCATCAAATCGCCGTCACGGCCATGCTCGGCCCAACGCGCCCAGGCCCCTTCGAAAAAATCCAGATACGCCGCACTGTGCACACGCAGGATCGGCTCACGTCCGAAGTCTTGCGGGGCTTGCACCGGCCCCAGCTCGCGGGTTTGAACGCGCTGCAGAATATGGTCGGCGCGGGAGGGCATTTCAAAGCAGGGCATCAATTGCCCGTCTATCAATTCACAGCGGCCATGATGCAGATGATGATCGTCTGAGTAGATGGTCAGCATTGTCCTTGTTCTCCGTAGACTCGGGCGGTGTTCTACAGTTTTGCGGCACCGCAAGTTTCAGAGAACGGCAGGAACGGCCAAAAGAGGATAGATATGGCCCAAATCACTGACCGCAATTGCCCCCTGACCCCACACAACCTGTAGGAGCGAGCTTGCTCGCGAGCTCTTCCATGTCGCGATGAAGAGCTCGCGAGCAAGCTCGCTCCTACGGTTTTTTACGCGCGAAACTGGCTGGGGGCGACCCCGCTCCAGCGTACAAATGCGTGGCGAAAACTCGCGGTTTCGCTAAAGCCCAGGGTTTCGGCAATCTGATAAATCGGCCATTCGGTTTCGTGGAGTAACAGCTTGGCGCGCTCAAAACGCAGTTCGTCGAGCAGCCCCTGATAGCTGCATCCGGCGTCATGCAGGTGCCGGCGCAACGTGCGTGGCGAGCAGTTCATTTGCTCTGCCAGGCCTTCGAGGCCCGGTGCTGCATGCAGCTGGGCGGCGAGCAACTGGCGGATGCGTGTCAGCCAGGACTGGCGCCCGGTGAACTCCAGGTTTTGTTTACGGCAGCGCTCAGCCATTGCTTGGTGAGTGATGGCATCGGCCAGCGGCAGAGGGTGGTCAAGCCAGTGTCTGGCAAAGGCAAAGCCATTGTCCTGAGCCTCGAATGTGCGCGTGCAGTCGAAGGTGCTGGCGTAGCTGGCGTGATAGTCCGGCTTGCTGTGGGCGAAACGGGCGGCCAGCAGCGGTAAGGGCTGACCCAGCAGGTCCTGGCAAATAACGGTCAATGACACCAGGCAAAGTTGTGCATTGAAGACGGCCAGCTGCGGATTTTCATGATAGTGGTCCGCGCAGAACCAGACCTGATCGCCCTCGACCTTAAGGCTGAGCTCAAAAAGTGTTCCCAGCAGCGCCGGATAGCGCAGGGCCAGACGTAAAGCGTCACCTAAGGTGGCACTGGTGAGCAGGGCATAGCCCAGCATGCCGTAAGACGACACGTGCATGCGCCGCCCCAGTTCAAGGCCTATTTCACGGCGTAAGGCCACGGCGTTGGCGCACACCTGCATTTCCTGGCTGGCGGTAATACGTGTGTCGGCGCGGCTCAGATCGGCGGCCCGAATGCCGCTGCCTGCCAACAATGCTTCGCACGGCAGGCCTTCGGCCTCGAAGGTACTGAGCACCAGTGATACAGCGTTGAGGGTGGTGAGATGGGAGTGCAGCATGTTCGCTTCCTGCATGGGGGTGCAGGAAGTGAGCAAATTGTGTGCCGGGGTGTGAAATTGATCCCGATGTAGCTCTGTACCCTGACTCTGTAGGAGCGAGCTTGCCTCGCGATCTTTTGATTTTTTAAAAGATCGCGAGGCAAGCTCGCTCCTACAGATGGAAGGGGGCTGTTTACGCCAGCTCGCCGCACACATCCAGTTCAACCAGCTGGCGTACTTCTACCAGGGGCAGGTCTGCCCCCAGCAATGCGTGCAGCTTGCCGAGCGCGGCTTCTCGAGTCATGCCGCCGCCCGAGAGCACGCCGGCTTCACGCAAGCGGCTGCCTGCTTCGTACACGTCAAGTTCCACACCACCTTCATGGCATTGGGTAATGGCGACCACCACGATGCCGTTTTGCTGTGCCCGTTGCAGGCTGGCGAGGAAGGCCGGGTTGTCGCTGGGGCCGGTACCGCTGCCGAAGCATTCGAGTATCAGGGCCTCAATCCCGCTATTGAGCAGGGCATCCAGTTGCGCCGCGCCAATCCCCGGCACCAGCGGCAGCACGCCGACACTGGCCTCGTGCCGTGGATGGCGGTACAGCAGCTCACCCGGCAAGGTATTGGCCTTGGGTGCGCCGCCATTACGCTTGAGCGCGACAAACGGGTTGCGCCCGAAGCTGCGCACTTTGGCGCAGCGTGTCGGTGCCAGGAGCGCGCCATGGAAGTACAGCTGCACGCCATGGGGCTGACCTCGTCCCAGTGCGCTCAAGGCACCGCTGACGTTTTCCCAGGCATCGCTGTCGGGCACGCCCGCTGGCAGCATGGAACCGGTGAACAATACCGGTGCCGGCAACCCCAGCAGTTGAAAGCACATCGCCGCAGCGCTGTAGGCCAGGGTATCGGTGCCATGCAGGACCAATACTGAATCGCAGTCATCCTGTTCGACAGCTTCGATGATCGCGGTGCGCAGGCGCAGCCAGTAGGCGGGCGTCATGTTGGCGCTGTCGATCAGCGGGCTCATTTCGCGAAAGCGCCACTGCGGTACTTGCAGCTGTGGCTGGCTGGCAAGGTGTTCAGCCATGCGCGCTTCAAAGCCCGATGCCGGGGCCAGGCCGTTGGCGCTGGCTTGCATGCCGATGGTGCCGCCGGTGTAGAGCACCATGACGCGCTGGGCTATGTGATGAGTGGCTGCAGTCATTTATGAGTCTCCATAAGCAAAAACGCGGCGGTTCTGATAAGAACCGCCGCGTGAGTGTCAGCGTTTTGTTTCTTCGCTCGTGGCGGCCGGTCGTGGCGGCCAGGCCTTGAGGTCCAGATCCAGATCCGGGAATTTACTGGAATCGAACACCGGTGTCTTGATCCCGGCGCGACGCTGGTCGTCGTAGTCCTTGAGCACGCGCATGCAGATCTTGAACAGCATCGCCAGGGCAACCAGGTTGACGAACGCCAGCATGGTCATGGCGATGTCGGCGAAGGCGAAGACGGTTTGCAGGTTTTCGATCGACCCCCAAAAAATCAGCACCAGTACCAGCACGCGATAACCGATCAGCGCCTTGCGGCTCTCACCGACCAGGAAGCGCAGGTTGTTTTCACCCAGATAGTAGTTGTAGAGCATCGAGGTGAAGACGAACAACGCCAGTGCCACGCTGATGAACACGCGGCCCCATTCGCCGACAACGGCAGCCAGGGAGTTCTGGGTCAGGGCAATGCCGTCCCCTTCAAAGCCCGGGGTATAGAAGCCGGACAGCAGGATCAGCAGCGCGGTGCAGGTGCAGATCACGAAAGTATCGAGGAATACGCTGAATGCCTGAACCACGCCCTGGGCGATCGGGTGGTCAACATCGGCCACGGCGGCTACGTTCGGCGCGCTGCCCAGACCGGCTTCGTTGGCGAATACGCCACGTTTGACGCCCATCACGATCGCACTGCCGATCAGACCGCCGAACACCGGGTCGAGACCGAAGGCGCTCTTGACGATGTGGCCGAGCATGGCCGGCACGTGATCGAATTGCAGCACGATCACATAGAGGGTGACGGCAATGTAGGCCAGGGTTTTGACCGGTACCAGCAGGTCGGCTACCGAAGCGATACGTTTGATACCGCCGATAAACACCAGCCCCAGGAGGATGGCGATGGCCAGGCCGGAGTAATTGACCTCAAAGCCGAAGGCATCTTGCAGCGAGTGAGTCACAGCGTGGGCTTGCAGGCCCATAAAGGCAAAACCGAAGGTAATGAGCAGCAGGACGGCCATCAGCTTGCCCATCCAGACTTTGCCCAGGCCGTACTTCATATAGAAGGACGGGCCACCGCGCAGTTGGCCTTCCGCGTCGCGACGCTTGTACAGCTGGCCCAGCGAACATTCGATCAGGCTGCTGGACATGCCGACCAGCGCGGTCACCCACATCCAGAACACGGCACCCGGACCACCGAGGGTCACGGCAATGCCGACGCCGGCGATGTTGCCTGCACCCACACGGCCCGCCAGGCTCAGCATCAATGCCTGAAACGAGCTGAGTTCGCCGGCGCTGCTGCGCAGGCTGTCTTTGAAGACCGAAAACATGTGCAGGAAGTAGCGAAACTGAACGAAACGCGAGCGGATCGTGAAGTAACCACCGAGCCCGACCATAAGCACGATTAGCACTTTCCCTGAGAGGAAGTCATTGATGACTTCAAGCATGGATTATTCCTCGCTGTTTTTATCTGTAGGCAACACGGCTGGATCGGGATCGCGCATTACGCCCGGCAAGACAGGGCATAAAACTAGGCGATCAAGGGGGCCCTGGCCATGTTGCTGCTTGGTTTACGATGCTGTTTCCGCACTGTCGGTGGCCGCTGTTGCAGGGCCCACGCACGGGAAGAGGGCCGGCACTATACCTAGGAGTCTTTGAAGCGTCTGCATAAGTGATTGATTTTTCATGTACGAGTCGTCTGAAAAGGCCTCATATCCTGTCGTCTTTGCCCTCTTTGTTTGTCCTTTGTGGGAGCCGGCTTGCCGGCGATGCAGGTTGCGCAGTTATCAGGTGCAGCGACGTGATGCCATCGCCGGCAAGCCGGCTCCCACAAAATCTGGGCAAAAAAAAGGGCCTGCAGACGTATCTGCAAGCCCTCAAAAGGTGAGAGGTGTCTAGTCCCTCGACCTGGTGAGCGTTGAGCGTGTTACTGCATCAGGCCTTGAGAGGCACCAGACGCGGAGCAATCATGTTTTCCGGGCGCAGGATGTCGTCGAGCATGGCGTCGTCGAGCAAGCCTTCTTCGCGCACCAGTTCCAGCACGCCGCGGCCGCTTTCAAGGGCGATACGGGCGATGCGGGTGGCGTTTTCATAGCCGATGTAAGGGTTCAGCGCAGTCACTAGACCAATCGAGTGTTCGACCAGTTCACGGCAGCGAGCTTCGTTGGCGGTGATGCCGACGATGCAATGCTCGCGCAGCATGTCCATGGCGCGTTGCAGCAGGCGGATCGAGTCGAAGATCTTGAACGCGATCAGCGGCTCCATCACGTTCAGTTGCAGCTGGCCGCCTTCAGCCGCGATGGTCAGTGCCAGGTCGTTACCGATGATCTGGAAGGCCACCTGGTTAACGGCTTCCGGGATTACCGGGTTGACCTTGCCTGGCATGATCGAACTGCCTGGCTGACGCGCCGGCAGGTTGATTTCGTTGATGCCGGTACGCGGGCCGCTGGACAGCAGGCGCAAGTCGTTGCAGATCTTCGACAGTTTGACCGCGGTACGCTTGAGCATGCCGGAGAACAGGACGAAGGCGCCCATGTCTGAAGTGGCTTCGATCAAGTCGGCAGCAGGCACCAGCGGCTGGCCGCTGATGGTTGCCAGACGGGTCACGGCCAGGTGCTGGTAGCGCGGGTCGGCGTTAATGCCGGTACCAATCGCAGTACCGCCCAGGTTCACTTCGGTCAGCAACTCTGGTGCCAGTGTTTTCAGGCGGGCCAGGTCTTCACTCAACGTGGTGGCAAACGCGCGGAACTCTTGACCCAGGGTCATGGGTACTGCGTCTTGCAGCTGGGTACGGCCCATCTTCAATACGTGGTTGAACTCAACGCCTTTGGCTGCGAACGCCTGAATCAGGCTGTCGAGGCTGGCCAGCAGTGCATCGTGACCCAACAGCAGGCCCAGACGGATGGCCGTCGGGTAAGCGTCGTTGGTCGACTGTGCCATGTTCACGTCGTTGTTCGGGTGCAGGTACTGGTATTCGCCCTTCTGGTGGCCCATGGCCTCCAGCGCGATGTTGGCGATGACTTCGTTGGCATTCATGTTGGTTGAAGTGCCAGCGCCGCCCTGAATCATGTCCACCACGAACTCATCGTGGAAATCGCCGCGGACCAGGCGGGCGCAGGCTTCGCTGATGGCAGCGTGCTTGGCTTCGCTCAGATGGCCCAGCTCGCGGTTCGCGTCAGCTGCGGCTTGCTTGACCATGGCCAGGGCCACGACCAGCTTCGGGTAGTGCGAAATCGGAACGCCGGAGAGACGGAAGTTGTTCACCGCTCGCAGGGTCTGGATGCCGTAATACGCTTGAGCGGGTACTTCGAGTACGCCAAGCAGGTCTTTTTCAGTGCGGAAAGATGCAGCGGAGGACATGATAGAAATCATCTCGATAAGGACCCGGTCTGAGCCGGAACGCTGCGAATGCTAGGCTTGCAGACAAAATTGGGCCAATGCCTTTAAACACTATCCTATGCATAAACGGCATAATGACGACGTGACGCGACGGCCGCGTCGAACGTGTGACCCAATTTGGTGCGCGTCCGGGAGGACTCGATGAATCTCGAAAGTAAATGGTTAGAGGACTTTAGTGCCCTGGCCGCCACTCGCAGTTTTTCCCAGGCGGCGGAGCGTCGCTTTGTGACCCAGCCAGCCTTCAGCAGGCGTATTCGCAGCCTTGAAGCGGCACTGGGCCTGACCTTGGTGAATCGTTCCCGCACCCCGGTGGAGTTGACTGCGGCCGGTCAGCTGTTTTTGGTCACGGCGCGCACCGTGGTCGAACAGCTCGGCGAAGTTTTGCGTCACTTGCATCACCTGGAAGGCGGGCAGGGCGAGGTCATGCAGGTGGCTGCCGCACACTCCCTGGCGCTGGGGTTTTTCCCGCGCTGGATCGCCCAGTTGCGTAACGAAGGGTTGAACATCGCCACACGCCTTGTTGCGACTAACGTCGGAGATGCTGTGCATGCTTTGCGTGAGGGCGGCTGCGATTTGATGCTGGCTTTTTACGACCCCGATGCGGCTTTGCAGATGGATCCGGAGATTTTCCCGTCCTTGCACCTGGGTAATACCGAAATGCTGCCGGTGTGTGCCGCCGACGCCGACGGTAACCCGCTGTATGACCTGGAAGGCGAAGCCAGTGTGCCGTTGCTGGCCTACAGCGCCGGAGCATTTCTGGGACGTTCGGTAAATTTGTTGCTGCGCCAGCGCAGCCTGCGCTTTACCACTATTTATGAGACCGCCATGGCCGACAGCCTTAAAAGCATGGCGCTTGAAGGGCTGGGCATAGCCTGGGTGCCGCGGTTAAGCGTTCGGGCGGAGCTTGAGCGTGGTGAATTGGTGATCTGCGGTGGCCCGCAGTGGCACGTGCCGCTGGAGATCCGCCTGTACCGCTGCGCCCTGGTGCGCAAGGCCAACGTGCGCTTGTTGTGGCGCAAGCTGGAAAACCCTACGGCACCCGCGCCAATGCCGATTTAGCCGGTGCCCGAGGGGTTTTATTGTCTGACCTTAAAGTCAATAAAACCGGGCGTCGAAGCAGATTTCACCGTGAAAGACATATGGTCGGGGAATATGCGTTTTCTTTACCTTTTTGGGTATACTGCGCGGCCTTCGGCTGGCTTGACCGGCCTTAATTCCTATAACAAGCCACGTCGGTTTCCCCACGTGGCTTGTTGTTTTTTGACGCGCCTGCGGGCGCCCAAGAGAAGAGGCGCGACGATGAGTGCACTGGTAGGCGTGATCATGGGCTCCAAGTCCGATTGGTCCACCCTCAGCCACACCGCCGATATGCTGGAAAAACTCGGCATTCCTTACGAAGTTAAAGTGGTCTCTGCCCACCGCACTCCGGACTTGCTGTTCCAGTATGCCGAAGAGGCCGAAGGCCGCGGGATCGAGGTCATCATCGCGGGGGCCGGTGGCGCAGCTCACTTGCCAGGCATGTGTGCGGCCAAAACCCACTTGCCTGTACTCGGTGTGCCGGTGCAGTCGGCGATGTTGTCGGGCGTTGATTCGCTGCTGTCGATCGTGCAAATGCCTGCAGGCATTCCGGTTGCCACACTGGCTATCGGCAAGGCGGGCGCGATCAACGCGGCGCTATTGTCGGCAAGCATCCTGGGCGCCAAGCACCCGCAGTTCCATACCGTATTGAAAGCATTCCGTGCTGAGCAGACAGACAGCGTTCTGGACAATCCAGACCCGCGCGAAGCCTGAGGTTTTTGACGATGAAAATCGGTGTAATCGGTGGCGGCCAACTGGGCCGCATGCTGGCTCTGGCGGGCACTCCGCTGGGCATGAACTTCGCTTTCCTCGACCCGGCCCCTGATGCCTGTGCAGCTGCACTGGGTGAACACCTGCGTGCGGACTACAGCGACCCGGATCATTTGCGCCAACTGGCCGATGAAGTCGACCTGGTGACGTTTGAGTTCGAAAGCGTTCCGGCCGAGACCGTGGCATTCCTGTCGCAATTCGTACCGGTGTATCCGAGTGCCGAAGCGCTGCGCATCGCCCGTGATCGCTGGTTCGAAAAGAGCATGTTCAAGGATCTGGGGATTCCGACTCCGGACTTTGCCGACATCCAGTCCCAGGCGGATCTGGACGCCGCGGTGGCCAGCATCGGTCTGCCGGCAGTGCTCAAAACCCGCACCCTGGGTTATGACGGCAAGGGCCAGAAAGTGCTGCGCACTGCGGCCGATGTCGAGGGTACGTTTGCCGAGCTGGGCAGTGTCGCCTGCCTGCTGGAAGGTTTTGTACCCTTCACTGGCGAAGTGTCGCTGATCGCTGTACGCGGTCGTGATGGCGAGACCCGGTTCTATCCGCTGGTTCACAACACTCACGACAGCGGCATTCTCAAGCTGTCCGTCGCCAGCACCGATCACCCGTTGCAAGCGCTGGCAGAAGACTACTCCAGCCGCGTGCTCAAGCAACTCGATTACGTCGGCGTGATGGCGTTCGAGTTCTTTGAAGTCGACGGTGGCCTCAAGGCCAACGAAATTGCTCCGCGTGTACACAACTCCGGGCACTGGACCACTGAAGGCGCCGAGTGCAGCCAGTTCGAAAACCATTTGCGGGCCATTGCCGGTTTGCCGTTGGGTTCGACGGCCAAAGTCGGTGAGAGCGCAATGCTCAACTTTATTGGCAGCGTGCCGCCGGTTGAGAAGGTGATCGCGATTGCCGACTGCCATTTGCATCACTACGGCAAGGCCTTCAAGGTCGGCCGCAAGGTGGGTCACGCCAATCTGCGCTGTGCGGACATGGCCACGCTCAAAGCGCAAATTCAGCGCGTTGAAGCGTTGATCGATCAGGCGTAAATCGTTAATTGGCGGGAACCATTCGATGCCCGCCACTCTCTGATGGCGTGATCCCAAAGTGCTGACTAGGCTTGGGTCTACGCCATCTACAGAGAGGAAGCGTCCATGGGCATCATCGGAACCATTTTTATCGGCTTGATCGTTGGCCTGCTGGCCCGTTTCCTGAAACCGGGTGACGACAGCATGGGCTGGATCATGACCATCCTGTTGGGTATCGGCGGTTCGCTGGCAGCAACTTACGGCGGCCAGGCACTGGGTATCTATAAGGCAGGTGAGGGTGCCGGCTTTATTGGTGCGGTGGTCGGTGCGGTTATCCTGCTGGTGATCTACGGCATGGTGTCGAAAAAGAGCTGACAAGACGCTTGGGTTCTCTCTGCGTCAGACGCAGAGAGGGCTAGAATACCCGGCGTTTTAATCCCTCTTTTATTGAGCCTTTCATGCGCCGTTTTCTACTGACTTTTCTTTTGCTGGGCTGTGGCCTGGTACATGCGGCAGAACTGCCCGAAACCGACTGGCTCGACCTGATGCCAAAGTCGGATCAAAAAGCCCTCGAACAAATGCCCGAAATCGACCATGACTCGCCCGAGGCCAATGGTACGTTTACCGCCAAGGGTGGTTTGAAGCAGAGCAAAGGCCTGCCGGCGGTGATGTATTCCAGCAAAACTGTGCCTGCCATGAACGGTAAAAACATCCGTCTGGGCGGTTATCCCGTGCCATTGGAAACCGATGCCAAGGGGCGTAGCACCCTGTTTTTCCTGGTGCCATACCCGGGCGCCTGCATCCATGTACCGCCACCGCCGCCTAATCAGCTGGTACTGGTGCGCTACCCCAAAGGCTTGAAGCTGGACGACATCTACACGCCGTTATGGGTGATGGGTACGCTGAAGGTTGAGACGGTCAGTAATGACCTGGCGGATGCAGCCTATGCGCTGGACGCGAGCAAGGTGCGGGTAGTGGTTGAAGCGGATTTGTAAGGGGGTCGCAACCTAACTGTAGGAGCGAGCTTGCTCGCGAGCTGTTTAAAAAGCTCGCGAGCAAGCTCGCTCCTACAGGTTCAGGGTTTCAGGCGTTTGCTCGCAATGCTCACACCCAGCGTATGACTCGCCCCCGGCTCCAGGGTAATGACGTCATCCATCACGTTGGCGGTTTCGATGCAGAGCATGCGCTGCCAGCCATCATCGGCCATGTCGTCAAACTGCCTGGCCCGCTCGATCCACGGGTTCCAGATTACCGCCGTGCGTGAACCGCGGCTGGTGAGCTGGAGGCTGCGGTGCCAGTCGGGATCGACAATGCTCAGCTGTTGCGGGGCGTCGAGGTAGATGCGGTCGGTTTCGCCGCTGAAGGTCAAATCGCCGTTCTGGCGGATCTGTTTCCAGTCTTGCAGCGTGTCGATATAGGTCAGTGCGTCCAGCCCTTCAACATGCACCTTGCGCACGTCGCTGACGGCGAAGTAACTGTGCAGCGCCTGGCTGATGCTCACCGGAATGTCACTGCGGTTATGGCTGGTGAGGCTGATGTGCAGTTGCGTGTCCAGGCGAATGCTCAGGGTCAGTGCTACATCGTGTGGCCAGCCGGGCAGGCCGCCTTCGATCTGGGGCAAGCCAAGCTCAATATGCAAGGCTTCGCCGGCATCATCGATCTCCAGCACTTCCCACTCTCGGGTACGTACCAGGCCATGGGCCGTTGCCGGCTCGTCAGACTGACGCATGGCCTTCACGCTTTGCGGGTTGCGTTCAAAGTTGCCAAACCACGGCCAGCACACGGGGACACCGGTGCGGATGCCTTTGCCTGCTTTGTACTGTGCTTTTTCGTTGAGCCAGATGATCGGAGGCTCATCGCCAATCTGATAACTGAGTACCTGCGCGCCCTGTTTGGCGATCAACAGTTGGGCCTGACCATGCTGGAAGTGCCAGCACTCCAGTTCATCCAGGGTGACTGACTCTATGTGGTGCATGGCAGGCTCTCTATTTCAGTGGCTAGGGCAGCAGTAGACAGGCAAAGCGCGGCGAGGTTTAACGGCGCGGCGGAACGGAGCGCGTGCGGCCGCTGCCATCAATGGCAACGAACACAAATACAGCCTCGGTCACTTTGCGCCATTCGCTGGACAGCGGGTCATCGCTCCACACCTCAACCATCATCTGGATCGAGCTACGGCCGATTTCCAGTGCCTGGGTGTAAAACGACAATTGGGCTCCGACGGCCACCGGCACCAGAAACGCCATGCGATCAATCGCAACCGTGGCCACGCGGCCACCGGCGACCTTGCTGGCCATTGCGGTGCCTGCCAGGTCCATTTGTGAAACCAGCCAACCGCCGAAAATATCGCCGAAACCATTGGTTTCACGTGGCAAGGCAGTGATTTGCAAGGCCAGGTCGCCTTGCGGGATTGGATCTTCCTGTTCGAGCTCTAGCATGCCGGAGGGCCTCTGACCCGTGATTCTTCATGTGTACTGCGGGTGAATAAGCGTCTTTAGAAAAACGATTCAGCCCGAACATACTACGTTCGTCACGTTCTTCATAAGCCGCGCCAAGGGAAACTCTGCGAAATCGGCTAGTGAATGCCCAGCGGACGTTTTCGCACAGCAACCTCAGAAGTCTCAAAATGTTTCTTGCGGCCAGCGAGTATATCGATCACGGGCTTGGCCGACGACCTCCGGATTCTGCTTTTTAACCACGGCGTGCGTCTAGCTCTGTGCTTTTGTAAACAATTTGTTATCTTTCAAAACCTGCCCAGCCCCTGCCGGCTTCGTTGCAGCATTTTGCCGAGCCTAATAAGAGAAGCAATACCCCATGATCACAGAGCCTTCCAGTGCTGCACCGCCATCGCGGCCGTTAACCCGTAATGACTACAAAACCTTGTCGCTGTCTGCCTTGGGCGGTGCGCTGGAGTTTTACGATTTCATTATTTTTGTATTTTTTGCCACGGTGGTAGGCAAGCTGTTTTTCCCGGCGGACATGCCGGAGTGGCTACGTCTGATGCAAACCTTCGGCATCTTTGCTGCCGGTTATCTGGCACGGCCGCTGGGTGGCATTGTCATGGCGCACTTCGGCGACCTGCTGGGGCGCAAGAAGATGTTCACCCTGAGCATCTTCATGATGGCGGTGCCGACCCTAATCATGGGCTTGCTGCCCACGTATGCGCAGATCGGCATGTGGGCGCCGATCCTGTTGCTGCTGATGCGCGTGATTCAGGGCGCGGCGATTGGTGGTGAGGTGCCGGGCGCCTGGGTGTTTGTGGCCGAGCACGTACCGCCACGCCATGTGGGCTACGCCTGTGGCACCCTGACCTGTGGCCTGACGGCGGGTATTTTGCTCGGTTCGCTGATGGCCACTGCGATCAACACGATCTACACCCCGGCTGAGGTAGCCGACTACGCGTGGCGGATTCCTTTCCTCATGGGCGGTGTGTTCGGACTGTTCTCGGTGTATCTGCGGCGCTGGTTGCACGAAACCCCGGTGTTCGCCGAGTTGCAACTGCGCAAGGCATTGGCTGCAGAGGTGCCGCTCAAGACCGTGTTGCGTGATCATCGCAGCGCGATTGTGGTTTCGATGCTGCTGACCTGGTTGCTGTCTGCCGGGATCATCGTGGTCATTTTGATGACGCCTACCGTTCTGCAAACCGTGTATGGCTTCTCTGCAACGACTTCGTTGCAAGCCAACAGCCTGGCCATCGTGTTTTTGAGCCTGGGTTGCATTGCTTCGGGCGCACTGGCCGACCGCTTTGGGGCGGGCAGAGTATTTGTACTGGGATGCGCCGGATTACTGATCACCTCGTGGACCTTCTACCACAGCCTGTTGCAGCACCCGGACTGGTTGTTCCCTATGTACGCCTTGAGCGGTTTGTTTGTAGGCACCATCGGCGCTGTGCCCTATGTGATGGTCAAAGCCTTTCCGGCGGTAGTGCGTTTCAGCGGCCTGTCGTTTTCTTACAACCTGGCTTACGCCATCTTCGGTGGCCTGACCCCGATGGCGGTGACCCTGCTGCTTAAAGAAAGCCCGATGGGCCCGGCGTACTACGTGGCAATCATCTGCACCATGGGGCTGCTGGTCGGCGCCTACCTGTGGAAGAAAGGCCGCTGATCGAGTTGGTCCCGTCGCCCCACATCTTTAGCCTCTCCTTAAAAGGCCATCATTTGTAACCAATGATGGCCTTTCATCCAATTGTCACAATCGGTTCATAGAGTAGTCACATGGCCTGAAGATACTGGCCCCCGATTCATCTAACCCCGTTTGCTAGGAGTAAGGCATGAAACTGAAGCGTGTGATGGCGGCCCTGACTTTTGTTGCCGCTGGCGTTGCGACTGCCAATGCGGTTGCCGCTGGTGTTGACCCGGCTATTCAGCCCTACGTGAAGACCACCGGTGTGTCGGGGAACCTGTCCAGCGTTGGTTCCGATACCCTGGCGAACCTGATGACCCTGTGGGCTGAGGCTTACAAAAAAGAATACCCGAACGTGAACATCCAGATTCAGGCTGCCGGTTCTTCGACCGCACCGCCTGCGATCACTGAAGGCACCGCTAACCTGGGCCCGATGAGCCGCAAGATGAAGGACAACGAACTGGCTGCCTTCGAGCAGAAGTTCGGCTACAAGCCGACCGCTATTCCGGTCGCTGTTGATGCCCTGGCGGTATTTGTTCACAAGGACAACCCGATCAAGCACCTGACCATGGAACAGGTTGACGCGATTTTCTCGTCGACCCGTTTGTGCGGTGCCAAAGCTGACGTAAAAACCTGGGGCGACCTGGGTGTGACTGGCGATCTGGCGAACAAGCCGGTTCAGCTGTTTGGTCGTAACTCGGTATCCGGCACTTATGGCTACTTCAAGGAAGAAGCCCTGTGCAAAGGCGACTACAAGCCAAACGTGAACGAACAACCGGGCTCGGCCTCGGTGGTGCAGTCCATCAGCAGCTCCTTGAACGGCGTGGGTTACTCGGGCATCGGTTACAAAACCGCCAGCGTGAAGACCGTGCCTCTGGCTAAAAAGGGCAGCACCGAGTTCATTGAAGACAGCGAAGAAAACGCACTGAACGGCAAATACCCGCTGTCGCGTTTCCTCTACGTGTACGTGAACAAGGCGCCGAACAAGCCGCTGAACCCGCTGGAAGCCGAGTTCATCAAGCTGGTTCTGTCCAAGCAAGGCCAGGAAGTGGTCGTGAAAGACGGCTACATCCCGCTGCCTGCCAAAGTCGCTGCCAAAGCATTGGCTGACCTGGGCTTGAAAGAAGGCGCATAAACGAGAGCTCTGTAGTCGCTGACGAAGGCTGCGATATTCAAAAACGGGTCTGCTACGCAGCCCGTCGCAGCCTGCGCCAGCGACTACAGGCGTTCCTGATTCACCTCATTTCCACTCCGCTGCCAGCACCATTGGGCGGCGGATTTTCTGCGTCACTGCTTTGTCATCTTTCTGTCATACAGGACCGCTAGGGTGTGCGCATGAATGATCTGGCCAATTCCCCAATGACTACGACATCCGCTCCCAAGCGCATTGATTTCAATACGCCCGAACTCAAGCGCAAGCGCCGCATCCGTGCGCTTAAAGATCACCTGACCCGCTGGTATGTATTTATCGGCGGTCTTGCCGTACTCGGCGCAATCACCCTGATTTTCTTCTTCCTCGGCTATGTGGTGTTCCCGCTGTTTCAGGGCGCAGACCTGAACGCCAGGCAGGCACTGACGCCGGTGTGGATGCAGGATGCCGGCAAGCCGCTGATGCTCTCCGTTGAGGAGCAGAATCAGGTCGGCATGCGTGTATCCGACAAGGGCCTGGTGCTGTTCTTCAGCGCGAAGACCGGCGATGAGCTGTCGAGGGTTAGCTTGCCGTTGCCTGCGGGCACGCAAGTGACGTCGATCGGTGAAGACCAGCCGGGTAATCCGGTGGTGGTACTGGGCTTGTCCAACGGTCAGGCACTGGTGTTCCGTCATAGCTACAGAGTCACCTACCCGGATAACAAAAAGACCATCACCCCGGCCATTGAATACCCGTATGGCGAAACGCCAATTACGCTCGACCCCCAAGGCCGTGCGCTGGATCACGTGAACCTCAGCGTTAACGATTCGACGCTGGTGCTGGCGGGTTCGAGCGGTGCGCAGTTGAACGTGCTGTCGATGGCTCGCGAAGAAAACATGATGACCGGCGAGGTCACGAATTCCGAGACCCGCATCGACCTCCCGCAAATGACCGAGCAGGTCAAGGCGCTGTACGTCGACCCGCGTCAACAGTGGCTGTATGTGGTCAACGGCAGGGCGCAAGCCGATGTATTCAGCCTGCGCGACAAGAGCCTTAACGGGCGCTACAAGCTGGCGGACGACGCAACGACCGAGATCACGGCCAGTACCCAGTTGGTGGGGGGCATCTCGATGATCTTCGGCGACTCCAAAGGTGGACTGAGCCAATGGTTCATGGCGCGCGACCCGGATGGCGAGCAACGCTTCAAGCACATCCGCAGCTTCCAGATGGGCACCTCGCCGATTGTCGAGATCACGGCTGAACAACGTCGCAAAGGCTTCCTGGCCCTGGACGCTGCCGGAGAGATCGGCGTGTTCCACAGCACGGCGCATCGCACCCTGCTGGTCGAAAAAATTGCTGAAGGCCCGGGCATCATGGCGTTGTCGCCACGTGCCAACCGCATCATTGTGGAAGAGGGCGGCAAGCTGCTGCCACTGACCCTGAAAAACCCGCACCCGGAAGTGTCCTGGAGCGCGTTGTGGAGCAAGGTCTGGTACGAGAACTACGACGAGCCTAAATACGTGTGGCAATCCACGGCGGCCAACACTGACTTCGAACCGAAGATGAGCCTTGCGCCATTGACCTTCGGTACGTTGAAGGCGGCGTTCTACGCCATGTTACTGGCCGCACCGCTGGCTGTAGCTGCTGCGATCTACACCGCTTACTTCATGGCTCCGAGCCTGCGCCGCAAGGTCAAGCCGGTGATCGAGCTGATGGAAGCGATGCCCACGGTGATCCTGGGCTTCTTCGCCGGTCTGTTCCTGGCGCCTTATGTAGAGGGCCATTTGCCGGGGATTTTCAGCCTGCTGATGCTGATGCCAATCGGCATTCTGGTGGCCGGCTTTACCTGGAGCCGCTTGCCTGAGTCGATCCGCCTGCGGGTGCCGGACGGCTGGGAAAGCATGATCCTGATCCCGGTGATTCTGTTTGTGGGCTGGCTGTCGCTGTACATGAGCCCGTATATGGAAGCCTGGTTCTTCGGCGGTGACATGCGCCTGTGGATCTCCCACGACCTGGGCATCACTTACGACCAGCGCAACGCTCTGGTGGTGGGTCTGGCGATGGGCTTCGCGGTTATCCCCAACATCTACTCGATCGCCGAAGACGCCGTGTTCAGCGTGCCGCGCGGCCTGACCCTGGGCTCGCTGGCGCTGGGTGCCACGCCGTGGCAGACCATGACCCGCGTCGTCATCCTGACTGCCAGCCCGGGGATCTTCTCGGCGCTGATGATCGGCATGGGCCGTGCGGTAGGCGAGACCATGATTGTGTTGATGGCCACCGGCAACACCCCGGTCATGGAAATGAACCTGTTCGAAGGCTTGCGCACATTGGCGGCAAACGTGGCGGTGGAGATGCCGGAGTCGGAAGTGGGTGGCAGTCATTACCGCGTGCTGTTCCTCTCGGCGCTGGTGCTGCTGCTGTTCACCTTTGTCATGAACACCGTTGCCGAGCTGATTCGTCAGCGTCTGCGCAAGAAATATTCGTCGCTTTAAGGAAGGTAGAAGTCTGTGAAACAGAACTCCCTCAAAGGTTGGTTCAAGAGCGGCGCTCCCGGGGTCTGGATCAGCGGTGGTGCGGTTTCCATCGCGGTCATCATGACCATCGGCTTGCTGTCGGTCATCGCAGTACGTGGTCTGGGTCATTTCTGGCCTGCGGACCTGGTGCACGCGCAGTACAACGTGCCGGGTGATGCCAATCACGTGCTGGTCGGCGAAGTGGTGCAAAAGGAAGAAGTGCCTCGCGAACGGCTGAAAAGCGCCGGTCTGCCAGTGCCGGATCAAGGCCCTGAATTCATGACGCGCGAGCTGATCAAGGTCGGCAACCGTGACCTGAACGGCAACGACTTCACATGGGTGGTCGGTGAGTGGCTGACCAACCAGAGTAAGCCGCCGGAGTTGATGGCCATCGAGCGCCGCGAGTGGGGCAACTTTTACGGCTACCTGGTCAATGTGAAAGAAAACGGCAAGGTGGTCGCCGAAGGTGCGGCGGCCTGGCCAGAGCTGCAAAGCCGGGTCAAGCGGATCAACGAGCTGGCGGCGCAACTCAGCCAGCTGGAAAAGAAAGACATCGGCGCGATCAACTACGGGCTGGAGCGTATCCGCCTGCATGGTCGCAAGCTGGAACTGGACGGCAAGCTCACGCCTCAAGCGCAAGCGGACATGGAGTCCGAACGTGCCGAGCTGAACGCCCGTTACAAGGCCATCGAGGAGCGGTTGGGTGACTTGCATGCCCAGTTCAACCGCGACAGCCTCACGGCCCGCGACGCCAATGGTAAAGAGCTGGAAATCAGCATCGGCAAGGTAGTAAAGGCTTACCAGCCGAACGCGATGAACAGCTGGCAGAAGCTGGGGATGTATTTCAGCAACATTTGGGAATTCCTCAGCCAGGACCCGCGTGAAGCCAACACCGAAGGCGGGATCTTCCCGGCGATTTTCGGCACCGTGATGATGACCTTGATCATGGCCGTGATCGTGACGCCGTTCGGTGTGCTGGCGGCGGTGTATCTGCGTGAATATGCCAAGCAAAACACCCTGACCCGGGTGATCCGCATTGCGGTCAACAACCTGGCAGGGGTCCCGGCCATTGTGTACGGCGTGTTTGGTCTGGGTTTCTTTGTGTATGTACTGGGCGGTTCGGTTGACCGGTTGTTCTTCGCTGAAGCATTGCCTGCGCCGACCTTCGGTACGCCGGGTCTGATGTGGGCTTCGCTGACCCTGGCACTGCTGGCGGTACCGGTGGTGATCGTGGCCACTGAAGAAGGGCTGGCGCGTATTCCACGCACCGTTCGCGAAGGATCGCTGGCGCTGGGTGCCACCAAATCCGAAACCTTGTGGAAGATCGTGTTGCCGATGGCCAGCCCGGCCATGATGACCGGCATGATCCTCGCCGTGGCCCGTGCGGCCGGTGAAGTGGCGCCGCTGATGCTGGTGGGCGTGGTCAAGCTGGCGCCGTCGCTGCCGCTGGACGGCAACTACCCGTACCTGCACCTTGACCAGAAGATCATGCACCTGGGCTTCCATATTTATGACGTGGGCTTCCAGAGCCCCAACGTCGAAGCCGCCCGCCCGCTGGTGTACGCCACCGCGCTGCTGCTGGTACTGGTGATCGCAACGCTTAACCTGTCGGCGGTGTGGATCCGTAACCACCTGCGCGAGAAGTACAAGGCGCTGGAAAGCTGATTGATACACGTAAGGGTCATGTGGGAGCTGGCTTGCCAGCGATGGTATCGCGACGGTTCAGATGTACACCGCGTTGTCCGGATCGCCGGCAAGCCGGCTCCCACAATAATCATGTAAACCTCTGGCCCTGATAAGCGGCCAGAGGTAAGCGAAATGAATTTTTAGCGTATGGAGCAACCCATGCAGCATGAATCCCCTACCCACGGCATCAACATGTCAGCCCTGGGTCGCAGCAAGCAGAGCCTGAACCTGGCTGACGAAGCCGTCGCCATTGAAGTGCCGGGCCTGAATCTTTACTACGGTGAAAAACAGGCGCTGTTCGACGTCAGCCTGAACATCCCCAAGCAACGGGTGACGGCGTTTATCGGCCCGTCGGGCTGCGGCAAGTCCACGCTGCTGCGCACCTTCAACCGGATGAACGATCTGGTGGACGGCTGCCGTGTCGAAGGCGAGATCAACCTGTACGGCAATAACATTTACCGCAAGGGCGAGGATGTGGCCGAGCTGCGTCGCCGCGTCGGCATGGTGTTCCAGAAGCCCAACCCGTTCCCCAAGACCATCTATGAAAACGTGGTCTACGGCCTGCGGATCCAGGGCATCAATAAAAAACGCGTGCTCGACGAAGCGGTTGAGTGGGCGCTCAAGGGCGCGGCGCTGTGGGACGAGGTCAAGGACCGTCTGCACGAGTCGGCGCTGGGTTTGTCCGGCGGTCAGCAACAGCGTCTGGTGATTGCCCGTACCATCGCAGTGGAACCTGAAGTTCTGCTGCTCGATGAGCCGTGCTCGGCACTCGACCCGATCTCGACCCTCAAAGTCGAAGAGCTGATCTATGAGCTCAAGTCCAAGTTCACCATCGTGATCGTGACCCACAACATGCAGCAGGCCGCCCGGGTTTCGGACTACACCGCGTTCATGTACATGGGCAAGATGGTTGAGTACGGTGACACCGACACCTTGTTCACCAACCCGGCCAAGAAACAGACCGAAGACTACATCACGGGCCGGTATGGCTAGTTTGCGCTGCGGGTAAGGCAGCTCGACGACACGACACATTTGGCTAGCCGCTTCTAGCGTGCGGCTCACAGCTTCTGCGGAGCAAAACATGATTTCAAAGGATGGCCTCACCCATCACATTTCCGCGCAGTTCAATGCGGAACTCGAAGACGTACGCAGTCACTTGCTGGCGATGGGCGGCCTGGTCGAGAAACAGGTCAATGATGCCGTCACGGCGTTGATCGAGGCCGACTCGGGCCTGGCGCAGCAGGTGCGCGAGATTGACGATCAGATCAATCAGATGGAGCGCAATATCGACGAAGAGTGCCTGCGCATTCTGGCCCGTCGTCAGCCGGCCGCATCTGATCTGCGCTTGATCATCAGTATCTCCAAGTCAGTGATCGACCTGGAACGCATCGGTGACGAAGCGACCAAGATCGCTCGCCGTGCCATTCAGCTGTGCGAAGAAGGCGAGGCACCGCGTGGTTATGTCGAGGTGCGGCATATTGGCGATCAGGTGCGCAACATGGTGCGCGATGCGCTGGACGCGTTTGCCCGCTTCGATGCTGACCTTGCACTGTCGGTCGCCCAGTACGACAAAATCATCGACCGCGAGTACAAGACCGCACTGCGTGAATTGGCCACTTACATGATGGAAGACCCGCGTTCGATCTCGCGAGTGCTGAGCATCATCTGGGTCCTGCGTTCGCTGGAGCGTATTGGCGATCACGCGCGCAATATCTCCGAGCTGGTGATTTATCTGGTGCGCGGCACCGACGTGCGGCACATGGGCCTCAAGCGTATGCGCGAAGAAGTTGAAGGCATCGGCGCTGATAACGCTAATGTTGTGCAGTCGCCTGACGATAAATAAGATTGCCCGAGATAAAAAAACGCCCGGCCAAGAGCCGGGCGTTTTGCTTTTCGGCATTCATATTCCAGGCGCTTTGCCAACGATAATGCCGCCGGGATAGCCCTCGATCGTGGCGCATGGCCATTATTGCGCGCATGATTGTCAGGATCTTAAAGGAGCAGCTGATGAGCAAGGCCCGTGTGCTGGTGGTGGATGACGCGTCGTTTATTCGCGATCTGGTTAAAAACTGCCTGCGTAACTATTTTCCGGGCATCAGGATCGAAGACGCCGTCAACGGCCGAAAAGCCCAGGCCTTGTTGACCCGCGAGACTTTCGATCTGGTGCTGTGCGACTGGGAAATGCCGGAGATGTCCGGTCTGGAGCTGCTGACCTGGTGCCGCGAACAGGACCACCTGAGAACACTGCCGTTCATCATGGTCACCAGCCGGGGTGACAAGGAGAACGTGATCCAGGCGATTCAGGCCGGGGTGTCAGACTTCGTCAGCAAGCCCTTCACCAACGAGCAATTGCTGTCCAAGGTGAAGAAGGCTTTTGCCAGGGCAGGTTTGCTGGATGCCGCGATGAGCAGTACGCCGGCCCGGTTGGGCAGCGCCCTGGGCAATGATTCGCTGAATGCATTGACCGGTGGCAAGGCCCAGGTGGTCTCGCCGGCTCCCGTAGCGCGTCCGGTGGCGGCGGCACCAAAGCCTGCGGTTCAGACCCCGACAGGCCGGGGTCAAGGGCAACTGCGCCTGGCCAGCGGTACACAGGCGTGCGTGATCAAGGCGCTGAGCCTTAAGGAGGCGCTGCTGGTGGTGCGACGCGGTGAAGTGCTGCCACAGGTATTGGCCAGCGCAGTGCTGGACCTGGAGCAGGGCGAGAACGCCGAGGTTGCGCGTCTGAACGGGTATCTGCATGCCATCGTGGCTTACGAGCCCAGGCCAGACAGTGACTGGTTGCAACTGACATTCCGCTTTGTCGATCAGGATGCCCAAAAGATGAACTACCTCTCGCGCCTGATCGCCCACGGCACCGCTCAGAAGCACTTTGTGCCGGGTGCGTAAGATGCATGCCTGGCAAATCCTGTAGGAGCGAGCTTGCTCGCGAGCTCTTCAGCGTGGCTGAAAACAGCTCGCTCCTACAGGGGGGAATCAGGGCAGTTGCAACCCGCCCGACGCTTTATGAATAGCCCGCAAGTGCTCGCCAATCTGTTTGACGTTGGCTTCGGTGGCCGCAATTTCTGCGGCCCGGGCAGGTTCAAGCAGCTTGCGTACTTCCTGGTCCAGGTCAGTGGTCAGGCGCAGTAGTTGCTGCTGGCGCTGGCTGCTTTCGGATTCGAGCATTTCCCACTCCCTGGCTTGCGGCAGGCCATAACCACTGCTGCCGAGCAATTCGGCCGGACGGCTGAGGAAGCCGCTGCTGGCGAGAATTTCCTGCAGCGTTTTATTGGCTTTATCCATGCCGCCATCCTTTAGCCCGCGTGCGCCCAGGTACTTTTGCTTGACCTCGTCCTGGGCCAGCAGCAGTTGCCGACGAAAGCTGGCTTGCTCAAGCAATAGCAGTGCTGCACTTGAGCGCAGATCAGCCTGTTCGATCCAGGGTCGGCGTTCGTCGGCGTTCAGGGCCAGCCAGTCTTCGACTGTGGTCTGTTTGATCGGCATACGGCTTTTGAGCACGTCGAACATCGCCTGATAGCGGTCGCGGTAGGAGTCAAACCGGTAGCCCAGGCGCAGGGCCTCTTTCGGATCATCCAGCACGCTGGTGTCGGCCAGCCCGCGCGCCTTGAGCACTTCAAGCAGGCCATTGGGCACGATGCTGTCCAGGCCCTTGAGCTGGCTATTGTCGCTACCGCTGCGCAGCAGTTTCAGGGTTTCCACCGCGCAGTTGTTGGAGATGAAGTAATAGTTGCCGTCGTAGCTCCAGTGCATCTCGGCTGCGTGCTCAACCACTTCTTCGATTTCAGGGCGGCTCAACTTGAGCGGCACCGAGGCCAGGCTGCGCAGTTCGGTCTTGGTGTATTCGTCGATGACCTGGGCCAGTGGCAATACAAACAGCCGTGACGGGTAGGCCCCTGTCAGGCCGTCCCAGCTTGAAAGCTGTACGTCATTGACGAATGCCCGGTAGGACAGGACCAGGTGTTCTTGCAGGTCGAGCCGGCAGTCGGGACCGCGCGGGCGGCCGGGGGCGCAGATCACCAGGCGCAGCATGCTGTGGCCCCAGCGGCTGGCCCACTCCTGGTTGGCTTCGGCCAGCAGGTAGTCGACGGCGTAGACCCGCTCGGGGTCGACGGTGCCCAGGGGTTGTTTGGCAAAGTCGTTGCCGGCATTGAGGAAGGCGAAGCCTTTGGGGCATTCGTCCGTGGCCGTGGGGGCCCAGCCGAAATGTTCCTTGTAGTAGCGATAGAGCGCAGGGCGACGGCAGGCGTAGGCCGGGTCCAGGAGGAAGTACTCCATGTTGACCGCCACGAACTCTTTGGGGTTGGTGACTTCGTAAAGGTCCGGGCTGCGTACGATCTGGTGGTTGTCTTGTTCGCGTTCGCCACGGCGCCCGACATATTGCTGCCAGCCAGCCAGGTCGAGCAGTCGCGGGTCATCACTGAGGGTAAAGCGGCGTTCGGTCTGACCGCGGCATTGATCGGGCAGACCAATGATCCCGGAGCTGCTGCTTTGCCGGGTGCAGCGCTGGATCAGGCTGCGCTCTGCGGCGGGCCAGAGGCGGGCGCGGTCGTAGATGTGCGTCAGTTCGTGCAACACGGTCGCGAGCATTTCCCGGCGCACGGTGCCGTGGGGGCGGTTGGTCTGTTGGGTCGCTGCCGAGCCATCGGTCAGCGCGGTCAGCAGATTGCGATTGAGGTCCAGTTCTGACACCAGCGACGCCTGGCCGTAGGCGTTGCTTGGCATGTTATCGGTCCAGCCCACCAGTATCTGCCGATCCAGTTGCTCGATAAAACGCGGTGGCAAGCTCTGCATGGCTTCGTCCAGCAGAGCCTGGCTGGCCTGCTGTTCGGCCGGGCTCAGGCCTTCGGTCTTGAGTTGCAGATGCAAGGCGGCCTGGGCGCTGCTGGCAAGCAGCAGGCCACAAACGGCGAGCCAGCGCGTTAGCCGGCTCACAGTGCGAGGATGGCTTCGGCAAGGACCTGGTCGCTGGCATTGCGTGCTTCGGGTACACGGTCGCGCAGGGTGTTGAAGGCAGACTCAAGCTGCGCACCGCGGATGTCACCCTGACTGGCAACGAAGGTAGCTGCGTCGTCATGTGCCTCGCGCACAACTTTGGAGTCGCGGATTGAGGTGGTGGTGTCCGACGTGAAGTCGATGGTTCGGCCAAAAGCGCGGACGATGATGTTACTGGTCTGTACAACGGTCTGAGCCTGCGCCACATCGGCGAGCAGCAACAGACCCAGGGTGGCGACAATTAAAGGGCTACGCATGAAATATCTCCAGAAGACACGGGTGTTTATTGGACGAGAATTGCCTCTGCCAGTTCAAGGTCACTGACACTCAATTCTGGCTGATGGTGGCGCAGATAGCGCAAGGCAGATTCCAGCTGCGCGCCTCGCAGTTGGCCGTCACTGGCAATAAAGACGCCAGCATCATCCTGGGCGGCACGTATAAGTTTGTGATCAAAAGGCGCGGACGTCACTTTACTGGTGACGTAGCCACTGAGCACCACATTCTGCGTGGTCAGGTCAAAGGCATGGGCGGTGTGTGTCCAGCAGAGTACAAGCAGAGCTAAAGAGGAAAAACGCATGGGTCTCGAGGCTGTTTGAATGAGGCTCAAGGCTAGCGTAATGGCCGGGGTAGAGCCAGCGGGAGGCGGGGGTTTGTAGTCGCTGGCGAAGGCTGCGGTAAGGACCGCAGGGCCTTGGTTCTTTATTCAAGGCAGGGCGCGCTGTGCAATCTATCGCAGCGTGAGGCAGCGACTACAAGGTTTCTGCTGGCTTAGATGGTCAGGATGGCCTGAGCCAGTTGGGCATCGGTGGCTTGCAACTGAGGTGCTTGCTGGCGGATGGCTTCGAATGCGCTTTCGAGTTTTACGCCACGGATGGTTCCTTCGCTGGCAACAAAGCTGGCAGCGTCGTCACGGGCGGCACGAACGATTTTATTGTCGCGGAATGAGCCGGTGGCATCGGACGTCAGGTCAGACGTGGCTTTGAGGGCGTTTACCAGAGCATCTGTGGTGACGATAAAGCTGGAGGCATTGGCGCTTGCAGCAAGGGTCAGCAAGGCGGTGGCGCTAAGCAGGCGAAGAGTGGACATGGTGATACTCCAGAACATGAGCTTATTAAAATAGACGTTTATGGCTCGAATAGTAGGCGCAGGCGTGTGCAGAGCAAAGGTCGTTTTACTTATTTGAGCAAGCCAAGTGCTCTGGATCAGGCAATAGAGCAACTGTACTGGTATAAATTGTGGTTTTATCAAATTGTACCTGTTGGCATCGTCGTGCTCTAAACCAGGTGCCGGAAACGACAAAACCCGTCAGCGGTGACCCGCGACGGGTTTTGGTTTTTCAATTCTGGGTGCTGGCAGTGGACCGGTGGTCAGGGCCAGCGAGCGCTCATTAGCGCCAGAACGGCTTGCTCAGCTCTTCGTAACGCTGTGCTTCGCTAATCCCGGCATCAGCCAGAAGACGCGAGTCCAGGCGAGCCAGTTGATGGCGGCTGGAGATACGGCGCTGCCACAACATCAGGTTGGCAAGTACGCGCAAAGGCATGGAAGCCTGGGTGTTTACAGTGTTGCTTTCGCTGAACAGATCGGAACTGAGTGTACGTTCCATGACGGCATCCTTCCGCTTGTGGCGGCATTGGCTAGTGGTTTAACTGATGCCAATGATCCTCTTCCATGTCTAGATGCAGTAGATACAGTTCAACTGTATTGCGATGGGCCAGTTAACTGTTTATGGGGGCTGTACGGCCAGAAAAGAGCACAACTGTACCTGTCTGCACTGTAGTGGTGCGAAATTGGCGTTTTCGGCACAGAGAAGGCTGGGAGTGAGGGGTAATTGACCGGTACAGTAGTACAGTTTTATGAAATTCATGCCTAAAAAAGCCGCCGGAAAAACTGTGTGTTTGTCAGCGGCTGTCTAGAACGGGTGTTACGGCAGCATTTTCCCGGTTTCTTCCAGGTTGATATGCCAGCTCAGGGCTTCACGCAGGATATGCGGTGTGTGGCCGCCAATTGCGCAGGCCTTGGTGAAGTAGTCATTCAGCGCTTCACGGAAGTCAGGGTGTACGCAGTTGTCGATGATGACGCGAGCACGCTCGCGCGGGGCCAGGCCGCGCAGGTCAGCCAGACCCTGTTCGGTGACCAGGATGTCGACGTCGTGCTCGGTATGGTCGACGTGGCTGACCATTGGCACAACGCTGGAGATCGCACCGGCTTTGGCAATCGATTTGGTAACGAAGATTGCCAGGTGTGCGTTGCGCGCGAAGTCGCCCGAACCGCCGATGCCGTTCATCATCCGCGTGCCGCAAACGTGGGTGGAGTTGACGTTGCCGTAGATGTCGAACTCAAGCGCGGTATTGATCCCGATGATGCCCAGGCGGCGGACTATTTCCGGGTGGTTGGAGATTTCCTGCGGGCGCAGTACCAGTTTGTCCTTGTAACGCTCAAGGTTGCCAAACACGTCCGCATTGCGACGGCTGGACAGGGTGATTGAGCTGCCCGAAGCAAAGCTCATCTTGCCGGCGTCAATCAGGTCGAAGGTCGAGTCCTGCAGTACTTCGGAGTACATGGTCAGGTTTTCGAACGGTGAGTCGATCAGGCCGCACATTACCGCATTGGCGATGTTGCCGATGCCTGCTTGCAGCGGACCAAGGTTGTTGGACATGCGGCCTTCTGCAACTTCCTGCTTGAGGAAGTTGATCAGGTGGAAGGCGATACCGTCGGTTTCGCTGTCCGGTTCGGACACCGTGGACGGTGAGTCCGGCTTGTTGGTGATCACGATGGCGACGATTTTTTCCGGCGGTATCGGGATCGCGGTGCTGCCGATGCGGTCGTCGACTTTCACCAGCGGAATCGGTGTGCGTGTCGGGCGGTAGGTCGGAATATAGATGTCGTGCAGACCTTCCAGATTCGGGTTGTGCGCCATGTTGATTTCGACGATCACCTGTTTGGCGAAAATCGCAAAGCTGGCGGAGTTGCCGACGGAGGTCGTTGGAACAATATGGCCTTGCTCGGTAATCGCGACGGCCTCGATAACGGCGATGTCCGGCAGGGGCAGTTGCTTGTTGCGCAGTTGCTCGACGGTCTCGGACAAATGCTGGTCGATGAACATCACTTCGCCGGCGTTAATGGCCTTGCGCAGGGTGCTGTCGACCTGGAACGGCATGCGCCGGGCCAGTACGCCTGCTTCGGTCAATTGCTTGTCGAGGTCGTTGCCCAGACTGGCCCCGGTCATCAGGGTGATTTTCAACGGCGACAGCTTGGCGCGTTCGGCCAATGCTTGAGGGACGGCCTTGGCTTCGCCGGCACGGGTAAAACCGCTCATGCCGACGGTCATGCCGTCTTTGATAAGGGCGGCGGCTTCTGCGGCGCTCATGACCTTATCGTGTAGGGAATTTAGGCGAATACGTTCACGGTACATGGATTGTTATCTCGGGCAACGGAAGCAAGAGGCGCAGTCTATTCATTTTCAGAGCCTTGCGTCCCGCTACCATGGTCGAATGCCAGCGGCCGATTTAGAGCCTTTGGTCGGGTTCTTTATAAATAGAAAAACCCCGGCCAATTCAGCGCCGGGGTTCTCGGTGTTGCAGTGGCGGGGATGTTACTCGACCGCTTTAACCATATCTTCAATAACTTTCTTCGCGTCGCCGAAGACCATCATTGTTTTATCCAGATAAAACAACTCGTTATCCAGACCGGCATAGCCGCTGGCCATGGAGCGTTTGTTGACGATGACGGTTTTGGCTTTATAGGCTTCGAGGATCGGCATGCCTGCAATCGGCGATTTTGGATCGTTCTTGGCTGCCGGGTTGACCACGTCGTTGGCGCCCAGTACCAGCACCACGTCGGCCTGGCCGAACTCGGAGTTGATGTCTTCCATCTCGAACACCTGGTCGTAAGGCACTTCTGCCTCGGCCAGCAGTACGTTCATATGGCCGGGCATGCGACCCGCCACCGGGTGAATGGCGTACTTCACGGTTACGCCGCGATGGGTCAGCTTCTCGGTCAGCTCTTTAAGTGCATGCTGAGCCCGTGCCACGGCCAGGCCATAACCCGGGACGATGATCACGGTGTCAGCATTCATCAGCAGGAACGTGGCGTCGTCAGCCGAACCGGACTTCACCGGGCGCGCTTCTTTCGAGCCCGCCGGACCTGCCGTATCCACTGCGCCACCGAAGCCGCCAAGGATCACGTTGAAGAACGAGCGGTTCATCGCCTTGCACATGATGTACGACAGGATCGCACCCGAAGAACCTACCAGCGAGCCGGCAATGATCAGCATCGAGTTGTTCAGCGAGAAGCCGATGCCGGCAGCCGCCCAGCCGGAGTAGCTGTTAAGCATCGAGACCACGACCGGCATGTCGGCGCCGCCAATCGGGATGATGATCAGCACGCCCAGCACGAATGACAGAGCCAGCATCAATGCAAACGCATTGAGGTTGCCGGTCAGCATAAAGGTGATGCCCAGTGCCAGCGTGGCCAGGCCCAGTACCAAGTTCAGTTTGTGTTGGCCGCTGAACTGCACCGGTGCGCCCTGGAACAGGCGGAACTTGTATTTGCCCGAGAGCTTGCCGAAGGCGATGACCGAGCCGGAGAAGGTGATTGCACCAATGGCCGCGCCCAGGAACAGTTCCAGACGGTTACCGGCAGGGATGGCGTCGCCCAGATGTTTGACGATGCCCAGCGATTGCGGCTCTACCACGGCAGCGATGGCAATAAATACGGCTGCGAGGCCGATCATGCTGTGCATGAAGGCGACCAGTTCAGGCATTTTGGTCATTTCGACCCGCTTGGCCATGATCGAGCCAGCTGTACCGCCGACCAGCAGGCCGACAATCACATAGCCGATGCCGGCGGTCGCAATCTCTGCGCCCAATTTGTAGATCAGGCCGACGGTGGTAATGACCGCCAGACCCATGCCCAGCATGCCGAAGAAGTTGCCGCGACGTGAAGTGGTTGGATGCGACAGGCCTTTAAGTGCCTGAATGAAACAAATAGATGCAACCAGATAAAGAACAGTAACCAGGTTCATGCTCATGGCTTGCGCACCTCTTCTTTGGCTTTAGGTGCTTTTTTCTTGAACATTTCCAGCATGCGCCGGGTGACCAAAAATCCACCGAATACGTTTACGGCTGCCAGTGCGACCGCCAGGGTGCCCATGGTTTTACCCAGTGGCGTGACAGTCAGCGCGGCGGCAAGCATGGCGCCCACGATCACAATGGCGGAGATGGCGTTGGTTACGGCCATCAGCGGGGTGTGCAGTGCCGGGGTTACGTTCCAGACCACGTGATAACCGACATAAATAGCCAGCACGAAGATGATCAGGTTGTAGATACCGGGGGAGATGAGCTCTTCCATTGTTTTTATCCTCAGCCGTTTTTGCGCACAACTTGACCGTCGCGGCACATCAGGCACGCGGCGACGATGTCGTCTTCAAGGTTGATCTGGAACTGTCCTTCAGGGGTGAAGACCAGCTTGAGGAAGTCCAGCAGGTTGCGGGCATAGAGCGCGGAGGCGTCTGCGGCAACCATGGCAGGCAGGTTGGTGTAGCCGACGATGGTCACCCCGTGCTCGACCACGACCTGATCGGCGACGGTCAGCGGGCAGTTGCCACCCTGGGCCGCGGCAAGATCGATAACCACCGAGCCGGGCTTCATCTGCGCGACGGTTTCTGCACTCAGCAACACAGGTGCCTTGCGGCCCGGAATCAATGCAGTGGTGATGACAATGTCGGCCTGCTTGGCGCGTTCGTGAACGGCCAGTGCCTGGCGCTGCATCCAGCTGGCAGGCATTGGTCGGGCGTAGCCGCCGACGCCGACGGCGCATTCGCGTTCTTCGTCGGTTTCGTAGGGTACGTCAACAAATTTGGCGCCCAGGGATTCGATCTGCTCTTTAACGGCAGGGCGCACATCCGACGCTTCGATGACGGCACCCAGGCGCTTGGCGGTAGCAATCGCCTGCAAACCCGCCACACCGGCACCCAGGATCAGTACGCGGGCGGCTTTCACAGTCCCTGCGGCAGTCATGAGCATCGGCATAAAGCGCGGATAGTGGTGAGCAGCGACCAGGACGGCTTTATAACCGGCAATGTTGGCTTGGGATGACAGCACATCAAGACTTTGCGCACGGGATGTACGCGGGGCGGCTTCAAGGGAGAAAGCGGTGATCCCGCGCTCGGCCAGTTTGGCAATGGTTTCATTGCTGAACGGGTTGAGCATGCCAATCAGTACGGTGCCGCTACTGATCAGGGCCAGTTCGCTGTCGCTGGGGGCGACGACTTTCAGAATCAGCTCGGCGCTGAATGCATCTGTGGCGCTGCCAATAGTCGCACCTGCAGCTTCATAGGCACTGTCGATAACGCTGGCATTAACACCCGCGCCAGTTTGGACAGTCACCTTATGGCCTTGGCCGATCAGCTTCTTGATGGTTTCCGGGGTTGCAGCAACCCGCGTTTCACCCGTTTGGGTTTCGAGAGGAACACCAATGTGCACGTCATATCTCCTGCGTGATCTTTTATAAGAAAGCCAGCGCACTACGGATGGTGCATCTGGGGCGGCCGATCAGCACGACCTCACCTGAATGCAGGTGGGGCGGGGCATTCTGCCGTCGATTTTTTGGGCCTTCAAGAACTTCTGGAGGGTGACGAGATTTTAACTACAAGTCATGCAGTGACCGAATGTCGCAAGGGTCGGCTACAGCCCTTTAAATACATGGCTTGTAATGATTTGAGGTGTTTTTTGAGTATTTTTCAGATTTCTTTTGGTTATCGGTGCATAACTTTCGGAAATACCCTGCAGGCCGCGTGGTTACTGCCTTCAGCATTGTCCAGTTAGACAAAAGTAACGGATGCAAAATAGCGACATTTGCTTATATATGTAGTGCCTTTTTAGGTGTCGCTACATAGTTTGTCCGGACGATGCGTGGCGTCAGGACTGGCTGTAAGTAGCGGCCTGCTTGATCAGCCAGTCGCGGAAGGCTTGCAGGGAGGCGGATTCAATTTTGCGCTCCGGGATCATCAGGTAGTAAGCCTTGGTGCTGGAGAGTGGTCGCTCATTGGCAATCACCAGGCGCTTTTCGGCCAACTCGCGTTGAATCAGAAAAGGCGGAATCAGGGCGACCCCCATGTCGTGCATGGCGGCCTGGGCCAGCATCGAGAACAGCTCGTAGCGTGCGCCGGTCATGTCGCGGGGTACATTTATGTCCTCTGCGTTAAACCACTGCCGCCAGGCGTAGGGGCGGGTGGTTTGCTGCAGCAGTGGGAGTTCTGCGAGGGTTTGTGCACTCAGCTGCAGGTCTTTGCCCAGTAATGACGGGCTGCACACCGGAACCGGGTTTTCGCCCATCAGGCGGAATGACGATGTGCCGGACCAGTCGGCATCTCCGAAGTAGATGGCGGCATCAAAGTCGGTGTCGGCGAACAGAAAGGGGCGTGTGCGGTTGGTCAGGTTGACCGTGACGTCCGGGTGTTGTTGCTGGAAGTCCTTCAGGCGGGGCAACAGCCATTGGGTGCCGAAGGTCGGTACGATGGCCAGTTCAATGGTATTGGCCCCTTGTTGGCCCATGACGGATAGCGTGTCCCGTTCTACTGCGTCCAGTTGGGTTGCAACCCTCCGACTATAGGAAAGGCCCGCTTCGGTCAGCTTTACCCCGCGTCTGGAGCGTCTGAACAGCTCCACGCCGATGAAGTCTTCGAGGCTGGCGATCTGTCGGCAAATGGCCCCTTGAGTGAGGGATAGTTCCTGTGCGGCCTTGGTGAAGCTTTCGTGGCGCGCCGCTGCCTCAAAGCTGATCAGGGCTGTGGTGCTGGGGATTTTGCGGCGCATGTACAGCTTCCTCACTAAAGACGGTCGAAAACGGCTTTTTTATTAGTTACAGAGTGAGAAATTATCACAACAGGGTGCGTAATCCTCGTTTGTCCTTCTATTAAGGGCGGCCTAGGATCGGGCCACGACGTTTGATCTATTTCACGAGGGTTCTCTGATGGCGGGTAAAGCAAGCTTCAACTGGATTGATCCACTGTTGCTGGATCAGCAACTCACTGAAGAGGAGCGCATGGTGCGCGACAGCGCTGAGCAATTTGCTCAGGACAAGCTGGCGCCGCGTGTGCTTGAGGCTTTCCGTAATGAGAAGACCGACCCGGCGATCTTTCGTGAGATGGGTGAAACGGGGTTGCTGGGGGCGATGATTCCTGAGCAGTACGGCGGCAGTGGGCTGAACTATGTCAGCTACGGTCTGATTGCCCGTGAAGTAGAGCGGGTCGACTCGGGTTATCGCTCAATGATGAGTGTGCAGTCGTCTCTGGTGATGGTTCCGATCAATGAGTTTGGTACTGAGGCGCAGAAGCAAAAGTATCTGCCCAAGCTGGCTTCGGGCGAATGGATTGGCTGCTTTGGTCTGACAGAGCCGAACCATGGTTCCGACCCGGGGGCGATGATTACTCGTGCTCGCTCGGTGGATGGCGGCTACAGCCTGACGGGCAGCAAGATGTGGATCACCAACAGCCCGATCGCCGATGTGTTTGTGGTGTGGGCCAAGGATGATGAGGGCGATATCCGTGGCTTTGTTCTGGAAAAAGGCTGGAAGGGTCTGAGCACGCCTGCGATTCACGGCAAGGTTGGTTTGCGTGCATCGATAACGGGCGAAATCGTCATGGATAACGTATTCGTGCCTCAAGAGAATATTTTTCCGGATGTTCGCGGTCTGAAGGGGCCTTTTACGTGCCTCAACTCGGCGCGTTACGGCATTTCATGGGGGGCGTTGGGTGCCGCTGAGTTCTGCTGGCACACCGCGCGTCAGTACACACTGGATCGCCATCAGTTTGGGCGGCCTTTGGCTGCGACTCAGTTGATTCAGAAAAAACTGGCTGACATGCAGACCGAGATTACGTTGGCGTTGCAAGGTTGCCTGCGTCTGGGGCGGATGAAGGACGAAGGCACTGCGGCGGTCGAGATCACATCGATCATGAAGCGCAACTCGTGCGGCAAGTCGCTGGATATCGCGCGGATGGCGCGCGACATGTTGGGCGGCAACGGTATCTCTGATGAGTTCGGGGTGGCGCGTCACCTGGTCAACCTGGAAGTAGTGAACACCTATGAGGGGACGCATGACGTGCATGCCTTGATTCTTGGGCGTGCTCAGACCGGTCTTCAGGCGTTCTATTAACAGGAGCTCGGCTCATGGGTGCTTTATCGCATTTGCGGGTGTTGGATTTGTCGCGGGTTCTCGCCGGGCCGTGGGCGGGGCAGATACTTGCTGACCTGGGAGCCGAGGTGATCAAGGTCGAGCGCCCCGGCAATGGTGATGACACGCGCGCCTGGGGGCCGCCCTTCCTTAAGGATGCGTACGGGGAAAGCACCGGGGAGGCTGCTTACTACCTGTCGGCGAACCGCAACAAGCAGTCGGTCACAATTGATTTCACCAAGCCTGAAGGTCAGCGGCTGGTGCGTGAACTGGCTGCGAAGTCCGACATCCTCATCGAGAATTTCAAAGTTGGTGGTTTGGAGGCCTACGGGCTGGACTATGCGTCGCTCAAGGCTTTGAATCCCCGGTTGATCTACTGCTCGATCACCGGGTTCGGTCAGACCGGGCCATACGCCAAGCGGGCCGGTTATGACTTTATGATTCAGGGCTTGGGTGGCCTGATGAGTTTGACTGGGCGGCCAGAGGGTGATGAGGGGGCGGGTCCGGTAAAAGTCGGTGTGGCGCTGACAGATATATTGACGGGTCTTTACTCGACTGTGGCGATCCTTGCGGCACTGGCTCATCGTCAGGAGGGCGGCGCAGGGCAGCATATTGATATGGCGCTGCTGGATGTGCAGGTGGCTTGTCTGGCGAATCAGGCGATGAATTATCTGACTACAGGCGTCTCTCCGCAGCGCCTTGGGAATGCTCATCCGAATATCGTGCCTTATCAGGATTTTCCTACGGCTGATGGCGACTTCATCCTTACGGTGGGTAACGACAATCAGTTTCGAAAATTTGCGGAAGTGGCTGGTCGGCCTGAGTGGGGTGATGATCCGCGCTTTGTGAGTAATAAGCAGCGGGTGGCCAATCGTGCAGTATTGGTGCCGCTTATAAGGCAGGCAACAGTCTTCAAGACTACGGCTGAGTGGGTGTCGCAATTGGAGGCGGTTGGTGTGCCGTGTGGGCCAATCAATGATTTGGCGCAGGTGTTTGCAGACCCGCAGGTCCAGGCGCGAGGGCTTGCGATGCAGTTGCCGCATGCGTTGGCGGGGCTTGTGCCGCAGGTAGCGAGTCCGATCCGGTTGTCCGGGACGCCGGTTGAGTACCGCAATGCACCTCCTTTGTTGGGAGAGCATACGCAAGAGATTCTGGAGCGTGTGCTGGGGCTCGATAGTGTGGCGGTGAAAGCACTGCGTGAGGCGGGCGTGTTGTAGCTATATATAGAGGGGTGCGTCAGCACCCCTCTATATATGCGTTTCGAGTATGTTTTTTGGCTAATTGATAGAGTCACTCAATTAGCTCTTGACTCAAAATTCTAACGGCCTATAATTCGCCCACTTCCGGCGCAGTCGAAACGGAAAACTCCTTGAGTTTCAATGAGTTGGATGGTTATTCGGCAGTGTCAGCTTCAAGTCATCGAAGCAGGAAATGAGGTGTTGACAGCAGCGTGTAACGCTGTAGAATTCGCCTCCCGCTAACGAGAGATCGAAAGCGCAAGTGGTTGATGTTACAAAGGAAACTTTGAAAACATCCTAAAATAACCG
>NZ_JAFCVM010000009.1:0-164850 GCF_049897045.1 Pseudomonas sp. TWR2-1-1
TACACGGCCCAGGGCATCGTGGGCAAAGGCGATGCGCATTTGTTCATCGGTCTGCTCGGTGACCATCAGGCCCGAGTACAGATCCTGCGAGGATTGGGAGACAGATGAGTGCCCGTCGTGCCCAGTGACCGTTACGTTTTCCTGCAGTACGGCACGCTCAATCGACCGAGCCCCTCGCGCTTGAGTGAGCATGTAGCTGTAGGTTCGGGTCGTGCTTTTACCCTGCACAGTCTCGGTTTCACTCAACATGCGAGCGTGATGGGGCGAGGCCGGATCAACGATAAAGGTCTGGCCGGAATGCACCAGTTCAGTCAGGTTTTCACCTTCAACCAGCAACAAGCGTTCTTCACTGCTCTGGACGAAAGTCGGCAACGCAAATGCTGGAGCATCCTGACGCACGGGCAATGATTGATAACGGTATCGGGTCTGTTTGACCGGGCCCACGCTGCCGGGTGGCGGGCTTGCGGTGCGACTTTTCAGACGGGTGATGCGCCCCAGCGGATCGGCCGGACAGTTCTCGGTCTCACCACTGACCGGGTAATACTCCGACTCTTCAATGCCACCCAATGCATTGCGGTGCCAAACAGGATTGCCCAAGTCGTCGTAGCGGGTTTCTTCTTCTGTGCTCAGTTCACGCAGCACCCGCTGACCATCCAGGTGCGCCTTGCGAGTGATGACCTTGTGCGGAAACTGGAAGTAAGGCACTTGCCGGGCAATGGGTAGCCAGGGTTCATCGTAATAGGTGGTCTGGGTTTCCTGCAGCGTCTGGCCCTGCAACGTGCGTTCGCGGGTCAGCAGATGGAAACGGTTAAAGGTGCGCGACACTGTTTGCAAAACAGTCCCCCGGGCATCCATCAGGGTTTCGGTGGAGCCGTATAGGAAATCGCCGCCCCCTGTGAGGTGGTAAAGATTGTCCTCACGGTTGCGCCACTGCCGCACTACCGGCCAGCCGAAGTAATTGTTGGAACCATAAAGGCCGTAGTCATAACGAATCAGCTGCACCGGCTGGCCGTCGCCCGGATCCTTGCGGGTCTGGCTGACTACCGGCATTCGTGGGAACGGTGCACCCGCAGGCAGGTACAAACCGTTGGCCTCGCTGTAGGTCACTTCCTCGGTGCTGCCGGTGGGCTGGGTGCATTTGCTCAACAGCAACAACCCCGAGCTCGCAGTGCTGTAGTCAAATTGCCAGCCATTGTCGGGAAGCCCGTCCACCGTCACCCGGCGCAACTGCCCGGAGATGCGCTGAAAAGTCATCACCATCCGCGAAGGGGTGTCCGGCTGCAGGGTCAGATGGGTTTGCAAACCTTCGTAGGAAAGCCCCACCACGGTTCGACCCTGGGCATCGCTGACCTTTTGCAAGTAAGCGGCGTTACCGATGGAGCGCCAGTCAAAACTCAGGGCACTGCCATCGGCCCCCACCAGGGTGCTGACCACCCACAGGCTCGGGTGCCCGGCCAACGGAATCAGACGCTCGGAGGTACCGTCGTTATGCCGCACCCACATCTCCTGGCGCTGCACCGTGACCGTCACCACCGGCAAGCGAACGTCCGGGAAGCGCATGCTCTGACCAACAATCTCCCCACGAAAACGCTCGCCGGAATTGAGCTGCAACTGCTGACTGGCCCCGTCCCAGGACGTAGTGCCGAGCATCCAGCCCAGACCAAAGCCCTGATCCTCGGTCATCAAGGGGCTGTAGCCGAGGCGCAATTGGCTGATGGGCCCGCGTAAATCGTTGGCGGCCCCGGTAGGCAGGGTTACCGAGGCCGAAAACATACCGGTACGCGGATCGACCCCGGCACTGATGCTGCTCATGAAGTTGTAGGCGCCGGAATAAACATCGCCAGTGCTAAACAGGCTGGCGGCGGACTGGATTGCGGGGGTGTGCTCAGATGGTTCAAGCATGTTTGCTACTCCGTGGTTCGCTGAAAAGGAGTGGCAAAATAGAAGCGCTGACTTATGGGAAACAATGAGCAAGGGCTGTAGGTGTCTTCGTGACAAAAAGCTGCACGAATACCGCTAAGGCACACCTGCAAAGCTCTCTGGATGTCGCACCTTGGTTGCTCGCGATGGGCGCGTCACAGGTTCTCGCTGGTGACGATCTGCAACGGCACATGGATGCGGTGACGCAACGGATCAAACTGCGGCGCGGTTTGCAGTTCTACCAGCAAGTCCATCAGCGCCGCCGCAATCAGCTTCGGCTGGGAGTCCACCACCAGGCTGATCAACCCCTGTTTGAGCGCCTGATGCGACAGTTCGGTGGATTCCGGCAGGATGCTGCACAGACCCGGGCGCCCGGGCTGTTGTGCCAGCGCGCGGATGATGCCGTCGCCACCGCCACCCACCACGCACAGGCCGCGTAAATCGGTATGCCGGGCCAGCAGGTCGAGCGCCGCTTCTTCGGTCACTTCATTGTTGTCCATATTGATCAGCGGGTTGAGCAGTTTGAGCCCCGGAGCGTGTTGCGCCAGGTAGCTGCGCAAGCCATCGATCCGCGCCTGATGCCCCTGGAACCGGTGCCCGCCCAGCATCACGCCGATGCTGCCCTTGCGTGCGCTGCAGGTGTGCGCCAGCAACCAGCCCATGGTGCGCCCCACCTTGTGATTGTCGACGCCGACGTAGGCCTCGTGCCCTTGCTCATGAATGTCGGACAGCAGCGCAATGACCGGCACGCCGGCTTCGCGGATCTGGGCAAGGCAGGCGTTGATCTGCGGGTGGGTGAAGCTGACCACCGCCAGGCCATCGTATTGCACGGCCATGTGCTCGATTTGCGCCACGATGGCGGCCGGGCTGCGGTCGACTATGTACTCGAAGTGGCAGCTCAGGTTGGCCTCGAGCTGGCGTCGGGCGGCCTCGGTAATGGCCGCTGCCAGGTTGCCGTAGAACGCTTGGGCGGTGCCCAGCAACAGAATGCCGAAGCGATAAGCGGGGCGCCGCTCGCGGATGCGCTGGCCAATCAGGCGGGCGGCGAAATAGCCGACCGCTTCGGCGGCCTGGAACACCTGTTCGGCAGTGTCCGGATTGACCGGCGCCCGGGCGTTGAGCACCCGGTCTACGGTGGCCACACTCAGCCCCGCATGGGCGGCGACAGTGGCGATAGTCGGGCGTTTATTGTTGTTCATGATCAGCCCTGAAGGAGGCCTTGATAGAAAACTATCAAGCTGCACTGGGGCTCGATGATAGCTTGAAAGGGAATCTATTCAAGGCATTGAGGGCCATGGCATGGCTGCTTATATTTTCCCCAGAACAATAAACAAGCCTGCGGAGAACCTTCCATGTCTCAATCCAGTTCAACCGAACGCCGCGACTATCGATTGACCGGCCCCGAAGCTGCGCGGGCCGCCAACAAAGGCCTGGTCTCGGCCAGTTGGTATCAATGCCCGATTTCCCGTAAACGCCTCAAGGAGCTGATGCAGCGCCGCGACGGCCCGGCCCTGCGCGACACCGCATTGTGGGGGCTGGCTTTGCTGGTGACCGGGTTCGGCGGCTACTGGTTCTGGGGTTCCTGGGCCTGCGTTCCGTTCTTTATGGCCTATGGGGTGCTGTATGGCACTGCCTCCAATGCGCGCTGGCATGAAATGGGCCATGGCACGGCATTCAAAACCCGCTGGATGAACGACGCGGTGTATCAGGTAGCGAGCTTCATGTGCCTGTTCGAACCCCATGTCAGGCGCTGGAGCCATACCCGTCATCACACTGACACCATCGTCGTGGGGCGCGATCCGGAAATCGTCGAGCCGCGTCCGCCAAGTCTGGTACGTATGGCCCTGAGCCTGTTCAACCTGCCCCATGGGTTCAATACCTTGCGTTCGGTATTTCGCCATGCAGCCGGGCAGATGGATGATGAAGAGAAGACCTATATTCCCGAATCCGAATGGCCGGGGGTGGTGCGTACAGCGCGGATCTGGCTGGTGATTTACGCACTGGTGATCGGCCTGGCGCTGTATCAGCACAGTTGGTTGCCATTGATGTTTATCGGCCTGCCGAGCCTGTATGGCGCGTGGCTGTCTTACCTGTTCGGGCTGTCGCAGCATGTGGGGCTGGCCGAGGACTCGCTGGATCACCGCAGCAACTGCCGCACGATTTACATGAACCCGCTGCTGCGCTTTATCTACATGAACATGAACTATCACCTCGAGCATCACATGTACCCGATGGTGCCTTACCACGCACTGGCGCAGTTGCATGAGGAAATCCGCCACGACTGCCCGCCGCCGTATCCCGATCTGCTTGGCGCCTTCAAGGAAATCATTCCGGCCATCCTGCGCCAGCGCAAAGACCCGGGTTATTTCATTCGTCGCCCCACAGGGCCACGCGCTGATGCTGCACCTCAAAGCCAGGCTGTGACCGGCTGATCGCAACCACAACGACAAGAGAGAAGATCATGAGCGAGCAATGGATCGACGTCTGCGCCGTGGACGATATAGATGAAGAAGATGTGATGCGCTTTGACCATGGCCCGCACACCTATGCCGTGTACCGGTCAGCCGAGAGCGAGTTTTTCGCCACTGCCGGCCTGTGCACCCACGAGTCCATCCACCTGGCCGACGGGCTGGTGATGGACCACGTTATCGAGTGCCCCAAGCATAACGGACGCTTTGATTACCGCTCGGGCAAGGCGCTGGGTGCTCCTGTCTGCGTCAACCTCAAGACCTATCCGGTGCGGGTCGAGGCCGGTCGTTTGTTTCTTGCCGTACCGGCTTGAGAGCAGGGAGCCAGACCATGAATACAGCCAACGCTCCACTGGTGATTATCGGTGCCGGGCATGCCGGCGGGCGTGCGGCCCTGACCTTACGCAGCGAGGGATACGGCGGGCGGCTGATCCTGATCGGCGACGAAGCTCATGCACCTTATGAACGGCCTCCGCTGTCCAAGGGGTTGCTGCAAGGCAGCACCGATCTGGCGGGTTGTAGCCTGTGCGACAGCACCCGGCTGGATGAGCTGGAAATCGAGCACTGGACCGCCAGGCCGGTGCAGTCTCTGGCGCCGCAACAGCACCGGCTACAACTGGCCGATGGCAGCTGGTTGCCCTATGGGCGGTTGTTGCTGGCAACCGGCGGCCGGGCACGGCGCCTGTCCAATGTGCCGGAGCATATGAGCAATGTGTTGTATTTGCGCACCCACGATGAAGCCCTGGCCCTGCGCGGCGGCTTGCACCCCGGCGCCCGGGTGGTGATTGTCGGCGGCGGCTTTATTGGCCTGGAAGTGGCTGCCACGGCACGGGCCCTGGGCTGCAATGTGACCCTGCTTGAAGCGGGGCCGCGCCTGGCCGGGCGGGTGCTGCCCGAGCGCTTGTCTGGCGTATTGCTGGACCTGCATCGGGCCCGGGGTGTTGACGTGCGCCTGAACGTGGCCATTGAAGCGGTGCTGGGTAGCGAGCGTGCCGAGGCCGTGCAATTGGTCGACGGCCAGCGCCTGCCCTGTGATCTGCTGGTAGTGGGCATCGGCATGCAACCCAACGTCGAACTGGCCAGGGCTGCCGGGCTGGAGGTGGGGCAGGGCATCCGGGTCGATGCCCGGTTGCAGACCAGTGCGCCGGACATCTTTGCGGCGGGTGATGTGTGTGAATTCCGTTTGCACGCGCAAGGTCCGTACCAGCGTCAGGAAACCTGGCGCAATGCCGAACATCAGGGCCATCACGCGGCTCTCAATCTGCTGGGCGCCGAACTGCCCTTCGACAGCATTCCGGGGTTCTGGTCCGATCACTATGACTGGGGTTTGCAAACCTGCGGCCAGATCAGCAGCGCCGCACCTTCTGCCCTGCGGGTGACAGCAGACGGCGGCTTTCTGATGTTTTACCTCGATGCCGAGCAACATTTGCAAGGTGCCTGCAGCTGGGGCCAGGGCACCAGCTTGGCCCGGGACATCAAACTCTGCGAACGCCTGATCGCCAGCCGCACAGTGCTGCTGGTGCCTGGACTGATGGACGCCAATGTGTCGCTCAAACAACTGTTGAGGAACTGATATGCGTGAATTTCTGGTGTTTCAGTCCCTCTGGGCCATGCAGGACCACAACGGTCAAACCGACCAGCCTCTGGAAGCCCAGCTGGATAAAATAGTGGCCGCCGGGTTTGATGGCGTCACCGATCACTTTTGGCTGCCACAGCCTGCTGCGCGCCTGCACCAGGCAGCCAGAGACCGGGGGTTACAGATCGAAGGCCAGGTATTTCCGCGTTCGGTGGATGATCTGGCGGCAGCGCTCGACGTGGCCACCCAATACGGTTGCCATCACCTGACGCTACAGGCCGATGTGCGCCCGCGCAGCCTGTCGCAGGCGGTCAAACTGGCCGAAGGCTGGCAGCGGCTGGCCGAGCAGGTGGACTTTCCCGTATTGCTGGAAACCCATCGTTATCGCCTGACCAACGATCTGTTCTTTACCCTCGATCTGCTGGCCGAAATGCCGGCTCTCAAGCTGCTGGCGGACTTGTCCCACTACGTGGTGGGGCGCGAACTGCCGGTGCAGGCCAGCGCCGAAGACGACGCCATGATCCACACCATTTTGCGTAACAGTTGGGGCTTTCACGGCCGTGTCGCCTGTAGCGAACAGGTGCAGGTTCCCATCAGCTTCGCCCAGCATCAGCCCTGGTTGCAGCGCTTTTTGGGCTGGTGGCAGTACGGCATAGAGGACTGGCTGGCCCGCACGGACACGCCGCAGAGCCTGTCCTTTACCTGTGAGCTGGGCCCGCCGCCCTATGCCATTACCGGGGCGGACGGGCGCGATATCAGTGATCGCTGGGCCGAAGCCCTGATGCTCAAGACGCTGATGCGCGAGGTTTGGCAGGGCTGCCGCGCTCGTTCAGAGCAAGGCGTCGCCACAGCAACCGGCCGAGGGTAATCGACCAGTTACACAGGGCAATCAGCAGAATGACTGAGAGCAGGGCCGGGATGCCGTAGTTGACGATCACGTGCCCGGCCAGCCATGGAAAGCCGAACACCCCGACAAAGTACGCCAGGCTGAACAGCACCAGCGACTGCGCCGTGTGCCCGGCGGGGGCTTCGTTGGCGGCCAGGCCATTGATCACCGAGTAGGTCAGGCCGTATCCGACACCCAGGGTCATCGCGGCCAGCAAGTAAGTGCTGGCCGAACTGACGCAGAACATGAACATCAACACCGAGGCTACGATCATGGCCGTCAGAATGCAGGCCATCACGTAGGGGTCGCGCTTGACGATAAAGCCTGCGATCAACAGCCGGCACGAGATGGCTGCGCCCATGAATCCGAGGAAGAACAGTGAGTAATCCAGATGATTGAGGCTGGCGTAAGACGTTTGAAAACTCGACAGCCCGCCGAAGATTGCACCGCCCAGGCCGACCATGACAATCGCGAATACAGCCTTTGAGCGCAGCACCAGGCGCGCGGCCGGCAGGGTGATTTTGCACACACTGACGGGGCCGACGGCGGCGCTCTGGCGTTTGATTTTCGGGCCGATCAGCACAAACACCAGGCCGCCCAGCAGGCTGGCAACGGTAGCCACTACAAAGGCCGATTCCACTGGATACCCCAGTGCCTGGGCCGCGCGACCTGTCAGGGGGCCGCTACCGATGCCGCTCATCATGCTGCCAGACAGCAGGGCGAAGTATTTAACCCGGCGCGCAGGCTCAATCATCATCGCCACGATGATCGGCCCCAGGGTGTAAAACACCCCCCAGCCAAAGCCCAGCAGCAAGCCGGATACCAGCACCGCAACGCCATAGGCCGGAACCGTTGCGAAGCCCAGGCACGCTGCCGCCAGCAGCACGGCGCCAGCGGCAATCGCCTTTGGTGCACCGAACAGATCGGTCAGATGCCCGGAAAAAATCACCGCGCCAAAGGTACTGAGCATGGCCAGCGAAATGATCGTGCCGGCATCGGACTCGCTGCCGCCGTGGGCGCTGAGCACCATGGCCAATAAAAACGTGGTGCCGTAAGACACTGACAGTAAGTAACTGCCCAGGCAGAAGAGGCCGAACACACCATGGGTTGGCGACGGGGCAGCGGATGCAGTGGATGGCATTCAGGGTGTTCCTTGGGGTTCGGTTTTTGTTGTACGTAAGCGTCGAACCTTAATAGCAGACAGCAGCGCGAAGTCAGGTTGCAAACCTTTGGATCCTGACATCGCCAAGCTCTAAACAAAGCGGGTTTCTTAACCTCTGACACCACCTTTATCGGCTGCGATCTAACCAGTGGTTCAGGTTTAGTGGATCCAATGGGCTGGGGTGCAGGCCTGAAAACCTGGCGATATCGCCCTTGGCCCCGAATATAAGGAGATTGGTCGATAATCGCACGCTAATCGTGAGGATTTTGGCTTTGTTTAAGCGATTGAAAAGTATAGTAAATATTGATTTATGTTTTCAGGAAAGGCCGTTTTTATGAAGTAAATTCAGTCAATACACGGTCCCCTCATATTGCCTGTGGATCCATTAACGGGTTGACTAGCGCAAGGTGATGGCAGGACCCCCTCCTGAGCGTCACCCATAAAAACTACAAAAAAAGGGTCTCGTCATGAATGGCTTATCCAGGGCACAGAACTGCCTGAGTTCTGCTGACTTTACATCTGTGTGCACTACCGTTTTTTTCGTGGTCCCGGTCTTTAGCGACACGGAGGCACAGCCATGTCTATGGGTCTGAAAGCCGCCGTGGATAACGGTCCGATGAGTCGCTTTCAGTTGCTGGCGATCGGTATTTGCATTGTGTTGAACATGATTGACGGGTTTGACGTGCTGGTGATGGCGTTCACGGCGGCTTCGGTATCGGCCGAGTGGGCACTCAACGGTGCGCAGATCGGTTTGCTGCTCAGTGCCGGTTTGTTCGGTATGGCCGCAGGTTCCTTGTTTATCGCGCCCTGGGCTGACCGCATCGGTCGTCGGCCTTTGATCCTGTTGTGTCTGGTGATCTCGGGCACCGGCATGCTGCTTTCAGCCATGAGTCAGAGCCCCGTGCAACTGGCTTTGTTGCGCGGTCTGACGGGGCTTGGGATTGGCGGGATTCTGGCGAGCAGCAACGTGATTGCCAGTGAATATGCGAGCAAGCGCTGGCGCGGCCTGGCGGTCAGTCTGCAGTCCACCGGCTATGCACTTGGGGCAACGCTGGGCGGCTTGCTGGCGGTCTGGTTGCTGACCCGTTGGGGCTGGCGTTCGGTGTTTGTGTTCGGCGGGCTGGTCACCTTTGCAGTGATTCCGCTGGTGCTGTTGTGGCTGCCCGAGTCGCTGGATTTTCTGCTGGCGCGCCGTCCGGTCACCGCTTTGCAACGCATCAACCGGCTGGCCCGGCGTTTGGGGCAGCCGGCCCTGAGTCAAATGCCGCCGGTGGTCGCAAGTGCGTCCGGCAGCCGTAATGCCCTTGGTGCTCTGCTGGGGCCTGCAATGCGTCGTACCACGCTGGTGATCTGGCTGTTGTTCTTCCTGGTGATGTTCGGCTTCTACTTTGTGATGAGCTGGACCCCCAAGTTGCTGGTGTCTGCCGGGCTTTCCGCGCAACAGGGGATTACCGGGGGTGTACTGCTGAGTGTTGGCGGGATCTTCGGTGCGGCATTGATTGGCGGCTTGTCATCGCGCTGGCCGCTGGCCCGGGTGCTCTCGCTATTCATGCTGGTTACCGCCGGTTTGCTGGTGCTGTTTGTCGGCTCGGCGTCTTCGGTGATGGCTGCCCTGGGGCTGGGATTGCTGATCGGGTTGTTTTCCAACGGCTGTGTTGCCGGCCTCTATGCACTGTCGCCGGTGGTGTATGACGCCTCCGTGCGGGCGACGGGGGTGGGCTGGGGCATCGGGATTGGCCGTATCGGCGCCATTGTGTCGCCAGTCGCTGCCGGGTTTTTGCTGGACGCCGGCTGGCAGCCGCTGCACTTGTACGGGGTGTTTGCCATCGTATTTGTGGTCGCAGCGGGCTGCCTGTTGCTGCTCAAGCCTTCGACCGTGCAGGCGCAGCCGGTGCTGGCGTCGGCTTGATCCTGTTTTATCTGTAGGAGCGAGCTTGCTCGCGAGCTTTTCAATCGCACACGGCTCGCGAGCAAGCTCGCTCCTACAGTTCTAAATAACAATAAAAACGGGCGGGCTGTATCGGCTTCGGGGAGCGGCTGCGCCCGATAATCGGAGAACAATAATAATGAAGATGATGATTGGCTTGCTCTCGTTGACCTTTTGCGCCTCGGCGCTGGCGCAGCAAGAGGGTTTCTTTGAAGGGTCGAGCACCGACTTGCTGCTGCGCAATTACTATTTCAATCGTGACTTCCGTGATCCGGGCGCCACTAAAAGCAAGGTGGATGAGTGGGCGCAGGGTTTTATTCTCAAGTTCAACTCGGGCTACACCCCGGGGCCGGTGGGCTTTGGTCTGGAGGGGATAGCCATGTTCGGGGTCAAGCTGGACAGCAGCCGGCTGGCCAGCGGGTCGGAGTTGCTGCCGGTACATGATGACGGTCGCGCCGCTGACAATTTCGGCCGTGCCGGGGTGGCGGCGAAGGCGCGTTTTTCCGCTACTGAGTTGAAGCTCGGTGAGCTGCTGCCGGATGTTCCAGTGTTGCGCTACGACGATGGTCGCCTGCTGCCGCAGACTTTCCGCGGTGCCATGCTGGTCTCCAAAGAAATCGAAGGGTTGGGGTTGCAGGCGGGTCAGTACAGATCCGTCAGCTTGCGCAACTCTTCGGATATGCAGGACCTCTCGGCCTGGGCTGCGCCGGGGGTCACCTCCGACCGCTTCAATTACGCGGGGGCCGAGTACCGTTTCAATCAGCAGCGCACCCAGGTGGGGCTGTGGCATTCGCAGCTGGAAGATATCTACCAGCAAAGCTATTTCAATCTGCTGCACAAACAGCCGGTGGGCGACTGGGTGCTGGGGGCCAATCTTGGCTACTTCATTGACAGGGACGATGGCAGTGCCCGCATCGGCAAGGTCAGCAGCCACACGGCCTATGGCCTTTTTTCGGCAGCAACCGGCGGCCATACCGTGTATCTGGGCTTGCAGCGGGTGAGTGGGGACACCGGTTGGATGTCGGTGTACGGCAGCAGTGGCCGTACCCTGGGCAACGATATGTTCAACGGTAACTTCAGCAATGCCGATGAACGTTCCTGGCAGGCGCGCTATGACTACAACTTTGCCGCACTGGGAGTGCCGGGGTTGCTGGCCATGGTCCGTTATGGTCATGGTGACAACGCTACCACCAAGCAGGGCACCAACGGCAAGGAGTGGGAGCGTGATACCGAGGTCAGTTACACCTTTCAGAGCGGTGCCCTGAAAAACCTCGGCCTGCGCATCAATAACGCCACCAACCGGCGCAGCTTCAACAGCGACTTTGACCAGACCCGGGTGATCGTGAGTTACCCATTGTCGATATAACCTCGACAGGCCCGTAGGAGCGAGCTTGCTCGCGAGCTCTTCATCACGCAAAGCTCGCGAGCACGCTCGCTCCTACGGGTTTTTGGGTGTGCCTGTTACTATGACCGCCCCTGTTTTCTGGAAGTTGTCTGGATGAGCAAGCCCGGTCAATTAGTGCTGATCGCACTGCGCAAAATGATTGCCTCAGGCGAACTGGCCGCAGGCGAACGCCTGATGGAAATCCCTACCGCTGAATTGTTCGGTGTGTCCCGGATGCCGGTGCGCATGGCGTTTCGCACCCTGGAGCAGGAAGGCTTGCTGGTGCGTTTTGGCGGTCGCGGCTTTCAGGTGCGCTCGGTGAGTGCCGATGATATTGCCGGTGCGGTCGAGGTGCGCGGTGTGCTGGAAGGGTTGGCGGCACGCCAGACCGCCGAGCGCGGGCTGTCGGCCGAAGGGCGCAAGGTCCTCGAACTGTGCCTGATGCAAGGCGATGAGCTGTTCGAAAAGGGCTTTGTGACCGAGGACGATCTCGAGATCTATCACGATCTCAACATGCGTTTTCATCAGGTGATTGTCGAGGGTAGCCATAACCCGGCGATTGCCGATGCGCTGGCGCGCAATGATCACTTGCCGTTTGCTTCGGTGACCGCGTTGGCGGTCGATCGCAAGGACATGGTGCGCGAGTACCGGCGCTTCAACTACGCGCACATGCAGCATCATTCGGTGTTCGATGCCCTGGTCAGTGGCCAGGGTGCCCGCGCCGAAGCCATCATGCGCGAGCACGCCAACGCGACCTTGCGTTACGCCGAAATCTTTGGCTCGGCAGTGGCCAGTGAGCGGATGAAAGTGATTCACCGCCCGGACTGAGTTTAGATATCCAGCACCAGCAGCGGCGATTTCGAGCGTGAGCAGCAGGGAGTGAACTGATCGTTGCAGGCTTGCTCCTGCTCGGTGAGGAACATGTCGCGGTGATCCGGCACGCCTTCAAGTACGCGGGTCAGGCAAGTTCCGCAGACGCCCTGTTCGCAAGACATGGGGATGTCGATGCCATGGCTTTCCAGGACCTGGACCACGGTTTTGTCGGCCGGAATCTCGAAGACCTGGCCGCTGCTGCCCAGCCTGACTGAAAAGCTGCCGTCGTTGCTGCTGTCCATGGGGGCTGCGGCGAAGTACTCGCGGTGCAGCGCCGCTTCCTCCCAGCCCTGGGCCCGGGCGCTGTCCAGAATGTGCTGCATGAAGCCCCCCGGGCCGCATACATAGAGGTGAGTGTCGTGCTGCGGGTCGGCCAGTACCCGGGCGGCGTTCAGGGCGGTTTCGGCCTGTTCGTCGAAGTGCAGAAACACCCGGTCTGCAAAAGGCGAATTGCGCAGGCGCTCAACAAAGGCGGCGCGTGCACTGGAGCGGGCGCAGTAATGCAGTTCGAAATCTGCACCGCTATGGGCCAGGCGCTCGGCCATGCACAGAATCGGGGTAATCCCGATCCCGCCGGCGAACAGCAGGCTGCGGCGGGCATCGCGGGTCAACGCGAACAGATTGCGCGGCTCGCTGATGCGCAGGCGATCGCCGGGCTTGATCTGTTCGTGCAAGCGTTGCGAACCGCCCCGTGAAGCCGGGTCCTTGAGCACGCCGATCACATAACGATGGCGCTCGTCGGGATGGTTGCACAAGGAGTACTGACGGATCAGCCCGCCGGGCAGATGCACATCAATATGCGCGCCGGCGCTGAACCCGGGCAGGGCGCTGTCATCGACACTGGCCAGCTCATAGCTGCAGATGTCTTGCGCTTCGTTTTTGCGTGAAATCACCACCACATCAATCATGCCGGTTCCTTGTTCTTATGAGGGGGCTGGCACGCCAGCGAGTGCCGAGCGCGGGTGTTTACTGTGCGCTGGCGATCAGTTGCGGTTCGGGGGAGCGTTCGCTGGCGATGATGCGCTCCAGTACCCGGCGTGACTGCACACCGCCTGAGTCGATATTGAGTTTGAGCAGGGCGCGGTGTGGATGGTCCAGCAGGTTTTGTTGCTGGCGCTCGAGCATTTCCAGGTCTTCGCTGAAAATCTGCCCCTGACCTTCGCGGATCGTATCGGTGAGGGTCTGGTCCCGGGGGTTGAAGTTGCGCGCCATGCCCCAGAAGTACCAGATCGAGGTTTCGGTTTCGGGGGTGATGAAGTCGACCACGATGCTCGACGCCTTGAACTCGGGGGCTGCGTGATAGCCGCCTTTGCCCGCGTGGGCCACGCCCACTTCAATCAGTACATGGCTGGGCGGTGAAAAGCGGCAAATCTGCCAGCGATCCACGGGCACGTCGTCAGCCAGGCCATTGCCGCGCAATGCCATGCGCCAGAAGGGTGGAGGCATGATGTTTTCCATGTGCCGCGCAGTGACCACCTCATGGCCTTCGACGGTGGTGGTCGGGGCAACTTCGTCGATTTCTTTCTGGCCGATGCTGGAGGCGTGGACGTAGGTCTCGTGGGTCAGGTCCATCAGGTTGTCGATCATCAGGCGATAATCGCAATTGATATGAAACAGCCCGCCGCCGTAGGCCCATTCATCGCTGACAGCCCATTCCAGATGATGGATCAGTGCGGGGTCGGCCAGGTCCTGATCGCCGGGCCAGACCCAGATAAAGCCATAGCGCTCGACCGCGGCGTAGGTTTTGTTGCACGGAAAACCGCGAACCCGTTGCCCGGGCATCTCGACGGTCTTGCCGTCGCAGCCCATGACCAGGCCGTGATAGCCGCAGACCAGATTGCCGTTACCGACATACCCCAATGACAGCGGAGCGCCGCGATGGGGGCAAAAGTCCTCGACCGCGGCAACCCGGTTTTCTCCGGCGCGATAGAAGACGATTTTTTCACCACAAATTTGCCGGCCCAGGGGTTTGTCTGCAATTTCATCGGGGGTGCACGCGACGTACCAGGTGTTTTTTGGGTACATGACCAATCTCCAGATCAGGTGTTATTGCTTTTATGGATCCATTAAGAATCAACCTGGGCTGTCTGGTCAATGTAGTCTGCCGTTAATAGCCGATTATCGAACGGATAATCTTTTGTTTTGGGTTTAATGGATCCATTGGGCGGCTTTCAGGTCTTGGATACATTCTGTAAGCATTGCCGTTTGCACTGATACGACCGGGTTGTCAGGCTCGCGTGCAAATCGGTCTCGCCTGCGCCAGAGTGCGCGAGTCAGACGTATAGGCTTATGGCAGGGGTAAACATGTTTCATATCATCACCGCGTTCATTGCTCTTTATGTGATCTGGCGTTTTGTCTGGCCGCTCCCGATGAGCAAGGCCTGCAGGTCCGGTTTGGGCGTTGTGCTGCTATTGATCGCCGAGCACCACCTTGTCACCCGTACCTTCTTTGGCAGCATGGCGTCGCCCGAAGTGCCGGGTGAGGTGCTTGTGGTGTTGGGGTGGGCATTTGCCAGCCTGATACTGCTGGCGCTGCTGTTGTTGGTTCGGGATCTGGCGGGTATTGCGGTCTGGCCGCTGTCGCGTAGAACCGCTCGGGCCTTGCTGGGCGGGCGACGTCTGGGGATTGCCCTTGGCCTGATCAGCATGGGCTTGGCGGCTGTCGGGGTGTGGCAGGCGATTCGCGTGCCTGAGGTCAAGACCATGGAGATCGTCTTGCCGAGCCTGCCTGAAGAACTCGACGGGTTGCGCATTGTGCAGCTCACCGACCTGCATGCCAGCCGACTGTTGCAGGCACCCTGGCTCCAGGCTGTGGTGGACAAGACCAATGCACTGAAACCTGATCTGATCCTGATCACCGGAGACCTGGTGGACGGTTCGCCCCAGGCCAGGGTCGAGGATGTTCAACCGCTCAAAAACCTGCGCGCCCGCCATGGTGTGTTTGCCATCCCGGGCAACCACGAATACTACGTCGACTACGTGCACTGGTTGCCGGCCTTTGAGCACCTGGGTTTGCATATGCTGCTCAACGACCATGAGCGGATCACTCATAACGGGCGTGACCTGATACTGGCCGGGGTCACCGACAAAGCGGCGCAACCGTTCAAACTGCCGGAGCCGGATATCTTCAAGGCCCTCAAAGGTGTCCCGGCGGGTGATCCTGTCATATTGCTCAGCCATCGACCGGGCGGTGCGCTGGCCAACGCGGGGCAGGGTGTTGACCTGCAATTGTCGGGGCATACCCATGGCGGGCAGATACTGGGTCCGCATGTAATTGCAAAGTGGGCCAATGAAGGCTTTGTCTCGGGGCTGTATCAAGTGGACGGCATGAAACTTTATGTGAGTAACGGCACAGGGTTGTGGAACGGTTTCCCGGTTCGACTGGGTCGGCCTTCAGAAATCACCGAGATAGTGTTGCGTGCGCCGAAGGTGCAGCCGGGGGCATCCGTTACAGGCCCAGGGTTGTAGTCGCTGACGAGGCGCGAGGCTGGGATCAGGCAAGGCACGTAGCCCTTCATCCTTGATGTACCTGACACACCAGGGATGGACGGTTTGCGACGGCTGCGCCGTCGATCGCAGCCTCGCATAGCTCGTCAGCGACTACAGGGTCGTTTTTCCGGCATGTGATGGGCCTGCGGGTCGCTTCGGATATTGAGTGGTCGCAGCAGCACCGTCTTTTAAAGCACAAGCCGGCAACAACACCTAACCTTGATCCTGAGCCGGGCACTGCAAATACCTGACTGAACTACCCCCCTCGGGTGCGGCCATATGTCTCGGTTTTGAATTTCGATGTGCTCCAACTGTCACTGAATAAGTCTATAGAATGCGCCCCTGTGGTTCGGGCCCGAAGCTTCCAGATGGCGCCTGTTGTGTATGCAACATGGCGCATCAGGGAAGGTCGGATCCCGGGCCTGTCATACCATCGCTAGCGAGTAGTTCACCCCTTAAATGAGCAACCCCACTTCTGCATCCCAGGCTAACTGGCAACCGGTCATCGCACTGGCACTGGCCGCGTTCGTGTTCAATACCACCGAATTTGTCCCGGTCGGGCTGCTGAGCGCGATCGGCGCCAGCTTCGACATGACCACGGCCAGCGTCGGGCTGATGCTCACGATTTATGCGTGGGTGGTGTCGCTGGCCTCGCTGCCCATCATGTTGCTGACGCGAAATGTCGAGCGCCGCAAGCTGCTGCTCATCCTGTTCGGGCTGTTTATCGTCAGTCATGTGCTGTCGAGCCTGGCCACCAACTTCGGCATTTTATTACTCAGCCGAATAGGGGTAGCGTTGTCTCACGCCCTGTTCTGGTCCATTACCGCCTCCCTGGCCGTGCGTCTGGCCCCAGAGGGCAAGCAGGTTCAAGCCTTGGGTCTGCTGGCCACCGGTACCTCGCTGGCGATGGTGCTGGGGGTGCCGCTGGGCCGTTTGCTGGGTGAAGCCATGGGCTGGCGCACCACGTTTATTGTGATTGCCGGGCTGGCCGGTTTGCTGGTGTTCTGGTTGACCCGCACGCTACCACTGTTGCCGAGCCAGAACTCGGGCTCGCTCAGAAGCCTGCCGATCCTGTTCAAGCGTCCGGCGCTGGTGGCGATCTATGTGCTGACGGCGGTGGTGGTGACTGCGCAATTCACGGCTTACAGCTACATCGAACCCTTCGTCCAGGGCGTTGCCGGCATGAGTGGCAGCATGGTGACGTTGATCCTGTTGCTGTTCGGCGGTGCCGGAATTATTGGCTCCCTGTGCTTCAGCTGGTTCCACAAGCACAATCCGCAGCGTTTCTTGCTGGGGGCAGTTGGCTTGCTGACGTTTTGCCTGTTGTTGCTGCTGCCTGCCAGCGGCTGGATTGAGTCCCTGGGGGTGCTGAGCATTTTCTGGGGCATGGCGATCATGGGCTTCGGCCTGGCGTTGCAGTCCAAGGTACTGACGCTGGCGCCAGATGCTACAGATGTGGCGATGGCGATGTTTTCGGGGATTTACAACATCGGTATCGGTGGCGGTGCATTGCTGGGCAGTTATGTTGGCGGCCATCTCGGTTTTGCCTGGATCGGCCTGGTGGGCGGGGCGCTGGCTGGCCTGGCGCTGGCCTTTTACAGCTGGTCGCTGTATCGCATCAACCGTACTGCCACGCCGGATTGATTAGCACGGGTATCTGACGCAACGCCTGCGTCAGATCCCGGCGAGGTTTTAAACAGCGCTCAGGTGTTCATAGAGGATCGTTGCACCAACGATAATCAGCACCACGCCACCGACGATTTCCGCGCGCTTGCCCACCAGACTGCCGAGTGCTCGCCCCAGCATGGTGCCGATGATCACCATGGTCATGGTAGCCAGACCGATGGCCCCGGCGGCCATCCAGATATTCACGTCGACAAATGCCAGACCAACCCCGACCGCCAGTGCGTCGATGCTGGTGGCGATGGCGGTGATCACCAGAATCCAGAATGAGTGCTGCGACGGTTTTTCTTCGGCTTCTTCTTCATCGGGTTTGACCCCGTTGTAGATCATGTACAGGCCCAGGCCCAGCAACAGGGTGAAGGCGATCCAGTGATCCCATTGGGTGACGTAGCTGCTGGCGGCGTTGCCGATGGCCCAGCCGATCACCGGGGTAATGGCTTCAATCACGCCGAAGATAAGGCCGGTACGCAGGGCTTCTGTGAAACGTGGTTTGTGCAGGCTGGAGCCTTTGCCGATGGCTGCCGCGAAGGCATCTGTCGACATGGCGAAAGCGAGGAGAATCAGGGCAATCGGGTTCATGTTTATTATCCAGTCGGGCTCAAGACAACGGCATAACACTGTGCGCCCGACTTCAGCACAGGTATGTCGTTGGTCTCGCAAATCCTGACGGATGCCATGGCCACGGCAGGTTGCCGAGAATGTTGACCAGAGCGCCGCCACACGTGTGACGGCCAGCTACTCCCCAAAGAGGCGCGCAGAATAGCAGCTGAATGTGAAAAAAACGTGAAATCCTTTGTTGCCGCTACTTCTGTAGGAGCGAGCTTGCTCGCGAGCTGTTGGCTGGTCGAAAAGCTCGCGAGCAAGCTCGCTCCTACAGGTTTCGGTTCGCATGGGCCATTTCTGTAATTTGATCTAGGCCTGTTTCAGGGCCGTGCGGTGCAGGAATTTGGGTGGCCGCGCCAGGTTGATCACCTCTGTAGGAGCGAGCTTGTCTCGCGAGCTGTTGGCTGGTTGAAAAGCTCGCGAGGCAAGCTCGCTCCTACAGGTTTCGGTTCGCAGGGGCCATTTCTGTAATTTTATCTAGGCCTGTTTCAGGGCCGTGCGGTGCAGGATTTTGGGTAGCCGCGCCAGGTTGATCACCTCTGTAGGAGCGAGCTTGCTCGCGAGCTGTTGGCTGGTCGAAAAGCTCGTTCCTACAGGTTGCGGTTCAATGCCGCAGGTAGTTGAAGCGCGGGTCTTTGAGCCATTCCTGCAATTCGATCTCGGCTTGCTCCAGGGCCGTGCGGTTCAGCAGTTTGCGTAGCAGGGCCACGTTGACTGCTCTTGAGCGCAGGTTGAAGGCCGGGGTGCTGTCGCTGTCGGTCGAGGGCTGGCGTACGCCGAGCTTTTCATACAGTTGCTGCAGGCGGTTTTGCACGCTGCGCAACGACAGGTTGCGACGTTGGGCGATGATCCGGTCTGTCAGGCCCAGGGCGATGTCCTGCAACACTTCGTATTCGGTATCGGTCAGGCCGAGCAACTGGTTCTGGCTCTTTTGCTGCACACCGCGCACTTCGCGATCGATCACGCATTGCTGCTCGATAAACAGGCTGCGCAGCGCCAGACGCAGGCGATCCTCGCTAGCGGTCTTGAGGATGTAGCCGTACGCCGCACCCTCGGGAACGATGCGTGAGATGCCCCGCACGTAGGCTTCGTCGGCATAGTTGGACCAGAACATGATTGAGGTGTGCGGGCGCTCGCGCCAGATCGCCCGTGCGGCTTCGACCCCGGTGCGCTTGGGCATTTGCAGGTCCATGACCACCGAGGTAACGGCAAATTCATGGGCCAGACGCTCGCCGGCCAGACCGTCTTCGGCTTCATGCAGGCGCTCGCATTCCGGCAGCGCGACCTCGATCACTTCCCTGAAAAAGGCGCGATGCACCGGGTCGTCTTCGATCAACAGGATTTCCATGGTGTTTTCTCTACCTATTCGGCCTGCGCTGGCAGTGGCAGGCTGACTTGCACGCAGGTGCCTTTGTCATCCGGACCTTTCTCGATCTGTACCTGCGCGCCAAGCAGTTGTGCGCGTATGCGCATGTTTTTAATACCGCCGGTTTCCAGTCGACTGACGCTGTCCAGCCCGGGGCCGTCGTCAACAATGGTCAGCTGCAAGTGGCTGCCGGAGGCGGTGATTTCGACGATTATCACATTCGGTGCCGCATGCTTGATCGCATTATTGACCGCTTCCTGAATGATCCGGAACAAGGCGATCTGCTGGGGTTCGGCCAGGTCGTTGGCCAGCCCGCCGGTGTTGTCACGCAGGCGCGTGACAATGTTTAAACCGCTGTTGCGAACGCTGCGCAGCAGCAGGTCTTCGAGCCCTTCGACAAAACCGAACAGCTGCAACACGGTAGGTTTGACCGCATCAATGATAAGTCTTAGTTCCTGCATGCTTTCTTGCAGGGCCTGGCCGACCGGGACCAATTCTGCCGCCGGGATCTGCTCCAGCAGTTGCAGGCGGGCAATACGCCGGTGCAGGCGGGTCATGTCGGCCAGGGTCTGGTCGTGCAGGTCCATGCCGATGCGCTGTCGCTCGTTTTCCAGTTCTTCGGTCAGGCGCAGCACACCCAGGCGCAGGCCTTCTTCGCGGGCCCGGATCTGCGCTTCGGCGATTGCCAGGTGCTTGGCCTGTTCGGTCTGGCGCAGGGCATATAGATAAGACGCCAGCAAATCGGCTACATGCTGGGTGTGGCGCACATCATCGAGGGTGTAGAAGTTGGCAGCGTGGGTTGAGCAACTCAGGGCGCCGATCACTTCTCCCCGGGCACGCAACGGGACGTGCAGGCGGCTGCGTAAATTGGCATCGAAAATCGGGTGATTGAGCGCACCGGGGAACTGGAAGCGTTGGTCATTCATCGCATCATCGCTGAGGATATACGGCTCCATCCCCAGCAACAGCGCGCGGATGGGGCTGCGGGCAATCTCCAGCGGATGAAATGCAAAATCGCTCCAGGAGGTGTGCAAACCCGTTTCGTAGGCCGACAGGTGACTGTCGTCATCCAGCAGCAGGCTGACGTCAAGATGATCGTGGGGCAGGATAAAACGGATCTCTTCGGAGACCGCTTCGATCATTGACTGAAAGTCCAGGCGCCCGGCCAGCGCGCGGGAAATCCCGAGAAAATGATGCAATACGTTTTCAGCTGCAATGGGGACTCTTTGGCTCATGTGCTGCAATCCGTCAGAGGCGCACCCGCTGGCGGCCCGATACCCGAGTATGACCCAAAGCAGCGTCCGGTCAGGGGCAATAACCCTGCACATTTACGCGTTTCTTTTGCGGGTTCCCGCAGGTTATTTGCGCGCAAAGGGTATCAAGTGTGCATCAACGCCCCAGACAGAGGCCCGTGGCCCGATCAGACTGAGGGTGTCAATTAGCCCACAAAAATAACAAGGGTCATGTCATGGAACGTCACACGCTGCGTTGCGCCTTATTGTCCACTGCCTTGCTGATTACCCCCTTCATGCACGCCCAGGCCGACACGGCCGACAAAACCATCGCGCTGTCCAATAACTACGCCGGTAACTCCTGGCGCCAGAGCATGCTCAACAGCTGGCAGCAGACCACTGATCAGGCGGTCAAGGCCGGGATCATTGCCGGTGCGGACTCCTTCACCACGGGTGAAAACCAGGCCACCGAGCAGGCGGCGCAGATCCAGAATCTGATCTTGCAGGGCTACAACGCCATCGTGATCAATGCGGCTTCGCCCACGGCACTCAACGGTGCGGTCAAACAGGCCTGCGATGCGGGAATTGTTGTGGTGTCTTTCGACGGCATCGTCACTGAACCCTGCGCCTACAGAATTTCCATGGATTTCAAAAAAAGCGGCATGGATGGCATGGACTATCTGGCCAAGCGCTTCCCCGACGGCGCCAATGTGCTTGAAGTGCGCGGCCTGGCCGGGGTCTCGGTTGACGAGATGATTCACTCCGGGGTCGTTGCCGGCGCGAGCAAGCACCCGCAGTTGAAGGTCGTGGGCTCGGTCAACGGCAACTGGTCGCAGACCGCGGCCCAAAAAGCGGTGGCAGGTATCTTGCCCAGCTTGCCAAAAATCGACGCGGTGGTGACCCAGGGGGATGACGGCTTCGGTGTGGCCCAGGCCTTCACTGCAGCGGGCCGGCCACTGCCTGTGATCATTTTCGGTAACCGCGAAGAAGAACTGGCGTGGTGGAAAAAACAGACAGACGCCAACGGCTACGAGTCGTTCTCGATCTCCAGCGCGCCGAGCATCTCCAGCCTGTCGTTCTGGGTCGCCCAACAATTGCTCGACGGCAAACAGTTGCCCCATGACCTGCTGTCGCCCGCGATCAGCGTCACCCAGGACACCCTCGAAAGCTCGCTCAAAGGTTTGGAGAAGGGCGGGATCGTCAGTCACGTCTACAGCGTCGACGACGTTGCGCAACTGAAGAGCCCTGCACCTCAATAAGCGTGGCCGGTCGAGGAGAGCGCAATGACTGTTACTCAAGCAGCGCTGGTTGACCTCAAGGGGGTCGGCAAGCGTTTTGGCGCCGTGCGCGCATTAAATGATGTAGATCTGATGTTTCACTCCGGCGAGTGTCTGGGGCTGATCGGCCATAACGGCGCGGGCAAGTCGACCCTGATGCATATTCTGGCGGGGACGCTGGGAGCCGATAGCGGCGCGGTGCTGATGGGCGGTGCGGATGTGCGCAGTGGCTACTCGGTACAGGTGGCCCGGCAACACGGGATTCGCTGCGTGTTTCAGGAACTGTCGCTGTGCCCCAACCTGACCGTGGCCGAAAATACCCGGTTGATGTGCCCCGGCCTGCGCGGCTTTGGCTGGCGGCGCAAGGCGGGGGCATTGATTGTGGCCACTCTGGATAGCATTTTTCCGGGCCACGGGATCAGCCCGGGCGATGTGGTGGCGGATTTGCCCATCGGTCAGCGGCAAATGGTCGAAATCGCCCGTGCTTTTACCTGTGTGGATGAGCATCTGGCGCTGGTGATTCTCGATGAACCCACCTCGTCGCTGGATGCGCGAGTCGCCGAACAATTGCTGCGCCACGTGCGGCGCTACGTCGAGAGTGGCGGCTGCGTGGTGCTGATCAGCCACATTCTGGGCGAGATGCTCGCCACCTGTGACCGCATTGCGGTCATGAGCGATGGCTGTGTGGTCGAGGTGCGGGCTGCCAGTGCTTTCACCCACGCCTCACTGGTGGAGTGCATGGGCACGGTGAGCAAACCCCAGGATCAGGCACAGGCCTTTATTTCCAGGCGCAACGGGCAGACCCCGGTGGTGGAGCAGTTGCCGGCACGCCAGCAGAACGGGCAGACAGTGGCCGCCTGGCCCGGTGAGATCGTCGGTCTGGCCGGGCTTGCCAGCCAGGGCCAGAGCCAATTGCTGGTGCAGTTGCTGCGCGAGCGGGTTGCCAGCGGGCAGCGGGTGGCCATGGTGGCAGGCGACCGGCAGACCGACGGGGTGTTCAGTTTGTGGTCCATTGCCGAGAACATCACCATCAGCTCTCTGGCGGCGCTCAGGCACGGGGTGTTGATCGACCCGCAGGCAGAACAGGCGATGGCGGCCAAGTGGCAGCAGCGGATGAACATCCGCACCCCGGACATGAATAATCCGATTCTGTCGCTCTCCGGCGGCAATCAGCAAAAGGCCCTGTTTGCCCGGGCACTGGCCAGTGACAGCGAGCTGATTCTGATGGACGACCCCATGCGCGGGGTCGATGTGGGCACCAAGCGCGAGGTCTACGCCATCATCAAGGAAGAGGCGGCCCGCGGGCGCACCTTCATCTGGTACTCCACCGAACTTGAAGAGCTCAACCACTGTGATCACATCTACGTGTTTCGCAACGGTCAGGCCGTGGCAGACATGCCGCGCAATGAACTGAGCGAAGCGCAAATCCTGCGCAGTTCCTTTCAGGAGGAGGTGGCATGAACGCGCCTCAACCCATGACGTTAAAAACTCCAGCTGCGCCCAATGTTCCGGGATCGGCAACCGGGGCGGTGAATCGCGCCCGCTGGTTGCGCAACGCCTTGCCCGCCATTTCTCTGGTGGTGCTGCTGGTGACGATTTTCATCATGCAGCCGCGGGCCATGAGTTACATGGGCATGAACCTGATGCTCAACCTGGCAGTGCCGATTGCCCTGGCCACCATCGCGCAGATGTTGATCATCACGGTCAACGACCTTGATCTGTCGCTGGGCAGTTTCATCAGCTTTGTGGCCTGCGTGGCCGCTACCTTGCTCAACGACCACCCGCTGCTGGGAGGCCTGGTGCTGGTGGGCTGCATCGGGGTTTACGCGTTGCTCGGGGCGCTGATTCACACTCGCCGGTTACCGGCCATTGTGGTGACCCTGGGCATGTCGTTCATCTGGGTCGGCGGCGCGGTGCTATTGCTGCCCGCACCCGGCGGCAGTGCGCCGCAATGGTTGCAGGCTCTGGTCAAAATCAAGACCCCGGTACTGCCGTTCGCCATTGTGGTGTGCGTGGTACTGGCCGCGGCGGTGCACCTGTTTTTGATGCGTTCCAGGTTTGGCGTGGTCTTGCGTGGCGCCGGCGGTAACCCGCTGGCGATGGCCAAGGCTGGCTGGTCGCTGTTGCGGATCAAGGTCACGCTGTATGCCCTGGCGGGAGGCTTCGGTGTGCTTTCCGGGTTGTTCCTGGTGGGCCTGACCACCTCGGCCGACGCCAACATGGCGTTGCGTTACACCTTGCTGTCGATTGCCGGAGTGATTCTGGGCGGTGGTGAATTTACCGGCGGCCGGGTATCCCCCGTCGGTGCCGTGCTGGGGGCGTTGACGCTGGTGCTGGCCGGGTCACTGCTGTCGTTTATCCGCATATCCCCCGACTGGCAGATCGGTGCCCAGGGCGCGATTTTGATCCTGGTGCTGGCCCTGCGCACGGCCGTCAACCGTCTGGAGGTACGTCCGGTATGAACCTGCCCATTGCTCTGAACCGTATTCGCAGCAAACCCTGGTTGTGGTCGTTTCTGGCGGCCTTGCTGGTATGGCTGGCCACCCTGGCGTTTACCGCCGGTGAGGGCGCGGGTGCGCTGACCTCCAGTGCGCTGTCGTTCTCGGCATTTTTTGTCATCGTCGGCGTGGGGCAGATGTTTGTCATCACCACCGGCCCCGGCAATATCGACCTGTCGATTCCGGCCAATATCGCCCTCAGCGGTGCGGTCGGCATGAAGTTGATGGACAGCCAGAACGGCCTGATTGCCTTGGGTGTGGCCGGGGTGCTGGGGGTTGGCGTGCTGGTGGGGTGCGCCAATTACGCGCTGATCCGCCTGCTGCGCATCCCGCCGATCATCGCCACCTTGTCGGCAAGCTTTCTGTTGCAGTCCATGGCCATTGCCTACGGGCGCAGCGTGCGGATCGCGCCGCCGGAGCTGTTCTACCAGTTCTCTACCGGCAAGTGGCTGGGCATTCCTTATCTGGCGCTGGCCGTCGCCTTGCTTACGGTACTCGCCGGTTACCTGTTGACGCGCACCCGCTATGGACGCTGGACCCTGGCCATCGGCCAGAACATGCGTGCTGCCGAACTGGCCGGCGTACGGGTCGAGCGGGTGCGCTGGGCCACCTATGTGCTGAGTGCGGTGTTTGCCAGTGTCTGCGGGGTGCTGCTGGCCGGGTTTTCCGGAGGCGCGTCCCTGAGCATGGGCGAGGAATACTTGCTGGCATCGATTGCGGTGGTGGTGATTGGCGGCACGTCGGTAGCGGGCGGGTTTTCCAACGTGCCGGGCCTGTGGGGCGCGGCACTGTTTCTTTACTTGCTGGTGAGCATGCTCAACACCTTTGGCGCCAGCGCCGGTGTGCGGCTGATCCTCACCGGCGTCATCATAATCGCGGTAATTGCCGCCGTCAGCGGGCGCAAGACGCTGCGCAGCCTTTGAGGACAGAACCATGAATGATGATATCTACGAGTTTCACGACAAGCGTTTTCGCAGCCTGACCCTGCCCAACACCCAGCTTGAGCGCCTCTACGACAAGTGCCGCTGGGCAGAAGGCCCGGTGTGGTTCAACGACGGCGGCTACCTGTTGTGGAGTGACATCCCCAACGAGCGCATCCTGCGCTGGACCCCGGAGCAGGGGGTTTCGGTGTTTCGTCCGGCGTCCAATTTCGCCAATGGCAACACCCGCGACCTGCAGGGGCGGCTGGTGACCTGCCAGCACGGTACGCGCAGCGTCACCCGCACCGAACCGGATGGCAGCATCACCACCCTGGCTGATCAATATGAAGGCAAACGCCTGAACTCGCCCAACGACGTGGTAGTCCATCGCGATGGCAGTATCTGGTTCACCGACCCCACCTACGGCATCCTCAGCGATTATGAGGGCTATCAGGCCGAGCCCGAGCAGAGCGGGCGCAACGTGTTTCGCATCGACCCTGATACGTTGCACATCACCTGCGTTGCCGACGACTTCGAACAACCTAATGGCCTGGCCTTTTCGCCGGACGGCAAAACCCTGTACATCGCCGACTCAGCCCGTTCCCACGACCCGGATGCAGCCCACCACATCCGCGCCATGAGCGTTATCGACAACTGCCGGCTGGGGGAGTCGAGGGTGTTGACCCATATCGAACCGGGGATTCCTGACGGGCTTCGGGTTGATGTGCAGGGCAACATCTGGACCAGCGCGGGGGATGGCATTCAATGTTTTGATGCCAACGGGGTGATGTTGGGCAAGATCAAACTGCCGGAAACAGTGGCCAATCTGACCTTTGGCGGGCCACGGCGTAACCGGCTGTTCATTACGGCCAATACCTCGCTCTACATGATTCATGTGGCAGTGGCGGGGGCGCAGTTTCCCTGACGGAGTCAGCATGCTGGCGTTGCTGGTCAGGTGCAGTGCCTGTGTTGCAGGCGCTGCGGTTGTTGATGCCCCTGTGGGGTGTATTACACCTCCAGCCTTGCCTCAGCACGGGTTCATAGCGATAGCTGTTCAGCCCAGCGGCCAGTTTGAGCGGGTCGGGGCTCAGATAGCGCCCTGTGCTTGGGTTGTAGTAGCGATGGCGGTGGTAATGCAGCCCGCTTTCGTCGTCGTAATACTGGCCCTGAAAACGCAGGGGATTGCTGATGTCGGCGATGTCGAATGTGTGCACGTTGCCGTAAGCGCGATAGCAGGCCGACCAGACGATTATTGCGCACGGGTCGGTCAGCTCCAGGGGCGTGCCGAAAGGGTCTAGCTGATAGTGGAAAATTGAGCCGCCCGGGCCTTCGCCCTGGAGCAGGGCCAGAGGTTTACAGGTGCCTGGTTCATAGAGATAACTGCGGAAACTGGTACTTGCCGGTAAATCTTTTTGGCTGCTGCTTTCGCTGAGCAGGCACTCGCCCAGCCAGACAAACCGGGTGCTCCGGTCATCGACCTGTTTGGCGATGCGCCGGCCCAAAGCGTCATAGAGGTACTGGATTTCGCTGCCGTCAGGCAGGGTGATAGCCGTCAGCCGGTGCTGGCAGTCATAGCGGTAATGGCGCACCAGACGCTGACCTGCGCCGCGTCGCTCCTGGATCAGGTTGCCGTAGGCGTCGTACACGAAATGGCAGTCGCCCTGTATGAGCAGACGGTTGCCTTTGACATTGGCCGGGCTGCTGCGCCCCCTGCCGCTGGCGCTCTGGCGCAACAGGTTACCGGCCGGGTCATGCTCGAAACATTCTTCAGCCTTGCCCCTGACTGCGATCAGCCGCCCCTGGAGGTCGTAGCTGTAACTTTGCTGGCCATGACGGCTATCGCCAAGCAAGCGCAGATTGCCGCTGGCGTCGTATTGGTAATGGCGGCTGTAGAGCGGCCGGGTACCGAAGCCATGGTCGGGGCTGCGGGAGGTGATGGCATGCTCTTGCAATCGTCCTTGCTGGTCGTAGCGGTACTGGCTGTGCAGGTTGCCTTGCTGGCGGGCAATTTCGCGGCCGGCTTCGAATTGGTGTTCGCTGAGGCGTTCGCCATTGAGGTCAATGGCGCACAGGCCAGCGCCTTTTTGATAGTGATAGACCAGTTGGTTGCCGTCAGGCAGGTAGCAGGCGCTCAGTTGGCCAAGAGCATCATATTGATAGCGCAGGATGGCCGGGCCCTGATGCTCGGTGATCAGCCGGTCCTGCAGGTCGTATTCGTAAACCAGCGGCCATTTGCCGTCGGTCACCCGGGTCAGACGGCCCAGATTGTCGTAGGTGCAGGCGATCGTGCTGGCGTCGGGCAGGGTTTTGCGGAGCAGGCGTCCGGCGCTGTCACGCTGATAAAGGGTGATCAGTGGTTGTTGGTCAGGGTAATCCGCATCCGGGTATTCGATTTGCTCCAGCAGGCGGCCGTTGAGGTCGTAGCTGTAGCCAGTTTTGGTTCCGTCAAAGCCGACCTCCTGACGGACAAGGCCGCCGGGGTGGTAGTCGAGCAGGTAGTGTTCGTTACGTTCGTTTTCGATGCTGGTGAGCAACAGCAGACAATTGTCATAGCGGTAATTGAGCTGGCTGCCATCGGGGTTGATGCGGCTGCTGAGCAGGGGCAGGTTGTCGGCATATTCGTAACGGGTAATCTGCCCGCGTTCGTCCCGTTCGGCGATCACCTTGCCATAGGCGTTGTAGCTCCAGGCGCGGGTTTTGCCGCCGGGCAGGATCATTTGGCTCAGGCGTCCAAGGGCATCCCACTGGTAGCGGGTGATGGCGCCGTACTGATCCTGAGCGGTTGTTTTTAGACCCCGCAGGTCATAGCTGTAACGCTGTTGCGTGGCGTCGGGCAGGGTCTCGTCCAGTAGCTGGCCAAGGCGGTTCCAGGTGAGCCGGTGATAGCCACCGTCGGGTAGCACCCGGGCACTGATTTGCCCCCTGCAGGTGTAGCTCCAGGTCGTGACATTACCGTTGGGGTCGATTTGCCGGGTGATGTCGCCCCGGGCGTTGTGCTCGTATATCCAGCAGGCCAGGCCGCGTTGCACCTTGTGCAGGTGACCGTTCAAGTAGCTGTAAAACGTGGGTTCGTCGAGGGCCGGTATGACCGCCGAGAGTTGCCCGGCTTCGTTGTAGCGGTATCGGGTGAGGGTGCCCGCAGGGTCCTTTTCAGCAATCAGCCGGCCTTCCTCATCATGGGAGTAATGGTGTTCGGCACCGCCCGGTCCGGTGTGGCTGACGAGGCGGGCGTTGGCGTCATGGACCCAGGTGTGCTGGCTGCCATCCTGATGCCTGACCGTGACGGCGCCCCGGTCATCCCATTGGTAGTCCACATGCATCTGCCCGAAGTTGGTCGTGTGGTGGATGCAGCGCGAGTGTTTGCCTGCGTGTTGCCAGGTCCAGAAAGACACTGCGCCGCCGGCCAGTTGCCGCTCCTGAATCACATGCCAGGCGTCGTAGCGATACTGCTCGGTTTCTTGCAGTGCATTGCTGGCGCCGGTCAGTTGCCCGGCGTCGTTGTAGCCGTAAGTGACGAGCGTGTGCAGGGTGCACCAGCGATCGGCCCGCTGCTGACCCCGGGCATCGCCGGATTCATGACTGTCGTCATAGTGCTGGTAGTCCACTGCGCACAGCAAACCTTGCTGGTAGCGCAGCAACAGGGCGCGCCCGGCGCCGTTGTCGATGCGCTGCAGGCGTCCGAGGTGCCAGTCAATGTTCAGGCGATTGCCGTAGGCATCGCTGACGGCGGACAGTTTGAGGTCCTGAAAGTGAAAGAAACGACAGTGCTTTCCCGCCTGGGCGATGATCAGTTCACCGTCGGTGTTGCCCAGGTAGATGGTAGCGTTGACCTGCGCGCAGGTGATTGCCGGACGTTGCGCGCCGGGCCACACAAAGCGGGTCTGGCGATTCTCGCTATCGGTCCACAGCAGACCGTCGTCATCCCGTTGCAGGTGGTGGCACAGGCTGTGGCTCCAGCCAAATCCCAGATCACTGGCCGTGTCTACGAAACGGGTGCAATACAGGCGTGTCCATTCAAACGGCAGGGGCCCGTTGAGTGTGCCATCGCTCAGCCTGAGCCGTACTTCGCCGGTCACCATTGATACCCAAGGCCAGTTGCTCGGCTCCTGCTCGAAAGCACCGGGAGGGCGGTCAAAAGAAGGGGGTTGAGGAACCATGCCAAAACCTTCAGGGCTCAGGTTATAGCGAGGCTGGGGCAGTGAACGGTACATCCGCTTTTCCTTGCGCTGCGGTCGTCCTGACGCAATTGAGCATCAGGATTTTTCGGTTACGCAAGTGTGCAAGGCTGCGTTGAGTCTGGCTGCAGGCCGTGTCTCTGAGATTTTAGGAATTGAGCGAAAGTTATGTAGGCAATTGGTTTTTCAAGTGTGGGATGCCCAGCCCAGGGCCACTGCTGTCAGCACCAGATAACGGGCGCCTTTGGCCACTGTGACAATCAGCACAAAGCGCCATAGCGGTTCGCGCATGACGCCGGCGATCATGGTCAGTGGATCGCCAATGATCGGCACCCAGCTCAACAGCAATGACCAGCGGCCATAGCGCAGATAGAACTGTTGGGCCTTGTCGAGCTTTTGTTCACTTACCGGGAACCAGCGTTTGTGCCGAAAGTGTTCAACCGAGCGCCCCAGCAGCCAGTTCAGTATCGAGCCCAGAACATTGCCCAGGGTGGCCACGATCAGCAGGGTGGTTACCGCGTACTTGCCGGAAAGCAGCATGGCGACCAGTACCGCTTCAGATTGCATTGGCAGCAATGAAGCGGCACCGAAGGCGGCCAGAAACAGCCCTAGATAGCTGGTGATTTCAAACACTGGGGTGTCCACAGGTGATGGGGGGTACACACACTTGTTGCAGGAGCTTTTGTGAGGCTGCTGCGCCGCTGGGGTTTTAACATCATCCCTGAAGAGATACCGGGGTTTGTAGTGGGGTAGCAATATTTTGCAGCACATATGAGGCGGAATACGCCGCAGCTTTTTAGGAAGGGTCCTACAGCCATTGCCTCATACCTCGACAGCGACGGCACATCGCCAGACGAAGCCTTCGGCAACTGCTACGCAAAGCGGGTATCCCTGTAGCAGCTGTCGAGTGAAACGAGGCTGCGTCCGCGTGGTGCGGCACTCCGTGGAGGCTGTCGCGTGCTGAGGATTACGATTGCTGCGCAATCGGACGTAGACTTCGGCAACTGCGACGCAAAGCGGGTAGCCCTGTAGCAGCTGACGAGTGAAACGAGGCTGCGTCCGCGTGGTGCGGCACTCCGTGGAGGCTGTCGCGTGCTGAGGATTACGATTGCTGCGCAACCGGACGTAGCCTTCGGCAACTGCTACGAAAAGCGGGGGAGCTCCCGTAGCAGCTGACGAGTGAAACGAGGCTGCGTCCGCGTGGTGCGGCACTCCGTGGAGGCTGTCGCGTGCTGAGGATTACGATTGCTGCGCAATCGGACCTAGCCTTCGGCAACTGCTACGCAAAGCGGGTATCCCTGTAGCAGCTGACGAGTAAAACGAGGCTGCGTCCGCGTGGTGCGGCACTCCGGTGAGTCTGGTGTGTGCTGAGGATTACGATTGCTGCGCAATCGGACGTAGCCTTCGGCAACTGCTACAAGAAGCGGGTATCCCTGTAGCAGCTGACGAGTAAAACGAGGCTGCGTCCGCGTGGTGCGGCACTCCGGCGAGTCTGGTGTGTGCTGAGGATTACGATTGCTTCGCAATCGGACGTAGCCTTCGGCAACTGCTACGCAAAGCGGGTATCCCTGTAGCAGCTGACGAGTGAAACGAGGCTGCGATAAGGGCCGCAGGGCCTTCAGTTACGGGGCCTGCTGCGCAGTCCATCGCAGTCTCGTGCCTCGTCAGCGACTACATCCCTGCACCCGTAGGCTGCGTCTGCGTGGTGTGGCACTCCGGTGAGGCCGGTGTGTGCTGAGGATTACGATTGCTGCGCAACCGGACGTAGCCTTCGGCAACTGCTACGTAAAGCGGGTGTTCCTGTAGTCGCTGTCGAGGCACGAGGCTGCGATAAGGGCCGCAGGGCCTTCAGTTACGGGGCCTGCTGCGCAGTCCATCGCAGCCTCGTGCCTCGTCAGCGACTACATCCCTGCACCCGTAGGCTGCGTCTGGATGGTGTGGCACTCCGGAGAGGCCGGCGTGCACTGAGGATTACGATTGCTGCGCAATCGGACGTAGCCTTCGGCAACTGCTACGCAAAGCGAGTGTCCCTGTAGTCGCTGTCGAGGCACGAGGCTGCGATAAGGGCCGCAGGACCTTCAGTTGCGGGGCCTGCTCGTCAGCGACTACATCCCTTCCTCAAGCTACAGGCTGGGAGCGGTGGGGCTACAGCGGGTATGACCAACTACAGGTCGGATTCACACAAAAAAGTCAGCTTTTTATCTGTTCGAATGATCCTCAACGACCCGCCTGACGGCGGCTTCGAAGTTCGATCACAGACCAGGGTAACTGACATGCAAATGCCGAAAACCATTGAGATCAAGAACGGTGAGAAAGTCACTGCAACGTTCTCTGCCCAGGAATATGCCAATCGCCAGGCCAAGCTGCGCGCGTATATGGCGCAGAACAATATTGATGCGGCGGTGTTTACCTCGTATCACAACATCAATTATTACAGCGATTTCCTGTACTGCTCTTTCGGGAGGCATTACGCGCTGGTTGTGACCCAGGATGGTGCAGTCACCATCAGTGCCAACATCGATGGCGGCCAGCCATGGCGCCGGACCATGGGTACCCACAATATTGTGTATACCGACTGGCAGCGCGATAACTACTTTGTCGCGATCCAGCAGGCACTACCGAGTGCAGGGCGCATCGGTATCGAGTTTGATCATTTGAACTTGCTCAATCGCGACAAGCTCGCCAGCCGTTACCCGCAGGCCGAACTGGTGGATATTGCCGCACCGTGCATGCGTATGCGCATGATCAAATCAGCAGAAGAACACGCGATTATTCGTCATGGCGCACGAATTGCAGACATCGGCGGCGCTGCCGTTGTTGAAGCCTTGCGCGACCAGGTTCCGGAATACGAAGTGGCTCTGCATGCAACCCAGGCGATGGTGCGCGAAATTGCCCGCACCTTCCCGGACTCCGAGCTGATGGACACCTGGACCTGGTTCCAGTCGGGGATCAATACCGACGGCGCACACAACCCGGTGACCACGCGCAAGGTGAATAAGGGCGACATTCTGAGCCTCAATTGCTTCCCGATGATTGCCGGTTATTACACGGCTCTGGAGCGCACGCTGTTTCTGGATCACTGCTCTGACGAGCATCTGCGCTTGTGGGAGGTCAACGTCAAGGTGCATGAAGCCGGGTTAAAGCTGATCAAGCCGGGCATGCGTTGCTCGGATATTGCGCTGCAACTCAACGAGATATTCCTGGAGCACGACCTGCTGCAATACCGGACCTTCGGCTACGGCCACTCGTTTGGCACCCTGAGTCACTACTATGGCCGCGAGGCCGGGCTGGAGCTGCGTGAAGACATCGATACGGTGCTCGAACCGGGCATGGTGATCTCCATCGAGCCGATGATCATGATCCCTGAAGGGCGGCCGGGGGCGGGCGGCTATCGCGAGCACGATATTTTGATCGTCAATGAGCATGGCGGGGAAAACATCACCCGTTTCCCGTATGGCCCGGAGCACAACATCATCAAGAAATAGTTTTACGACGACTGCGCCAGCGACTACGAAGTGCGCACTTGTAGGCGCTGTCGAGCCATGCGAGGTCGCGATCGATTGCGTAGCGATCGCAAGTCCGGCGGATCGGGCTTGTCCGGTTTTACGACGGCTACGCCGCCGGACGCCGCCTGCGGCAGCTGCTACGAAGTACGTAGCTGTACAGGTGAGGCTGCGATCGTAAAACCGGTGAATCGCTTTAACGGTCGTTGCCAAGAACCCGCGCATGCGTGCCCAGACGCGCAGCGCTTGCTGACCCATTACCCCTGCCAAGAACAACACAATGAGGGTATTTGTCATGTCCCATGTCCCGGCTTTGCTGTCCGTTTTCCACGCCGCCACCTCTTGTTCGGGAGGTGCCCGATGAGTACTCCAGGTGCAATCCTCACCCTGACTGCAGCACAACACACTGAGCATCTGAGCGAGCGCAAGGCCCTGCGCCGCGCCGCAGTCGCAAGCTTTATGGGCAACTTTGTCGAGTGGTTTGACTACGCAGCCTATGGCTACCTGGCGACAGTGATTGCGCTGACGTTCTTTCCCCAGACCGATGCGGCAACCGGTTTGCTGGCTACCTTCGCGGTGTTCGCCCTGTCGTTTATCGTGCGCCCGATCGGTGGCCTGGTCTGGGGGCATTTCGGCGACAAGTACGGGCGCCGCAGCGCCTTGTCGTGGTCGATTCTGATCATGACCGTCTCGACCTTTTGTATCGGTATTCTGCCGGGCTACAACCATATCGGTCTGTGGGCCCCGGCCTTGTTGCTGCTGATTCGTCTGGTCCAGGGCTTTTCGGCTTCCGGTGAATATGCCGGGGCCTCGGCGTTTCTGGCGGAATATGCCCCCGACGGCAAGCGCGGGTTTTATACCAGCATCGTGCCGGCGAGCACGGCTGCCGGCCTTCTGTTCGGCGCGGTGTTCGTTGCCGTCATGCACAGCCTGATGACCGTCGAGAACCTGCATGACTGGGGCTGGCGCCTGCCGTTTTTACTGGCCGCACCCTTTGGTCTGGTGGGGCGTTATATCCGCATGAGTTTGCAGGATTCACCCAAATTCCTGGAGATGGAGCAACGGCTGGAGGCCAAGGAGTGCGCGACCCATGCGCCGATTCGTGAGCTGCTGACGGTTCACCGCCGGGCTGTGATGATCGGAATTGGTGTGACCTGCCTCAATGCCGTGGCCTTTTACCTGTTGCTCAGTTACATGCCCACCTACTTGTCGACGGAAATGGGCATGAGTGAAAGCGATTCATTTATCGCCTCGACCGTGTCCCTGGCGACCTATATCGGTCTGATCTTTTTGATGGGCAAGCTGTCCGACCGCTTTGGCCGCAAGACCATGCTGGTGACCGCATCGGTGCTGTTCCTGCTGCTGACGTTTCCGCTGTTCGGCATGCTCGGCAACCCGTCGCTGGTGGTGATTTTGATGATCCAGATTGCCTTCGGCGCCATCCTGGCGATGAACGACGGTACCTTGCCGTGCTTCCTGGCCGAGATATTCCCGACCCGGGTACGGTTCAGCGGTTTTGCCTTCAGTTTTAACGTGGCCAATGCCTTGTTTGGCGGCACCGCACCGTTTATTGCCACCTGGCTGATTCAACTGACCGGCAACAAGATGGCTCCGGCCTGGTATTTACTGGCGGCGGCCGGCGTGGCGCTGGTGGCGATGCTGGCCAGCCGGGAGACGGCGCACAAAGCTTTGCAGGACTGATACCCGGCCTCTACAGAAGCGGGCTTGCTGTCGTCAGCAAGCCCGTTTTGTGCTTAATGCACCGCCACCTGTTTGCGTTCGCCAATGGGTGAAACCCCGAATAGGCGGCTGTAGCACTTGGAAAAATGCGCCGCCGAGACAAACCCGCAGGCCAGGGCGATGTCGCGGACCTGGGATTCGCTGCGCAGCAACAGGCTGCGGGCCCGGGCCAGGCGCAGTTCGAGGTAGTACTGGCTTGGCGTACGCTGCAAGTGCTTGTGAAACAGGCGCTCCAGTTGGCGCACCGACACCTCGTTCAAGCGCGCCAGATCCTCAAGGCTCACCGGTTCTTCAAGGTTGGCTTCCATGATGGCGACTACCTGGCTGAGCTTGGGCTGCGAGGTGCCAAGCTTTTGCCGCAGCGGCACGCGCTGTTGCTCCTGGGCACCACGGGCGCGATCGCACAGCAGCAGTTCGGCGGCATGGGCTGCAATCTCCCGGCCGCCCGGTTCGCGGGCAATCAATTGCAGGGTCATGTCCATCGACGCCACGCCGCCCGAGCAGGTGTAGCGATCACGATCCAGTTCGAACAGCTGGTTGGAGATGATGATCCCCGGGAAGTGGTCCTTGAGGGTTTCAATGTCTTCCCAGTGGATGGTGCAGCGATAACCCTTGAGCAGACCCGCACGGGCCAGCCAGTAACTGCCGGTGCAAATGCCGCCCAGTACCACCTGCTCATGGGCCAGCTTGCGCAGCCAGTTGAGCACGGGCCGGCTGCTGAGGTGGGACACGATGGGGTTGGAACCGACTACCAGCAGAATATCCAGTTTCGGGGTGTCGCCAACGGCATGGTCGGGGAGGATGCGCATGCCGTTGCTGGCGATGACCGGGTCCAGGTTCGGGGCAATGATCACACTGCGAAACATCTCGCGCCGCGCCGCCATATTGGCCATGCGCAGGGTCTCGATGGCCGAGGCAAAACCGATGGTGGTGAAGTTTGGTATCACCAAAAAGCCCACGGTTTTCACTGTGGGCTGATTGATGGTTGATGCTGTTACTGGTGTAGCCATCCTCAGGTTCCTCCTTATGCTCCGGGACGCGTCTGGCGTCGGGGTTCACAGGGTTCATTACAGCCGGGGGGCGTTCAGCCCCGGGTATGAACCGTGCTTTGCAAGCGAAGGAAGCATTTGTTATGCCAGTGATTAACCGCTTGTTACTCAGGCAGATATTTATCGCTGACATAGCCTGAATAGTCCGGCAATACGCTTTCGATCTTGCCTTGCTCCTTCAGGAACAGGGCCGTCTGGGCGATGTCTTTGGCGGTGCCACCGCCCAGCAGTTGCGGGGATTTTTGCTCTGCGGTTGAAGGAAAGTGCGCGCCATGCAGCAGTTCAGGGATGTCGGCGGCATTGGCACCGGTGAGTGCGGCGATTTTCTGTACCTGATCCGAATCTGCAGTCCAGGCGGCCTGGTTAGCGTTGTAGTCGGCAATGGCATCCAGGCTGACTTTGGCGAACTTCTCCACGATTTCCGGGTGCTTTTCGGCAAAGTCCTTGCGCGCTACCCATACTTCAAAGGTGGGTGCGCCCCATTCGCTGACCTGGCCCGCGTCGGTCAGTATTTTCCCGGTTTTGCGGATCTCGCCCAGTGCAGGTGACCAGGTGAAGGCGCCGTCAATATCGCCGCGTTTCCAGGCTGCGGTAATTTGCGCCGGGCTGAGGTTCACCACTTTCACCTGTTGCGGGGTCAGGCCCCAGTGTTTCAACGCCCCCAGCAGGCTGTAGTGGGAGGTGGAGACAAACGGCGTGGCAATGGTTTTGCCGACCAGGTCTTGGGGCTCCTTGATCCCGCTGCCGTCGCGCACTACCAGGGCTTCTGAACCTTTGATTTGTGCAGTGACGATAAAGGTCACCAGCGGCACGTTGCGTGAGGCGCCAGCGGCCAGCGGGCTTGAGCCCAGATTACCGATTTGCAGGTCGCCGGAGGCCAGCGCGGCAACCACGGCTGGGCCCGAGTCGAAGCGTCGCCAGTCGATTTTCTGGCCAATGGCCTTGTCGTAGCGGCCTTCAGCCTGGGCCAGTTTGGTCGGGTCGATACCGGTGATATAGCCGATGGTCAGGTCGGCGGCTTGAGCGCCGAGGCTCAGGCCTGCGAGTGACAGGGCAACGAAAAGGGTGCGCAGGGACATGGGCCGGACCTTGTTGTAATGGACTGAAAGTGAGGTTCAAGTAAAGCGCCGGCGGTCCGGTGGGCTGAATCTAAGTGCTTTAAATAAAAGGGGAAAATACCGTTTTGGAACTAGCTTAGAGCGTTGGCTCACAGGGCCTGAAGGCCTGTGACTGAGCCGGGTCAAACACCGCGGGTTGAAAACCGGCTACAACTGAGTGTGAGGCGTTCGTAACAAAAAACAGCAGGGCCGAGGGGAGCTACCCAGGCCGTTGCCTTAAAGGAATAGCGCATGGTTTTTACCCTTCCACGTATAGCGCTCGCCGGCCTGACACTGTTGTGCACGGTTCAGGCCCAGGCCATCGAGTCGCTAACGGCAGCTGACGCCGATCCGCTGCATGAAAATGCCTTGATCGAACGGGGTCTGTATGTGGCCCGGCTTGGCGACTGCATTGCCTGTCATACCGCCAAAGGCGGGGCTGTGCTGGCGGGCGGGCTGGAACTGAAAACCCCGATGGGCACGATTTACTCCAGCAACATCACCCCAGATCGCGGCACCGGGATTGGCCAGTACAGCTTCGACGAATTTGACCTTGTCATGCGTCAAGGCATGACCCCTGACGGCAAGAGTCTTTACCCGGTCATGCCGTATCCGTCCTACGCAAAAATGAGCCAGGACGATATGCGTGCCCTGTACGCCTATCTGATGAGGGGTGTGACTGCGGTCAGGCAGGCGAACCTGGAAGCCGACATGCGTTTTCCGTTCAATCAGCGTTGGGGGCTGGCGCTGTGGAACCTGATGTTTGTCGATAGCCAGCCGTTCGTACCCGACCCCCAACGCAGCGAGCAGTTGAACCGCGGGGCCTATCTGGTACAGGGGCTGGGGCATTGTGGTTCGTGTCATACCCCGCGCGGGGCAGCTTTTCAGGAGAAGGCCATGAGCGATGCCGGCAGAAGCGGTAAATACTATCTGGCCGGGCAAACCGTTGAAGACTGGCGCGCCCTCAGCCTGCGCAACTTGTGGACCGTTGAAGACACCGTGCAATGGCTTAAAACCGGGAAAAACCGCTTTGCCACGGTATCGGGCAACATGGCCGAGGTGATTCATCAAAGTACCCGGCATTTCACTGACGCAGACCTCACGGCGATCGCCAGTTACCTGAAGTCGCTGCCTGCGGGCAAGGACGACTTGCCAATGCGCGGCACGGTCGTTTCCGGCGCTCGATGAGCGGCCAGCCGTTGCCTGTGCCGCTACTGAGCCCAGTGATTTCCTGTAGGAGCGAGCTTGCTCGCGATCTGTTTAAAAGCTCGCGAGCAAGCTCGCTCCTACAGCGGTTAATGACCGGTGAATGTGCGAAAAGTTAATCACACATGCGGGTTTGGATGGGGCTTGACCTGCGGGCTGGCATATTGCGGTTTGAGCACGCCCTGATTGTCGAGCAGCCAGGCGTCCATCACTTTGCGCACTACCGGGCCTGCTACGCGGCCACCGGCCTCGCCGTTTTCGATCATTACCGAGATCACAATCTGCGGGTCTTCGGCCGGGGCGAAGCCGACAAACAAGGCGTTGTCGCGATTGCGTTCCGCAGTTTTCAGGCGGTTGTAGCGCTCACCCTGCTTGATCGCCACCACTTGCGCGGTACCGCTTTTACCGGCAATCCGGTATTGCGCACCCTGGGCGGCCGCCCGGGCAATACCGCGCGGGTCGTGCATGACCAACTGCATCGCATGGTTGACCTGGTCCCAGCCCCTGGGGTCATGCAGCACGATATTGGCGATCGGGTGCTCATCAACAGGCGGCGTGCCGTCGATGGTTTTGGCCAGGTGCGGGCGGTTCCACACGCCTTTGTTGGCAATCAGCGCGGTGGCTTGTGCCAGTTGCAGGGGGGTGACCTGCATGTAGCCCTGGCCAATGCCCAGAATCACCGTTTCGCCGGGGAACCAGGCCTGGCGGCGGGTGCTGCGTTTCCATTCGCGGGACGGCATCAGGCCCGAGGATTCTTCAAACATGTCCAGTGAGACTTTCTGCCCCAGCCCGAACATCGCCATGTAGTCGTGCATGCGGTCGATGCCCAGTTTGGACGCCAGGTCATAAAAATAGGTGTCGTTGGAGCGCATGATCGCCGCGTTCAAATCCACCCAACCGTCGCCGCTGTGGTTCCAGTTGCGGTATTTGTGGTCGACGTTGGGCAGCTGGAAGTAGCCGGGGTCGAATACCCGGGTCGAGGCCGAGATCACGCCGCTGTCCAGACCGGCAATCGCGACCTCAGGCTTGATGGTCGAACCCGGTGCATACAGGCCGCGCAGGGCCCGGTTGAACAGCGGCTTGTCGACTGAATCGCGCAACCCCGAGTAATCCTTGGAGCTGATGCCGGTGACGAACAAGTTGGGGTCGAAGCTGGGTCTGCTGACCATCGCCAGCACTTCCCCGGTTTTCGGGTCCAGGGCGATGATTGAGCCGCGCCGGTCACCCAGGGCTTCCTCGGCGGCTTCCTGCAGCTTGATGTCCAGGCTCAGCACAATGTTCTTGCCGGCCACCGCGTCGGTGTGGCGCAGCACCCGCATCACGCGGCCCTGAGCATTGGTCTCGACTTCTTCAAAGCCAACCTTGCCGTGCAGTTCAGGCTCGTAGAAGCGCTCGATACCGGTTTTACCGATTGATTGCGTGCCCCGGTACTGGGTGGGGTCCAGCTGTTTGGCTTCTTTTTCGTTGATTCGCCCGACGTATCCCACCGAGTGGGCAAAATGGTCGCCCTGGGGGTAATGGCGCACGAACTGGGCTTCGACATCGATGCCTGGCAGCCGGAACTGATTGACCGCCAGCAGGGCGATCTGTTCTTCGCTCAATTCATACAGCAGGGTCGAAGGGTCAAACGGGTGGCGAGCCTGCTTCATTGATTTGGCGAAGACCGCGCGGTCTTCTTCCGGCAAATGCAGGATGCTCATGACCGAGTCCAGCACTTTGGCGGTATCGCCGGCACGTTCGCGGGTGATGGTCATGTTGAAACTAGGCTGGTTGTCGGCCAGCAGCACGCCGTTGCGGTCGTAGATAAAGCCGCGTTCCGGGGGGATTGGCAGCACGTGCACCCGGTTGTTCTCGGACACCGTCGAGTTGTAGTCAAATTCGGTGACCTGCAAAAAGTACATTCGGCCGATCAGGGTGCAACTGACCGTCAGCACCAGCAGGGCGCAGGCGATCAGGCGTTTATTGACCAGACGCTTCTCGGTTTCGTGATCTTTAAGAGGGATCGGCTCGGGCATTTCTGGGGCGTCTCACGTCAGTAAACACAAAGCAGCGGCCAGCGGGTCGTTAGCTGGCTACGAAAGTCGGCGCACACCTTACCAAGAAGCCGGGTGTCGAGTCGGTTTATTGGTCGACTGGCATGCGAAAACCGACAGGCTGCTCGGGGAATCAGGTGCTGTAAACTGGCTTCCTTTTGCATGGAATCTGCATTGATGCTGCCCTTGATTGACTGGCACCCCCGAGCCACGTTGCAGCCTGTGGACTTTGACTGGCTGCAGCGGGCCGGGGTCGAGGTGGCGGTGCTGCGTCTGGACCGGATTGATCCGCTGATCAGCGGCAACAAGTGGTTCAAGCTCACCGGGTATCTGCAGGCGGCGCACGCTGTAGGGGCCCACGGCCTGATCAGTCTGGGCGGTGCCCACTCCAACCATCTGCATGCCCTGGCGGCAGCAGGCAAGCGCTTTGGTTTCGCGACGGTGGGCCTGTTGCGCGGGCATCCCCAGCAAACCCCGACCACCCTCGATCTTGAGCGCTTTGGCATGCAGTTGCACTGGCTGGGGTTTGCCGGGTACCGGGCGCGGCATGCCGCGGGTTTCTGGGAGCCCTGGCAGGCGCAGTATCCGCTGCTGCATAACGTGCCCGAAGGCGGCGGGGGGCTGGCGGGTGCAGCGGGCTGCATGCCACTGGTGACGCAGGTGCGCGAGCAGTTGAATGCCCTGGGTTGGGACGATTATGACGGTTGGTGGCTGGCTGCAGGCACGGGCACTACGCTGGCCGGGCTGGTACTGGGCGAAGACCCGCAGCGAACGGTTTATGGCGCACTGGCGGTGCCGGATGACCATGGCGTGGCGCCGCAGGTAGAGCAGATTTTGTTGCCGGCCGGCCGGGTGCAGCGCAATTTTGAACTGATAGATGCCAGTCGCGGTGGTTTTGCCAAAGTCGATGAGGGGTTGCTGGACTTTATCCGCGACAGCGAAGCGGCCAGCGCTTTACCGCTGGAGCCGTTGTACACCGGCAAGGCGCTGATGGCGCTCAAGCAGGCAGTGGAGGCGGGGCGTTTTACCCCAGGTCAGCGATTGGTGTTTGTGCACACCGGCGGCTTGCAAGGCCGCCGGGGGTTTGAAGCCCGGCTGTAGGCACGAACCGGTCTGGTGCCGGACCATTACTGTAGGAGCGAGCTTGCTCGCGAGCTCTTCAATGACGAAGAGCTCGCGAGCAAGCTCGCTCCTACAGTTCACAGTTCACAGCTGGTTTAGCCGCGGCGGGGCAGCATGCGCAACAGGGTGTTGTCCTTGATCAGGTAGTGGTGCGCCAGGCCCGCCAAGGCGTGCAAACCTATCAGCCAGTAACCGATGGTGCCGCCCAGTTCATGCCACTCCTTGATTTGCTTGGCGAAGTCCACGTCCTTGGCGGTCAGCGGTGGCAGGTCGAAACCATAGAAAAACACCGATTTGCCGTTGTTGCTCAAGATCAGATAACCCAGTACCGGCATGGCGATCATGAACAGGTACAGCGCCCAGTGCATCAGGGTGGCGAGGGCTGTTTGCCAGGCCGGCGGCGTCGGGGTGATTTTCGGTGCAACACCCAGGGTTCGGGCCAGCAACCGCAGCCACACCAGCACAAATACCGTGAGGCCGAGCATGAAGTGCGCGTCTTTCATCAGATTGCGGCCATCGCTGTCTTTGGGGAATATCCCGCGAAACTCGATGGCGGCATAAATCAGTACAAACAACAGCACCATGAGCCAGTGCAGGGCGATGGACATTCGACTGTAGTGATCGGCGGTGCTTTTCCAGGACATGGTGTTTCCTCACAGTTCAGGTCTTAAACCTCCGTTCTAGTTCGACGGAGTGGCTTTACTTTAAACGGGTTGTGCCAGCTTGCACTTGTGATGTGTCAGTTTTCCGGGGTTCCCGGCAAATTTGGCCAAAGATCGGCCACCAGAAACAGCCGTTCGGCTTCTTCCCAGTCGCCCCGGGCGTTTTCTGTCAGGCGTACCATCAGTTGGGCAGGGGCTTGCGGGTGCAGTTCTTCAAGCCAGACCTGCAGCTGTTGTGCGCTCCATAACCCTTGCGGGTCATAGTGCGCCGGGGCAAGCCAGGCATGCCGGGGCAACGGTTGCCAGCAACCGAGTGCGCTTTGCCGGATAAAAGCAGGCCAGTCACTTTGATGCAGCCATTTGCCGCGCAAGTGCTGCGGGTTGGCACCGGCCGGTGATTGCGACAGACCGGGCCACGGATAGAGCAGGTAGCCGCCCAGCCACATGTGGGCGCTGAAGGTCTGTACATCCAGCCCGGCGAGAATCTCGCGGCTTTCAGGGCGCTGCGACATGGGCAGCTGGTGCTGGCTGAAATGCTTGAGCTTGCGGTCCAGCCGGTCATTGCTGCCGGGGCCCAGCCACTGCGCAGGGTCGCTGCCATCACCTTGCTGCGGGCCCAGGTAGAGCTTGATCGCCAGCTCCAGGTGATGCACGCCCTCGCGATCACGCAGCACCATGTCCAGTTCGCCCAGGGTGTGCCCGCCCAGGCGGATCGGCAGGTTGGCGGCGATCAGTTCGACCCCGGGTGCATGCTCCACGGCAAACTGCCAGAGCCGTTCGTAATAACGGCCCAGGCGCCGGGTGGTAGCCAGGGCCAGCCACTGCTGCAAGGGTTCGCTGTTGCTGTCTAGTGCCCGTAGCCAGTGTTCCAGTTGTTCAGGGGCCTGGACCCAGTCACTGCCGGCAAGGGGATGACGCTGCGGCCAGGGTGTCTGTTCGAGCATGGGCGGGGCGAGAATCACCCACGCCAGATCACGCACCTCGGGGTGACGCAATTGACGGGGCAGGTTGAGCAGGTCGGGGAAGAGGATCATTGTGCGAGCATAGCTGTTTGCACACCGACTGAAAGGGTTTTGTCTATCGTCCCGTTTCGCCCATAATCGCTGTTTTCGCACGCCTAGAACCTTGCAGGAGCCTCATGGAGCAATTTCGTAATATCGGCATCATTGGTCGTTTGGGCAGTTCACAGGTGCTCGATACGGTTCGCCGACTGAAAAAATTCCTGCTTGAGCGGCACATGCATGTGATCCTCGAAGACACCATTGGCGAGGTTTTACCTGGCCATGGCCTGCAAACCTCATCGCGCAAGATGCTCGGTGAAGTCTGCGACATGGTGATTGTGGTCGGTGGCGATGGCAGTTTGCTGGGCGCGGCCCGGGCCCTGGCGCGGCACAATGTACCGGTGCTGGGGATCAACCGTGGCAGCCTGGGCTTTCTGACCGACATCCGTCCCGATGAACTGGAAGTCAAGGTCGCCGAAGTGCTGGATGGCCACTATCTGGTGGAAAACCGCTTTCTGCTGCAGGCCGAAGTACGCCGCCACGGCGAAGCCATTGGCCAGGGCGATGCCCTGAACGACGTGGTGCTGCACCCCGGCAAGTCAACGCGCATGATCGAGTTCGAACTGCATATCGACGGTCAGTTCGTGTGCAGCCAGAAGGCCGACGGCCTGATTGTGGCCACTCCCACCGGCTCGACCGCCTACGCCATGTCGGCCGGCGGCCCGATCATGCATCCCAAGCTGGACGCCATCGTCATTGTGCCGATGTACCCGCACACACTCAGCAGCCGCCCGATCGTGGTGGATGGCAACAGCGAACTGAAAATCGTGGTGGCCAAGGACATGCAGATCTACCCGCAAGTGTCTTGCGACGGTCAGAACCATTTCACCTGCGCGCCGGGTGACACCATTACCGTCAGTAAAAAAGCGCAGAAGCTGCGCCTGATCCATCCGCTGGACCACAACTACTACGAAGTGTGCAGGACCAAACTCGGCTGGGGCAGCCGTTTGGGCGGCAGGGCTGACTGATGCTAGATCCTGCGCGCAGTTACGATTTGATCGGTGACGTGCATGGCTGTGCTCATACCCTTGAGCACCTGCTGGAACGTCTGGGCTATCGCAAACTCGCCGGTATCTGGCGACACCCGCAACGGATGGCGGTGTTTCTCGGTGACATCATTGACCGCGGCCCGCGCATTCGCGAGTCGCTGCATATTGTGTATGACATGGTCCAGGCCGGTCAGGCGCTGTGCCTGATGGGCAACCATGAATTCAACGCGCTGGGCTGGTGCACCCCGGCTCCTGCGGGCAGTGGCAAGCAGCATGTGCGTGAGCACACCCCGCGCCATGCCCGGTTGATCCACGAAACCCTCGAACAGTTTGCCCCGTATCCAGACGAATGGCGCGAGTTCGTGCAGTGGTTTTACGACATGCCGCTGTTTGTCGACGCCGGGCGCTTTCGGGTGGTGCATGCCTGTTGGGATGCGCAGGTAATCGCAACCTTGCGCGCACAATATCCCGATGGCTGCATTGACGAGCACTTCCTGCAGGCCGCAGCCATACCTGAAAGCTTCGCCAACATGAGCTTCAACCGATTGCTGCGCGGTACCGACATGCGCTTGCCGGACGGCATGACGCTGACGGGCGGCGATGGCCTGACGCGGGCGTTCTTTCGCACCAAATTCTGGGAAGACGACCCCAAGACCTACGGCGATATTGTGTTTCAGCCTGACGCACTGCCCGAGGGCGTGGCGCAAAAGCCACTGTCCAGCACTGAAAAGGGAACGTTGTTGCGTTACCCCGGCCATGAACCGCTGTTGTTTGTCGGTCATTACTGGCGCAGTGGTAAACCCGCTCCTATCCGCCCCAACCTGGCCTGCCTGGATTACAGCGCGGTGCTGTACGGCAAGCTGGTGGCTTATCGCCTTGACCAGGAAACCCGACTCGATCCAAACAAGTTCGTGTGGGTAGATGTAGAACGCCCGGAGGCGATTCAATGAGTGCTGTTGCTGTTTTACGTTTGCCGCTGTCCACCGACCTCAGCGGTTTTGTTCATTTGCTCAAACGCATGCAGGTGCCCCACCGGGTCAGCGAAGAGGCGGGCGAGCTGGTGCTGTGGGCACCCGAAACCATTGCCGATGATGTGCGCAGCCTGTATCAGCGCTTTCCGGCGGGTGACCCCGAGCATGAACTGCCCATTGTCGAGCGCCCGCCCGCCATGGCCCGCCCGGGGTTCGTCCAGCAAGTGCGCGACAGCCCGGCCACGGCCATCGTTCTATTGCTGTGCCTGATCGTGGCCGCTGTCACGCAACTGGGCGACAACCTGTCGACCTTGAGTGCGCTGACTTTTGTCGATTTCAGCATTCACGGGCAGTACATCCAGTTCACACCTTTGTCGGATAGCCTGGCAGCGGGGCAGTGGTGGAGATTGTTCACGCCGATGCTGATCCACTTCGGTTTCCTGCACATTGCCATGAACGGCATGTGGTACTGGGAGCTGGGGCGCCGGATTGAAATGCGCCAGGGCAGCATCAACCTGATCGGCCTGAGCCTGTTGTTCAGCCTGGTCTCCAACTTCGCCCAATACCTGTTTGGTGGCCCGAGCCTGTTTGGCGGGTTGTCCGGGGTGTTGTACGGCCTGTTGGGGCATATCTGGATTTACCAGTTGATGGCGCCCAACCCGATGTACCACCTGCCGCGCGGGGTGCTGGTAATGATGCTGGTGTGGCTGGCGCTGTGCATGTCCGGGCTGGTGTCGATGATAGGTTTTGGCCAGATCGCCAACGCAGCCCATGTCGGCGGCCTGTTGATCGGCTGCCTGACCGGTTTGCTGGGCGGCCTCTGGGCCCGGCGTAAACAGGCAGCATAAAACACGGCAACCTTGTGGGAGCTGGCTTGCCAGCGAAAGCATCATCGCGATTTATCCGTACACCGGGTTGTCTGCATCGCCGGCAAGCCGGCTCCCACAATTGAATCCTGTTTGTCATATCAACTTTTAGAGCGGAAACAGAACCATGTCCTCTTTCAACGAAATGATTCAAAACATCACCCCCGAGATTTATCAGAGCCTGAAACTGGCCGTTGAAATCGGTAAATGGGCAGACGGCAACAAACTCACTGCCGAGCAGCGCGAGCTGTCGTTGCAGGCGATGATTGCCTGGGAAGTCAATAACCTGCCTGAAGACCAGCGCACCGGCTACATGGGCCCGCAAGAGTGCAGCTCGAAATCGGCACCGGTGCCCAACATCCTGTTCAAGTCGGATGCTATCCATTGATTGAGATTGGTCGCGGTGCAATCAGCAAAATGTCGGCACGCCTGGAGTCGCCGACCGTTCAATATGCGTTTCGTCTGGGCGATACCGAGCTGCCGGTCAATCCATTGATCGGTACCCGGCTGCGTCTGGAATACCTGGGTGAGATCAACTGCACTCACTGTGGACGCAAAACCAAGAAAAGCTTCAGCCAGGGCTACTGCTACCCGTGCATGACCAAGCTGGCGCAATGCGACATGTGCATCATGAGCCCGGAGCGTTGCCATTACGACGCAGGCACCTGCCGTGATCCGTCGTGGGGCGAGCAGTTCTGCATGACCGACCACGTGGTGTATCTGGCCAATTCTTCGGGCATCAAGGTCGGCATTACCCGTGCCACCCAGTTGCCGACCCGCTGGCTCGATCAGGGCGCCAGCCAGGCGCTGCCGATTGTGCGAGTGGCAACCCGTCAGCAATCGGGTTTTGTCGAGGACCTGTTTCGCTCGCAAGTGGGCGACCGTACCAACTGGCGTGCACTGCTCAAGGGCGATGCAGCACCGGTTGATCTGCTGGCGGTGCGCGATCAACTGTTCGAGAGCTGTGCCGAGGGCATGAAAACTTTGCAGGAGCGTTTCGGGCTGCAAGCGGTCCAAGCCTTGCATAGCGTCGAGCCTGTCGAGATTCGTTACCCGGTTGAGCAGTACCCGAGCAAAATCGTGAGTTTCAACCTGGACAAAGATCCGATCGTTGAAGGCACGCTGATGGGGATCAAGGGGCAGTACCTGATCTTTGACACCGGCGTTATCAATATTCGCAAATACACGGCCTACCAGCTGGCCGTGCATCAGTAAAAGGACTCCAGCATGCGCACCGAACAACCGCAAATGATCTACCTGAAGGACTATCAGGCTCCCGAGTATCTGATCGACGAGACGCACCTGACCTTCGAGTTGTTCGAGGACCACACGCTGGTCCATGCGCAACTGGTGATGCGCCGCAACCCTGCACGTGGCGCGGGCTTCCCGGCACTGGAGCTGGACGGTCAGCAACTGGAGCTGTTGTCGGTCAAACTCGACGACGCCGAGTTGACCGGGGCTGATTACCAGCTCACCGACAGCCACCTGATTTTGCACCCCGCAACCGAACATTTCGTGGTTGATACCAGCGTCAAGATCCACCCCGAATCCAACACCGCGCTGGAAGGCCTGTACAAGTCCGGCACGATGTTCTGCACCCAATGCGAGGCCGAAGGCTTTCGCAAGATCACCTACTACCTCGACCGTCCGGACGTGATGAGCAAGTTCACCACCACCGTGGTGGCCGAGCAGCACAGCTATCCGGTCCTGCTGTCCAACGGCAACCCGATCGCCAGCGGCCCGGACGAAGACGGCCGGCACTGGGCGACCTGGGAAGACCCGTTCATGAAACCGGCCTACCTGTTTGCCCTGGTGGCCGGAGATCTGTGGTGCGTTGAAGACAGCTTCACCACCATGACTGACCGCACTGTGGCACTGCGCATCTATGTCGAGCCGGAAAACATCGACAAGTGCCAGCACGCGATGACCAGTCTGAAAAAGTCCATGCTCTGGGACGAAAAAACCTACGGCCGCGAATACGATCTGGATATTTTCATGATCGTTGCCGTCAATGATTTCAACATGGGCGCCATGGAGAACAAGGGCCTCAACATCTTCAACTCCAGCGCCGTGCTGGCCCGTGCCGAAACCGCCACTGACGCCGCACATCAGCGGGTCGAGGCGATAGTTGCCCACGAATACTTCCACAACTGGTCGGGTAACCGCGTGACGTGCCGTGACTGGTTCCAGCTGTCGCTCAAGGAAGGCTTCACGGTATTCCGTGATTCCGAGTTCTCGGCAGACATGAACTCGCGGGTGGTCAAACGCATTCAGGACGTGGCGTATCTGCGTACCCATCAGTTTGCCGAAGACGCCGGCCCGATGGCCCACGCCGTGCGCCCCGAGAGCTTTATCGAAATCTCCAACTTCTACACCCTGACCATTTATGAGAAGGGTTCGGAAGTGGTGCGCATGATCCATACCCTGCTCGGCGAAGCGGGCTTTCGCAAAGGCAGCGACCTGTACTTCGAACGCCATGATGGCCAGGCCGTGACCTGCGATGACTTTATCAAGGCCATGGAAGACGCCAACGGCGCCGACCTGAGCCAGTTCAAGCGCTGGTACAGCCAGGCGGGCACTCCGCGTCTGGCGGTCACCGAGCACTATGATGCAGCCCAGAAAACCTACAGCCTGAGCTTCGCCCAAAGCTGCCCGGCCACCCCGGACAAGGTTGAAAAACTGCCGTTTGTGATTCCGGTGCAGCTGGGCCTGCTGGATGCCCGTGGCGCTGAAATCGCGCTGCAACTCAAGGGTGAGTCGGCGGCTTGCGGCACCAGCCGCGTGCTATGCGTGACTGAAGCTGAGCAAACCTTCACCTTCGTTGGCATCAATGAGCAGCCATTGCCTTCGCTGCTGCGCGAGTTTTCGGCGCCGGTCAAACTGCAATTTCCGTACAGCCGTGACCAGTTGATGTTCCTGATGCAACACGACAGTGACGGTTTCAATCGCTGGGATGCCGGCCAGCAACTGGCCGTGCAGGTGCTCCAGGAGCTGATTGGCCAACATCAGCGTGGCGAAGCACTGGTCATGGACCCGCGTCTGGTCGAAGCATTGCGCACTGTGCTGGGCAATCAGCAACTGGATCAGGCAATGATTGGCGAAATGCTGTCGTTGCCGGGTGAAGCCTATCTCACTGAAATCAGCGAAGTGGCTGACGTAGAAGCTATCCATGCGGCCCGCGAGTTCGCCCGCAAGCAGCTCGCCGACAGCCTGTTTGACGGCTTGTGGGCGCGTTATCAGGCCAATCGCGAAGTGTCGAAAGTCACGCCGTATGTGGCCGAAGCCGAGCATTTTGCCCGTCGCGCCCTGCAAAACATCGCACTGTCGTACCTGATGCTCAGCGGCAAGCCGCAAGTGCTGGCGGCAGCGCAGGATCAGTTCGAACACAGCGACAACATGACCGAGCGCCTGACGGCTCTGGCGGTGCTGGTCAACTCGCCGTACGAGGCAGAAAAGGCGGCGGCGCTGGCCAGCTTTGCCGATCAGTTCAAAGACAATCCGCTGGTCATGGACCAATGGTTCAGCGTGCAGGCGGGCAGCGGTTTGCCAGGTGGTCTGCAGCGGGTTCAACAGTTGATGGAGCACCCGGCCTTCAACATCAAGAACCCGAACAAGGTACGGGCGCTGGTCGGTGCCTTTGCCGGGCAGAACCTGATCAACTTCCATGCGGCCGATGGTTCGGGTTATCGCTTCCTGGCGGACCTGGTGATTCAGCTCAATGGCTTCAACCCGCAGATTGCTTCGCGGCAACTGGCGCCACTGACTCGCTGGCGCAAATACGACAGCGCCCGTCAGGCGTTGATGAAAGCAGAGCTGGAACGCATCCGCAGCTCGGGCGAGCTTTCCAGCGACGTGTTTGAAGTGGTCAGCAAAAGCCTGGCCTGAACCATCTGAATAATCTGTAGGAGCGAGCTTGCCTCGCGAGCTGTTAAAAGCTCGCGAGGCAAGCTCGCTCCTACAGGTTCAAAGATGTGTCAGTGCGTCTGTCCTAACACCACATCCAGCGCGGTGCGCGCATCGTCCAGCTGTACCAGGGTGGCATGCCGGGCGCCAAGGGCGTCGTGGTTTTCTATCGCGGTCAAAATCGCCTTGTGACGGGGCAACGCCAGTTCGTGCAGGTTAGGCCGGCGATTGGAGTGCTTGAGTGCTTCGCGCAACGCCAGCGACAGCATGTTGCACAGATTGGCCAGCAGGTCGTTGTGAGTTGCGTCGGCGATCCGGCTGTGAAAATCCAGGTCGGGCTGCAACAACGCTTCGGGCGTTTGTGCATGCTCCATGCGCTCATAGGCTTCGCGGATCGAGGCGACTTCATCATCGGTGGCATGCTGGGCAGCGAGAGCGGCTACAGCAGGCTCGATAATGCTACGCACGCTGGTCAGCAAGGCAAAGAACTCGTTTTGTGGCGAACTTTGCATCAGCCAGTGCAACACATCGGGGTCGAGCATGTGCCATTCACGGCGCGGCTTGACCACGGTGCCCACCCGCGGCCTGGAATACACCAGCCCCTTGGCCACCAGCACCCGCGTGGCTTCTCGCAATACCGGGCGGCTGACGGCATATTCTTCGCACAACAAGGCTTCGGCGGGCAGCTTGTCATCGGGTTTAAAACGTCCGGAAACAATCTGCATGCCGAGTTCCTGAACGATGCGCGCGTGCATGCTTTTGCGCTCGGAAGGCTGACGGTAATCCATTGGGAGCAGGTCGGTCCTGTGGCTGGAAAGCGCCGATCATAGCAGGCAGGAGTTTTGTGGGTGGCACAAAACCTGTCGAACAAGCTGTAGGAGCGAGCTCTTCAACGCGCGAGAGAAAAGCTCGCGAGCAAGCTCGCTCCTACAGGGCTTAGTGCGAGTGGCGCGGCACTTCTGAACCGCGGCAACCTACCAGGAAGTCAAAATCGCAGCCTTGATCGGCCTGCATGACGTGGTCGATATAGAGCTGGCGATAGCCACCAATCAGCAATTTTTGTGGCGGTGCAATATCGGCCAGACGTGCCGCCAGTTCGGCATCGCTGATGTCCAGATGCAAGCGCCCGCTGGCGCAGTCGAGTTCGATCCAGTCGCCTTCCTGTACCGCCGCCAACGGTCCACCGGCTGCAGCTTCCGGGGCCACATGCAAGACCACGGTGCCATACGCAGTGCCGCTCATGCGGGCATCGGAGATGCGCACCATGTCGGTCACGCCCTGGGCCAGCAGCTTGGCTGGCAAGCCCATATTGCCGACTTCGGCCATGCCCGGATAACCTTTGGGGCCGCAGTTTTTCATCACCAGAATCGACTCGGCAGTCACCTGCAGATCCGGGTCGTTAATGCGCGCCTTGTACATGTCGAAGTTCTCGAACACCACGGCCTGGCCGCGATGCTTCATCAGCGCAGGGGTTGCCGCCGATGGCTTGAGTACGGCGCCCAGTGGCGCCAGATTGCCGCGCAGCACACAGATACCGCCGTCGGCCACCAGCGGGTTTTCAATGGCACGGATGACTTCGTCGTCGCCATAGATCGGCGAGTTTTTAACGTTTTCCCACAGGCTTTTGCCATTGACGGTCAGGGCATCGGGGTGCGGAATCAGGTTGTTTTCCCCCAGTCGACGCAGGACCGCAGGCAGGCCACCCGCGTAGTAGAACTCTTCCATCAAAAACCGCCCGGAAGGCTGCAGGTCTACCAGGGTCGGTGTACCGCGGCCGATGCGGGTCCAGTCGTCCAGCTCCAGATCGACGCCAATGCGCCCGGCGATAGCTTTTAGGTGGATCACTGCGTTAGTCGAGCCCCCAATGGCGGCGTTGACCCGAATCGCATTCTCAAAGGCTTCTTTGGTCAGCACTTTAGACAGGCGCAAGTCTTCGCGAACCATTTCGACGGCGCGCATGCCGGACATGTGCGCCAGTACATAGCGCCGTGAATCCACGGCAGGGATCGCGGCGTTGTGCGGCAACGACGTGCCCAGGGCTTCAGCCATGCAGGCCATGGTGGAGGCGGTGCCCATGGTGTTGCAGGTGCCTGCCGAGCGCGACATGCCGGCTTCCGCGGAAAGGAACTCGTCAAGGCTGATATTGCCGGCCTTATAGGACTCGTGCATTTGCCAGACGATGGTGCCGGCACCGATGTCTTTGCCCTTGTGCTTGCCATTTAGCATCGGCCCGCCGGTCACCACAATGGCCGGCACATCGCAACTGGCTGCGCCCATCAACAGGGCCGGGGTGGTTTTGTCGCACCCGGTCAGCAGCACCACGCCATCAATCGGATTGCCGCGAATTGCTTCTTCCACGTCCATGCTGGCCAGGTTGCGGGTGAGCATGGCGGTAGGGCGCAGGTTCGACTCGCCGTTGGAAAACACCGGGAATTCAACCGGGAAGCCGCCAGCCTCGATCACGCCGCGTTTTACGTGTTCGGCAATAGTGCGGAAGTGGGCGTTGCACGGGGTCAGTTCTGACCAGGTATTGCAGATGCCGATGATGGGCTTGCCCTGAAACTGGTGGTCGGCGATGCCCTGATTCTTCATCCAGCTGCGGTACATGAAACCGTTTTTATCTGCGCTGCCAAACCATTGGGCGGAACGCAGTGGAGGGGTTTTGTCAGACATTGCGGTCTCTCTTATTGTATGACTAATTGGTTTTTGATGGTCTAAGTTATCCTCAAACTAGGCACTTTGGAAGTGTTGTTGGGTAAATAGTATTACTATATAGTCCGCTTCAACTGAGAGCTGTCCCTGGCGTTTTCCCGCTTGAGGCCACTCCAGAGGTTCCATAACAAAAACAATGGGAGACCGTCATATGAGCCAGGAATCCGGGCTTATTCGTCGCATTACGCTAAAACTTATTCCGTTTCTGATCCTGCTGTACCTCATTGCCTATTTAGACCGCTCTGCCGTGGGCTTCGCCAAGTTGCATATGGGCGCAGACATCGGCATTGGCGATGCGGCCTACGGCCTGGGTGCGGGGCTGTTCTTTATCGGCTACTTCTTGATGGAGATCCCCAGCAACCTGATGCTGGAGCGTTTCGGCGCACGGCGCTGGTTTGCCCGGATCATGCTGACCTGGGGTGCGATTACCATCGGCATGGCCTTTGTCCAGGGGCCGCACAGTTTCTACGTGATGCGCTTTTTGCTCGGCGTTGCAGAGGCGGGCTTCTTTCCGGGTGTTCTGTACTACATCACCCAATGGTTTCCGGTTCGCCACCGCGGCAAGATCCTGGGCCTGTTCATTCTCTCGCAACCCATCGCCATGATGATCACCGGCCCGGTGTCCGGCGGCCTGCTGGGCATGGACGGAGTGCTGGGGCTGTATGGCTGGCAGTGGCTGTTCATCGTCATCGGCATGCCGGCAATCCTGCTGACCTGGCCGGTGCTGCGCTACTTGCCGGATGGCCCGCAACAGGTCAAATGGATGACCCGCGACGAGAAAGAGTGGCTGGCCGGCGAGCTGGAAAAAGACTTGCAGCAATACGGCCAGACCCGCCACGGCAATCCGCTGCATGCTTTGAAAGACAAGCGGGTGCTGCTGCTGGCGCTGTTCTATCTACCGGTCACCCTGAGCATCTACGGCCTGGGCCTGTGGCTGCCGACGCTGATCAAGCAGTTTGGTGGCAGCGATCTGACAACCGGTTTCGTGTCCTCGGTGCCCTACATCTTCGGCATCATCGGCCTGCTGATAATCCCCCGCAGTTCCGATCGCCTGAATGATCGTTATGGCCACCTGGGCGGCCTTTATGTACTGGGCGCGATCGGCCTGTTCCTGAGTGCATGGTTGACGGTGCCGGTGCTGCAACTGGGGGCCCTGTGCCTGGTGGCTTTCTCGTTATTCTCCTGCACGGCGATTTTCTGGACATTGCCCGGGCGCTTCTTTGCCGGTGCCAGTGCCGCTGCCGGGATTGCCCTGATCAACTCGGTGGGCAACTTGGGCGGCTATATCGGTCCGTTCGTGATCGGTGCGCTCAAGGAATACACCGGCAACCTGGCCTCGGGCCTGTACTTCCTGTCGGGGGTGATGGTGTTCGGGCTATTCCTGACGGTGGTGGTGTATCGCACTCTGGAGCGCAAACATGCGCTTGAATCCGACGAATTTGCGACCAGTGCACGTCCTGTCACCGGTCATTAATCAGCCGGCAGAGTTATTCAGCCGTGGGTTAGTGCGCAGGTTTGACCTATCATTACGCCTTTCAAACAGGTGAATGATTAATGAGCGATTCAAACCAGACCTTGCGTGCAGCCCTTGAAACCAGTGACATGCTGGAAATTGACGGGCTGCATGCCTGGGATTTTTCTCTGGACGATGTGCAGTTGCTCATCAAGTGCATGGATGGTCGTGCCGAAAAGCGTTGGAGCTTCACCCTCGCACAGCTGGATGCAGCCGTGTTTGACGAAGCGTTGAAAAGCTGGACCCTTACCGGCGACTCGGGTGAGCACCGCCTGGTTTGCCTCAGCGCATTTAGCGCGAGCAATGACGACGATGACACTGAGGTGGTTGATGAAGTTTAAATGGTTACCCTTGTTGATGGCTTCAAGCATTGGCGCTATGTCGGCACAGGCGGCTTTCGGGTCTGATGTCGAGTTGCTGGTGGGTTCCTATACCCAGGGCAAGAGCCAGGGCATTTACCGTTTACAGTTCGACAGTCAGAGCGGGCGGCTCACACCCGAGCCGTTGCAAGTGTTCAAGGCCGCCAACCCTTCGTGGCTGACCTTGTCCCGTGACCAGCGCCGCCTGTTTGTGGTCAATGAGAACGGGCAGGGCCAGGCCGATGTGGTGGGGCGTGTCAGCAGCCTGTCGATCGACCCGAAAACCAACCAGTTGAGCCTGGTCAACCAGGTCAAAACCCTGGGCGAAGAGCCGACCCATTCCAGCCTCAGCGGCGACGAGCGCTACCTGTTTGTCGCCAACTATGGTGTGCACGCCGAACCGGGCGGCAGCCTGGCCGTGGTGCCGATAAACGCCCAGGGCGAGTTGCAACCTGTGACCCAGATGAGCAGCCACCCGTCCAGCCGGGTAAACCCTGAGCGCCAGATGTCGGCTCATGTGCATTCGGTGGTGTCTTCACCGGACGGCAAGTTTGTGTTCGCCAGTGACCTGGGGGCCGACAAGATTTTTGTCTATAAGTACGATCCGGCTGCCAACCCCGAGCATCCTTTGGTAGCTGCCGATCCGGCCTACGTCCAATTGCCTGCGGGCAGTGGTCCGCGTCACTTGTTGTTCTCCAAGGACGGCAAACACGCGTACCTGACCACTGAAATGAGTGCCCAGGTATTTGTGTTCGACTATGCGGACGGCCAGCTCAAGCAGCGCCAGGCGCTGGAACTGGCCCACGGCCAGCCAGCGCAAAATCGTGCCGCGGGTGCTGTGCATGCTTCGCCCGATGGCAAGTTTCTTTACGTGAGCAATCGCGGCAAGGCCAATGAAATCCTGGTGTTTGCGATCAATCCGGCGAACGGTGAGTTGACCGAAATTCAACGTCGTTCGGTTGAGGGGGATCATCCTCGCGAGTTTGCCCTGAGCCCCAACGGCAAGTTCCTGTTGATCGCCAACCAGATGAGCAATGCCATCGTGGTGCTGGAGCGCGACCCGCAGACCGGCAAGCTGGGTAAAACCCTGCAAACCCTGGCCATGGATGCGCCTTCAGATCTGAAGTTCATCAATCGCCCGTAAACACAGGCTTGCAGCCCTCTATCAATCGCGCTGATAGAGGCTAGTGCTGCAATGAATTTCTGTGCGATGACCCTTGGCGTTAAGTTGGCTTCACGGCCTGAAAAGGCAAGCAAGCCAACTGAATCGTCGAGGGTTACCGCCATGAATTTCAATCTTTTCTCCGTGATTGCTGCCTCCGCCATCTCTGCCACCGTAGCCCTGCCTGCCAGCGCCAGCGTGCTCATCAGCGACAAAAAATCCCCCAGTTATACCCAGAAATACCTGCAGCAAAGCGCCAACTTCTATGCCGCCCTGGACCATAAAACCCAATCCTGAAATTACCTGCCCCCCCCTGTAGGAGCGAGCTTGCTCGCGAACTCTTCAGCTTTGCCGGGAACAGCTCGCGAGCAAGCTCGCTCCTACAGGTTGTGTCCTGTCTCTAGCAATTTTGCCGTTGGGCCCTCGGCCGTGCCGACCATGGCGTAGTTGTAGCCAGGGCCGGACCAGTATTGAGCCTCTAAATCTCCATCGCGCCGACTGCCCCGTGGCAGCAGGTTGTTGTGCGGGCCGGGCGGGCGGATGTAGAAGCTGATTTGTTGTCCCTGGCTGTTTTCGTACAGCACCATCGCGGCACCGCCCTGATCGGTGGTGAGCAACCGGCCGCTGACTGGCCTGAACCCCGAACCGCTTAAATCCGGCAAGCGTTGGGCCTGATTGAAATACCCGTCCAGCCAGCCCTGAATGTCATGGCTTTGTTGCACGTTGTAGTCGGCAGGCAGAAACCCCTGTTGCGCAAACATGCGGTGTGCCGCCAGTGCATCGGCCATGGGCAAGCTACTGGAAGGCTGAATGATTTGCCTGGCCTGCCAGCCGCCGAGACCACCGACGCTGACGGCGATCAACAGCACCGCAGCCGTGGCCCAGTGGCGACGTGACTGCTGGCGCCGACGCTGGCGTATGGAGCCGGGGTCGAGTGCCGAATTGTCCGGCTGCTGCAGGCTTTGCTGCAGGGCGGTGCGCAGCGCCTGTGCATCGCGCTGCCAGGCTTGCACCCGGGCGGCGACTTCAGGGTTGGCCTGCAGGTACTGCTCAACCTGATGGCGTTCAGCCTCGCTGAGCGCGTAATCGACATAAGCGTGCAGGTCGCGCTCACTGGGCGGGGTGGTGATCATTTCAGTCTCCGCAGGGCAGGGCGGGTGATTTCGCCTTCGCTGAGTTGGCGCAAGGCCTGGCGTGCGCGTGACAGGCGCGACATTACGGTGCCAATCGGCACCTCAAGAATGTCGGCCACTTGCTGGTAACTCAACCCCTCGACCGAGACCCACAGCAGCAGGGCGCGTTGCTCGGTGCTCAGGCGTTCGAATGCCTGCAACGTCGACTGCGCGATGACCGTGCGTTCGGTAGAGGGCTGTGTGTCATCGCGCCCGGTAAAAAATTCGAGCATGCGGGCATAGCGCCGCGAACGCCGATGGCTGTCGACAAACTGGCGATACAAAATAGTGAACAGCCAGGCCCGCAAATCGCCGTCAGGACGTTTGCTGGCAACACTGCCCAGTGCCCGCTCCAGACAGATTTGCACCAGATCGTCGGCATTGCTGGAGTGGCGCGTCAGCGACAGTGCAAATCGCCTGAGGCGCGGGATGAGTTCGCGCAGTTGCTCGTCAAAGGGTGGCATGGGCACCTGCAAGGCGTTGGTCTGTTAGTCGGGGTTAGAACCCAGCAGACGACTAGGATTGAGGGTTATTCCCGAGGCGCAAAAATAAATCCCTGAAAAATTGTCCTCTACTGCGGGAATAAGCCTGTCCGGCCTTCGTCTCATAGGCAATCCACCTTGACGGCCCCGTGGCCCTGGAGTTTTTTATGGTAGATCAATTGCCGCCCGTGGGGCCTGGCAAACCACCGCTGAGCCCCGTCAGTGTGATGCTGCGCCTGGCGGGGATCGGTGTGGTGGTGGCCGTTATTGCCGGGGCGTTTTATTACGTCAACGGTACGCTGGATTCGCAACGTCTGCGCCCTAAAACTCTGGTGAACGCGCTGGAGCACAATAATGGTGTGTTTGCAGGGTATCGACGCAACCATGCCAAGGGCATCTGTGTGGTGGGGTATTTCGAGAGCAGCGGCAATGCCCATGGCTTGTCCAGAGCCCAGGTTTTCGAGACGGGGCGCACGCCGGTGGTGGGGCGCTTTGCCTTGCCCAGCGGCAACCCGTATGCCCCCGACAGCAGCGTGCCGATCCGCAGCCTGGCCTTGCGCTTCACTGAAGCCAACGGCCAGCAGTGGCGTACCGGCATGAACAGCATGCCGGTGTTTGCAGTGGGCACCCCCGAGGCGTTCTATCAGATGCTGCAAGCCGGCGCGCCGGATCCGGCAACGGGCAAGCCCAAGCCGGGTGCCATGCCTGGGTTTTTTGCGGCGCACCCTGAAACCGCACCGTTCCTGCAGTGGGTCAAAACCGCGAAGCCTTCTGCCAGCTTCGCCACTGAAAGCTACAACGGCATCAACGCCTTTTATTTGGTCGATGGGGCCGGGCAACGTCAGGCCGTGCGCTGGGGCGTGGTGCCGCAAGGCCAGGACGCCCCGGGTGCCACTGCGCCCGATGATGCGGACTATCTGGAGCAGGACCTGACCCGGCGCCTGGCCGCGGGGCCACTGAAATGGCAGCTCAACCTGACCCTGGCCGAGGTCGGTGACCCGGTCAATGACGCCAGCAAGGCCTGGCCTGCCGGGCGCAAAGTGATCAACGCCGGCACGCTGGTGTTGCTACAGGCCGAGCAACAGAACTCGGGTGAGTGCCGCGACATCAACTATGACCCGCTGATACTGCCCAGCGGGATTGAAGGCTCGGATGACCCGTTGCTGGCGGCGCGTTCGGCGGCCTATGCCAGTTCGTATCTGCGGCGCACCAGTGAAGTCGATCAGCTATCTCAGGAGAAACGGCCATGAGCGCCCCTACCTCACACTTCGCTCCCGTGGCGCGTTGGCTGCACTGGCTGATGGCGGTGATGATTATCGCCATGTTGTTTATCGGGGCGGGCATGGCGGCATCGGTGTCCGAGCGCCATGAGTGGCTGTTGAATCTGCACAAGCCTCTGGGCATTGCGATATTGCTGCTGGTGGTCGTGCGCCTGTTTGTGCGCCTTAGCACCCGCCAGCCAGCGTTACCGGCGGATTTGCCGGCGGTCCAGGTATTGGCGGCCAGGCTGTCTCATGTGCTGCTGTACGGGTTGATGTTCTGCTTGCCGATTGTGGGCTGGGCAATGATTTCGGCGGCGGGCGACCCGGTAATGCTGAGCAGTTCATTACAGCTGCCCGGGATATTGCCGGCGAGCCCCGGCACCTTTGCCTTTTTGCGCAAGGCGCACACGTACCTGGCCTATTTGTTGTTTTTTACCGTGTTGCTGCATTTGGCGGCGGCGCTGTTCCATGGCTGGATACGCCGGGACGGGGTGCTGCAAAGCATGGTGCGCGCTAAGGACTGAGCACAGTGGGGCCCCTGTAGGAGCGAGCTTGCCTCGCGAGCTCTTCAGCTTTGCCGGGAAAAGCTCGCGAGGCAAGCTCGCTCCTACAGGTTTGGGGTTCAGGATTTGGTCATGATTGATGTGAATAACTCGCTTGCCAAAAACCGCTCCAGCCACGCTCTCAGGCGCGGGTAGGGTGCCTGCTCGAACCAATCGCGGTCGACGTGGGCGAACTGGCGCACAAATGGCGCCAGGGCCACGTCGGCCAGGCTCAGGTTTGGCCCTGCCAGGTAGGGTGTCTGTTCCAGCACATCTTCCAGACGCTGCAAGAACGTCTGCCCCATGGCCCGATAATGCTCCATCGGGTACTCGGGATAACGGTTGGCGTATTTGTAGCGATCCAGACTGGCCTTGAAGCGGGTGTCGTTTTCTTCAATCAACGGCCCGCTGACCCCTTGCCGCCAATGGTCCGGGTCATGCTGCTCCAGCGCCCAGTGCATGATGTCCAGGCTTTGTTCGATCACCCGGCCATCGCTACACACCAGCACCGGCACCGTGCCTTTTGGCGACGCTGCCAGCAACCCGGCCGGTTTGGCCTTGAGGCTGACTTCCACAATCGAAACCGGCACGCCGCTGTAGTGCAATGCCATGCGTGCCCGCATGGCATAGGGGCAGCGGCGGAAGGAATAGAGCAGGGTCATTTGACCTCCACGGTACTCAGGCCGTTGCCTTGACGACGTACCTGGATCTGTACCGGTATGCGCTCGTGCATTTCCTGGACATGGGAGATCACCCCGACTTTGCGGCCCTGGGCCTGCAGGCCATCCAGTGCATCCATCGCCAGTTGCAGTGACTCGGGGTCGAGGCTGCCGAAGCCTTCGTCGATAAACAGCGATTCGATTTTCAGCGTGCTGGAGGCCATCGACGCCAGACCCAATGCCAGGGCCAGCGATACGAGGAAGGTTTCACCGCCGGACAGGGAATGCACTGAGCGCAGTTCGTCGCCCATTTCGGTGTCCATCACCAACAGGCCGAGCATGCTGCCGCCGCGTTTGAGGCGGTAACGGCGCACCAGTTGGCGCAGTTGCGCATTGGCGTGATGCACCAGCAGGTCGAGGTTGTAGGCCTGGGCGATTTTGCGGAAGGTGTCGCCGGTGGCTGAGCCGATCAGCGCATTGAGCCGCGCCCAGCGCTGCCATTCGTCGTAGGCCTGGCTGATATGTTGTGCCAGTGCCTGATTGGCTTCCTGGCGGCGTTGATCTTCGGCTTGCCGGGCGCGCAATTCGGCAGATTGCTGCTCGCTGGCGTTTATCAGGCTGTGCAGTTCATTCAAGGCGCTGTCCAGCGCCTGGGCGTCAAGGTTGCCATTGGCCTGGGCCTGATGCTGGTTCAGGCGTTGCTCGCGCTCCTGCAGCAGGACGCGGGCTTGCTCGACTGCTTTTTCGCTGTTTTGCAATTGCACGCGCAATTCGCGCAGTTGTGCTTCGTCAATGCTCAGCAACTGCTGCAAACGGCTGTCATCCAGTTCGCTGTGCTGCGCGCGCCATTGCGCAACCTGAGCGCTGAGGCTGGCGTGTTCCTGTTGCAGCCCGTGCTGGCGCTCCTGCTGTGCCTTGAGTTCGGCTGCCAGTTGCAGCAACTGGTTGGCACTGGCTTGCAAGGCCTGTTCGGCTTCGGTCTGGGCCACGCGGGCCTGTTCCACTGCCTGTTCCAGACTGTGCTGCCACAGCTGCGCGCTGGCGTAATCGCCGAGCAAGTCGGTGAGGGCCTGCTGACCCGCCTGCTGTTGCGCGGTCAGTTCGAGCACGCTGCGTTGCAGGGTTTCGAGCTCTTTAGTGATGTTGGCTTGCTGATACTGCGCCCGCTCGATTTTGCTCGCCCGTTCAGTCTGTTCCGATTGTTCATCGCGCTGTTGATCGAGCTGCGCCAGGCGATCCGCCACTTGTTGGTCAAGCGCCATAAAACAGGCTGATGCGTTATCACGCAGCGCCGCGAGAGTCACCGCTGGCAGCAGGTTGGCGAATTGCGCCAGCTCATCTGCCAGCCGCTGGTTATCGGCATTAAGGTGCAGGCGTTGCTCGGCCAGTTGTTGCGCGGCAACCTGACTGGCTTCGTGACTGCGCTGCACCTGCCCCTGTAACTGCGCCGCTTCTTTTTGCAGGGCGAGCAGGGTGTTCTGGCGCTGTTGATCTTGATTGATGCTGTGTTGCAGCCCGCTCAGGCGCTGGCTCAGCCACTGTTCGCGCCTGGCCGGGTCTTGGGCCAGCCATTGTGGATACAGTGCATGGGCCTCAAGGCTCGGAGCCAGGCTCTGTTGTTCATCGAGAATTTGCTGGTGTTGCTGCATAAACTCGCGGTGCTGGGCATTGACCCCGCCCACTTTTTCACGCAACTGAATCAAGGTTTCCTTGAGGCCGTCGACCACCTTGCGGGCGTTGGCCTCTTCTTCCTCGTCAAAGCGCGAGAGGCTCTGCAACAGCGCTTCTGGCTGGTGATAGGGGTGTTCATGGCTGCCGCAGACCGGGCACGGCTGATCGTCTTGCAGCTGGGCGCGCAGCTCTTCGACGCTGGCGCTGCGGGCCAGTCGCTGACGTTCGAGCAGCTGTTGGGTGACCAGCAGGGCTTGCTCGGCAGACTCGAATTGTTTTTTGGTCGCGGTGCCTTGTGCGATCAACTGTTCGCGTTCGGTCTGCAGAGTCTGCAGCTTGAGTTGTACCGCCTGCAGGCGGGTATCCAGTGCGAGCTGGCTGCTGCACAGGCGCTGCAAGTCTTCAAACGCGCGCTGTTGCTGACGGTTATCAGTGAGCAGGCTGCCCAGGGTCTGGATTTGCTCGCTGACCGCCTGTGGCTCTGCTTCGGCCTCCTGGAACAGTATTTCCAGGGTGTTGCGCAGCTCGTTCAGTTCCCGGGCAGCCAGTTCGGCCCGTTGTTCGAGGGCGGGTAGTTCCTTGTGTCCGGTGCTCAGGGTGTTGCTCAGTCGAACCAGTTGCTGCAACCGTGGGCGATAGGCGTCCCAGGCATTGGCCAGGGGGGCCTGGTCAGTGCTTTGCTCCAGTTGGCGGGCTATGAGCTCAAGGCGTTCTGCGCCTTGTTGCTGGCGCTCATTCATCTGGTTCAGGGCTTGCTGACCCTCGGCACAGGTCTGTTGAGCCTGCCGGGCCAGCGCTTGCTGGTCACTGAGGGTCTTGGTCAGGCGGTCCAGGTTGGCATGGGCCAGGTGCGCCTGCTGTACCAGTGGCGCGGATTCACGTTGCCCGGTCTGGGCTTGGGTGGCCGCCAGTCGGGCGGTTTGCAGGGCCTGCTGCAGCCGGGTTTGTTGTTCGCCGAGCACGCTTTGCTGGCGAAGATGGGCACTGATCTGTTCGGCCAGCGGGCTTGACTGGGCATCCAGTTCGGCCAAGCGGGCAAATTGATGGCGTTGGGGCGCCAATTGCTCCAGCAGGTTGAGGGTGTGGCGCTGGTCGGCCTGGCTGTCCCACCGGGTTTGGGCCTGTTGCAGTTGCTCGGCGGCGCTGAGCTGTTGCTCTTGCAGCTCGCGCAGGGTTTTAAGCCAGGTGTGTTGTTGCTCCAGCTGTTTGAGCTGGCTTTGGCGATTAGTCAGCTGTTGCCGGGCCTCGTTGTAGTGCTGGTCCAGCTCGGCGCGTTGTTGCGGCGCAAGCGGGGTAACGCCCACCGCCTGATCCTGAAGTTGCTTGTGGATGTCGCGGGCTTCTTTAGCCTTGTCGAAGGCTCGCTTGCCCAGGCGGGTATATAGAGCGGTGTCGGTGAGTTTTTCCAGCAGCTCGCTGCGCTCGTTGTCGTCGGCTTTGAGAAAGGCACTGAATTCGCTCTGGGCCAGCATCACGGCGCGGGTGAACTGCTCGAAGTTGAGCCCCAGGCGCGCTTCCAGCTGCACTTTGTAATCGCCTTTCTGGCTGGCCAGCAATTGGTCGCTGTCCAGGTCGCGCAGGCTTTGGCGGCTGGCCTGCAGCTTGCCGGTGGCTTTCTCACGGGCGCGATTGGCTTCCCAGCGGGCCCGGTAACGGCGGCCGTCGATGCCGACAAAGTCAACTTCGGCATAGCCTTCGCCGGTACCCCGACGCAGCAGGGTACGAGGGTCGCCGGTGGCCACTTCGCCATCGGCATCCGGGACCTTGGCATCGCGCCCGGTGTTGCTCAGGCGCGGTACGGCACCAAACAGCGCCAGGCACAAGGCGTCGAGCAGGGTGCTTTTACCGGCTCCGGTGGGGCCGGTTATCGCAAACAGCCCGGCACTGGCCAGGGGCTCGGCGGTGAAGTCCAGTTCAAAAGGACCGGCCAGCGAGGCGAGGTTTTTCAGGCGGATGGCGAGGATTTTCATGGCTGTTCACCTTCCAGCTGTACTTCTTGCAGCAACTGGGCAAAGTCCTTGAGGGTTTGCTCGTCGGCTTCACTGGCGTAGGTCTCTTGCCAGGCACGGCTGAACAGCTCCCGAGGGGTCAGTTGGTCGAGTTCGATCAGGCTGGCGCAGTCATCCTCCCCGGAGCGCTTGCCACTGCCGGCGTATTCGGCCGCGATGCGCACCAGGCGCACCGATTTGCCCTGTAGTGCAGTTTCAATCTGCTGGCGCAAGTCAGGCTGCGGCTCGTCGAGCGTTACCCGCACTTCGAGCCAGGGCTGGCGCAGGGCGTCGGCCAGCAAGTCGATGTCGGGCAGTTCGGCCAGCTGGCTGAGGATTTGTGCCAACGGTGCCGGGCCGACGCGTTGCAGGTTGACCGCGCGCGGGATCAGTAGCGGTTTAACGCTGACCAGGGTTTCGCCATCGAGCTGCACATCGAGGATCTGATGCTGGTAGCCGATTTCCGAGAACGACAGCGGGATCGGTGAACCGCAGTAACGAATGCGCTCTTCACTGTTGACGCGCTGTGGCTTGTGCAAGTGCCCCAGCGCCACATAGCTGATGCTTGGACCAAACAGGCTGGCGGGCAGGGCTTCGGCGTTGCCGATGATCAGGCTGCGCTCGGAGTCTTCCGAGACTGAACCGCCGGCCATGTGCGCGTGGCTGATGGCGATCAGGGCCTGGCCGGGCTTGCGTCTGGCATTGGCCGCAGCGATCAGCCATTCATGGACCTGGCCGATGCCGCGCAGGTAGTCGTCGCCCAACTGCGCGCCGGTGACTTCGGCGGGCCGCAGAAACGGTAACGCCAGGCACCAGGCGGCCACTTCGCCGCTAGCGTCGGGCAAGGGGATCAGCAGGCGTTCTGCATCCAGCTGGCCGTCATCGAGCCACAGCACCCGGCCCAGCGCGTGGGTACGCAGGCGGCGCATCAAGGGTGCCGGCAACTCGATCCGCGAACCGGAGTCGTGGTTGCCGGCAATCATGACGATTGTCAGCTTGGGCTGTTGCTCGTGGGCGCTGACGATAAAGTCGTAGAGCCGTTCCTGGGCTTTGACCGGCGGGTTGACGGTGTCGAAGATGTCACCGGCAATCAGCAGCACGTCCGGCTGCTGCTCACCCAGTCGGTCCAATAGCCAGCTCAGAAAGCAAGCGTGTTCGAAGTCGCGTTCCTGGCCATGGAGGTTTTGCCCCAGGTGCCAGTCGGAAGTGTGAAACAGGCGCATGACAGAATCCGTAAAAAATGGGCTTCGTCCAGCACGGGCCGGACGCGACAGCAACCCGGGCGCCTGTTTTTTTGTGCGCGCGGGGTTGCCTTGAAATTATTTGGGATACAGCGGTGGCAGGCTGCTGGGTTCGCTGCCTGCATCTTGCTCGCGCTCGGCGGCAGGGATGCTGCGAATGGCTTTCCACAGCTCTTCGCCTTGCCAGTGCTGGCCGGTTTCGCTGTAAAGCGCGCCGTTGAGGCCATCCAGGGCATCGGACAGCAATACAAAGCGCGCAGCCATCTCGGCCAGGGTTTCCGGTTGTTGCCGGGCCCAGGCATCCAGTGCCTGGCGGGTGGCCTGCGGGTCGTTGGCCAGGCAGGCACGCTTGAGGTCATCGAGCAGGGTGCGGGGGCTGGGGCCGGTTTGCGCGGCCCGCAAAATGGCTGGCTGCCAGCGCGCGCGCCACCACAGGCCGAAACCGGCCAGGGTCGAGCAGGCGAGGATCAAGGTGCTCAGTTGCCACAGCCACAACGTCGAGTCGGTATTCAAAGTCGCGGGGACGTTACCCACGGGGGTGTCGACCGTCATGTTCGGGTTGGCGGCCACCTGCAGGGTGCGGGCCGGCAGGTAGCTGCGCTCCAGGCGGTCTTCATGGGTATTCCACCAGACCACTTCGACCGCAGGCAATTCAACCTGGCCAACCCGGGCCGGAACCAGCGCCTCGCGTTCTTCGCGGCTGCCCACCAGGCCGTTTTCGGTGATCTGGTTGCTCAGCTGCGGCAGGTCGGGGTAACGGCGCAATCCGCTGACATCCGTGGCGGGCAGCGGGGGAATCTGGGCGCTGGACAGACCTTCAGCCTTGAGGGTGAGGGTTCGGGTCAGTGAGTCGCCGACCTGGCAGTGGTCCGGCTCGGGGTTCCAGGACTCGCTGACACTCAGGCTGCGCGCCGGGAGCCAGGGGGAGCTGGCCGGGTAGTCGGCAGGCTTGGGTTTGACCGTCAGCGGGATGTCCGTGGACGTCACGTGTACCAGTTTGCCGGGCTTGGGGCCCAGCGGGGCAGGGGCCGTGGCTTGCTGGCTGTCCACCAGGGTGGCGCTGAAGGTCTGGGCCGGGATGACCAGCTCGCCGCTTTTTTGCGGGTAAATGCCGTAGCGCAGTTCAATCACGCCGTGGCGAACACCGTTGATCAACTTCTCGTAGGTCCGCGATTCGCCCAGTTGCTCGACAATGGCGTCAGTCAGGTGCAAGGGGGTCAGGCTGCTGTCGTCGTACAGCGCGACCGAGTGATAAATGCGCAAGGTCAATATCGCCTGGGCCTGTACGTAAACGTCTGGCTGGTCGAGGCTGGTTTCGATAAATACCGGGGCCAGTTCGTTGTCGCTGCTGGTGCTTTGCGTCACCGTCAGGCTGATGGGCAGGCTGTGATAGGCGCCGACTTGCAGGGGCGGAATGATCACGGTGCCGGTTTGTCTGGGCTGCAAGGTGATGATCCAGCGGGTATTGGCCTTGTTGTCGTCGCTGAGGTTGGTCAGTTGGTTGACCTGGCGCGTCCCCCGTACTTCGAACAGTGCCTGGAGCGGCGTCAGGTCCGGCTTGCCGAACAGGGTGGCGTCGTTTGACTCAAGCGTCAGCTCGACGGTTTCGCCGGAGTTGAGCTGGTTGCGGTCAACACTGGCAACCAGCCCGAGCGCGTGGGCTGGCAAGGTCCAGCAGCAGAGCAAAAGAAGCAGGGCGCAAATGCGGTTCATTGAGGCGAGTCCTGATGTTGCTGCTGTTCGTACCAAAATTTTCTGCGCAACAATTCGCTGGGGTTATCGGGGATCTGTCTGAGCCATTGTTCCAGTGCCTGGCGATGCTCCTCGTCCAGATGATCTGAAGTCGGGGCTGGCGGCGTGGTGGCGGGGCCGTCCGCGGGTTCGTTGCCAGGTTGTGCATTATCGGCTGCGGGAGGCGGTTCGAGCGAGTCGTTATTGTTGGCCGCAGCATCCGGCTCGGTGGCCGAGCTGTTTTCCTGTTGCTGCGCCGCATCGCCCGTGGCACTGCTGTTGCTGGTGCTGACAGGGGGAGTGGGGGGCGGCTGGGATGCGGTCTCGGGTGTCTTGTCGTCCGGCGGCGTGGCTGCGGCGCGTTTTTGTTCAAGCACTTGCTCGACCAGGGTTTTGTTCTGTGCCGCCGCCTGCAAGTCCGGTTGCAACTCCAGGGCTTGCTCGTAGGCGTCGATAGCCGCTTCCAGTTCGCCGCTCATGGCCAGCGCGTTGCCGCGGTTAAAGTGAGCACTGGCGGTGTTGGCCTCGGCAAAGCGCCGCGCCGCAGCCGCGTAGTCTCCCGCCTGATACAGCGCGAAGCCTTGCCACTGCGAGTCTTCGAAGTGTTCGACAGCTTGCAGCGGTTTTTTCTGCTCCAGCAAGCGCTGGCCCTGCTGGTCCGGGCGCAGCCACAGGTCGGTGAAGCTCATGGCGTAGCCGGGCTGGGGCAACATGAAAAGCAGCGGTAAACACAGCAGCCAGCCACGACGGCCTGCACAGGCGGCCAGTAACAACAGTGGCAGCAACAGCCAGTAACCCTGATCGGCCCAGGTGTCCAGGCGCAGGGTCTGGCCGTTATTGCGCACATGCCGGGGGCCATCGAGCAGGCCCAGGCCACGCAGGTCATTGTCATCCAGTCGTGCCTGGCGGTAGCTGCCGTCAACTTCGAGGGCGAATGCCCGCAAGCCCTGGCTGTCGAGACGCGGCAAGAGGATGGCGCCCTGGTCGTCCTTGAGGAACTGGCCGTTTTCGTCAACCACAGGCGCGCCATCACGGCTGCCGATGCCGAGGATCAGCAACTGCGGTGTATGGCTGTTTAATCGCTGGGCAATCCCCAGCTGTTCTTGCTCGCTCAGTGAGGAGGTGATGAGCAGCAGACGGCCTTGCCCCAGAGACCCCTGATCCAGCAGCTTGAGGGCCTTGTCCACCGCCAGGTCGGCGCGATGGCCCGGTTGCGGCATGATTGAGGGCTTGAGCGCTTCGATCAGGTTGCGGCTGGTGGCCAGGTCATCGGACAGCGGCACCAGGGTATGGGCGCTGCCGGCGTAGACAATGATTGCGGTTTGCGCATCGCTGCGGCTTTGCAGCAGGTCGTAGAGCTTGCGGCGTGCCTGCTCCAGCCGATTCGGAGATTTGTCGGTGGCGAGCATTTCGGGCGTCAGTTGCAGCATCACCACCAGCGGGTCGGCAGGTTTGCGGGTGGACTGTTCAACCCGCTCCCAGCTTGGACCGAGCAGTGCCAGCAGGGCCAGCAGCCACGCCAGGCCAAGGGCGACCCAGGGCAGCTTGCTGTTGCGGCCGTTGCCGCCGCTGAGCAGCACGCGATGGAAGGCCACTGGCAGGATCATCTGCCAGCGTCCGGCGCGCTTTTGCCGATGCCAGAGTTTCCACAGCAGCCAGCCGAGCAGTGGCAACAGCAGCAGCCATTCGGGACGGAACCAGTGGGGCCAGAGCGTACTCATCGGCGCCTCCGCAAGCGCAGGCGTTTGAGCCGTGAACGCCAGTCAGGATGCTGTAGCAGAAAGTGTTTTTTGCTCAGCCAGCGCTGCAGCGGATTGCCGGGCCACAGTTCATGGATCACCAACAGCACGCTGAGCAAGAGGGCGCCAGCCAGTGGCCAGCTGTAAAGCGCGTGTGCCGGGCGGGCCTGGGTAGGTTGCTGGGCGACGGGCTCCAGCCGGTCAAGGGTGTCTTTGATCGCAGCCAGCTCCTTGCCGTCGCGGGCACGGAAATATTGGCCTCCGGTGACTTTGGCGATTTCTTCCAGGGCGGGCTCGTCCAGGTCCACCCCGGGGTTGATGCTGAACATGCCTTTGGCGCTGCTTTCAGCCGGGTCGGCGCCAATCCCGATCGGGTAGATTCTGACGCCTTCCTCGGCGGCAAGGCGTGCGGCGGTCAGCGGGTCGATCTGGCCGCCGTTGTTGGCCCCGTCGGTGACCAGGATCAGCACTCGACTCTGTGCCGGGCGCTGGCGCAAGCGTTTCAGGGCAAGGCCAATGGCGTCGCCGATGGCGGTGTTTTTACCGGCGATGCCGATTCGCGCTTCATCGAGCCAGGTGCGAACGGTGTGGCGGTCGAAGGTCAATGGCGCTTGCAGATAGGCCTGACTGCCGAACAGGATCAGGCCGACCCGGTCGCCTTCGCGGTTTTCGAGGAAGTCGCCGAGCAGGCTTTTGACCAGGTCCAGGCGACTGATGTCTTCGTCGTGCCATTGCATGTCCGGGAAATCCATCGACCCGGATACATCCACCGCCACCAGCAGATCCCGCCCGCTGGCAGCAATCGGCAGTGGCTCGCCCAGCCATTGCGGGCGCGCAGCTGCGGTCAGCAGCAACAGCCACAGGAGCACATAAGGAATTTGCTGGCGCCATGACGGCATCGTCGCCCGGGCCTTGCGCCGGGCCAGTTCTTCCAGGTCCGCCAGAAAACTGACCTTGAGGGCGGCCTCGCCACTGTCGGCAGCGGGCAGCACAAGGCGCATCAGCCAGGGCAGCGGCAGCAAGACAAAGAGCCATGGCCAGGCGAACTCAAACATGTTTGCGAATCCAGGTTTCAACCGCTTGATTGAGGCCGGCAATCGCCTTGTCATCAAGCTTGCATTCGGGCTTGTAGGCCCCTTCAACCAATACCATCCAGCGGGTCAGGCCGGCAGCCGGGCAACGGTTGTCGAGGAACGCCAGCCATTTGCGGCCATTGAGGGTGTGGCTCTGGCTGTAGGGGTAGTGGTTGCGGCACAGGCGTTTGAGCAGGCCGTTGAGTTGTTGCAGCCAGGCCCCGGCGGGGGCGCCATCGTAGGGCTTGGGGAAAGCGGCAAGCTCTTCAAGCGCCGCCAGACGTACCGGGTCCAGAGGTTGCTCGGCCCTGCGGGGCAGGCGTTTGACCGGCAGATAACGGCGCAACCACCACAGGCCCCAGCCCAGGGCCGCAAGCAGGATCAGCAACAGCCACCAGCCCGGCGCGGGCGGCCAAAAGCCGATCACCGGTGGCGGGATCAAGGGCTGCAGCTGTTCAAGGTCTTTCATAACGGTTTGCCGGGGCGTTTGGCGTTCAGGTATTCACGCAGTTGCTCGATCATTTCACTTTGCGTGCTCAGCGGCATCAGCATCACGCGCAATTTTTGCGCCAGTAGCTCCCAGCGCGCAATGCGTGCTTCGCCCTGGGCGCGATAGGCCTGACGCAAGTCGTAATTGAGGGTGTCCAGCTCCAGTTGTGCGCCGCGCTCGGCAAAGCGCAGCAGTCCGGCAGCGGGCAGGGCGTGGTCCAGCGGGTCGGACAGCGGCAGCAGCATCAAGTCGCAATGACGCGCCAGCAGGCTCAGTTGCTGTTCGGCGGCGTCGGTGAGTGCGCGCTCATCGCAAATCACAATCACCAGACTGCCGGGGCGAAGGACCTCCCGTGCACGGATCAGCGCCATGCCCAGGGCGTCACGGTCAGACTGCACTTCGGTGTGCAGTGACTGGTTGACCCGTACCAGCCGGTTAAGCAGTTGCAGCAGGCTCTGTTTACTGCGCCGGGGTTTGATTTCGTAATGTTCGTGATCGCCGAACACCAGCCCGCCCACCCGGTCGTTGTGGCCCAGTGCAGCCCAGCCGATAAGGCTGGCGGCCTGGGCCGCAAGCACCGACTTGAACATCAGGCCCGAACCAAAGAACAGTCGACGGCTTTGTTCCGCGAGGATGAAAATCGGCCGTTCGCGCTCTTCATGGAACATTTTGGTGTGCGGCTCCTGGGTACGGGCCGTGACGCGCCAGTCGATGGTGCGTACATCGTCACCGGCCTGATACACCCGCACCTGGTCGAAATCCACCCCGCGCCCGCGCAATTTCGAGTGATGCAAGCCCGCCATCGGGCTGCGCTGGCCGGGGGAAGAGAACAGTTGCACTTCGCGCACCCGATGCCGCATCTCGATCAGTTCGGCAAGGGTGACGCGAATGCCGGGTTCGGCGGGCAGAGGGTTGTTCATCGTCAGGCAACGGCAACGACATCGAGGATGCGCTGCACGACGCGGTCCTGGTCGATGCCGGCGGCTTCAGCCTCGAACGACAGGATGATGCGATGGCGCAGTACGTCAAACAGCACCGCCTGAATGTCTTCAGGGCTGACAAAGTCGCGCCCGGCCAGCCAGGCGTGTGCCCGGGCACAACGGTCCAGGGCAATCGAACCGCGCGGGCTTGCACCATAGGCGATCCAGTCGGCCATTTCCGGGTCGAACTTGCCCGGCGTCCGGGTGGCCATGACCAGTTGCACCAGGTATTCCTCTACCGCATCGGCCATGTACAGGCCGAGGATTTCCTTGCGTGCCGCGAAAATGGCTTGCTGGCTGACCCGGCGCTCCGGCTTGGTTTCACCGTTGAGTGCTTCGCCGCGAGCCTGCTGCAGGATGCGGCGTTCTACGGCCGCGTCGGGGAAGCCGATTTTGACATGCATCAGGAAGCGGTCGAGCTGGGCTTCGGGCAACGGATAGGTGCCTTCCTGCTCGATCGGGTTTTGCGTGGCCATCACCAGAAACAACGGCGACAGTTCGTATGTACTGCGCCCGACGCTGACCTGACGCTCAGCCATGGCTTCAAGCAAGGCCGACTGGACCTTGGCCGGGGCGCGGTTGATTTCGTCCGCCAGCACCAGGTTGTGAAAGATCGGACCTTGCTGGAATACGAAGCTGCCGGTTTCGGGGCGATAGATCTCGGTGCCGGTGATATCGGCGGGCAGCAGGTCGGGGGTGAACTGAATTCGATGGAACTGCGCTTCAATGCCTTCAGCCAACTCCTTGATGGCCTTGGTTTTTGCAAGGCCGGGCGCACCTTCGACCAGCATGTGGCCGTCAGCCAGCAACGCGATCAGCAGGCGGTCAATGAGTTTTTCCTGACCGAGGATCTGCGTTGAGAGAAAGGTTCGCAGCGCAAGCAGCGCTTCACGATGTTCCATCGTTGACTGTTCCTGAAAAGGACACCGACGGCGCAAGAGTTACGCCGGGGCTGGGGCCGTTACTTTAATCCATTGCAGGGGTCGGGGACTAATCGCAGGGGGAGCTTTTTAAGGAAAAATCTGAAAATTAAGGAAAAATCCGAAATCCGCCGGGTTGTTGAGAATGGTGCTCATCTGCGCGGGTTTATAAACATCCATTTCTACAACTGGACCCTCATGAGTGCGCCTGGCCCCTGCAACAGACTCTGGAGGCGGATTCAAAGTCCTCTGCGCCTCGGGTTTACAGGCGTCTGGCCAGCGCCACCACGGCGACGCCAATCAAGGCGGTCAGGCCGCTCAACACCAGGATTACCGTCTGCGTGCCCAGCGGCGCTGCCAGCAGGGCAATCAGTAGCCCGGCCACCGGTTGGGACAGGTTGTTGAGCAGGCTCACCACGCCGACGGTTTTGCCAAAATCCTGTGGTGGAATGACCTTCTGACGAACGCTGCGAAAGTAGATGTTGAACATCTTGTCGAAGCCGGTAATCAGCAAAAAGCCCAGGGTATACACCCAGATATTCGGGCTCAGGGCGGTGATCAGTGCGCCGCAGGCGATCATGCAGTAGGACAGGCTGCCCAGTACTTTGAGGGGCAGTGTCGAGCGCGCGAGATAAAACAAAATGGCAATGGTCACCAGCGCGCCTGCGGCCTGCAGCCCGGCATAGCTCTGCTTGCCGGTCGCATATTGGCCGATGACCATGGCCGCCGAGGTGGCCAGGGTGACGCCGATGATCAGGTTGACGCCGACTGCCAGAGCGATGATCTTTTTCAACTCTGCCAATTGGCGGATATGCCTGAAGGCGATGCGCAGAGGCTGTAGCCAGACGTCCTGATGCTGTTCGAAGGTTTGCAGGTTGACGTTGGTAGTGCGTTGCCAGAAGAGCATCGCCAGATCGGCCAGGACAAATAATCCGGCCACCGCGATGACTACCCAGTGCCATGCCCAGAACTCGAGCAGCAATGCCGCAACCAGTGGCCCCAGTACCAGCCCGCTCTGGTCGGCGATTTGTGAGTAGGACAGGGTCTTGCCGTAGGTGTAGTGCTTGAAGATATGCGGCATCAGAACCTCCCGGGCCATGACGCCCTGGGTGGTCAGTACCCCGCACAGTGCTGAAAGGATGACTACCCAGTAAATCCCGTCGAACACAGCGTAAAGCGCTACGGCAATGGCGCAGGCCACGGCGCGATAGATCTGGCTGATGTGCAGGATGCGGACCGGGGGGTATTTGTCACACAGTGCCCCGCACACCGGGAATGACAGATAGCGCGGCAACGACTCGACAAAAAACGCCAGCCCGGCCCACGACACGCTGTGGGTGGTCTGGAACACAATCAACGGCACGATAAATAACAGAATCTGGTCGGCAAGCCGCGAAACAAACAGTGAAATGAAAAAAGCCAGGTAATCCTTACGCATGCTGTTCTCGTGTCAGTGGCTGAACACCCTGTTTAGCTCAAGCGATAAAACTCCCGGGCGTTCTGCCACAGAGCGCGGCCTGCGCCGTCCTCGCCCAGGGCGTCAATCAGCAGAACGATATCGGTATCTTCAAACGGGCGGGGCGCGCGGGTTGACGGCAAGTCTGTGCCAAACATCAGTGCATGGGGGTTGGCGCTGTGAATCTGTTGCAGTATGCCGGGAACCGCAAAATCCACCCGGCCAAAACCGCAGGCCTTGACCCGAACACCGTGCCCGGCCAGGCGCAGCAGGCTGGGCAAGCCTTCATGGCTCAGGCCCAGGTGATCGATGCTCAGGGCCGGCAAGCGCAGCAGCCGGGTTTCAAGGGCTGGCAGTTCTCGAGAGTCGATATACAACTCGCAATGCCAGCCCACGCAGTCGTGCACCCGTCTGGCCATTGATTCGAGCTGGTCGAGCTGCTCGGAGCCGCCGCGCTTGAGATTGAAACGCAAGGCGCGAATACCTTGCTGGTGCAGGGTTTCAAGCTCGGAGTCGGTGACGCTGGCAGGCAGTTGCGTGACCCCCACGAACCCCGGTCCAAGGCGTTTGAGTGCAGCAATCAGGTAAGTCTGATCGAAGCCCTGAAAAGAGCCCGAAACCACCGCCCCGCCGATGATGCCCAAGGGGTGGGTACGTTTTTGGTAATCATCGACACTGAAAAACTCGGGCGTATAGCCGTTATTCGGAATCAGCGGATAGGCACTGTCAATGATATGGCAGTGAGCATCGAAGATCGGGCGCATGGCGACAGTACCTGGGGTAAGCAGTTGTTGTGGGGGGGCTTGTTCAGCCCAGTTCGCTGACGTACGTGCCGGTGCCTTTAAGGATGTTTTTCAGGGTTTCTTCGATTTCGGCCAGGTCGCTTGGGTCTGCGGTGTGAAGAATCTCAAGATGATCGGCGCCATTGAGGGCATCAACGTCAGACGCACTGACTTCAATCAGCAGGCGGGTAGGGCTCAGGGTGACCTTAACCCCTTCAAGAACCGAAGGTTCGTCAACGTCGCCGAAGGTGATTTCCAGTTCGTCTTCGTCCGGATAGCGGGTCATCAGGAACATTTCGCCCTGTTCGCTGTGGCAACACAGCATGGCCATGTTGTCTTCTTCGTCGTCACACGGGTTGGCCATGAGGAGTGGGGTGGTGATTTGCATGGGGAATTCCTGGCGCTCTGGGCGCATGTATCTGCTGGATAAAAGCTGATTTTGCCAGCCTGAACAGATTTATGCTGGCCTCATTGAATATGTGTCAAAGAGTTCAGATTGCATCCCGCCGGTCATTTTTGAGGCGGGTTAAGGAAACTCAGGTGCTTTTTGGAATATTTATCCTGTGCCAATGCTAGGGTTGTTCGTTATCAGGTCATATGGATGCGTCCCCATGACCGAATATGTCGCAGCATCGCAAGCAGGCCGGACCGCTCAATCGTTAAGCTGCGCGGGTGATAGCTATCTCTAAAGGCACAGCCTGATCATTCGGCAGTCGTTTTTGTAGATACCCATCCTGGAACGTGAATGTGACCCCCCGGTCGCGGCCAGCTTCACCTCCCTGTCATGCTGTGCTTTCAAGGTAAACTGCCAAGATATGCCCTTGCACAGTATTGGCAGCTTCCCACGCGGGAATAGCACGCGACGCGTCTCTCAATAACAAGCCCAAGCGGAGTACCACAGATGGCGTTCTTCACCGCAGCCAGCAAAGCCGACTTCCAGCATCAACTGCAAGCAGCTCTGGCCCAGCACATCAGTGAACAGGCATTGCCACAAGTAGCCCTGTTTGCCGAGCAATTCTTCGGCATCATTTCCCTGGACGAACTCACGCAACGTCGTATGTCAGACCTGGCCGGCTGTACGCTGTCAGCCTGGCGTCTGCTTGAACGTTTCGATCCGGTGCAGCCTCAGGTACGGGTCTATAACCCCGATTACGAGCGTCATGGCTGGCAATCGACCCACACCGCTGTAGAAGTACTGCATCACGATTTGCCGTTTCTGGTGGATTCGGTCCGTACCGAACTGAACCGTCGCGGTTACAGCATTCACACCCTGCAGACCACGGTGTTGAGCGTTCGCCGCGGCAGCAAGGGCGAGCTGCTGGAAATTCTGCCCAAGGGCACCAGTGGCGAAGGCGTCTCGCAAGAGTCGCTGATGTACCTGGAAATCGATCGTTGCTCCAATGCCGCTGAATTGAATGTACTGAGCAAGGAACTGGAACAGGTTCTGGGTGAAGTGCGCGTCGCCGTGGCTGACTTCGAGCCGATGAAAGCCAAGGTCCAGGAGTTGCTGGCAGGTATCGACAACTGCCAGTACGTCGTCGATGCCGATGAAAAAGCCGAGATCAAGAGCTTCCTGGAGTGGCTGGTGGGTAACCACTTCACTTTCCTTGGCTATGAAGAGTTTGTGGTACGTGACGAGGCGGATGGCGGTCATATCGAATATGACCCGCAATCGTTCCTCGGTCTGACCAAGCTGTTGCGGGCCGGCCTGACTGCCGAAGACCTTCGCATTGAAGATTACGCTGTCAGCTACCTGCGCGAACCGACCCTGTTGTCGTTTGCCAAGGCTGCGCACCCGAGCCGTGTGCATCGCCCGGCTTACCCTGACTATGTCTCGATTCGTCAAATCGATGCAGACGGCAAGGTGATCAAGGAATGCCGCTTCATGGGCCTGTATACCTCTTCGGTATACGGCGAGAGCGTGCGGGTGATTCCTTATATTCGCCGTAAAGTTGCAGAGATCGAACGCCGCTCCGGCTTCCAGCCCAAGGCCCACCTTGGCAAGGAACTGGCTCAGGTGGTCGAAGTCCTGCCCCGCGACGATCTGTTCCAGACCCCGGTCGATGAGCTGTTCACCACGGTGATGTCGATTGTGCAAATCCAGGAGCGCAACAAGATTCGCGTGTTCCTGCGCAAAGACCCGTATGGCCGTTTCTGCTACTGCCTGGCATACGTGCCGCGTGACGTGTATTCGACCGAAGTGCGGCAGAAAATCCAGCAGGTGCTGATGGAGCGCCTGCAAGCGTCGGATTGCGAGTTCTGGACTTTCTTCTCCGAGTCGGTACTGGCTCGCGTGCAGCTGATTTTGCGGGTCGATCCAAAAAACCGGATCGATATCGACCCGCTGTTGCTGGAAAAAGAAGTGGTCCAGGCCTGCCGCAGCTGGCAGGACGATTACGCAAGCCTGGTGGTAGAAAGCTTCGGCGAAGCCAATGGCACCAAGGTGCTGTCGGACTTCCCGAAAGGCTTCCCGGCCGGCTACCGCGAGCGCTTCGCCGCGCACTCGGCCGTGGTCGACATGCAGCACTTGATGAGCCTGAGCGAGAAAAACCCGCTGGTGATGAGCTTCTACCAGCCGCTGGGTCAGAGCGCCGGTCAGGAGCTGCATTGCAAGCTGTATCACGCCGATACGCCACTGGCGTTGTCCGACGTGCTGCCGATTCTGGAAAACCTTGGCTTGCGTGTACTGGGCGAATTCCCGTATCGCCTGCGTCATGCCAATGGCCGTGAGTTCTGGATCCATGATTTTGCCTTTACTGCGGGCGAAGGCTTGAACCTGGATATCCAGCAACTCAACGACACCCTGCAGGATGCATTCGTGCATATCGTGCGCGGCGACGCCGAGAACGATGCGTTCAACCGACTGGTGCTGACTGCCGGTTTGCCTTGGCGTGACGTGGCGCTGCTGCGCGCTTATGCCCGTTACCTGAAGCAGATCCGCCTGGGCTTCGACCTGGGCTATATCGCCAGCACTCTGAACAACCACACCGACATCGCCCGCGAGCTGACTCGGTTGTTCAAAACCCGTTTCTATCTGGCGCGCAAGCTGACGGCAGAAGATCTGGAAGACAAGCAACTGCGTCTGGAACAGGCGATCCTGACGGCACTGGACGATGTTCAGGTGCTTAACGAAGACCGCATCCTGCGTCGTTATCTGGACCTGATCAAAGCCACTCTGCGGACCAACTTCTACCAGCCGGATGCCAATGGCCAGAACCGTTCGTACTTCAGCTTCAAGTTCAACCCGCATCTGATTCCAGAGCTGCCAAAGCCGGTGCCGAAGTTTGAAATCTTCGTCTACTCGCCACGGGTTGAAGGCGTTCACCTGCGCTTCGGTAACGTTGCCCGCGGCGGTTTGCGCTGGTCGGACCGCGAGGAAGACTTCCGTACTGAAGTGCTGGGCCTGGTAAAAGCCCAGCAAGTGAAGAACTCGGTCATCGTGCCCGTTGGTGCCAAAGGCGGTTTCGTGCCGCGTCGCTTGCCATTGGGCGGTGGGCGTGACGAGATTCAGGCCGAGGCGATTGCGTGCTACCGGATCTTTATTTCCGGGCTGCTGGATATCACCGACAACCTCAAGGACGGCGCGCTGGTGCCGCCGCTGAACGTGGTCCGTCACGACGGCGACGACCCGTACCTGGTAGTAGCAGCCGACAAAGGTACTGCGACCTTCTCTGACATTGCCAACGGCATTGCCATTGATTACGGCTTCTGGCTGGGTGATGCGTTTGCTTCGGGCGGTTCGGCCGGTTATGACCATAAAAAAATGGGCATTACCGCCAAGGGCGCCTGGGTGGGTGTGCAGCGCCACTTTAAAGAGCGCGGCATCAACGTTCAGCAAGACAGCATCAGTGTGGTAGGCGTCGGCGATATGGCCGGTGACGTATTCGGCAACGGCTTGTTGATGTCTGACAAGTTGCAACTGGTCGCGGCATTCAACCACCTGCACATTTTCATCGATCCGAACCCTGAACCGGCCAACAGCTTCGTCGAGCGTCAGCGTCTGTTCGACTTGCCGCGTTCGGCCTGGTCGGACTACGACACCAGCATCATGTCGGCGGGCGGCGGTATTTTCTCGCGCAGTGCGAAAAGCATCGCTATCTCGCCCGAGATGAAAGAGCGTTTTGCGATCACTGCCGACAAACTGACACCTACCGAATTGCTGAATGCCTTGCTCAAGGCGCCGGTAGACCTGTTGTGGAACGGCGGTATCGGTACTTACGTCAAGGCCAGCAGCGAAAGCCACGCCGATGTAGGCGACAAGGCCAACGATGCGTTGCGTGTAAACGGCAATGAGTTGCGCTGCAAGGTTGTGGGCGAGGGCGGTAACCTGGGCATGACTCAATTGGGTCGTGTCGAATTCAACCTCAATGGCGGCGGCTCCAATACCGACTTCATCGACAACGCCGGTGGTGTGGACTGCTCTGACCACGAAGTGAATATCAAGATCCTGCTCAATGAAGTGGTGCAGGCTGGCGATATGACCGAGAAGCAGCGTAACCAGCTGTTGGGCAGCATGACTGATGAAGTCGGCGGCCTGGTGTTAGGCAACAACTACAAGCAGACACAGGCCATTTCCCTGGCGGCGCGCCGTGCATACGAGCGCATTGCTGAATACAAGCGCCTGATGAGCGATCTGGAAGCCCGTGGCAAGCTGGACCGCGCCATTGAGTTCCTGCCGTCCGAAGAGCAACTCAACGAGCGCGTAGCGGCTGGCCATGGCTTGACCCGTGCCGAGCTGTCGGTGTTGATCTCGTACAGCAAGATCGACCTCAAGGAATCCTTGCTCAACTCTCAGGTGCCGGATGACGACTACCTGACCCGCGACATGGAAACCGCGTTCCCGCCGATGCTGGTCAGCAAGTTTGCTGCGGCCATGCGTCGTCACCGTCTGAAGCGTGAAATCGTCAGCACCCAGATTGCCAACGATCTGGTCAACCACATGGGCATCACCTTTGTGGAGCGCCTGAAAGAGTCGACCGGCATGAGTGCAGCCAATGTGGCGGGTGCTTATGTGATCGTGCGCGACATTTTCCACCTCCCGCACTGGTTCCGTCAGATCGAGGCGCTGGACTATCAGGTCCCGGCCGAAATCCAGCTGGCGCTGATGGACGAGTTGATGCGTCTGGGTCGTCGCGCTACCCGCTGGTTCCTGCGCAGCCGTCGCAATGAACTGGATGCTGCACGCGATGTGGCGCATTTCGGTCCGCATCTGGCGGCGCTGGGTCTTAAGCTCGACGAGCTGCTGGAAGGCGCAACCCGTGAAGGCTGGCAGACCCGCTACCAGGCTTATGTCGAAGCCGGTGTCCCGGAGTTGCTGGCACGGATGGTGGCCGGTACGACGCACCTGTACACCTTGCTGCCGATTATCGAGGCTTCGGATGTAACCGGTCAGAATGCCGCGGATGTGGCCAAGGCGTACTTTGCCGTCGGCAGTGCGCTGGACCTCACCTGGTACCTGCAGCAGATCAGCAACCTGCCGGTGGAGAACAACTGGCAGGCGCTGGCCCGTGAAGCGTTCCGCGATGATATCGACTGGCAGCAGCGTGCAATCACCGTTTCGGTACTGCAAATGGCTGATGCCCCTGCCGAAATCGAAGAGCGGCTGGCGTTGTGGCTTGAGCAGAACAATTCGATGGTTGAGCGCTGGCGCTCGATGCTGGTGGATCTGCGAGCCGCCACGGGCAATGACTACGCGATGTATGCAGTAGCCAACCGTGAGCTGCTTGACCTGGCGTTGAGTGGTCAATCAGGGCTCTGACAGCCTGAGCAATAAAACAAAGCCCCGGCTCGGATGAGTCAGGGCTTTTTTGTGTCCGGGGTGGGGCGGGGAAGTCAGATCCCGATATTGCCCAGGGTTTGAACGATATTGCGCAGGGTACCGGCCAGGGCAGGGTGTTCAACCTCGAAGCGTTCTACCGCCAGATTAACGTTGTCGACAAGGCTGGCGTCTTGGGTTGCCGTTTCTACTTTGATCTGGGCATCAATCTGTTCGGCGAGCTTGTTGAGTTCGGCTCGATCATCAAATGAAAGCGGCGGGGTTTTATCGAGCTGCTCGCGCAGGGAGTCGAGTTGTTTTTGCAGATCGCTGGCAGGCATAGCATTCATCCTTTATTGATAGGCTCTGTATAGACCTTCGCAGTGCACAAAAGGTCTGTAACTGGGCTCTAGATTAATCCACTCGGTTCAAGCATGCATGATCTCGATCAAAATCCCTATTACGGGTTTTCGGGAGGAGGGGGGGGCGCATTTCATAACAAATGTAAATATTTGCGGAACGCCTGGTACAAACTCCAGTCAGTTGAGGGCGTTTCTATGGGTGCCTGAAATCCAATTGCCGTTATACTCTGCGCCTGACCCGGGGCGTAGCGCCCAAGAATTAAGTATTTTTTAGGAGCTTTGCTATGCGCTGGACTGATCGTCTTGCTCACATATGTGTTTGTGCCGGTGTTGCAATGGTCCCATTCACCGCCAATGCCGCCACCGAAGATGACCCGTGGGAAGGGGTAAACCGTGTCATTTTCAAATTTAACGAAAAACTCGACACCTATGCCTTGAAGCCACTTGCCCAGGGCTACCAGTTCATCACTCCGCAATTTCTGGAGGATGGCATCCACAACATGTATCGAAATATCGGCGACGTGCGTAACCTGGCCAACGATGTATTGCAGGCCAAGCCGCATGCAGCGGGCGTGGATACAGCCCGCCTGTTGATGAACACCACCCTGGGTGTGGCGGGTTTCTTTGATCTGGGCACTAAGATGGGCCTGCAGCGCAACAGTGAAGACTTCGGTCAAACGCTCGGTTACTGGGGTGTGCCTAGCGGTCCTTACGTGATGCTGCCGCTCTTGGGGCCGAGCACCGTACGTGATGCGGTCGCGATTTATCCGGATGGCTACGCCGAACCGTACCGCTACATGAATGACATCCCGGCCCGTAACATGGCGATCGGCATGGACATTATTGATACCCGCGCCAGCTTGCTGTCTGCTGAAAAGCTCATTACGGGTGACAAATACGTCTTTATCCGCAATGCGTATCTGCAAAACCGCGAGTTCAAGATCAAAGACGGTCAGGTTGAAGACGACTTTTAACCCTTGCGATTTTGATCCGGAAAAACGGCCCTCGGGGCCGTTTTTTGCATTATCGGGATCGGATAAAGATAGCTTTCATCATGCCTCAGACCTTGGTTTTAGTTGCCGTTCCCTTGGTTCTTATAACCCGCAGGAATTTAACTTGACGAAGACCTGCGGCCACCATCGGCCTGAGCTTGAAACCCCCCGCGGATGGGAGTACCGTCTGCGCCTTACACGGGCACCTTTGTAGGATCGAGCGATAACATCGATTTGAATCAGGGATGTTCATAAGCCAATTCAGTCGTTGAGCCCGACCCGTTCGAGCTCCTACGCCAACCTAATTCTGGCGCCATTTGCCCACATGCAAAAAACCAGTGCCACGCTGCTGATCATTGACGACGACGAAGTAGTACGCGCCAGTCTGGCTGCCTACTTGGAAGACAGCGGCTTCAGCGTCCTGCAGGCCAGCAATGGCATCCAGGGTCTTCAGGTGTTCGAGCAAGAGCAGCCAGATTTAGTGATCTGTGACTTGCGCATGCCACAAATGAGTGGCCTGGAGTTGATTCGCCAGGTATCGCAACGCTCCTCACAAACCCCCGTAATCGTAATCTCGGGGGCTGGCGTGATGAGCGATGTGGTCGAGGCGCTGCGTCTGGGTGCTGCCGACTACCTGATCAAGCCGCTCGAAGATCTCGCCGTTCTGGAGCACTCCGTTCACCGGGCTCTGGATCGTGCCCGGCTTTTGGTAGAGAACCAGCGCTACCGCGACAAGCTGGAGTCTGCCAACCGCGAACTTGAAGCGAGTTTGCATTTATTGCAGGAAGACCAGAATGCGGGTCGGCAGGTTCAGATGAACATGTTGCCGATCAGCCCCTGGTCCATTGATGATTTTCACTTTGCTCACCAGATCATTCCTTCCCTGTATTTGTCCGGCGATTTCGTGGATTACTTCCGAGTCGATGAGCGACGGGTTGCGTTCTATCTGGCTGATGTTTCCGGTCACGGTGCGTCATCCGCGTTTGTAACGGTGCTGCTCAAATTCATGACCACGCGCTTGTTGTTTGAGTCCAAGCGCAACGGCACCCTGCCAGAGTTCAAGCCTTCAGAGGTGCTTGGCCACATCAACCGTGGCCTGATCAATTGCAAGCTGGGCAAGCACGTGACCATGGTGGGCGGTGTCATTGATGAAGAAACCGGCGTGCTGACTTACAGCATTGGCGGGCACCTGCCATTGCCGGTGCTTTACACGCCTGACAGCGTGGGTTACCTGGAAGGGCGAGGGTTACCCGTTGGCCTGTTTAACGAAGCCACGTATGAAGACCATGTCCTGAAATTGCCGGAAGCCTTCAGTCTTACTCTGATGTCGGATGGAATTTTGGACCTTTTGACCGAGCAGACGCTCAAAGAGAAAGAGGCAGCTTTGCCACAACTGGTAAAAGCTGCAGGCGGCAGCCTGGATGGTCTGCGCCGAGAGTTCGGATTAGCTACGCTAGGGGAGATGCCGGATGATATCGCCTTGTTGGTGTTAAGCAGGAATCTTAAATGAGTACCGGTAGAATTCAGTTCGCCGAACAGGACGGCACCTTCGTCCTGAAGTTTGTGGGTGAAGTGCGTCTGACACTGTGTTCGGCTCTGGATGCGACAATCGAGAGGATTTTCACGGCGCTGAACTTTAACGCCATCGTGATTGACCTCACCGAAACCCGCAGTATCGACAGCACCACCCTGGGTTTGCTGGCGAAACTGTCGATTCTGTCGCGCCAAAAAATCGGTCTGTTGCCGACCGTAGTCACCACCCATGAAGACATTACGCGGCTGCTGCAGTCCATGGGTTTTGATCAGGTGTTCAACATCATCGGCAAGCCGATCCCATGCCCTGAGTGCCTGACAGACCTTCCCTCCCAGGACCAGTCCGAAGAAGTGGTGCGAGTGAAAGTGCTTGAAGCCCACAAGATCCTGATGGGCCTGAACGACTCCAATCGTGAGGCTTTCCATGATCTGGTGAATGCACTTGAGCGTCATTGACCCTTGAGCGATAGCCGATCAAAAAAGGGGCCGTCCTGTGCAAGGAACGGCCCCTTTTCAATTGCGCGCGATTCAGCGGCCTTCCAGCAACTCTGCGGCTTGATCCAGCAACGCCAGCGGGTCCTTGGCTTTATGGATGTCCACCGACAGCAACTGACGGAAACGCCGTGCGCCAGGGAAGCCCTGTCCCAACCCCAGAACATGCCGTGTGATGTGGTGCATCGCCCCGCCAGCAGCAATATGCGCCGCGATATAAGGCCGCAATAAAGCCAGCGCCTGAGCCCGTGAAACCACCGGCTCGGCACTGCCAAAAAGCAACTGATCGACTTCAGCCAGAATGTACGGGTTGTGGTAAGCCTCGCGACCGAGCATCACCCCGTCAAATACCTGTAAATGTTCCTGACATTGCTCAAGCGTCTTGATCCCGCCGTTGAGAATAATCTCCAGCTCCGGGAAATCAGTTTTCAGCTGCGCGGCGATGTCATATCGCAGAGGTGGTATATCGCGGTTTTCTTTGGGTGACAGTCCTTCGAGAATCGCTATTCGTGCATGCACAGTAAAACTTTCGCAACCTGCATCCCGAACGGTACCGACAAAGTCACGCAGCTGCTCATAGCTATCGCGACCGTTGATGCCAATACGGTGCTTGACCGTGACCGGAATCGAAACGGCGTCGCGCATCGCCTTGACACAGTCTGCAACCAGCGCCGGGTGCGCCATCAAGCAAGCGCCAATCATATTGTTCTGCACCCGGTCACTCGGGCAGCCGACATTCAGATTCACTTCTTCATAACCTGCGGCCTGGGCCATGCGCGCGCAAGCTGCCAAATCAGCGGGCACACTGCCGCCTAACTGCAAGGCCAGCGGATGCTCAGCGTCGTCGTGGCGCAAAAAACGTTCGGCATCACCATTAATCAGAGCGCCAGTGGTCACCATCTCGGTGTAAAGCAGAGCGTTTTTCGATAACAGGCGCAGGAAGTAACGGCAGTGACGATCTGTCCAATCCATCATAGGGGCCACACTGAATCGTCTGCTGGTAACGCCTTGATTTATAAGGGGTTTATCGTTGTCTAGATTCACAAAAATACCTTCGTGTGTAGCTTTTGTGCACACGGAGTGCACATGACGTGTGTGTGCAGTGTATTATCCGGGTACATAAAACTGCACATGGAATGCACACGATGGCGAGTATTGTAAAGCTTCCAAGCGGCAGTTGGCGCGCACAGGTTATGCGCGGTGGAGTTAGGCACGGCATGACTTTTAAAAAGCATGCTGATGCTAAAAAATGGGCTGCAGATCAAGAGAGCAAGCTTGAGAGCATCAGAGCCGTGGGGACAGCATCAACACCAAAGGGCTCTACTTTCGCTGATTTCATTGATAAGTATGTTGAAGAGACAGAGCCCGTCAAAAAGCACGGGAAAAATAAAAAATCGACTCTAAAGCGCCTAAAAAATGAGTTCAAAGGCGTACTGATGTCCGATTTTTCGATCCTGCATCTCAGGGATTTTGTTGAAAGACGTGTGAAAGAAAAGACGCAAGCTGGAGTTAGCGTCTCTGGAGTGACAATCGCAATCGATTTGTCATACATATCAGTCGTATTAAAATGGGCGAGAGTCGTCAAACACTACGATGTTGATGTAAGCATTGTGCAGAGAGCGAGAGAAATGCTCGAGCCCATGGGGCTAAGTACAAAAAGCAACGAGCGAAAAAGAGAAGCATCAAAGGATGAGTTAATAACTATCTTCGCTGCATATCAAAAAAAGCTGCGTCAAAAAATTCCAATGGAAGATATTATTACGTTTGCATTAGCGTCTGCGATGCGCCAAGAGGAGATTTGTTCCCTGGAAATCAGTGATGTTGATTTTGACGAAAAATCTATAGTTATAAAAAACCGCAAAGATCCGAAGCAAAAGAGCGGTAACGACATGCTTGTGCCGCTACTCGGTAGAGCATGGGAGCTTGCAGAAAAATACATCGGTGATCGCAAGTCCGGAAGGATATTTCCTTACAATAGCGGGTCTGTTAGCGCATCTTTTACGAGAGTTTGCCAAGAGTGCGAGATTCATGATCTCCGTTTCCACGATCTGCGTCATACAGCAGCCGGTCTTTTGTTCGAAATCGGGCTGCACATAGAGCAAGTTGCTGTGCTCACGGGTCACAAAGACTGGAAAATGCTAAAGCGATACACGCATATTAAAGCCAAAAATGTGCATGCGTCGTACGAGGAAAATATGCAGCGACGTAAAAAACGCGAAGAAACGCTTGAAATTATCACTTAGTATTCAAAACAATCCCTTGGAACCGCGCAGCCAGCGAGTTCCAAGTGGTATTTATGAGTCTAAATTGATCGCAAAATAGACTCTCGACTACGTGTTTTGCGAAGAGAATGCATGTAGTCTTTGACGTCATCAATGGCGTAAAAAAAAGCGTTACCGAACAGCATTGGTAGTGGGCCTTTGTAGTGCTTGCGCCAGTGCTCCAGGGTCTCTTTTTTAACTTTAGTGATTTCGATCATCTGTTCCTCGGTCAAAAAGCCAAGGGACACGGCTAGTTCGTTGCGGTCATGCATTTGATTGCTCGTGATCCGTGAGCGCGCGTACCCTCCTGGTCGTAGCGCCGAATGAGTATTGAAAGTGATGGCGATCAGGCGATTGCGGTCATGCTCGAGTCAAAAAATCGCTGGACATCATCACGCTTGTAAAAAACGCGTCGACTGATGTTGGCGTATGGCGTAAGAGCTTTAGTGTGCTTGCCGGTGTACCGCCAGAATCGTAGCGTGTCGACCGAGACGCCAAGGATTGAAGCAGTCTCTTTTGCTGTGATGTAGTCGACGTCTGCGGGCATTCGCATCAAAATTTCCCTTTCAGTTCAGTGTCTTGCATCGCATCTGGTTGCGTCGCGATGTCAATTTATGCTGATCGTTTGGGGAGTCGCTGTCAACAAAAAATCCAAATAAAGTATTGACAGCTTGTCAATTTTCAGGGTTTGAGAGTATAGGAAAGCTATACCAATACCCCCAAAAGCATCGGAAAAAGAAGCCCCGACAACGAGAGAGAGCCAGGGCTGGTTTGTTTTAATTGATGTGAATGTCTCCGATTTCGTTTTGTGCTGGATATCCATTCGTCCCCGGTTTGTGCTTAATTCGCGCAAGCATCGGCATGTCGTATGCTTTAGCGACGTCGCTGATCGCAGGGATTTCGAGTTTCGTGGCTTTAGCAATCTTAGTTTTTATCGAGTCCGAAATTTTGATCGCAACTTCGTGACTTCCGGCGCCGTACAGTCGGTGCCAAAGATGACGACCGGCGTGCTCGCCGGACATTACCTGCAACTCCATCAAAACCGTTTCGGCGCCGGTCTTAGTTTTTCCGGCTTTGGCAGACTTGATTTTGATCATCGCGTCGTGTGTAGGCATTGCCTCCCTGGACGCTGATTGTTTGACGACAATAGTAGTGTCGACTGGATTTTTGGCTTTGCGCTTGAGGCTATTGATGTGGGACTTAGTAAAGAGTTGGCAGGATCTCCAGGCTGCGGCCTCGTTACTTTCGCCCGCGCGCGGGCGGTTACGAGGGTATTGTTGGTCGCGGAAGTATTCGTTTCCGGCGTGCATGGTGTTGTCGATTCCGAATAAGCGCTTGGCGATTTCTTCCTCGGCTGAGGAAGTTATCATTCCACCCAGGATGCGATTTAGTTCGTAACTCCGTCCACGTGTTCCAGTTAAGCCAGTGGCTTTGCGTGGCGCGCCGGGTTTGTACTCGGTTTCGACGCCGTAAGTTGACTGATGAAGTTTGTAGTCGTCGATATCCGCTGGCGCGCCAGGGTTGTAAAAGCTGATGGCGAATTGCTTGCGGTCTGGGTGGGCGGTGTACACGTAGTAGCATTGGCTTAGTGTCTTCCAGCATTCGTCCGCCACCCTCAGCAGTCTACCGCACAGGAACTCGTCAAGCTGCTCCAGGACTGCGGCGCGTACGCTGAGGTGCTCCGCAGGGTAGCATGGCCGAGAGGCTGAAATGACTATACGGAAGCGCGGGGCCGCAAGGGTGTGTTTGTGGCTTGTGTATATAAAGTGCTCAAGTCCCAAGTCGAGAAGTGCGTCCTCAGCATCCTCGAGGGCTATCATATCGTCGTCATAGCCTTTGCCGAGCTCCTGGTCGACGTCAAAAACGATCATGGTGGAGGTGTCGACGCTCCTGTCCTCGCGCGTTTGCACGCGAAAAGAAGCCGGGATAAATGTAGACGCCTTTGTTTTATCTGACGATATCAGCGGAAATTGAAAAGATGTCTCAAAAAGCGACTTAAAAGACTGAGCGACTTGTGGAGTGACTACGTTAGTCTTGGCGGTAGTTTGCGAAGAGTACTTAATGGCCATCTTTTATCTCTCTTTTGTCCGGCGTTCTTTTGCGCTGGTATAACCAGTATCAAGATGAGTTTTAGTTAATGCAATAATTTTTTAAAGTTATTCGAAAATAATTGAATGCGCAAAGCTGTAATGCAGTAAATACGGGGTAAATGAGCTCGGCTAGGAGGTGTGCGGCTTATGAGTATATGCATAAGCTTTATAGCGCTGAGGTCGGCTGCGCATAGATATATAGCATCGCGATAGTTATAAAAGCAGTATTACTTAACCAGAAGGGATAACAATCAACACTCCAGCCCCTAAAAAATATCAATACGCCACCCCCGATGCTATCTCTCTCTCTTTATATAAAGAAAAGAAGAGGGGTGGGAGGCATGGGGGGTGGGTTTCCCTTTTTGGCTAAGTAAAACGCTTTTTTGTAATTCGAGTTAGTAGCAAAGTGAAATCAATCAGGGTCATAAAAACATACCCAAATAATTAATTTTGACAACTTTTGATTTATTGCTTGCTAGTGTGTATCGACAAATTTAATAATGATTGCAAGACGCAAGAGAGACGTCTTAAAAGAGCAAGTGAGTTAGCAAAATGCAAAACACCAAGGCTTACGCAATCAACTTCGCCATCGACGGCTACAAAACCCTTACCACCATTGACGTCATGCAAGCTGCTGAGACTCTGCGTACTGACTATCCCAAAGTTGCTCGCATTATTGGCATTGATAGCAATGTGATCCCGGCGATCAAGGCAGCACTTAAAACTGCATCAGGCATCGCATCGGTCGACAAAGGCATTATCGCAACTAACATTCACAACCTCTCTAAACTCGAGCTCGCAGTCCTGATCGCGTCGAACGACAGCAGCGATGGTGCATTTGACCGCGCAGCATATGAGATCAGCCGAGTCGCTTTTATCTCGGGCGACCTCGATAGCAAAGCCAAGGCGCTCGCTGACGCGTCAGGTCGCTCACAAGAAGCCTGCCTTAAACTCATTCGCTCGAAGTTGTCTCGCAAGAAAGCCGAGCTCGTATCGCACCTCAAAGCCCTGATGGACGTCGGCCAGGCTCCCCGCGACCCAGCTGAAGTCCTCGACTACGTACTTGCAAACGACGGCGCCACGCTCCTGGCTCTTCCCACCGCCTACGGCAAAACCAGCAAAATTATCGAGCCCGTACTCAGCGAAGAAATGGCACGTGGCAGCAATGTGCTAGTGCTCTGCCATCGCCGCTCTATCAACCGCAACATCGCTAACATCCCAGGCATTGTGAGCTACGACGAGTGCGACACCCCGGACATCTTGGAAAACGCCCGAGGCCTGAAAATGGTCGTCAATTCGATTGCCAATCCAAAGTTCAAAAAACAGATTGAAGACGCTGATGTGGTTGTCATCGACGAAGCCTCTCAAGTAATCGCACACGTACTAGGCGGCGAAGTGAAAAACCGCGAGGCAGTCTGGGAAGCACTGTGCTTTGTCGTCAAAAATGCAAAAAAAGTCATCTTCGCTGACGCGGACATCAACACCCGCTGCGTTGAGATCCTGGATGACCGTCCAGCGAAGCTCTTCAGGATCGCCCAGGATCACTCCGGAATCACCGTCAAGACGTCTGATTCGAGCACCGTTCGAGGTCTCGTAGTCAAAGCCGCGAAAGATGGCAAGAAGATCCTGGTTGCTTGCGACGGCGCGCGGGAAGCAGCGGCTCTTGGCAGGTACATCGAGAAAAAGGCTAAGCGACCTGCATTGGTCATCACCGCCGAAAACGCGAAATGGTCAGAGCAAGCGGCTTTTATCGCTAACCCGAATTCGACCCTACACGAGATCGTCATATATAGCCCCGTGATCACGAGCGCACTGTCAATCACCTCAAGCCACTTTGAATGCCACTTCGGCCTTTTCGGCGGTCAGGTAGTACCTTCCGATGCGATTCAGATGCTTCGCCGGGATCGGACTGCAAGCAGCTTCACGGTCGGCCTTAAAAATCCCGACTATCGCAAGTCTGAGATCGTTGAGGTCGCCTTTAGAAAGGAGATGGTAGCGACCGAGGAGCTGCTCAAGGGGCTGGCGATCAGCGTCGAGGCGAAGAACAAGATCCGCGAGAGAATTGCAGCCTACAACGCGCCAAGCGCTTTTGAAGCTCTCAGATACGATCACTGCTCAAGTGAAGCCTGGCTTAAAGACAATATCTCGCTCACTCTGCCAGCGCTGTTGATGATGCAGGGCTTTAAAGTCGAAGTCCTTGAGCGCGATGACGAGATGTCGAAGTCCGGTTTTGTCGCTGACTCCCAGGGCCGAAAAGCTGTTAAAAGCGAGACTGCTGCAAAGCTGCTCAGGTCAGCTCCAGCAAGCACCCAGGTCGTCCACGCGGTTAAGGATGCCGGATCGAATGATGAGGTTGAGTACCTGTCAGTCATCCGAGCTAGGGCCCAGGAAGTGATGGGGCGCGCGCAGCTCTCCATGGACGACACGAAGCTATGGGGCGAAGGCGAGGGTGAGGCCAAGATCAAACTCTTCAAAAGTCTCTACAGCGTCACTAGCGCAAGCCCTGACGACGAACTGGAGGTGTTCTCACAGATCCTGCCAGCCATCTCCGAAATGTCGCTGACTAAAGAGTGGAGATCGAGCGACTCAGCAGCACTATTCGACAGCCTAAACGTCATGCGCTCACGGGTAATCGGACTGGGCATCAATATGGCGAGAGCTAACACTCAGAAGGCCAAGCAAGCTGCTGTAACCAACATTTTGAAGTGTTTCGGCCTTAAGACCAAGAAAGTTGCTGGTACGGACTCCGACTACTACATCATCGACAACGACTCGATTAATCAAATGGCCAGCTACTTAAAAATCGGCGCGCCACTTTAAGTTATCAAATGGCCATGGATGGCCATCCCTTCCAAGTTTATATGCCAAACAAATTTTGTTTGTCAAAGTTCGATTTATTCTCCATTGTACTGTTGTAACGCTGCAGGCTCATCTTTATGATGTATATATAAGAGCGAAAATAATAATAAGAAAGGCCTTATATGAACATGCAAGTTGATTGTCCTCCGCTTATCGACATGGCCGAAGTTGATGGTCTCCGCAGGAACTTGATGCAGGGCTTGGAGGGGGTTGATGACGCAACGCTGGAACTTATCACCGACACTTGCCTCGCCGCACTTAAAAAGGTGGATTGGAACTCTTACAATGAACAGAGGTACGGGAGAAAACCGGTTTCGATCAAAGATGTAATTTTCCTACCATCACTGCCGCCAGTCCCTAAACCTTATCGGTCATGGCCAGAAGTTCACATCTCTAAGTTTGGCGGTCTCAAGGGCCTTGAGTACGAACCTAAGTCTCACAAGGTCAAATACGTCATCGAGCATACTTATCAGCCGGATTGGGTAGACACCCTGAACGACAGGATTTTTTACGAAGCCAAAGGCATTATCCCGACGCTCGTAGACGCTGCTAAATATCGCGCTGTGGCAAAGCTTAACGACGTCCACATCATTTTTATCCTACAGGACAAGAATATCATCTGCCCGTTCTCAAGGCCTCGCAAGGATGGCTCTAGAATGACGCAGGAAGAGTGGATCAAAAAGGAAGGCTTTGACTACTGCTATCAGGGGGAAGAAAAGGAGTTCATGAAGTCCACTCGATATAAGTGGCTTGTTGAAAACGTAGGTAAAGGCCTGCCAAGTTTAGAAGATGCTTTGCGCACAAACAACAAGTAATAACTGTTACAATATACGCATAAAAATAATAATAAGAAAACTGCAATGCGAAAAATCCTAGGTATCGATCCTGGCCTCTCAGGAGGACTATCTGTAATTGATGAGCGATTTAACCTTGTAGCCTGTTATCCAATGCCGACTACTGTAGGCGAGGACGGCAAGCGCAAAGTTGATCCTGTTGCTGCTTTCAATCTGCTATCAATTTACGACATTGATTTGGCCGTGGTCGAGAAAGTTGGCGCGCGGCCAGGGCAGGGCGTGGTGTCGATGTTTAACTTTGGCGACTCCTACGGTGTGATCCGTGCTGTTGCTGCGCTTGTTGCAAAAGAAGTCAGGTTTACCAGGCCGCAGGAGTGGCGGGGCTGTCAGGGGCTCACAGGGCTATCCAAAGAGCAAATCGCCGAAGTTGCTTTCGAGGTGTTCCAGGCCGAAGCCATTTATGGTCGCAAAACTAAGACCGGCGCGCGGGCCGTTAAGGACGGTATATCTGACTCACTGATGATTGCCAAGAGTGGCGCGCGGCTTTTGGAGTAACTGATGGCGGCTAAGGCACTAACGAAAAAGATCATCACGGATCTTGAAAAGTACATCACTCAGACAACCAGCCTGAAGATCGCATGCGGATGCGCAGGTGTGCCGTCGTCCACTTTTTATGTGTGGCAAAAGGCCGCTAAAGAGATCGAGGAAGAAGGAAAAGACGAGTCTGACTTAACCAAAGATGATCTCTTGCTGTTGGAATTTTTGGAGCGCGTAGACCTGGCTAAGGCGAAGTCATGTAAACCCGCAATCGATACGGTCATGAAAGCAATCAAAATGGGTGATGCAAACCAAGCAGCACGCTTACTCAGCAGACGCATGCCAGAAGAATTTGGCGACTGGAATCGCAAGGAAGTCACCATCCGCCAGGAAGTGACAGAAGAAACCAGCACCGGTATTGCACTCATACCATCGATGGTCGGCGATTCCGACCTCGATTTAATGCTCCAACAGCAGCAATCCGACGCTTTGTTGCTCGCAAAAACAAAAACAAGCGAGCTCAGCTGATGATCAAACAACGCACTTCATTCGACTGTGGTGTCGCTACTTTGGCCAACACATTGGCGATCAGCTACGAGCAAGCTCTGGATCTCTACGGAGCTGACAAACAACGCAATGGCGTGAGCATTCAGCAGACCGCATCGATCCTGTTCAGCCTTGGCTATGCCCCTGTGTATATCCCATTCCCAGGATTCAGCAAGGCCAGCGGAATCACCATGGGCACAGCAAGCCCAGAAATCCTCGAAATCTTCGGCCACCCCGCAATCCTCCAGGTACTGACTGCATCTGGACTCGTCCACCAGGTACTTTTTGACGGCAAAAACATCCTTGATCCGGCCTCCTCTGTGACTGTCCCTCGGACACTCAGCGACTACCAATGCGTGGACGCTTTGTTTGTGATCAAACAAGGCCAGGCGCTTGTGCGCAAAAAAGACTCTTGGAGCATTTACGAGCCATATAAGGCTCCAGTGAGTCATATACGTTTCATGGACGGTGGCGTATGAGCTCCGCTGGGAATCTGAGAGCGATTACAAAGGCCGTAAGGAATGTCGTATGGGAGCCGATCCCAGGTGCAGGCGGTGGGCTGAGCTCGCAAGGCATGCTCCTTATCACCGGCCAACCTCGCAACCTTGTAAAAGAGGTGCTGTTCCACGGCTCCAGGGGCAACGGCAAGTCCGAGTGCCTGCTGATGGCGTTTGGACAACACATTGGAAAGGGGTGGGGCAGTTATTGGCGCGGGGTGATCCTCAGGCGCCAGTTTTCGTCGCTTAAAGACTTGATCGTTAAGAGCCATCGTCTTTTCCCAAGACTGTTCCCTGGCGCCACGTACAACAAGAGCATGCGCGAGTGGACATTCCCCACGGGTGAAGTCCTGATCTTCGACTACATCGAAAAAAAGGAACAATACGAAGCTAAATTCCACGGTCAGGAATACAGCTTCATCGGATGGGACGAACTGACCACGTGGGCGACGGATGACATCTATGAATCGATGATGTCGACACTCAGGACGTCGTATCAGCCGACTAAAGCTCAGCCACTCATGCCGCCCTTACAGGTCAGGAGTACCACCAACCCGTGGGGCGTAGGGAAACGCTGGGTAAAGGCGCGGTTCATTGACGGCAAAATCAGCGGCCAGATTGAGTATAAAAACGGCCAGCGGGATAAGTGCGCAATCTTCGGCACTGTTTTCGAAAATCCGCACCTGAATGACGAATACAAGCAATGGCTCAAGACGATTTCCGATCCTGCGAAGCGTGCTAGCTGGCTCTTGGGCGACTGGGAGGCCGTTGATGACACTGCGATGTTTGCGCCGCTCTGGAAAAAAGACCTACTGCTAATGGCACCGTTTGAGATTCCGGCGCGCTGGAAGGTGGAGCGGTCGTTTGACTATGGTCAGTCGACTCCTTTTTGCTGCCTCTGGACTGCGGAAGCGAACGGCGAGTCTGTCTTAATCAATGGCAGGCTTTTTTGCCCACCGAAAGGATCGATCATTGTTGTTGGTGAAGACTACGGTACACCGTTGAATGCAGATGGAACTCAACAGAAGCGCGACCTGGGGTTGTTCCTGAGTGCCGGCAACATCGGCAAGCGCCTGAAGGCTAGAGAAGTGAGGCTGCAGGAGACGATCCTCAAAAATCACCAGAAAGTAACACCAGGGCCAGCGGACAACCAGATTTATAACGGGTCGAAGGTTGACCAAGGGAGCGCTCCAACTGTTGCAAAAGACATGGCCGCTGAAGGCATGACTTTCGTTCACTCAGACAAGTCCCCTGGGTCAAGGGTAACAAGCGCCCAGTTAATGTTTGGGCGTTTGCAAGCAACAATAGAGCAAGATTCTGGCAAGCCACACATCTACTTCTTCACTAACTGTCGCTTCCTGAACTCGTCACTGCCTGAACTCCAGCGTGATGAAGACCAGTTGGATAGCGTATCTAAGTGCGGGGATGACCACGCGTGGGATGCTTTGGCTTACAGATTGACGTGGAAGCGGCCTGTGTCTTCAGTTCAATATGGATTGGGCGGAAACTAGCTTCGTAATACATATATAATGTGATCAGCCAACAATAACAATAACAGGCCATGCATGTCAGTAGATATTAAAACACCTCGTTGTCAGAAGTTTTATTCTGATCGCGAAACAATCAGGGACGTGCGGGGTGGGGCGGATGTTGTTAGAAGCCTTGGTGTGAAATACCTTCCACTTGAACCTCGCGAACATCCAGAAGATTACAAAAGGCGCTTAGCACGTTCTCTCTTCATAAACTTCACTGAGGACATGGTTAAAGACTTATCGGCAAAACCCTTTGTTCGTCCCATCGTTATCCGTAGCAAGCTGCATCAATCAATAGCGGACGACATTGTGAAGCGTGTTGATGGCCGGGGTACGAGTCTGGCTGGGCTTTGTTCGGCAGTCTTTGAGGATGCTGTCTGGAATGGCACTTCCTTTTTCGCGGTCGATTGCGCGGTAAATGGTGGCCTTCCTTACATTTACCACCTCAGCGCTGACAAGATCCTTGGGTTCAAGCTAGACGAAGACGACAGACTCACAGAGATCCGGATCGCCGAGACTGCCATTGTCCCTGACGGTGAGTGGGGGGAAAAAGAAGTCGGTCGCGTGAGGGTATTCAAACGTACTGGCGATATTGTTACCTGGTCACTCTGGGAGAACGGTGACTCAGGGTATCGTCAGGTCGTAGCTGACCAGCCGTTTGCTCTCAAAGTGATTCCTGTCTTCCCCGTCCACTCGTCAGCGGTTGTGCCAAGCGGCGAGCTGTTCGTTCCATCACCAGTGAGGGATCTGGTGCGAGAAAACCTAGAGCACTATCGCAAGCTTTCCGACTACTCAAACATCCTGCATTTGACTAGCTGCCCGTCCATTTTTATCACTGGTATCGAGTCTGATCAGCAGATCGTAATCGGGGCTTCTGCGGCTGTTATAGGGCAGGTCGGAGCAACGATGGCCTACGTTGAGTCCAATGGATCAGCAACTGGCGCTGGCCGCGAAGCTATCCAGGATCTGGAACGTAAGATGAAAAGCCGAGGCGCGGGCTTCTTGGAGAATACAGGTGCTACAGAGACTGCAACTGGCAGAGCACTTGAAGCCGGGCAAACAAACAACAAGGTCGCCATCATCGCCACGAACGAGGCGGCAGCGTTGGAGCCAGCGTTGGCTGCATATGCTTACTTTTTGAAGATTGCGAACCCGGACTTCATTGTTGATATCAATACCGACTACGGCATCACGAGTAATCCTGAGGAACTCACGGCGTTGGCCAGTGCGCGCACTATGGGTGACCTTTCTAGGGAAGATTATCTTCAAGAAATGAAGCGTCGTGGAATCTTGCGTAATGAATTCAGCCTTGCCGACAACGAGGATAGGATCGCTACAGAAATGGTTTAACTTAACCAAAGAAACCCCCGGCCACCATGCCGGGGTTCTTCAATCCGTACTAGATATCAAGTCCTTGGTGCTAATTCCCCGAACACGGGCCTTTCACTTGCCCAGGAGTTGAACCTCATGCGCATGATCGTCCGTTGAATTAAACTCAATCGGCTATCACGGTCAAGACTGGCGTAGATCACACCATTTGGGTAAAGCCCAGGCTTGTAAATCGTGAATTCAACATGATCAAAGTCGGAGATAGCGACGTTAAAAGCCATGCAGCCATCGCCTTTGCTCACAAAAGTGAGTTTAGCCCTTTGAGTATGCAGATTTTCAGGGTTAAGTCCATTAGACATGGGGTCGGTTCTAACTCCAGTCAACTGACAAAAACCGCTTTTATACTGCCAGCGTTTTTCAGTTTCGACAAAATTATCAGGCAGGCCAAGAGCATTCAGAGTAGGAACGTCTTTGCCGTCAAAAGTTAAGCGGACACCTGTTTCGGCGATTCCAGGTCGCTTGTTGATTAGAAAACCAGAATCCAGCATATCGAGGGTCATGGTCGCGTCGATGTGGTTGGCTTTCGCACCATTAATGATCGCAACACTACCCTTGAATTGGTCGTCTAGCGGATTGCGGACGAATCCCATCACAACTTCCGCAATGACCCAAAAAACTACCACTGCTGAAGCGGCCTGTGTGAAGGTTCGTTTTTTAATCATTGGGTCTGAGTCCTTGCCTGGCGGTTGGAGCGAGCATCCACTTTGTCGACAAATGGCGGGCTGACAAAAGCGAAGAAAAGGAATGTAAGGATCACTCCGATGTGCTCCCAAAGCATCTCACCAGCCATCACGACCATGGAGCTGGACGCTGGAAGAAGTTGGCCAACGAAGGCCACCACAGGGCTTAGAGGTAGGGCTACTGCATAAGGCAGGTGGATTACAGACTGCAGATAACCGAGAACGACTGCAGTTGCTTCTCGGTAACTGATCCCTTCGACATTCGAAGCAAAGATGAAGGCTGGAGCCATCACCAAAACCATCGCCAGGAACCATACAATGCGGTAGAGAATGCCCATTTTGACCTCCTGGTCTTAGCTTACATTCCAGCCGCGTTTAACAGTGGGTTGCCTGTCTGACCTGGCGTCCCACCGGTTTTGTAAGCGTTAACAAGCACGCCGTTTTTGTTAAACTCAACGACGGTGTTCTCAAATTTGTTCGGCTGGAAGGGCAGAGCCGGTATCAAAGTGTATGTATAAGTCCACACTTCTTTACCCATGATTTCTGCTTTTTGGGGTGGATTTCCAATGACCGCGATGACATCAGCTTGACGCGTTTTCCCTTTTTTGAACGCATCGATCTGTTGCTGCGTAACATACGTTCCGGTACTGTAATCTAATCCTGAAGTTACTTTTTTGGCTGCAGCACAGCCGCTCAATAGTGCTACTGACAAGGCTGCTACTGCAAAAATACGTACTTTGTTCAAAACTGAGTTCCCTTCGGTTACTGGTCATTCCATAGTGGCGAAATGATACCTTCGTCTGAGGATCGTAAAGACTTTTTAAGTGGATGTCACCTAGGAAGTGCGAGCTAGAGCCTTTTTATCTATACTAATCTAAACCAAAATGGAGAAATACAAATGTCGAAACTCGCGGAATTCCGTCAACTTGAACAACAGCTTGCCGCACAGATGGCCGAACTCGAGGCACTGAAAAACGATTCAGGCCTGAAGAAGGAAATCGAGTTTGAGACCAAACTTCGCGCTTTGCTGGACGAGTACGGCTACAGCCTCAGCAACATCATCGCGCTGCTTGACCCGCAAGCCGCACGCCGAGCTCCAGCCACCGCTACCGAATCTAAACTTGGAACCCGTAAGCCACGACAGGTAAAGATCTACAAAAACCCGCACAGCGGCGAAGTCGTTGAGACTAAGGGCGGCAACCACAAGACGCTGAAAGAGTGGAAAGCTGAGTACGGATCCGATGTAGTTGAGTCCTGGCTGGCTAAGTAAGACTGTTTGAGTACAAACAAAGGGCCCACGCAGGGCCCTTTTTGCTGTCATGGAGGAGAGTATGCAGATCAACAAGCCTCAGCACCTTCAGGCGTTCCGGGAGCTCTTGGGAAATACGAGGTATCTCTTGTGCGTCGATCTCGAAGCGACCTGTGATGAATACCCAGATGGGCTTACTGATGAGCAAAAGCTTGAGCATAGGCTTTTAGTGCAACGTGACGAGATGGAAACCATCGAGGTAGGCGCGGTAGTTCTTGATCTGCATCAGGGGGCGACCATTGTTAGTGAGTTCTGCTGTTTTGTGCGGCCTGTGTTGAATCCGGTTCTGACCCTTTTCTGCAAGCGCTTGACCACAATCGACCAGGTCGATGTCGACAGCGCCGGGACGTATGACCTGGTTCGTCAAAGGCTTGATGAGTACCTTGCTCCGTTCAAAGCGGACGGGCTCATGTGGTGCTCCTGGGGTGGCTACGACGCAAAGCAACTCGAGGCTGACGCTGTCAGGAACTCATGTGTTCCCATGCTCGCTGATGTCGTTCACACGAACTTGAAGAGGTGGCACTGGAAGGTGCTTGATTGCCGGGCGATGAGCTTGAGGCCCGCCGTGGAAGAAGCCGGGTTAGAATGGAGAGGTCAGTACCACCGTGGGATCGATGACGCTCGCAACCTTGGCTCATTGGTTAGTGAGATCCTGCATGCTGGATGAGTCTGGTGAGACGGCAGTATGATGGCGGTTTGAGTGCAAACTAAGGGCCCTGCGTGGCCCTTTTGCTGTCATGTGGGAGAGTATGAAGATCAAAGCGTCTTATGTAGACTTTTGTTTGTGTACTTTTAAAAACAAATCTCCAATCTCATTCGTCATCTCTAATATTATTTTCATCGCAACGGCGTTGTCTAAGTTTGGTGATAGTTGCAATAGGTTTACGGTGACCTGAGAAAGCGAAATTGCCATCGAGTGTGCTGGGTCTGTCATCCCAGAGTCACTAGAGCCAACGAGCAGAAGATCAGCGCTGGTCTCTGTCATGCCTAACGAAGATCTAATAGTTTTTGCGCTCGCATGGATATTTTGGCTCGACCACTTGTAGTAAGGCCTCCAGTGATCAAGGTCGACCGATTTTTCGAGATCGGCGAAGTTCGCTCTTTTTTTCCCCAGGGCATCTTCTGCCCATCCGTATGAATTTGAAAAATCATTTCCGTAGCGAGAAATTGCCTCATCATATTTGACTTTCAAGCTAGCAATGGCGTTATCACTTAGTGGGGCAGCTTGCAATCGTTCTTCATATTTTTTGTGTTGGCAAGCACCTTTGTATGAATCTACATACTCATGGGCAAGATATCTTTCAACTGTGTCAGTTCCTTTTTCTGTTAGGAACTTTGAGGTTACAGTTATCTCATGCAGTGCTCGCCATCGAGAGTGAGCGCCATCTGCAAAACCATTGGTCAACAAGCAGGCTATTTCTTTGGCGACTAAACATCCCTTGGCGTGTAGTCTGGTTATTGTATCGAATAGAATGTCCCCATTTTTGGTTGCAGTCGGGCGTAACCTTTTATTAAAGTTATCACCTGCTTCGGTACAGATACCGATAAACAATTCCAGGGCGTCGAATCCATCTTTCCACCGTTGGTAATTTCGTGCTTTAAAGTCAAGGTGGCTCTGCCTTATCTCGTCAAGCCCACCCTGATAAGCATCACGTTTAATAGACTCAAGAATGGTTTTTGGAAGGCGGTTTAGGATTTCATTAAGCATTTCTGGTACTGATGCTGCTATAGCTTCAAGTTCAGCCTCAGTTTTAGCAGATGCGGCAAGTTCTGCGATCGATTTATTAAACTCGTCCTGAAGAATTTGCATGGATTACCTAATTTTTTTCAAGTGTATGAGAGGCTATTTGGGTGGTATCTGAAACGGATTTGGCAAGGAGAGTCAGTCCTGCGCCAATAACCATTATTGCAAATCCTATTACCATCATTTTCATCCCACGACTCATACCAATCCCTATTACTTTTGATGGCGATTGGCCTCCTTATAGCTGTCGGGGTGTTTGCCGTCAAACCTTTGCGTAGCCAGACGGCGTTGCGAGTGAATGGCGGGCGGTGATAGCGTGCGATGATGAAAAAGCCAGCGTTCGATCATGATTTTTTGCGCGTAAGCCGTGAGCACTACATAACCGGAAAGTCAGCCATAAATTTCCCTTCGATGGGGGCGACTGGCGGATGGCACTCACTTGCCTATTTTGATCGTGACTCCGGAGTGATGAAGCTGTCGCTAGCGGGTATTCACTACCCAGATACCACTGTGTTCTTTAGTGGTGCCGGGATATGCGACATGAGCCCAGAGCTGGAAAGACGAGGATGGTCGACTGGTGGGCGCGCAGTGTTTATGGCCGATCACTACCGGGCAGCGGCGGATATGGTGGCCAAGTGGGCCTTGAGCAATTCGAAGCACTGCAACGTTGAGATTGCGAACTGGTTTCCGGCTGAGCCTGATCGTGAGAGGTTCCTTGATCTCCTGGCTACAGGGAGTACCAGGCTGCAGGAGATTGGAAAGCGTGAGAAGGTCGAGTGCTGGCTGCGTTACCAGTGAATCAGCCAGGGTTTCGAGGAGCAGACTGGACGTGGCACCTGCCGTCGTCATCGCACACAACGTAGACGCGCATGGGCGACCAGAGATGCTTTGTGTGAACCAGTTTATCGTTGAGATTTAGTGAGTAGCCGAGCTCGTCGACATTGATTACCTGGGCCAGTTCGTCATCCGTGAAGTCGTGCACGCACTCGTCGAAGCTGATGCCTGGTTCATGGCTCAACAATACGTGGCACAAGTGCTCCCGCAGCGAAAATTTAACCGTCCCGCTGTAAAGCCAAGCCTTGTATTCGGGTGAGTCAAACATGTGTGGCTCGTAGGTTGTTGTCAAATCGGGTGGGCGACGGTGTTTATAGCTTTGCGGTTGTTTGTCGTCAAAAGGTTTGTGCGCAAAAGGCCCCGTGGGGCCTGGAGTTCATGTGGCTGCGGTATCGAATGAGGTTAAGCGATGTAATCGTAGTAAGGACTATCGTTGTCAGCAGTTGCACTTGCTAAGCCAGAGATAAGTGCAGGGTTAGTCCGGTTGCCGTCGTACAGATCATAATCATCCGCAAAGCGATCCCAAGCTGACTTAGTGAGGCGCTGAACGATATAAAAGTGAATGGATGCGGGCTTGCGCTCGTTGATATGTACAGTCACGCCATCGGTCGTAGCAAAGTACTCGTGACCACCATATGCGCAAAAAGGTTCGTAGAACGTATTGAACTTGGACATTTGTATTCCCATATGACTGTTGTCTTTAACTCGACTAATTAAATGTTACCGGTGTGGTTTTGGATAAATCAAGAACTTTCGCTAAGCTTTGTTGTATGGCATTTTACTATGTAATCAGCAAACTATAATTAAACCCTTGCGGGTGCTGGCTCAATCGAATTTATGGATGCTGGCGCGCGGAGAATATATTCGGTCGGCGCGCGAAGTTTGTGTTGCTACGCGCGGGGTCAAGGGCGTTCTTCTTAGCCAAAAAGGGGATAGCTATACCGAACTACGCTGATGAGGGCTGTTGTCGTATCCTGTTTGGCTAAGAAACACTAACTTAACAAGGTTGGTTAATTTCAGTGCGGGTTGACGGATTAATAGTTTCAAGTATGCGTGCGAAAGTTGTGGACTTGGATAAGGTGCGATGGATACAATGAAAACATAATAAAAAGAATGTCATATAAGGCATCAAGATGAACACCGAAATCACCACTGTTACAACCCTGAACGTTGATATCTGTGCAACTTACCTTGTAGGGGGGTGGAGCGGACGTAGGGAGATAGGCACAAGACGTTACACAAAGCCTATCGACATCTTCCGCACTCAATACCTGAGCCCGCTTGTAACGATGTGTGCAGACGCGGAAGCTGGTGACTCAAAAGCTATCAGCGCACTGCACAATGTGATCAAAATAGAGCTCCAGCGCGCAAAGTGGTTCCGGTTTGACAACAAAGAATACACATTTAATATCAACTCATTTGATATCGATGCCTTGTCTTTTCTGATGAATGAAGTCATGGCTCAAGTCAACACACAATAAAAACAATAATAAAGGGTGAGAGAGATGAGCAAGGTTATCAAAGATTTTATCGTCGATTGCGTTGTCCAGTCCGACTACAACGCGCTGGCTAGTCTCAAGACTCAGGGAGGCGATGTCCTGGCCTGCATTTATATGTCGCTCTCTCGCGACCTGCGTGCTGCGGAGACGATGCTGAGGCGTGACACACTTGACTACGCATACACTGACGCACATCGCAAAACCATGATCGAGTTGGCCAGGGTTTTCGGCACCGTGCAAGTCTTAAAGGGTGTGAGCAACTTCCCGCTACCAAACGACAAAGCACTTGTTGAGTACTTCCTTAGTAATGGCGGATTTACCAAGTTTTCCACCCCTGACCTCAAAAGCCTCGCAATCTCCGCAGCTGTTGGTAGCCAAACTGAGGTAGTGCACGCTATCGTCGACTGGATGATAGAAAATCTTGGTAAAAAGGATCTTGCAGAAGACATCTACCAAATTTACGAGTCCAGTAGTGATCCTTGGATTTTCAGGCGCATGTACGAAACCGGACTATTAGTTACAGTGCTAAACGCTGCGCTTAGGGGAAAGATAGGTGTCCTCCCAACCCTACTAGATAATGTCGATGCACTGAACGATCTGGAAAAGCTCCAGGTACTAACCGCAGTCTTCAGAAAAAGACCTCAAAGAATCTAAAAATATCCCCTGTCAAGCCCACTTTGATCTTTTAGTTGTTATAATGGAGCCATAACAATAAGAAGATCCTTGGGGGATCCATGCAACAGCAAGTGCAAAACCTGGTTGTATTCAAAGCTTTTGGCGAAGATGATCCGGTAACCGATCCTATCGAAACGCCTAACATCACTTCTACTCCGGAATTCCAAGAGACTCTTAAAACCGAACTGGCAAAAGCTCTTGCTGCCGAAACTGGGGGATTAAAGTCTAAGAACGCTGAAATCTTGGCAGAGAAGAAGAAAGTCCAAGATCAGCTCAATGCCATTCTCGCGCAAGCTGAGGATGCAGAAGATCAAGCGGCTTTGAAGTCTGGCAAGATTGACTTCCAAGCTTTGATGGATAAGCGGGTTAATGCGGCCAATGCAACTTGGCAAGAGCGCCTGGCTACTGAGGTCGCCGAGAAAGAAGAGCTGCGCAAGGCAGTCGAAGGTGAGAAAACCCGCCTCAAGTCTTTTCAAATCAAACAGCTCATTGGTAATGAGGCGCTCAAGAATGAGTTCTTCCAGCCTACCGCTGTAGAAGATTTGATCAATCTAGCTGGTAATTCTTGGGATCTTAGCGAATCCGGAGAGCTTGTAAGCCGAGATCAGCACGGAAATATCCGAGTAGGTAAGACTGGTAAAGCCTTGACGCCAAAGGAATGGATCGAAGATCTTGCCGGCACCCGCCCGCATTACTTCAAGTCGATGCCTGGCAGTGGTGGTAAGCAGGGTAGTGGTGGTAACGCTAAGACAATGAGTCGAGCAGATTGGCAAAACGCTGTAATGATGGCGTCCGGTAAAGAGCAGACTGATCTTTTTGCAAAAAAAGAACGCGGCGAGATCGTTGTAGCTTAAATGTAAAGTTCTATGGAGGCTTGCAAGGGCCTCCTAAATAGCTGGCAGGGCCGGCGAACTGTAAGCTTTGTGAGCTGCAGACGCGGAACACCTCAAATAATAATAAAAATAAAAGTAGGTAAAGCATGAACACTGGTAATAAATTAGTCGTCCTGTCGGCCTTTGGTAACGATTTTGGCGCGCTCATTAACGACACTATTTTGCCTGTTGCGATGAGTCGCCTGCGTGGCCAGCTGACAATGCCTCGTTTGATCTCGGTTAACACTAGCGACGAGAGCAAACAGGTCGGCGAAAGCATCCGTGTTAACAAGCCGGTCGAGTTTGACAAGGCCGATGAGCACGGAAAAGATGGTTCCGTAGCTACGGATCTGAATGTCGACAAAGTTACGGTTATCCTGGATCGACACATCTACAAAGAATTCAAGATGTCCGACCGCGAGTTTACGGGCATGCAACCTGGTGTCATCCCTGATGCTCTGGCTGCCGCTGTCGACGTACTGGCGCGCTCGGTAAACACCGCAATTTTCGACCTCTCTGGTGAGGTGCCGTATCACTCCGGCAAATTGACTTCAGAAAATGACCGCGACAAAAAAGACGTTATCGCAGCTCGCAAAGTGCTTAACAACGCCAAAGTTCTCGGCGACAAAACACTCGTTTTGACTTCCGACACCGAGGCGGATCTGCTTGGCATCTTCACTTCCGGACATGATCAAAAATCTGAAGTCGAAGGTAACATCGGTCGTCGATTTGGCTTTGACGTTTACTCCGATGTGCAGGCCCCGTACCACTTCTCCGGCACCGCCTCTGCAGATGCGGGTATCACCCTGAGCGCCCCAGCTTCTGCCGGCTCGACGTTCCTTGTGCTTAAAGGAGCTACCGACGGTGCAACTCTGGTTAAGGGTGACATCCTGACCGTCGCGGGTTCGGATCAAGTCTTCGCTATAGTAGCTGACGTAGTTGCCGAAGGCGGGAATGCCGCTGTCCAGGTAACCCCTGCTGTCGGCGCGTCACTGGCCGCAAACACCTCGGTCTCCGTTGTCGGTGATCACCCGGTCGACCTCGCCTTCTCGAAATCCGCTTTCCTGATCGCATTCCGCCAGCTGGAAACCCCAGGTCATGCACCAGGCGTGACTATCGGCAGCATGACTGACCCGGAAACCGGGATCACTCTCCGCCTGCTCAGCTGGTACAACGCCTCAACCGAAAGTACTCATTGGAAGCTGGAAACGCTGTTTGGCGTCAAAGCTGTTGCTCCTGAGCGTGCCATCCGCGTTGGTGGTCACTAAGTAAAACGGGGCCGGGCGAGAGCCTGGCTCTTTTACTTTTCGGGGGATACATATGAGCGATATTACCGCTGTAAAAGATAGGGACGGAGAAACTCTGCAGATCGTTGCGCCTGGGAGAAGCCTTGGTCGCGGTGAGCTACTGGCTGCAAACACAAGCTTTACAAGTGAGTCTACGGGAACTGAGGCTGTATACATTTACTGCAACTCGGTGATCCACGTCGCCGAGGGCTCTGTAGTGACTGATGCCGATGCTCCTGTTGACGCGCGCTCTGGCATCTATTTGCGTTCAAATCGTGGAGCAAAGATCTCCGTGAAGCTCATGGAGGGTGAAGACCCTGCAACTGTCTGGGTCGCCGAGGTCAAGTGATGAACATCATCCAGCGCGTACTGCTATCGCTGAAGTTGCGTCGTGCTTTGAAGAAGGTGGGTGGTGTTGCTCCGGGTGAGCCAGGAGGTACCTGGGTCACTTGCCATGCTGATGGTACAGCCACGGTTGGCGGCAGCGGCGCGGAGCCAGGTACTTACCTGACCGTCACTTTCCCAAATGGCTCAACAGCTTCAACGACTGTCAGGGCTTCCGGGGCCTGGCAAGTGGTCTCTGGCATCTTGGACTCGTGCCCTTTAGCCGGGGATCTGGAGATTGTCACTGGTGACCCAACGTCCGTAGGTGTTATCGATAGCATCGAGATCACGCCTGACGGTTCCTACCTAATCAATGGCCATGGTGGTCGAGCTGGTGATGTACTGACCGTGACGATTGCCGTTGAAGATTTTGAGCTCCACTTGGCCGGTGCCGAAACCTGGCACTTCACTGTCACTCCCTCAGTAATCCCTCCAGATATTGGGCCTGGTGACGGTGAAGTCGGCTCGGACTATGTGCCTCCATACGTCATCAGCATCACCCCCGTGGGTGACGGCACATATACCGTTGTTGGTGGTGGCGGCAAGATCGGCGACACCCTGAACGTGATTGCCAACGCCGTTTCGTATCCGGTTACCGTGCGCAGCGACAACGGCTGGACAGCGATTGTTGGAGTCAAAGACATCGGGCCGGTCACGCCTCCGGATGTTGAAGTAGAAGATTCTTACGTTGCTCCGTACATCATTTCTGTAACCAACAACCAGGATGGTACGTACACGATCACAGGGGGTGGCGGGCGAGCAGGCGATAGGATCACGATCACTATTGATGAGCAGTCTTTTGAAGCGACAATCGAAACTGATAACGCCTGGTCTGTGACTATTGTGTACACGCGTCATGTCGATATCAGTGACGTAGAGATTATCGTCAGTCCCAAGGATCTTGATGGTTTCGTATCTGCTGCAGATGCTGTGTACGCGGATGTGGAAGGTAGGGGGATGGTCGAGTGCGTGGATGATGGTCGCTACATCAGTTGGGAGTCGTTCTTCGGTGTTGTCAAAAATTTCGTTTCAATCCTAACAGCGCCAATCGCCAAGTTCTCTTTACCCGACTACAACGGCTTCCCCAAAAAGACCATCAGGATTGGTTCGACTTACATAAGTGTTTATGACTACAAGTACGTCATTTATACCGCGCAAGATTTAGTCAGCGGCACGGAGCGTGTGGCCGAAAAGAACTACATTTTTGGCAAGGATTGTAACGTTCACAAAACCAATCACACGGCTTATTACTGGAAGAAAGATGGTGATTTTGACCGCCTCACCCGGTATGACGGAGTGGATTCAGATATTGTTGTGAATATCTCTGAATTTGGTGGTAATGATCTGCCGATGATTGTCAGCCTGGGAGATAAGGATTGGGTGGTCAACAACACCTTCTCAATCTCTGTTTTAATCGATCCAGTGACAATGGAGACTACGCTAGGCCCTTTGTATGAGTTTTCCATGGCGTGCAATGGGGAAGCTGGGTGTTATGCTTTCAACATCCGCAGTGCTTTTTTTCAGGGTGTAAGTAATACTGTCGTAGAGTTTGACTCAGGCGGAGTTGCAAAAAGTATTCTTGGTGTTGGTTATAATAATCTTGCTGCGACAGATAGTTATCTCTATCGCATGGGTGGTAATAAATTAACTCGCGTAGATCTTAAATCGTACGAATCAACCGTGGTAACCGATGTTCCTGCAAATCTCGGGTTGCGTGGTGCATTTGCAGTAGATGACACTGTAATAAGCTACTCTACAGATTCGGTGGTGGGTGGCTCGCAAATAAGTTTATCTGCTGATAAAGGGAGTACATGGAAAAGCTTTTTCCTCGATCCGGCAAATGACAGACATATTTTTAGTGATGTCGAAGATGACGAATTGTTGCTGACTATGAGCACTGATGACGGTGTAGATAGCGTCGTAACGTACCTACTATTGAAAGAGTGATATAATAACTCATTCTAAATTGCCGGCAAGAGCAATAAATATGAGCACTAATAAAATACGCCCGAGCGAACTCCCAGAGCCGTGGGATGGTGACTTGAATGCAAAGATGCATATTCACAAGCCCGGCAAGTCAATGGGCATTAGCGTCGATCAAATTGTTGGAGCTATTAAGTTTCCGGAAGCCGCTTCGGGTGTTGAAACCGGATCCGCTTTGATGCTGCCAGTTGGAATATACGCTGATTATATCGAGTGTAACGGCGCTATACACTTTGATTCCGAGGCTCCAGAGCTTGCTCAAGTTCTGAAGTCTGGAGCTTTAGGGCCACAATTCTCTGGATTTAACGCAGATTCCGAGGTTAGATCGACTTTGGGCGCTGCTGTAGATGTACTACAAGTCCTGAAGTTTAAGGGGTATTACGTTTATAGGACGAGCACGGCGGGAATGCAGCTGATAGTTGCTGATAGCTCTGGAGCTGTGGTTTATACAGCAACCGGAACTGTTTCTACGGATCTTTTTGTCACTGATAAAGCGGTCTATTGGTCTACAAGTAACAGCGTTTATGCTTTGACGCTGTCCGATGGCGTGTTTTCTTCCGGATATACCGGTCAGTCTGTTGTGGATATGAAAAATGTCGTCGCCATTACAGATAAATGGGATCTTTTTTTATATACAAACGCACCCTCTACATTATACGATCCTGCGCTTAAAGCTACGGCAGGGGTTTCGTGGGTCGGTGGTGTATCACCGTCAGGGAGTTATATAGCCGGATGCGGTTCAAAAAGTGGAAAATTTTACCTGTCTGGAACGTTAAATGCGTCAGCTGGGCTGTACGAACTTGAGTATGATCAAGAAGTTGGCTCGATCAGTATATCTCTTGTGCAGTATGCAAACACACCGTACAACATAATTTTTGGGGGTAAAGATAGTTCTACGGTGTATTTTGGTGTGTCTTATCCGCAGTTTAGACTCGATGTGGAGTCTGGGGTGGTAACTCAAATTAATTATATTCACAACTCGTACAGTGCTACTTTGACAAAAGGTTATGCTTGCGACGACTTTATCTTCCATACCCCAACAACTGTAGGCAGTAAATCATATATTTCGTTCGACGGTGGTAAGTCTTGGAGCTCACCGCCAGAGTTTAATCCGAAGTTGATGTATGTTTACTTGGATGTTGATACAGCTAAGCTTATCACTGTCGGAAGCCTGGGTAGTACCGGTTCAGTTAAGGGGGCTTCTGGCAATCTACAAACCAACTTACTAACTGTGCGCGCTGGCGACCAGTTCGCAACACCCAAAATTCGAACGATCTCTGAAGGGTACAGGTTTTATGTCAAAAAATAAGGTTTATCACAGGCAGGGATTTGTGATTGGGGTCGGTGATCTCGGCGAAATCCCTGGAGCGCAGCATGTTGAAGTGGAAGACTGCACAAAGATTATCGAAGCGTTGAACAGTGGTCGATGCGTAATTTACCTGGATGGTGAATTTAAGATTCAAGAGAGCAGGGCAGCACAGTGGCTTTTTATACGACAATCTCGCGACATGCTGCTATCGGAGTCTGATGTTGAGATTATGAAGATTAGAGATAGCGAAGTGATTAGCGGTGTTGTGAGTCAGCAGCATCAGGAGCTCGCGGGATATCGACAAGCACTCAGGGATATCACCTTGCAGTCAGATCCATTTAATATCAAATGGCCGGTTTGGAGTCAAATATGAGAAAGGTAGTTGAGACCGTTGAGCTCGCTAAGGGCGACGATTTTGTTATTGTCGAGATTAGTTCCAGGGCGCATCAGCACTTTGTGGCGCTGGAATATATAGTTAGGGGGGAGGTTGCTGAGGGCGTTGAAGATAAGGTGAAGCCGAAGCGGCGAGTTAAAGACCGAGTTCACACTCAAATTTAATAGCTCTTATCCGTAACTCGCAGCTGTATAATTCGATGAGTTCGGCTGTTAATTTGTCGCGGTTGTATGCGCCAAGCTCTCCAGCGAGTTTAAATACGATCCTGTCTATCAAATCCTTGAAAAACTCTTCACCATGCTCATCTCTTTCTTTTTCGAACATGTAGTTTTCGGTGTAAAATCGGTAGGGAACAGGGTTGTTCATATCCCTAATTCCTCTTCAAAGCGATAGCGTCGCATCTGTAACTCATCGCCGAATATTTGTTGTGCGGTTTTATTTATAGCGGCTAACACCATTGCGGGTTTTGTGGTGGTGTTAAAATCGTCCTTGTGTATTTCGATGGCTGCGAAGATAACTCTACGACAGACATCGATTCCGAATTTTTTGTGTTCTGTGGTAAAGTTTTCGAGTTTCATGCTCAAACTCCTTTTTAGCAGTGATACAATTATATACAAGCTAGAATAATAATAAGAATAGCATATGTCAATAGTTCAAGATGTTACTAACGAAGTTGTTAAATCCGCTCCACCAGTTGCTGTAACTAGCGCAATCATCATGGGTATGACGATTAATGAGTGGGCTGCTGCTGCAACCCTGTGCTACGTCTGTCTCCAAGCTTTTTTTCTTATTCGAAATCAGCCAAAAAAAGAATCAAAAAAAGAACATGCTAAGCCGGTAAAGCCAGATGATAAGTAAACGCCTGGTCGCCGCATCTTTTACCGCCACGTTGTGTGTTGCTTCGGCAGTAGTTACGCACTTTGAAGGCTTGCGATCTAAGACGTACCTGGATCCTGTTGGTATTCCAACTATCTGCTATGGCCATACCGCGACTGCTGTTGTAGGCCAGGTAAGAAGTACTGGTGAGTGCCAAGCGCTCCTTGATGCAGATCTCACGGTTGCCATCAACGCCGTCGACACCTTGGTCAAGGTTCCACTGACGGTTGAGCGGCGCGCGGCGCTGGTTTCGTTTGTTTACAACGTCGGGCAAGGGAAGCTGGCTGGTTCGACGCTGCTGCGAAAGCTCAATGATGGCGACGTCGCCGGTGCGTGTGAGGAGTTTGATCGCTGGGTATATGCGGGCGGTGTGAAGCTTAACGGGTTAGTGGCGCGACGAGCGGAAGAAAGGTCGTTGTGTGAGGTGGGGCTATGAGCAAGTACGTTGTAATCGCCTTGTTCGCGCTAGCGGCTCTGCTGTTCGGTGGTTGGTTGATTAACGACCGTGATCGCTTGGCTGACGAGCTCAGTACCTCGCGCGCGGAGGTTATGCAGCTGCAAGCGGATGTTGAGTTTGCGATCCAGACCCTGGCCGCGAGGGATGCTTTGGATCGCAAATACGTGAGGGATATCGCAGATGCTAAAAATGAAAATGACAGCCTGCGCGCTGCTGTCAACGCTGGTGCTAGCCGGTTGCTCGTCCGCGCCACTTGTCCAAAGTTGCCAAACACTGCCGGCACCTCCGGCTTGGATGATGGAGCCAGCGCCGAGCTTACAGCCGATGCTCGACAAGATTATTTCGATCTCCGGGCCCAAATAATAACAACTGAAAAGCAACTGGCCGGACTGCAAGAGTATGTCGGACAGGTTTGCCAGGTGCGTAAGTAATGGCGAGCAAAACCAACCGGCTGGCAGACGACACGATCCATCATCAGATTAAGTTGCGTGGACAGTACACAAGGATCGCCAAGCAAGCTGTAGCGCACCTGAGCACGCTCAAGGGACTTATCAAAGCTGAGCTAGATGAAGCGTCAAAAGCAAAGAACTGGAACGCTGCGGCGAAGCTGCGGAAGACGATGCATAACCTCGACAAGCTCGTCGAGGCTCAGTACAGCATCATGTCCGATGATCTAAAAAAGGAGCTGTCCGACCTTTTTTACTACCAGTCGGAGTGGACAACAAAACTTCTGGGTGCTGATTTTGGGTATGCAGTGCTGACCGAAAACACGGTGCGCGCGCTGATCGAGAATGATCCCTTTGATGGCAAAATCCTTTCGGAGTGGGTCGCGGAGCAGCAGCTCGGGACGCAGACAAAGATCAAGCAGGCAGTGCGGGTAGGTGTCATTAACGGCTTGCCGGCGAAGGATATCGTCGATGCACTGCTAAATGATCCGAGTAGCCCGTTTATAGGAACTAAGCGCAACGCTGAGATCCTCGTACGCACGGCTGCGGCACATGTGTCATCGCAAGCGGATATCAGGTCTTTTAAGCAGGCCGGGTATGAGACGTACCAGCTGTCAGCCGTGCTCGACACCAGGACTACCAAACTTTGCGCCGCGCTCGATGGGAAGGTCTACAGGATGTCTGACCCGGCTAAAAAAGTTCCACCGTTCCATCCTGGGTGCCGGACGACGATGATCGCAGTGTTCGATGGTGATGAGCCTTTCGGCGATACGTATGAGACCTGGCTGAGCAAGCAGAGCGAAGCGTCTCAGCTCAAGGTGCTGGGAACGGCAAGGTACAAGATGTGGAAAGCCGGCGCGGCGCTTGAGAGCTTTGTGGATCTCGATAACGACAATGTCATCCCTCTTTCCAGACTCCGCGAAATTGATAGTCTTTCTTAGCCAGAAAAAACATCTGCCAGCCGAGCCGCTTTAGGTAGTAAAACGCCACCCCCGATGCTATCCATTCCCTTATATAAATAAAGAAGAAGAGTAAGGGGGGCATGGGGGGTGGAATCCAAGCATGCAGCTTGTTTCCCTTTTTTGGATAAGAAAAACAATGATCATCGAAGCTTATGCAACACAAGAGGAGTATCTCCAGGAATTTAGCGGTGATACTGTTCACTCCGACAGCGCCACGCGCATTCCCAGGAGCTTGCAGCGTGCTTCTCGCCTCGTAGACACATACGTACGATCGACCGGGATTACAGTACCCCTGGCTGACCCTGTAACGCTCCGTGACGTCAAAGGCCCAGTCTTAGACATAGCGCGGTACTTTTCTTGGCCCGACCAGCCATCCGAAGAAATTCGCACGCGATATGAAGATGCCATCAAATTCTTAGAATTGGTAAGCACTGGAAAGATCAAGTTGGTAGTCGAGGGTCAACAAGTAGTAAAAAACGGCTTTACTAACATAAGACTAGTCAGGGCTTAACACATGCTGCCGATTATTGCACGCGCACTTGCATCGTTTGGTCGTAACAGTGCTGGCGATCAGGATATAGAGCTAACTGTTAACACAGCTCAACTTCGCGCCCTAGCCGAAAAAGTTAAGCGCCTAGGCCCAAACAATCCTCATGTTCGCCAAGGCCTTACAATAATTGGAAATAACTGGGTCAACCGCATAAAGTCAAACTTTAGACGCTCTGTAGATCCCTACGGTAACCCCTGGGATCCAATTCATCACCGCCAGGGCCAGCCATTAATCGACACTGGTGCTCTAAGAAATAGTATTAAAGCCGAAGTTCGCGGACTGCAGATCGCCCTCGGTAGTAATATGCGATACGGTTATCTGCACAACGAAGGTATTCGTGTTAAAAAGCGTCAATACTTGCCAGACGCACATCGAAAACTTCCAGACAAATGGCAGCAGGAGTATGAGAGAATACTGCTAGAGCATGTACAAAGGGCACTGCAGTGAAAATTACGTCGCACCTAGAAAATATCAAGACTTTGCTTGAGAGTTTGCCATCAAATCCAATTATCAAACTATTCTCTGGCACCTTCGCAGATACTGATCTTAAAAATCTTCAGCTCGATGGACAGCGTCCATATATCTTGCTTGCATGTGCCGGTGGGCCAATACCGGAAAAATCAAAGCGAGTTAAGCTGGAAGTTGATGCAGTTTTCGGTGCGTTCGTGATTGGCAAAACGGATCCTGAAACACGTGGAGTTTCGAGGGTTGCATCTGATACAGCTGTTGATGTCGCTAACCTGATTGAAAAATATAGAGGAGATCAGGCGACTAATAGCAAGCTCCCTGAGTTACAATCAATCGAAGAACTATTTTCTGGCGAGAAGAGTGGAACTAACTTTTCTGCATGGAGTGTGCTCTGGACTCAAAGAATAGTCCTTGGGTAAAACACCTCAAACAAAATAATAATAAGAGGCTACAAAATGTCACTTGGATTTAATGCTCCTGACACTACCATCGGCTGGATCGCAAACGGCGGTCTGCTCATTACTAAGCTTGATGCCAATGATAACCCGGTTGGCGGTTATTTTAACGTTGGCCAGGCCTCGTCTGCTGTCCTTGCTTTGTCTAGTGACAAGGTCGAGATGCAGGATATGGTTTACGGGACTCTCGGCGTGGCTAAGTCCAAGATCATCAAGAATTCAGCTGAGCTCACGATTAACCTAAAAAGCTTTTCGCCGGAAGTTATGGAGCTGGCTTTGTTTGGCAAAGTTACGGAAGACATCGCGGAAACCGGTGCTACTGCCAGGGCGAAAGCGTACAAGGGTCGTAGCATCATCGTCGAAGGTATCATCGCTGCCGTAACTAGCGTCAAAATTACTGGTGACGAGGACATGCTGGTAGCCGGCGATGACTATATTGTGTCAAACGGATCGATTTTCTTCCCAGGAACCTCCAGCGTAATTGATGGCGATGAAGTGGATGTTGTTTACGACAAAGTGGCAGTCCGTCGAATTGAGGGTATGGTCAACACAGGTGTTAACGTCGGGATTATTTTTGACGGCGTGAACTTGGCCGAAAGCGATACACCGGTTAAAGTCAGTTACCACAAAGTTTCCCTATCACCAGCAGCACAGCGCCAACTTTTGTCGAGTGACTACGCTGACCAAGAAATTAAGGGCACCCTGCTAGTATCTAAAGCTGTGATCGGCAGTGGGTTGTCGAAAATGTTCAAGGAAGAGCATGTAGTAGCTGTCTGATTTGACGACAAAGAGCGAAAGGGGCCCACGGGCCCTTTTTTGTCGCACAGCGGGTCAGTAACCACAATCAAGTCTATGGGGATGGTATTATGTACCTATAAGAATAATAATAAAAAGGCCCGTCATGTCTCTGCTCGACCTCGTTGTACCATCCAAAAAAGTTATCATAAATCAGGCACAGGTGGATAAACCAGAAGTCGCATTTGATGTTTATGGGCTCACCACCTCTGACTTTATTAGACTTGTCGAAGATCACAGCAAAATTCTGGCTACGATTTTTTTGCACAACGCAAAAGAAGATCTGAAGAGCACTGACAACTCTAAAGTGATCATGCTGCAGTTCCCGTCCTTCGGTGCTGCTTGTATTGCTGCTGGATGCAAGGAACCAGATGCGGCAGAACATGTAATCAATCTACCGTTAATGACCCAGGTTGAACTGCTGGCGGCTGTATTTGCTCTAACTTTCCCTGACGGTCTAAAAAAAAGCCTCGAAAAACTAGCTCCGACAATCGCACAGCTGCTCAAAAAGTAGCAGATTTTGAAGCCGAGCGTAAAAAAAAAGAGGGCGGCGGAGATAGTGTATCCCTGGAAGATTTCGTTGGCACGCTGGTATCCAATTGCGAGTACCTAATCTCCCGAGGCCACAACACAAGTCACCTCGACCCATACAATTACTCGATTCGTAAGCTTTTCAAAATCGCAGTAACCCAGAAAGAACTACGACGTAGCGAGTTCGTTACAGAAATGTATGCTCATCACCTCAGCCGAATTTCGTGCATGTCTGGAGATGCGACGCACTTTAATGATTTGATGAAGACCATGGCCGGAGAATAATAATAAAATGGCTACCAGTGCAGTAATTAACCTAGTCTTAAAAGCAAAAGATCAAGCCTCCGGAGTTTTAACTAGCGCGGCCACCAAGGTAACGGCTCTAGTAGCGGCTTTCGGCGGTGCGGTTGTTATCAAAGAAACCGTTCACAGTCTTACTGACCTGGACTATGCCGCAAAGCGTCTGGGGATCTCGATAGAGGATCTCACGGCTGCTCAATATGCGGCATTCCAGGGTGCAAATATTAAACCTGACCAGCTTCTTGACGCCCTTGACGAAGTTCGTATAAAAGTTGAGGAGTTCAGCTCTATAGGCTCCGGTGGGGCCGTCGACTTTTTCGAAGTAATGAATGTCGATGTCGAAAAGTTCAACAAGTTAAACCCCTTGGAGCAGCTGGAGAAAATCTCTGACGCTCTAAAGGGCATGTCTGATAACTCGGCTTTTACTTTCCTTGATCAGATTGGTTCTGACAGTCTGCGGAACTTACTGCCAGTTTTAAAAAATGGTGGGGCCGAATTCAAAAGGCTGATGGACGAGGCTAAGCGGTTTAACTTAGTTTTAAGCGATACTGAAACAATTGCTGTAGCGAAGCTTGGCAAGTCCTTTTCCCAGCTCGAAAAGGTTGGTACTACCGTCTTTAGTAAGATACTTGCTGATGTGTCTCCGCAGCTTACCGCGCTGGTGCAGGTGGTAACTGAGTCCATAGTCACAATGTCTACTGATTTGGAAGCCTCGGCAAAAGGAGTTGGATCAAAATTTACCGACATGCTTGCCGGTATTTTGGGCGGTTTAGTCTTTGCCGGAAAGATCAAAGACACTTTTGATGTTGTTTTTAGCTTCCTTGGTGAAGGCATACTATTTGTATCAGAGCTTTTCCTTCTGGGCCTGCGTACGATTGACGAGGGTTTTGTTAAAGCCGGAAATGGGATGGTCAATGTTTTCCGGTCGGCCTTTTCAACCACAATCGGCTTCTTTGATACGCAATTTGTTCAGCCCATCCAAGAGTTTGCGGATGCATTCAATTTAACCGGCGTGTCGGAGAAGGTCAGGAGCTTTCAGAAGGATGTAACTAATCTTCAGAAATCCTACGATCAGCCTGTTGAAGTATTCAAGACCGAAAATATCGACGTGGCAATCGAGGGGGTAAAGGAGCTTCGCGGTAAGTTGCACGAAGTCGGTAAAGAAAACTTTAACCTCTTGGATACCGATTCAGACCAAAAGAAAGCTGACAAGCTTCTAGCTAGCTTTAAGAGTCAAGCTATTAAAAACCAAGATGATCTGGATAAAGAGCTTGCTGCTCGAAAAGATAAGTCAGATCAAAAAAACATCGTCAAACTCCAAACAAAGAACGCCGCCGCCTCGGCTCAAATCGCTGCGACACAAGCAAAGCTTCAGGCTGACCTGGCTCACAAAGAAATTGAAATAACGATCTCTAAGATCGACACCAAAAAGCAAATCGAACTTGCCGGCCTGCAGGAACGTGCGCGCCTGGAAAATTTGTCAGCAGTAAAGGTTGCCGATGAGCGTTTTAGGATCGAAATGGAAGCCGCCAAGAAACTGAGCGAGCAGAAAAAGCGAGCTCTGCAAGTTGACATCAAGGCGCTGCAGGGAAGCCTTAGCGGCCAGCAAAAACTTCTGGGAGCAACTCAAAACCTCAACGACCGCCCTGGCATTCTCGCTGCGATCAACCAGCTTGAAGCCGACATCACTTCCAAGCAAGCTGAGCAAGCCACAATCGGCGCTGAGCTCGTCAATCAGTCCGCGCTACTCAAAGCAGACCGAGCAGCAGCGATTGGACAGATCAAAGAGCAGCTACAGCAAATCAAAGACGACGCACACATCGAGCTCTTGGCAATCGGCGGTGACCAGTTCTCGGCTGACATCAAAAAGATCGAGTCAGATTTCAAAGACACGATCAAAAATCTTGAAAGCTTGGGCGAAGACTCGACAGCAATCCAGCAGCTCATCTCTGCAAAAAAAGCTCAGGCAGAGATGCAGGAAATCGAGCGTCAGTACGCGAGCTTGAAGTCAAAGCTTGAGAGGCATCAGATCTCTCCACTGGACTATCTGTCAAAGACGAACGAGCTGGAGGGTCGTGGGGAAAAAGCTGCTGAGGTGACGGGTAACCCGGCTGACCTGGAAAAGGTTCGTGAGTCTGCAAAGTCCGCGCGGGCCGAAGTGTTTGATCTGGCCACGCTCACCGACAAGGTAGCGGATAGTTTGCAAGGTGGCCTGGAAGGTCTTTTTACAGACTTCATCTCAGGTACAAAGTCTGCGAAAGAGGCCTTTGCTGACTTCGCTCAGGGCGTGCTGACAGAGGTGTCCAAGATCATTGCCAAGTTGCTGATCCAGCTAGCCATTCAATCGATGCTGTCCGCATACACAGGCGGAGCAAGCGCTGGTGCGGGTGGGCTGATGAGCATGATCGGGATGAAGCACAGCGGAGGCCTGATCGGTGGGGCCGGCGGGATGAGCCGGTATGGATCGTTGGATATCTTTGCCGGCGCGCCGCGATACCACACTGGCGGTGAAATTGGTTTGAGGCCGAACGAGGTTCCAATAATTGCGATGAAGGGTGAGGAGATGCTCACGGAGTCTGATCCACGCCATCGCAAAAACTTAGGAAAGGGTGGCTCAAATTCATCTAACTCTCAGCCGAAGATTAGTATCCACAACGTACTTGACGCACCAAGCCTGGCAGGCGCAATGGAAGGCGCTGAAGGAGAAAGAATGGTTATGAACCATATTCGAGCCAATCGCGGGGAGATCAAAAACTTGTAACTATCAATATGGTAGAATAGGTTAATAAAGCTAATAAGAATAATAATACATGGCTTATCTGAACTCTACCTACGCTTCAGGGGCTGACTACTTGTCAGTTCTTGCTGCTTCTATTTTGCCATCAAACAACTGGGTTGTTGTCAAAGATATCGCCAGCGAAAAAGTCTTCAGACTTCCGTATGGTCAGGGATATATTGCACTTATAATCTCTGGTGATATTTGCGAGATTCAATCGTTTCAGACCTACGATTCGGATGTTTCAGCCAAGTTGCAAGTTAGTGGGTACAGTAATACGTACACGCCATTCCTGCCTCGCTTCAGGGTTCCTGCGGGCGCTGTAGAGGTCTGGACAGTCGTTAATTCGCGGCGCGTGGCTGCTGTGATCAAGTCGGGTAGTGCTTGGTATTCTTTATATGCCGGGTTGATGTTGCCCTTTGGTTCTAACAAAGTTTACCCATTCCCTTGTTTTATCGGTGGGTCGGGGGAGGTCGGTAATGAAATTTACGAGTCCGCTTATCCTTTCTTCTCTGGCGGTCAGAACTTCTGCCCTAAAGTTTTTCTGCCGGAGGGGCGTTGGCAGATGGTGGGCGGTAACTCTGGCGGAACTTCATCTTTCTATAGTTTCTCCTACCCGTATGCGTACTCTTATATCTGGCCGTTTGATGGCAAATTCCAGCGCCTTGGAAACAAGTTGGATGGCTCTGCGATGTTGTATCAGGCGCTGGTTTGTAGTTCGGGGCGAGTAGATGCAGCTGATGCCCTGAATTCGGATGATGGTAAGTGGCTGGGTCTCCTCGACGGTGTCTTTGCTGTTTCACAGGGTAGGGAGGCTGGCAGTGTATTTCAGGTAGATGCAGTTGATTACCTGGTAGTGCCGAATGTGTCTAAGACTTCTGAAACTTACGCCTTGAGGCTTTCCTAATGCGTTACTACACATCGGTTTATTCGTCCGCTGAAGACCTGATCGCTATCATCAATCAACGGCTGAAGGCGGAAGGGTGGGCCGAGCTGAAGTACGCGGACATGCCTGATCCGCGCATTGGTAAGCAGCTGCACATCTCTAAAAATGGATTGCATTTTGGTCTTCGTAGTCTTGGCGCTTATGACCCTTATGTCGACTACTATGCGGCGCGGAGCCATGGCCAAAAGGGGGTTGTTCTAAACCTCAAGACAGGGTTTGATGGCAATGTAGCTTATTCTTCGCAGCCAGGATTCCAATACTCACCCAAGTGTTACTTGGAGAGTGGTGACAAAGGTGTATGCCATATTTTCACTGCTGCTGATCATGTCTTGGTTACCACCAACTTCTCTTCGGATCAGTATTCGTCCCTAGCTTTCGGCAAGCTCCCTGTTTTTGTTGGTGACACAGGAGGGCAGTTCGTTTCGTCCACAAATGCTTACGAAGCCACCAACAAGGAATCAATCTTTGCTAATGCCAGTAACTTCTTTGGCGTTTACTTAAAGAATTCTGAGTTTACTGGTTTTGACAGGGGCGAGAGAACTTTCGGGACTCTGTCGACAACTTCGCGAGGATCTATTTCAGGTTTCCCCCATGCGCACCCTGGAAATACCTCATTTGGTAGTGTTGGTACTGTTGTCAGGTCTTCGGGGCTCACTGGCGGGTATAGTGGGCTTATACCGATTGATTACTTTACATCTTTCGATGGTATCTATTCGCCATACAGTCAATTCCCAGATATTTTCTACGTGTCCCTTGATGTGCTAGAGCCTGGGGAGATATATGAAGTTGGCACCTCAAGATTCATGGTGTTCCCACAGTTCAAAAAAGAGTACCCGCTAAATCGCAATGCCCCACATTACAATCTTGGACTGGCCGTCCTGCAGGATGAACCATGAACCAGATTTCTAAAAGCTTTGGCGACTTCTTCTTAGATAATGTCTTTCTCACTCCGGCTGTAATTCAGGCAGGTGTTGTAACACCGTCTGATACTTTCGGCTTTGAGCTTTGGCATTCCTTTACCACGGATAAACTGCTGACCGGAGTCAACGAAACTGGTGGCAATGGCTTGGTGCTTGATGGTGTTACCTCTGGCGTTATTCCAGGGTTTACATCAGCGGGATATGAAGTTTTTCTGAGCCAAATCAAGGGCGGGATCATCGGCTATGAGGCAGGTTTTGACTTCGGGCCTGGCGGTGTGTTTCCTTTTCGCTTATCCGCAACAATGGCGACTATCATTGCTGAGAGGATCGACTGGTCTACTCAACCAGGAATGACCATCCAGTACCTGACTGAAGTGATTGAGAGCTTTGATGGCACTGAACAACGTATAGCATTGCGGGATCAGCCGCGTGTATCACTAACCTACCAGTATCTACTTGATGATGGCGCGCTGACTGAGTTCGACATTAAGTACGGGAATTTTGGTGGGCAGTTGCTAGTGCCGATGTGGGCGCATGCCAGCGAGTTAACGCACGATGTTTTGCTGGGTGATCGTATCATCTATGTTGATAGTGTAAACGGTTACGTTTCTAGTTCTAATACTCTGATGATAACCGATGGGGTTGATTCTGAGTTTGTCGGTGTAGAGAGTGTAGCCTTTGGTGCGGTTGTTCTGACTGCTTTGGTTAATAGAAACTTCAAACTTGGTGCTCGCGTCGTACCTGTTAGAGCGGGGTATAGTTCCGATGAGAGTAGTGCCACTATCCATATTGACTCTTTGGCAAGCCACCAAATCACCTTTGAACTCGATGAAACGACATTTACTAAACCGGTGCCGGTCGATGCTTTTGAGCGATACAAAGGTAAGCATGTAATTCCATTTCGTCCAGATAGGTCAAATGATATATCTGTTCAGTACCAGAGATTGCGTGAGCACTTCGATCCAACCATCGGCGCGCGGAGTATTTACGAACGGACTCCTGGCATTGTTCGTGTTTTTAGCCATGCTTTTAGGTTTTTCTCTGATGATGAAAGGCAAAGCTTTGAAAACTTTGCGGAGCTTCAGAACGGTGCCCAAGGCGAGTTCTGGATGGAGTCTGCAGCAATCGCCATGGAGATCGCTGAAGATATTTACGATGAGACATTTAAACTAAAGATCAAGCCTGTTGGCTATAGCCGCCTTGGTAATTCAAAGTCCTTTCCGCCTGCCATCACCATTAGTCTGTATAATGGAACTACGCTGAAAAGGTCGCTAGTTAGTGCAGGCGCAGTAGGCGGACTCGAAGTCCTGATACTTGACGAACCACTCAGCGATATCAAAGTCGAAGATGTAGAATCGATTAAACCATTGTATCTATGTCGTTTCGATTCCGACGAATTTAAGTACACGTTTGACACTACGCAAGACAGCACAATAACAAAAACAATAAGGCAACTGTTGCATGCTGACGCTCCAGAAAATTGAAGCCGCGTTATCCCTTTCTCGGCCCATTGAACTCTATCTCTTCGAGCATGGAGGTAGTAAGTTTGCATATACAAGTGGTATCAAACCGCATCTTCATGTTGATGGTCTAATCTACAGTCCTCTGGCATTGAGACGTGGCAAGCTTCAGCGAACTAACGAAGACTACAAAAACAGACTGAGCATAGAGTTACCTGGTGACTCGCCAGTGCCGCTATTGTTTCGCTCTACGCTTCCATCAAATCATGTAACGCTCAAGATATTTCGCACTCAGCGTGACGCCAAAAGACTCTTCATCAATATTTTTGCAGGTGAAGTTGTGGGTGTTACATGGAATAACTCAATCGCGACCCTTGATTGCTGCCCGGCAACTGCACTATTACGTCGTCAGATCATGCGTGCTGGATATCAAAGTCAGTGTAACCACCATTTATACGATGCCAGATGTTCTCTGGAAATGCAGGACTGGCAAGAAGAAACCACTGTGGTTTCAGTATCAAATAGCGGCTACACAATCGAACTTGCCAACAAAGCCCACGAAACCGAGTATTACAAAGCAGGTTTGCTGTCAAAAGACGGCTTTGACTTTCGCCAGATTAACTCAGTCAATGGTAATAACTTCGAACTCATGTCGCCTATTGACGGCCTATCAGTTGGTGATGTTGTGCAGGTTGCCAAGGGCTGTGATAGGTCTGCGGCTTCGTGTCAGTCTTTTGGTAACTTTGATAACTTCCTAGGGTTCTTGACTATCCCGACTAATAATCCATTTCAAGCCTAATAACAACAATAAAGAGAATGCAATGATTTGGATGATGGCTGTAATGTTCCTCTTGTCGCTGGTAATGATAGCGACTATGAAGACCAAAGTTCCTTCGCCTTCTGCTGCTGGGCTGGAGGAATTTATTTTTCCTTCGGCTGCTGAACGTCCGATTCAAATTTTGGCGGGCACTAGACGTTTGAGCGGCCCTAACGTGGTTTGGTATGGCGACCTGCGCACCTCCAGGATCATCAAAAAGGTTAAGGGACTTTTCTCCACGACAAAAACCACGGTTGGATATCGCTATCACATGGGCGTACAGCTTGGTATTTGCCACGGCGAGGATGTAATTCTGCGAGAGGTTAAGTTTGGTGATCAGGTGGCCTGGAACGGTGAGTCGTCAGGTGGCGCTATCCAGATCAATAAACCCACGCTTTTCGGTGGCGACGAGGATGGCACTGGTGGCGTGTCCGGCACCTTACGCTTTTACGGAGGCTCTCTAGTCCAAGCCGCAAACAAGTACCTTGTAGAGCTGCTGGGTACTGACGTCGTTTCGCCAATTCGTGGTGTTGCATATGCCGTCCTTGAAGGGATGTACATCGGAAACGCGTCGACGCCCGAGGCTGTTAGCTTCGTCTGCTCGCGCTTTCCAAAATCACCATCAACTGCTCCAGAGTCGCTGCTTTACGAAAAAATCGGCGACGATGCAAATCCCGCCTACTTCCTACACGAGATCATCACCCACCCGGCGTTTGGTGCAGACATCGCTTTTACAACCGTCGACGTTGAGTCGTTCGTGCAAGCTGCTAAAACACTTCGCGACGAAGGCCTTGGCATTTCATGCGTAATCGACACGGCCCGCACCGCTGCTGACGTAATCGATGACATCAAGACAATCATCCAGGGTTCGCTCAATACGGATCCGGCTACAGGCGCCCTGAAACTTCGGCTGATCAGGAATGACTACGAGGTCGACGATGTCCCGGAAATCGGCCCCTGGAACGTCAAATCGCTTTCAGATTTTAGCCGTGGGTCACTCGATACCGCAATCAACGAGGTCAAACTCAAGTACACCAGCACCGCCGACGACTACAACGAACGCACAGTGATCGCCCAGAACAACGGCTTACGAATTCACAAAGGCGACTCGGACGGCCAGACCCTATCGATGCCGATGATTTCTACTCGAGAAACCGCCGCGAAAATCGTACAGCGCGAGCTTTCCGCGATTTCTGTCCCTCTCGCTTCGTGCATCGCTGAGTGCCACAGATCAATGGCGGATGCTGAAGTAGGTGATGTAGTAAAACTCACTTGGCCGGCACAAAAAATCGAAAAAATCGTGATGCGCGTAACCGCCGTCGACCTCGGCGCTCCAACCGATGGAGCTGTTCGGCTCACGCTGATCCAGGACGTTTTTGGGGTTTTTGAGAGTTTTTACACGACAGGATCGGAAGCGAAATGGCAGAAACCGTCCTTCGAACCAGTGGACGTTACGCGCTACGATTTCATCGAAGCACCCGCAATTCTGACCCCATCTCAGACAACGCGGAGCATCCTGATCGCTGCCGAAAAACCGGTCGCAGGACGCGATTTCCGTTTGCAAGCAAAGGGCGGTAGCGAGGGTTCCTGGACTGATGCAGGGGTTCAGCAGTTCACGCCATTGTGTTTTTTGAGCCGGGGTTTGACAGCAAACCAGTTTTTTGAGGACGAGGTTGAGCTGGGTGGTGATGTTGGCGAGCTGGATGAGTACACATCTGAGGAAGTGAGGAGTGGTCTCGGGTTGTTGCTGGTTTCCAGCGTTTCTGGGTTTGAATGGATTTCGTATGAGTCGGTTTCTCGGTATGGCTCTGGCTCTGCCAGTGTTGGGGTGGTTAATCGTGGGTTGTTCAACACCAAGCCAGTAAGCCACCCGGTTGGCGCGCGGGTATGGGCTGTGAGCGAGGGGTTTGCTGTGACGCCATGGCAGTACGCGGCAGGGGATGCTGTCGGTGTGAAGATGCTTGTTGGAACGCAGACTGGGCGTCAAGCTTTTGAAGATGCTGCGCTGAGGTCGTTTACTGTTGGCGCGCGGAATGATCAGCCGTGGACTCCGGGTAGGGTGCGGGTAAATGGGCATGAGGGTGGGTTTATAAGTGGGCCCGCGACGATTACTTGGAGACGTAGAGGTGGTGGCGCGCCGGCTGTGGTCTTTGACGGTGATGATGTGAGCTATGGCTCGTCGATGACCAGGATTGTTGTTAAATCTGGCGGAGGGGTGGTCAAGGAGGTTACCGGGATTGATGGGGAGTCGTGGGTTTTTGATGATGAGCAGGTGTTGAACGGTGGAGCATGGTTTGATGATCTGGTTTTCGAGGTTTTTTCTCAGGAAATAGGATTTCCAGATTCGGTGGCTGCGGTGATTTTGGCTAAGCGGTGATAGCGGCTGCATTCGTTCTGACCAGAAGGCTTCGTGGCCATGGTTTTCCACAGATGTAACATATCAATTAAGCTATAAATATAGCCCGCTTATAGCTTTGGCTACATAGCTAGAGAAGCTATTTGAAGTTCTCAATCAGCACCATATAAAGGCGATGCTAATAATGAAAGAAACACTTGGTAGGCTATATTTATGGCAAATAGCAATCAATAGAATCATTAATCTTCTGGAGCTTAAGAAACGAGTTGATCGCTTCTGTAATTCTGGTAGGCCACTGCATATTACAGAGCTGTATGATGAGGAACGCAGAAGATTGAAAACTGGTCTGCGGCTAGATGAGGAGGCATTAAATAGCTTCGAAGAAAAGCATGGTTCTTTATTTCCTGATATTCATGATGTCCAGTTTATTTGCGAGCTAATAACTGAAGAAATAATTATTAAATTCTGCACTATTTTTAACGATGGCTATGGAAAAGCAGGGGTTATTGCCGGCAACAAGAAAAAATTTTGGGAGCCGATTATCGAAGAAATAGTTTTAGAGGCATTTTCTAGTGATATTAAAGTCAAGTTTAATAAGTTTATAGAAGATGCTAGAGCATATCGCGATAAACATGGCGCTCACTTTGATCATGAAAGCTTTAATATGACACATGGTAGTAAAAAGCTTGATGAAGATGGGGTTATTTATAGTGTAGGCTGGAGTAGCGCCTTAATGACTTTTAACTGGGAGTTTGTAAGTGAAAACCTCCCTGTTTTTAGTAGGTCATTAAATGGTTATATTAAAAAGTTACAAAAAGAGGCTGGCATAATTTAGAAGGATGTTTTGACGTATAAAAATTATCTTTTATTGCAAATGGACGGTCAAGTCTGTGCAATTACCCAGCCGAGGGGAGTTTTCTGAAGAACTCCAAGCTCCTCGGCTTTTTTAAATACCTGACACACCTTGAGATTACCTACCCGGTTTTCAGTGGCAAAGTCTTTTACCTTGATCCTACTGTGCGATGGCAATTCAGCAGCCTGTTTGAGTAGCGTGTCTAAGAGCCCGTTGTTCGTCACCAATTCATGATTCTGGACTGTCTCTGGTATTGCTTCCACGATGGTTGGTGACTCTGGCACATCTTTACCCTGGACGACCTCTGGTGTTTGACTTGGCAGGATTGCGAGGATCAGGGCTGGTACGAGCTCCAGTGATATGGCAAAGCCAGCGCAGAGCATGGCGGCGAGGAGTGTTGGAATAGATGATGCTTTTGTCGTGGTTGCCTGGATTTCGGCTATTTCCAAGGAGTTGGTTTTGATCCGCTCCATAGCAGCCAGGCGCTGGGTATCCGTCCTGTCGTATGCAGCAGATTCGAGTTCCTGGGCTTTTGTGACCATGCCTTTATCCCTTAGGGTGGATGAGTCAGTTCTGGTCTTACTTTCCGCCTCTCCCAGAGTTTCGAGGAAATCGGAGTCCGTCTTAATCAAAGAGAACAACTGCGCCAACCGCGAGCCACTGAGCGCATCGTGCAGGGAGTTACTTGCATTTATCGACCCAACCAACCGGTCATAAGTTGACCAGCCAGAAACAGCTCCGAGGGTTATCGAACAAAATAGTAAGCCAGCAGCGGCTAGCCTAAACCGCTCGTTGACTAGTCGCATAGCTACAGGCCATGCCAAGTACTTAAAAACATCGAGCAGAACAGCGGCGCCAGCAAATATGAGCCGGAGAAATTGATCGTCGATTAGACTATAAACAGTCATGGCTACGGATATTGCAGTAACTGATGACAGAGCAAAAGCTAGACACACGAGTACCGCGGACAATTTTCTATCCATATCGATTTCCTTGGTTATTGAATGCAGATCGGTGGCGCGCTAGTCTTTTTAAAGCGGAAAACCCATTAGCGTTTTATATAGCTCAGTCACATGTTTTCTGGCATCAAATTTCGCAGAAAAGCTCTCTACCGCCATAAGCTCCCTGGCACCAAAAACCGTACAAACTAAAAAAGTTCGTCACCTAAAAACAAAAATCCATCAAACTCCGACTGCACGGCACCACTGAGCCCGCGATGTAGATACTTGGCCGCATACATCCCATCACCGATAAAATTAAAGTCAGTGAGTTTTATCGACGATACTTCGATCATTTTGCAGGCCCTGGAAGCCACAATTCGCACAATGTCTCGTGCAGATTTCGATCACCATCCGGCGCGATAACGTTTGCAATGACATACCTGTAGCCATCCAGAATCGCCACCAGTTCCCCCTTTTCGACAGTAAGATCCATCAAAAAGCCGCAGGCATCAGTTATCGTTCCATCCTGCAGTGAAGAAAGACCAGAAACATGCCCGTTGCCACAAAAGCGAGCATCGCGGAGAGTGCGGGTGACCGGCTTAGGCTTGGAAAAGAGTTTGACGTAAAACCTTACGATGGATATCGGGATAAGCAAAAAGTAAGTTGTGAAATACGCCCAATATCTTATCTTTTCAAAAATAGCCTTGAGCATCACTACTCCTCCTGCGTGGCACGCCGAGCCAACTCAAGACCACGCCGACACGAAGCCAGTACGTTACTGACCCCCTGAGGACTCGTACCAACCTGGCGCGCGGCTTCTGTTGTAGACAAACCCTCAACAAGCACCAGGCGCGCGGCCTCTTGGCTTGCTCCACCACGCATCCGCAAAAGCTCAGCTAAGGCCATAAACTGATCCTCGGTCACCATTTCCCCCTAAAGCCCGGACGTGGGCTAGGGAATCTTATCTTGTTGGCAGAATTTTGCCTTCAATGAAACGAATGTACACCTTTAAAGGTTACATAGGCAATGGATTTTTGAGAGGTCGTCGGAATGAGTTACGGTGGTACTGGCTTCCAACAGTCGCTAGTCTTGTGATGGTTATCGTACGGATGGAATCAATGAAAGTCTTTTTGGACACCGAATTTACAGGCCTGCATCGCGATGCAAAGCTCATATCAATAGCGTTAGTCGCCGAGACTGGGGAGGAGTTTTACGTTGAGCTGACGGATGGGTACGGTAAGGAAGACTGCAGTGACTTCGTCGTCAAAACAGTGCTGCCGCAGCTCGATCTTAAACGCCATGGGAAAACCCTTGCGGAAGCCAAAGAGCAGCTACAGAAATTTTTTCATCGTTTTGACGTAAACCTGCAAATTTGCTCTGATGCCCCGGACTGGGACTGGAAATTCTTCTGTTACGTTGCGCAGACAGGAAGCGAATGGCCATCTAACGTACTGGCTACGCCCACCGATCTGAGTAACATGGTTGGTAATGCAGTGCTTAACTCCGATATAGAAAGGCTTTTGGTAGAACCTCCACACCATGCTCTGGCTGACGCGAGACTGATGCGTGATATCTGTTTTCAAATCGGGGCTAGTCAGTGACACAAGTAGCATGATATGGGCTGTACTTTAACGGTATTACTTCCTGTCAGTAATTTTAACATTGAATAATGAAAACCATGGATAACTCACCTTCGGCTGTGGAATTGCAGGACTCGCTCTTAGGCATTGTTCACCCCGTCACAATATATTCTGGAGACGAAAAATATCCTTACTGGGGAGTAGGAACTGCATTCACTGTCGAATGGAGGAAGCACATCTACCTCATATCTGCGAAACACATTTGGGTAAATCAAAATACCAATCCAGAACACATTAGAATTTTTCTGCGGACTGGTATGGAGGTTAGGTTTGATCGCGAGGCTGTTATGAAGGATGATTATAATCCCGCTGGAGATTTATTAGTGTTGCGCATTTACCCAGAAGACCTAAGCACCCTGAGCGATAATGGTCTGTGGTGGATGGACTTAGGTTTCACTATTGGCGATAGCACTCCGGATAGGGAGAAAAATTATTGTGTTTGTGGATATCCTGACTCTGACAGATCATATGACTATGACGAAAGAGTTTCCTCAGCGACAATGGGTATTCTCTATGGTAAAAGTGCTACTTCGCAGGCACCAGGACTGGACTCACTTAAACTGACCGGCACTGGAACACCAAGTCTAAGAGGCTACAGTGGATCTCCAGTTTTACGTTATGCGAATGGTCAGTTGGAGTTTTCAGGGATGGTTGTAACTGGATCTGGAACGAGCGGTGTCGTAAATTACATACCCGCCCAAGCTATCGCAGAGCTTTTATATGATATCGAGGGCATGGAGTACCGGCAGGATTATCTAACATCTGAATAGCCCATAGGTAGTGAGAAAAGCTCCTCCAGCCTGTCTACAGTGCGGTTGAATTCGTATAGCAGCCTGGGCTGGGTATTGTCGTCCTAGTCACTCTGCGGGCTAAGCGTTTAAGGTCGAAGAAATGTAGATTTCGACGATGAACGACCGTAGCTGTACTCTGCTGGTCATGGCTATGAAGCGAAGTGATCAAATCTGACGCAAATGGATGGTCGGATCGAATGCAAATAGGTTATCGAGGCAATACACTTACCCATCTCTCCACTCATGTAGAAAAAAAACCTCGTAAAATCTCCTCGCGCATGCACCCGATCTGGTGCGCCGCATCGTCGTACTCAAAGTCGGCGATCTGGTACGTGCTGCCAGCTTTGTCTTCAACAAAAAGCTCGCCGCCGTCTTCCCAGATCGCTTGGATCGGTTGCGTTTGGATGTAGTCATCGCCGCCTGGCATGCTGAAAACGTACCCAGCGATGCATTGGCCGGGTACGTCCTCGCTGTTGGTAAACCTGGCGTTATGCAGGCTGTGGATCAAACTCATACTCCTGTTGTTTTCCGGCCGGTAGAACCAACGGTTGGCCTGGGGTGAATTCAATGTAGTACTTTGATGGCTTTCCGATGCCTTTGAAAGTTAGATCGATGCCGAGCAGGACTTCGAGGGCTTCCAGGATCAGCCTGGTGTCCCGGTCGAGACGCCAGTTGGCGCTTTTGACTTTGATAGGGATTCTTCGCGCGCCGGCTTGGAATCGAAGGAAGAAGTACTGGAGTCGCTCAAGCCTTGGGCGTTCGACTTGATCTCGGCGAGCAATTTCTTCCTGAAGCTCTGAAAGGGTTTCTGAGTCATAACTGATACCTTCTTTTTTTGTTAGTTTGTGCCATGTGAGGCGTGAACGTTTGAGCTGTCTGCCGCTGATATGTTTGCCGTCGAGCTCGTAAGAGATGCCCTTGGGCTGGCCGTCATCGTTTAGCGTCAGATGGATGTAAACCTTCTGCTTTCTCAGCGCGCCGACGAAGTCAAACATGTCGCCATCGATGAGCTTGGTGTGCTCGATAGCGCCGGCAATCTTTGCGATCATTTTGTGCTTGAGCGGCAGGTCATTATCGCGGATCGAGGCCTGGAGCTCGGCGTGGGAGATCGAGACGCCCCAAGTGTCCTTGGGCTTCGGTGCCTTGGACAGCTTGAAGCGGTCTTCGATGCCGGACACAGAGTCCAGGCTGATGCTTCGCTCGTTGCTGTCTTTGACCATTGAGAACTCGTCATTGAGCCGAATCCTGTTGGCGACGATGTGGACGTGTTGATGGTCTTTGTCTTGGTGCATCACAGCGACGAATTGATTGCTCTCATCGAAGCCCAGGTCTGCCATGTATTTGTTGACTGCTGTGCGCCACTGAGGCGTTGTCAGGGCCTCCCCAGGGCGTAAGGACAGCATGGCGTGAAAGACCGGTTTGATGGGCTTGTCGGAGTCGATAGTGAAGCGCCTAAGCGTCTCGACTTGGTCGAACTCCTTGATCATTTCCGACAAGTCCGCCTCGTTGCCCTGGAAGACGCCTGGCAGTGGATCGCGGCTCATGGTGTTGAAGCTGATCGTCCGGATGCCCGAGATCTCATGGTCGTGCTTGGTGCAGCCAAAAATGTACCGAATCCGGTTCTTAAACGATCCTGCAGACTTGGGAAAGATCTTGCCGATCATTTGACACCTCCCAGGTTCACTTGGGCGATGTACTTCACTTTTTCAAGGAGCTCACTGCCGGGGCGGTCGGCGTTGATCAGCGATGCGAGATTCATGAGCTCCCTGGCGATCTGGACGACATCCTGGGTGACTTTGGGCTTTACATGGCCGTTAGCAACGAAGTCACGGATAAAGGCACCTGCGGACTTGTAGCCTGCCTCGTTCATTTTGGAATTCAGGGTATCTAACTCAGACTTGTTAAGTCTAAAAGTTATCCGGGTTTCTTTATTTTGCTTCTCGATGTTCTTCATCTTGGCTTACCTATTATTGTTTTTATTGGTTAGCTTTTATCAACGCAACACCCGAAGGGATGTGAGTAGTCGCTTATTGTCTGCCACAGACACAACTGGCTAGCTACTGATATAAGACTATTATGCATGTGGAGCAATAGGTGGTGGGAGTGTTTTTGCAAATATAGTCATTTGTTTTGGGTTGTATGAAGGTTTGCTAAGGGTTAGTGTGAAAACGCAGAAGCAGAGTACGGTTTCGCTTTAATCCGGTGCGTGTTCGCAGTGGGTGAGTGCGGTTTTGCAGTGCTGATTTGCGAACTCGCAATGGTGTATTGTGAGTTCGCTATTGGTAGGTGTGTTTTTTGTCTAGTGGGTTACTTCTTGAATCGCATTTGCTACATGTGGTTCCCAGTATTTTCTAAGTGGAGCACATGTAATATGGAATATTAGCCAGCATGCATATATGCAGGCGCTGCTATAGCATTGTCCCGCAGTGAGTTTTCCATGCGCCATTTCATGTCTTAGCATTGGCCCACCTTTCAAATTGAAAAGTAAGTGTATTGCATAGGTTATGTTTGGGCCGAGGACTTGCTCAAGCTCTTCTTTTCGATTTGAGTACATTTGACTGAGAGATTGATCTTCTTGCGTAAGATCTATATTAAATTTTACCGTGTTGGATCCGCGATTATTCAATATGTGTCTAAGTGAATTTTCCAGTTGGGGGATTAACGTGTGAGCTGCTGTCACCATGTCGCCTTGAATCATTCTGGCGAATCCAAGTGCAAAAATTGATTCATGCCCAGTTGGCACAAATGCGCTGTGATGTGCGATAGGCTCTAAGTGTCTTTCATCAATGGCCTGATAGTTAGATATAGTCATGCAAGCGGGTTTGATGAATCCCTCGGCTTCAATATGATAATGGAGGCCAACTTCTGTGAGGCTTTCGTGGTCAAACCACTCCTCAGACGGCTTGTCAGATAAGTCCGCAGACGGTGCATGGGCTATTACCTTGCCTTTTTCATCCGCGTAGACCTTGCCCATTATCGATGATAGAAAGTTTTTGTTCTTTTTTTGCAGACAATTCCTGTGAAGAACTATCTTCTCAGGGGGGCGTGAACTGAAGGCTAAGCGGAAAAGCATTTCGTGAACTTCTAGCTCTTCGAATTGGTCTATGGTTGCTTGGCGCTCATCTTTAAGATCAATAGGTATACTGAACTCTCCGAGCTCAGATAGTGAATCGTTTTCGTAATTCTGCAGTTCTTTTTTGAGTTCATCGATCTGCTCCTGCATACCTCCAATTGAGCGAAGCTCACCAATAGCATCTCGTGTCCAGGATGCCTTGGCCATTGCAGATCCAACCCCGTCACGCATTCGCAACGTTTGATCGACCGCAAACACTTTACATCTGATTGAGGCTTCCTTATCTCCAAGTTTGAAGTAAGCGTGAGCTGCGTGAAGCCAAACTCTTTTCACCGCTTCAGCATACTGCTTGTCTTTTGCAGCAGTTGCCATCTTCTCAGCTTCAGTGGCTATCTCTTGCCACTCCAGTAGTCCGTAAGACTGGCCAATAGACGAAAGTCTATGAAAGGCTACTAAATTTAGATTGTCTCTAGCTGTGTTATAAGCGAGGGAAAATGTTTCCTTAGCACTTTCCGGTATGTTTTTCCTTTTGCCCGCGGATGCATAAATGACGAATGCTCGCTCGATAATATCAACCACTTTAGATGGCACTGCAAAGTCAGACTCGTACTGGTAGAGTAAGTCTTTCTTGAAGAAGGATTCGACGGCGTCTAAGTATGAGCTTGAGGCAAGCACCGCCATCTTATGAAGCTTTCTACAGCTGTACCAACAACTGTCAGCAATTCGTGCTCGAAGCAACGGGTGGTCAATCTGTTCGGCGATTTCAGTAAGAACTTTCTGTTGCTCACCTATGTAATCACCCGGGATTAGCGACCTCCTACCATCCATGATGAATTGAGGCGTGAAGGCATCATCTCGGTTGGGATTGAAGTGATAGCTGCAGATGACAGCCAAAACCCTGTACGCCCTTACCGCTGCATCATCCCCAGTTTTTTCAGCCGCTTTGGCAGCCTCCTGAAACGTTTGCTCAAGCGTGTGGAAGTGAAGTGAATTGCTCATGGCGAGTATTGATGTGGGGTTGATGTGAGCGAAATCATCTAGGGTCGCCACATCCATCAACGGTTGCTTTTCTTCCTGATTCTTGTCTGCCACGTGCTCACTCCCAGGCGATTTTGATGAGCTCAGCTTATCCTAAATATCGATGATGGCCATGTGCCAAACGGGAGGGGAGGTAGGGAGATCTATGGGTAGTGTCAGTCGGTAGTGCCAGGAATTGGAGCTATATCGCTGCTGGTCTGTCCAATCAGCTTCAGTCCAGTCGAGCGGGAGGTGGTGTAGAGGTGTACTGGCGGGGTGTGTATGACTGCACACAAATTACACACGATATACCTTGTAGGCCACGGAAATACTGATTAAGCCGTCCAATCCATCATGGGGGCCACGCTAAAGCGTCTGGACACCGCAGAGCCTGTGTTTACGTGGGGTGTAGCTGAATTCTGTACCATTTTGCTCTACGTGTTTTAGGCGTGTTTTAGGGGGTAAAAGGGCGTTTCTGATGGCTCGCTGGTACAAGGTACCCACTCATTTTTGAATTGTACCAGTTGACCATGGCCACGATCAGAGCACGGAAATGCACCGACGGCAGCATCAGTTACACGGCCCAAATACGCCTGATTCGTGAAGGCGCGCAAGTCTACCAAGAGTGACTGACTTTCGCCCGTAAACAGGCCGCCCAGGCACGGGGGGCAGTCTTCTGTTCGAGATGGATTGGGATATTCCCAGGGTGCAAGCGTCTCAGGTCTTCACGACTGGAACTCGATGCGCGGTTACACACTTCATCGTGGGCGATGGGGATGCTGACCGGCCGTTGTTGATAACCCCCGTATCCGGGCGCCAAGACATTAACGTGATTTGGCTGCTTCGCGGTGCGCTGTTGAGCTGATGGCTCTCCTTTACTCTTTCAGCGCATGCTTCCAGTCGACGCAAAAAACCACCGAATTGGGCCTTTTGGTGGGATATTTTTCAAATTAGCGGCGTAGCTCGCGGGCCATGGCCGGATGTTTTGGCTGGCAGGTGGATATTGCTGGAGGTTCTAGAAGGGCGGTCTAGGCGCGATAAAGGCACTTTGATATCATTTTGATACCGCATTAATGCCACAACAACAGGATTTTTTTGTGCCTAAGTTCTTTACTACGGACTGTGTGATTTCTAACTTGAGCCGGATTGAGCCCGGTAAAGATGTGTTCAAGGCGACCATTGATGGCCGGCAAATTGAGCGTTTGGTAATGGAGCCTGAGGTTTATCAGTACCTGACGGGTATCGGTAAGGATACAAAAAACCGCGTGTGGTTTTTTGCGCCGGGATTCAAAAAAGCGCTGATCATTGGCGGCATAGAAAATGCCGCCGGTGAGCGTCAAGTCATCAAAAGCAAGCTATCGCACAAATTGTATAATCTGACGATTCGTCCAGCCTGTGCGGGTTTTCTGTTCTGGTTTGCGAGCTGGTTAGTATTAGTCATTCCGGTTGCACTGTATGCCTACAACGTTGCCGAAAAATCATGGAAGGGGCCGGGAGCGACCATCTACAACATCATTAATCCGATTGGGATCTATGGTGGTATCGCTGTCGCCATAGGGCTTAGCTTTTCAGCCTGGCATCTGTATAAAAAACTGGCCAACCTGGACGCTTGGCAGTCCGGTGAAACCACCGCTTACACCAAGGCCGTTAAACCGGCATTTGGCTCGGGGCTGGCTGCAAAATCCAGGGCCGAAATCATCGATTGATTAGAGTGTTCCCGACAAAAAAAGCCCGCTGATAGCGGGCTTTTTCTGGTCACATCAACCAGGCGTTATTTTTGGTTAATGGTGTCCGGCAATGCATAAGCGATGATGTAGTCACCCACATCAGGCGAGTGACTCATGCCACCTGCCGAGATGACCACGTATTGCTTACCGGTGGCGGGGGATTTGTAGATCAGCGGGGCTGCAACCGCGCCAACCGGCAGGCGGGCTTTCCAGACTTCTCTACCGGTGGCCGAGTCGAGGGCTCTGAGGTAGTAGTCCTGGGTACCGGCGAAGAACACCAGGCCAGATGCTGTTGAGGTCGGGCCACCCAGGGTCGGCATGCCCAACGGGATCGGCATGTGGGTTTTGATACCCAGCGGGCCGGTGTCCTGGACGGTGCCCAGTGGGACCTGCCAGACCAGTTTCTGGGTGTTCAGGTCGATTGCGCTCATGCTGCCGAAGGGCGGGGTGTTGCACGGTACGCCCAGTGGTGACTGCAGAATGTCGATTTTTACACCGCCATAGATACCGGCAACTTGTGGCCGAATGGTTCCCATGAAACCAGGCACTTCATCGCTCGAAACCTTGAACTTCTTGGTGTCTTCCTTTGTGACCAGTGACATGCGCAGCGGCATACGCATGTCGTTGACGAACATCATGCCGGTGTTCTCGTCGATGGAGATGCCGCCCCAATTCATGCCGCCCAGCAAACCAGGCCATTCGATGTACGGTTTTTCACTTGGAGGTGTAAATGGACCCAGGTACACGGAGTCTTTGAACATGATCCGGCAATACAGTTGATCGAATGTCGTCACGCCCCACATGGACTTCTCTGTCAGCGGGTCGACCCCAATGGTCGGCATCCCTACGGAGAAGGGTTGGGTAGGCGACAGATGCTCGCCTTCGGCTGCTGGCGAGGTAGGAACAGCGCGTTCTTCAACTTCTGTGACTGGCTTGCCGGTACGACGATCCAGCACAAAAATGTTGCCGGTTTTGCTGGTCTGGATCAGGACTGGAGTTTTCACGCCCTGGGCGTTTTTGATGTCATAGAGGACCGGCTGCGAAGGCAGGTCATAATCCCAGACATCATGGTGAACGATCTGATAAACCCACTTGGCTTTACCGGTTGATGCATCGACTGCAACGACCGCTGTACCAAACTTTTCTTTGACCTGGTTGCGATCACCACCCCAGTAGTCGGGCGGGCCATTACCCGTAGGCAGGTAAACCAGATTCAACTCTTTATCGTAGGTCGGAACAGTCCAGACGTTAGGCGTCTCAAGGGTGAACTGATGATCGGCTGCTGCTGTGTCCTTGGCCTCTGGAGCGCCCACATCCCATGCCCACACCAACGCACCGGTCAGGACGTCGAATGCACGCACGGCGCCGGAAGGCTCGCCTGCCACAATGTCACGTACCCAGCCACCGACCACGGTGAGATGGCCCATGACTACTGGCAGTGAGGTAGGGTGATAGCGCTTGCTGTGTTCTGTCGGGCCCATGCCTTTCTTGAGATCAACGTAACCGTTGTCGCCAAAGCTCGGGCACAGGGTGCCGGTATGCGCATCAAGTGCGAACAACCGGGCATCTACAGACGACACCAGAATACGCTGGCGGCACTGCTGTTCAGTGCTGTATGACGCCTTGACCTCAGCGCTCAGGCTGTCGTCTTTATCGATGTCGTAATAGCCCACACCGCGGCAAGTTACGTGCTCTTCGCTTTTGGCGTGGGGATCGAATTTCCAGATCGGGGTCCCGGTATCACCGTCCAGGGCGGTTATCAGGTTTTCCGGCGTGCACGAGTACAGAACGTTGCCGATCTGTAACGGTGTGTTTTCGTCTACACCCGCGCCAGCACCCGTGGTGCGACGGCCTGTTCTGTAGGTCCATGCAACCTGCAGATCCTTGACGTTGTCCGGTGTGATTTGCGTGTAAGGGGCAAACCTTGTTCCCGATGCATTACGCCCAAAGAACTCCCAGTTTTGATCGATGCCGGAGGGCTCTTCGGCCTTGGGGGCGCCAGTGGCAGCGACCGGGTTGGAGATCCCTCCGTGCGGGTAGAACGCAGCAATAAAGGTCGCGACCAATGCCAGGAATACGGCGATCCCTAAGCGGTTGGCAACGCGTCGAGTATTCAAGGACGTGTCCGGCAACGCGGCGCCCACCCACAAGCTGAGCGTCAGGATAATGGCTGGCACGACCAGGCGTGGCAGCAGTTCCCAATAGCTGAACTGACCGACCTCATAAAAGGCCCAGGCACAAGTTGCCAGGAAGATGGCAACGGAGAGGGTAATGCCAAGGCGCTTGCGCAACAGAAAGAGGACGGTAAGCACCAGATAAGCCAAGCCTGCAATCAAGTAGTAACTTGAGCCGCCCAGTGCCACTAGTTGGATACCGCCATAAATCAAAGCGATGCCCACGGTAAATACAAACAGGGAAAACAGGACCCTCGCGATATTGCTCATGGAGAGCCTTGCAGTTGGAGATGGATTGTCATTCGTCATTTTCGTGAATGCTCTGCTAGTGGATACAAGTCTGTTCGCGCCGGGTGCGAACAGCTGGGTCGAATGTTCAGTTCGATCCGTAATGCACTGATGGTGGCGCGTGTTGGATTGCGCACCTTGTCGACAACAAGGGAGCACTGGACATCAACGCCGAGGACTCTACGAAAAGTAGGGCAGGTGTTTGCTTGGGTACTGGGGATTCTCGACGCTCTGTTCGTTGCCCAGAGACGCTGAGTCAGTTTATACGGGTGCGGATTTGGATAAATCCAACAGCAGGAGAAACATTGTTGAAGAAACAGTAACAATCCGTGGTGGCCTGGAGGTTGCTTATTCTCCAAGTCCTCTTTTGGCTCGATCCACTAATGATCTCAAGAGCAACTTGAGCAGAAAATGATCGCCGCTTTTGCAAGCGAAAGTCCGTAGATCACCGGTGGATTATTACCTCCTTACCAACAAAGTTTTTCAATTTCATGGATATATCCAAAAAATCATCCGCATAAACTTGCCCTCACGACTCGCGCCCGATGACATCTGTAGTTCAATAACTTTCAGGGCGACGATGCCACTGTAAAGCGAAGATCCCGGCGGCTTCGAGCACCCGTAATCACGTTGCATTGACGGGGCTGCCCCTCAAGAAACCAGATCATGGACCCCCCTTGATGCCGCCGGTAGAAACCGGTTCGGCCCGGGTTTTCAATGGCTGGCCAGCGCCCCGGTTCTGACGAAACGTTCAGGCGTTAAACAGGAACGGCCAGCCTGCTGCCAGGTCCGCGCGTGGTGGATCAGTACACCAACATTTTTTACGGAGCACAGCCCAAATGCTTTTTTCTTTGCGCACCCTGCTGGCCACCAGCCTGTGCGGCGGTTTGTCATTAAGTATCTTGACTCCATCCTGGGCACTGGCGGACTCATCCGACCTGATGAGTCGTTCGACACTTACCGGTGATTGGGGCGGTGAGCGTCGAAAGCTTGCTGACAAGGGAATCACGATTACCGGTGATTACAGCTCAGAAACAATTTCTAACCTGCATGGGGGGATCAAACGCGGTACGCGTTATGCGCAGCAATTACGTGTGGCTGCCAAGTTTGATCTGAGTAAATTGCTCGGCACTCCGGACGCCGGATTTGTGCAGATAATGGTTAACGACCGTCGCGGCAATAGCGCCACGGAAGACTTGCTCGGCAATCGCCTGTCAGCACAAGAAAACTACGGCGGGGAATACACTCGACTGACTGAGTTCAGTTACCAGCGCAATCTGTTCTCTGAAGCGGTGTCCGCCAAAGTCGGTTACCTGGTGATGGGCACCGATTTTGGTGGCATGCCGATTTTGACCAATTTTGTGAGCGCCGGCTTTTGTGCGCATCCGTTGACCATGTCCAGCGGAAGTGGGTGGGGCAACTATCCCACGGCCCATTGGGGGGCAGAGTTACGCTATGACGTTAACGATTCACTGACATTGCAAACAGCGGTATTCCAGGTCAACCCGGAGCACAACAGTCTTCCCTCCGAAGCGTTTTCAATGCCCAGCCACGATACCACCGGGGCCATTTTGCCACTGGAAGCTATCTTCAATAACCACGCCTTTCTCAGTGGCCAATACAAAGCAGGTTGGTACTACGACAGTTCGCATTCGCCAAAAATTGGCAGCACCGAAAAAAGCAGCAACCGCACCGGTGCTTATGTGCTGATGGACCAGGCTATCTGGCGGGATGAGCAAGACCCTGAAAGTGTGCTGCGTCTGTTTGGCCAGGCGGCTACCAGCAACGCGGCAACCTCGCCGATGCGTCGCTGGTATTCGGTCGGCCTGGTCAAGCAAAAGCCATTTGCCAGCCGCCCGCATGACACCATCGCATTTGGCTACGGTCGAGCCGTGCTGAATTCGCGAACGCGGGACCTACAAGAATCGGCTGCAACCAGCCTCGGCGAATCCGAAATTATCGCCAGCCTCGACAATGGCGAGCAAATGCTTGAGCTCAATTATGGTGCGCAGGTCACCCCATGGCTGTTGCTGCGTCCGGACCTGCAGTATTACATCGAGCCGGGTGCTTTCTCCGGTAAAAAAAGAGGCAACGCATTGGCCGCTGGCCTACAGGTCAAAGTGACGTTTTAAAAGAATCGTTTGGGTGAGCATTCAGCGAAAACCCTGCGCCAATCAAGCCATGCATCACTGCTTTGCCTTCGACACTTTATGATTGAGTATGCTTAATTCTAAAAGGAGGTTTTGCAGTATGGACAAGGCATTCAAACAGCCATTATTCGTGGTCGGGATATCGATGTTTACTACAGGCCTGGCGACTTCAATTCCCGGGCTTTGGGTACCCGGTAGTGTATTCATGGCCATAGGCTGGTCGCAGAGGTCGAAGGATTGAGGCTAGCCAAGGTCGAGCAAGCCCCGCCGGTATTCCTTATGGCAGCGCTGCTGCTTATCGGCGCAGGCCCGGGCGTGATCACAGCGCTCAGGCCCGAGCCAGGGTGGTTGTGCCTGTACCTGCGGCACCAGTAATCAGGATGTAGCGTGGTGGCTCTTCGATCATTTTGTTTAAACCGTCTTGAACCCGCGCCGTCTTCCACCAGAAGCCAGAACCCCGTCCAGTTCGGTGCAGGTGTTGTTTTCACTTCATTCTGGCCGCAAAGGGCAAGCGCTTGCTCAGGCTCATCCTCATGGATGCTCGATCACCATCACGGCAGTGGTATCCGCCTCGAGCGCTTCGAATACGTGGGGCGCATTGGCGAGGTAACTGATGTAGTCGCCGGCATGCAGCAGCACCGGCTCATTGGCCGGGCCGATATTAGCGCTGCCGCTGCACAGCACCACATGTTCCACAGTCCCTGGCGGGTGGGGCAGAGACTGGCGCACTTCGCCGGGCTGCACCTTGAGCCGATAGATATCGCGCCGCACCCCGGCCGGGCAGTCCGCCAGCAGGGTCGCCGCATAGTTGCCGTTCTCGGTATAGGCCGTCGAGCCCTCATTGGCACGAATGACCCGCGTATTCTGCCGCGGTTGCTCGAAGAACCGGGTGACCTGCAAACCCATGGCCATGGCCAGCGCCCACAGTGTTTCGATGCTCGGATTGCCGAGGCCGGACTCCAGCTGGGACAAGGTCGATTTAGCCACCCCGGCGCGTTTTGCCAGTTCTGTCACTGAAAGCCCGGCTGCCAGGCGCTCGCGTCTGATCGATAGAGCCAGTTGATCTATTCGACTCAGGTGGTTTGCGAGTTTGTCGTTCGTTATATCAGTCATTTGTTTTTCAAATCGTCCTTAATCGGGTTGACGCTCTGGTATGCAGTGTTCAGTATGGCGGTCATTCGTTCATTATATTATTGGTGTTGCCGTGCGATAGCCAGCACGGGGTGGGCCAGAGTTCACGGTGATGCCAGCGCCAGGGAAGCAATGGGTAATGAAGTCACACACTCGTCATAGATATGATTTCAACGGGCAGGTCCCGTGAGCTGGTTTGTGTTGCGACTTTGCTGCTTTTGGGTGTACCTGCACTGGCAGGAGCCCGAGGGCTGGCGGTCGTTGCTGGTTGCCACGCAATTGGCTGAACAACATTGCCAGCGGTTATTCTGCGGACCGCTATGAGTGTGCACAGCCCGTAGGCAGTTACCTGTTCAGCGATTTATGTTCACGATATTCATGGAGGATTCTGATTGATGGCACGTGTGAGTTTGATATTGACCCCCGGTTTTGCGGACTGGGAATACGCTTTTATCGCAGGAACCGGTTCTGCGTTTTATGGGATCGATGTCAGGTTTTTTGCCCCCGCTACGGGAGAGTTCAGATCGCAGGGTGGGTTGGCAGTCACCGTCGACGGCACCTTGCAGCAATGTCTGGACTGGAATCCGGACGTTGTTGCCGTCATTGGGGGAATGATCTGGGAAAGTGCAGATGCACCGCATCTTGGAGATTTTCTACACGCCAGTCGATCAGGTGGCGCCATCATTGCGGGTATCTGTGGTGGAACGTTGGCACTTGCAAGGGCAGGGCTTCTCGACACGGTGACCCATACCTCGAACAGTGCTGAGTTCTTGCAACGCAACGCCGTTGATTATAAAGGGGCAGGGCTTTATACAAGCAGCCCCGCAGCGGTGGCCGCTGATCGCATCATCACGGCCCCTGGCACTGCTGCGGTGAGCTTTACCTGCGCAGTGTTTGAAGGTGCCGGGCTATCGACAGAGATCATTGCGCAATTCAGGTCAATGCTGGCGGCGGAACACGAGTGAGCGCCTGGTCATCCGCAGCGCCGATCAGATGCTGCTTTTAATTAGCCACTCTTGCGGGGCGTGTTGAAAAATCCGGTTTTTGACTCATTGCTGGCCCCCATGAGAATGCTTCGTTTATCCGGACTATTTCTTGTGTCGACTCCCGCTCTGCCGCCCTGACCCTGGCTGGACGGCAGTGCGTTCATGCAACGCAAACCTGCCTGCCAGGTGTTCAACTCCAGCGATCTGCCCGCCAAATGTCCGCCGTCATCAGGCACCGCTGTAACCTGCCTGACGCACAGGCGGTGTAATTTATCGGGCTCCAGGGTGCCGCATGCGCTTACCTCCCGTTCAGCCAGGCGGCACCGGGAACTGGTTTTTGCTCTTTCGATATCCAGTTAGTGAAGGCACAATGCGCATCCTTTTTTGGCTGGCCTTGCTGGAGGCGCCTCGAAATGATCAAAACGCCGTACTACCTGATTGATAAACAGAAACTGCTGGCGAACATGCAGAAGATTGCCTATGTGCGCGAACAGTCCGGGGCCAAGGCTCTGCTGGCTCTCAAGTGCTTCGCCACCTGGTCGGTATTCGACCTGATGCAGCAATACATGGACGGCACCACGTCGTCGTCGCTGTACGAGTTGAAGCTGGGCCGCCAAAAGTTCGAAGGTGAGACCCACGCCTACAGCGTCGCCTGGGCCGACGATGAAATCGAAGAGATGCTCGCCAACTGCGACAAGATCATCTTCAACTCCATCGGCCAGCTGCAGCGTTTTGCCAAGCGCTCAGAAGGCAAGATCCGTGGTCTGCGGGTTAACCCGCAAGTCAGCAGCTCCGACTACCTGCTGGCCGACCCGGCGCGTCCGTTCAGCCGCCTGGGTGAATGGGACCCGGTGAAGATCGAAGGCGTCATCGATCAGATTTCCGGTTTCATGTTCCACAACAATTGCGAGAACGGTGACTTTGGCCTGTTCGACCAGATGCTGTGCACCATCGAAGAACGCTTCGGTGAGCTGCTGCACAAAGTCCAATGGGTCAGCCTGGGCGGCGGCATCCACTTTACCGGTGAAGGCTATGCACTGGACGCGTTCTGCGCCCGACTCAAAGCGTTCTCCCAAAAGTACGGCGTGCAGGTCTACCTGGAGCCGGGCGAAGCGGCGATCACCAACAGCGCCTCGCTGGAAGTCACCGTGCTCGACACGCTCTACAACGGCAAGCACCTGGCCGTGGTAGACAGCTCCATCGAAGCTCACCTGCTGGACCTGCTGATCTATCGCCTCAACGCCAAGCTGGCGCCGAGCGACGGTGAACACACCTACATGGTGTGCGGTAAGTCCTGCCTGGCCGGGGACATTTTTGGCGAATACCAATTTGATCGTCCGTTGACCATCGGCGATCGGCTGTCGTTCATCGACACCGCGGGCTACACCATGGTCAAGAAAAACTGGTTCAACGGCCTGAAAATGCCGTCCATCGTAGTGAAACAACTCGACGGTACAGTCGAAGTGGTTCGTGAATTTGGTTACGAAGACTACCTGTCCAGCCTTTCGTAAGCTGGCGGATAAAGGAGAGATAAAGCAATTGAAAAAGAACGTTCTTATCATTGGTGCAGGAGGTGTCGCCAAGGTGGTGGCCCACAAATGCGCGCAGCACAACGACGAACTCGGTCGTATTGCTATCGCGTCGCGCAACATCTCCAAATGCCAGGCCATCATCGATAGCGTCAAGGCCAAGGGCAGCCTCAAACTGCCTGCCGAAATCAAGGCTTACACGCTAAACGCCCTGGACGTGGAAGCGACCAAGGCCCTTATCCAGGAAACCGAATCGCAGATCGTGATCAACGTCGGTTCCTCGTTCCTCAACATGTCGGTGCTGCGTGCCTGCATCGATACCGGCGTGGCCTACCTGGACACCGCCATCCACGAAGAGCCGGGCAAAGTCTGCGAGACGCCGCCCTGGTATGGCAACTACGAGTGGAACCACCTCGAGGAATGCAAAGAGAAGAACATCACCGCCATCCTCGGCGTAGGTTTCGATCCGGGCGTAGTTAACGCCTATGCTGCGCTGGCCAAGCAAAAGTATTTCGACAGCATTGATTCGATCGATATTCTCGACGTCAATGCCGGTTCACATGGCAAGTATTTCGCTACCAATTTCGACCCTGAAATCAACTTCCGTGAATTTACCGGACAGGTCTGGAGTTGGCAGAACAGCCAGTGGACGAGCAACACCATGTTCGAAGTCAAGCGCACTGACGACCTGCCGGTCGTAGGTGAGCAGAACCTGTACCTGACCGGCCACGATGAAGTGCATTCGCTGTCGAAGAATCTCGACGTGCCTAACGTGCGGTTCTGGATGAGCTTTGGCGAACACTACATCAACGTGTTTACCGTGCTGAGAAACCTCGGCCTGCTCTCCGAGCAGCCGGTCAGGACCGCCGAGGGCCTGGAAGTGGTGCCGTTGAAAGTGGTCAAGGCCGTCCTGCCGGATCCGAGCTCGCTGGCTCCCGGTTATACCGGCAAGACCTGCATCGGCGATCTGGTCAAGGGCACCAAGGATGGACAGCCACGCGAGGTGTTCATCTACAACGTCGCCGACCATGAAGAAGCCTACGCAGAAACCGACAGCCAGGGCATCTCCTATACCGCTGGCGTGCCGCCTGTAGCGGCAGCACTTCTGGTCGCCCGTGGCGAATGGGACGTGCAGCGCATGGTCAACGTCGAAGAGCTACCGGCCGAGCCGTTCCTCAACGCGCTGGATGTGATGGGTCTGCCGACCCGCATCAAGGACGAGAATGGCGATCGTCCATGGAACCGCAACGCCTGAGTCGCCTGAATAACAGGTGAGCCTCAGACCCGGGTTCCACGATACGCAAAACGCCGCTTATTAAGCGGCGTTTTGATTGAAGCCGATTGTTAAATGTATGCGGCCTTGAGTTTTGCCCCCTCTGAGCAGTGATCTTCTGTCCTGCTACCGCCAACCTCCCCCCAGTACTGCAGCAGGCGCTGTCCTGCGTGGCCTGATGCGGCGCTGTAAAGTGAACCAAAAGCGTATTACAGGTCTACATTACAGTGGTTAACCCGCTTTCTCAGGATGTGCATATGTCCACTTCTCGTAAACTGATTTCAGCTTTCACCTGCCTTGCATTGGCCTGCAGCTGCGCTGGCGCATTGGCCGATCCCGGTAACGGTAACGGTAACGGTAACGGGGGCGGGGGCGGGCAGGGCGGCCCGCCAAATAGCCAGGGTCATGGCAATCAGGACAACCGTGGCCACCAGGACGACCACGGCAAGCAGGGCGGGCCAGGTGGTCATGACGCCAAAGACGGGCATCCGGGAAAGGGCGACCGGGGTCATGGCCCGAGCGTCAATTATGAAAGTACCCGGGGCATTATCGGTGGGCATCGGGACTACTGGCGCCCGGGTCCGGCCTTGCCACCCGGCATTCAAAAAAACCTGGCGCGAGGCAAGCCTCTGCCGCCCGGCATCGGCCAAAGGCTTGATTCCCGGCTGGAGGGTCGCCTGCCGCGTTATGAGGGCTACGAATGGCGCCAGGCAGGCACGGAGCTGGTGCTGGTGTCGCTTGCATCCGGGCTCATCTATGAAATTATCAATGGCGCGTTCAATTGAAACAACGGGCCATCCCCGCCGCAGTAGTCATGCACCGGGAGCGCAGGAGCCGGTGCATGACCTGTTCAAAGGTGTGCATCACAAACCCCGGCTATAGTGAAACTCCCTTCCTTGAATTATCGAGAGCCTTATGAAACGGTCAGTTTTATTTGTTCTGGCGGGCCTGGTCGCAACTCCGATTTTTGCAGCCGAAGATTTGTGCGCCATCAATCTGCAGAAATTATCCGATTACAAAGCCACAGCCAGCACGCTGGGGCAGCCACTGCTCGGGCAGATACGTGACGCACGAGTTGAGGCACAAAAAGCACAGGCTGAAGGTGATACGCAGAAGTGCATCAGCCTCACCAATAAAGCACTGCAGGACGTTGTGAACTCGCAAAAAGGTCAGTAGCCGAAGAGGCGGGCCCACAGTGAACCCTCAGTGAAGCGTGCGGCGATTTTCGCCAATCCGGATCCTGTCCAGAGCCCGATTTAAAGCGTCCAGGGCATCAAGCAGGGCTTTGGCCTCGGCTTCTCTGCCATCCCCCCAAAGGCGCTCAGCCATTTTGTTGAGCGCCTGTATCGATCTTTCTATATCGGCAGCGGTTACTGTCTTGGCGGGCGGCTTGTTTGGCATGGGTGATTCCTGCTGGTACGGCCCCTAACGTCATGGCCGCTGAATATCGGCTGTGCTGCGGTTTGCTTCGGGGCGACTATCGAGGGGGCTTACTGCTTGCTGCGCAGGCGTTTGAAAAGCTTCACCAGATACCAGGGGGTGGCAAGGATCAGCACCAGAATGGCTGCGAGGGGCAGAGACTCGAGCCAGAGGGATGCCAGAAGCCTGGACTGGATCAGCCATCCATCAGCGCTATTGGGATCGGTCTGGGCATACGCCGAAAGCAGTGAAATCACGGACGTGATCAGCGCCAGCCAAATGGCGGTACGAACCTGCTCTCTATTCATGTTTTTTCGATTCCCTTGGAGGCTCTGAGTAAAGCGCGCGATGCTATCAACATCGATACCGAGCCGGACAGAAGAATATTGTCATGCACCCGGATGTCAAAGTCGCCTCCTTCACGCTTCTGGCCCTGATCAGCAGTCAGTTGCGATTCTTGGCTTTGCGGGCATAGTTTTCCGCGAGAAGCGGCATCCGGCAAAGCCGAATTTCACCAACATACGCCCCCCCCCCTGTAGGAGCGAGCTTGCTCGCGAGCTTTTCAACGCGCAGAGCACGGCTCGCGAGCAAGCTCGCTCCTACAGTAGATTCTTGGCTTTGCGGGCATAGTTTTCCGCGAGAAGCGGCATCCGGCTAAGCCGAATATCACCAACATACGCCCCCCCTGTAGGAGCGAGCTTGCTCGCGAGCTTTTCAACGCGCAGAGCACAGCTCGCGAGCAGGGGGGCGGGTATCTTGGGTATCAGCTGTCTGAAACCTCGCCAGCCGGCAGGGCTTCCTTGCTGCGCCAGTGCGGCAGCGAGTTCCAGTAGCGCTCGCCCTTGGCGTCGTCGTACATGCCTTCCCAGCGCGAAATCACCAGTACCGCCAGGGCGTTACCAATCACGTTCAGGGCGGTACGCGCCATGTCCATCACACGGTCAACACCGGCGATAAAGGCCAGGCCTTCAAGCGGAATACCCACGCTGCCCAGGGTTGCCAGCAGCACTACGAAGGACACGCCCGGTACGCCGGCGATGCCTTTGGAGGTGACCATCAAGGTCAGTACCAACAGCAATTGCTGGCTGATCGACAGGTCGACGCCATACAGCTGCGCGATAAAAATCGCCGCGATACTTTGATACAGGGTCGAACCGTCAAGGTTGAACGAGTAGCCGGTCGGGACCACGAAGCTGCAGATAGCCTTCGGTGCGCCGTAGGCTTCCATCTTCTCGATCACCCGCGGCAGCACGGTTTCAGAGCTGGCGGTGGAGTAAGCCAGAACCAGCTCGTCCTTGAAGATGCGCATCAGCTTGATCACCGAGAACCCGAACAGACGAGCAATCAGGCCCAGTACCACGAAGGCGAAGAAGGCAATGGCGAAGTAAACCAGAAGCACTAGCTTGGCCAGCGGCACCAGCGACGCAAAACCGAAGTTGGCAACGGTCACGGCGATCAACGCAAACACACCGATTGGCGCGTAGTTCATGATCATGTGCGTGACTTTGAACATCGACTCGGACACGCCCTGGAAGGTTTTCACCAGCGGGTCACGCAGCTCGGCGTTCAGGCTCGACAAGCCGAGGCCGAAGAGTACCGAGAAGAAGATGATCGGCAGCATCTCACCGCGAGCCATGGCGGCGAAGATGTTCGACGGAATCAGATTGAGGATGGTTTGAATGAAAGCGTGCTCATGGGTCACTTCAGCGGCAGTGGCCTGATACTTGGAAATATCGACCGTGCCCAGTGTACTCATGTCGATGCCGGTGCCCGGCTGGAACACGTTGGCCAGCACCAGGCCGACCAGAATCGCGATGGTGGTCACCACCTCGAAGTAAAGGATGGTTTTAAGACCGATACGCCCAAGCTTCTTCGCATCACCAACGCCTGCAATCCCGACAACCAGCGAGGAAATCACGATCGGGATCACGATCATCTTGATCAGGCGGATAAAGATATCGCCGGCAGGTTGCAGAACGTTGCTGATCCACCAGGCCTTTTCGGCACTGAAGTGGTTAAACAGGGCGCCGATTGCAATCCCCAGTACCAGACCGATGAGGATTTGCCAGGCGAGGCTAAGTTTTGCCTTCTTCATATTATTTTTCTTTTACCTTTACTTCAGTTTTACGTAGGTGGGTGCCCGAGCCGGAACGCTCTTTGGCGCAAAAATCTGAGTATGTGCCCCCTCGCCTGCAGCTCTCTGGCAGGTGCCCAGGGCGGCGCGACTATTCCAATGCGCGAGGGCGCCGTCTAATGCTGTAAATGCCTACCCCATGCTGAAACTGCATGGGATTTGTCCAGCAATACCGCTGCCGGCAACGGTTCGAATACGCCATTTCGGGTGGCATAAGTGCCGGAATCCGGCCATCGCAGAGCAGGGTGAAGCGTTTTCTGGTTGGCCAAATCAAGGGCTAAAGCCAAGGCCGATGAGCCCTGCACAAAGGCCTTTATGTTAGTTTTTGGCGGTATTGCCGCTGCCCGATCCGGTATTTGCAGATGCTGAAGCCATCAACAGGGTTGCCGCTGACATGTTCGACCATGGCCTGAACACCGCAAAGCTGGCGAGCGCCAGCAGCAATACGCTGCTGGCGCCATACACCAGTACCCAGCCGAAACCCTGGTTCAGGGCCGCGTGAAAGGTAGCGGCTGGCACTTCGATCTTGCCGGCCGCCAGGGTTTGCGCGGCGGCCTGTAATGCCAGCGGGTCAGTCGTACCAGGCAAGGTCTGGCGCAGGCTGGCAGCAATCCCTTCCACCAGTATCCAGCCCATTACGGCGATGTTGATCGCAAGCGATATCATCCGCGCGCTCATGTCCATGCCGGACGCCATGCCTGTCCTGGCCGGGGGCACGGACCCGGTACTGAGATTGGTCACCGGGGTGTTGGTCAGGCCAAGCCCGGTACCCGCCAGCAAGCAACCGGCGGTCATGCACGCCAGCAGCCACTGCGGGTTCGCGACACCTGTAGCCATCACCATCAGCCCTGCACCTATGGCCAGCATCCCGGCGGGAATCATCACCCCCGGGTGCAGGGTGAGCATCAGTCGCTCAGCCAGCGGTGGAATCAACAAGGTCGGAAGGGTGTAAGCCAGTAGCAGCAATCCACCCTCGAGCCCGCTAAGCCCCATGCCTGTCTGGACGTAGATGGGCAGATAAATCATTAACGGCCAAAAGCTGAAATTCATGCCCATGGATCCCAGCAGTGCACCGGAGAATTGCCGGATCCGGAATACCGAAAAGTCGATCACCGGTTGCGGGTTGAGCTTTTGTGAAATCAGAAAAACCATGAAGGTCAACAGCGTGGCCAGTGCTGCCCAGCAGACCGTCGCTCTCGACATCTCGGGCTGGGAGCCTTGAATAATCAGGTAGGTCAAGCCAAAAACGCTCAACGCCAACAGCACGATACCGAGGCTATCAAGCTTGCCTGCGGGAGCATCCCGTGACGACTGCACACCTGCCCGGCCGAGGGCTGCGGTCAGCAGCGCCAACGGCACATGCACCAGAAACACCCAGTGCCAGCTCGACAGGGCAACGATCCCCGCGCCGATCACAGGCCCCAATCCCAGCCCTGCGCCAAACACCACACCCCACCAGGCAAAGGCTTTGCTGCGGCTGACGGGATCGGCGAACTGACGGGACAGAATGGAAATCTGGCAAATCAACATCGCGCCCCCGCAGGCTCCTTGCAAAGCCCTGGCGACAATCAGCAGTGGCGCGCTGTCGGCAAGCCCGCAGGCCAGCGAGGTCAGACCGAACAGCGTCACGCTGGTTAAAAACAGGGTTTTGCGACCGTAGCGGTCGAGCCAGGCGCCGACCGCCATCAACACCGTGGTACAGGCCAGGGTGTAGGCATTCATGACCCATTGCAGGTCGCTGAAACGGGCTCCGAGCTGGGTGTCCAGGGTTGGCAGGATCACCGGCACGCTGGATATTTCCAGGCCGAACATCATCGCCGCCAGGCATACCGCCGCCAACGTTACTGGCGCTCTCATCGATTCCTTCATGCTGCATGACTTCCATGGGTTCAAGTTCAGGCTGCGATGATCAGGGGAGGGCGCGCGGGTGGAAATCGGCATAAAGGCCATGTATCGTCAATTTCATGCCAAAACTCATTGATGACACCCTTGCCCCCTTTAACGCCATGCTGGTGGTACTGGCTTACGATCAGCTGTGCACTTTCGAGTTCGGCACCGCCATCGAGGCATTCGGGCGCGATGATCCGCAGCGCAAGGCACCGCTCTACGATCTGCGGGTTGCTGCTGTGGAGCCGGGACCGCTGAGGGCCTTCGGGGGTGTGCAGATCGTTGTGCAAGGAGGGCTTGAATTACTGGCGCAGGCCGGCACCATTGTCATCCCGGGCTGGCGCGACCTTGCACCGGACGTGCCCGCAGAACTGCTTGAGCAATTGAGGGCGGCCAGTGCCCGGGGCTGCCGGATTGTCACGATCTGTGCCGGCACCTTTGTACTTGCAGCCACCGGCTTGCTGGCGGGCAAGCGTGCCACTACCCACTGGCATCATCACCTGGCCCTGGCCCGTGCCTACCCGGATATCCAGGTTGAGCCCTCGGTGCTTTACGTCGATGAGGGCGACATCCTGACGTCCGCGGGCAGCTCCTCCGGAATCGATGCCTGCCTGCATTTGATCCGCCGCGACTTTGGCCCTGACGCTGCGAACCGCGCCGCCCGGCGCATGGTGACACCGCCGCACCGGCTGGGGTGTCAGGCGCAATACATTGAACAACCCGTCAGCGTCAAACCCGGCAGCAGCCTGGCACCCCTGCTGGATCAGCTGCGGGCGCACCCGAACAGCGAAATTGATATTGCGCATTTGGCCCGCATCGTCAACATGAGCCGTCGCACCTTCCTGCGCCGCTTTCACGATGCCACCGGCACCACTCCCGGCGACTGGTTGCTTGGGGTCCGGCTAGAGCGCGCCAAGGTCTTGCTGGAGACCAGCGTGTTGTCCATACCGCGGATTGCCGAACAATGCGGGCTGGGTTCGGCAGAGAACTTGCGCCATCACTTTCGCAACAAACTGGGGAGCAGTCCGACCTGTTATCGCAAACAGTTCGGGCGGACAGTGCCGGCTGATTGAATAGAGCGCGCCAAGGCGGTTCACCTCAACAGGTCATTAAACGGGATCTACATGGACGAGCAAGAGGTTTTCAGAAACAGCCACTGGGTAGTGACTCATCGGCGAGATGCCCGTTACGACGGCTACTTGATCATGTCATCGGTACAGGTCGCATCCGACCTCAGCGATTTAAGCGACCAGGCGCTGTCATCCCTGGGGCTGGTGATGAAAACCCTGGAGTGTCTGCTGGTAAAGGCGTATTCGCCCTACAAGGTGGTGTTTTACAAATTGGGTTTCTCCCCGGGTTTCAACGTACATTTTCATGTTGCTCCCGTCTCGCGTGCCTTGCTGTCAGAGATAGCAAAACACCCCGCATATGCCGACGAGCCTGACGGAAATGACGTCATCCTTTATCTGAGTCGGCACTATTGCGAAAGACCTCTGAGCGCAGAGGAAACCGCAAAACAGCGCTCGGCGGTTCGTCTGCTGCGCACTTTTGTGTGAACAAATACCCATCAGTGGAGGGTTGCAGTCCGGTGCCTTATCGTTTCTTCAACTGTGATCCTATGTGGTTTGTTCTCTTATATCGGGCATCAAATTTGTGTTTATTGACCGGTATCTCCTGAGGCGTGGAGGTTCGGCCATGCAGTTCGATCGCAGAATTGTTCGTTACGCCAGTGCCACCTCAATCTGCAGTCCAGATGAAACAAGGCTTATAGCCTTAAAAGTGTGCAAAGGTAACGACTGACTGCTGCGTTGTGTAGCCTCGTAACGCTTCTTTGACCTATTGACTGATTCCACATAATTGTTGGCGTCGCTGGGTTTTGACTGAGTGACACTCCGGTCTGGCGATCTGGTAAGCATGCAGTTAGCGCTCAAAAATCTCCTCCTGGACCCTCTGCACGCAGTAACCATTGGCTATTGAGAGTGACTTGATTGCGGCCCCGCCATCACGGCATTCCAGGGGCGTTCGTTAGGCGAGTGAATAGTGGCTGCCAATCGGTCATTCCAACCCCGAATCGGTCAATGGCATATGCAATGCAGCCTTGTAGGCATTACAGATGCTGCCACTTCACCAGACAGGCTTGATCATGACGAAACCATTCCCGAATCAGACCGATGCCTACGACGTTGTCGTTATTGGCGGCGGCGTTGTGGGATGCGCGATGGTACGGCGCTTCACCCTCGAAGGCGCGCGGGTGCTCCTTCTGGAGAAAAGCCCTGACATCCTTTCCGGCGCCAGCAAAGGCAACAGCGCCATTTTGCATACCGGCTTCGATGCGCCGACCGCAAGTCTCGAACTGCAGTGCATGAAAGACGGCTACCGGGAATACCTGGATATTCGCTCGAAAATGTCGCTGCCCTTGCTGGAGACCGGGGCAATGGTCGTGGCCTGGAATGAGGCTGACCTGCACAAGCTGAAGGGGATTGTTCAGCAGGCCCATGACAACGGTGTCGCGGACGTCTCGTTGATCGATCGTCAACAGGTGCACGCCCTGGAACCGTACCTGGCACTGAACGCACTGGGGGCGGCCAGAGTCCCGGGCGAATTTTTGATTGATCCGTGGTCGGCCCCGTTGGGCTATCTGCTGCAGGCGCTGATGCACGGCGCTGAAGTGAAATTCAATACACAAGTCGACGGCGGCCGTTTTGATGGTCAGATCTGGTCTCTGGAGACCACTGCCGGGATGATCCGTGGCAAGACCATCATCAACTGCGCCGGTTTGTTCGGCGATGTGCTGGAGCAAAAGCTGCTGGGCCAGTCAAGCTTCTCGATCCATCCGCGCAAGGGCCAATTTGTGGTGTTCGACAAGGCAGCAGCCCGCTACCTGACGAACATCATCTTGCCGGTTCCGAATGAACGAACCAAAGGCATCGTCCTGACCCGCACGGTCTACGGCAATCTGCTGGTAGGGCCTACGGCCGAAGAACAGCAAGACCGGATTCATGCAGGGCTGGACAGCGAGGTGCTGCAACAGTTGGTGGATGCTGCGGTTGAGCGTATTCCGCAACTCGAGGGTATGCCTGTCACGGCAACCTACGCCGCGCTGCGACCTGCAAGTGACAAGAAAGAGTATCGGGTGGGTCGGGTCGAAGGTAAAAACTGGATTACCGTCGGCGGCATTCGCTCCACGGGGCTGACCGCTGCGCTTGGGATCGCAAAGCACGTGTTCAGCCTTTACCAGGAACGCCATGTGCCGCTCCCTGCTACCAGCCTGCAATGGCCGGCGCTGCCTAACCTTGCCGAACATTTGCCGCGGGATTATCAGCGCCCCGGCTACGGTGAAATCATTTGCCACTGTGAAATGGTCACCCTCAGAGAAATCGAGAATGCCCTGGCCAGTGCGCTTCCACCCGGCGACCTGGGGGGGCTGAAGCGCCGCACCCGTGCCTGCATGGGGCGCTGTCAGGGTTTTTATTGTGGGGCCCGGGTAGCTGAGCTAAGCGCCGGCCATCTGGCCATTCCCCTCGCTACAGGTGTTTGTCATGAATCCCATTGAAATCCAGTACGTTGATGTCGCCATTGTCGGTGGTGGGCCGTCGGGCCTTTCGGCTGCGATAGAGCTGCGCAGGCTTGGCGTATCCAGAGTGGTGGTGATTGAGCGCGAGCCGCAAGCGGGCGGCATACCGCGCCATTGCGGGCATCCGCCTTTTGGCTTGCGCGAATACGCAAGGGTTTATACCGGTCCCGATTACGCCCGGCGCAACGTGGAGGAGGCGTTAAAGGCCGGCGTGGATATTCGGCTCCAACACTCGGTAACCCGCCTGGGGGACGATGGCCTTCTGGAGGTTGCAACTCCCGACAAGGCCATCATTATCCAGGCCGGTCGCGTGCTGATTGCCACAGGCGCAAGGGAAACCCCGCGTTCTGCCCGCCTGGTAGGGGGCGATCGCCCGCTCGGGGTCATCAATACCGGGGCCTTGCAGTCCTATCTCTACCTTGAACACCTCAAGCCTTTCGAGCGGCCATTGATCGTGGGGACCGAGCTGGTCAGTCTGTCTGCGGTGCTGAGCTGCCGTCGTGCCGCAATCAAGCCCGTGGCGATGATCGAGAGCAATGCCAGGGCCACGGCCCGCTGGCCGTTGTCCCTGTTCCCCAGGCTGTGCGGGGTACCCATGCACTTCGGTGCGCAGTTGCTGGAGATCCACGGCACCGGCCGGGTAGAGGGCGCAAGCGTGCGGCTGGCCAATGGCAGTGTCAGGCAACTGGATTGTGACGGAGTGTTGCTTACCGGGTGTTTTATCCCCGAGTCCAGCCTGGTGCGAATGAGCAATCTGAAGCTGGATCTCAAGAGTGGCGGGCCGGAAATTGACCAGTACGGTCGCTGTTCCGATCCGGTGTACTTCGCTGCGGGCAACCTGTTGCGGCCTGTCGAAACCGCAGGCTGGTCGTTCCGTGAGGGCCGTAAAATAGCCGCCATGATGGTCAAGGACATGCACGGCCAGCTTCCGGATGCAGAGCGTGGGGTGCCAATCATCTGCAAGGGCGGGTTGAAACTGTGTGTGCCACAACGCTTGAACCTCTCTTCAGTAGCCGGTATGACGCACCTGCAAATGAGGGTGGGCAAGGCAGTCAAAGGGCGTCTGGTGGTGCGCGCGGATGGCAAGGAACTTTGGTCGCGTGCCGGCTCCTGCCTGCCGGAGCGTCGGCTGCTGGTGCCGATTGCAAGTTTGAATGTGCCAAAGGGCGTGCAGCAACTCGAAGTCGACTTTGTCGGCCAATAACAACCCATACGGCGAGGAGACTTTAAATGCGTATTGCCGCTCTCGATCAAGGCACCACCAGCACCCGGGTGCTGGTGGTGACCGAAAATGGCTCGGCCGACATCCAGCTGTCGCTCCGTCACCAGCAGCACCATCCACAGCCGGGCTGGGTTGAGCACGATCCGCTTGAGTTGCTGAGCAACATTGAGCGGTGCCTGGAAGCCACGGGCCAGGTGGACGCCATCGGGATCGCCAATCAGGGGGAGAGTTGTCTGGCGTGGGATGCCAGGACCGGAGAGCCTTTATCTGCGGTCATCGTCTGGCAGGATAATCGTACCTCTGCACAGATCGCCAGGCTGCGCAGTGACGGCGGCGAGACATTGACCCTGGAGCGGGCCGGGCTGCCGCTGGACCCTTATTTTTCGGCCAGCAAACTCGCCTGGATAGTACAAAACCTGCCCGCCGCCCAGAACGCCCTGAAAGCGGGCCGGTTGCGTCTGGGTACCACGGATGCCTACTTTCTGGATCGCCTCACCGGTGTCTTTGCCACCGATGTCACCACCGCATCGCGTACCTCGCTGATGAATCTGTCTACCGGGCAATGGGACAGCGAGCTGTGCGAATTATTTGGCGTGCCCATTGAGACGCTGCCTGAAATCCGCGATACCGTCGGCCATTTTGGCGAGATTGGGGTGACCCCGGTAACGGCATCCATTGTTGACCAGCAGGCCTCTCTCTATGGTCACGGTTGCCGTGAAGAAGGCGATGCAAAGATTACCTTCGGTACCGGTGCATTCGCGCTGACCCTGACCGGCGAGCAAATTATCAGGGCTCCGGAAAAGGGACTTTTGGCAACCATCGCCTGGCAGATAAACGGCAAGCCGACCTATGCCATGGATGGCGGCGTTTATGATGCGAGCGCGGCGGTCGAGTGGGCAGGGCGGCTCGGCTTGTTCTCGGATTTTTCGCAGCTTGCGGCTTTTGATCAGCCGCCAGCCATTTCCCGGCAGCTGGCATTTGTGCCTGCGTTGTCCGGGCTCGGCTGCCCGCACTGGGATCGAAGTGCAGCAGCGCTCTGGGTCGGCATGAATGGCGGTACGACACGCGAGGACATGTGCCAGGCATTGCTTGAAGGCGTTGCGTTGCGCAGTGTTGAAGTGATCACGTCCATGGATGATTTCTTGAATGTGACCGATCATTTATCCATCGACGGCGGGCTGGCGCGCAGCCCCTATTTTGCCCAGTTTCTCGCGGATGCCTTGCAACGCAACATTGTCACCCAGCGTTTTGACGAACTGACTGCCTTCGGTTGTGCCGCTCTGGCCGCTAAAGGCATAGGTGTCGAACTCAAAGCCCCGCGCAACACCAGTACCACGTTCCGACCGAAAGCCAGCGCCGGGGAGGCGCTGCAATGGCGAGCTACCTTCGCCGATGCCGTGAAGCGCTGCACCCACTGGCGTTAGATGCCGGGCAACCGGATTCAGCGAGGGGCAGACAACCGCGTCCGCCCCTCGATCATTCATGGCCAGTCGGGTTTGTTCAGGGCGGGGGCTTCATGCACCTCAACCCGGGCGTCGGCCAATGCTTTGGCAAGCTCACCCATGGGTTTTCGATCGATCACAAGCCGATCAATCCGTTCCAGCGGGAACACCTGGAACAGCGCTCTTTTGCCCAGCTTCGAAGAGTCTGCAATGACGGTCAGGTAGCGTGTACGCGCAATCATCGCCCGGGTGATTTCCGCTTCTTCAATCGAAAAGTCAAAAGCCCCGTCCGTGCTCAGCGCACCAATCGTCACCACGGCATGTTCGGCGTTAAATCTGGCGATTTGCTCCATGGCCAGTGCGCCGGTGTTCTGCTCCGATTCGGGGCGATATTCCCCTCCGATCATGAATACTCGATTGCCGCTTGCGCCAATACTGGCCGCGATTTGCAGTGAGTTGGTAATCACCGTAATGCGATTGAGGCGGGCCAGTTCCCGGGCAAAAAACAAGGTGGTGGTGCCCGTGTCGATGAGGATGCTGTCGCCGGGTGCGTAGAGCCCTGCCGCATATTTGGCCACTGCCCGTTTTTCCTGGGAGAACTCGTTCATCCGTGTCTGAAACGCGTTTTCGTGTTCGCCGCTGGGTGGCAGCGATGCACCGCCATGGAATTTGGTGACTTGCCCATCCTCGGCCAGAGAGGTCAAATCCCTGCGAATGGTTTCCTGTGACGTGCTCAGGGTTCGTGCCAGTTCGTCGACCGAAATCCGCTCGCGCTGACGAAGCAGTTCAAGGATGTGTTGTCGTCTTTCGTTGGGGCGCATGTTCAATCCTCTCAGTGCTACGCGAATGCTCTTTGGCCGCGCATTGCTGTTACCCGGGCACACAAATGATGCCGGGGTAACGACGTCAGTGAATAGCTGCTCGCCATGGAAGACTTCAGCGTTTGGTATTCACCTTTGCCGCCACACATCGCTGGCCCATTGCTTTCAAGGGGTCGCTCAAGAGTACGGAATAAAAATGACCGATTCCAGTGGGTTTAACGATCAAAACCACATCAAAACAACAAATGGCATGCGAAGTGGTTACTAATACGGCGTGAGTGAAACCTTTGGGCGCAGATACACAGCGTGCAGACGATGAAGCACAAACAAAAAAGGGTATTTGAGTCCTGGTCGCTTCGGTTGATCCCCGGTGGATTTTCGCGAACGATCCAGCAATCGGTTTATGAGCCTCAGCGCTCATTCGTTGGTGCGACCAGCTTTGGCTGCGCCCGTTCAAGCATTTGATTCAGCACAGGTGATGGCAATGGCGGAATTCGGGAATTACGTAATTTATCTGATCATGATAGGTGCCGTTGTCGGGGCTTTCGCCTCGGTGCTCAAGCCAGAGAGCGGCCTTGGTAAAGAGTTCGTGAACGGCATTCACTCGATCGGTCCTGTGTTTCTGGCGCAGGCAGGGATCATGGTGGCAATCCCGTACCTGTCGAAATTCATCGAAGTCGCTCTGGGGCCTTATTTCGGTGCAATGGGCTCGGATGTCTCGATTGCCGCGCTGTCCATCATTGCCGTGGACATGGGCGGGTACCAGTTGGCCGATGCTCTGGCGGCGAACCGCGACATGTGGATTACCGCAATGATTGTCGGCTACACCTCGGGCGCCACCATCGTTTATCTGATCCCGGTCGGCTTGATGATGCTTGACCGTAAAGACCACAAGTATCTGGCGTTGGGTGCGATGGCCGGTTTGATCAGCATCCCGTTTGCAGTGCTGGCATCGCTGATGATGATCACCGCATTCAATCTGCCGGTACGTGAAGTCGTGTCCACCACCGCCCCCGCACTGCACTACCTGACACTGGATTTCGTCGGCTGTCTCAAGTTGCTCGCGCCGCTGTTTGTGTTTTGTTTTTTGCTGGCTGGCGGGTTGCGCTACAAGGCCTCGCTGATGGTGTCCGGCTTTCTGATCTTCGGCAAATTGATGGATGCCTTCATCAAGATCGTACTGGCCCTGGCAATCGTCGAGCACTTCACCGGTTTTTTCATGAAGAATTTTGGCGTATGGGGCTTCGACCCGATGTTCGCTGATCAGAAGGAGCTGTTCCGCGCCATCGAAATTGCCGGTTATATCGGCATCATGCTCGCGGGCACATTTCCGATCTGCTACCTGTTTCAGCGCTACTGCAAAAAACCGATGGAAGTGCTGGGCAAGCATCTCGGGCTTTCGGCCAATGGTGCCGCGGCATTCATCATGGTGTTCGCCAATATCATTGCGGTGTATCACCTGTTCAACAAGATGAATGCCAGGGACAAAGTCCTGTGTGTGGCGCTGGGTGTTTGCGCTCAGGCGACCATTGGCGATCACCTGGCATTCACCGCGAACTTCCAGCCGACGCTGATCATGCCGATTCTGCTGGGCAAACTTTTCGGCGGCCTGCTGGCGGTCGCGATCGCGATCCGTATCTCCGTGCCAGCCGCTCAACGTTATGAAGCCGAGGAGCAGGCACGGGCGCAAATTGCCGATCAGTTTGGTACTGCCTCGATCCAGCCTGCCTGAAACCGAACATCCGTAGTCGGGGAGGGCACAGGCTCTCCCGTTTTAACGAGGTAAACATGAGAAAGATTTTTCTGGCCTGCCCTTACAGCCATGCAGACGCATCGGTCACCCATGATCGTTTCATCGAGTGCAACAAGGTGGCAGCAAGGATCATTGAGTCGGGCAACGTGGTGTTCAGCCAGGTTTCAATGTCCCACCCGATCAACCTGGCATTCGCAGGCAAGGACAGCGCAACCATCGGCAAGCTGTGGGCGCCGGTGGATGCGGTGTTCATGGACATGATGGAGGAACTGATCGTTCTTGATCTCGTAGGTTGGGACCTGAGCTCGGGGATCAAGCGTGAAATCGAGTTCTACAAAAACCGTGGGCAGAAGGTAAGCCTGTGGTCGGAAGTGCAAAGCGAATTTAACTGACGCTCCTGCAAGCAGTCCGGGGCCCTGCAAGGGGCCCTTTTTTATGGGCACCAGTGTGCATTTACGGGCGGTCGGGTTTTTGCCACGGCAGCGCTTGACACGGAGACTGCTTAGACGATAAATATGAATCGCTTCATAAAACGACTTGGTAAAAAATAAATCTAATAAATTGTTTCGTGTCAGTGCTCATTTTAATTGGCTATAGCCGAGTGGTATGCATCTGAAGCGATTCATTTAGTGTCGAGGCATCGGCACTGAACCAGGAGAGAATAATGAATAAAAAACACTGGGTTGCCTCTGTCTGCGCGGTCTTGACGGTCAGCGCATCGCTTGTAGCCCATGCCGATGTAAAGCTGGGCGCGCTGTATCCCTTCAGCGGTTCCCTGGCCCTGCTCGGTGACGAGAGCTATCGCGGACTGGAAATCGCCATCGCAGAACGCAATGCTTCAGGGGGCTTGAAGGGCGAACAGATCAAACTGCTCAAGGCGGACGCGGTAGATGCCGGTCAGGCCGTGGGGGCTGCGCGCAAGCTCACCTCGGTAGAAAACGTTACGGCAGTGTTCGGCAGTTATTCTTCAGCCCTGGCTTTTGCCGCGACCCAGGTCACCGAGCTGGCAGGTGTGCCTTATTTCGAGTTGGGCGCGGTGTCGGACAACATCACCGAGCGCGATCTTAAATACGTGATGCGCAGCAATCCCACCGCGCGCAATTTTGCTGAAGGCACCATCACGGCGATCACCGACGTTGCGGCTCCCGCACTGGATATCGACCCGCAAAAGCTAAAGGTCGCAATCATTCACGAAGATGCCCTGTATGGCACCACGATCGCGAACTTCCAGAAAAAAATTGCCCAGGAAAAAGGCTTGAATGTGGTTGAGGTGCTGCCCTATTCAGCCAAGGCGGTCGATCTGTCTTCCTTGATTCTGCGCCTCAAGGGCTCACAGGCCGATGTGGTTCTGCAAACCAGTTATCAGAATGATACGACCCTGTTTTTCCGTCAGATCCGCGAGGCCGGTTTCAAGCCTAAGGCCGTAATTGGCGCGGGTGGCGGCTATTCCATGCAGGACACGCTCAAGGTCGTGGGTGCAGAAAATATGGAAGGCATCCTGGACGTGGATTTCCCGCAGTTTCAAACCAACGAGGCAGGCGCGCCGGGGATTGCTGCATTCGCCCGGGCGTATAAAGAACGCTACGGCACGGACCCGCGTTCAGGGCACAGTCTGATGAATTACGTGGGGGCAAAGATCTTTCTCGACGCCATGGAAAGCAGCGAGTCTCTGGACGCAGATGCCATTCGGGCGTCGGTGTCCCGGGTCGACATTGCCGTGGGTAATACCGCCGCCGGGGTCGGTGCAAAGTTTGCCGATAACGGACAGAACGAGCGCGCCAGTACCGCCATCATGCAATGGCAGGACGGTGTGTTGAAAACGGTTTATCCAGAGTCTGCAGCTGTGGCCAAAGTGCGGTTTATCGACCCCCAGTAATGCACTGACACTAGTAGTGTTGCCTATTCGTTCGCTCGACAAGAGGGCGCTCCGTGGATATTTTTCTGCAGCTGGTTCTGAACGGCTTATTGCTGGGAGGAACATTAGCCATCATCAGTATCGGCCTGACTTTGATATTCGGCATCGTGCGCGTGGTCAACTTTGCCCACGGCGAATTTTTAATGATCGGGCTGTACGCCGTTTATTTCATGAATGCCAAGTTCGGGATTCATCCCTACGTTGCAATTATTCCGGCGACGATAGTGTTGTTTGCGGCAGGCGCGGCGATGCAGCGCTTCATCATTGAGCCGCTGCTGAGCGCTGAGGGGCATATTCAAATCTTCGCTACGGTAGGCGTCTCCATCGCGCTGATGAACGCAGCGCTGCTCATGTTTGGCGCTGATGTGAGGACGGTGCAGGACGTTTCATTCGGGACCGGGTCCGTGACCCTTGGCCCGTTTCGCGCCAGCAGCGGGCAGTTGATTACCTTTGCCGCTTCGCTGGTGATGGTTGCCGGTCTGCACTGGTTCTTGCACAGCACATTTCTGGGGCGGGCCGTACGGGCAACCGCCCAGCATCGCGACGCTGCCCAGTTGATGGGCGTGGATGTGAAAAAAATCTACATCTTTGCTTTCGGTCTCGGCTGTGCATGCCTGGGCGTGGCGTCCGGCCTGATTGCACCGCAATACCCGGTATTCCCTACGGTGGGTACGTTCTTCGTGCTGACCGCTTTCGTCATCGTTGTTCTCGGCGGTCTGGGAAGTTTGTCGGGAGCGCTGATGGGCTCCATGGTCATTGGTGTGGTGGACAGTCTGGCGGGTTATTACATTGCCCCGGACTTGAAGGAGGTCGTCTACTTTTCGATCTTTCTGGCCATTCTGGTTTTCCGCCCGACCGGGCTCTTCGGCGCCGGCCGCGGGTCTGAATAGGAATTAGGCTGATGAATATCTTGCATCCCCGCGTCTATATGAGTTTTTTGCTTCTGGCGCTGTTGCTGATCATCCCGATCAGTGCCGGATCGCCCTTTGTTTACCACCTCTTCATCTTGATTTGCAGTTACGCGGCGCTGGCCAGTGCCTGGAACATAGTGGGCGGTTTTGCCGGCCAGCTGTCTCTTGGGCACGCGGTGTTTTATGGCGTCGGCGCCTACACAACCACCTTGCTGATGATCAACTTTGGCTTGAGCCCGTGGATCGGCATGTTTGCGGGGGCGATTCTCTCGGCGCTGGTTGCGATAGTTATCAGTTGGCCGTGCTTCAGGCTGCGCGGGCCATTCTTTGCCCTGGCAACCATCGCCGTACTTGAAGTGGTGCGGCTGGTAGCCATCAATCAGCACGATGTCACCGGCGGCGCGGCAGGGCTGGGGGTGCCCCTCAAGCTGGGTTTTGAATGGATGTTGTTTCGGCCTCGCTGGCCGTACCTGTTAATAGCCTTCGGGTTCCTGGTCATCACCCTGGCAGTGTCCTGGAAAATCAAGACGTCACGTTTGGGCTATTACCTCATCGCCGTGCGCGAGCGTGAAGACGCGGCGCATGCAGTGGGGGTCAACTCGGTAAAAGTGAAGCTCATAGCAGTGGTGCTGTCTGCTTTCCTGACCAGTCTTATCGGCAGTTTCCATGCGATGTACCTGACGTTTATTGAGCCCGGGTCCATGTTCTCTCTCGACTTGTCGATCCAGATTGCGATGTTCGCGCTGATCGGTGGTCTGGGTACGGTTTCGGGGCCGCTGATCGGCACTCTTCTGGTTCTGCCGCTGGCCGAGCTTGCCCGTGGCTGGCTCGGAGACATGGGCAGCGGTGTACATGGCCTGGTGTACGGCATTGTCCTGGTGGTGGTGGTACTCACTATTCCCCAAGGGCTGGTGGGCAGGTTCGGCGCGCGAGTGTTTGGCTGGATCGATTCGTTACCTGGCGGCAAGACACCGCAGCGCAGGCCGGCACCGCCCGCAACTGTTTCGCCGTCGCCACAGCGCCCGGTGACAAAGGGCGAGCCGATTCTTGTTGCAGAGCATTTGCACAAGTTTTTCGGCGGTTTGCACGCCACCAACGATGTGTCATTGAGCCTGGCCGAAGGTGAGATCGTCGGGGTTATCGGTCCGAACGGCGCGGGTAAAACCACCGTGTTTAACCAATTGTCAGGCTTCCTCTTGCCGTCCGAGGGGAGGGTCAGGGTGCGCCTGCCGGACGGTGAGTGGGTGACACCCGCCAGCCCGGCAGAGTTTGCAAGGGCAGGAATCGGCCGGACCTTCCAGATCGTGCAGCCATTTGCTGATCTGAGCGTGAGTGAAAACATCATGCTCGGTGCGTTCATGCATACCGCCGACACGGACGAGGCCCGGGCTATCGCCAGCCAGGTCGCGCAGTTGACGGATCTGGCAGCCTTGCTCGACACCAGGGCCCGAAACCTCACCGTAGGCGGCATGAAGCGGCTTGAAATGGCCCGGGCACTGGCAACCCGTCCGCGAATCCTGTTGCTTGATGAGGTGATGGCCGGCCTCAATCCGACCGATGTGGTCAAGGCCATCGAAGTCATTCGCCGGGTTCGCGACTCCGGTGTGAGTGTGCTGATGATTGAGCACCTGATGCAGGCCACCATGAGTCTGTCCGATCGAATTATCGTCATCAGCTCAGGCTCGATGCTGACCCAGGGTGCGCCTCAGGATGTGATCAATGATCCCCGGGTAATCGAGGCCTATCTGGGCAAGGAGTACAGCCATGCTTAAGTTGACTGATGTGCATGCAGGGTATGGCGGTACCGAGATTTTGCGCGGTGTTTCATTTGAAGTGAATGCCGGTGAAGTCATCACCATTGTCGGTGCCAACGGTGCCGGCAAAACCACCACGCTGCGCAGCCTTTGTGGTGTGGTGGAGCCCACCCGGGGCACCATCGAGTTTGAAGGCGAGCGCATTGACGGGCGCCGTCCCGACCAGATTGTTGCAGCAGGTCTGACCCTTATCCCGGAAGGGCGACAGCTGTTTCCCTTCTTGAGTGTGCGCGACAATTTGCTGATGGGGGCCTACAAGCGCAGCGCACGTTTGAATTACAAAAAGCAGCTGGATGATGTGCTTGATCTGTTTCCTCGAGTACGCGAACGCCTGGAGCAAAATGCCGGGACCCTGTCGGGCGGTGAGCAGCAAATGGTTGCCATTGCCCGTGGTCTCATGGCGCAACCCAAGCTGCTGATGTTCGATGAGCCGTCCCTGGGCCTCTCGCCGCTGCTGGTTTCCCAGGTCTTCGACATCATCAACAAGATCCTGGCGCTCGGCACCACGGTGCTGATCGTCGAGCAGAACATCGTTCACACACTGCGCATCGCCGACCGCGGGTACGTGCTCGAAAACGGCGAAGTGGTACTCAGCGGAACGGGGCAGGAGTTACTCGATAACCCCCACGTCAAGCGCGCATACCTGGGGCTGTAAGCCGGTGCCCGGGTCACTCACGATTATCAAGTAATGAGGCTGGTCATGAAAAAACTCCGACATGCCGGACGTGTAGTCCTGGTCACGGGCGCCGGTGGCGGAATCGGCGCTGCTATTGCCCGGCTGTATTGCGAAGAAGGCGCCAGTGTTGCACTGGTTGATTTTGATGAGGCCAGTGTGCGGCACCAGGCGGTTTTGCTGCGCGAGGCCGGGCATACGGTTGAATGGGCCAACGCCGATGTCGCGCAGTATGACGAGTGTGCAAGGGCTTGCGCTCAGCTCGCGGCGAAGCTCGGCCCGATCGACACGCTGATCAACAATGCCGGGGTGTCGCCCAAGCACAACGGTGCTCCGGCTCCGGTCTGGGAAATGCACCCGCAGGAGTGGGAGAGGGTGGTCGGGATCAACCTTACGGGCTCTTTCAATCTTGTACGGGTGCTGACGCCGTCGATGGTCGAGCGCCGCTTCGGGCGCATTGTTAACATGTCGTCCGTCGCAGGGAGTGCATACCTGCCCATAGTGGCGGTTCATTACAGCGCTACCAAAGCGGCGATTATCGGTTTTACCCGGCATTTGGCCGGTGAGCTTGGGCCATACGGCATTACGGCCAACGCCCTCGCGCCCGGCCGGATCGAAACGCCAATGCTCAAGACGGTGTCTGCCCAGGCTAACCAGGCGGTGGCTGCCGAGACTCCGCTGCGGCGTCTCGGCACGCCTCTGGAAGTGGCGAAGGTGGCGTGTTTCCTGACCTCGAACGAAAGTGATTTTGTGACCGGGCAGGTTGTTGACGTAGCGGGTGGCTGGTTGATGCGTTAAGGGTCTGCCGCCGCCCGGGCAAATTGCATAAGCTGATTGCGGGGGCTATGGTCCGGTGGTCCCCGGCCACATTTTTTCCGGCGTGTTGATCCAGGAATGCAGATCTTTAGATGAAAAATAACCAAAAGCCCAAGCTCAAGGATGTCGCTGAACTGGCGGGGGTTTCGATTGGCAGTGCTTCCCGGGCCTTGTCCGTACCGCACCTGGTAAAGCCTGCAACGTTAGAAAAGGTTTCAGCGGCTGTATTGAAGCTTGGCTATGTGCGCGATGGCGCAGCGCGGGCCCTGGCGTCACGGCGAACCCATAGCATCGGGGCGATCTTTCCGACCTTCAACAACCCGGCTTTTGCCGAAGCGGTGCAGGCCCTTCAGCAGCGACTGAGCGAGCTTGGCTACCACCTGATCATTTCCTCGCACGAGTATGATCAGGGCCAGGAACTGATCTGTGTCAGGAACATGATCGAGCGGGGCGTGGAAGGGTTGCTGCTGGTGGGTACAGAGCACAGCCAGTCAGTGCATGACGTATTAAACAGCTCCAAATGCCCGTTTATCCTCATGTGGTCCCTGGATGGCGCGCACCCCCATCACTGTGTCGGTTTCAGTAATGAGGAGGGCGGGCGCATGATCGCGCGGCATTTGATCAGCCTTGGGCACAAACATATCGCCATGATTGGGGGTGTCGCTGCCTACAACGAGCGGGCCCACTACCGAAGGGTCGGTCTGGTCGGCGAACTCCTGCAGAGCTCGATCGAACTGCCCGGCTCGCGGATCATTGAACAGCCCTTTACCCTGGAAGGCGGGCGGGCTGGTCTGCGGATTGCCATGGAGATGACGCCCAGGCCAACGGCGATTGTCTGCAGCACCGATGTGACCTGTATGGGGGCCATTGCCGAAGCACGGATCATGGGGATCAAGGTACCCGAAGAGCTGTCCATTACCGGTTTTGACGATATCGACTTTGCGGCTGTATCGGTCCCGGCGCTTACCACGGTGAACGTACCGTCTTCGAAAATCGGCATCAGCAGTGCCAACAACATTGTCTCGTTGATTGAAGGGCGCCCGTTTGCCCGCCGCGAGCGCGTGCAAATAGAGCTGATTGTTCGTCAGAGCACTGCTGCCTGTCCTGATTGAATCCCTTTCCATACGGCCACGAAGAGCTCGCGAGCAAGCTCGCTCCTACAGGTTTTCCGCAGTGGGCGTTTTCGGAAGGCGTACATCGGGCTGCTTCCAGGACTCGGCCGAGGCTTCGGCGCGGCAGCCTGCCCCCTGTAGGAACGAGCTTGCTCGCGAGCCGTTTGAGCTTAAAAGCTCGCGAGCAAGCTCGCTCCTACAGGTTGTTTTTAGCCATAAAAAAACCTCGCTTCCTTTGCAGGAGGCGAGGTTTTTTATGGTGCTGTCTTATGCCGCAGTAGGCGTTTTCGGACGGCGCACATCGGGCTGCTTCCAGGACTCGGCCGAGGCTTCGTCGATGGCTTGCTGGATGGCCTTTTTGCGATGCTCTTCGGCACGGCGGCTGAAGAACCACACCAGGAAGGTCACCAGCGACACCGCCAGCAGAATCAGGCTGGCCACGGCGTTGATCTCGGGTTTGACCCCCAGACGTACCGCCGAGAACAC
>NZ_JAFCVM010000010.1:0-137437 GCF_049897045.1 Pseudomonas sp. TWR2-1-1
GTCAAGCGGTTATTTTAGGATGTTTTCAAAGTTTCCTTTGTAACATCAACCACTTGCGCTTTCGATCTCTCGTTAGCGGGAGGCGAATTCTACAGCGTTACACGCTGCTGTCAACACCTTATTTCCTACTTCGATGACTTGAAGCTGACACTGCCGAAGAACCATCCAACTCATTGAATCTCAAGGAGTTTTCCGTTTCGACTGCGCCGGAAGTGGGCGAATTATAGGCCGTTAGAATTTTGAGTCAAGGGCTAATTCAGATTTAGACCACCGATACCGGCTTCTTCTTATATAGACGAGGAATTCGACGCATAACTGCAGGAATGCGCAGCAGTAGCAGGCAAATACCTATAAAGGCGTAGATTGACCATTCCTTGAGGTCCGCCCGCACAATCCAAAGCATATGCAGCAAACCTAGCCCCAAAATCACATAGACCAGACGATGGAGCTTCTTCCAGCGCCCCCCCAAACGCCTCTGGCTATAGCGGTTTGAAGTCACAGCCAATACCAGTAAACACAGAAACCCCAAACTCCCGACAATAATGTAGGGCCGCTTACGCAGCTCCACGCCCAGCTGCGACCAGTCGAACCCCAACACGAAGGCCAAATAGGCACACAGGTGCAAGACTACGTACGCAAAACACCACAAACCTAATTGACGGCGCACTGCAATCCAGCCTGCCCAGCCAGTGAGTTTCTGCATTGGAGTCATACAGAGAGTCACCAACAGCAGAATCAGCGTCCCCAATCCAAGCCGATCGACCAGCACCTTCCCCGGATCAGGCCCCAAAGCCAAACTCCAGGCTTCATACAGCCAAAATACGGGCCAGACAGCAGCTGCAATAAAGACACTTAGACGCCACAGACCTGATCGCATCAGTAGTTCTTCCTCAGGTCTAGACCGGTATATAAAGAAGCAACTTCATCGGCGTAACCGTTGAACATCTGGGTATCACGCACATTCGGGCTAAACAGACTGCTCGGTAAACGCCGCTCACGCGCCTGAGTCCAGCGCGGATGATCGACTTGCGGATTCACATTAGCGTAGAAACCGTATTCATCCGCAGCAATGCTTTGCCATGTAGTCTTGGGCTGCTCCTCGACCAGACTGATCCGCACAATCGACTTAACGCTCTTAAAACCATACTTCCAGGGCACCACCAAACGCAGCGGTGCGCCATTTTGATTGGGCAATTCGCGCCCATACATGCCCACTGCCAGTATCGCCAACGGATTCATGGCCTCGTCCAGCCGCAAGCCTTCAACATAGGGCCAGTCAATCAACGCAAAACCTGAGCGCTGCCCCGGCATGACCTTTGGATCCTGCAAGGTTTCAAAACGTATGTATCGGGCTTTAGAGGTCGGCTCCACTTGCTTGAGCAATGCAGAAATTGGAAAGCCGATCCACGGGATCACCATTGACCAGGCTTCAACGCAGCGCAATCGGTAAATCCGCTCCTCCAACTGGTAAGGCTTCATAAAATCTTCGAGGGCGTATCGCCCTGGTTTGCCCACCTCGCCATCCACCACTACAGTCCAGGGCTCTGTTTTCAAAGCACCCGCGTTCTGGGCAGGATCGCCCTTATCAGTGCCGAACTCGTAAAAGTTGTTGTAATGCGTTGCATCCTTGAATGGCGTAATCGCCTCGTCCTTGACCGTGACTGCCTGCCACTTGGTCTGCGGCAGTTTCTCGGCAAACCAGCCCGGCGCCTTGCCCGACTCTACACCGGCATAGCGGGCCGCATCATCTGCATTCGCCCAGCGCGGAATTGCACCCACGGCCAATCCGGCAAGGGAACTACCCAGTAGCGCACGACGGGATAAATAGAAAGGTTCAGGCGTAACGTCCGACTCTTTGCAGTCGGACGCTTTAGGCAGCTTGATGAGCATGGCAACTCCGTAGTATTGGAGGACTGATGCACCAATAGACTACGGAGTTCGGGAGAAATTACATCACTCCGCGGCTTTGTTACGGCGCAGACGCAACAAATACTGGATCGGACCCGAGGCGGCATAGGCCAGGAAAGCCAGCAACAAGATGCGCGGCGGATCGCTGAACACAACAGCAAATACCAGGACCACAGCCAGGATCGCTACAAAAGGAACGCGCCCTTTCAAGTCCAGCTCTTTAAAGCTGTTGTACTTGATATTACTGACCATCAGCATGCCCGCGGCAGCTACCAGCAAGGCCACCAAGAACGACATTTTCGAACCCTGGATTCCGTAATCGCTGAACGCCCAGACAATACCCGCCACCACACCCGCCGCAGCCGGGCTGGCCAGACCAATGAAGTAACGCTTGTCAGCTGTTCCGACTTGCGTATTAAAACGCGCCAGACGCAACGCGGCACCCGCTACATAAATGAATGCCACCATCCAGCCAACCTTACCCATATCTCCCAATGCCCAGCCGAAAGCCAGCAAGGCGGGAGCAACACCAAAGGCAACCATGTCCGACAAGGAGTCGTATTCGGCACCAAACGCACTTTCGGTGTTAGTCATACGGGCAACACGACCATCAAGACCGTCCAGCACCATCGCGACAAAAATCGCAATTGCCGCAAATGCAAAATACTTGCTGGCACCAGCAGCATCGCCCGCACTCATTGCGCTTTGGGCGCTCATGGAACTGATGATGGAATAAAAACCGGCGAAGAGGTTCGCCGTAGTGAACAGGTTCGGCAGCAGATAGATACCACGATGCCGGACTTTGCGGCCTTCAGCGTCATGCCCTTCTTCGACATGCTCATCGATAGGCAGGAGGCTATCGGCGTCAGAAGCCTGTTTTGGCTCTTCGGGACGTTCGCTCATGGACATTACCTTGCAACGATATGAAAAGTTTCAGTAGAGGTCTGCGGATCGACACTGATCCGCAAACGATCCTGCTTTATACCAGAAGCCGCTGCTTAAACGAAAAAACGCGGCCTAGGCCGCGTTTTCTTCATACGCTTTTACTTAGTTCTTTTCTTTGTCGACAATCTTGTTCGCGCCGATCCAAGGCATCATCGAGCGCAATTGGCCACCGATAACTTCGATACCGTGAGCAGCGTTGTTACGACGCTTGGCGGTCATCGACGGGTAGCCAGTAGCGCCCTCGGAGATGAACATCTTCGCGTACTCACCATCCTGAATGCGCTTCAGAGCGTTGCGCATTGCCTGACGGGATTCAGCGTTGATGATTTCCGGACCAGTCACGTACTCGCCGTACTCGGCGTTGTTGGAGATCGAGTAGTTCATGTTGGCGATACCGCCTTCGTACATGAGGTCAACGATCAACTTCAACTCGTGCAAGCACTCGAAGTAAGCCATTTCCGGGGCATAGCCCGCTTCAACCAGCGTTTCAAAACCGGCTTTGACCAGCTCAACAGTACCGCCACACAGAACAGCCTGCTCACCGAACAGGTCGGTTTCAGTCTCGTCCTTGAAGGTAGTTTCGATGATGCCGGTACGACCGCCACCCACGCCGGCTGCGTACGACAGCGCTACATTTTTGGCGTTACCGGAAGCATCCTGGTAGATCGCGATCAGGTCAGGAATACCGCCGCCTTTGACGAACTCGGAGCGCACGGTGTGGCCCGGAGCTTTTGGCGCGATCATGATCACGTCAAGGTCAGCACGCGGAACAACCTGGTTGTAATGGATCGCGAAGCCATGGGAGAAGGCCAGCGTGGCGCCCTTCTTGATGTTCGGCTCGATTTCGTCCTTGTACAGCGCAGACTGGAACTCGTCAGGGGTCAGAATCATGACCAGGTCAGCAGCGGCAACAGCGCTGGCAACGTCAGTTACTTTCAGACCATGAGCTTCGGCCTTGGCAACAGTTGCCGAACCTTTACGCAGACCAACAGTAACGTCTACGCCGGAGTCTTTAAGGTTGCACGCCTGGGCGTGACCCTGGGAACCGTAACCGATAATGGCTACTTTCTTGCCCTGGATGATCGAAAGGTCGCAGTCTTTGTCGTAATAAACTTTCATGATTTTCCCTTATATCCAGGCCATTCAGGCCATTTACTAATTGTTAGATTTAGATGCTGAGTACTTTGTCGCCACGAGCTATGCCCGTAACGCCACTACGAACCGTTTCCAGGATCGACGCGGTACCAATCGACTGAATGAAGCTGTCGAGCTTGTCACTTGTGCCGGTCAATTGCACGGTATACACACTGGCGCTGACATCAACGATCTGCCCACGGAAAATATCCGTCGTACGCTTGATTTCTGCGCGCTGCGCACCTGTTGCCTTGACCTTGACCAACATCAGTTCACGCTCGATGTGAGCGCTCTCCGACAGGTCAACCAGTTTGACTACTTCGATCAGCTTGTTCAGGTTTTTGGTGATCTGTTCAATGACCTCATCGTGACCGACAGTGGTCAGCGTCAGACGCGACAAGGTCGGGTCTTCAGTCGGTGCCACAGTCAGGCTTTCGATGTTGTAGTTACGTTGCGAGAAAAGACCGACAACGCGAGACAGGGCACCGGGTTCGTTTTCGAGAAGCAAGGAGATAATGTGCCGCATGATTAAGTACGCTCCGTCTTGCTCAGCCACATGTCACGCATGGAGCCATCTTTGATCTGCATCGGGTAAACGTGCTCACTGGTATCGACCTGGATATCCAGGAACACCAGGCGATCTTTCATGGCGAAGGCTTCTTCCATCTTCGGCTTCAGATCTTTCAGATCAGTGATGCGGATCCCGACATGCCCATACGCCTCGGCCAGCTTGACGAAGTCAGGCAGCGACTCCATATAAGAGTGCGAATGGCGACTGCCGTAGTTCATGTCCTGCCACTGGCGAACCATGCCAAGAACGCCATTGTTCAGGCTGATGATCTTTACTGGCAGGTCATACTGCAGGCAAGTCGACAACTCCTGAATGTTCATCTGAATACTGCCCTCGCCTGTCACGCAAGCAACGTCAGCGTCAGGAAAACTCAGTTTCACACCCATGGCAGCCGGGAAGCCGAACCCCATCGTTCCCAGACCACCAGAGTTGATCCAGCGATTAGGCTTGTTGAAGCGGTAATACTGAGCAGCAAACATCTGGTGCTGGCCCACATCGGACGTTACATAAGCATCGCCCTTGGTCACTTCGCAGAGCATTTCGATCACGGCTTGTGGCTTGATCTTGCTCCCGTCACCCTTGTCGTAAGGGAACAACCCGCGATCACCGCGCCATTCGTCGATTTGCTTCCACCAACTGGCAACCGCCTCAGCATCCGGCTTCTCGCCAATGTCCTTGAGGATCGCGACCATTTCGCTCATCACGCTTTCCACCGGACCTACAATCGGCACGTCTGCCTTGATGGTCTTGGAGATGGATGCCGGATCGATATCTACATGGATGATCTTGGCATTCGGGCAGAATTTGGAAGGGCCGTTAATGACACGGTCATCAAAGCGCGCACCGACCGCCAGAATCACGTCCGCGTTATGCATCGCCATGTTGGCCGTGTAGCTGCCATGCATGCCGAGCATGCCGACAAACTGACGATCAGTGCCAGGGTATGCCCCCAGGCCCATCAGCGTGTTGGTTACCGGAAGGTTGAGCATTTTGGCCAGCTCAGTCAGAGGTGCCGAACCGCCACCCAGAATAACGCCGCCGCCTGCATACAGAACTGGACGCTTGGCCGCCAGAAGCATTTCGGCTGCTTTGCGGATTTGCCCCGAATGGCCCCGTAGCGCCGGGCTATAAGAGCGCAACTTGGCCTTTTTCGGAAAAACGTATTCGAACTTTTCAGCCGGATTGGTCATATCTTTCGGGATATCGACCACGACCGGGCCAGGACGGCCGGATTGTGCAAGGTAGAACGCTTTTTTCATGACCTCCGGGATTTCCGAAGCATGCTTGATCATAAAGCTGTGCTTCACGATGGGCCGGGAGATACCGATCATGTCGGTTTCCTGGAAAGCATCGGTTCCTACCATGGTGCTGGGCACCTGGCCGGAAATGATCACCATCGGGATGGAGTCCATGTAGGCAGTCGCAATACCGGTAATGGCGTTGGTCGCACCCGGGCCGGAGGTAACCAGCACTACACCGGCTTTACCGGTAGCACGGGCATAGCCGTCTGCCATGTGGGTTGCAGCCTGTTCGTGACGAACCAGGATGTGGGTAACATCCGGCTCTTTGAACAATGCGTCGTATACGTGAAGGAGAGCACCGCCCGGGTACCCGTAGATATATTTGACACCTTCGTCGCGCAAAAAGCGGACGAGCATCTCACCGCCAGATAAAAGCTCCACGTTGTTCACCTCTAAAACGCCAGAATACCGTCCGTAAAAATTCGAACGGGTCTTAATAGGTTTACTTTTCAGCAGAGCATGAGCGACGGTGGTCGCCGACTACGTCAGCACTGACTGAGCAAGTATTGGGAGCGCCCCAAATGTTGCGGGGTTTTCCCACCCAGCGCGAGGTAACGCGTTGCGGGTGTTACAAGTCGGCGCGGGTGTGCGCCTCATGATCTGCTGAGAGAGTCTGCTTCTGGCAGTCCCTCTACAGCGGACTTTCGATTCTTCTGTTTCAGCCTCCCCAAGTCAAGCAGTAATTGCGCTTTTTTCCATCTAAGCGCATGAGAACGTAGAAGAAAGCGGCTTGAGGAGGGATAAAACTCGCCTAAATGGCGCAAAGTGGTAGAAATATGCGCGAGACTGCCGAAAAACCCGGCAGTCAGGCAATTAACCAGCGTTGACGATCAGTTGATCGAACTTTTTCAGCGCAGTGCGAAGCCCCAGGCTTTCCTGTGGCCGATCGGCATAAACCATCTCGGCCATCTCCAGAATCCCCGACACCGTTGGCAGTGGCAGGTCCTGCTCCAGGATTTGCTTCATCCTTGTCAGAAAAACCCACTGCAGCCACTGATGAAAGTCCAGGGTATCCACAGAAAAAGGCTCAACGCTGCTCAAGGCTTCGGGGCTGGGGGACACTTCATCCCACCACCCTTGCACACGCAACTCACGTTCTATGAGCAACAACTGGTCAGCAAGCGATGCAAAACGCGCATCCATCACAGACTCACCTTGGCCTTTTGACGAGCCAGTGCCGCGCCAGCTGCATCGCCCTGCTTCTCACGGGCCTGGGCAATCAAACCCCACAGGCTTGCCTGCAAATCCGGACGTCCACTGGCGAAGGTCAGACCGCGACGGGCAAACTGCTCTGCTTGAGCTGCATCGCCTTGAGCCATGCGTACTTGGGCAAGACGATACAGCACTTGCGGTTCACGAGGCGCTACGCGTTGTGCCCGTTCCAGACTGGACGAAGCACCATTGAGGTCGCCACTCGATTGTTGCTGCTGAGCAGTCGTCAACAGCGCCAGCACCGGACCATCCAGCTGCTCATCGGCAGCAAGACCGCCACTGCTGGACGGAATGCCGCTCGCAGTGATCGGCGCAGGAGCTCTGTACGTCGTACTTGGTGTATAGCTGCCAGTGGTAATCGGAGCTGCTGCCGGGCCCGGAGTAATGGGCCCCGGTGTAAACGGCTGACTGCTGATCGGTGTCGAGACAGCTGCCCCGCCACCCGGGATCATCACAACCACACCCGAATCCTCGGTGATCGCCCGGGGCTGAGCTGTCCGTTGCGCCGTAGCCTGTGGATAATTATTCGCCGTACGCTGGGACGAAACGCGCTCGCTGTTCGATACCGGCACACCGGAATCGACCACAGGGATCGAACCCTGCGGCACGCTGGCACAACCATTGAGCAAAGCCAGGGCTGAAACAGCCGGAATCCACCACTTATTCACGTCAAACCCTCTTTGCTTAATTCAACCAGCCCTTGACCCAATCCATCACGGCATCGCCTGTCGCAGGCGCCTGGGCGCCACAACTGGCCCCCGCAGGTGGCTCACTGCCGCGAATATACGGCATCTGCACCGCGCCAGGGCAGCTGGCATCAGAGCCCTGCCCTGTATGCGGATCAATCCAGGCCTGAACAATGTTATCGGGCTGTGGCATATCAAGCGGCAACGGATCGGCTTTATTCATAAAGCTGGTCCATACCTGCAAGGCGCCAGTGGCTCCGGTGAACGGCGTTTTGCCATTGTCATCGCGCCCCAGCCAGACCACCGCCAGCAAGTCCTGGCTAAACCCTGCAAACCAGCTGTCACGGGAATCGTTACTGGTACCGGTCTTGCCCGCCAGCGCAAGGCTTTTAGGCAACACGTTATAGACAGAGCGACCCGTACCTTCGCGCATTACATGCTGCATGGCGTTCTGAATGAGGTAGATAGAGCCCGGATCGAAGCGCTGCTGGATCTGGAACGGATAGCGTTTGAGCGGCTGACCTTCTGCCGTCAATACACTGCGGATCCCGCGCATCGGCGTATTGAAGCCGCCGTTGGCCAGCGTCTGATACATCGTCGCCACCTCCATCGGGCTCAGCGCGCCAGCACCCAGCAGCATGGACGGGAATGCAGGGAACTGACGTTCAACGCCGAGTCGCGCCAAGGTCTTGAGCACATTAGGCACGCCAACTTCCTGACCCAACCGGACTGTGCCCAGGTTGTAGGAGTTCATCATCGACTGATACAGAAAAATCGTCCCGTGAGAGCGACGGTCATAGTTCTGGGGCTTCCATATCTGCCCGTCAGCGCCTTTGATCGACAGCGGGTCATCCGACAGCCAACTGGTCAGCGTGTACTGGCTAGGCCGCTCAAGTGCAGTGAGATACACCGCAGGCTTGATCAGCGAGCCGATCGGACGAACCGCATCCAGCGCACGGTTGAACCCCGCGAAGCCGGGTACGCGACTGCCAATAAGCGCCTGAACTTCGCCGGTTTCCGGGTTAGTCACCACCATCGCGGCTTCAACCTCATCAGACCCCTTGCGCCCTGCAAGGCGTTTAAAGGTCTCACCGACGGCAGCTTCCGACTTCATCTGCAGGATCGGGTCGAAGCTGGTGAAAATGCGCAGTCCCTCCTCGGTCAAATCTTCATCGCGATAATCTTCACGCAGCTGACGCTTGACCAGATCCAGGAAACCCGGGAACGAACTGTCTGCAAGACTGCCGCGCTTGGTCACGCCCAATGGCATCTTCTTGGCCGCAGCCACCTGTTCAGCCGTAGCAACGCCCTGCTGCTCCAGCAGGTCGAGCACCAGATTGCGGCGCTCCAGCGCACGTTCAGGGTAACGACGCGGGTTATAGGCCGAAGGCCCTTTGACCATACCTACCAACAATGCCACCTGATGCAACTTAAGCTCGGCCAGGGGCTGACTGAAGAAAAACTGACTGGCCAGACCAAAGCCGTGCACGGCGCGCTGCCCGTCCTGACCGACAAATACTTCGTTCAGATACGCTTCCAGGATCTCGCGCTTGTCGTAATGCAGTTCCAGCAGCAACGCCATCATGGCCTCGGTCAGCTTGCGACTCAGGCTACGTTCGTTGGTCAGGTAGAAGTTTTTGACCAGCTGCTGGGTCAAGGTACTGCCACCCTGACGCATTTGCCCGGACGATGTGTTCACCCACATGGCACGGGCGATCGATTTCGGCGACACGCCAAAGTGATGATAGAAGTCCCGGTCTTCTACGGTTACCAACGTGTCCAGCAGGAACGGAGGCGCCTGATCAATGTTGATCAGGATGCGGTCCTCAAGGTTCTTCGGATAAAGGCCGCCAATCAGCAACGGCTCCAGGCGCACCACTGGCAATTTGGAACCGTTGGTCGACGAAAGCTCTGCAACGTAGTCACCAGAGAACCGAACCCGCACCGGCTGTGCTTGTTCAGCGCCTTCATAGAACTGGAAACCCCGCGTGTTGAGATCAACAGTATTGCCATTAACCGCAGCAACACCGGGCCCACTGACAGCGCTTTCGCGACGATAGCCCAGAGCATCGAGTTCTGTAAGGAAGTCGTTCTTGCTCAGTTTCTGGCCGACGAACAGCTCGAGCGGGCGAGCGTAAACCTTGGCAGGGATGGTCCAGCGCTTGCCGGAGAACTTCTCCTGAACGATGGCATCGAGGTACATGGCAAAACCTGCCAGCACTACCAGGCCAACCAGACTGAGCTTGAGAGCCCAGCCCAGCCAAGGGCGCAGGCCGCCAGAAGGAGGTTTTTTACGGGAACGAGGAGATCGGGTACGAGTCATGGCGCGAGATTATACGCACTTTGTTCATGTTCATCATGCGCAGCCCGGCGGTTTGCACTACCGCTGTCAGCAGCCATAATGGCGACCATTAATTTTCTAAACCTTGAAGGATCAACCGTGAGCCAGAACCTGATTGCTGCCCTGAAGAACCCGGACCTTTACCCGCATCAAGTCGATGGATTTCAGGTAATCGAGACGCACATCTCCTGGGTCATTCTCACCGGGCCTTACGCCTACAAGATGAAGAAACCGGTCAACTTCGGCTTTCTTGACTTTACCGGGCTCAGCGCACGCGAGCACTTCTGTAATGAAGAGCTACGTTTGAACCAGCGGCTGACAGAAGGCTTGTACCTTGAGGTACTGCCGATTACCGGCACCGCTGAAGCGCCGGTTCTGGGCGGCGAAGGCCCTGCGCTGGAATACGTTCTGAAAATGCGCCAGTTCCCACAAAGCCAGTTGCTGAGCACCTTGCAAGCCAATAGCGAACTGACGGCTGCGCATATCGACGAAATGGCCCAGCAGATCGCCCGTTTCCATAGCCAGGCGCCGCATGTCCCTCTGGAGCACTACCAAGGCTCACCCGAAGCGGTGATGGACCCGGTCCGCCAGAATTTCGAGCAAATTCGCCCATTCCTTTCAGACAAAGCTGACTTGCAGCAACTGGATGCGCTCCAGGCCTGGGCAGAGGCAAGCTTTACCCGCCTGAAGCCGCTTTTTGAGCAGCGCAAGGCTGAAGGTTTTATTCGTGAATGCCACGGTGATATTCACTTGGGCAACGCCACCATTATTGATGGCAAGGTCGTCATCTTCGACTGCATCGAATTCAACGAGCCGTTCCGCTTTACCGATGTGTACGCCGACGCGGCTTTTCTGGCGATGGACCTTGAAGACCGTGGCTTGAAATCCCTGGCCCGACGCTTCGTCAGCCAGTACCTGGAGCTGACCGGCGACTATCAGGGGCTTGAGCTGCTGAACTTCTACAAGGCCTACCGCGCACTGGTTCGCGCCAAAGTCAGCCTGTTCAGCATGCCGGCAGAAGCCAGCCCGGTTCAACGTAAAGCTACCCTGCAGCAATATCGCAAGTACGCCAACCTGGCAGAAAGCTACAGCACTATCCCTTTTCGCTTTATGACCATTACCCACGGCGTATCGGCTGTAGGCAAAAGCTCCGTAGCCATGCGTCTGGTCGAGTCTCTGGGGGCCATTCGTTTACGCTCAGACGTTGTTCGCAAGCAACTGTTCGGCGAACAAACCGCCGAAAATGCGGTAGGCGATGGCATCTATAACGCGGATGCCAGCGTTGCAACCTACAACAAGCTCCATGAGCTGGCCGGGATCGTACTGCGCGCAGGTTTCCCGGTGGTAATTGATGCCACCTACCTCAAGCGTGATCAGCGCGATGCTGCCGCCAAAGTGGCAGAGGCCACCGGCGTGCCCTGCCTGATCCTCGACTGCACCGCGCCAGACGCAGTGATCGAAGGCTGGCTGGCTCATCGCCAAAGCATTGGTACCGACCCATCAGACGCGACCATTGAAGTGGTCAAAGCACAGCAAGTGAGCCGCGAGGCGTTGGGCGCGGATGAAGTCCTGCGTAGCAAGCGCGTGGAAACCCATAACAGTAAAAGTCTCGACACCCTGATTGCTGACATCCGCCAGCGCCTGCCAGGCTTGTAATTACTCTGGCGCGCCGTGAGACCGCAATGGTTTCACGGCGCATCAATAGTGGCACTATAGTATTACCCGCTCTCTGCAGGAGTTACCCCATGAGCCGCCCGGCACTGCTTGATTCGGCGCTCTATGCATTACTCCATGAAGACGATATACGCGGGTTTAACCAACAGCGGCCTGCCGGCCCCATCGACATGCGCGGCGGAGACTTTCGCGGACTGGATTTACGCGAACTGAATGCCGAAGGCGTGGACTTTACCGATGCTTACTTTCGCTCAGCCGACCTGTGCGGGCTCGATCTTCGTACAGCCAGCATCGAAGGTGCCAGCCTGGCTCATGCACAAATCTCAGGCACGTATTTTCCGGTGGAACTGACCGCAGATGAGATTCTGATGTCAGTCAAATTCGGCACCCGCTTACGGTACAGCATCAAATAAAGCAATTACGACACAGCTCCTGCGCTACCGCGTAGCGACGCTTCGCGCACGTATCTTTACTGCAAACGCTCTGTTCTCTACCTCACGAACCTGGGCTGACATTTCTTTAGTTCAATTTCCCAATACTGTCCTCGCCTGCTTGTTCCAAAAACGACTATTAAAGGGCGAGTTTTCTGCCTGACGCTACACTCTTGTACTAGTCGTTTTGTCCCGTAACCGCTGAGCTCATGCCGTCGCAAGGAGGGCTGATGAACGATGAACTCCAGCATCTGAAAAATCTTGGAAAAACGTCGTCGCAATGGCTACACGCTGTGGGCATTCACAACGCTTCGGATTTGAAACGTCTGGGTGCTGCCAATGCTTATCGGGCGGTCAAGGCACGAGGCTTCAGAGCCTCGAAAGTGCTGCTATATGCAATCGAGGGTGCCCTACAGGATGTTCACTGGAACGATATCCCCGCAGAACGTAAAGAGGCGCTGAATCGACAGGTAGAACTGTTATCGGCTGCACACAAGGCCTGACATAGATTTTTACAACGGCGGCGGGAAGAAGAAAAAACAGTTGTTGACAGCGTAATGAGAATTGTTATTATTACGCCATCTGGTCGCGAGGCCAGTGGATCTTCTGGAAGGCCCTTGGTTCGGACTCTCAGAAAATCTCCTCATCAGGCTAATCACGGTTATTTGACCCGGCTCTTGCCGGGTCTTTTTTTGTCTGCCGAAAACCCCGGCGAAGAACGTCTGGCGCTATCTGTCAGCGTGCAATGATGACCGGGTGGCCAAGTTCGGGGTGCGGCTGCACAAGCACATCCAGACCGAACACAGCCTTGAGCAACGCCGGCTGCAGCACTGCCTGCGGGCAATCCAGTGCACACACCCGCCCCTCTTCGAGCAGAAGCAAGCGGTCGCAATACCGCGCAGCCAGATTCAAGTCATGCAGGATAATCAGCACTGCAGCGCCGCGATCGGCAAAGGCACGTATCGCCTTCAATGTGGTGTGTTGATGCAAAGGGTCGAGCATTGAGGTGGGCTCATCGAGCAACAGCGTCTGGCCGTTTTGCCCCGGCCATAATTGCGCCAGCACCCGTGCCAAATGTACGCGCTGGCGTTCACCGCCCGACAACGCCAGATAACTGCGCCCCGTCAGATGCTCAACATCCGCAGCCTGCAAGGCAGCTTCAATAATCTCAGCATCTCGGGCATAACCGGTCTGATGGGGCAATCGGCCCATACCCACAACTTCTTCGACACGAAATGCAAAGTCCAGAGTGGAGGTTTGCGGCAGCACGGCGAGACGCTGTGCACGCTCGGAGCCTTTCCACTGGTTCAAGGCTTGCCGGTCCAGCGAGACCTGACCTGCGGTTGGCGCCAGCTCCCCACATAATGCCGCCAGCAATGTGCTTTTACCTGCACCATTAGGACCCAACACACCCAGCACTTCGCCCGGTCGCACATCAAGGGTGACGTCAGAAAGGACCACTTTTTGCCCGCGACGTATCTGTAAGTTTTCTGTGCGCAGCATCAGTGGCGGCCTCGCAGCAGTAAATATAGAAAGAAAGGTGCTCCCAGGAATGCAGTAACAATCCCGATAGGCAGCTCTGCCGGCGCCAGGGCCAGCCGGGCGATCAGGTCGGCGAATAACAACAGCGCGGCTCCCGCCAGCACGGACGCGGGCAACAGGACACGATGATCGGGCCCGGCCAGCAATCGCACCAAATGCGGCACCACCAAGCCAATAAAACCGATCATGCCTGCCGCTGCGACCGCCGCACCGACACCCAATGCCGTGCAAAACACCAGCTCGCGCTTCAGGCCTTCAACATTGATCCCCAAATGACTGGCTTCTGATTCGCCAAGCAGCAACGCGTTGAGTGCCTTGGCCCGGCGAGGCAACCACAAGGCGACACCTGCGGTAACAATCAGCAGGGGCCATAGCCGCGAGTAGCTGGCGCCATTGAGGCTACCCAGATTCCAGAACGTCAGCGTACGTAATGTCGCGTCATCGGCCAGATAGGTGAACAGTCCTACCGCAGAACTGGCCAGCGCAGTGAGCGCGATCCCCGCCAGCAACATGACGGCCACATTGGTCTGCCCGTTGCGCCGGCCCAGCCTGTAGACCAGCGCCGTAACACCCAGCCCGCCCATAAATGCACACAAGGACAGCAGATACGGGCCAAAAACATCGGGCAGGCCGCCAAACGCCGAGCCACCGACAATCGCAATTGCCGCACCCAAAGCTGCACCGCTGGAAACACCGACCAGACCCGGGTCCGCCAGAGGATTACGAAACAGCCCCTGCATGGCCACACCCGACAGCGCCAGCACACCGCCAACCGCCAGCCCCAGTAGCGTGCGGGGTAAACGGATCTGGCCCAGAATCAACTCGGCCTGCTCCAGCCCGTCGCCCTGAATCGGCACGCCGACCATGCGCAGTGCGGCCCGCAAAGTGTCAAATAACGGCAAGCTCACGGGCCCCAGCGCCAGCGATAACCAGATCGCCAGCAAACACAACGCACTCAGACCAACAAATAAAGAGCGAGGCTTGACCAGCGTCCTCATGGGTTGGCCGCGGCGGCTGGATAAAACTCGGCCGTCAGCTGCTTCAAACTGGCCGGCAGACGCGGCCCCAGGCCTCCCACCAGCAGAGTCGGATCCAGCTCGTAGACCCGACCGTTCCTGGCTGCACGGATCGAGCCCAGAATCGGGTTCTCTTTCATCAGTGCCTTGCGGGCCTCTTCGCCTGTAAGGCTACGATCAGCAAATACCAATACTTCGGGGTTAAGCCCGGCCAGAGCCTCGACCGAAAACGGCTTATAGCCGGTATGAGTGGCAAGGTTATGGCCACCCGCCTGAGTCAGTAACCAGTCCGCCGCGGTGCCCTTGCCGGCAATCAAAGGCTTGCCGCCTGCATGCCCCAACAGCAGCAGCACTCCAGGTTCCTGATGATGAGCTTTAGCTTGTTTGACTTGCTGCTGATGCGCCTGCAGTTGCTGCTGGTAATCCTTGAACAGTTGTGCGGCTTGCGCCTCGTCACCCAACAGACGCCCCAAATGCGTGAGCGTCGCTTCCAGGCTAGCCAGGTCGGCCTGCGCCGAAAACATCTCGACCGGCACTCCGGCGCTACGAATCTGCGCCAAAACAGGCGGCGGCCCCATCTCATCGGTGCCTATCAACACATCCGGCTTCAAACTCAGAATGCCTTCCGCCGAGAGCTGGCGCTGATAGCCGATGCTGGGCAACGACTTCAGTGATTCAGGATGTTGGCTGGTGGTATCGACCCCAACCAATTTAGACTCTGCCCCCAACGCACTGACCCACTCCGAAAGCGCACCTCCCGCACTGACCCAGCGTTGTGGCAACTCGCCAGCCAAAGCGGCATGACTGATCATAAGGCCTGCACAGAGCGTAATCAGGCGGGTACTCAAGCGCATACAGTGACGTTCCTAGATAAATAGGGCCCAGCGCGACAAAGGGATTGCCACCCCGTGAAAACAGCACATTGCAGAGCAAGCAGCTATTTGATAATTGTTTGCATTTGCACGTCAACCTATAACCCGCCACAACCCGCGCCACTGACCAGACGTTTAGGTGCCATTAAGGATTGTCATGAAGTTTTTATGCACCTCGAAGGCGCTGATTGAAGGTAGCAGCCGCGGCTTCGAATACAACGGCATGCGCTTGCTTGCGGTTCGCCGCAATGGCCAGGTTTATGCCTATAAAAATCGCTGTCCGCACCGCGGTGTGCCGCTGGAATGGCAGCCGGACCAATTCCTCGATTCCAGTGCCAGCCTGATCCAGTGCGCGACCCACGCCGCGCTGTTTTTGATTGAAACGGGCGAATGCGTTGCCGGGCCCTGTGCCGGTCAGTCATTGACCGCCATTGACTGCCGCGAAGACAGTCAAGGCATCTGGATCACGCCACCAGCCTCAGAGGATGACCTCTAAGCGACGATCAACCACTACCGCATCAGATGTAAGGCTTACACCATAAGCCAGCACCTGCACCCCGGCGGCAACCGCTTCGCGTAGCGCAGCGGCGTAACCCGGGTCGATTTCCTCAGCCGGACGGACCGCGTCGATCCCCGTGAGATTGACACAATACAGTTGCACGGCACGCACCCCTTCCCGGGCCAGAGTCGCCAACTCGCGCAAGTGCTTGGCACCGCGTTGTGTCACTGCATCCGGGAATGCTGCCACCCGCGAGTCATCAAAGCCCAGGGTGACACTTTTAACCTCGACAAAGGCATAGCCGTCGGGGTACTCCAGCCGAAAATCAATCCGGCTGTTTTCCTGCCCGTAAGCGACTTCGCGCTTGAGCGCAGTGAAGCCTTCAAGTTCGGTGATCAACCCGGCCAGCAGTGCTTCCTCGATCAAGCGATTGGCACGCCCGGTGTTCACACACGCCAGCCGTCCTTGCGGGGTCTCACTGATTTCCCAGGTCCCCGGCAGCTTGCGCTTGGGGTCGTTGGAGCGACTGAACCAGACCTGCCCGCCCTCCACCATGCAATTAAGCATCGAGCCGGTGTTCGGGCAGTGGATGATCATCAACTCGCCCGAAGCCGTTTCAATGTCAGCCAGAAAACGCTTGTAACGCTTGAGCAAACGCCCTTCTTCCAACGCCGGAGAAAAGCGCATCAGCCTTTCCAGCTCTGCAGGCCGCGGGCAATCCGCTCAACGGCTTCCTGTAACCGCGGCAGACTCTGGGTGTAGGCAAAACGTACGTGGTGACCTGACTGAAAACGGCCAAAGTCCAGGCCAGGAGTAATGGCCACATGTTCCGTTTCAAGGAAGTGCCGGCAAAATGCAAAGGCATCCCCACCAAACGCACTGATATCGGCATACAGGTAAAACGCACCTTCAGGCTCTACTGCAATACCAAACCCAAGCTCACGCAAAGCCGGTAACAGAAAGTCGCGACGACGCCCAAACTCGGTGCGGCGCTCCTCCAGAATAGCCAGCGTCTGCGGCTCAAAACAGGCCAGGGCGGCATACTGGGCCATGCTCGGAGCACTGATGTAGAGGTTCTGCGCCAGTTTTTCCAGATCAGCTACAGCTTCCGGTGGCGCTACCAGCCAGCCTAGTCTCCAGCCAGTCATGCCGAAATACTTGGAGAAACTGTTAAGCACAAAAGCACTGTCATCGACTTCCAGCACGCTGGTCGCATCACAGCCATAGGTCAGGCCGTGATAAATCTCGTCCACGACCAAATGCCCGTTACGTGCCTTGATTGCTGCCGATAGAGAGGCCAGTTCATCACGGCTCAAGATCGTGCCGGTCGGATTCGCCGGCGAAGCGACCAGCGCTCCTACACTGTCTTGATCCCAATAGCGCTCAACCAGGTCGGCCGTCAGTTGATAACGCACGTCCGGACCAACAGGAACGAGCTGCGCCGCACCTTCAACCAGGCGCAGGAAGTGCCTGTTACAGGGGTAGCCGGGGTCGGCAAGCAGCCAGTGCTTGCCTGGATCCACCAGCAGGCTGCTGGCTAAAAGCAACGCGCCGGAGCCTCCGGGCGTAATCAGAATGCGCGAAGGATCAATGTTCAGACCGTAACGCTGCTGATAAAACCCGGAGATGGCTTCGCGCAACTCCGGCAAGCCCCGGGCCGCTGTATAGCGGGTTTTACCGGCGGCCAGCGCCGCCTGCCCGGCAGCAATAATCGGCTCAGCCGTAGTGAAGTCCGGCTCACCTATTTCCAGGTGAATCACGTCGTGCCCCGCCGCCTGCAACTCGTTGGCACGCGCCAGCAACGCCATCACGTGGAACGGTTCGATCGCGCGACTGCGCGCACTGTAAGACTGAGCCATGAGCCTGCCTTCCTGGGTAAGCAAAAGCCCGATTCTACCCAAGCACTGGCGCCAGGTAGAGCTAATTACAGTCTTAGATTGCCAGCCAGTAGAACCAATCAGCGCAAGCACTAGTCATAGCTCGGCTAAAATTATTATTCAGCCACTAATCTCAAGCATCACAGGCTCTTCACATGGCCACTGGCAACGGGCTAGACAACCGGGAGTAGCGCGGCCCGATTTGATCTGGTAAGTTCGCCCGCTTGCAGCCGCAGGGCCGGCAGGTGTCGGTGATGTTGCAATCCTGCGCAATGGATTAGAAGAATGAGAGGCGGTCCATTTCATGCCCACACAAGCTAAGCAACAGAATAGTCAACTCAGCGGTTTCGAACCGTACGTTGAAAAGAAGGGCGAAGAGTACATGGGCGAGCCCATGCGCAAGCACTTCACCAAGATTCTGCAAAAGTGGAAACAGGACTTGATGCAGGAAGTTGACCGCACCGTTGATCACATGAAAGACGAAGCGGCAAACTTTCCTGACCCGGCCGACCGCGCTAGCCAGGAAGAAGAATTCAGCCTGGAACTGCGTGCCCGCGATCGCGAGCGCAAGCTAATCAAGAAAATCGACAAGACGTTGCAATTGATCGAAGACGAAGAATACGGCTGGTGCGAATCCTGCGGCGTCGAAATCGGCATTCGTCGACTTGAAGCCCGTCCTACTGCCGACATGTGCGTAGACTGCAAGACCTTGGCTGAAATCAAGGAAAAACAAGTCGGCAAGTAATCGCCGGCTTGACCAGATGGGGCGTGCGAACGCCCCATTTTTGTTTCTGAAATATGCGATTCCATCGGGGACGCTGGCTTGCCGGCGATGCAGGCGATTCTGCTTGCCTGCAAAACCTCGGTGATCCCTTCGCAGGCAAGCCGGCTCCCACCAGAGGGGGCGTCCAGGATCAATGTCATGACTGTCTCCTCAAACCCCTCATATATCGGACGTTTCGCCCCGACGCCCAGTGGCCATCTGCATTTCGGCTCGCTGGTGGCCGCCCTCGCCTCCTATCTCGATGCGCGCTCAGTCGGCGGGCGCTGGCTGCTGCGCATGGAAGACCTGGACCCGCCACGGGAAATGCCCGGCGCCCAGGGCGCTATTCTCGACGCACTGCAACGTTATGGCTTTGAGTGGGACGGCGAACTGGTTCGCCAGAGCGAGCGCCACGATGCTTACGCCCAAGTAGTGGATCGCCTGTTCAGCATGGGCCTGGCCTATGCTTGCACCTGTTCGCGCAAACAGCTCGAGGGTTACCACGGCATCTATCCCGGCCTGTGCCGCAATGCCGGTCACTCCATGGAGAACGCAGCCATACGGGTGCGCGTCCCGGAACTGATGTATTCCTTTGAGGATCGAGTGCAGGGTTTGTTTGGCCAGCACTTGGGACGAGATGTTGGTGACTTCGTGATTCGTCGCCGTGACGGGCTTTATGCCTACCAATTGGCGGTGGTACTCGATGATGCCTGGCAGGGCGTGACAGACATCGTACGCGGGGCCGATTTGCTGGACTCCACACCGCGCCAGCTGTACTTGCAAGAGCTGCTGGGTTTGCCTCAGCCGCGTTATCTGCATGTGCCGCTGATCGTGCAACCGGATGGGCACAAGCTGGGCAAGTCGTATCGCTCGCCGCCCCTCACGGCCGACCAGGCTACGCCGTTGCTGCTTCGCGCATTACGTACACTGGGCCAGGCCACCGATGACAGCCTCACCCTTGCCACGCCGCGTGAAGTGCTCGACTGGGGCATCGCCCGCTGGAATGCCGGCCTGATCCCGCGCACGCTCACTCTGGCCGAGGCGCAATTACGCTGACAACCCTTGCAGGTTGGCAGCCATCCGTTACCATCGCCGCACGTTTTCGGGCATGCGGCCTGTAAAAGTGAGGGCGGGATGTATATCTATCGATTGGTCCTGTTGCTGGTTGTCGGGATCTACCTGTTTTCTCCCGCCATCATGGATTGGTGGATCGACGCGACGGGCGCCTGGTACAGGCCTTATCTGCTCTGGCTGATTCTGATTGTTGTGACCTTTATTTTGCAGAGCCAAAAAGATGCCGATGAGCTTTAGCCTGACCCAGATGATCCTCATCAGCGCCGCCTACCTGACGGTACTGTTTGGCGTTGCCTGGATCAGCGAGCGCGGCATGATCCCGCGTGCAATCATTCGTCACCCGCTGACCTACACCTTATCCCTGGGCGTTTACGCCAGCGCATGGGCGTTCTACGGCACCGTCGGGCTGGCTTACGAATACGGCTACGGCTTTTTATCCAGTTACCTGGGGGTTTCCGGGGCGTTTTTGCTGGCACCGGTGCTGCTGTACCCCATCCTCAAAATTACCCGCACCTACCAGCTCTCATCACTTGCCGACCTGTTTGCTTTCCGCTTTCGCAGCACCTGGGCCGGCGCGCTCACCACGATTTTCATGCTGATCGGTGTATTACCGCTGCTGGCCCTGCAAATTCAAGCCGTGGCCGACACCATCAGCATCCTCACCCGCGAACCGGTGCAACACCGGGTGGCCCTGAGTTTCTGTGCACTGATCACCCTCTTCACGATTTTCTTCGGCTCGCGACACATTGCGACCCGGGAAAAGCATGAAGGACTGGTGTTCGCCATTGCCTTCGAGTCGGTCGTAAAACTGATCGCCATCGGTGGCGTGGGCCTTTACGCGCTCTATGGCGTGTTCGATGGCCCGCAACAACTGGAAGTGTGGCTGTTGCAAAACCAGACCGCCCTTGCAGCCCTGCACACACCGCTGCAAGAAGGCCCATGGCGCACCCTGCTGCTGGTGTTTTTTGCCTCTGCCATCGTAATGCCGCACATGTATCACATGACCTTCACCGAGAACCTCAACCCTCGGGGACTGGTCAGCGCCAGCTGGGGGCTACCGCTGTTCCTGCTGCTGATGAGCCTCGCCGTACCGCTGATTCTGTGGGCAGGTCTCAAACTCGGGGCTACAACCAATCCCGAGTACTTCACCCTCGGCATCGGTATCGCCGCCAACAGTAAACCCCTTGCCCTGCTGGCCTATGTGGGCGGGCTGTCAGCCTCAAGCGGGCTGATCATCGTCACCACCCTGGCACTCTCGGGCATGGCCTTGAACCACCTGGTCCTGCCGCTCTACCAACCGCCTGCCGAAGGCAATATCTATCGCTGGCTGAAGTGGACACGCCGGGCGCTGATCGTTGCCATCATCATGGCCGGTTATGGCTTTTACCTGCTGCTGGGAGCCGAGCAGGATCTGGCCAACCTCGGCATCGTGGCCTTTGTAGCCACCTTGCAGTTCCTGCCGGGCGTGCTCTCGGTACTGTACTGGCCAACGGCCAACCGCCGCGGCTTTATTGCCGGCTTGCTGGCGGGGATCCTGGTGTGGATGGTCAGCATGCTGTTCCCGCTGATCGGTGACTTCCAGGGTTTCTATATTCCGTGGCTGAACATGATCTACGTGCTGGATGACACCAGCTGGCATATGGCAGCCATCGCGTCATTGGCGGCCAACGTTCTGATGTTTACCCTGATATCCCTGTTTACCAACGCCAGCCCGGAAGAGACCAGCGCCGCCGAAGCCTGTGCCGTGGATAACGTGCGGCGCCCGCAACGCCGCGAATTGCATGCCGCCTCGCCCCAGGAATTTGCCACTCAACTGGCCAAGCCGCTGGGGGCAAAAGCGGCGCAAAAGGAAGTCGAGCAAGCATTACGCGACCTGTTCCTGCCCTTTGATGAGCGGCGTCCTTATGCGTTGCGCCGCTTGCGCGACCGGATCGAAGCCAACCTCTCGGGCCTGATGGGCCCCAGCGTTGCCCAGGACATGGTCGAAACCTTTTTGCCCTACAAGTCCGGTGGCGAGAACTACGTAACTGAAGACATTCACTTCATCGAAAGCCGGCTCGAGGATTACCACTCGCGCCTGACCGGCCTGGCAGCCGAGCTTGATGCCCTGCGTCGTTACCACCGCCAGACACTGCAAGAATTGCCGATGGGCGTGTGCTCTCTGGCCAAGGATCAAGAGATTCTAATGTGGAACAAAGCCATGGAAGAGCTGACCGGCATCCCGGCACAGCGCGTGGTCGGTTCGCGCATGAGCACGCTGGGCGATCCGTGGCGCGAGTTGCTGCAGGGGTTCATCAACTTGCCCGACGAACATTTGCACAAGCAGCATCTGGCCCTGGACGGCCAGACCCGCTGGCTTAACCTGCACAAGGCGGCCATTGATGAACCGCTGGCCCCGGGCAACAGCGGTTTGGTGTTACTGGTCGAAGACCTGACAGAAACGCAAATGCTCGAAGACAAACTGGTGCATTCCGAACGTCTTGCCAGCATCGGGCGACTGGCTGCGGGCGTAGCTCACGAAATCGGCAACCCGGTAACAGGTATCGCTTGCCTGGCGCAAAATCTGCGTGAAGAGCGCGAAGACGATAGCGAACTGACGGAAATCAGCAGTCAGATCCTGGAGCAGACCAAACGTATTTCACGCATCGTGCAGTCCCTGATGAGCTTTGCCCATGCCGGCAGTCATCAGCACAACGATGAGCCCGTATGTCTGGCAGAAGTAGCCCAGGATGCGATCGGGTTACTGGCCTTGAACCGGCGCAATTTTGAAGTGCAGTTTTACAACCTGTGCGACCCGGATCACTGGGTTGACGGCGACCCTCAACGGCTGGCCCAGGTGTTGATCAACTTGCTGTCAAACGCCCGTGACGCCTCGCCTGCCGGCAGTGCCGTGCGAGTCAAAAGCGAAGCCAGCGAGCACACCGTCGACCTGATCGTGGAAGACGAAGGCTCAGGTATTCCAAAGAACATCATGGACCGATTGTTCGAACCGTTTTTCACCACCAAGGACCCGGGCGAAGGTACCGGCCTGGGCCTTGCACTGGTCTATTCCATCGTTGAAGAGCATTATGGACAAATCACCATCGACAGCCCGGCTGACATTCAAAGCCAACGCGGAACCCGTATCCGGGTGACACTTCCGCGTCATGTCGAAGCGACGTCCGCTGTGAACTGAGACCGTCGAGAGAACTGAATCAATGCCGCATATTTTGATCGTCGAAGATGAAACTATCATCCGCTCCGCATTGCGCCGTTTACTGGAGCGTAACCAGTACCAGGTCAGCGAAGCTGGGTCGGTACAGGAAGCGCAGGAGCGTTTCAGCATTCCCTCGTTCGACCTGATTGTCAGCGACCTGCGCCTGCCAGGGGCCCCGGGCACCGAACTGATAAAACTCGGGCAAGGCAAGCCGGTGCTCATCATGACCAGCTATGCGAGCCTGCGCTCGGCTGTAGATTCAATGAAAATGGGCGCCGTCGACTACATCGCCAAACCCTTTGATCATGATGAAATGCTGCAGGCCGTAGCGCGCATCCTGCGTGATCGCCAAAACTCCCAGAGCACCCCCGTCGAACGTCCTGCCAAGGCTGGCAGCACGGACAAAAGCACGGTGGACAACAGCAACGGTGAAATTGGCATCATCGGGTCCTGCCCGCCGATGCTGGACATGTACAGCAAGATCCGCAAAGTGGCGCCAACCGATTCCAATGTACTGATTCAAGGCGAATCAGGAACGGGTAAAGAACTGGTCGCCCGCGCCCTGCACAACCTGTCCAGGCGAGCCAAGGCACCGATGATTTCGGTGAACTGCGCCGCCATTCCCGAGTCGCTGATCGAATCCGAACTGTTCGGCCACGAAAAAGGTGCATTCACCGGCGCCAGCGCAGGCCGGGCCGGGCTGGTAGAAGCAGCTGATGGCGGAACATTGTTCCTTGATGAAATCGGCGAGCTGCCCCTCGAAGCCCAGGCACGTTTGCTGCGGGTACTGCAGGAAGGCGAAATCCGCCGTGTGGGCTCGGTACAATCGCAAAAAGTTGATGTGCGCCTTATCGCGGCTACCCACCGCGACCTCAAGAGCCTGGCCAAAGTCGGCCAGTTCCGCGAAGACTTGTACTACCGCCTGCATGTGATCGCTCTCAAGCTTCCTGCCTTGCGCGAGCGCGGTGCTGACGTCAATGAAATTGCCCATGCCTTTCTCGCCCGTCAAAGCGCCCGCGTAGGCCGCACCGACCTCAAGTTTGCCCCGGATGCCGAGCGCGCCATCAGCCATTACTCATGGCCCGGTAACGTTCGCGAACTGGAAAACGCTGTAGAGCGAGCCGTCATTCTGTGCGAAAGCCCGGAAATTTCTGCCGAGCTGCTGGGTATCGATATCGATCTGAACGACTTGCATGACGATGACTTCATCGGCCTGGCCCCGCAGCAGAGCATCAGCAGCGGTAACACCAGCCTGGACCCCACCGAAGACCTGTCTCTGGAAGACTACTTTCAGCACTTCGTCCTCGAGCACCAGGACCACATGACCGAGACGGAGCTGGCACGCAAGCTGGGCGTCAGCCGCAAGTGCCTGTGGGAGAGGCGCCAGCGACTGGGGATCCCACGCAGAAAAACCGGGGTCGTCAGCGAGGGGTAACACGCTTAAATGTGAAAAAACTGTTACCTCTGTCTAATCACGTAACAAAAGCCGGGTCTTACGGTAACGAAGACCCGGCTTTTTTTTGCCCTCAAAAAAGCAAAAACCCCGAAACTCCCTTATTTTGCTGGCCCGCACAAAAGTTGGCACGACACCTGCTATATGTATCCGTACAAGAACAATAAGAATCACAGCAACACACAATAAAAATAAGACGTATCGGCTCACGCATAACAAAAACAACACGGCGGAGGCGCAGCTAACTGATTCTTTTGGAGAGGTGTTGTGATTGGGGCTTGCCCCATGGCTAGGCAGAGAACAACAAAAACTGCACTTAAAGCAGAGCCTGAACTAGTCGGATCACTGATCACACCAACACAGCGACCAAAGCAATCCGTTTGCTCTTATCTCCCGATTGGGAGGGTTACACAGGCAAAACCTCTGTAACCAGGGCGATTAACAAAAACAAAAAGCCCGCAATCAATAATAAAAATAGAGCACGCAACTACTTCTGGGGGAGCTTCGGCTCCCCTTGTAGTTTCTGCAATTCAACGAAACTTCCCCGCAAGCTCTATCTCAGTCTTCTTGCAGCCATTTTTGCTTACTGTCAGCGGCTTCATACGCAAGAGCGGCTCAGCTTCCTACACCATCCCCTGACTAAATGCTAGAATCCCCGCCCATCATGCGGTCATTCTTCGTTTTGGCCGAACATTCCTTCAAACAGTGCATCCCATGCTGAAGAAGCTGTTCCAGTCACTCCGTTCTCCCAAGCGTCGCACGCAACAACTGCGCAGCACCCCTGAAGTGCTCAATAGCAGCCAACATTCGCTGCAACGTGCCCAGTTCAGCCGGTACGCGGTCAATATCGTCGAACGCCTGCAGAACGCCGGTTATCAGGCCTATCTGGTCGGCGGTTGCGTACGCGACATGCTGCTCAACATCACACCAAAAGACTTCGACGTCGCCACCAGCGCTACGCCCGAGCAAGTGCGGGCCGAATTTCGCAATGCGCGAATCATCGGTCGTCGCTTTAAATTGGTACATATCCACTTCGGTCGCGAAATCATCGAGGTCGCCACCTTCCGCGCCAATCACCCGCAAAACGACGAAGAGGAAGACAGCAACCAGTCCTCGCGTAATGAAAGCGGGCGCATTTTGCGCGACAACGTGTATGGCACCCTTGAAGAAGACGCCCAGCGTCGTGACTTCACGATCAATGCCCTGTACTACGACCCGGTCAGCGAGCGCATCCTCGACTACGCCAACGGCGTACACGATATTCGCAATCGCTTGCTGCGCCTGATTGGCGACCCGCAACAGCGTTACCAGGAAGACCCGGTGCGCATGCTGCGAGCCGTGCGGTTTGCCGCCAAGCTCAACTTTGGTATCGAAAAACATACCGCAGAGCCCATTCGCAAACTGGCGCCGATGCTGCGCGAAATCCCGTCAGCGCGCTTGTTCGAAGAAGTCCTCAAGCTGTTCCTCTCGGGGAACGCTTCAGACACCTTCGAAATGCTGGTCGACCTCCAATTGTTCGATCCTTTGTTCCCGGCCAGCGCCGAGGCACTGGAGCACAACCCTACTTATACCCACACCCTGATCAGCGAAGCCTTGCGCAACACTGACCTGCGCATCAAGCAAGGCAAGCCGGTCACCCCGGCATTCCTGTTTGCCGCGTTGCTCTGGCCTGCTCTGCCGGCTCGTGTGGAGTATTTGCAGGACCGTGGCATGCCGCCCATCCCTGCCATGCAGGAAGCCGCGCACGAACTGATCGCCGAACAATGCCAGCGCATCGCCATCCCCAAGCGTTTCACCATGCCGATTCGCGAGATCTGGGACATGCAGGAGCGTCTGCCGCGTCGCAGCGGTAAACGTGCTGACATGTTGCTCGACAATCCACGCTTCCGTGCCGGCTATGACTTCTTGCTCTTGCGTGAAAGCGCGGGCGAAGAGACCCATGGTCTGGGCCAGTGGTGGACCGAGTATCAGGACGCCAATGACAGTGGCAGGCGCGACATGATCCGCGACCTGAGCAATGCCAAGGATGACAGTGCCGGCCCGGCACCGCGCAAACGCCGTCGCACCAGCGCAACCAAGCGTAAACGCACAGGCGCAGCGGAAGAGTAAGCAATGGAACGTATCTATATCGGAATGGGCAGCAATCTGGCTGACCCGGTTGAGCAATTGCGCAACGCTGTACAGGCGCTGGCGCAATTGCCTGACTCCCGGTTCGTAGGGGTTTCGGCGTTCTATCAAAGCGACTCGTTGTTACCTGGCCAGCCGCGTTATACCAATGCGGTAGCAGCAATCGACTCTGCAATGGCACCTCTGGATCTGCTGGATGCGCTACAAGCCATCGAGATCGATCAAGGCCGCGAACGTCACGAACGCTGGGGGCCGCGCACACTGGACCTGGATATCCTGCTGTTCGGCGACCGCCTGATCGACCTCCCCCGCCTGAAAGTCCCGCACTACCATATGCAAGCGCGGCCTTTCGTGCTCTACCCCCTGGCTGAACTGGCGCCAGCCACGCTCACCCTCGCTGATGGCCGTACCCTCGCCCAACTGTTGGCCGACTGCCCTTTTGTCGGCCTGGAGCGCCTTTGCCCGGCAACTGAAACGAATCAATTGCAGCGGTAACACTCCAGCAGTAACACCCGGAATTGACTTCCAGTGTCCTCGTCACGACTATAGGCATCCCGCTGTCCTCCACTGGGCGGCGCAATGTGAAAAGCAGGCTTATCAAGCACCTTCGATAAAGGTGTACCTGCCCATAATGATGAATCACACGCGTTACTCGCAGTGGTTATCACACTGCCTGACGAGGATCCTTTTCATGCCAGCTATCACCCTGACCACCCTGCAAAGCCTTAAGCAAAAAGGTGAGAAAATCACCATGCTGACGTGCTATGACGCCACCTTCGCCCATGCCTGCAATCAGGCAGGTGTTGAAGTGTTACTGGTGGGCGATTCCCTGGGCATGGTTCTACAAGGGCATGACAGCACTCTGCCAGTCACTACCAGCGAAATGGCCTACCACGTTGCTTGCGTCAAACGGGGCAATCAGGACGCGCTGATACTTGCGGATATGCCTTTCATGGCTAACGCGACCCTGGAGCAAACCCTGAACAACAGCGCCCAGTTGCTCAAGGCCGGCGCGCATATGGTCAAGGTAGAAGGCGCCGTATGGCTTGCCGAATCGATTCGGGTAATGACCGAACGCGGCATTCCGGTGTGTGCGCACATGGGCCTGACCCCGCAAACCGTGAACGTATTGGGCGGCTACAAAGTCCAGGGCCGCAACGAAAACCAGGCGCGTCAAATGCGTGCCGATGCTATTGCCCTGGAACAGGCAGGCGCAGCCATGCTGCTGCTCGAATGCGTCCCCAGCGAGCTGGCAAAAGAAATCACCCTCGCGGTAAAAATCCCGGTAATCGGTATTGGTGCAGGCAGTGATACTGACGGCCAGGTTCTGGTACTGCACGACATGCTTGGCCTGTCCCTGACCGGACGCGTGCCCAAGTTTGTAAAAAACTTCATGACCGGCCAGCCCGATATCCAGTCAGCGCTTGGCGCTTACGTGACCCAAGTCAAAGCCGTCAGCTTCCCTGGCACCGAACACGGATTTTCTGCATGAACACTGTAAAAACTGTTCGCGAATTGCGCGCGGCTGTTGCTCGGGCACGCCGCGAAGGCAAGCAAATTGGCCTGGTCCCAACCATGGGCAACCTGCATAGCGGCCATGCTGCATTAGTCACCACCGCTGCGCAGCAGGCCGACTTTGTAGTAGCGAGCATTTTCGTCAACCCGCTGCAATTTGGCGCCAACGAAGACCTGGACACCTACCCGCGCACTCTTGCTGCCGACCAGGAAAAACTTCTGCAGGCGGGCTGCCACTTGCTGTTTGCCCCAACGGTTGAAGAAATGTACCCCCACGGCATGGCAGGTCTGACCCGCGTCACCGCGGCACAGCTGAGCAATGAACTGTGCGGCAGCCGCCGCCCGGGGCATTTCGACGGTGTCACGACCGTCGTCAGCAAGCTGTTCAACATGGTTCAGCCCGATCTGGCTATCTTCGGGCAAAAGGACTACCAGCAGCTGGCGGTTATTCGCGCCATGGTTCATGACCTAAACATGCCGGTCCAGATCATTGGCGAGCCGACTGTCCGGGCCGACGACGGCCTGGCGCTGTCTTCACGCAACGGCTATCTGAGCCAAGAGCAGCGTGCGATCGCGCCAGAGCTGTATCGCCACCTGAAAGAGATGAGCAAGGCCATCAATGCCGGCGAACGCGACTTCGCCGAGCTGACAGCCCGGCATCGTGCACAGATCGAAGAGGCGGGCTTTCGTACGGACTATCTGGAGATCCGTCACGGACAAACATTGCTCCCGGCTCAGGCCACTGACCGCGACCTCGTGGTTTTGGTAGCTGCATTTTTGGGCACCACGCGTCTGATCGACAACGTCCACCTGAACCTCGACGGCGGGCATTAACTGCGCCGTCTGCAGGGCATTTCACAGCAAAAACTGAAACGTTTCACCTTGCGTGACGTGGCGGTGACAAAAGTCCCCGCCCGTTGTCAGACAAAATCGAGACAGAAGCTGGCGCTAGGTTTACTGTTATCGCCCGACTTCTGACATAGATGCAGAAACAGACTGACCGAGCACCTCGACATTAACCAAGGTATCGGTGTTCTCAGTGTCCAAAAGGCAGTTCAAGCAAAAAGGATATTCGCAGCGATGGCGTACTACCGCACCCCTCACGACGTTACCGCTCTGCCCGCTTGGCAAGCGTTGAAACTCCACCGTGCCGACATGCAGCATTTCAGCATGCGCGATGCATTCAATAGCAACCCGAAGCGCTTTGAGGATTTCACCCTCAGCAGCTGCGGTTTGTTTCTGGATTATTCGAAAAACCTGATCACTGATGAAACCCGCGACTTGCTGGTGAATCTGGCCAACGAGGTCGACCTCAAAGGCGCGATCAAGTCTCTGTTTGAAGGCGAAATCGTCAACGCCTCCGAAAACCGGCCTGCCCTGCACACCGCATTGCGCCGTCCAGTGGCCGACAAATTGTCGGTAAACGGCGTAAACATCATTCCCCAGGTGCATAAAGTCCTGAACCAGATGACCGAACTGGTCGGGCGGATTCACGATGGCCTGTGGCGCGGTTACACCGAAAAGCCGATTACTGATGTGGTGAACATTGGCATTGGCGGTTCGTTCCTCGGCCCTGAACTGGTGTCCGAAGCGCTGCTGTCCTACGCCCAAAAAGGCGTTCGCTGCCACTATCTGGCGAATATCGACGGCAGCGAGTTCCATGAGCTGACTGCAAAACTGCGTGCAGAAACCACGCTGTTCATCGTCTCGTCGAAATCCTTCAACACCCTCGAAACCTTGAAAAACGCCCAGGCTGCCCGTGCCTGGTACCTGGCGCAGGGCGGCTCGGAAGCCGAGCTGCACCGCCACTTTATCGCTGTGTCGAGCAACAATGCGGCAGCGGTAGCATTTGGTATTCGTGAAGAGAACATCTTCCCGATGTGGGACTGGGTTGGCGGTCGTTACTCGCTGTGGTCGGCCATTGGTTTACCCATTGCCCTGGCCATCGGCATGTCCAACTTCAAAGAGCTGCTGTCCGGTGCCTACAGCATGGACCAGCACTTCCAGAACGCGCCGTTCGAGCAAAACATGCCTGTGTTGATGGCTGCGCTCGGTGTCTGGTACGGCAATTTCTGGGGTGCGCAAAGTCACGCGATCCTGCCGTATGACCACTACCTGCGAAACATCACCAAGCACTTGCAGCAACTGGATATGGAATCCAACGGTAAGAGCGTGCGCCAGGACGGCACTCCCGTGTCGACCGACACCGGCCCGGTAATCTGGGGCGGAGTAGGTTGCAATGGTCAGCACGCCTACCACCAGCTGCTCCATCAGGGCACACTGCTGATTCCGGCTGACTTTATCGTTCCGATCGTCAGCTTCAACCCGGTTTCCGACCACCATCAATGGCTGTACGCAAATTGCTTGTCGCAAAGCCAGGCTCTGATGCTGGGTAAAACCCGCGAAGAAGCCGAAGCCGAATTGCGCGACAAAGGCCTGCCAGAAGAAGAGGTGCAAAAACTCGCACCGCACAAGGTGATTCCGGGCAACCGTCCGAGCAATACCATTGTGGTTGAACGCATCAGCCCCCGTCGTCTGGGCGCACTGGTTGCGCTGTACGAGCACAAAGTCTTCGTTCAGAGCGTGATCTGGGGCATCAACGCCTTTGACCAGTGGGGCGTGGAATTGGGCAAAGAGCTCGGCAAAGGTGTCTACAACCGCCTGACCGGCAGCCTCGAAGAGCCTGCCGACGATGCATCGACCCAAGGTCTGATCAACTACTTCCGCGGTCGTCACCGCGGTTGATTGATAGCCAGTCTCCCGGACTGGCCAGGGACTGTTGACGCTTCGCTCTGACTGCGACGTCATCAGCCCCTAGCACCATCGAGGCACCATGGAATTTATCCGTCGCCCCATCGAACGCCAAATCATGAGTCTGACCGGGCTCTCGCTTGGCCAGCTCGACCTCGAAAACCCCAAAGGCGATCCCGGCCTGTTTGGCCCCACGTCCATCAGCTGGCAGGTACACGGTGATTTCACCAGCATGCTGATTGGCGGCATCAGCGCCTTGATGCTCCAGGCCTTGCACCCTCTGGCACTGGCCGGGGTGTGGGACCACTCCAATTTTCGGCAAGACATGCTGGGGCGACTGCGGCGTACCGGGCAATTTATTTCCGGCACGACGTTCGGCTCCACCAAAGACGCTAACTGGCTGATCGACAAAGTTCGCACCATTCACCTGCAGGTGGTGGGAACCGCGCTCGACGGCAGAGCCTATGCCGCCAGCGATCCCGAGTTACTGACCTGGGTGCATGTGGCAGAAGTCAGCAACTTCCTTGCGGCCCATCTTCGTTATCGCAACCCGCAGTTATCCGGTGCAGATCAAGACCGGTACTACGACGAAATCGCCTTGATTGCCGAGCGTCTGGGCGCAACCAACGTACCGCGCTCCCGCCAGCAAATCGCCGAATATCTGCAACGTATACGTCCACACCTACTGTGTGATGAGCGCAGTCACGAGGTGATGCGCCTGTTGCTCAACGCGCCGGCGCCCAGCGTGCTCGCCAAACCCTTTGGCGCGCTGATGATGCAAGCAGGGATAGAATTGCTGCCGGATTGGGCCAGCGCTCAATTGGGACTCTATCAACGCCCCCTGACTAAAAAGCTGGTGCGCGCAGGCGTTAACAGCACAGCTCCGATTCTGCGCTGGGCCGTGCGTAATGGCTCGGTCCAGAGGGCCCGGCGCCGCATGGGGCTGGGTTGAATACGGTGCTGATCCTGTCCCTGGCTTGCCAGCAATAGCTAAACCCGCCTGACTCCAGGCCTGACATTCAAATAATAATGAGGACTTTCGCAATGCAAGACGTCGTAATCGTTGCCGCCACCCGCACTGCCGTCGGCAGTTTCCAGGGCTCGCTGGCCCACGTACCCGCTGTTGATCTGGGCGCTGCAGTGATTCGCCAACTGCTGGAAAAAACCGGCCTGGACGGCGCCCAGGTCGACGAAGTGATCATGGGGCAGGTACTGACCGCCGGCGCCGGGCAAAACCCCGCACGTCAGGCTGCGATCAAGGCCGGGCTGCCATTTGCCGTGCCGGCGATGACCCTCAACAAGGTCTGCGGCTCGGGCCTCAAGGCTTTGCACCTGGCAGCCCAGGCCATCCGCTGTGGCGATGCCGAGGTGATCATTGCAGGCGGCCAGGAGAACATGAGCCTGTCCAACTACATCATGCCCGGCGCACGTACCGGCCTGCGCATGGGCCACAGCCAGATCATCGACACCATGATCACTGACGGCCTGTGGGACGCGTTCAACGATTACCACATGGGCATCACGGCCGAGAACCTTGTGGACAAGTACGGCATCAGCCGTGAAGAGCAAGATGCTTTCGCTGCACACTCTCAGCAAAAAGCCATCGAAGCCATCGAAACCGGGCGCTTTGTGGATGAAATCACACCGATACTGATCCCGCAGCGCAAGGGTGATCCGATTGCATTCGCCAGCGATGAGCAGCCGCGCGCTGGCACTACTGCCCAGACGCTGGCCAAGCTTAAACCGGCCTTCAAGAAAGACGGTTCGGTCACGGCCGGTAACGCCTCCTCCCTCAATGACGGCGCTGCGGCAGTGTTGTTGATGAGCGCAACCAAAGCCAAAGCCCTGGGCTTGCCGGTGCTGGCCAGGATTGCCGCCTACGCCAACGCGGGCGTTGACCCGGCAATCATGGGGATCGGCCCGGTCAGCGCCACTCAACGCTGCCTGAGCAAAGCCGGCTGGAACCTTGATCAGCTTGATCTGATTGAGGCCAATGAAGCTTTCGCCGCACAGGCCCTGGCGGTCGGCAAAGAGCTGAACTGGGATGCCAGCAAGGTCAACGTCAACGGCGGGGCCATTGCTATCGGCCACCCGATTGGTGCGTCGGGTTGCCGGATTCTGGTCACCCTGCTTCACGAAATGCTCAAGCGTGACGCCAAAAAAGGTCTCGCCACCTTGTGCATCGGTGGCGGCCAGGGTGTAGCCCTTGCAATCGAACGCGAATAACCAACAGCCTGTGTAGTCGCTGCCGAAGGCTGCGAGGCTTTACCGACGGGTTGCAGCGCAACCCTTCATAGCCTGCGGCAGCGACTACAAAAGACCGTTCTGTTAAACTGCCGCGCCTTATCTATCCCCCAAGGCGCACCGCATGTCTTCCTTGAATCAGGCGCTGCGCGCCGCCCTCGATAATCGTCAGGACTTACTGGCCGAGCTAAAAGCTCAGGGTACTGATTGCTATCGCCTGTTCCACGGCAGTCAGGAAGGCGCCGGCGGCTTGACTATCGACCGCTACGGCCCCCAGTTGCTGGTGCAGAGTTTCCACCAGCGTCTTGAGCGCGATGATTTGCTGCAGTTGCATGAGGCAATCAATCGTCATCTGGGTCTGGAGTTGCTGCTGGTTTACAACGACCGCTCCCAGGGCAACTCGCGTATTGATCGCGAAGACACCGTGTACCGCGCCGAAGATGCCGCCCTTGAAGATCTGGTCGGCCACGAATGGGGACTGAAATACCGGGTACGTGGGCGCCATGCCGGCCAGGACCCGTTGTTGTTTCTCGACCTGCGTAACGCCCGGGGCTGGGTCAAACAGCATAGCGCCGGCAAAAGCGTGCTCAATCTCTTCGCCTATACCTGTGGCGTGGGCCTGAGCGCTGCAGCGGGTGGTGCCAGTGAAGTCTGCAATCTGGACTTTGCCGAAGGCAACCTGGCAGTAGGTCGTGAAAATGGCCTGCTGAACCCCGAACTGAAAAAGATGAAGTTCGTACAGTCCGACTACTTTGCAGCTATCCGCCAGCTGGCCGGGTTGCCGATTGTGCAGCGTCGTCACAAGTTACCATCCTACCCGCGCCTTGATCAGCGTGAGTACGACCTGGTGCTGCTCGACCCGCCAGCCTGGGCCAAGAGCGCTTTTGGCACTGTCGACCTGTTGCGTGACTATCAGAGTCTGCTTAAACCCGCCGTACTGGCCACGGCTCCAGATGGCGTGCTGATTTGCTGCAACAATCTGGCAAAAGTCAGCATGGACGACTGGCGCGAACAGGTTTTGCGCTGTGCTGAAAAAGCAGGTCGCCCGGTACGTGACTGGCAAGTGCTGAGCCCGGCCAGCGACTTCCCGTCACTGGATCAGCAGCCTCCCCTGAAGACTCTGATTCTGCAGTTCTGATCACGGTCAATAAAAGCCAGCCCCGCTCAAAATAAGGCGTTCGTCTCGGAACCAGAAACGCGTGCCATACTCCAAGGCACCTTGGCCACCAATAGACGAAGCCTCACATGACCAAAGGATTGATCCGCGCCATTGGCGCCGTGCTGATAGCGATCGCACTCTACAGCGTGCTGGGCTTTTTGATATTGCCCGGCATCGGCCTGCGTATCATCAACCAGCAACTGGCCAATTACGCCACAGCACCGGCCAGACTCGACCGACTGGAGTTCAATCCGTTTAGCCTGGAACTGACCTTGTGGGGGTTTAAAGTCGGCGAACCGGGCAAGGAGCAAGTCGGGTTCGACCGCCTCTACGTCAACCTGCAAACAGACAGCTTGTGGACCAAAGCTCTGCACCTGGCAGACGTGCAGCTGGATAAACCCAAGACCGAGTTGCTGTTCAATAAAGATGGCACCCTCAATCTGACCAAGCTGTTCAAGTTGCCTGCCAGCGAGGCAAAACCTGCCGACCCCGAAAGCAAACCCTTCCCGCTGCGCATCGACAGCATCAAGCTGGCGGACGGCTATCTGCACTTCGTCGATATGCGCCCCAGCGAACCCATCGAATTTCTCTACGACTCAATGAACTTTGAGTTGAAAAACCTCAGCACCCTGCCCGATGACAACGCCGACATGACGCTGGTGGCTGCCGGCCCCGAGGGCGGCAGAATCGACTGGAGCGGCAAGCTGAGCCTGGTGCCGATCAGCTCCGAGGGCAAACTGAAAGTCACCGATGCGAAAATGAAAGCCTGGTGGCCCTATGTGCGTGATTCAGTGCCGCTGGTTCTCGAAGACGGCATTCTGAATTTCAGCACTGACTACACGCTGAACCTGGCCAAAGGCACAGAAATGGTCTTGAGCAATGCCTCGGCCAGCATTGCTCCGTTCAGGATCAATGCACCGGACGGCCGCCCGCTGGCGCGTCTGGAGCGTATTGATGTGAGCGACACCACAGTGGATCTGGCGAAACAGAAAGTGGTGGTCGGCAAGATTCAGAGCAAGAACCTCGAAACCTGGGCCGCTCGCGAGAAAGATGGCCAGCTTGACTGGCAAAAACTGTTTGCCAGCCAGCCCGCAAAGACCGCTCCAAAATCCAACGACCCCGTGACGGTTGAAGCGCCCAAGCCAGGCCCGGTTGCGCCGAGCAAGCCATGGCAGGTACTGCTCAAGGATGTCGAGCTGCGCGACTATCGTGTGCATCTGGCCGACAAGGAGCCAGCAACGCCGGTGGCACTGGATATCGGCCCCCTGAATCTGGACCTGAAAAATTTCGACAGCCTTAACCAGTCACCGTTTACGCTCAAACTCGATACCGGCGTTGGTAAACAAGGCGTGCTCACGGCCGTCGGCGATGTCAACTTGAACCCGGTCAGTGCAAAGCTCAAGGTCACGACCAAAGACATCGATCTGCGCGTGGCGCAGGCCTACATCGACCCCTTCATTCGTCTTGAACTGCGCAGCGGGATGCTCGGCAGCGATCTGGCGGTCAATCTCAAAAGCACCGAACCACTGGCCTTCACTGTCGAGGGGCGCGCGCAGGTCGATCAACTGCATACCCTGGACACCCTGAAAAATCGCGACTTCCTCAAATGGCAGCGGCTGGTGCTCGAAGACCTCAAGTATCAGCATGGCGACAGCCTCTCGATCAGCAAGGTCAACCTGACACAGCCCTATGTACGCTTCATGATCAACGATGACCGCACCACCAACGTGGACGACCTGTTGATCCCGCAACCGGCCGGCACTGCTACCAAAGACGCTGCCAAACCTGCGGCGACAAAGGAAAAACCACTGGGCATTTATGTCGGTGGTATCGCGATCAATGATGGTTCGGCCAACTTCGCCGACTTCAGTCTGACCCCCAACTTCGCCACGGCCATTCAACAACTCAACGGACAGATCGGCACCATCAATAGCCGTTCAGCCAAACCTGCCAACGTCAATATCTCGGGCAAGGTGGACCGCTATGCACCGGTTACGATCAAAGGGGAGGTCAACCCTTTTGATCCGATGGCCAGCCTGGATATTGCTGCCAGCTTCAAGCGCGTCGAACTGACCACGCTGACGCCCTACTCCGGCAAGTTTGCCGGTTACCGGATCCGCAAGGGCCGCCTGAATCTTGATCTGCATTACCTGATCACCAAGGGCCAGCTCAAGGCTGAAAACAAGGTTGTGATCGAGCAATTGCAACTGGGGGAGAAAGTCGACAGCCCGGATGCGGTGAACTTGCCACTGAAGCTGGCGATTGCCCTGCTCAAGGATTCCGACGGCAAAATCTCCATCGAGCTACCGGTAACGGGGGATCTGAACAATCCGCAATTCAGCGTAATGCCGATCGTCTGGCAAACCTTGCGCAACCTTGTGGTGCGGGCAGCTCAAGCCCCTTTCAAGTTCATTGGCGGGCTGATCAATGGCGGTGGCGCCGAAGACCTGGGCACGGTGTCATTCGCGCCAGGATCAAGCGAGCTGAGCCCTGAGGCGCAGAAAGCGCTGGACACCCTTGCCCAGGCGCTGAAACAACGCCCGGCCTTGCGTCTGGAGATTGAAGGCACGGCTGCGCAAAGCAGTGACGGGCCGCACATCGCCAGGGATCGTCTTGAACGCGAATACCAATACACCTATTACAAGATTCTCCAGCGCCGCGGTGAAAAGGTGCCGGCCCAGGCTTCGCTACTCAAAGTCCCGGATGATGAAAAAGGTCCATTACTGGAGGGGATTTACCGGGCACGCCTGAAACAGCAACCGCCTGCGGAGTGGGCTGACCTGAGTCGCGATGAACGTGCAGCCAAAATGAGTGCCGCGCTGATCGACTTCTGGAGCAAAAGTGAAGTTCTGCTCCGTCAGCTTGGGCAAGACCGCGCCAGCGCGATCAAGGACTACCTGGTGGATAAAGGCCAGCTGGCGGATGACCGCGTGTACTTTATTGATGCCACGCTGGGTCAGGCAGAGAGCGATGGCCGGATAATTACGCCGCTGCATCTGGATAGCGAGTAAAGCCCTCTTCTGGCTTGCACGCGCTACCCCATGGGCAGGACGCGAGCAAGCTCGCTCCTACAGGAGTGCGCTCTGTGGTGCCTTGGTGCAAGGCTTGACACCGCATTGGCAAGCTCACTCCTGGAGGGTTCCCGCCCTATTCCTGCGCCCAAATAGAACAGCCCCCGACGCAAGCGCCGAGGGCTGTAATGGCCACATCCGTGTGGCCGTCGCATGAACCTGTATTCAAAGCCAGCAGGCGATCTTTCAATCACCTGCTCCGGCCTTCCCCCGGTTCAACGAATTGGGATGTCTTACTCAGCTTTCAGGCCATCGGCCGAAACTGCCTTAACACCTTTAACTTTCTTGGCAATCGCGACTGCCGTAGCTTTCTGTGCGTCGGTTACCGCTACAGTCGAGGATAGTGAAACCACACCCTTGTTGGTTTCTACTTTGATGTCAGTACCTGGGATGCCTTTTTCAGTCAGCAAATCAGATTTAACTTTGGTAGTGATCCAAGTGTCAGAAGTAGCTTCTTTGGCTTTAGTCATTTCGCCAGCAGCGACAACCATAGGGGTCTGTGCAGTCGATTGAGCAGCAAATGCCGCGTTGGCCATGGTCAGGGTCAGAGCGGTAGCAGTTGCAGCAGCGATAGCAAACTTCTTCATACGAGTAACTCCTGTCTTCTTTAAAATCTGCGCCATCTTATGGCTGCAGGGTTACCTGTACTATTGCAGGGCTTATGCCAACTTTTTTAAATTTAAAAATCCTTATAAATCAATAACTTATAAACAATGCAAATTACATGAATCGTGCAGTTTGCATGACTGCCCGTCAAACTGCATGCAAGTTGCGGCTTTTTGCACATAGCCATTGGCCTTGAACCGGTCACTTTCTGGCAAGCATAAAAAAAGGATCCCGAAGGATCCTTTTTTCAACGCGGGTTTCGGCGGCTATTAAGCTTCCGAAGCCTTGGCTGCTGCTACGTCCTTGATGGAGAGCTTGATACGGCCGCGGTTGTCCACGTCCAGTACCAGTACTTCCACTTCCTGACCTTCTTTAAGAATGTCAGTCACTTTCTCAACACGAGCGTCGCTCAGCATGGAGATGTGAACCAGGCCGTCTTTGCCTGGCAGGATGTTTACGAATGCGCCGAAGTCGACGATACGCTCAACCTTACCGGTGTAGATCTTGCCGATCTCGGCTTCTGCAGTGATGCCCAGAACGCGCTGGCGCGCCGCTTCTGCAGCTTCCTTGGTTTCGCCGAAGATCTTGATCGAACCGTCGTCTTCGATATCGATCGAAGCTTTGGTTTCTTCACAGATTGCACGGATGGTCGCGCCGCCTTTACCGATAACATCACGGATTTTGTCGGTGTCGATTTTCATCGCAATCATGGTCGGAGCGTTGGCCGACAATTCATTACGCGATACGGCAATGATCTGGTTCATCTGACCCAAGATGTTCAGGCGAGCGTCCAGGGCCTGGCCCAGTGCGATCTCCATGATTTCTTCGGTGATGCCTTTGATCTTGATGTCCATCTGCAGCGCGGTAACACCTTTAGCGGTACCGGCTACTTTGAAGTCCATGTCGCCCAGGTGATCTTCGTCACCCAGGATGTCGGTCAGAACTGCGAACTTCTCGCCTTCTTTAACCAGACCCATGGCGATACCGGCAACCGGTGCTTTCATCGGCACACCAGCGTCCATCAGTGCCAGGGAAGCGCCGCAGACCGAAGCCATGGAGCTGGAACCGTTGGACTCGGTGATTTCCGATACAACACGGATGGTGTACGGGAACACGTCAGCAGCAGGCAGCATGGCCTGAACCGAACGACGGGCCAGACGGCCGTGACCGATTTCGCGACGACCGGCACCACCCATACGACCACACTCACCTACCGAGAACGGAGGGAAGTTGTAGTGCAGCATGAACGGGTCTTTCTTCTCGCCTTCCAGGGTGTCCAGCAGTTGTGCGTCACGGGCAGTACCCAGAGTTGCAACGACCAGAGCCTGAGTTTCGCCACGGGTGAACAGAGCCGAACCGTGGGTTTTTGGCAGAACGCCGACTTCGATGTTCAGAGGGCGGACGGTTTTGGTGTCGCGGCCATCGATACGCGGCTTGCCGTTAACGATGTTTTCGCGAACGGTGCGGTATTCGATTTCGCCGAATGCAGCTTTGACTTCAGCAGAAGTCGGCTGGCCTTCTTCACCGGACAGCTTGGCAACAACCTGGTCTTTCAGCTCGCCCAGACGTGCATAACGCTCGTGCTTGACGGTCAGTGTGTAAGCCTGGGAGATCGCTTCGCCGAACTCGGCGCGGATAGCAGCCAACAGTTCGGTAGCTTCTGGAGCAGCAGCCCAGTCCCAGGTTGGTTTTGCAGCTTCGGCAGCCAGCTCTTTAACAGCCTGGATAACGACCTGGAATTCGTCGTGGGCAAACAATACCGCGCCCAGCATCTGGTCTTCGGTCAGCTCTTTGGCTTCCGATTCAACCATCAACACAGCTTCCGAAGTACCGGCAACAACCATGTCCAGGCTGGAAGCGGCCAGTTGTTCGTAAGTCGGGTTCAGCAGGTAGCCGGTGCTTTCGTGGTAAGCAACGCGGGCAGCGCCGATCGGACCATCAAAAGGAATGCCGGAAATGGCCAGCGCAGCCGAAGTACCGATCATCGCAGCGACGTCCGGATCGGTTTTCTTGCTGGTGGACAGAACGGTGCAGACAACCTGCACTTCGTTCATGAAGCCTTCTGGGAACAGCGGACGGATCGGACGGTCGATCAGACGCGAAGTCAGGGTTTCTTTTTCGGAAGGGCGACCTTCACGCTTGAAGAAACCGCCCGGGATTTTACCCGCGGCGTAGGTTTTTTCTTGGTAGTGAACAGACAGAGGGAAGAAGCCCTTGCCTGGATCAGCTTGCTTGGAACCGACAACAGTCACCAACACGCTGACGTCGTCGTCAACGGTGACCAATACTGCGCCGGAGGCCTGACGGGCGATACGGCCAGTCTCGAGGGTGACGGTCGACTGACCGAACTGGAATTTTTTGATAACCGGGTTCACGGTGTCCTACCTTCTCTTTGTGGCTCTTGGGGAACGGGTTTCTTGCGAAATGCTTGCGCAATGTCGGATGTTGACCCGACTCAAGATGCTTACGAAAACCGGCGCAATGCACTGCTTTCGTAAGGATCCGGCTAGTCCAGATAAAACTTGAGGCTGGAAGCCTGTCGTACGCCTGCGGTGAACCCGCACACGTACGACAGACAACCAGCCTCTAGCAACATCGCTATTAGCGACGCAGACCCAGGCGAGCGATCAGCGTTTTGTAACGCTCAACGTTCTTGCCTTTGAGGTAGTCCAGCAGCTTGCGACGCTGGTTTACCATGCGGATCAGACCACGACGGGAGTGGTGATCTTTTTTGTTTTCTTTGAAGTGACCTTGCAGCGTGTTGATGTTAAAGGTCAGCAGTGCAACCTGCACTTCTGGAGAACCTGTATCACCTGGAGCTTGCTGGTAGTCAGCTACGATTTCTGCTTTGTGTTCGATTGTCAGTGCCATGAGGCATTTCCTTTCATTAGGGGTCTGCTTGCGGACAAGACAGATCCAATAGGCCGAGGACAAATCCTCGTATTAAAAAATGAGATGTGACCGTGCCTAATAACAGCCACCCTCGTTCCAGTTCGGCCCGGGACAGTTACATCCCGAACCGGCCTGCTCCGGTCATTCTGACCGAATCAGTCGACGCGGCGCGATGCGCCCGTCTTCGCTCACTTCACCGATACCGATAAAGCGACCGTTGTGATCTTGTACCCGCACCATGCCGAACTTTGGGGCATCCGGAGCGCGCACTGGTTGGCCGTTTAGCCAATAGAATGCGCTGTGCTCCGAGAAGTGCAGCAACGGCCAGTCCAGCAAACCGCTGTCCGATGGCATCAGGAAGCGATCAACTGCTTCGTTTCCGCCTTCGGCGTGTACTGCTTCCAACTCTTCCAGCGTAACCGTTTGGGCCAGGCTGAAAGGTCCGGCGTGCGTACGACGAAGCTCTGCAACGTATGCCCCGCAACCCAGTTGCTCACCAATATCTTCCACGAGGGTACGGATATAAGTGCCTTTGGTGCAGTCGACGGACAAGCGCGCAGTGTCGCCTTCGCTGGCCAGTAATTCGAGGCGGGTAATAGTAACAGAACGCGGTTCACGCTCCACCACTTCGCCTGCACGAGCCAGCTTGTAAAGCGGCTGGCCGTCACGTTTGAGTGCAGAGTACATCGGCGGTATCTGACTGATTTGTCCACGAAATTTGGGCAAAACAGCTTCAATATCGGCGCGACCAACGGTCACCGGGCGCGTCAGCAAAACATCGCCTTCTGCATCCGCTGTAGTCGTGGTCTTGCCCAATTGCATCAGGGTTTCATAACCCTTGTCGGAATCGAGCAGGTATTGCGAAAACTTGGTGGCTTCGCCAAAGCACAACGGCAATACGCCACTGGCCAATGGATCGAGGCTACCGGTGTGCCCTGCCTTCTCGGCATTGAGCAGCCAACGGACTTTCTGCAAGGCCGCATTGGAGGTGAATCCAAGCGGTTTGTCGAGCAGGATGATGCCGCTGACGTTACGACGGATACGCTTGACCTGAGCCACCGGTTACTCCTTGGTGTCTTCAGGAGCAGTGGCTTCAGGGTGCTGATTGTCCTCAGCCACTGCACGCTCAATCAAGGCGGACAGGTGAGCGCCACGCACGACACTTTCATCGTAGTGGAAGTGCAGCTGGGGAACGCTGCGCAGCTTCATTTCACGCGCCAGTTGCATGCGCAGGAAACCCGCTGCCGAGTTCAGCACCTTAACGGTCTGAGCGATGTCTTGAGCATTGTCCTGGCCCATTACGGTGATGAAGATCTTGGCGTGACCGACGTCACGGCTGACTTCAACAGCAGTAATTGTAACCAGACCCACGCGTGGATCTTTGACTTCACGACGGATCAGCTGTGCCAGCTCACGCTGCATCTGATCGCCAATACGTTGGGTACGGCTATATTCTTTTGCCATGTCTTGTTACCTGTTACTCACCCATGGGAAACCCATGCGGTCTGAAAGCGGCAAACGCCCGGCCAGACAGAAGCCGGACCGGGCGTTGCGTTTAGAGTCCAGGCCGGGCGCAACGCATTTGCATGCGCTGGCCCGTCCTCGCTCTTGAGGCTCGCGATTTAGAGGCTGCGAGCAACCTGGACCTTCTCGAACACTTCGATCTTGTCACCGACTTTAACGTCGTTGTAGCTCTTGACGCCGATACCGCATTCCATGCCGGCACGCACTTCGGCAGCGTCATCCTTGAAGCGGCGCAGGGATTCCAGCTCGCCTTCGAAGATAACGATGTCGTCACGCAGTACGCGGATTGGACGGTTACGGTGAACAACACCTTCCAGCACCATACAGCCTGCGATAGCACCGAACTTAGGCGAACGGAACACGTCGCGGACTTCAGCGATACCCAGGATGTTCTCCCGGACGTCACTGCCAAGCATGCCGGTAAGGGCTTTCTTGACGTCTTCGATGATGTCGTAGATGACGTTGTAGTAACGCATGTCCAGGCCTTCTTGCTCGACGATCTTGCGAGCGCCGGCATCAGCACGCACGTTAAAGCCGAACAGTACAGCGTTGGATGCCAGTGCCAGGTTAGCGTCGCTCTCGGTGATACCACCGACACCGCCGCCCACTACGCGCACTTGCACTTCGTCGTTACCCAGGCCGCTCAGAGCGCCCTGCAGAGCTTCCAACGAACCACGGACGTCAGATTTGAGGACGATGTTAAGCGTCTTCTTCTCTTCCTGGCCCATGTTCTCGAAGATGTTTTCCAGCTTGCCTGCGTGAGCACGAGCCAGTTTCACTTCGCGGAACTTGCCTTGACGGAACAGGGCAACTTCACGCGCCTTCTTCTCGTCAGTCATTACGCTCATCTCGTCGCCAGCATCTGGCGTTCCGTCCAGGCCGAGAATCTCGACAGGGATGGATGGACCGGCTTCCTTGATGGACTTGCCGTTCTCGTCGAGCATGGCGCGGATGCGGCCGTAGTTGGAACCGACCAGAACCATGTCGCCTTGGCGCAGGGTACCGTCTTGAACCAGAACAGTAGCAACCGGACCGCGGCCTTTGTCCAGACGGGACTCAACGACTACGCCACGGCCAGGAGCCGATGGAGTTGCCTTGAGTTCCAGGACTTCAGCTTGCAGCAATACGGCTTCGAGCAATTCGTCAACGCCGGTACCCATTTTCGCCGAAACCGAAACAAACGGAGTGTCACCACCCCACTCTTCCGACGTTACGCCGTGAACGGACAACTCGCTGCGGATGCGATCAAGATCAGCGCCCGGCTTGTCGATTTTGTTCACTGCAACAACCAGCGGCACGCCAGCAGCTTTCGCATGCTGAACAGCTTCGATGGTCTGCGGCATTACGCCGTCGTCTGCAGCAACAACCAGAATCACGATGTCAGTCGCCTTGGCACCACGAGCACGCATTGCGGTAAACGCAGCGTGACCCGGGGTATCGAGGAACGTGACCATGCCGCGCTCGGTTTCAACGTGGTATGCACCGATGTGCTGAGTAATACCACCGGCTTCGCCAGCAGCTACCTTGGCACGACGGATGTAGTCGAGCAGGGACGTTTTACCGTGGTCAACGTGGCCCATTACGGTCACAACCGGTGCACGGGAGAACGACTCGCCTTCGAACTTCAGGGACTCGGCCAGGGAATCTTCCAGGGCGTTGTCGCTTACCAGAGTCACTTTGTGGCCCAGTTCTTCAGCAACCAGTTGAGCAGTTTCCTGATCAAGTACCTGGTTGATGGTCGCCGGAGTTCCCAGCTTGAACATGAACTTGATGACTTCAGCAGCCTTGACCGACATCTGTGCAGCCAAATCGCCGACAGTGATGGTCTCGCCAATCTGCACGTCACGAACTACAGGGCCGGTTGGGCTCTGGAAACCGTGAGCGTTACGCTTCTTGAGCTTGCCCTTGCCACGACCACCGCGACGGAAGCTATCGCTTTCTTCATCGGAAGAGCGCGGAGCAACACGTGGAGTCGGTGCTTTTTCTTTAACCGATGCGCGATGCGGTGCGTTCTTGCGATCGCCGTCACCACTGCCGCGACGATTGTTATCGTCAGCGCGTGGTTTGTCCGGGCGACGCTGCTCATCACGTTTGCGTGCATCAGCGGCCGGCGCTGGTGCTGCAGCCACTGCTGCCTGCACAGGTGCAGGTGCCGCGACAGCCGGAGCTGCTGCTGGAGCAGATGTAGATGCAGGCTGACGGCGCGCGTCTTCTTCGGCGCGACGCTTGGATTCTTCATCAGCCTTCTGACGTGCGGCATTTTCTACTGCACGACGCTCATCCATCTCACGCTTGCGCTCGGCTTCGATTTCTTCCGGGCTGCGTTGTACGAAGACTTTCTTCTTGCGTACTTCAACACTAATACTTTTGCTGCCAGCAACACGCAGGGTACTGGTGGTTTTGCGCTGCAAAGTGATCTTGCGCGGTTCTTCCACTTTAGCCTTGTGGCTGCTTTTCAGGTGAGTCAGCAGAGCCTGCTTCTCACTGTCGGTCACATTCTGCTCGGCGGCGTTGTGCGGCAGACCTGCCTCACGCATCTGCTGCAACAGGCGCTCAACCGGTGTTTTGACCTCATCGGCCAGTTGTTTCACCGTGACTTGCGTCATGCATTTCTCTCCTCAGGCCGCGCCTAATTACTCGAACCAATGGGCTCGGGCGGCCATGATCAACTTGCCGGCACGATCAGAGTCAATGCCGTCGATGTCGAGCAGGTCGTCAATAGACTGCTCGGCCAGGTCTTCGCGGGTAATTACGCCGCGCACCGCCAGTTCCATCGCCAAATCCTTGTCCATACCCTCAAGCGAGAGCAGGTCTTCGGCCGGATGGGCGTCTGCCAGCTTTTCCTCAGTAGCGATGGCTTTAGTCAACAAACGATCCTTGGCTCGAGCGCGAAGCTCGTTGACGGTATCTTCGTCAAAGCCATCGATGTTGAGCATTTCCTCCACCGGTACGTAGGCAATCTCTTCCAGGCTAGTAAAGCCTTCATCTACCAGTACCTGCGCCAGATCTTCATCAACTTCCAGCTCTTCGATGAAATTGCGCAGGATATCGCCGGTTTCTGCTTGCTGCTTAGCCTGGATGTCCGATTCGGTCATCACGTTCAAGGTCCAGCCGGTCAACTGGCTGGCCAAACGTACGTTCTGACCACCGCGACCAATCGCCTGGGCCAGATTGTCTGCGCCAACGGCGATGTCCATTGCATGGGCATCTTCGTCGACGATAATCGCCGCTACTTCTGCGGGCGACATTGCGTTGATCACGAACTGCGCCGGGTTGTCATCCCAAAGGACGATATCCACTCGCTCTCCGCCCAATTCGCCGGACACTGCCTGGACGCGCGAACCGCGCATACCGATACAGGCACCTTGCGGATCAATGCGTTTATCTTTGGAGCGAACGGCTATTTTAGCGCGAGATCCAGGATCACGGGAGGCCGCCATCACTTCGATCAGGCCTTCGGAGATTTCTGGAACTTCAATACGGAACAGCTCGATCAACATCTCCGGCGCGGTACGCGACAGGATCAGTTGAGGACCGCGGTTCTCGGTACGAATTTCTTTCAGCAGTGCGCGAAGGCGTACGCCAACACGGAAAGTTTCACGCGAGATGATGTCTTCACGAGCCAGCAACGCTTCTGCGTTGTTACCCAGGTCGACGATCACATTGTCACGTGTCACCTTTTTAACAGTGCCAGAAATGATTTCGCCCAGACGCTCACGATAGGCATCGACTACTTGAGCACGCTCGGCTTCGCGGACTTTCTGCACAATTACCTGTTTGGCAGTTTGTGCAGCAATCCGACCGAATTCGATAGAATCGATTTTTTCTTCGATAATATCGCCAGCTACAGCGCCTGGCTGTTTCGCCTGGGCCTGGTCTACAGCCAACTCGATTGCTGGATCATCCAGATCTTCGTCTTCGACCACAGTCCAGCGACGGAAAGTCTCATAGTTACCGGTGTGGCGGTTGATTTCCACACGCAGATCGACTTCGTCTTCAAAACGCTTTTTAGTAGCGGTGGCCAGAGCCAGCTCCAGCGCTTCAAAAATAACGTTTGCCGGTACGCCCTTTTCATTGGACACCGACTCAACAACCAGCAGTACTTCTTTGCTCATCGTACGCCTCGCCTTTCGCAAGCCATTGGATCCGCGGGATCCGCGTCTCAGTCAAAACTGGGAATAATGTTGGCCTTGTCGATCATATCGATCGGCAACAGGAATTCATGGTCTTCAACTTGCACCACGATGTCCTGCTCCTCTACGCCGCGCAGAAGGCCCTGAAAGTTACGTCGCCCTTCAAAAGGCGAGCGCAGCTTGATCTTCACTTGCTCACCGGCATATTTAGCGAACTGTTCAAGAGTGAACAGCGGGCGTTCCATGCCAGGAGAAGAAACTTCAAGGGTGTATTCAACAGCGATAGGATCTTCGACATCCAGAACGCCACTGATCTGACGACTGACAATTGCGCAGTCATCAACCAATACGCCGCCTTCCTTGTCGATATACACACGCAACATTGAATGGCGGCCTTGAGCCGAAAATTCAATACCCCAGCATTCATAGCCAAGGGCCACGATCACCGGGGCCAGCAAGGCCTGCAACTCTTCTAGCTTGCTCGACACTTGAACCCCCTAGTGCATGTTTGTGCATGCTGTGCAAAATGAAAAAATGGGCGAAGCGCCCATCTCTGAAACGTCGTTGAATACCGACGCTATAAAGTGTCCAGTTAACAAAAAGCCCCTAATAAGGGGCTCCGCTAAAACTGGTTGCGGGAGCCGGATTTGAACCGACGACCTTCGGGTTATGAGCCCGACGAGCTACCAGACTGCTCCATCCCGCGACAAAGCTGGAGCGGAAGTATACGGTTGATCCTTTTCAGGGTCAATCCAACCTTCCACATACAAGAAAGCCCGCTACTGCGGGCATTCTTGATAATTGGTACCGAGAAGGGGACTCGAACCCCTACACCCTATGGGCACAACCACCTCAAGGTTGCGTGTCTACCAATTCCACCACCTCGGCAATACTACAGTTACATCATGAAACCCGTTTTACTTTTGCTCTTGAGCTGGAGGTACGTCAGTCGCAGGAATTGCCGACTTTTGCTCTTGAAGCACCGGAACATCATCTGAAGCCGGCTTTTGCACTGGAACTTCCAGAACCGCTGGATTTGGCAAACCTACTTGAGTCAGCTGTTCAGCTTTCTCTTTAGCAAAGTAACCTAACCCCAAGCTGGTTATGAAAAAACCTGCGGCAAGTATAGCAGTAAACTTACTAAGAAAGGTAGAGGAACCTTGGCTTCCGAACACAGTATTTGATGCACCTGCGCCAAAAGAAGCTCCAGCATCCGCTCCCTTACCCTGTTGCAGCAAAACCAGGGCAATTACACCCAATGCTGTCAGCAGATGAAAAACAGTTACGACGTTATCCAGCATTTTCAGTTTCCTGCGGCACGAATAATCGCACCGAACTCATCTGCATTCAGGGAAGCCCCGCCAATGAGTCCCCCATCGATATCCGGCATGCTGAACAGTTCGACCGCATTGGCCGCCTTCACGCTGCCGCCGTATAGAAGCCGCACACCTTGTGCGACCTCAGAATTCTTTTGCGCCAACTGTGCGCGAATGGCCGCATGCACATCTTGCGCTTGCTGCGGTGATGCAGTCAGCCCGGTACCAATGGCCCAGACTGGCTCATATGCAATCACTGCATTTGCAAAAGCTTCAATACCAAATGCGTCAATGACAACATCCAGCTGACGCCCTACCACTTCCAACGTTTGCCCGGCTTCGCGCTGCTCCAGAGTTTCCCCTATGCACAACACCGGCGTCAGACCTGAAGCCTGAACTGCTGCAAACTTGCGATTGAGGGTCTCGTCTGACTCACCCAGAATCAGGCGACGCTCAGAGTGACCCACAAGCACTAATGCGCAACCAGCATCCTGCAACTGATCCGAAGAAATCTCTCCGGTCAGAGCGCCCTGCTTTGCTTCGACCGCAGTATTCTGAGCACCAATCGAGATTGGCGCGCCTTGTAAGCCTTTGATCACACGATCAATGAACAGATCAGGCGGGAATACTGCGACATCAACACTGCCAGGCAAGGACATATCACGCAGACCAACGATCAGCTCAGCGACGCTGGCGCAGGTACCGTGCATCTTCCAGTTACCAGCTACCATCATGCGACGCATGCTTTACCTCGTCGGTCAAAGTGGGCGCAGATGTTACCCAACCACATCCGCGCTGGCAAGTCGAATTCAGGCACAAACTTCACTTACTAGTTTTGCCAGCTCATCGGCATAGCCGCGAACCATATTTTCATCGTCACCTTCGACCATTACACGCACTAGAGGCTCAGTTCCCGATTTTCGCAGCAGTACACGCCCGCGTCCTTTCATGGCCTCAGTGACTCGCGCGCAAGCTTCTTTGACGGCCGGGTGCTCGACAGGATCAACACCACCACCAAACCGCACATTTACCAGCACCTGCGGGCATTTACGCAAAGCCTGACGCGCCTGGGCCAGACTATCGCCACGTCGACGCAACGCCAGCAGCACTTGCAGGGCAGCGATGATTGCATCACCCGTGGTCGTATGCTGGAAGCACACGATATGCCCCGAGTTCTCTCCGCCAACCTGCCAGTCGCGCTCTTGCAAGCCTGCAATTACATAGCGATCCCCGACATTGGCGCGAACGAACGGAATGCCCAGATCATCCAGCGCCAACTCAAGTCCCAGATTACTCATCAGCGTACCGACGACACCACCTTGCAACTTGCCACGCTCCTGCAAGTCGCGAGCAATAATGAACAGCAACTCATCGCCATCAACAATCGCACCCGTGTGATCGACCATCAAAACCCGATCGCCATCGCCATCAAACGCGATACCCAGGTCCGCCCCCTCAGCCAGGACTGCAGCCTGCAACTGCCCCATATGGGTCGAGCCGCAATCATGATTGATGTTCAAACCATTAGGCTGAGCCGACAACACAGTGACTTGCGCGCCCAGCTCCTTGAAAACACTTGGCGCAACCTTGTAAGTCGCACCATGGGCGCAGTCGATAACAATTTTGAGGTCACTGAAGTTGGTACTGCTCGGCACACTGCTCTTGCAGAATTCGATATAGCGACCCGGCGCATCATTGATACGCGACACCTTTCCCAGCTTGTCCGACTCAACGACTGTCATCGGAGCATCCAGCAACTCCTCAATCATCAACTCGACATCATCAGGCAACTTGGTGCCATCCCCCGAGAAAAACTTGATACCGTTATCGTCATGGGGATTGTGCGAAGCACTGATCACGATGCCCGCCTCCGCATGGAAAGTACGCGTCAGATAAGCAATGGCCGGAGTAGGCATTGGCCCCAACAGCATTACATCGGCACCAGCCGCGGAAAGACCGGCCTCTAGCGCAGACTCAAACATATAGCCGGAAATGCGGGTGTCCTTACCTACCAGGATGCGGCAGGCACCCTTGCTGCGAAACGCCATACCCGCCGCCCAACCCAGCTTGAGCATAAAGTCAGGGGTAATGGGATAAACGCCGACCCGACCACGAATACCGTCGGTGCCAAAATATTTCTTCGTCATAAGTGCTCCATCATTCTTAGTCGGCGGACTCTACCGCTGCGATCATCCGTACCACATCAACTGTTTCGGCAACGTCATGGACACGCAATATTCGCGCACCCTTGGTCACGGCAAGCGCTACCAGAGCCAAACTGCCATAGAGGCGCTCCGCAACCGGCCGATTCAACGTCCGCCCTATCATGCTTTTACGCGAAACACCTACCAACAATGGTCGACCCAGCGCATACAGGGCCTCCATGTGCTTAAACAAACTCAGATTGTGCTGAAGTGTTTTTGCGAAGCCAAATCCCGGATCAAGCACGATGCGCTCAGCTGGAATCCCGCCAACTGCGCATTGCGCCATTCGTTCGGCAAGAAATGCTGAGACCTCACCAACCAGATCAGCGTAATGCGGATTATCCTGCATATCCCCGGGTTCGCCGAGCATATGCATCAGGCATACCGGCAGACCTGTAGCTGCAGCAGCCTGCAAGGCACCTTCGCGGCGCAATGAACGAACATCATTAATCAGGCCAGCACCAAGACGCGCAACCTCAGTCATGACGATTGGCGCGGATGTATCGACCGAGATAATGACATCAAGTTCACGACTGATGAGCTCGACAACAGGCGCCACCCGATCAAGCTCTTCTTGTGAGGAAACAACAGGAGCGCCAGGGCGAGTGGACTCACCTCCGACATCAATCAGAGTTGCACCCGCCAGAACCATAGCCTTTGCATGGCGCAAGGCCGCATCAACCGCAGCGAAGCGACCGCCATCAGAAAAGGAATCAGGGGTGACATTGAGAATACCCATCACGTGCGGATGGGCCAAATCAAGAACCCGGTTGCCGCAAGGCAACCGGGTTGAGGACTGAACAGAAGTCATTTCAAGCCTTATTGATCAGCAGCAGGACCGCCGATAGGTGTTTCTGGGCGTTCGGTCTTGTCCAGAGTTGGAGCCGTCGGAGTACCCGAGCCACCACCTTCCCAGTCACGCGGTTCGCGTGGCGGACGACCGGCCATAATGTCGTCGATCTGATCGGCATCGATCGTCTCGTACTTCATCAAGGCGTCAGCCATAGCTTCCAGCTTGTCACGATTATCTGTCAGTATCTGCTTGGCAGTGCCATAGCACTGATCAATGATGCTGCGCACTTCGGAGTCGATCAGCTTGGCTGTCTCGCCCGAAACGCTCGAGCTCTGACCACCGCCACGCCCCAGATACGACTCTTCGTCTTCGGCATACATCAAAGGACCCAATTTCTCGGACAGGCCCCATTTGGTGACCATGTTCCGAGCAATCTGGCTCGCACGCATGATGTCGTTGGACGCACCGGTAGTCACGCCGTCAAAGCCCAAGGTCATCTCCTCGGCAATACGGCCGCCATACAGCGAGCAGATCTGACTGATCAGAGCACGCTTGGACAGGCTGTAACGGTCCTCTTCCGGCAGGAACATGGTTACGCCCAATGCTCGACCACGAGGAATGATCGATACTTTGTAAACCGGGTCATGCTCTGGCACAACACGACCGACAATTGCATGACCTGCTTCGTGATAAGCAGTATTGCGCTTTTCCTTGTCCGACATGACCATCGATTTGCGCTCTGCGCCCATCATGATTTTGTCTTTGGCCAGTTCAAACTCTTTCATTTCCACAACACGTTTACCGGTGCGCGCGGCAAACAAGGAGGCTTCGTTCACCAGGTTGGCCAGATCAGCACCCGAGAAACCCGGAGTACCACGAGCAATAACGCCCGGCTGGACATCATCACCCATCGGCACTTTGCGCATGTGGACCTTGAGAATCTGCTCGCGACCACGAATATCCGGCAAACCAACCACAACCTGACGGTCAAAACGACCTGGACGCAAGAGCGCAGGGTCCAGCACGTCCGGACGGTTAGTGGCGGCAATCACAATGATGCCGTCATTCATCTCAAAGCCGTCCATCTCAACCAGCAACTGGTTAAGGGTCTGCTCACGCTCATCATGACCGCCGCCCATACCGTTACCACGGTGACGACCGACAGCATCAATTTCATCGATGAAGATAATGCACGGCGCGTGCTTTTTAGCCTGCTCAAACATGTCACGAACACGGCTGGCACCAACACCCACGAACATTTCAACGAAGTCCGAACCGGAAATCGTAAAAAACGGAACCTTGGCTTCACCAGCAATCGCCTTGGCGATCAAAGTCTTACCGGTCCCCGGCGGGCCAACCATCAGCACACCACGAGGGATTCGACCGCCCAGACGCTGAAACTTGCCAGGATCGCGGAGGAACTCAACCAGCTCACCCACTTCTTCCTTCGCTTCATCACAGCCGGCCACATCAGCCAGGGTCGTTTTGACCTGGTCTTCCGATAGCAGCCGCGCCTTGCTCTTGCCAAAGCTCATCGGCCCGCCTTTACCGCCGGCACCGCCCTGCATCTGACGCATGAAGAACATGAAGACAGCAATGATCACGAGAATCGGGAAGCTCGCTACGAGCAATTGAGTCCAGATGCTTTGCTGCTCAGGCAGCTTGCCCTCAACAGTCACATGGTTATCAACCAGATCACCGATCAAACCGTTGTCCTGAATAGCCGGACGGATGGTTTTGAAGGAATCGCCATCACTGCGCTTGCCGGTAATCACGTAGCCATCCACGGCAACGCGTTCGACCTTGCCATCCTTAACTTGCTGGATGAAGTCGGAATAGTTGAGGGTTTGTGGCTCGTTTGGACTGGAGAAGTTGTTCATCACTGTCACCAGGACAGCTGCGATGATCAACCACAGGATCAGATTCTTTGCCATATCGTTCAATTAGCTACCCTCTGAAGCAAGCCCCGCTACTGAAGCGTGCTTCGCATGATATTCACCGGCATAACTTACTACATTGCCTACAACCCTTGCAGGCTCCGTCTGTAACCCTTTGTGAAACTTTGACTACACAATATTCTTTATGCACGATCTGTAAAGCGATACAAAAAAACCTATCGCTCTTGTCAGAGACGCTCATCACTGGCTGAACCAGAGATGCCACGGAAGCCGCGCCCCAACAAATACTGCTCGCGGGACCTGTCTCTCGAAGAAGACGGCTTGCGCATCTGCACCTTGTCGAACAGCTTTCGAATGTCTTTATGGTACTCATCGAAGCCTTCACCCTGGAAGACCTTGATCAAGAAGTCACCACCCGGTCGCAATACACGTCCAGCAAGATCCAGAGCCAGTTCGCAGAGGAACATCGCACGCGGCATGTCCACCGCTGCCAATCCACTCATATTGGGGGCCATATCTGAAATCACAAGGTCTACCTGCGTATTTCCGACAGCTTCAAGAATCTGAGCGAGCACATGATCTTCGGTGAAGTCACCCTGAATGAAGGTCACATCAGGAATGCTGTCCATCTCAAGAATGTCAGAAGCGATCAGTCGCCCCTGACCACCGATCAGACGGCTGGTAACCTGTGACCAGCCACCCGGGGCGGCCCCCAGGTCAATGACGGTCATGCCCGGACGGATAATCCGGTCACGCTCTTGAATCTCGAGCAACTTGTAGCTCGCACGCGAACGATACCCATCTTTTTGCGCCATTTTGACGTATGGATCGTTGAAATGCTCTTTCAGCCAGTTAAGGCTAGTCTTGGAACGGGCCACGGGCCACCTCAAAAAATAAACGGGTCGTGATTAACTGGGCGGTCCCGGACTCGCTCGGGTAAACTGGCCGCCGCTTTTTACAAGATCAGACACAGGGGTCAGATTATGCCGCTCACTCAAGAGCAGAAGAAACAGTACAAATCCATTGGCCACCATCTGAAACCAGTATTGACTGTGGCTGATAATGGTTTGACTGAGGGTGTTTTAGCCGAACTCGAACGCGCATTGGGCGATCACGAGCTGATTAAAATCAAAGTCAACATCCTGGATCGCGAATCCCGCCTGGAGGCCATTGCAGAGTTGTGCAAGGCCGGCAAAGCGGAGTTGGTACAGGTTATCGGCAAAATGGCGCTTCTTTACCGCAAGAACGTCAATGTTAACAAGCAACTGTCGAACATCCATCGTTTCAAGTGATGCCGACAAGGGTCAAGGGTGCGCTCTGCGCACCCTGACACTCTTGCCTGATCAATAGCGATAACTGCCCGCGCAACGCATCAGGCAGCCAGTTCCACCCCACGCAATAAATCCCGCCAGCAGACAACATCAAGCAGCGCTTGCCGAATTCCAGCCACAACTGCGCTCGATGTATCGATCAACGACGGCGCCAACGCGTATCGCCCGGCACCGGTAAAAAATTCTGATTACAACATGCGCGACCGCCGACCCGGAAATCCGGGCCAGCCGCCAATGCAGTGCGCCCGCACGAAGCGGGCGCCTTTTCTCAGATGTGACGTACTTCGACAATCTCGTACTCAATGACGCCGCCCGGTGTTTTCACCGCAACCACATCACCTTCTTCCTTGGCAATCAAGGCGCGAGCAAGTGGCGAACCTACGGAGATTTTTCCGAGTTTGAAATCAGCCTCATCCTCACCAACGATCTGATACGTCACGCGCTCGTCAGTTTCAACGTTCGCGATCTCGACCGTCGTGCCGAAAATCACCTTGCCGGTATGAGGAATAGCCGCCACATCAATAACCACTGCGTTCTGCAGACGGCCTTCGATGTCACGAATACGGGCCTCGGACATACCCTGCAGCTCACGAGCCGCATGGTACTCAGCGTTTTCTTTGAGGTCGCCCAGCTCGCGCGCTGTACCGATTTCCTTGCTCAGCTTTGGCCGAACAACCTTGGTCAGGTGCGCAAGCTCTTCTTCCAGGGCTTTATGACCCTGAACCGTCATTGGGTATTTGATCATGCCTTCAATCCTGCGTGTAGATCCTGCAAGCTGCGTACGGTTTTTTCAGGACCGAACTTAAGCGCTTCACAGATCGCTTCGCCAGCAGCAATAGTCGTGGTGCAGTAGATCTTGTGCTGCAGAGCGTTGCGGCGAATGGAGTAAGAGTCAGCAATCGACTGACGACCTTCGGTCGTGTTGATGATCAGGCTGACTTCATCATTTTTGATCATATCGACAACGTGTGGACGACCTTCGGTCACCTTGTTCACGCGGCGCACTTTCAGGCCCGCAGCCTCGATGAACTTGGCAGTACCAACGGTCGAAACAATCTCAAAACCCAGGTTGATCAGATCACGCGCAACACCCGCCACCAAAGGCTTGTCATCGTCACGTACGCTGATGAACGCAGTACCACCAGTTGGCAGCACTTCGCTGGCACCCATTTGAGCTTTGGCGAACGCTTCACCGAAGGTATCGCCAACGCCCATCACTTCGCCGGTGGACTTCATTTCCGGGCCGAGGATCGGGTCAACACCCGGGAATTTGGCGAACGGGAAGACCGCTTCTTTTACGCTGTAGAAGTTAGGAATGATTTCTTTAGTGAAACCGATTTCCTTCAGGGTTTTACCAGCCATCACGCGCGCCGCGATCATCGCCAGAGAAACACCGATGCACTTGGATACGAAAGGAACAGTTCGCGAAGCACGCGGGTTCACTTCGATCACGTAGATATCTTCGCCTTGCAGAGCAAGCTGCACGTTCATCAGGCCGACAACGCCCAACTCCAGAGCCATCTTCTTGACCTGTTCGCGCATCTCGTCCTGGATATGCAGCGGCAGCGAGTACGGTGGCAACGAGCATGCGGAGTCGCCGGAGTGAACACCAGCCTGCTCAATGTGCTGCATGATCGCGCCGATCACTACGTCAGTACCGTCACAGACGGCATCCACGTCCATTTCGATGGCACAGTTCAGGAAGTGATCCAGCAGCACCGGGCTGTCGTTGGACACTTTCACCGCATCACGCAGGTAACGCTTGAGCTCGTCTTCTTCGTAAACGATTTCCATCGCCCGGCCGCCCAGCACGTAGGAAGGACGAACCACCAGCGGGTAACCAATCTTGGTTGCTGCACGAATAGCTTCATCTTCGCTGCGCACAGTGGCGTTTGGCGGCTGACGCAGATTCAGACGCTCAACCATTTGCTGGAAGCGCTCACGGTCTTCAGCACGGTCGATAGCGTCAGGGCTGGTACCAATGATCGGCACGCCCGCTTCTTCCAGTGCACGAGCCAGCTTCAACGGGGTCTGGCCGCCGTACTGCACGATCACGCCTTTTGGCTTCTCGACACGTACGATTTCCAGCACGTCTTCCAGAGTCACGGACTCGAAATACAGGCGATCAGAGGTGTCGTAGTCAGTGGAAACAGTTTCCGGGTTGCAGTTGACCATGATCGTTTCGTAACCATCGGCACGCAACGCCAGTGCAGCGTGAACGCAGCAGTAGTCGAACTCGATACCCTGGCCAATACGGTTCGGACCGCCACCCAGGATCATGATCTTGTCACGATCCGAAGGGTTGGCCTCGCACTCTTCCTCGTAGGTCGAGTACATGTAAGCCGTGTCGGTAGCAAACTCGGCTGCGCAAGTGTCAACGCGCTTGTAAACCGGGAACACTTCCAGCTTGTGACGATGGCGACGCAGGTTTTTCTCGGTCACACCCAGCAGTACAGCCAGACGTGCGTCAGAGAAGCCCTTGCGCTTGAGGCGATACATCGCATCGCGGTCAATCGAAGACAGGGCCATGGTCTTGATTTTCTCTTCGTCCTTGATCAGATCTTCGATCTGCACCAGGAACCAAGGGTCAATCATGTTCATGCCGAAGATATCTTCTACGGTCATGCCGGCGCGGAATGCGTCCGCCACGTACCAGATACGCTCGGCACCAGGCACTGTCAGCTCGCGCTTGAGCACTGCCATGCTTTCCGGGTTGCTCAGGTCGAGCTTTGGATCAAGGCCGCTTACACCCACTTCCAGACCGCGAAGGGCTTTTTGCAAGGATTCCTGGAAAGTCCGGCCAATGGCCATAACTTCACCAACCGACTTCATCTGAGTCGTGAGGCGCGCATCGGCCTTAGGGAATTTTTCGAAAGCAAAGCGCGGCAGCTTGGTCACAACGTAGTCGATGGACGGCTCGAAGGACGCCGGAGTAGCGCCGCCGGTGATTTCGTTCTGCAACTCATCCAGGGTGTAACCGATCGCCAGCTTGGCAGCGATACGCGCAATCGGAAAACCGGTGGCTTTCGAAGCCAGCGCCGAAGAACGCGAAACACGCGGGTTCATCTCGATCACAACCATACGGCCAGTGTCCGGGCAAATGCCGAACTGAACGTTGGAGCCACCGGTCTCAACGCCGATCTCACGCAGTACCGCCAGCGAGGCGTTACGCATAATCTGGTATTCCTTGTCCGTCAGGGTCTGTGCCGGAGCAACGGTGATCGAGTCGCCGGTGTGCACGCCCATCGGGTCGAAGTTTTCGATCGAGCAAACGATGATGCAGTTGTCCTTCTTATCGCGGACAACCTCCATCTCGTACTCTTTCCAGCCGATGAGGGACTCGTCGATCAGCAGTTCTTTGGTCGGCGACAAGTCGAGACCACGGGCGCAGATTTCTTCGAACTCTTCACGGTTGTAAGCAATACCGCCACCGGTGCCGCCCATGGTGAAGGAAGGACGAATGATGCACGGGAAGCCGAGCTTCTCGAGAACCGCATTGGCCTCTTCCATGCTGTGGGCGATACCGGAGCGCGGGCAATCCAGGCCGATGGACTTCATCGCCTTGTCAAAACGCGAACGGTCTTCAGCCTTGTCGATAGTGTCGGCATTGGCGCCGATCATTTCTACGCCGAACTTCTCCAGAACGCCTTCACGCTCCAGATCCAGTGCGCAGTTCAGAGCAGTCTGGCCGCCCATGGTCGGCAGGAGAGCGTCCGGACGCTCTTTTTCGATGATCTTGGCAACAGTCTGCCATTTGATCGGCTCGATGTAGGTCGCGTCGGCCATGTCCGGGTCGGTCATGATGGTGGCCGGGTTAGAGTTCACCAGGATGACGCGATAGCCTTCCTCGCGCAGAGCCTTGCAGGCCTGGGCGCCGGAGTAGTCAAATTCACACGCCTGGCCGATAACAATCGGGCCAGCGCCGAGAATCAGGATGCTTTTAATGTCTGTACGTTTTGGCATGGGTTTGTCACTCAAATCCGCAGGTCAGTCGGCAAGCTGTCGATCAAGTCTCTGAAGCACCCAAGGGGCCGCCGGAGTACGGGGCCGCCATTGGGCACTACAACTAGAGGATGATCAGCGGCGCTTGGCCATCTCATTGATGAAGCGATCGAACAGCGGTGCTACGTCGTTCGGGCCAGGGCTGGCTTCAGGGTGACCCTGGAAGCTGAAAGCGCTCTTGTCGGTCAACTCGATACCTTGCAAGGTGCCGTCAAACAGCGACTTGTGGATCGCACGCACGTTGGCAGGCAAAGTCGCTTCATCAACCGCAAAACCGTGGTTCTGACTGGTGATCATCACTACGCCCGTGTCCAGATCCTGAACCGGGTGGTTCGCACCGTGGTGGCCGTGACCCATTTTCACAGTCTTGGCGCCAGACGCCAGTGCCAGCAACTGGTGACCCAGGCAGATACCGAATACTGGAGTTTCGGTTTTCAGCACTTCCTGAATGGCCGTGATTGCGTAGTCGCATGGCTCGGGATCGCCAGGACCGTTGGACAGGAACACGCCATCCGGATTCAGTGCCAGCACATCGCTAGCCGGAGTTTGTGCCGGCACAACAGTTACGCGGCAGCCACGCTCAACCAACATGCGCAGGATGTTCCACTTTACGCCGTAGTCGTAAGCAACGACGTGATAAGGCAGCTCGGACGCTTCAATGGTCGGATGGCTGTCGGTGGCCAGGTTCCAGACACTGGAGCGCCACTCGTAAGCCTTATCGGTGCTGACAACCTTCGCCAGATCCATGCCTTTAAGGCCCGGGAAGCCACGCGCAGCAGCAATGGCAGCTTCGTCAGAAATGTTGTCACCGGCCATGATGCAGCCGTTCTGAGCACCTTTCTCACGCAAAATACGGGTCAGGCGACGGGTATCGATACCTGCGATAGCCACAACGTTATTGGCTTTCAAGTAGTCAGAAAGAGACATCTTGTTGCGCCAGTTGCTGGCAACCAACGGCAGATCACGAATAACCAGACCTGCGGACCAGACGCGATCAGACTCGGCATCTTCCGGCGTAGTACCGGTATTGCCAACATGCGGGTAAGTCAGGGTCACGATTTGCTGAGCGTAGGATGGATCCGTCAAGATCTCCTGGTAGCCAGTCATTGCGGTGTTAAACACCACCTCTCCAACGGTCTGACCGTCGGCTCCAATGGCTTCGCCGCGAAAAATGCTGCCATCAGCGAGGGCGAGTATGGCTTGCTTAGTCAAGAAGACCTCCCGTAAATAAAGCCTGAAAGGGCGATCGCAGGTTGTAAAAAAGCGGAGTGACGTATGGACACGTCACCCCGCTTCTTCATCGAATTATCTGCGCGCTTTTAGTGGACACACTAAAGCTGTAGCTTACAGAAAAAGGCTTTTTTGGTCTACCGCTAAAGAGCCTAAAAGGCAGAGGAATGCGACAGGACATCGCTTAGCGGTTAAAAATCAGGCTGCTGGTGCGCCAACAGCCTGATTTTACAGAGACAACTCAGCGCAGGTCGAGCACATCCTGCATGTCATACAGCCCGGCCTTGCGCCCGTCGAGCCAAAACGCAGCACGAACGGCGCCTTTGGCGAAGGTCATACGACTGGATGCCTTGTGGGTGATTTCAAGACGCTCACCCTCGGCGGCAAACAGAACCGTATGATCCCCCACCACATCACCGCCACGAACCGTCGCAAAGCCGATGGTCTCGCGATCGCGGGCACCGGTGTGGCCTTCACGCCCGTAGACCGCAACCTTTTGCAGATCACGCCCCAACGCATCGGCAATCACTTCACCCATACGCAACGCAGTACCCGAAGGCGCATCAATCTTGTGCCGGTGATGCGCCTCGATGATTTCAATATCAGCATCATCGCCCATCACCCGGGCTGCCATATCAAGCAACTTGAGCGACAGGTTGACGCCAACACTGAAATTGGCCGCAAAAACAATTGGAATATCTTTACCGGCTTCAACCAGCAATTGTTTTTGCCCTGCATTGAGCCCCGTAGTACCGATGACCATGGCCTTGCCCGATGCGCGGCAAATCTCTAGGTTTTTCAACATCACTTCGGGAAGCGTGAAATCAATCAACACATCGAAGTCTTCAACGACAGCCTGCAGATCTGCAGACAACGGCACGCCGATACGACCCAACGCTGCAAGCTCGCCCGCATCCGCGCCGATCAACGAGCTGCCCGGACGAACGATTGCGGCTGTCAGCCCGGACAGCGGCGAACGCTGCTGTACCGCATCGACCAACGTCTTGCCCATGCGCCCAGCAGCGCCCATCACAGCTATACGTCGCATGCCCCGCTCCTTACAAGTCGCCGAAGAAGCGCTTCACGCCTTCGAACCAGCCCGTTGCGTTCGGCGAGTGACTGCTATCGCCTTCAAGGGTCGAGCGAAACTCTTCCATCAACTCACGCTGACGTCGGCTCAACTTCACCGGAGTCTCAATCACCACACGGCACATCAGGTCGCCAGCACCACCACCGCGCACCGGTGCCACACCTTTGCCACGCAGTCGGAACTGCTTGCCGGTTTGAGTACCCTCGGGGATTTTCAACTTTACACGGCCATCAAGGGTCGGCACTTCAAGCTCGGCACCCAATGCAGCATCAGCAAAGTTGATCGGCACTTCACAAAACAGATGCTTGCCATCGCGCTGGAAAATCGCGTGCTCACGCACCTCGATCACCACATACAGATCGCCAGCAGGACCGCCCTGCACCCCAGCTTCGCCTTCGCCCGAAAGACGAATGCGGTCACCCGTATCAACACCCGCAGGCACTTTTACGGAAAGGGTTTTGTATTCTTCTACACGGCCTTCGCCACGGCAGCTGTCGCACGGATCAGAAATGATCTTGCCCTGACCGTGGCAACGCGGACAGGTTTGCTGCACAGCAAAAAAGCCCTGCTGCATGCGCACCTGACCAATACCGCCACAGGTCGTACAGGTAACCGGCGAAGAGCCCTTCTTGGCGCCAGAACCGTCACATGGCTTGCAGTTGACCAGCGTCGGCACACGAATATTGACCGTGGTACCGCGCACAGCCTCTTCCAGATCAAGCTCCAGCGTGTAGCGCAAATCGCTACCGCGCTGAGCGCCGCCCCGGGAGCCACCACGACCACCGCCGAAGAAATCACTGAACACATCACCGAAGATATCGGAGAAGTTCTGCCCGCCAAAACCGGCACCGCCGCCACCCATTTGCGGATCAACACCGGCATGGCCGTATTGATCATAGGCGGCACGCTTGCTGGAGTCCGACAGTACCTCGTAAGCCTCGTTGGCTTCCTTGAACAGCTCTTCGGAAGCCTTGTCATCCGGGTTGCGGTCCGGGTGGTGCTTCATTGCGAGGCGACGATAAGCCTTCTTCAACTCCACTTCAGTGGTAGTACGCTCAACACCCAATATTTCGTAATAATCGCGCTTTGCCATAATTCTTTGCACTCTCAAGGACGTTCGGCAAAACCCTCCCGAGCCTCACCAAACCCGCCGGACCCCAGTAAAGACCAAGCCCGACTCACGTCTTTTTCAACGATATTGGTTTCTGATTAACAGCCAATGCATCGGCCAACAGGAGCGGTTACAGCCGACCGGAAACAAAAAAGATCCGGACTCCAACCGCAAGCATTCGACCTTGTCGCATGCTGTAAAAATTCCTCTACTCCAGACACGCCAACGCGGGAGCAAGCTCCCGCGCGGCGACATCCTACCAGTCACCGCTAATGCACGGTCAACCGGCCGACCAACAAGCTAATTACTTGTTGTCTTTTACTTCTTCGAACTCAGCGTCGACAACGTCGTCAGCCTTGGTTTCTTCAGGCTTGGCCGCTGCGTCTGCCGGGTTAGCTTGCTCGGCGTACATTTTCTGTGCGACCGGAGCAGACACCTTGGACAGCTCTTCAACCTTGGCCTCGATAGCAGCCTTGTCATCGCCTTTAACAGCGGCTTCAAGTGCAACTACTGCAGCTTCGATTGCAACTTTCTCTTCTGCGGTCACTTTATCGCCAGCATCAGCGATCATTTTACGAGTCGAGTGAACCAGTGCGTCGCCCTGGTTACGTGCAGCTGCCAGCTCTTCGAACTTGCGGTCTTCTTCAGCGTTGACTTCAGCGTCACGAACCATCTGAGCAATTTCTTCCTCGGACAGACCCGAGTTAGCCTTGATCACGATGGACTGAGACTTGCCAGTCGCCTTGTCTTTCGCGCTAACGTTCAAGATGCCGTTGGCATCGATGTCGAAGGTCACTTCGATCTGAGGTACGCCACGTGGAGCAGGTGGAATGTCAGCCAGGTCGAATTTACCCAACGACTTGTTCTGGGCAGCTTGCTTACGCTCGCCTTGCAGAACGTGAATGGTCACAGCACCCTGGTTGTCGTCAGCTGTCGAGAACACTTGCGATTTCTTGGTAGGAATCGTGGTGTTTTTCTCGATCAGAGCAGTCATTACGCCGCCCATGGTTTCGATACCCAGAGTCAGCGGGCTCACGTCCAGCAACAGAACGTCTTTTACATCACCAGCCAATACCGCGCCCTGGATAGCAGCACCCATTGCAACTGCTTCGTCAGGGTTCACGTCTTTACGTGCTTCCTTGCCGAAGAACTCGGTAACCATTTTCTGAACCAGTGGCATACGGGTCTGACCACCGACCAAAATCACGTCGTTGATCGCGCCAACTTCAATGCCGGCATCTTTCAGAGCAATGCGGCAAGGCTCGATGGTGCGCTGAACCAGATCTTCAACCAGCGATTCCAGCTTGGCGCGCGAGATTTTCACGTTCAAGTGCTTAGGACCGGTGGCATCTGCAGTGATGTAAGGCAGATTCACATCAGTCGACTGGCTCGAAGACAGTTCGATCTTGGCTTTTTCAGCAGCTTCTTTCAGACGCTGCATCGCCAGCGGGTCACCCTTGAGGTTCATGCCGCTTTCTTTCTTGAACTCGTCAACCAGGTAGTCGATCAGACGGATATCAAAGTCTTCACCACCCAGGAACGTGTCGCCGTTAGTTGCCAGCACTTCAAACTGGTGCTCGCCATCAACTTCGGCAATTTCGATTACCGAAACGTCGAAAGTACCGCCACCCAAGTCATAAACGATGACAGTGTGGTCGCCTTTCGCTTTGTCCATACCATATGCCAGAGCAGCAGCAGTTGGTTCGTTGATGATACGTTTTACGTCCAGACCCGCGATACGGCCGGCATCTTTGGTAGCCTGACGCTGGCTGTCGTTGAAGTAGGCCGGAACGGTGATAACCGCTTCAGTCACTGGCTCGCCGAGATAGTCTTCGGCGGTTTTCTTCATTTTCTTCAGAATTTCAGCCGAAATTTGTGGCGGAGCCATTTTCTGGCCGTTCACTTCAACCCAGGCATCGCCATTGTCAGCCTTGACGATTTTGTAAGGCACCATCTGAATGTCTTTCTGTACAACTTCTTCGTCAAAACGACGACCGATCAGACGCTTCACCGCGTACAGGGTGTTATGCGGATTGGTCACTGCCTGACGCTTGGCCGACTGGCCAACCAGAATTTCGCCATCGTTGGCGTACGCAACGATCGACGGCGTAGTACGCGCGCCTTCTGCGTTTTCGATAACTTTTGCTTTACCGTTTTCCAGAACCGAAACACACGAGTTGGTGGTCCCGAGGTCAATACCGATAATTCTGCCCATGTTTACTCTCCCTAAATTTGAATTTTTTTGCCGCAGCAGTAATGACCAACTGCGGCATTACTTAACGCTTGACTTCTAAATGGGGGCCTTGCGGCCGATTTCAAGCCTGCTCGTCAATCGATGGCGAAACCGGCGCTGGAGCCTTGCTGACTACGACCATAGCCGGGCGCAGCAAGCGCCCATTGAGCTGATAACCTTTTTGAAACACCTTGAGCACACTGTTTGGCTCCAGGTCAGCGCTTTCCTGCATGGCCATCGCTTGGTGGTGCTCGGCATTGAAGGGTTCGCCGTGCGGATCGATAGCTTCAAGGTGATAACGCTTCAGGGTGTCCTGGAACATTTTCAGGGTCAGCTCGATCCCTTCACGCATTGGACGAATGCTTTCATCATCCGGATTCGACAGCTCAAGGCCGCGCTCCAGACTGTCCATCACCGGCAACAGGTCACCAGCAAATTTTTCCAATGCAAATTTGTGTGCTTTTTCAACGTCCTGTTCTGCACGGCGGCGAACGTTCTGTAGATCGGCAGCTACGCGCAAAGCCTGATCATTAGCGGCTGCCAGCTGCTCTTCAAGCACTTGCACGCGGGCTACCAGATCTTCGCTTCCAGCATCCGCGGCCTGACTAGCGTCTTGGTTCTGCGTATCCATAGTCTGTTCGTCTGCCATAGATTTCTCCTTTCAAACTTTGTCCGCGAGCTCGACTCGCGCTTCTGCCAAGGTATATGGGGTCGCAATTTTCAGGTTCAAGAGCCAAAAAGCAGTAAGTGTGGTCTTTAGCCGCGCGCGAAAGCCCCCTATGCACAATCAAAACGACCTAAAAAAACAAAACCACCAAGCAAATCGGACTAAACGAAGGCATTGTCAGCACGAAACAAAACACTGTATAAATAACCAGACATTACGTTTTGGAGCAGCTCCTATGCTGGTGCACCTGTCCGTACATAACTACGCCATCGTTGAACATCTCGATCTTGAACTGGATCGCGGGATGAGTGTAATCACTGGCGAGACCGGTGCCGGTAAATCGATCATGCTCGATGCGCTGGGCCTTACTTTGGGTGACCGCGCCGACAGCGGAGTAGTTCGCCCCGGTGCCGAAAAAGCCGACATCCTGGCCACCTTCGATCTACAGGACATTCCAGAAGCACGGACCTGGCTCGCAGAACGCGACCTCGACGTCGATGGACCGTGCATCCTGCGCCGCGTGATTACGGCCGAAGGACGCTCACGCGGCTATATCAATGGCACGCCCTGCCCTCAAGGCGACCTGAAAGCACTGGGCGAACTATTAATTGATATCCACAGCCAGCACGAGCACCAGTCACTGCTTAAACCCGACACTCACCGGCGCCTTCTGGACGAATATGCTGGCGCTACCGATCTGGCCCGCCAGGTACAACTGGCCGCACAGCGCTGGCGCCAGACCCGTCAGGAACTGGAGCACCTGTCCAACTCCGGGGACGAGCAACGCGCACGCCATCAGCTATTGAGCTACCAGCTCGAAGAACTCGAAACGCTCTCATTGGGTGAAAACGAACTGGAAGAACTGGAGCAGGAACACAAAAACCTGACCAACGCTGAGACCCTGCTGACGATCTGCCGCCAAGTGGTTGAGCAATGCAGCGAAAACGACTCCGGCAATGTTCTTAATGCCCTGACAGTGAGTCTGAATCGCCTGTCGAGCATCAACAACAACTCTGGCTCATTGAGTGAAGCCACCGATCTGCTGGCCAGTGCGCAAATTCAAGTCGAAGAGGCCGTGGGTGAACTTAATCGTTTCCTCGATCACTTTGATGCTGACCCGGGCCGCCTTCAGTACCTCGAAGAGCGGCTGGACACCATCTACACCCTTGCTCGTAAACACCGCGTTCAGCCCAATGACGTTGCGGCCCTGCAACAACGGCTACTGGAAGAGATCGAAACTCTCAATGCCAACGATGAGTCCATTGAGCGCCTGGGCAATGAGCTGGCCGCCTACTCCCGCCACTACCAGGAATGCGCACGCGCTCTAAGCGAGTTGCGCAGCCATGCAGCTACACGCCTTAGCAGTGCAGTAGAAGAAGAAATCCAGCGTCTGGGCATGCCCGGCGGTCGTTTCGTGATCGAACTGCGCGCGCAAAGCAGTAGTGACCCTATGCCTCACGGCCTGGAACAAGTCGAACTTCTGGTCAGCGCCAACCCCGGACAGCCACTCAAAGCGCTGGCTAAAGTTGCCTCTGGCGGCGAGTTGTCGCGCATCAGCCTGGCCATCCAGGTCATAACCGCTCAAACCTCGCGTGTTCCCACCCTCGTATTTGACGAAGTCGACGTGGGGATCGGCGGCCCGACTGCTGAAATCGTAGGCCAGCTGCTGCGCCGACTCGGCGAGCGCGGCCAGGTGCTGACCGTGACTCACCTGCCGCAAGTAGCAGCGCAATGCCACCAGCACCTTTTCGTGCACAAGGTTCGCGAGAGCGAGACCACACGCACGGCAGTATCGAAACTGAGTAAGAAGGAACGCGTAGAGGAAGTAGCGCGCATGCTCGGCGGCATCGACCTGACCAAAGAGTCACTGGCTCATGCCAAGAAAATGGTGGTCACTGCCAAGAATATGGCTGCTTAGCGACGAACGGCCACTTAAAATCAATATTCAGATAGCACGAAGGCGACCTTGGGGTCGCCTTCGTTCGTTTCGCGAACCGAAATTCGCGCGACATGCTTATTTAGTTTTCTTGCGTACGTACAGCACCAGATTGTGGTCCACCAGCTCGACGCCATGTTTGGCGGCGATGGCATGTTGCAGTTTTTCAATATCTTCGTCGAAGAACTCGATCACTTCACCGCTGTCCACGTTGACCATATGGTCGTGGTGTCCACCGTCGGCATCGGCCAATTCAAAGACCGCATGACCGCCATCGAAATTATGGCGGATCACCAGCCCTGCGGACTCAAACTGCGTCAGTACACGGTAAACCGTGGCCAGACCGACGTCTTCGCCAGCTTGCATCAGCGCCTTGTAAACATCCTCGGCACTCATGTGACGCTGCTCGGCAGAGTCAAGCATTTGTAGAATCTTGACTCGTGGCAGAGTCACCTTAAGTCCGGCCTTACGTAGTTCGCTATTTTCAACCATGGTTAGCTTTCTCGCGGAAGCGCTTCGCAGCTTCTCTTAATACGGGTATGATCGGCGTTTACGTTGTCCCAGCCAAGATAGTGGAAGTCGCCCACCGATGCAAAACACCAAGCTCTTGCTAACCAGTTTCACCTTTGTGGGACTGCTCGCACTCGCCGGTTGTTCATTCCCCGGGGTTTACAAAATCGACATCCAGCAGGGCAATGTCGTCACGCAGGACATGATAAACCAGTTACGCCCGGGAATGACCCGCCGGCAAGTGCGGTTTATCATGGGCAACGCCCTGCTGACCGATACATTCCACCCGGATCGTTGGGATTATTTGTATAGCCTGCAACCCGGTGGCGGTGAACGCCAACAAGAACGCGTGAGCGTGTTCTTCAACGAAAACGACCAGCTCGTGAGCTTGTCAGGCGACTTCAAGCCTGGTGTCAGCCGCGACGAAGCAATTCTCGGCAAAGACGCTGCTACAGGGGTAACTGTCCCTCCAGCGCCAGAAACTGCGCCGAGCGAGAAGAGCGATGCCCCGCCCAAGCCAGGCTCGCTGCTCGATCAGATCCAGAAAGACGTCGATGGAGTCGAAACAGTTCCTGTGCCGACCCCTGCACCTCTGGATACAACCGAACAATAAGCGTTCGGCACAAAAAAGCCCGGCATGCCGGGCTTTTTGTTATCTGCCATAAAGTGACTACAGCTGGCTCAGACGTTTGGCTTCTGCGGCTTTGGCTGCACGCTGGCGCCGAATCTCTTTAGGGTCAGCCAGTAACGCCCGGTAGATCTCAACCCTGTCACCGTCCTGCAGCATCTGGCTGGCTGGCGCGGCAACCTGCTTGCCGAAAATCCCCAGGGGACAATTCAGCAGATCCAGCTCAGGAAACTCACTGTCGATACCCGACGCCAATACCGCTGCCCGCACCGTCGTGCCTTGCGGCACCGCCAAAGCAAGCAAACGCTGACGATCAACCGCCGCGTAGACGATCTCAATCTCAATCACAGGGTCAGCCATACAACTGCTTGGCGCGCTGGCAAAACGCATCGACCAACGTATTGGCTGCCTGATTGAACAAAGGCCCCAATGTCGCCTTCACAATCGCCCCGGCGTAATCAAAGGTCATATCCAGGCTGATCTTGCAGGCTTTCTCGCCCAACGGCTTGAACACCCAGAGGCCGTGCAACTTGGTAAATGGCCCCTCTTCAAGATTCATCTCAATCGTTTGCCCCGGCACCAGCGTATTACGCGTCACAAAGTGCTGGCTCAAACCGCCCTTGGCCACACCCAGACTGGCGCGCATCAGCACCTCGGTGCTTTCTAGGATCTCGGCCGAGGAACACCACGGCAAGAACTCCGGATAACGCGCAACATCGTTAACCAGGTCATAAAGAGCCTGCGCCGGATAAGGCAGCAAGGCAGAGCGTTGGATATGGGTAGTCATGTCAGCGTTACTTCCACAGCTGGGCGGCAAACACAATCAGAATGCCGAGTGGCGCCACATAGCGCATCAAGAAAAGAGTCAGGGTGAACATCACCGGGCTGCGCATCGACAATTCGTCGCGCACCGCGCCTCGCCCCATGATCCAGCCTGCAAAGACCACAAAGCACAGTCCACCTAAAGGCAGCATGATACGCGAGGTGAAGAAATCAACGACACCAAAGAAGTCCAGTCCGCTGGCAGCACCCCACTGGTAAAGGTGAAAGCCTGACTCTTCGCTCACAAAAAACTTGGCTTGTTTCCAGATATTGAACGAAAACACCGTACCCAACCCGACAAACCAGCATGTAAAGGCCAGCCAGAATGTCACCCAAAGGCGTCGAACCCTGGTTCGCTCAACCAGGTAAGCCACCATCGGCTCAAGCAACGAGATGGCCGAACTCCAGGCAGCCACGGCGACCAGAACAAAAAACACCACCCCCATCAGCTGACCGAATGCGACGTTGCCAAAGGCAAACGGCAAGGTCACAAACATCAGGCCAGGGCCTTCGCTCGGGTTCAAACCCGAAGCGAATACAATTGGAAACAATGCCAGCCCAGCCAGCAATGAGACAAAGGTATCGATCAGTGCCACACCGACGACCGTCCCGGAAATCGACGCGTTCTTCGGCATATATGCGCCGTAGATCATGATAGAACCCACGCCCACACTCAGCGAAAAGAACGCATGGCCCATTGCTGCAAGCAAACCGTCGAGCACCCGGTCGGGATTGAAGTCGAACATGAAATGCACGCCTTCCATGAAGTGCCCGGTGGTCATGCTGTAACCCAGCAGCACCAGCAACAGCACAAACAGGATAGGCATCATGATCCGCAAGCTACGTTCAAGCCCCGCCACCACTCCCCTGGCAATCACAAATGCTGACAGAAGCATGAACGCCGTATGCCAGAACGTCAGCCTCCAGGGGTTGGATATCACGCCACCGAAGTAATCGCCCACCTGCTCAGCCGTCGCCCCCTGAAAGTCGCCCTTGCCCATATTGATGATGTAATCCAGCGACCAGCCACCGACCACACTATAAAAAGACAAAATCAGCAGCGCGGTGATCATCCCGGCAAAAGCCCCCCACGACCAACGCCCGGAGTGACCCGCCTCAACCGCCAATACCTTCAAGGCATTCGCCGGACTGAGTCGCGCTCGCCGCCCGATGAGGGTTTCAGCCAGCATCACCGGCACACCAATCAGCGCGATACATGCCAGGAACACCAGCACAAAAGCGCCGCCGCCATAGACGCCAACCATGTACGGGAATTTCCAGATACTGCCCAAACCCACAGCAGAACCGGTCGCAGCGAAAATAAAGACCCAACGGCTTGCCCAACTGCCGTGGACAGAAACCTTGTCTGTCGACATCGTTACTACGCCCAACCACTAAAAAAAGAGGGCGCATTGTCCGGGAATCACCCTACGTGCTCAAGCACGTAGTCCTACGCGCACAAACTCGCAGGTTGGCCGTAGCCGACACGCTAGCAACTGCCTATAATGCCGGCCCTATGGCTAAACAGAAGAAACACCCCACAGGGACCATCGCGCAGAATAAAAAAGCGCGACACGATTACTTCATCGAACATCGGTTCGAGGCTGGTCTGGTCCTGGCCGGCTGGGAAGTAAAAAGTCTGCGTGCAGGCAAGGCACAGCTGGTCGACAGCTACGTGCTACTCAAGGACGGTGAAGCCTGGCTGCTTGGCAGCCATATTGCCCCCCTGACGACAGCCAGCACCCACGTCATTGCCGACCCTACGCGCAGCCGCAAACTGCTGCTTAACCAGCGCGAGCTGGAAAAGCTGTTTGCCGCGGTGCAGCAGAAGGGTTACGCCTGCGTCTGCCTCTCGCTTTACTGGAGCAAGCACTTGATCAAGTGCGAAATTGCCCTGGGTAAAGGCAAGAAGGAATACGACAAGCGTCATACCGAGCGTGAGCGTGACTCCGATCGCGAACTGCAGCGTGCAGTTCGCAACAAGGGCAAGGAAGACTAGACGTCCCTCCCCTGAATATCTGCAGGAGCGAGCTTGCCTCGCTCCTGCAGGTCTGGCATTTCACAACCCATTACGCCGCTCTGCCCGCGCCATGCGCTGAACTTCCTGACGCACTTCTTCCAGCACTTCCTGCACATACACCAGATGCCGGCTTGCCACTTCCCGGGCATCTTCCGCACGACCCTCGATAATTGCCAGGTACAACTCGCGGTGCTGACTGATCAGCATGTCGCGCGTTTCGCTGCGCTGCTTGTACATGCCACCGATATTGGTCACTACGTTGCGCTTGAGCAGATCGAATAGCCCGCGAATCGTGTGCAGCAACACGGCATTGTGACTGGCCTCCGCAATGGCCAAATGGAAGTTGGCATCGGCTTCTCCCTCCTGCGCCCGACTGACTTCATCGACCCGCGCATAACAATCCTGCAACTGCTCGAACGCCAGGCGCAGGCGCTCACGGTCCATCTCGGTTGCACGCAATGCCGCGTAATACGCACATGACGCCTCAAGGGTATGCCGGAACTCCAGCAGATCGCGCTGCGCTTCGGGGTTGCTTTCCAGCAGTTGCAGCAACGGGTCGCTAAACGTCGTGCCCAGCGAACTCGCCACATAATTGCCACCGCCCTGGCGACTGACCAGCAGACCTTTGGCCGACAACTTTTGAATCGCTTCACGCAATGAAGGGCGCGACACACCAAATTGTTCCGCCAGCGCACGCTCAGCCGGCAATCGCTCGCCGGACTTCAGCGTTCCCTCAAGGATCATGCCCTCAAGCTGCTCGACAATATCGTCCGACAAACGGCGCTGACGAATTTGATCAAACCCCATAACTGCTCTCCACCCTCCCGGCCACGCGCCGGGGGTCGCTATTCTCGCCGATTGGCGCAATCGGCACACTCATCAGAAACGCCGCTCTCGACCCCATCAGATGCACTGAACACGAACACCGCGAGAAAAGATTTAAGAGCGGCAAATTGACACATACCGCATAACGCTTTTAACCTAGCCGGTAGCGGTTGTAAATTGGTAATACCAATTATCCAAATGCGCTCGACCAATAACAATTAGGGGCCACCCCATATGCAAACCTGGCAACAGCTCTATAGCCCGCTCGGCAGCCTCGGCCTGTCCGCTCTCGCGGCTGTCATTCCGATTGTGTTCTTCTTCCTGGCCTTGGCCGTGTTCCGTCTCAAAGGACACGTCGCCGGGAGCATTACCCTCGCCCTGTCGATTGTGGTGGCCATCTTTGCCTTCCAGATGCCTGTCGACATGGCCTTCGCAGCAGCCGGCTATGGATTTGCCTACGGCCTCTGGCCAATTGCCTGGATCATCGTTGCCGCGGTGTTCCTCTACAAACTGACGGTTAAAAGCGGCCAGTTTGAAATCATCCGCAGCTCGGTCCTGTCGATCACTGACGACCAGCGCCTGCAAGTGCTGTTGATTGGCTTCTGCTTCGGAGCGTTCCTCGAAGGTGCCGCCGGTTTCGGCGCGCCGGTTGCGATTACTGCCGCATTGCTTGTAGGCCTGGGTTTCAACCCGCTGTACGCCGCGGGTCTGTGCCTGATTGCCAACACCGCCCCCGTGGCCTTCGGCGCCCTTGGCATCCCGATCATCGTCGCAGGCCAGGTAACGGGTATCGACTCGTTCAAGATCGGCGCCATGGCTGGCCGCCAACTGCCTTTGCTGTCGCTGTTCGTACCGTTCTGGCTGGTGTTCATGATGGACGGCCTGCGCGGCGTACGTGAAACCTGGCCGGCAGCCCTGGTAGCCGGCTTGAGCTTCGCCGTCACCCAGTACTTCACCTCGAATTTCATTGGCCCTGAACTACCGGACATTACCTCGGCCCTCGCCAGCCTGGTCAGCCTGACGCTGTTCCTGAAAGTCTGGCAGCCAAAGCGCACTGCAGGCGCACAGATCGCCGGCGTGTCCTCTGACGTAATCGTGACCGCCAGCGCAGGAGGTTTCGGCAAGCCAAGCAACCTCATGGCTTCGCCTTACAGCCTGATGCAGATTCTCAAAGCCTGGTCGCCGTTCCTGATCCTCACCGTTCTGGTGACCATCTGGACCCTCAAGCCGTTCAAGGCCCTGTTCTCACCGGGCGGCTCGATGTATGGCTGGGTGTTCAACTTCGCCATCCCGCACCTTGATCAATTAGTGATCAAAACTGCCCCCATCGTAAATGCACCGACCGCCATTGCCGCCGTGTTCAAACTGGACCCGATTTCAGCAACCGGCACAGCGATTTTCTTCTCTGCATTGATCTCGATGCTGATCCTGAAAATCAACATCAAAACTGGTCTTACCACTTTTAAAGAGACCCTCTACGAACTGCGCTGGCCGATCCTGTCCATCGGCATGGTGCTGGCCTTTGCCTTCGTCACCAACTACTCGGGCATGTCTTCCACCATGGCTCTGGTACTGGCAGGCACAGGCGCGGCGTTCCCGTTCTTCTCGCCGTTCCTCGGCTGGCTGGGCGTGTTCCTGACCGGCTCCGACACCTCGTCGAACGCCCTCTTCAGCTCGTTGCAAGCCACCACTGCACACCAGATCGGTGTCAGCGACGTATTGATGGTCGCGGCCAATACCAGCGGTGGCGTGACCGGCAAGATGATTTCTCCGCAATCGATCGCCGTGGCGTGTGCGGCCACCGGCCTGGTGGGCAAAGAGTCCGACCTGTTCCGCTTCACCCTCAAACACAGCCTGTTCTTCGCCACCATCGTTGGCCTGATCACACTGGCACAGGCCTACTGGTTCACCGGCATGCTGGTGCACTAATAGGGCTATGGTTACTGCACGATAAAAGGCGCCGGCCTGCATGTCGGCGTCAGTCATTCAAAACCCGGTCTGCCTGGCGGCTGAAGACGGTTTCAGCCGCTGACGCGGACACATAACCGGGACCACCCGGAGACGCCTGATGAGCGAGCTTTTTTACAACGCCGTGCCGAATGCGACCCGCGTCGCCCCGCCTCTTCCAACACCTCGTCAATACCCTTCGCACAAGCCGCGCAAGGTCTATCTGTTTGGCACCTGCGTAGTGGACCTGTTCTTCCCCGAAGCCGGGATGGACGCCATTCACCTGATCGAACGCGAAGGTATCGCAGTCGACTATCCCCAGGGCCAGAGCTGTTGTGGACAACCGGCTTACACCTCCGGTTACACCGATCAGGCCCGCGAAGTTGCACGTTCACAGCTGGCGTTGTTCGCCGAAGACTACCCCGTGGTCGTGCCGTCCGGTTCTTGTGCCGGGATGTTGCGCGAACACTACGAAGACTTGTTCAAGGACGAACCCGAGACGTTGAAAAAGGTCCATGCCCTGGCCGAACGCACCTTCGAACTCACCGAATTCCTGCTGTTCGTGTGCAAGGTGCAATTCAAGGACAGTGGTGCCCCCGTCAAAGTGGCGCTGCATACCTCATGCTCCGCCCGGCGCGAAATGAACACCCACCTGCATGGCCGCGAAATGCTCGCGCAACTGAGTAATGTTGAGCGCATCGACCACAGCCACGAAAGTGAATGCTGCGGTTTTGGTGGGACATTCAGCGTACGCATGCCGGATATTTCCGGGGCCATGGTCGCCGACAAGACCCGCGCCTTGATTGAAACCGGCGCGCACCAGGTACTGACTGCCGACTGCGGCTGCCTGATGAATATCAATGGCTCGCTGGAAAAACAGAAACAGGCCCTGCGCGGCCAGCATCTTGCCAGCTTCTTGTGGCAGCGCACCGGAGGACAGCAATGAGCACCAGCACACTGATCCCCACCGTCGCGGTTGAAGAAGACTTCCGCGAGCGAGCCCACGAAGCCTTGGCTGACACGCAACTGCGAAATAACTTTCGCAGTGCCATGGACTCGTTGATGACCAAACGCGCCGCGTCCTTCAGCGACGCCCATGAGCGCGAGCATTTGCGAGCCCTGGGCAATGCCGTGCGCGCCCGCGCCTTATCTAAACTGCCCGACCTGCTGGAACGACTGGAAGCCAACCTGACTCGCAACGGGGTACAGGTGCATTGGGCCGAAACCGTCGACCAGGCCAATGAAATCGTGATGTCGATTGCTCGCCGGCGCGCTGCCAAGCAAGTGATCAAAGGCAAATCGATGGTCAGCGAAGAGATGGAGATGAACCACGTGCTTGGCGCCCAGGGCATTGAATGCCTTGAGTCCGACATGGGCGAGTACATCGTTCAACTCGACAACGAGAAGCCATCCCACATCATCATGCCCGCGATCCACAAGAACGCCGGGCAAGTGGCTGACTTGTTCCACGAAAAACTCGGTGTGGACTACACCAAAGACGTCGATCAATTGATCCAGATCGGCCGACGCGTCCTGCGCCAGAAATTCTTTGAAGCTGACATCGGCGTGTCCGGGGTCAACTTCGCGGTCGCCGAAACAGGCACCCTGTTGCTGGTGGAAAACGAAGGCAACGGCCGCATGTCCACCACCGTGCCGCCGGTGCATATCGCCGTAACCGGCATCGAAAAAGTCGTCGAGCATCTGCGTGATGTGGTGCCGCTGCTGTCATTGCTGACACGCTCGGCCCTCGGCCAGCCGATCACCACCTACGTCAACATGATCTCCGGCCCGCGCAAACCCGGCGAACTGGATGGCCCCGAAGAAGTGCATCTGGTACTGCTCGACAACGGCCGCAGCCAGGCATTTGCCGACAGCGAGCTACGTCAGACGCTGAACTGCATCCGTTGTGGTGCCTGCATGAACCACTGCCCGGTGTACACGCGCATTGGCGGTCATGCCTACGGCGAGGTTTACCCCGGTCCGATCGGTGCAATCATCACGCCGCACATGGTGGGCCTGGCCAAAGTGCCGGATCACCCTAGCGCCTCGTCGCTGTGCGGTGCCTGTGGCGAAGTGTGCCCGGTAAAAATTCCGATCCCGGCCCTGCTGCGCCGCCTGCGCGAAGAGAACGTCAAGGCACCGGATGCCTCGCCTCGAATCATGCGCGGCCAGGGCAGCAAGTACTCGCGTAAAGAGCGTCTGGTCTGGAACATGTGGGCCAGGCTTAACAGCTCCCCCACCCTGTACCGCGTGTTTCTCAAGGCCGCTACCCGCCTGCGCGGGCTCACGCCGAGCAATGTCGGGCCGTGGACGCAAAACCACAGCGCCCCCAAACCCGCTGCCCGCTCCCTGCACGATATGGCCCGCGAGCACATGGCGAAGAAATCGGGAGACCCGCGATGAGCGCTAAACAAAACATCCTCAACAAACTGCGCAACAGTCTGACAGGGACCACACCGGTGCCTGACAACTTCGACGAAGTGCTGGTAACAGAGCCGTGGACCTACACCCCGGAACAACGCATCCCTCAGCTACGCAAACTGATGGAAGCGGTGCATACCGAGATCCACCTCAGCACCGAACAGGACTGGCCTGCACTGTTGGCGCAATTGGTCACCGACCGGCAGTTACCGAGCCTGTTGATCGCGCCCGCCACAGCACACGGCCAGAAAGTGACGGCGCATTGGGCGCAGAATCCTGCGTTGCCGACTCTCAAGGCCTACAACCGTCCCGTGGAAGAATGGAAAGCCGAACTGTTCAATGACACCCCGGCCAGCCTGACCACGACCCTGGGCGCAATTGCCGCCACCGGCAGTTTGATCATGTGGCCGACGCCTGAAGAGCCGCGCTTGATGAGCCTGGTGCCACCCGTGCATTTCGCCCTGCTCAAAGCCAGTGAAATCCGCGACAACTTCTATCAAGTGCAGCGAGAAATGAACTGGGCAGCCGGCATGCCAACCAATGCCCTGCTGGTGTCCGGCCCATCGAAAACCGCCGACATTGAGCAAGTGCTGGCCTACGGTGCCCACGGTCCGAAAGACTTGGTGGTGTTGATCCTGGAGGATGCATGAGCCTGCCCGCTGCCTTTGTGCGAGACGCTGAACGATTGATCGCGCAAGACCGCCGTTTCGACGATCCGCTTTCAACCCTGGCTTTTGGTACTGACGCGAGCTTTTATCGGCTGATTCCCAAGCTGGTGATACGCGTCGAGTCTGAGGACGAAGTAGTCGAACTGTTGCGCCTCGCCCGCCGCGACCAGGTGCCGGTGACTTTTCGCGCCGCCGGCACCAGCTTGTCGGGCCAGGCCATCAGCGACTCGGTGCTGATCGTGCTTGGGGATAACTGGAACGCCAAGGAGATACGCGGCCAGGGTATGCAAATTCGCCTGCAACCCGGCGTCATCGGCGCCCAGGCCAACGCCTGGCTGGCACCGTTCGGGCGCAAGATCGGCCCCGACCCGGCCTCGATCAATGCCTGCAAAATCGGCGGCATCGTCGCCAACAATGCCAGCGGCATGTGTTGCGGCACCGCGCAAAACACCTACCACACCCTGGCTGGCCTGCGCGTAGTACTGGCCGACGGTACCCGGGTCGACACCGAAGACGCGAGCAACGTCGCCGCCTTCCGCCAAAGCCATGGTCCATTGCTCGAACAGCTGGCGACATTGGCCCGCGAGACCCGCGCCAACACCGAACTGGCTGCAAAAATTCGCCATAAATACCGTCTGAAAAACACCACCGGCCTGTCACTCAACGCCCTGGTGGATTTCGACGACCCGCTGGATATTCTCAGCCACCTGCTGGTGGGTAGCGAAGGCACCCTGGGCTTTATCAGCGCGGTGACCTACGACACGGTGATCGATCATCCGAACAAAGCCTCGGCACTGATCGTGTTCCCCGATGTTGAAACCTGCTGCAACGCCGTCACCGTCCTGAAAAATCAACCGGTGTCAGCCGTAGAACTATTGGACCGTCGCAGCCTGCGCTCGGTGCAGGACAAGCCGGGCATGCCGGCTTTCGTACAACAACTGTCGGCCAATGCCTGTGCCCTTCTGATCGAATCCCGCGCCGCAACCTCGACTTTATTACACGAACAACTGGCACAAATCATGGCGTCAGTGGCGGCGTTCCCGGTCGAGAAACAAGTCGACTTCACCGAGGACCCGGTCGAAAACGCCAAGCTGTGGGCAATCCGCAAAGACACCTTCCCGGCCGTCGGCGCCGTACGCAAAACCGGGACCACGGTGATCATCGAAGACGTGACCTTCCCGGTCGAACAACTGGCCATCGGCGTCAATCGCCTGATCGAGCTGTTCGACAAACACCACTACGACGAAGCGATCCTGTTTGGCCATGCACTGGAGGGCAATCTGCACTTCGTCTTCACCCAGGGCTTCAACAACCCCGAAGAAGTGGCGCGCTACCAGGCGTTTATGGATGACGTGGCGCAGCTGGTTGCCGTGGAGTTTGGCGGTTCGCTCAAGGCTGAACATGGCACCGGGCGCAATATGGCGCCGTTCGTAGAACTGGAATGGGGCAGCGATGCCTACCAGTTAATGTGGCAGCTCAAGCGCTTGCTTGACCCCCAGGGCATTCTCAACCCCGATGTGGTTCTCAGCGAAGACCCGCACATCCATCTCAAGCACCTCAAACCGATGCCCGCCGCAGACGAGATTGTGGATAAGTGCATCGAATGCGGTTTTTGCGAGCCGGTGTGCCCATCAAAAGGCCTGACCCTCAGCCCGCGCCAGCGGATTGTGATCTGGCGCGACATTCAGGCCAAAAAACGCGCAGGGATTGACACCCTTGAGCTAGAAAAAGCCTACGCCTACCAAGGAATCGACACCTGCGCCGCTACCGGTTTATGCGCACAGCGTTGTCCGGTCGGCATCAACACCGGCGAGCTGGTAAAAAAACTCCGGGCCCGCAGCGCCAGGAATGTGAAAACCGCCGACTGGCTGGGCAATCATTTTGCTACCACGCTGCAAGGTGCCCGTTTCATGCTGCATGCGGCCAATGGCGCACGCATGCTGCTGGGCGCGCCACGGCTGGGCAAAATCTCGGCCGCACTGACCAAAGCCAGCAAAGGCCGCGTGCCGTTGTGGACCAATGCCATGCCACAACCCGAACGCGCGATTCGACTCAGCCCTGCGGTCAAGGATGCACGACCGCGAGTGGTATATCTGGCGGCGTGTGTTTCGCGAGTGATGGGGCCTGCGGCAGGCGATAGCGAGCAAATCTCGCTGCTGGATAAAACCCGTGGTCTGCTGGAAAAAGCCGGTTACCAGGTGGTGTTCCCCGACAACATGGACAGCCTGTGCTGCGGCCAGCCGTTTGCCTCCAAAGGCTATGCCGAACAGGCGGAACACAAGCGCCAGGAACTCATTGGCGCACTGCTGCATGCCAGCCGCGGCGGGCTTGATCCGGTCTACTGCGACACCAGCCCGTGTACCTTGCGCCTGGTGCAAGACCTTAAAGAATCGCGTCTGGACCTGTATGACCCGGTGCGCTTCATCCGCACCCACCTTGTGGACAAGTTGAGTTTCACCCCGCAAGCCGCACCGATTGCTGTGCACGTCACGTGCAGCACCCAGCACTTGGGCGAAAGTCAGGCGCTGATCGACATCGCACGCCTGTGCAGTTCCCAGGTGGTAATTCCCGAAGGGATTCATTGCTGCGGATTTGCCGGCGACAAAGGCTTCACCACACCGGAGTTGAACGCCCACTCGCTGCGTACTCTGAAAGACGCCGTGCAGCATTGCAGTGAAGGTATATCGACAAGCCGCACATGCGAAATCGGTCTGAGCCAGCATGGCGGGATTGATTACCACGGGCTGGTGTATCTGGTAGACCGGGTGACCACCGCTCTGTAGGAGCGGGCTTGCTCCCACAGTTTTTGGAAATTTTTGTGGGAGCTGGCTTGCCAGCAATGCCCCTTACGGCCACCCAAAAAACGCCCCGCTTTTGGGCACAAAAAAAATGATTCAGTGATGGCCAAATACAAGCAGAACTCCTGAGCACGGCTATAGTCAATTGGCTTAATGCCCCACGATTTGGGGCATATAACCGAGCCCGGAAACACCGGGCCTATCATGTGCACAAGGAGTTTTCCCCATGAAGCGTACCGCTCTTGCTGGTCTGTTTATTTCCGCTGTGATGTTGGCCTCTCCGGTGTTTGCGGCTGAAACCATTCCTGCGAAGGATGATTTGTGCGCCATCAACCTGCAAAAAATTGAAAACGCCATGGCTACTTCTGGCCAGACAAGCGAAAACACCTCCGACGACATCAAGGCCGGTTACGATAAGGCTAAAGCCGAAAAAGCTGGCGGCGATGACAAAGCCTGCATTTCTACCACCACCCAAGTGCTCCAGCGGATCCAGGATGTCAACAAAGGTGGTGGTGACGGCAAGTAAACCCTTGATGGGGTTGGCCTTCTGCGCTGGATAGGCGTAGACTCCGCTAGCTTGCTGGTTATACACAGCAAGCATCGGGGCCGTTTAGGATTCGACGCCGGTTGCGAAACTCTAGGTGCATGCCGAGTTGGTAACAGAACTCGTAAATCCACTGTTGCAACTACTTATAGTTGCCAATGACGAAACCTACGAGGGTCAAGCTCTCGCAGCGTAAGCTGCCTTAGCCATCCTCCTGGTACCTTCGGGTCCAGCAATCACTAGGGGATGCCTGTAAACCTGAAGTGATTGTCATATAGAACAGGATCGCCGTGCAGTACGTTGTGGACGAATCGGCTAAAACTTACACAACTCGCCCAAAGCACCCTGCCCTTCGGGTCGCTGAGGGTTAACTTAATAGATACGGCTAAGCATGTAGTACCGACAGCGGAGTACTGGCGGACGGGGGTTCAAATCCCCCCGGCTCCACCACTTTTACATCTAAAGACGTCCAAGGGCGTCTTTTTTTGTGCCTGAAATCCAGCAAATACGGGGCTTTCAGGTCCAATGGTGTCCGATGGTATCTGAGTTCATCCTACAATTCGTGTATTCCACGTGGTATTCCAAACCCACGACTGGTATTTTTTGGAATACACGCAGTATCGGAGATCACCATGGGTGCTCAAGCCACGCGGCTTTCAGACGTCAAAGTCAAAGCAGCGAAACCAAAAGAAAAAGACTACATCCTCACTGATGGCGACGGCCTTCAAATGAGGGTGAGAGCCAATGGCTCAAAGCTGTGGAATTTTAACTACATTCACCCAGCAAGCAAAAAACGAATCAACATGGGCCTTGGCACCTTTCCGGAGGTGAGCTTGGCTCAAGCCCGGAAACGGACCGTAGAAGCCAGGGAGTTGGTAGCGCAAGGGATAGATCCGAAGGAGAAGCGCGACGCGGATCGAAAAACCTTAAGAGCGACTACGGAACACACATTTAAAAACGTAGCCACCGCGTGGTTCGAGCTCAAAAAAGACTCCGTCACGACTGCCTATGCTGAGGACATCTGGCGTTCGCTGACGCTGCATGTTTTCCCCGACTTGGGTACGACCCCGATCTCAGCGATCACTGCGCCGGAGGTCATAAAATTGCTTAGACCGCTTGAGACCAAAGGCAGCCTTGAGACCGTGAAGCGACTGAGCCAGCGTCTTAACGAAATCATGACTTACGGCGTGAACTCCGGCCTGATTCACTCAAATCCACTCAGCGGGATTCGCTCGGTCTTCAAGAAACCGAAGAAGAAAAACATGGCAGCGCTCGCGCCAGACGAACTGAAAGAACTAATGATGACTGTGGCCAATGCCAGCATAAAAAGGACTACACGTTGCTTGATTGAGTGGCAGCTTCACACCATGACTCGCCCCGCAGAAGCAGCTACCGCACGGTGGGCAGACATCGATATCGGCAAGAAGATCTGGACAATACCAGCGGAGCGGATGAAAAAGCGTCGGACTCACATCATCCCACTCACGGAACAGGCTTTAGGGCTTCTAGAGGCTATAAAGCCGCTGAGTGGCCACCGCGAGCATGTTTTCCCAGCAGACCGTAATCCCCGAACCCATTGCAACAGCCAAACGGCCAATATGGCGCTGAAGCGTATGGGATTTGAAGGCCGCCTTGTGAGCCATGGAATGCGCTCAATGGCCAGCACCATCCTCAACGAGCACGGGTGGGATCCTGAGCTGATCGAGGTTGCGCTTGCTCACGTCGACAAGGACGAGGTACGTAGCGCGTATAATCGGGCCGATTACATTGAGCGTCGACGCCCAATGATGAAGTGGTGGAGCGAGCATATCAAGGAAGCGGCTACCGGAAACCTTTCAATCGCCGCAATCATTGACTGCCAGGACTGAAGCCACACTTCAATGAGTTGGAAGACCAACGTCTCATCTTCGGGTGGCCCGTGAGCAGGCATTAGCTTGCGATCTACAGAGCTAAGTGAAGGCAGCGTTTTTTCGCTGCCTTCCTGTCTGATAAAGTGGCACGCCATGATGGCAGTGGTTCTTGCAACGACTTACGCGCCCCAAGTGAATTGTTAGTAAATGAACAACCTAATAACGATTAGACAAAACACCACAAACTCCAGGAACGATACGAATGTCGTTTGAAAAGCTGTCTAAAATTAACATAGATGAATTCATTCACGGTTTAAGACAATCACTTCGAACGTCGTATGAGCTCATATTCGAAGATACTGAATTTGACGAATACATGCAGAGCATTCGAGTCAACATAGAGAGCGGCGATCTCGATCAGGAGCGCCTGAATGATGAGCTAATTAACTATCTTGCTTCAACTCCTCTCAGTCCCCATTACCCTTTTTTACGTGCTGCCGCTCTAACCGACTTAACCCTACAAGCTCTAGCTCGCAAGGATTATGAAGCCTTTATAGCGTTGGCTTTGCAGGCCAGCGCCTACGTTGAAGGCGCTGCTGTGCATGCGCAATTCAATTCACTACTGGATATCCCCGCTGCACTACGTCGACGAACCACGCAAGCAGCAGCGGCAGCCCGAAGTGAAACATTCCAATTAGCGAAGGATCAGGCACTGCTGTTAATCAGCCAAAGACGTCCAAGCGACGGCTGGGATGATCTGACACATGCAGCAGAGTCAATAGAAGAGGAGCTAGGCGCCTTTATAAAAAGTAACAAAATCAGTTTAACGAAAACGCGGATCGTGAGCAATCTGAGACAATGGTCTAAAGAAGACGCAAGCTTTCGAGACTCATTAAACCGTATACTTACACCTTCCGCCAGGTAGTTTTCATACTCCAAGACAGGACGACCGACGAGGCCGCCCTCTTTTCTTAACTGCCCGCTTCGGCATCTCTCCACGACCGAAAGTTCTAGCTCTTCCATCTATAACTATTCGAACGTAATATTCAATCTTAGTTAAGTAAACCGCTGCTTTTTGCAAATTCTTTCGCTTATCCTTGTCAGAGTGCTCAATCATACCAATGCCGCAAGCACGATACGCATCCTTTCTACGATTGCAATTGTAATACACCCCTCTTCCGTGGGTCGCTTTGTCGGCCCATGTCTCACCGATCATTCTGGCCCAGCCTATATCCTCCCTGACCCGAGAACCATCTAAAAAAAACATGCAGTGATAATGATATCCTTTGGACAGTCCGTACTCCAACTTCCAGGAATGCCCTAGCAATGTGTTTGTAGGAAGCTTACGCCTCAACATACCCATTAACCTTTCTCTATGCAATTTTACATCTTCGAAATCTAATTGCTCTCGCACTCCTCCACCGCCGACCAGCTTCGAATATCCTAAATCCACTCGCAGAACCAATACTCGTGATGTGTCTTTAAAAATAGCATCGATATACGCGATCAGGCTTTTGTAATTTTTATTGGAAAGTCTACGGTGTGCATTTAGCTGCTTTCTGAAAGCCGCACCACGCACCAAGAATCTAATCCGCTCAACAGCAACATTAATCGAATCGACAAGCGCAAGCAGATCACCGTGAAAGTTTTTTAGATTTCGGTGACTGTAATATTGAAAAGCATGTTCTTCAGTCGCTTGAAAGAAAACATTAACCAATGGGCTGAAATCATGAATTGGGTAATACCGCTGAATCTCCTGCTTGGCCCAGATATAAACCAACAGTTTTTCCCCCATGCTGGTCAGCTTTACTTTCTGCCCACCATAACCTTCGTGGAGATATGCCACATCATCATCAGTCTCGGCCACTTTTTGAACGAGCTTCTCTATTGCGCTAATTTTCAGTATCGCACTTCTTTCCCCATTGACTGCGATTGCTCCGGATGTACCACTATCGAAATACGATGTGGTACTTTCCAACAATGCCTCTTCAACGTATCTATCTACTCTTTTCATCCCCACCTCTGCATCATCATTCTATAATCCTGTGCCATGTGCGCACAGTTTTAGCCAGCACAACAAACGTCTCACCTGACGGAACACTCATTCATTGCTTACTTTCATTATTCGACAAACCTATTCACCATTGATAGCTCACTGACAAAAGTCAGAGCTATCAATAGGTATATATGCTCACAAATGCTTAGAGCTAATACTAATTAACACCAATAACAAAGAATCCAGAATTCCTCTATAGGAGATTCATAAGGGAGTCTAGGCACAGGAAGAAATCTGCAAAGCGTTGGTCCGGAGCAAAAAGGCATAGTTGCAGAACCACAACCATCGAGTTAGTGCTACGCCAGATACGACCAACGGCGACTCAGAGCTCAGAGTCGGTTGCCCTAGACTGAATCCAGTCGTTGATATTCGCTTCCAGCCATCCAACAGCTGAGCAGCCAAGCTTTATCGGCTTGGGGAAGGTTTTATCGTACCTGGGCGAATTGACGTTCATCCGATCATAAATTGTGGACCGCGATAAACCGATACGGTCTTGGACCTGCCTCAACCGGAGAACCCTTATTTGCCGTTGCGCCTGCGCTTCCATCGTCAACCTCTCGTGAGTCAAATTGGCTATGGATCGACTTTAAATATTCATGCGGATCGCGTGCGAAATTGTGCTTACGTAAAAAAATACACCACGCTTACGCCCTAAGAATGACGACCTGAAGAACTAACCCAAGCTTTCCTGAAGAACCAACACGCACAGCGGTTGTAGACCTAACTGGAACACGACACTTATAACCAAATAGAATATTAAAATTACTTCATATGCAAATATAAGCAGAACTGATTAAAGCGAAATATCAATACCCCATTCAAACTTATTTGAAATACATATTACTTAATTGAATATATAGATTATTCAAAGCGAAACCCCATCTACGACAATAACGCCATTACGGAAACTCAAATGAACAACTCTTGCCCGAACTGCAACTCTTCTCGCATAACCACTAGAAATATCGGACGAAAGACTGGCGGTTTCATTGGATCTATAGGAGGTGCCACAAGTGGTGCCACGGGAGCGTTATCAGGTGCAGAGCTAGGCGCAACTCTAGGTGTAACTGGTGGCCCTATAGGCATTGCGATAGGGGGTATCGCTGGCGCTCTTATCGGTGGGATATTCGGTGGAGTAGCTGGTGGCATCGCTGGCGCGACTGTTGGGGAACAGGTCGACACGAGAATACTTAACAACTTGCAGTGTTTAAGTTGTGGCCATTCTTTTACGCCCAGAAGCTAATAACTCAAAAGGCTTTGAACTTCATAAATCTTTGTTAGCGAGTTAAATAATGGCTCATCTTATCGATCAAATGGCTTATGTCGGTGCTACTCCTTGGCATGGACTTGGCAACCAACTAACGAAAAAGCAACCTCTGGAAGTCTGGCAACAGGAAGCGGGCATGAACTGGCTGATACAGGAAAGCCCGGTCCACTACAAAGCTGGGTCTGTCGGCCACCTGGGAAGCATTCACACCTTTCCTGAACAGAAAGTACTGTACCGCTCCGATACGAAAGTCGCTCTCTCGGTCGTATCTCAACGCTACCAAGTGGTGCAGCCCCGTGAGGTATTAGAGTTCTACAGAGACCTCACCGAGGTTTCAGGCTACGAGCTAGAAACGGCCGGGGTACTGAAAGGTGGTCGTAAGTTCTGGGCGCTGGCCCGAACAGGGCAAGGCACGACGCTCCGTGGTAACGACCAGGTAAATGGCTACCTGCTGCTTGCCACCTCCTGTGACGGTACGCTGGCCACGACGGCAACACCGACCACGGTGCGGGTGGTATGCAACAACACGTTGACCATAGCCCTGGACGGCGTAGCCAACGCTATCAAAGTGCCGCACAGCACGCGTTTCGATTCACAAGCGGTGAAAAAGCAGCTCGGTATCGCCGTCTCTCAATGGGACGAGTTCATGTACCGAATGAAAAATCTGTCTGAGCGAAAGGTTCAGTGGCCCGAGGCGATGAGTTTCTTCATGAACGTATTGTGTGACACCAGCCCTGATAGTCCGCTACCGACAGTCCTGCCTAATGAGCGGGCATTGCGGAAGGTGCAAAGTCTATACGAAGGACAGGGACGCGGATCGACATTGGAGTCGGCTCAGGGTACTGCCTGGGGGTTACTCAACGCTGTAACGGAGTATGTGGACCACGAGCGTCGAGCTCGAAGTAGTGAGTACCGCATGGATTCCGCATGGTTCGGCCAGGGGGCAATTCTCAAGCAACGAGCACTAAATGCGGCCCTAAAGCTTGCGGCATAAAGCAACGGCCTCTTAGCCCGAATCAAACAGGCTGGGAGGTCGTCGTTGGAAGACAGTGATTTTCAAAGCCCGGCGTCACCCAGCAGCTCAGATGGCTTGCGTTGGATCGCTTTGGCAATGCGCAAGATATTCAAGAACGTAACATTTCGTTCTCCACGCTCGATTTTTCCCATATGGGACCGATCGATCTGCGCGAAGTCGGCTAATGCTTCCTGGGAAAGCCCAAGCTCAAGTCGACGAGCACGCACAGCAGCCCCCAAACGTACAAGGTCACGGTCTTTATCAAGGCTTGCGGAGATTCTTTCCATGCCGAGAATCGTTGCGCTATGATGCCTAAACGACCACGGTATTTACGACCCTTTTTCGGGTTCGTTGACGTAGCGTGCGAGACCCCAACCGAGCCCCTCACGGCATCAACGCCAAGTCTTCAAAACTAAGGTAAGGAAAGCAACGGAAGCTATGAAAATTTCTAATGTACTTTTCGCAACAGCACTCATAATTTTATCGACGCAATCTAAAGCAGATCTTTGGAGCCAATATCAAACCCCGAACGCTATAAAATGTGAAGTTTTAAGAAGCAACATTAAGCACTGTACCGATTCAACTAGACCAGAAAAACATGTAGTACAGTACCAAGACCAAAGTGGTCAATCCACAATGCGAGAAGAGTCTACTATTGAGGTCGTCACATGCATTCCACAGCTAGATAAATGCATAGACAACAGTCGTAACTATCGTGGCAAAAGCAATACTGAAAAAGACATGAAGTACGTTGTGTACTTAGATTTTTATGTCCATCCAGGAACCGACGGAACTGACTGGGCATATAAAAATGGTACAGGGCCTTTATTCGGAGGAGCTCCAGCAGGCAACAACGTAGCAACACCTATGACCTCCTCTGTGAAAGCAACGCCAACAGCTAACGGTACTTACGACATCTGGTGCGACCCACAAGGCGATAGCTGCGACCTGACCATTGACGGAGGGAGTGATCAAGTCAGTCGCGCCAGGTTGCCTGTGTATGTCCCGGTGGCTTCCGACACAAGCAATTGCACTATGGAGTTCTGTTATAACTCCAAGCAAGACGTAATTGGCCTCAACCCTGACTACCATCTCTGGAAAAAATAGCTCCTGGGCCTACTCTAATGTTTATAGCTGAGGCGTGATTTTCTATCAGTAGAAGTCACGCCCCCGTCAAAGCCATTAAAAATTCAATAATTTTTTGACATGCATATCAAGAGCTAAAAGCTCACTTTCGGCCGCACCATTAAGCCTAGCGGTGATCTCAAGTGATAAATCTCGGATCGCCCTAATTTGCGCATTACTTTCATCGTAGCGTGGGATATTCAAGTATTCCGCCACGCTCACCCCTAAACTTAACCGAGAAGCATAGGCCGATACTGTGCTGGAAATCACAGGAGCATTTAGAAAGCCGGTTAGATATGCAGCCTCTCCCTCGGTTTCAGCGGGAATAAAGTAAAGTTTGTGATCCGGGATCACTATTTTTTCACCAGAAAAGCTAGTAACCGCACTTCCTACATAGGCTGCGGCAAAAACTTTTCCGATCTCACGCCACAATACCTTGTAAGGCGAAAACGTATATGCACCAGTGCTCCATAGTGAATAAAACGCCTGCCCCTTTTGGAACCTCTTGAGGCTAGAGCGACCTTCAAGATGGGATTTAAAACGATTCAAAAATTTGAACACCAACGGAGAATGAACCGCGAGTTCAGTATCTCCATGCATCCCACGCTGAGGAACTATGATACGTAGATGCTCGTCCGGAACAGCACAAAACGGTCTGACTCCCTGACCTCTGAGTAGCGGAAAAAGGTGTTCGGACTCAATTCGAGCGGTTATCTCCGGAATACCTTTCGTTTTACCGATGGAGGCGGCATTTCGTACTGTAACTGTATTTTCATCGCCCTCCTCCGCCTCATAGACCCAAAACACTCCGTTACGGTCTGCCGTAACGCCTTTGCGAGCTTGGTACACTCGCTCTGCACCAGCAAAAACTTTAGCGAACACCACCTGCTCTTCATGCGGGCCGGTAAGCCAAGGTCGGCCTCCCTCCCCACCCGGCACAGGAACAGCCGTATATTCGATCTGAGTTGCAGCTCGACGAAACTCCTCAGCACTCCTTGACCTCCGTAAAGTTGAGGCCGGCACATCACCCGTAGTCCAGACACGGTACGGTACAGGAAAAACAGTCGAAGCATCTCGTTCTAGAGCCAGGAAACGAGGCATGTTGGTCACACCGTCGAATGGACTGATTGCATCAAAATCCTCAACCAATAGCACTTTACAGTTCACGTTATTGGGACCGACAGAGAATCTGCGGAAGCCAGCGCTTGAGGGAGTAGTAAAGACCGAGCCGGGCAGGAAAAAGCCAAGCCGCCCCGAGGGGGCCAGGTAATGATAGATCGCTTGGTAAGTCACAACTGTGGAAATATCTGCCTCGATTCCACCGACCCATTTATCGTTACTGAAAACACCAAGCTGCTTGCATTGCGCCTGAATCGTCTTGGTGTATTCCTCCGGAAGATTGCTCCATTTCACCCAGGGAGGATTACCGCAAACATGACTCGATGGTGGGATGGCACCCGCCGCAAAACGATCAGCAAGAATGGCGCACCAAATCCCATTCCATCCTTGCTCATGGAGCGACACTAGGTTTCCGACAGTCGTCTCGACAGTTTGAATATCGTAATCATCCAACTGCATTCCCTTAAGATCAGGTCGAATCGCACTGTTTATTTTAGCGGCAATAACATCTGCATCGATTAACCCCCGGATTCTTGTAAATACCTTGAAGAATTCCGCATGGCTAATCATCGCCTCCGGCACTGAAAACTCTCTAGGGCCGACCTCGGTCTGCATGACATAGCTGTAGCTTGGGAAAAGACCGCTGCTTACGCGAGCAGGGTTTATGGCGTCAGCCAAGTAGACCGGCAAGCGTATAGGATCAGCAGGATCCAAAAATGGGGAAAGAAATACAGCCAGGGATCCCTTGGCGGCAAGTACTGCTAACGGATTCAAATCGATTCCATGCAGCCCCAAAAGCAGAGACTTTGCAGTGGCGCTATCGCCTTGCTGTAATCGACGCCGACGCAGCGCCTCCAACAGGAACGTGCCTGAGCCGCATGTCGGATCAGTAAGCGAGTCTTCCGCCCCCCACTCAATGAGATCCATCCCATGCTCGGCAAGCCAGTCAGGTGTATAGAACTCCCCAAGAGCGTGCCGGACTTCGCGAGGAATAAAGCGCTCGTATATTCCCTTAAATAAATCTCGCGTAGTATTCGGATGTTTTTTTGCGATTGTGAAGTCGACTCCGGAGAGCTTCCCAAACAATGCGTCTAAATGAGGACTGTAATCCTCCCAACCACTATCATCTAAATACCAAGCAAAAAAATCGCCGCTGAGCATATTTAGAATACCTGAGTGCTCAAAAAGCTCGCCCGTTTCAACTGCACGCAAACGATCAACCACTGGCACAGTCGAATCCAGAAGATTTTGGCTCGGCCGAGGAAGAGCGCATGCAGTGACAATTTTGGCGATTATCGCAATATAAGTATTCAGAGCAAAAAGATAAGCAGCAGGATTTTCATCATAGGGTTGATCATGGGATATTTCTTGCCGAGCAAGCAGCGTCTTCATATTAGCAGGCTGAAAACCGACAACTTGACTAAAAAGCCTGCGCCACTCTGTAAAAAGCATCTTCGTTTTGGAAGTACGAGAGGTCGACTCCGCTCGACATATACTGTCGTAAAGAGCAGGAATTAGAGCAATCCCATGATCGGAATCTGGCCCAACCAGCGCCTGTAATAGCTGAGGGTGAACAAGCGGACGGCCATCCTGCTCAAGTAAAGCCAATAATCGATTTGCGGCGCTGATGTCAAAAGGAATGACACCATCCCATTGCGGGCATGCATCTTCAAAACTGCCAAAGCTGATATGGGATCCATCCCATATAACTAATACATAGTCTTCTAAAAGACGGCCTTCTTCGGCCGAGATAAGGACAGCGTATTCTTCAGCTTGATCACGAGCATGCTTAGCCTTGCTATTGAGACGTCCAGTGAACGATCTCGGAGGCTCATACTCGATTACCACTGCTCCATGTGCTACATCAGCAAACTTAGTGGGTTTACCGGCTTCTTTAAGCGCTCTTTCCAGCTGGAATGGCGTCCATGGAATATTTCGTGCTTCGCAAGCTACCTTAAGAGCACCTTCCAGCTCATGTCGCAACTGCGCCTCGTTCCTTGCGGCCTCAGAAGCAGACGCAACTTTACTGACGAGCTGTGATGCAATTTTTGGCACTGCCATAACCCTATTAGAATTGACGTAATTTTTATCGTCGCAGAAGACTAGAGAATCCAAACGCCGTCAGCGCCTCTACCTTGTTCAGATTTTTCTACGCCATGCTCTTCAATCCAGCTCCGGTAAAGAGATGTTTGAAAATTGCCTCAGCAAGCATTGGCGGTACGGCATTACCAATCTGAGTAAACTTCGAGTCGGTATCGCCTACCGGCTCGAAATCACGCCCAAATGTTTGAATGCGGGAGCACTCTCTCCAGGAGAGTCGTCTCGGTAGTTCAAGGATAGGTCGAGTAGGGTCTGCGGATAGGTGTTCATACTCGTCCGAAAAGTCCCACCTTTGCTTCCACCCATCAGCCAAATTCGACCATGTCAGTTTCATTACTGGACTTGCTGGATGCAGCGTTATATGCCGCGAATTAGCAACCACTGTATACGCTGGTTCACTCCACTTAGCTTTACGGTTCCGGGACATAAAGTACCAAGAAAAATGGCCTTCAGGATCATGCGGACGCTCATAAAACTCTCCCTCAGGCCATAGAGGCAAATCCAAAATTGCATCGCCATGAGAAGTATAAGGCTTCAGATCAGGGTTTTTCTTTGTTGCCTTCCCGTGTGTTTCAGGCGGAAATTCAAAAACTTGGTTTAGGTCCTTCCTTACTCCGACAATAATTAGACGCTTGCGAGATTGAGGAACTCCATATGCCTTGGCGTTTATGAGGTGATGACTCACAACATAGCCCTCCTGCCTGTAGGCCGTCTCCTGTTCCTCCAGAAAGCTACCCGCCCCCAATTGCTTCAATCCAGAAACATTCTCCGCCACGAAATATTTAGGACGGACGAGGCTGATTACTCGCAAAAACTGCTTATAGAGGTTCGTGCGCTCGTCTCTCTTGGGGTCCCTGTTGCCAGCCATAGAAAAAGACTGGCATGGATATCCGCCGACGACGACATCGGCACTCGGAAATGCGAGGATCTGCGATATATCGCCATTCCTCACATCAGTATCAGGAAAATACTTTTCCAGCGTTTTACACGCATCCTTAAGGATGTCGTTTGCAAAAACGATGTGGCCTCCGGCGGCCTCGATACCGAAGTCCATTCCGCCGCATCCGGAAAATAAAGACAGGACCCGGATTTCTTCCCCATCTTTCTCAAAAATATTATTCACGTTGACCCGCATCAGATTTCTTTTCTTCCGAGCTCTCGCCCTGCGCCAAAAGCGGCCAGCGCGCTTTCAAGTACCCATCGACCGCATCCCGTACCACCCATGCAAGCGAGACCCGGTGTTCTGCCGCGATCTTTTCCAGCACGGAGTACTGCTCTTCAGGAAAGCTTATGGATGCACGAACGCTACGCTCATGAGCGCCTGCGTCCTGCCGTCTTCGCTGTATCGACATAACATGCATACTCGCAAAATTCTCTCACCACCTTACACCAAAGTGGTGAACTGTGGATACATCCAGCAGTCTAAAAAACCGTGACGATTCTTGACGACCTATGGGACATTCGTAAGGACGATCCGTCGACCTATCCATCGCTGTACCCGGCATTGCCTCACGACATCACAAAATGGGGGACAAAAACATCAACAACCATAATCCCCAGCAAAACAAGGTCAAAACTCAATAACAACGCCGCCCACAAGCCGGGCTAACCTAAAATCTAAGTGGCAAGAACATGATGGATTTAGACGCGATACTGACGTTACAAAGGGGCATCTGCTTTGCTCGGCTCCCACGGTCAGGTGGAACATCATCGACCTGGCCGATCACGCCTCAAAGCATTTCAAATGGACTTGGTATTCCAAAGAGTATTCCAAGAAAAAACAAAATACGTACAAACCTATAAAAACCAATAAGTTATGAATCCAGTTCAGATTACCCCGGCCCACCAAATAGCTGTCCAGACCTGTCTCAGACAGTCTGCGAAACACCCAAGAAGCCCGCCCCGTGCGGGCTTTCTTGTTTCTGGGCATTCGTGAATACCCCCCCACAGCATTACGCGCCCCGCGTATGCCTGCTTGCCGGCGCCCCACAGGGCAACAGAGCTACGCAACGGCCCTTCCAAGGTGTTCTGCCGATGGAATGGATGGAGTTCCTGCCCGCTGTATCTCTGCAACGACGTGGCTCGGTTTGTCAGTGAACACGTTGAACTGCCTGGCCAACGCGCTTACTCGTCACGCCCGTTTACCTGTAATTGAAGAGTCAGGTCGCCTTCGCCACTGGCGATAGTGGCCATGGCTTCGACTGTCTGCCTGAGGGGGGGAAATGCGGCGTACGCTCAGGCTGATAACGGTAGACAGCACCAGAGCGATGACTAACTCCAACAGCGCCATCTGCGCCAGGTCTTTGCGAATGTTGACCCGGCACATGCTCATGACCGGGCGCAGGTCCTGGATGAAAAAGTACTCATGGTCGGCACAGCGTGCAGGCAACTGGTGTTTGCTCCCCCAACACCAGTAAGCCTTACCCGGTGAGTTGGCTATCAGACGCAGGCAACATCAGCCCAATTGAGCCTGGATCTGTCTCACTACGCACTGCATCGCCGGCAAGTAGCGACGGGCGGCTTCCTCAATGGGCATCGCTTTAGCGATGTACACCAGGTTCAGGCAGCCCATCACCTGTTCGTGGTGTATGACCGGGATGGCAATGGCGGCGATCTTGCGTTCTAGGCCCCAGTGCGAGTTGTTTTCGCCATACCCCTTGGCCAGGGTGTGCTCCACCAGCCGATCGACAAAACGACGATCGGCGGCCAGCACCGATTGTTCATCTTCGCGGCTGATCATCAATTCGATCAGCTCTTCGCGTTCGGCGGGTGGGCAGAACGCAAAGTACGCACGCCCGGTCGCGGTCATTAGCAAGGGCAGGCGCCGGCCAACCATGGAGCGGTGAAACGACAGGCGGCTGAAGCGATGAGTGGTCTCGCGAATGACCATCGCATCGCCGTCCAGCGTGCACAGGTCGGTGGGCCAGATCACTTGCTGCAACAACTCTCCGAGCAAGGGCGCGGCGATGGAGGAGATCCATTGCTCATCGCGAAAACCTTCACTGAGTTCGCGCACTTTCAACGTCAGACGATAACTGTCATCCGACTCGCTACGCCGCACATAACCCTCAGCCTGCAAGGTCTCCAACAGCCTGCGCACGGTGGTGCGATGCAGCCCGCTCTGCTCAGCCATTTGCGCGGTACTGGCGCCGCCGTCGAAGCGGTTCAAGCCATTAATCAGTGCCAAACCCCGCATCAGGCCACGCACGGCTTTGTATTCGGTCTCGCTCATGGCTGGGTCCTTTATTGTTGTAAATCAATCATGTGCATTCAGTGCACGCTAACAAGAGTTCTCGTTGTCGACCAGCCCTGTGATTTCCATACTTCGCTCAATAAGAAATCCAAAAGCGCTGTACGGAGATGACCATGAGTTCTGCATCCACTCCTTCCTCATTGAACCTGACCACCGATGTCGCGATTGTCGGCGCCGGCCCGGTTGGCCTGATGATCGCCAACTATCTGGGTCAATGTGGCGTGAACGTCACCTTGGTGGAAAAGCTCGCCAGCCTGATCGACTACCCCCGCGCCATCGGTCTGGACGACGAAAGCCTGCGTACTTTTCAAGCCGTCGGCCTGGCCGAGAACGTGCTGCCGCACACCACGCCGTGGCACGCCATGCGCTTCCTGACTCCCAAGGGTCGCTGCTTTGCCGATATTCAGCCGAAAACCGACGAGTTCGGCTGGTCACGCCGCAACGCGTTCATTCAACCCTTGGCCGACCGTGTTTTGTTCGAAGGTCTGGCGCGTTTTGCCAACGTCAAGGTGTTGTTCAGTCGCGAACTCGAAGGCTTCGAGCAAAGCGAAAGTGGTGTAGCGCTCACGCTCAAAAATTCAGAGGGACGCAGCGAGCGCTTGCAGGCCAAGTACCTGATTGGCTGCGACGGCGGCAACAGCCTGGTGCGGCGCAGCCTGGACATCAGCTTCGAAGGCAAGACCGCCCCCAATCAGTGGATCGTGGTCGACATTGCCAACGACCCGCTGGCCACGCCCCATGTTTATCTTTGCTGTGACCCCGTGCGTCCTTACGTGTCCGCCGCCCTGCCCCATGGCGTGCGTCGATTCGAATTCATGGTGATGCCCGGCGAAACAGAGGCAGAGCTGAGCAAGCCCGAGAACATGCGCAAGCTACTGGCCAAGGTGTTGCCGAACCCGGACAACATCGAGTTGATCCGCAGCCGCGTCTATACCCACAACGCTCGTCTGGCCGGTCAGTTCCGTCAGGGCCGGGTGCTGCTGGCAGGCGATGCCGCGCATATCATGCCGGTGTGGCAAGGCCAAGGGTACAACAGCGGCATGCGCGATGCCTCGAACCTGGCGTGGAAGCTGTCGCTGGTGATCAAGGGGCTGGCGGCCGACAGCCTGCTCGACAGCTACGAACAGGAGCGCCGCGACCACGCCAAGGCCATGATCAATCTTTCAGTGCTCGCGGGCCACGTGCTGGCACCGCCCAAACGCTGGCAAGGCACCCTGCGCGATGGCGTGTCGTGGTTGCTCAACTACCTGCCGCCGGTCAAACGCTACTTCGTGGAAATGCGCTTCAAACCGATGCCGCAATACACCCGGGGCGCCTTGATCGTGCCGAGTGAAAAGGGCTCGCCGGTAGGCAAGATGTTCATTCAGCCGAAGGTGTTGACTGACGCCGGCACCACAGTGTTGCTGGATGAAGTGATCGGCGAAAACTTTGCAATTATCGCCTGGGGCTGCGATCCGACCTGGGGCCTGACGCCGGCGCAAATTACGCAATGGAAAGCCCTGGGCACGCGCTTTATTCAAGTATTGCCGGATGTCCAGCTCAGAGCACCGAGTGATGCCGGCCCTGATGTGATCCGCGTCGGAGACAGCACCGGTCGTCTCAAGGAATGGTTCGCTCGCGGCAGTTCGTCTATCGCCCTGGTACGCCCAGACCGCTTCCTCGCCGGCCTGGCCATCCCCCAGACCATTGACCAAACCTGCGAAGCACTGGCCCGGGCGCTCAAAGTCCTGCCGCAACCGGCTGCGAAAGCTGTTGTTAGCAAGGTGGCGTGATATGAGCGCCTATCTGCATTGCATGTCTCACACCCCACTGGTGGGCTACGTAGACCCAGAGCCAGAAGTGCTGGCCGAGGTCGACGACATGATCAGCGGTGCCCGTGAACGCATCGCCCGCTTCGACCCGGAGTTGGTGGTGCTGTTTGGCCCCGACCACTACAACGGTTTTTTCTACGACATGATGCCGGCCTTCTGCATCGGCATGGCGGCCGACGCCATCGGCGATTTCGACACCGCCGCCGGTCCCCTGAACGTGCCCAAAGCACTGGCTGAATCCTGCGCCAAGGCTGTGTTGGATGCCGGTATCGACGCCGCTGTGTCTTATCGCATGCAGGTCGACCATGCGTTCGCCCAACCGCTGGAACTCTTGCTGGGTGGCTTACAAGGTTGCCCGGTGATCCCGGTGTTCATCAACTCGGTCGCCGTGCCCCTGCCCGGCTTCAAGCGTGCCCGTCTGCTCGGTGAATCGATTGGCCAGTGGGCGCAGTCGCTGAACAAACGCGTGCTGTTCCTGGCCTCCGGAGGGTTGTCCCATCAACCTCCGGTGCCGGAACTGGCCAAAGTCGATGCGCGCATGGCCGATCGGCTGATGGGCAGCGGTCGCCAATTGCCAGCTAACGAGCGACAGGCGCGCCAGGAACGAGTCATCCAGGCTGCCCGGGATTTCGTTGAAGACCAACACAGTCTGCACCCGCTAAATCCGGTTTGGGACCAGCAGTTTCTCGACACCCTTGAACAGGACCGCCTCAGCGAACTCGATGCGCTGGGCAATGACGAGCTGTCGGCATTGGCCGGCAAATCCACACATGAAGTGAAAACCTGGGTCGCCGCCTTCGCCGCCCTTAGAGCCTTCGGCCCGTACCAAACCGAAGGTCGTTACTACCGTCCAATTCCCGAGTGGATTGCAGGCTTCGGCGCTATCGGCGCACAGCCGCTGAACAACCACCATTGAATTCAAGGAACTCTGCCATGACAACCACTGCATTCACCGAAGCTTCCACCAGCCGCTTTGCCCGTATCAAGGAAGGCGATCTGGACCTGCAACTGCACTACAACGACGTTGGCGAAGGTGCCGAAACCGTGGTCATGCTGCACGGCTCCGGCCCGGGCGCCAGCGGCTGGGCCAACTTCCAACGCAATATCGAGCCGCTGCTCAATGCCGGTTACCGCGTGATCCTGATGGATTGCCCAGGCTGGAGCAAAAGCGACACGATCGTCAGCGAAGGCTCGCGCTCGAACCTCAATGCGCAAGCGCTCAAGGGCCTGCTCGATGTGCTGGACCTGGACCGCGTACACATCATCGGCAACTCCATGGGTGCCCACAGCACCGTCGCCTTCGCCCTGGAATATCCTGAGCGGATCGGCAAACTGATCCTGATGGGGGGCGGTACCGGCGGCCCAAGCGCATTTGTTCCCCAGCCCACTGAAGGCATCAAGCTGATCGGCGCGCTGTACCGCGAGCCGACCATCGAGAACCTGAAGAAGATGATGAACGTCTTCGTTTTCGATGCCAGTGGCCTGACCGACGAACTGTTCCAGACCCGCCTGGACAATATTCTGGCGCGCCGCGAACACCTGGAAAACTTCGTCAAGAGCAGCACTCTGAACCCCAAGCAATTTCCGGATTTCAGCCACCGCCTGCACGAAATCACCGCCGACACCCTGATCGTCTGGGGCCGTGAGGACCGCTTCGTGCCGATGGACACTGGCTTGCGCTTGCTGGCCGGCCTGCCCAAAGCCCAACTGCATGTGTTCAACCGTTGCGGGCACTGGGCGCAGTGGGAACACGCCGAGAAGTTCAACCGCATGGTCCTGGACTTCCTGACCCACTGATCACCGAGGCCGACATGAACCTGACTCAAGACACACTGCGCCAGCTCGCTGCTGACCTGCGCCAGGCCGAAGCCCACGGCGAAGCCATCGGGCCACTGCGCGAGCAGATCGGCGAAAACAACGCCGAGGCCGCTTACAGCATTCAACGCCTCAACGTCGACCACGGCGTGGCCAACGGCCGTCGCGTGGTCGGCCGCAAGATCGGCCTGACCAATCCCAAGGTGCAGGCACAGCTGGGCGTCGACCAGCCAGACTTCGGCACCCTGTTCGCCGACATGTGTTACGGCGATAACGCCAGCGTGCCCGTGAACCGCGTGCTGCAACCGAAGATCGAGGCCGAAATCGCCTTGATCCTCGAACGCGATCTACCCTGCGCCGACACTACATTTGCCGACGTCGTGGCGGCCACCGGCTGGGTCGTCCCGGCACTGGAAATCGTAGGCAGCCGCGTACAGAACTGGAACATCCGCTTCGTCGATACCGTGGCGGACAACGCCTCTAGTGGCTGCTTTGTATTGGGTGGGCCGGCTCGACGCATCGACGGACTTGACCTGCGCCAAGCGAGCATGCGCATGACCCGCAATGGTGAAGAAGTGTCCAGCGGCAGCGGCGCCGAGTGCCTGGGGCATCCGCTCAACGCGGCCGTCTGGCTGGCCCGGACCATGGCTCGCCACGGCGATCCGCTGCGGGCGGGCGACATCATTCTGACCGGCGCACTCGGGCCGATGGTGGCGGTGGCCGGTGGTGATCGTTTCGAAGCTGAAATTGAAGGCATCGGCACAGTCGGTGTGGACTTCACGGTAGACAGTAGCGCCGAGTGATCGGCGACTTGCGTGCACATGAGGCAATAACAATGAAGAAACTCAAAGTCGCCATCATCGGTTCCGGCAACATCGGCACCGACCTGATGATCAAGATCCTGCGTAACGCCAAGCATCTGGAAATGGCCGTGATGGTCGGTATCGACCCGGCCTCGGACGGCCTGGCCCGCGCCGCGCGCATGGGCGTGGCTGTGACCCATGAAGGCGTTGAAGGCCTGACCCGCATGGACACCTTCAAGGACATCGACTTCGTGTTCGATGCCACCTCGGCCGGCGCCCACGTCAAGAATGACGCCTTCCTGCGCTCGATCAAACCTGGCATCCGCCTGATCGACCTGACCCCGGCAGCCATCGGCCCGTACTGCGTGCCGGTCGTGAATCTGGAGCAGAATCTGGGTCAGCTCAACGTCAATATGGTCACCTGCGGTGGACAGGCGACGATCCCGATGGTCGCGGCCGTGTCGCGCGTGGCCAAGGTGCATTACGCCGAAATCGTCGCCTCGATCGCCAGCAAGTCCGCCGGCCCCGGCACCCGCGCCAACATCGACGAATTCACCGAGACCACCTCCAAAGCCATCGAAGTGATCGGCGGTGCAGCCAAGGGCAAGGCGATCATCGTGATGAACCCGGCCGAGCCGCCGCTGATGATGCGCGACACGGTGTTTGTGCTGTCTGAAGCGGCCGACCAGGCGCTGGTCGAGGCCTCCATAGTGGAGATGGCTGCGGCGGTGCAAGCCTATGTACCGGGCTATCGCCTCAAGCAAAAAGTGCAGTTCGACATCATCCCCGAAGACGCGCCGCTGAACATTCCCGGCCTGGGCAGATTCTCGGGGCTCAAGACCTCGGTGTTCCTCGAAGTTGAAGGTGCAGCCCATTACCTGCCGGCTTACGCCGGTAATCTCGACATCATGACCTCCGCTGCCTTGGCTACTGCCGAGCGCATAGCGCAGTCGATGCTCAACGCCTGAGGAGACCGACATGACCTTTAATCCCGGCAAAAAAATCTACATCTGCGACGTGACCCTGCGCGATGGCAGCCACGCGGTTCGCCATCAGTACTCGCTGCAAAACGTGCAGGACATCGCCCGCGCTCTGGACAAGGCCAAGGTCGATTCGATTGAAGTCGCCCACGGTGACGGCCTGCAAGGTTCCAGCTTCAACTACGGCTTTGCCGCGCACACTGATCTGGAATGGATCGAAGCCGCCGCCGACGTAATCAGCCACGCCAAAATCACCACCTTGCTGCTGCCCGGCATCGGTACGGTTCATGACCTCAAAGCCGCGTACAACGCCGGTGCCCGGGTGGTGCGCATCGCCACCCATTGCACCGAAGCGGATGTCTCGAAACAACACATCGAGTACGCCCGCGAACTGGGCATGGACACCGTCGGCTTCCTGATGATGAGCCACATGATCCCGGCCGAACAGCTGGCAGAACAGGCCAAGCTGATGGAAAGCTACGGCGCGACCTGCGTGTACATGGCCGACTCCGGTGGCGCGATGAACATGCAGGACATTCGTGACCGTTTTCGCGCGTTCAAAGCCGTGCTCAAGCCGGAAACCGAAACCGGCATGCACGCGCACCACAACCTGAGCCTGGGTGTGGCCAACTCGATCACCGCGGTCGAGGAAGGTTGCGACCGCATCGACGCCAGCCTTGCCGGCATGGGCGCCGGGGCCGGCAATGCCCCGCTGGAAGTGTTCATCGCCGCCGCCGAACGCATGGGCTGGAACCACGGCACCGACCTGTACACGCTGATGGACGCCGCTGATGACATCGTGCGCCCGTTGCAGGACCGGCCGGTGCGGGTCGACCGCGAAACCCTGGCGCTGGGTTATGCCGGGGTTTACTCAAGCTTCCTGCGCCACGCCGAGATCGCCGCTACCAAGTACGGCCTCAAGACCCTCGACATCCTCGTCGAACTGGGCAAGCGCCGGATGGTCGGTGGTCAGGAAGACATGATCGTCGATGTGGCGCTGGACCTGCTCAAACGCTGAACCGTGCATCACCCCCGGCTGGTCGCCCACGCAGCGGCCGGACGGGTTTTCTTTGCCCACTACAACAATAAAACGGGTATTGCACATGACATCGCTAAACGTGATGACGCCGTTACACATGGCGCGGACCATCGGTCTGTGTTTCCTCGTTGCCCTGATGGAAGGCCTGGACCTGCAAGCCTCGGGGATCGCCGCCCAAGGTATGGCGGCGGCTTTCCAACTGGATAAATTACACATGGGCTGGGTCTTCAGCGCCGGCATTTTCGGCTTGCTGCCCGGTGCCTTCCTGGGCGGCTTGCTGGCGGATCGTATCGGCCGTAAACGTGTATTGATGGCGTCGGTAGCCCTGTTCGGATTGTTCTCGCTGGTCACGACCATGGCCTGGGACTTCAACAGCCTGCTGGTCGCCCGTTGCCTGACGGGCGTTGGATTGGGTGCTGCTTTGCCCAACTTGATTGCCCTTAGCAGCGAAGTGGCTGCCCCACGCCTGCGTGGCACCGCCGTGAGCCTGATGTATTGCGGTGTGCCGCTGGGTGCTGCGCTGGCGGCCGGCATTGGCATCGCCGATCTGGCCGGTGGCTGGCAGGTGGTGTTCTACGTCGGTGGCGTCGTACCTCTGTTGATCGTGCCGATGCTGGGCCTTTACCTGCCGGAGTCGGCGCTGTTTCGCAGCATCAAGGACACGCCGCCCGTCAGTGTGGTCCAGGGGCTGTTCCGCGATGGCGCGGCGCTGCCGACAGCAATGATCTGGGTCAGCTTCTTCTTTACCCTGATGATGGTTTACATCCTGATCAACTGGCTGCCCAGCTTGCTGGTCGGTCAGGGTTTCAGCGGTCGCCAGGCCAGTTGGGTGATGCTGGCGCTGCAAATTGGCGCAGCGACCGGCACCTTGCTGCTGGGCTGGTTCATGGACCGCTTGCCGGCCTGGGCGCTGTCGGCGCTGATTTATCTGGGCATTCTCGCTTCGCTGACCGCCCTGGGTCTGGCCACTGAGATGCAGAGCATGCTGGTGGCCGGGTTCGTTGCCGGCTTTTTCGCCACAGGCGGGCAATGCGTGCTGTATGCCCTGGCACCGCATTTCTATCGTCCGTCCGTGCGCACGACAGGTGTCGGCTGCGCGGTCGCCATTGGTCGATTGGGCGCCATGAACGGCCCGTTGGTGGCCGGCAAGATGCTCGCCTTGGGCACCGGCACCACCGGGGTGATGCTGGCCTCGGCGCCGGGGATTGTCATCGCGGCGCTGGCGATGTTTTACCTGTCTGTGCGGCGCAACGCCTCGCAAGCGGACTGACTTTCTACCCGTTACACCCCGCGTCGAGATGGGCGCGGGCTTATTCCAACAACAATAAAAGTGAACACTGCCATGCTCAGGAACTCTCTTGGGACGCTCAGCGCCTGCGTTTTATCCCTTGGTCAGGCTTTCGCCAGCGGTTTTGTCGACGACAGCCACGCCGATCTGGTGATGCGCAACTATTACTTTGACCGCAATTACGTGAATGCCACACCTCAGGCCGCCGCCCGCGAATGGGCACAGGGCTTCATTCTCAATGTGCGCTCCGGCTTTACGGAAGGGCCGGTGGGGTTCGGCCTTGATGCTCAAGGTTTGCTGGGGGTGCGCCTGGACTCCTCACGCGCTCGCACCGGTACCGGCCTGCTACCGTATAGCGCCACCACCCGTGGGCCGGCCGATGAATATTCGGAGCTGGGTCTGACGGCCAAAGTCAGGGCGTCGAAAAGCGAGCTGCAATTGGGCACCATCAGCACGTTCCTGCCGATCGCTTTCGCCAGCCCTACTCGCCTACTGCCACAGACGTTTCGCGGCGCGTACCTCAAGTCCCAGGAAATCGACAAGCTGACCCTGCACGTCGGCTGGCTCGACCGCATCAACCTGCGCGACTCCACCGACTACCAGAAAATGTCGGTGGCCTCGCCCAACGGGCGCTTCAAAGGTGCGGCGCAATCCGAACGCTTTACCTTCCTCGGAGGCGACTACGACTGGTCACCGCAACTGACCCTGAAGTACTACCACGCAGAACTCGCGGACCTGTACCGCAAAGACTTCTATGGCTTTATCGACAACCGGGCGATGGGCCCCGGCAGCCTGAAAAGCGACTTTCGCCTGTTTGTCACGGGTGAGGACGGCGCGGCCAAAGCAGGCACAGTAGACAACCGCAACGCCGCCCTGATGCTGACGTACAGCCTGGGAGCCCACAAATTCGGCGCCGGCTACATGCAACTGAGCGGCAAGACAGGCATGCCGTACCTGTTTGGCACTGAGCCGTTGGTGATCACCGAAGGCTCCCTGAGCTCCGACTTTCTGAACCCCAAGGAGCGCAGCTGGCAAGTGCGCTATGACTACAACTTTGTCGCCCTGGGTCTGCCCGGACTCAATGGCATGCTGCGCTACGTCAGCGGCGATAATATCGAGTTGCCCAAATTGGGCGGCAGCAACCTGACAGAAAGCGAAAAGGACATCGAACTGAACTATGTGCTTCAGGGCACGCCCCTCAAAGGCCTGGCCCTGCGGGTGCGTAACGCCTGGTACCGCAACGACTTCAGCGCCCAGGCCAGCCATCGGGATGACAATGAGCTGCGGGTGAATGTCGATTACACATGGAAATTATGGTGAGTGCCGGCCGGTTCCCGGGTGAGGCGCCAATGCTTGCATCACGAAGATGCGCGTACACCGTCACGGCCTCCCCCTGCATCCTCTGAGGCACCACACCCGGTGCTTCTTGCATCCCGCATAACTTGATCACGATGATTGAGGCTTCCACCTGAGTGGGGCCTCATCAACTCGGTCGCGCGCGCAACATTTAATCTTCGACACGTTCAACGCTCAGAGCCTCCAGCAATACCCGCTCCAGGATGTCAAAGAAACCTCTGATGTGTGCCTGCTTTAACGCCTGAGGCCGAGTGACCAGATAGACCTCCATATCGGGCAACTCAAGGTCCACAAACACTTCGTTCAGGCCCTTGGCCAAAATACGGGGCAGTACAGCCACGCCCATACCTTGCCTCACCGACTCCAGTTGTACGGCGAACGAGTTCACGCTGATTTGTGCACGGCCCAGACCCGCAGCCTTTGCGGCACGCATTTGAGGCAACATGTCCAGCGGAGGGAGCAAGGCGATGTTGACCGCCGTAGCCAGGCTCACCCCAGGAAACCGCTTCAGGTACCTGGCATCAGCAAAGACGCCGTAAGCGAGCTTGCCCATGGGGCGATAAATCAGCGATGGCTCTCCCAGGTGCGCGGTGCGCAGAGCAATGTCTGCCGCCCCGCGGACGATCTTGTGGAAGTCGGCGGTGACCATTAACTCCACGCTGCAACGCGGATGCAGGGAAGTAAAACGACTCGCAGCCTGCAGCACACAAGAAGAGAACCCCTCTCCGGCACTGACCAGAACACTGCCGCACAGCTCTGTTTGCCCCCCGGACACGTCCGCCGCCGTTTGGCGCCTCAACCCCGCCTCCGCAGCCACTGCAACTTCCACCAGGGATTGACCCCGCGCGGTCAACCAGCAGCCCTCAACGCCTCGCTCAACCAGTGGTTCACCCAGGGCCGCTTCCAGTTGGGTCAGGCGACGAGACACCGTAGACGCCGCGATACCCAGCAGTTGCCCGGCTTGAAGAAGACTGCCACGCCGCGAGACGGCCAACAGCAGACGAAGGTCGTCCCAGTTTGCTTGCAACGCCATACCTCCCATCCTCCCTGGTTTGCATATATGCAAAGCCATTATGCAGCAGTCGCTGTTTTTCAGACCCGGTCTCAGCGGTATATCTACCGGCCTTAGAAACGACTGGAATGGAATGTATGACTACGGGCTCCAACGACTATGCAGAACGCGCCGCTCAGGTCTTCAATCGCCGTGATGCAGGCGGCGAAGAGGTGTTCTTCGACAGCGTGGTGCTGATGCCGTCAGCCCAACAGCAAGAGGGTTAAGCCATGCGCAACGCTTTCGTTACTGGCGCAACCGGCTTGCTGGGAAACAACCTGGTGCGGGAACTGGTCGCACGCGGCTACTGCGTCAAAGCCCTGGTCCGCTCAAGAGCCAAAGGTGAACAGCAGTTCAACGACCTCCCGGGGGTGGAGCTGGTGGTGGGTGACATGGCCGACATCGACGCGTTCGCAGCATCGCTGCAAGGCTGCGATACGGTGTTTCATACGGCGGCGTACTTTCGCGACAACTACAAAGGGGGCAGCCACTGGGAAGAACTCGAAAAGATCAATGTCGCCGGCACCCGAGAGCTGCTGCAACAGGCCTACCACGCGGGGATACGCCGGTTTGTTCACACCTCTTCGATTGCCGTGCTCGACGGAGCACCCGGCACCGCTATCGATGAGACCTGTCTGCGGGCCGAAGCCGATGCGGATGACTACTACCGCAGCAAGATCCTCGCCGACCGTGTCGTCCTGGCGTTTCTTGAAACTCATCCCCAGATGCATGCCTGCATGGTGCTGCCCGGCTGGATGTGGGGACCTGGCGATATGGGCCCGACCTCCTCGGGGCAATTGGTCAATGATGTCGTCAACGGCAAATTACCCGGGCTGATCCCCGGTACCTTCTCCGTAGTCGATGCCCGTGACGTGGCATGGGCCCAGATTGCCGCCGCTAAACATGGACGGCGTGCAGAGCGCTACCTCGCGGCCGGCCGGAACTTGACCATGCGCCAGTTGGTACCCGCTCTGGGACGTATAGCGGGTGTCAAACCCCCTGCCCGGCAACTGCCATTGCCCGCGTTATACCTTTTGGCGGCGGTGCAGGAGGTCTATGCGCGCCTTACCGGCAAGCCCATTTTGCTGAGCATGGCGACGTTGCGCCTGTTGATACGCGAGGAGCACCGGACCTGTTTTAACCACCGCAAAAGTGAACAGGAACTCGGGCTCAGTTTTCGAGCGCTGGAGCTGACGATGTCTGACACGGTGACGTGGTACCGGGAACATGGCTGGTTTAAAAAGAACAAGGCCGAAAACAAACGCTGAGCCATACAACCGATCCGCAGTCACCCGCCGTCCGTGCCGCATGCCCGCACGCAAGCCGCTGAGCGGCACCGTCAGCAAGCGCAACTCAACGGGCCACTGAACAACCCGACATCTTGAAAAGGCCGCAGCGTGCCTGCCTGGGCGTGCGGCTGAAGTGCGCCTTGATTACGCTGCGGGCCGGCAACTCAGGTGCCCGACAGAATGAAAATCTTGCATTGCCTACAGCATTTGCGCAGAGTTGATTTAACCCGGCCGGATATTGAGCGCATGACATGGACAGTCAATCCAATCACTCTGATTTTGTCGTGTCCGGCCCGCCCCCTTCAAACGTATGTTTACAATCAGAACTTGAAAATCAGCTGGGGATGTTTCAAGAACTAAGTTATGCCTACTTTGCCGTGCCACGCAATCGCGTGGTCGCGCCTCTTATTGTTTCAAACTACCCCTCACCCTGGCTCAATACTTATAAGCAAGCCCGATCGCACTTGATCGATCCGATCATTCATTACGGACTTAAAAGTTGTGCACCATTTTCCTGGAGTGCTGCACTTCAGGCTGTTTCCTGTGACCAGAGTCGGGAACTGTTTCGACGTTCCAGCGAGCACCGGATCTGCTCTGGCACCACCTTTGTCCTGCATGACCCCTGTGGCGTGTTCAGTTCGTTGAGTCTGTGCAACGGCGGGCAGCAGGCCGATTTTGATCGCCTGCTGGCCGACCGGCAGGGGCAGATACAGATGGCACTGATCCACTTTCATAGCTGGCTAATGAGCCTGCGTACGGTAGACGAGCTGTTTTCGACCCTTGCAAACGGGCCGCTTTCGGCCAGGGAAATGGCAGTGCTCAAATGGGTCAAGATGGGCAAGTCCTACCGGGAAACAGGGCTGATCTGCGCGATTTCCGAACGGACGGTCAAATTTCACATGTCCAACATTGCGGCCAAACTACAGGTCTGCAATGCCAAGCAGGCGGTTTATGAAGCTCAGCGCCAGGGTCTGCTCTGAGTGCACCCAGGCGCTTGCCGGTCTCTCGTGGTAGTGCAAATACAGCGACCGCATACTATTAATTGACGGACCAGAAAGATAATAAATACAACTTCGCCGGTTCAACTATCTCACCCGGCAACACCCTGTACTCAAGTGCAATTACAGGTTGCAGCCCGATATTCTCCTCACGCTATCTGTACCTAGATACAGTTGTTCTCCACAGGTAATTACGGCACATTATGCCCGGCAGTGCTCAAGCCCCTGACCACTGCGCAACACTAAACTTTTCAATATTGCGCCAAACAAGACAATGACAGCCCGAACCTCTGGATCAGGCTTGCGCATGCTGTTTGGCGGTCCTGCCAATACATCGAAACAGGGAAGATCATGGAAAAGCCCGCGTCTTCAGAACCGCGCCAGGCCCTCATGCCGATCGCAACGCCCGGGTGGCCCGGTGTTGCCATTTGCAGGCTGTTCATCCGGGTTATGTTTCGCCAGGTCCAGGGCTGGAAACGCGACGTGCCAGCTCATGCGGCGGCCTTTGTCGAAGTCTCGCGCGACGGCAGCCGGCTGGAGGGAGCCTCTGTGCGCACCACCGCCATTCAGCCCCGGGGCGTCGTGATGTTGTGCCACCCGTTCCTCAAGTACGGCATGCATTATTTTTTCGAGAACAAACTGGATCAGGCATTTCTGGATCAGGGTTATCACGTGGTCGCTTTCAATTTCAAAGGCTTCGGCCGCAGCACCATCGGCGGTCATGCATTTGCCGACGATGTGCTGGCGATTGCCCGGCGAGTGACACAGGACAACCCGGGGCTGCCCGTCCACCTGGTGGGCTGTTCGTTTGGTGGCTATCACCTGGCCCATGCCCTGGCACGGGATGCCACGCCCTTTACCTCGGCGGTGCTGGACAGCGTGCCGGTTTCGGTGCGCAGCTACTTCACTCGCGGACCGCTGCGGCACGCCATGCGCTGGATCAGCGGCAGTCGCCTGGCGGTGCCCACGGGGACCTGTGCCATTGATCACTCATTGCAAAGCGTGCGCTATTTACCGGTCGCCTATTTCTACGGGCTCAACGACCGCTTTATCCCGGCTGCCAGCGTGGCAGGGCTAAAGCGCGATTGTGGGACCTTGCATATGGTCGGCTTCGAGGGCTGTCGTCACCTGGAAAACCATAAGAACCACCGGGATCGGTACTTCGAGGAAATCTTCGCTTTTTTCAATCGGGCAGAAGCTCAAACGCCTGTCGTACCGGCATAACCACGCCAAGGAACAATGGAATGGGAAACGAACACAACATGGCGCTGGTGATCGGTGCCGGGCTCAGCCTGCTGGCGGCGCTGATGCATGTCGGGGTCATCATGGGGGGGCCTTCGTGGTATCACCTGTTTGGCGCTGGCGAGCGCTTTGTCCGGGCGGCCAGGGCCGGGCGACGGTTTCCGGCAGTGGTCACGGCAGGGATTGCCCTGGTGCTCACCGCATGGGCGGCCTATGCACTGTCCGGTGCCGGGGTGATCGATCCGTTGCCCCTGCTGCGCCCTGCATTGTGTGCGATCACCCTGGTTTACCTGCTGCGCGGCCTGCTGGGCCCCTTCGTACTGGCCGGTACCGGGCGCAGTACCCGCTTCATCATGATCAGCTCGGCGATCTGTCTGGTGTATGGGCTGGTGCATCTGTTCGGGCTGGTGCAAGTGTGGAGCTCACTCGCGTCACCTGGCTGACCGCCAGTCTCAGTTGCGGGTGCCCGGCAAACTGCACTCGATCATCGCGCACCAGTTGGCGTATCGTTCGGCAAACATTCCAGCACCCGCCAGGGGCTGGAGCAGAAATACACCGTCAGCCATTTAGTTGAAGCGTTGACGGGTCGCCGAGCAGGAAACCCCATGCAACTTGAATGGCTTGAAGACTTTATCGAGCTGGCACGCACCCGCAGTCTGTCCCGTGCTGCCGAGAATCGTTGCGTCACCCACCCGGCGTTCGGCCGGCGCATCCGGGCACTGGAAGAGTGGGTCGGCTCGGCGCTGATCGAGCGCAAGCAACCGCTGTCGCTCACGCCTTGCGGTGTATTGTTTCTTGATGCTGCCACGCAGTCGCTGGCATTGCTGACTGCGGTCAGGGCGCAATTCCAGGGCACCACCCTGAGCCGCGACGAACCGGTGCGGATCGCTACAGGCCGTACTCTGGCCTGTGATTTTTTCCCCGACTGGTACCAGTCGCTGAACCGCCAACTGGGCAGTTTTCCGGTGTCACTGGTTACCAGCGGCGCCCAGGAAGCAATCAGCAAACTGTCCGCCGGCGAGGTCGACTTGCTGCTGAGTTTTTCCAGCCCCTTGACCCAGACGCTGATGGACCCGCAGCGTTTCGACTCGCGAGTGCTGGCCAGTGAAGAGTTGTTGCCGGTCAGTGCACCCGACGCCCATGGGCAACCGCGACAGCAAATAGCCGTCGACAGCAGTGCCCTGACCATCCCCTGGCTGGCGTTTTCGCCGACCCTGGCCCTGCGCGGGGTGCTGGCCCAGCACCTGGAGCAACTGCCTCAGCGTCTGGCCCTGCGCATGGTTTATCAGGCTGATTCCTATGACGCCATTCTGGAAATGGCCAAGCGTGGCATAGGCCTAGCGTGGCTGCCGCGCATGGTGGTCAAAGGGGCACTGGAGTCCGGCGATTTGCTGATTGCGGGCAGCGCCGAGTTCCGCGTCAGCTTCGACGTTTCGCTGCATCGCTTGCGCGCCAACCAGAGCGAACTGGTCATGAAAATCTGGAACAGTCTTTGACCGCTCAGATACCGCAACAGCCATAAGATCCCAACCCTTCAGGCCTGAAAACGGCCTGCGGCAGCGGCTTTACAGGCCCTGTGCCCAAACAGCTCAAACCTGTGCCCAAACAGCAATTGCCGTTGCCGGGCACTTGCTGCAACTTCACCGGGCTTCACCCATAAAAAATAATGCCTTCGATCTTGCCTGGCCGCACTGCGGCCCGGTGAATCCGGATGCCAACTGTGAAATAGACCTGGTGCTCACCCATGACAGTTCAATCATCCGCCGTACCCTTGGTACGTGCTGCGACCAAGCGAGGCCCATGGAAGGAAATCGTCGCTGCCAGCGTCGGCAACGCGCTGGAATTCTACGACTTACTGATCTACGGCTATTTTGCGGTGGTCATCAGCAAGCAGTTTTTCCCCTCCGATAACGAAACCACTTCATTACTGCTGGCCGTGGGCTCGTTCGGCATTTCCTTTTTGATGCGCCCGCTGGGCGCCATCGTCCTCGGTTCATACGCCGACAGGGCCGGGCGCAAGGCATCGTTAACGATGTCGATCCTGCTCATGTTGCTCGGCACCGCGATCATTACCTTCGCTCCGACCTATGAGCAGATCGGCCTGCTGGCACCGCTGTTGATCATTGTTGCGCGCATGCTCCAGGGCTTTTCCACAGGCGGGGAATTTGGTGCAGCGACGGCGTTTATGGTTGAACACGCCGATGCCAAACGCCGGGGCTTCTTTGCCAGCTGGCAATTATCGACCCAGGGCCTGGCGACGGTTTTGGCAGCGGGCGTGAGCGCGCTCCTCAGCTATGTGCTGTCGGATGTGCAATTGAACACCTGGGGCTGGCGGGTGGCATTCGGCATCGGCCTGCTGATCGGCCCCGTGGGTTTTTACATCCGCACGCAAATCGATGAAACCCCGGACTTCAAGAAAACCGTGGCCAATATCGCGGTCAAGACTCCGTTGCGCGATGTCCTGATCAAAGGCCATGTCAGCCTGTTGCTGGCCATCGGCGTCGTTGCCGGAGCCACGGCATTCAACTACGTACACAAGCTGTACATGCCGATCTATGCCCTGAAACAATTGCACATCGCCGCTACTTCCTCGTACCTCGGGGCCTTGATGACCGGCATCACGCTGATGATCATGGCGCCGGTATTCGGCGGGCTTTCCGATCAGTACGGTCGATTCCGGGTACTGACCATCGCCCTGTTGATAACCGGGTTTTCGTCCTACCCGATGTTCGTGCTGCTCAACACCTTCCCCAGCCTCTCAACCCTGTTAATGGTGCAAGCGATTGTCGGCGTGTTGATCGCGGCCTGCCTGGGGCCCATCCCGGCAATGCTCGCCGACATCTTCCCGACCAGTATTCGCGGGACAGGACTGGCGCTGAGCTACAACTTTTCAGTCACCCTGTTTGGCGGGTTCGCCCCGTTGATCGTGACCTGGATGATCGATGCTACCGGCAACAAACTGGCCCCTAGTTTTTATGTGATGGCGACCGTTCTGGTCAGCGTAATGGCAATCATCTGCCTGGGACGACGCATGCGCGGCATCAGCGCTGCAGCCAGTTAAACAGCAGCAAACCCATCTTGCCTGTCGCGCCCTGAACCCGGTGCGACACACGCAAAAGCTGATCTGACGGAGACACAAATGAAGACCCTTGAACAAGTTCGCGCAGCGCTCATACCCTACCCCGTTGAAGTCGAATTTCCCGATATCGAACCCTGGAAAACCGGTAACTGCGGGATCGACTACGTCCACAGCTTCGACAGTGGCCAGCCCGGGCCCCATGTGCTGATCATGGCACTGACCCATGGCAACGAAGTCAGCGGAGCGATCGCGGTAGACACCTTGCTGCGCAGCGGTGTGCGCCCGCGTCAGGGACGACTGTCGCTGGCATTCGGCAATGTCGAGGCCTATCACCGCTTCAATCCACAGGACATCGACGCGACCCGCTTTGTGGACGAGGACATGAACCGTGTCTGGCTACCATCGGCGCTGGACGGCGAGCGCGACTCGGTAGAATTACGCCGCGCCCGTGAATTGCGGCCGCTGATCGACAGTGTCGATTTACTGCTCGATATCCACTCGATGCACGAAGAGTCCGCACCGCTGATGATGTGTGGTGCTTGCAGCAAAGGTCTGGAGTTCGCCCGGTCGCTGGGCGTACCTGCAACCGTCGTCGCCGACGCCGGCCACGCCAACGGACGACGCATGCGTGACTACGGCGGATTTGGCGATGCCGCCAGCCACAAAAACGCGCTGCTGATCGAGACCGGCCAGCACTTTTCAAAGAAGAGCGAACACGTGGCCCTCGATGTGGCAGCACGTTTTCTGATCGCCACCAAAGCCGTCGCCGAAGCTGACGTGCAGGGGTTTCTAAGCCAGCAACAGCCCGTCACCCAACAGTTTCTGCAGGTCACCGAGCCGGTGATCGCCAGCAGCATGGACTTCAGTTTCAGCGAAGACTTCCGAGGCCTCGAACGAATCCCCCGGGCTGGTACGGTGATCGCACGGGATGGCCAGCGCGAGATCGTCACCCCGTATGACAATTGCGTGCTGATCCAGCCGTCACTGCGCCATCTGGGCCAAGGGGTTACGGTGGTGAGACTGGCGCGAGTGCTGGCTATTTAACCGGGCTGCATGCCGCCTGCACAGGAAGCACAAACCAGGGTAGCCGGGTCGGCCTTCACAACGGGCCATCCGGATACCCGCACAAGCCCCACAAAATGAGCATTCCCGGCACGGCACCATGCCTGGCTTTTACCTCTCCCCCTGCCCCGAGTTGCCTGCACACTGGCAATAACTTCGGCGGCCCTGCTTCGCCGACGGCTTATCCAGAACATGGGCATTGCGGCGCTCTATGACGAGGCTGGCCAATATGGCATGAGCCATCGCGTATTCATCCCCCCGAGAAACCTCTGCCAAAAGTGCTGGAATTTATCCAGATACTGCGAGCAAACCTCACGCCACCCGCAGCAATAGATGACGCTGCGGGGTATGCAGTGGGCATTAATTAAATGCGGGCATGAATTCATTTATTCAGACAAATACATTTCCTAATGTATCTAGCTTCGGCATTAGCGAGGTGGCGCTTACAACATTAATCATGTTTTTTATTACCGGGCCACAGCTGACGACTCAAGCCCAACCCGGCACACAGCCTGTCTAGCCTAAACGTTAACCGGGCTGTAACCCACTGCATGTTAAATTAGACACAAGACGAAATGCCGACACTGCTGGCATTAGCATACAAACACCACCCAACAATGAATGTGAAGAATGGCGAAACAGTTCGTCGTTCTGCACACCTTTTTAACGAAACATACTTAACATGTGGCCCGCCAGAAAAATTGGCCACGGAGTTGTCAAGTGCACTCGCAAAAACCCAACGGGATGAACATATTATTAATCGGCGATGATCGTTCTTTGGGTGAAGGCCTTCAGGCTTTTCTTCATAACAACGGTTTTACTTGCATATGGGAGCGTGACATCACAGACATTAAACACATCTGGCGATCCGCAAGCCTGGCTATATTGGACCGGCAAATACTTGGCAAAGACAGCACCCGGCTTCTTCCAGGCTTGCTTACGATAAAAGCATTACCTGTGATTATTCTCACGACTTGCGCCGACGTAGAGGAAAAGATTGCTGCACTGGAAGCAGGAGCGCGTGACTACGTCACAAAGCCATTTGCCCATATAGAACTCCTGGCCCGTATACGTGCTCAGATAAGACCCTTGGGTGAGGGAAACCTGGAATCCGGTGAACTTCTGCTAGTCCCCGCCAAACGTTTAGTCTTCTGGAAAGGACAGAATATTTCTCTTACCCATAAAGAGTTTGAGTTGTTGTTAATCCTTGTACAAATGGCCGGACGTGTTTTTACCAGGGAGGAATTACTTAACCAGGTATGGGGGTATAAAAAATTCCCCTCGACCCGGACGATTGACATGCACATCCTGCAATTGCGGCGAAAAATCCCCAACATCAAAATATCGACCATACATGGCGTTGGTTATCGTCTGGCCGATGACGTACACCCGGATATTTAACGTCAAGTGACACTCCACTCGGATCAACTGCATTCGCCCTCAATTAACCGCCCTGCTCTTCACAAGTCGGTGTCCCGGACGTATTCCATAAAATGCCGTCCGGGCATGTTGCCAAGTTTGCCGGTTTTGCATAACCGGACCGGCCACTGAAAAGCATCAGGTAAGGAAGGTCGACATGTCTTGGCAAACGGTACGGAATGCCTGGGCAAAATGCGCCGCTTCAGCCTCGCTTAGTACCAAGGGTGGCTGGATACGTATAACCCGGTTGTTATTCGCGGTGACAAAGGTCAGCACGCCGTGCTCCTTCGACAGTTTGATGATGAAGCGCAGCACGAACATCTCCTCAAAGTTCTTCTCCACCTCACTGATCGCCTCCTGGATATGCTGCCTGGCTTTATCAGAAAGCATTCGGTAGGTACCTGCTGCGTTCCCCGGTATACGACTGGCAAACTCGCGTACGAATGCCTCCACCCCCCCTTGGAAACTGTATTCAAACTCGATGGCAATCATCAGCCCTGTGCCCCGCACCTCGCGAATGAAAGGGTAGGCACTGGCCACTTCACGCAAGTCGGCCTTGAGCTGGCCACCAACACGGGCGGCATTACCGGCCAGGTCTTCGTCGATGATCACGTCAAGAGTCGCAAGGGCCGCAGCAGAGGCAAAGTTGCCGCCACCGAAGGTCGAAGTATGCAAGGCGAAGGTGTCGATGCTGCCATAGGCTCGATCCCACAGCGCTGCGCCGGACAGCGTAGCGCCTATGGGCACGGCACCGCCGGAGAGGGATTTTGCCAGCACCAGAATGTCAGGCACCACCTCTTCCCATTCACACGCAAATAATTTGCCGGTACGCCCGAGCCCCGTCTGGATCTCGTCGAGAATCATCAGGCAACCATGAGCACTGCACAGTGCGCGCACCTGTCGCAGATAGCCCGCAGGCGGCAGGATCACCCCGCCCTCACCCTGGACCGGTTCCAGGATAAAAGCACCAATTTGCCCCTGGACCAGGGCCGCTTCCAGAGCAGCAATGTCACCAAAAGGAATCGAATCACAACGTTCCAGCAACGGTTTGAAGGGCTCGCGGTGCTTACTGCGACCGGTCACTGATAACGCGCCCAGAGTCTTGCCGTGGTATCCGTTCTCGCAATACAGCACCCGCGGACGGGCCATGGCAGCCATGGCTAATTTCAACGCGGCTTCTATGGCTTCGGTGCCGGAGTTACTGAAAAACACCCGTTCAAGATTGCCCGGTGCCAGTTCGCAGAGTCGCTGCGCCAGCAAGCTGGTTTGTTGCGGCACCGATACGTATTGCACAAAGGTTGGGTGCTGCTGTTGCAGGTAAGCCTGCAATGCCTGGTTGACCCGCGAATGGTTGTGCCCGGTGTTCAGGCAGCCATAGCCGGCGACAAAATCCAGATAACGGTCGCCATTGAGATCGGTCAGCCAGCATCCACTGCCCCGGGTAAAGACTCGTTCGATATGGTTGAACCGGTAGAACGCCTGCAACACCGGGTTGATGTGCTGGCCAAAGCAGCGCAGGACTTCGTCGCGCACTTGCGGCGCACAATCGCTGGGGGCGGCCTCGGCACCGCGATGGTGAAAGCGGCGCAAGGTCTGAAACGCCTGCGGGTGCAGGCGCTCGCCACAGGAGGCCATCGGCGATGGCGAAAAACCATGTTCGCCGGCGATCCGGCCTATCTCCAGCACCTGCTCCTCGGGCAATTCACGGCCTATGGAAAAAGCTTGCGCGCGGCCTTCCAATGCCAGAACCAGGGTTTCGGCCAGACAGCCATTAAGGAACTTCTTGGGGGCCAGCCCAAGAGACTCGGTTCCAAAGCGCACGGCCTCGCTGGCGGACACCAGTCCACCGTCGATGATCAGGATGTCGTTGCGGTCGTGATGAAAAGGCAGCACGTCCCTGGGCAATGCAGCGTCCACCACTACTGAGCCCGGGGCCAGTCGATACGGGTCGATCACCCCGCCGCTGGAGGTCGCTGCGACGTAGAACAGCACCTCGTCGTAACAGGTAGCGATCTCGGGAGTCAGGCACACCTGAGGGTGCATTTGCACCGGCAGGTAGCTGAGACTTTTATGGCCCTGCTCGACACTGCCCCGGTGCACCAGGCGCAGGCGGCAACCCTTGCGCGCCAGCAGCCTGGCAATAACCAGAGCGATAGAGCCGGGGTAGCCGACCACCGCCACTTCGCAGTCAGCGGGCGACACATCCAGGCGGGCCATGGCTTCCAGCACGTTCTTGTAGGCCGCAAAGGCAGTCAGCGAATTACCGGTGGTCACCGCCACGCCGCTACGGTCCAGCGTTTGCAAACCACGGTTGCCGACAATCGCGGTAAAGCCCCCCAGACCCACCAGCTGGGCACCTTGCGCGCTGAGGCTTTGCACACCTTCCAGTACGCGCTCAGCGATCGTTCGCGGCTGGCTGAGCATCTGCTCGGCGGTGAGCGGCAGGTAATGCAAAATACCTTCGCAGGTAGCCCCGGTGGCACTGACGATACGCCCGAAATCAGCGAACGGAACCAGGTTGCGCGGCTTCCAGAGTTGAGATTGATAGCCCAGATTCTGCTCGGCAAGCGTACGGTCCAGCAGGTCGATAATCTTGACCTGACGCTGCAGGCCGATGGAAGTCGGGTGGGCAATAAAACCGAATTTCATGCTGGGGTGCCCCCGATGCACGCTCATTGACGGCTCCAGGCGGTTTCCGAGACCAGACTCAAGCCATCGCCCTCCGAGTTGTGGGCCAGCAATACGTCGATAATATTCAATTGCCCGGGACACATCAGAAGGCTGCGCAGGCGTGCCTCATCGAACTTCACCAGGCGTTCGCGGTGCACGCAGATCGAGCCCGCCCGCTCCAGTGAAACGGCCAATGACCCGGCGCTGGAGACTGCAACCTGCAACGCGCCGTTATGGGCGTATCGCTTGTCGAGGTAGGTCTGGATCAGCGACAACAGGCCATTGGTTAGATAGAACAGGGTCACGTTGCGTTTTTTTGCACCGCGATCGCCGGCCAGGCCATCGATGAGCCGCGCCTCGATATCCGGCACCAGCGCCCGGGCACCGTCACCGACAAATGCCAGCACGTTGCCCGAGCCGGTCATGGCAATGTAAGGCAGCGCCATAAGACCGTCCCCCATCAAGGCGCGTCCGTACCAGCCGGAAAACCCCGGATCAGTGCGCGGCACATTACGTAGCGCAGAAATGCCACAGCGCCCGACGTCGTAGACGCCAATGTAGCGATAGCCCTGTTGCTCGATCAGCTCGCGCACCAGGTTGCCCAGGCGCAGAAAGAAGTAGTTGGCGGTCATCGGCAGCGTCTCGACCTGATCCACCGCGACGCTCTCGCTGATACCGGACAACACCTCAAGCTTGGCACGGCGCAGTGCGAGGACCTGCGGTTCGACCTGCAAACCGCGCTCTATATGATCGAGAAAGACATCCAGCGGCACATTGAGCGACAGGTCAGTAAAAGGCGAAACATGACGCGGCTCATGATTGACCTGCACGATCCGCAACTGGCGCTTGAGCTTGCCTTCGGAGAATGGTGTGGCCGCCTGGTCGACCTTGCCCTTTAGAAAGAACACGCAATGGCTTTGCGGCCCGTTGAGCTCATGCCCGGTGTGCATGAAGTGATAGATACGGCGGCTGAAACCATACAGGGACAACGGCCCCAGATACTGCGGCACCGGTTGGCCCTTATGGTATGGGCCGACGCTCCCGGGCTGGGTGATGCTGTCGGCCAGGGCAATGGCTGCGCGCTCGGCCAGTACGTAGACTCGCTGGCGTTGCCCGTCGCTGAGCTTGCCGCATTGCCAGAGCAGGTGCAGCGGCTGGTGATTGATCAGATCCAGGGCCTGATCCAGCGCTTGGAGCTGACTGCTGTCGAGGGGCGTATCAAGGGCCGTCGCCCGCTCAGGCAAACCTACATTCAGCGGCTTCCTGGGACGGGACTCCAACACACCTTGGGTAGCAAGGATGAACACCGGCTCCGCCCGCTCGGCGAGCATGGCGAAAGCCTGCTCCAGGCAAGCGCCAACCTCCTCGACCTTGCGGATGAAGACCTGGCGCAAGCCTTTGGCCTCGATCACCCGGCACCCGTTGTTCTCAACGTCATGGGTGCCCTGGAAGGCGTACCAGACATTCTCCGGGCTGTCGGCACAGATGATCAGCCCCGGCGCACCGAGGCGCTTGAGGTTGGCCAAGGTACCGCGAAACTCGTCAATCATGCCCGACGTCACGGTGATCACATAAGCACGGCCAAACAGCTGCCAGCCAGCCATGGCACTGACCGCCAGACTGTGCTCATTGCACCCGCTGAAGCACCGCACTCCTGTTCCGGTGAGGTTCTGCTGCATGGACTGGATCAACCCTGCAACCATGGAGCCCGTGTAAAAATGAAAGTCCCAGTGCTCTTGCCAGCGACTGCGCATGAACCGTGTCACTTCGGTGGCCATGCTCACTGACAGCAACGGGCTGGTAATGGAGCGTGCCAGCAGGCGGTTAAAGTGAACGTGCTCCAGGTGATCGAGCACAATGCGCAGCAAGTCCGCGCGCCGAGCGGCACGATCATCATCAATCACTCGCAGATTACGGTTCCCGCCCACCTGGTTCATCCACCCCGCCAAGGCTGACAAGGCGCAATACATCAGTGCTGAATGGGGCGAGAGGCGCGTGCCGGGCGTAATGGCGATCAGCGCGTCAAACGGGTCTTCGAAGCTGGCCTCGGCCTGCTCACTGAGATCGAGGATAAATATCTGGCTGGACAGTTGCGGGGCCTGGCAACACAGCTGCACCTGTGCCGCCTCGATCGAGGTGAAGCTCATCAGGCACGGTTCAGGCACCACCATGACATCGGGCAGCATTGCTTGCAGGTAGTGCCGGGTCTTGAGGACAAGCATTTGCAGTACCGCCTCGCTTCGCGGTTTTGGCCCCGGCCCGCAGAGCATGCCTTCATTGCCACCCTGCTTCAGCGGCCGGTCAGGTGCACAGGGAGCGGGCTGTCGGCACGCCTGCAACTGTTCAATAACAAAGGTCACATCCTCGATTAGAGTCTGGGCCCGGGTAACGAGACAGATACCTAAGATTGGCTTCATGGACGTATACCTACTCAAGTCGAACTTCCGGTTAAAAGGTTCGCTGTTATCGCCAGTAAGACGCCGTCCAATTCAAGCCCGTGCAACTCGCACTTATTGGCGCGCCAATAAATCAGACAAAATAAAACCGATGACGGCCCCCGCAGACTCGAGAGCAACCATGACTCCTTGAAAGACAAACAGGTGACCGTACAGAGCCCTGCCTGCACTCCATCAATATTGATAACTACGGCAACCATTACTCGCCCAGGTGTTCAGCAATAACACCTGGACGGTTATATACAATACCGCTCAATTACAGAGCCTGGCATTTACCCCTGTACTCATCGGCGATGCACTTCGATAGCCTGATGATTTGATCCGCCAATTCATCAACCATGGCCAAGTGTTCCTTTTTCATCAGTGTCAGTCTTATACAGCTGACTTCACGAAGCACGCCGGTTTCAGATGAAATATCACAGTCTGCCATCGCCACATAAAAACCTGAGGCTTTAAGTTGCTCATACAGTTGGCGTGTCGCAGCGCTGATATCCGCACATTCAATATAAAACACCACGATATCAAGAGCCGGTTCACGAACGACAAGCCTCACGTCATCAACGGCAAAAAGCAGTTCAGACATTTTAACGGCCGCGGTATGACAAGAAAGAAGCACCCGGGAAAACTCCCCCTCTTCTTCTAAAGGGAGACATTGCATGGTGGCCCACAACGCAGCTGCAGCTGCGCCAGGCCGGGAACATTCCAGGGTCTTTTCACCGATGCTGATACCTCGCCGGTCAAAATAAGTGTACGGCGAGTCGTGCGTATATATCGCTTGCGACGTCGACTCGCTGACACCTCTCAACAGCAGTGCGCCACAGCCAAAACCTTGAAGCCCATGTTTATGAGGATCAATGACTATAGAATCCGCGGAGGGCAGAAAATCGAAAGCTTTTCGGTCACGTCCAGCAAGACGCGCTCGAATCAGATAGAAGTAGCCGCCATAGGCCGCATCGACATGAACTTTAAAATCATGTTCGGCCTTAAGGGAAAATATTTCATCCAGGGGGTCGATTGCGCCATTGAGGGTGGTCCCTAAAGTACATACCACCACGGGCACATCTGTAGCCTCCAATGCAGCCAGTACACCTGACAACGCTATTGAGCACAGGCTGCCGTCTTTGGTGACATCCACCTCAAGGTACTTGAGATCAAGGATATTGGCCGCGCGCTTGTGGGTAAAGTGAGCCCCCTTGCTGCAAATTACCGTGTTGGCTCCCAGCTCCCTGTGAATCCACAAGGCCTCAAGATTGCCTATTGTCCCGCCCGACGTCAGATGCCCCTGATAATGATTCCAGTCCAGCATCCTGGCCATGCTGTCAAGGCACTCAACTTCCATCTTCGTTGTGGCACGCCCTCCGTCATAACTATGATTATTGGGATTGAACTGCATGGCCAGGAAATAGCTCATGACCGCCACATCGCACACATACCCGGACATGTGCCCGGCATAGCGGGGGTGGAAATAGGGGTCGTTATCGCCCAACCTGGTTAAAAGCGCCTGAATGACACCGTCCGTTTCGAAATCCCAACGCTGCTCAAATGAAGGAAGTTCAGGAAAAGTGCAGTACAACCTGTTCTGCGCCGCCACTAAAACTTCCAGATTCTTTCTAGACAACATGTCTCATGCCCTCTGCAAGTTTGGCGTACACATCCGCCACAGATTCAAAAACAAACAACCTCTCAGGCTCTCCCGCCGCCGAGATGCCCGACTCCAATACACTTGCCAGGTCATACCACATAATTTCAATGTCTTTGTTTATGAAACGCTTCAATGCAACATTCGACGTAATCAACCCGCCACCAAAGGCATAAAGCTGATCGCCCCGGGCCACCACGCCAAACTCAAGTGTGTAAAACCACAGCTTCAACAATAGCTCGCGCTGTTCTTTAGTGACCGTGGCCCACAAGACAGCAAATTGCTTGCTCACCTGGTTGAACTTCGGGAACACAAAATAGGGCGCATGACCAAAGAGGTCGTGATAGAAATCGGTCATGTCCGATTGCGCTACATGCTCGGGAGGCCTGACGTTGGCGTATACCGGAAACTTCCCTTGCGCCAGGATTGCAAACCAGGCATCAAGCCCCACAGGGTAGGTCAGTTTGATTGCACCCCCTTGTGTAGAAATAACATCCCTTATTTTTTCGATCTCTATCGGCCGCTCCATCAACCGGAGTGTCTCAACACCGTGGTGCCACTCACTGCATATATAATCCTGCGATTCATGCAACAGGTCCGTAAAGGAACTCCAGACCCGATCAAACTCTATTTCATTAACAGTTATATCTTCCTGCATTACCTTCTCCAGGTCGTCCTTGTCCTTAAAACACTAACTTCAGGGCAACCGGGATATGTCAGGGACTTGTAAAATCTTTGCTGAATTTCAGATATACAGTGATAGCCGAAAGCCACCATGTCCGACATTAAGACAATATTCGTGACCCACTGGAAGTTGAATACTAATAACCTGCAACTTGCGCCTGTGCCGAACGCCCGGACCGGGGAAATCACTCGGAATGCAGGCCAGAGCCGACTGTTGACAGAGCAACAGCTGCGCAACAGTTATTGTTCCATTAGCGACAAACTTGTCGTCTCTGATACTCCCCGCATCCCCCTGCGAAGGACCTTAAAGCGCCCGGCACAGCCCGCAGCTGTGGCCTCAGGCGCGCTAAACATGGGCAGGCACAGTTATTGCTCTGGTGCTTTTAACGGTTATTTTTAAATGGAGTCAGTCAATGGCCAAAGTCCAGACCGCAGGCGCAGTGTCAGAGGCCCTGTGGCATCAGGCACCGATCGGCGAGTTGGTCGATCTGGGGCGGGTTTATCGAGGGCCGCTGGCGCTGCTGCGGTTGCCCGCGCCCAAGCGCATCTTGGGTCGAGGCGAAGCCTTGCTGCTGGGGGTTTTTGCCCTGGCACTGCATGGCGCAGTGATTTACTGGATCAGCCAGTCACCGGCGCCCGTACTGCCGATCGTGCCACCGGAAATCCCGCCGATGACCATCGAGTTTTCGCAGCCGGCACCGGTCATCGAAACCCCGCCTCCACCGCCAGAACCTATCCCGCAACCGGTGGCCGAACCGCCACCGCCCGTGGAGGACGAACTGGCGGTAAAGCCGCCGCCACCGCCCAAACCCAAACCCAAACCGGTGGTCAAGCCGGTGCCCAAGCCCGTCGCCAAACCGGTCGAACAACCACCGGCACCGCCAGCACCGCCGGTGGCCGCGCCAGCGCCACCGGCACCACCCGCGCCCAGGCCCGTGACCCCGGCCTCGGCCAATGCCGGCTACCTGCATAACCCGGCACCGGAGTACCCGGGGCTGGCGATGCGTCGCGGCTGGGAAGGTACGGTGCTGCTACGGGTGCATGTGCTGGCGAGCGGTAAACCCGGCGAGATTCAAATCCAGAAAAGCAGCGGTCGCACCCAGCTCGATGACGCAGCCCTGGCAGCAGTCAAACGCTGGAGTTTTGTACCGGCCAAACAGGGCGACGTCGCCCAGGACGGCTGGGTCAGCGTACCCATCGACTTCAAAATCAAGTAATTCAACCCTATCGATAGACCGCGGGCCACCTGACAAAAGGCGCATCGCTACACACGAACTAATGCCTTGTTGGAGAGCCACACCATGAACCTGATCGCTTCCCCTTTCGAATCCATTGAACATGCGGTTATCTGGCTGCTGATTATTTTTTCGGTCGCTACCTGGGGCCTCGCACTGATCAAAGGGGTGCAGTTCACCCGGCTCAAGGCCCAGGACCGAAAATTCCACAAACGCTTCTGGGCCGCCTCAAGCCTGGACTCGGCCGCTGAACTGGCCCACACCCAGCCGGGCGCTGCAGCCCGCGTCGCGCAAGCTGGCTACAACGCCATTCAAGTCGCCGAAAGCGGCGCGCCTGCCACTGACCTGAGCCATGCGATCAACCATCAGGACCGCCTCGAACGGGCCTTGCGCCAGCAGATCGTGCGCGAACGCCGCTCGCTGGAAAGTGGCCTGGCCATTCTGGCCAGTATCGGCAGCACCTCGCCTTTTATCGGTTTGTTCGGCACCGTGTGGGGCATCATGTCGGCCTTGAAAGGCATCAGTGCTGCCGGCTCCGCCAGTCTTGAAACCGTGGCCGGCCCCATTGGCGCAGCGCTGGTCGCGACCGGTGTCGGGATCGCGGTCGCAGTACCTGCGGTGCTGGTCTACAACTACTTTTTGCGCCGCCTGAAACTCACTGTCGCTGACCTGGACGACTTCGCCCACGACTTCTACAGCCTCGCGCAGAAGAGCTCATTCCGCGTGCATTTGCATCCGGTGCTGAACAAATCTGCAGCATCTGCTCAAAAAGTGAAGGAGGCGTCCTGATATGGCGTTCTCAACCCAGGACAGCGATGAAGTACTCAGCGAGATCAACGTCACGCCACTGGTGGACGTGATGCTGGTGTTGCTGGTGGTGTTTATCGTCACCGCCCCGCTACTGACCAACTCCATCCCGATCAACCTGCCCAAGACCGAGGCTGTGGCCCCGGTCGAGCAGAAAGACCCGCTGGTGGTCAGCATCGACGACAAAGGCAAAGTGTTCATCAACAAGGACGAAGTACAGCCGCAAACGCTCGAATTCAACTTGCAGGCCGCCAAGGCCAAAGACCCCGATGTTCGCGTGCAATTGCAGGCGGACAACGGGGTGAACTATGGCGAAGTGGCACGGGCCATGGCCTCGATCGAACGTGCGGGGATTACCAAGCTGTCGGTGATTACAGCGAAATAGTCCGGCGCAGGCCATCGGCACCCGTAATGCGGGGTCAGATGGCCTGAACTCTTGAGCCAAAGCCTGAGTCACAACTAAGTGTGGCAGCCCTGCCGCCGTTGCGACTCGAGCATCATGAAAAAACCCGCGCCAATTTCGACTCCGCCCGTTGACGGTGATACTGCGCTGTTCAAGAAGCTCGGCCCGGGTCTCATCACCGGCGCGGCAGATGACGATCCCAGCGGCATCGCCACTTACTCGCAAGCCGGCGCCCAGTTTGGCTTGAACACACTGTGGACCTTACTGCTCACTTTCCCGCTGATGGTCGGTATTCAAGTCATCAGTGCCCAGATTGGTCGCGTCAGTGGCCATGGCCTGGCGACCAATCTGCGTACCCATTACTCCAGGCCCTTTCTTTACACCATCGTCTCGCTGTTGCTGATCGCCAATATTGCCAACATTGGTGCCGATATCGCCGCCATGGGCGAAGCGCTCAAGCTGCTGATCGGCGGCCCGCCCCATGGGTATGCGGTCGCCTTCGGAGTGATCTCCATCCTGCTGCAGGTCTTCATTCCCTATACCCGCTATGTGCGGGTGCTGAAGTGGCTGACCCTGGTGCTGCTGGCCTACGTCGGCCTCCTCTTCGCCGTGCAGATTCCATGGAGCCAGGTGCTGTTGCGAACCCTATGGCCGCAACTGTCTTTCAAACCCGAGTACGTCACCATGGTGGTGGCCATTTTCGGCACCACCATCAGCCCCTATCTGTTTTTCTGGCAGGCGTCGCAAGAAGTCGAAGAAATAAAAGATCATCCGGGCGCGCAATCCCTGATCGAGGCTCCGGAGCAGGCAAAGGTCAACTTCAAGCGAATCCGTGGCGACACTCTGGTCGGCATGGCGTTTTCCAACATCATTGCCTTTTTCATCATGCTGACCACCGCTCTGACCCTGCATAACCACGGCGTTACCGACATCCAGACCTCGGCCCAGGCGGCCAGCGCCTTGCGCCCGATTGCCGGCGAATTCGCTTTCTGGCTGTTCGCAGGCGGCATCATCGGCACGGGGATGCTGGCAATACCGGTACTGGCAGGCTCCTCGGCCTATGCCCTGGCGGGTGCTTTCCAGTGGAGCAACAGCCTGGCCGCCAAGCCCAGGGAGGCAAAAGCCTTTTACGCCGTGATTGCGGTCTCGACGCTGATAGGAATTGCGATCTGCTTTGCCCCCATCGATCCGATGAAGGCGCTGGTGTGGAGTGCGGTGGTCAATTGCGTGATCGCCGTACCCATCATGTTCTTGATGATGCGCATGGCCTCACGCAAAGACATCATGGGTAACTTCACCATTGGCCGCGGCTTGACCCTGCTTGGCTGGAGCTGTGCCGTGGCGATGGCACTTGCGGTCATCGCCATGTTCTGGGGCATGCTCCTGAATTGAGCGGGGGCTTCAGGTAATCGGCGCCGGGTTGAACAACGTGATGTCGTTGTGCAGTTTGTGGTGTTCGGCCCAGGTGTGTTTCTTGCCGCTGGCCACGTCCAGGTAGTAGTGGAACAGCTCCCAGCCCAGTTCTTCTATCGTTGCCCGTCCGGTGGCAATGCGTCCGGCGTCGACGTCGATCAGGTCCGGCCAGCGTTGCGCCAGCTCGGTCCGGGTAGAGACTTTGACCACCGGCGCCATGGCCAGGCCATAGGGTGTCCCGCGGCCTGTGGTGAACACGTGCAGGTTCATCCCCGCCGCCAGCTGCAAGGTGCCGCACACAAAATCGCTGGCCGGCGTTGCACAGAAAATCAGCCCTTTACGCGTGAAGCGTTCGCCAGGGCCGAGCACACCATTGATCGCGCTGCTGCCGGACTTGACGATGGAGCCCAGGGATTTTTCAACGATGTTCGACAACCCGCCTTTCTTGTTGCCCGGTGTGGTGTTGGCGCTGCGATCCGCTTCGCCTTTGGCCAGGTAGCGGTCATACCAGTCCATTTCACGCACCAGCTCCTGGGCGACGCTGCGATTTTCGGCACGGGAGGTCAGCAGGTAAATGGCATCGCGCACTTCGGTGACTTCAGAAAACATTACCGTCGCCCCCGCCCTGAGCAGCAAGTCCGAGGCATAGCCCAGCGCCGGGTTGGCGGTGATCCCGGAAAACGCATCACTGCCGCCGCACTGCATGCCCAGAATCAGTTCCGAGGCCGGTACGGTTTCGCGGCGGCGCTGATCGAGTTTCTTCAGCCGGGTCTCTGCCAGCGCCATGATCTGCTCGATCATTTCGCTGAAGCCGTGACTGGAATCCTGCAAGCGGTACAGCCACGGTTCACTGAGGTCCACCGAGCTGTCGTCAGCGTGCATCACCTGACCGGCCTGGAGTTTTTCACAGCCCAGGCTGATGACCAGCGCTTCGCCACCCAGATTCGGGTTGCGTGCCAGATTGCGCACCGTGCGGATCGGGATGTAGGCATCGGTGGCGCTGATGGCCACGCCGCAGCCGTAGCTGTGGGTTAACGCGACCACATCATCGACATGGGGATACCGGGGCAACAGTTCGTCACGGATACGCTTGACCGCATGGTTCAGCACCCCGGTCACACACTGCACGGTGGTGGTGATCCCCAGAATGTTGCGCGTGCCCACGGTGCCGTCAGCATTGCGATAGCCCTCGAAGGTGAAGCCCTCAAGTGGCGCCTGCGCGACCGGCACCTCAGTGGCCAGCGGCAGGCTGTCCAGCGGCGGCGCGGTGGGCATGCGCAACTGGTCTTCATTGACCCAGCTGCCCCGGGGGATGGCTTGCAACGCGTAGCCGATGGTCTGACCGTAACGGATGACCTCGCCGCCCCGGGCAATGTCTACCAGCGTGACTTTGTGGCTTTGCGGCACAAAATCCAGGGTAACCAGCCCCTCAGCAAGCTCGGTTCCGGCCGGCACGCCCTGGTCGTTAACCACCACCGCGACGTTGTCCAGAGCATGCAGCCGGATAGTGCGCGGCGAGTCGGAGTGTTCAATCAAAGTCATGGCGCCGCCCTTCAAGGATGTGCTGAAACAAGTTTGGTCAGTTGCGGCCCGCTTACCGGTGGATCTTTGAGTACCACCCGTTTGATCGGGCCAACGATGACCAGATAGCTGAACACCGCCACCAGTGCATTGCAGCCGACAAACACCAGTGCCCATTTGAACGAGCCGGTGGTGCTGATGATGTAACCGATAACGATCGGAGTGGTAATGGACGCGATGTTGCCGAACATGTTGAACAGACCGCCACTCAGACCGGCGATTTGTTTCGGCGAGGTGTCAGACACCACTGCCCACCCCAGTGCGCCCACGCCTTTGCCGAAGAAGGCCAGTGCCATGAAGCCCACGACCATCCATTCAATATCCACGTAGTTGCACGCCACGATACTGGTCGACAGCAACAAGCCGCCAATGATCGGAGCCTTGCGGGCAAACGTCAGAGAATGACCTTTGCGCAGCAGGTAATCGGAAATCACACCGCCCAGCACACCGCCGATAAAGCCGCAGATGGCCGGAAGCGAGGCAATGAAACCGGCTTTGAGAATGGTCATGCCGCGCTCCTGGACCAGGTACACCGGGAACCAGGTCAGGAAGAAATAGGTAATGCCGTTGATGCAGTACTGGCCCAGGTACACGCCGAGCATCATGCGATTGGTCAGCAACTGGCGGATGTAATCCCACTTCGGACCGTCGACCTTTTTACCCGTGCCCTTGTCCTGATCCATGTCGACCAGGCCGCCGTTGTCGGCGATGTGCCTGAACTCGGCCTCGTTGATCATTGGATGCTGGCGCGGGCTGTGGATAACTTTGAGCCAGATCAGCGAGAACACAATGCCGATGCCGCCCATCACGATAAACACGTGCTGCCAGCCGAAGGTGTAAACGATCCAGCCCATCAGCGGGGCAAAGATCACCGTGGCGAAATACTGCGCCGAATTGAAGATGGCTGACGCGGTGCCGCGTTCGGCGGTGGGAAACCAGGCGGCAACAATACGGGCATTACCGGGAAACGAAGGCGCTTCCGCCAGGCCCACCAGAAAGCGCAGCATAAACAGCGCCACCACGGCGGTGGAGATGCCGAATTCACCGACGTAGCCTTGCAGCACGGTGAACAGCGACCAGGTGAAGATGCTCAGGGCATAGACTTTTTTCGAACCGAAACGGTCGAGCAGCCAGCCGCCGGGGATTTGTCCGGCCACGTAGGCCCAGCCAAATGCAGAAAAAATAAAACCCAGAGTAACGGCGTCGATACCGAGGTCTTTTTGCAGGCTGGAGCCTGCGATAGCGATGGTAGCGCGGTCGGCATAATTGATCGTGGTCACCAGAAACAGCATGAGCAAAATCAAATAACGGACATGCGTCGGCTTGGTCGCTGGCATGTAGATGTACTCCCACTGATTATTTTTATGCGCGGGTAACTATTTTTTATCCTGTAGGCGCGAGCTTGCTCGCGAGCTTTTAAACCCAAACAGCTCGCTCCTACAGGGTGGATCGATGTGTCTACAACGCAAAAGGCCGCTGATTTCTCAGCGGCCTTGCTCATTCGTTACTGCGGACCTTGCTTGTCGATCAAGGCCGCCAGGGATTCGTATTCTTCTGGCAACAGATCGGTCAGTGGCGTACGCACCGGACCTGCGGTGTAACCGGAAATAGTGGCGCCTGCCTTGACGATGCTTACGGCATAACCGGCCTTGCGGTTGCGGATGTCCAGGTACGGCAAGAAGAAGTCATCAATGATCTTGCCCACGGTCGCGTGATCTTCACGGGCAATGGCGTGGTAGAAGTCCATCGCAGTCTTGGGGATGAAGTTGAACACTGCCGAGGAGTAAACCGGTACGCCCAGCGCCTTGTAGGCAGCGGCATAGACCTCTGCGGTGGGCAGACCGCCGAGGTAGCTGAAACGGTCGCCCAGACGGCGGCGGATCGAAACCATCAACTCGATATCACCCAGGCCGTCCTTGTAACCGATCAGGTTCGGGCAGCGTTCGGCCAGTCGTTCCAGCAGCGGCGCGGTCAGGCGGCAAACGTTACGGTTGTAAACGATCACTCCGATCTTGACCGACTTGCACACCGCTTCAACGTGGGCGGCAACCCCGTCCTGACTGGCTTCAGTCAGGTAGTGCGGCAGCAACAGCAAACCTTTGGCACCCAGACGTTCAGCTTCTTGCGCGTATTCGATAGCCTGGCGGGTCGAGCCACCGACACCGGCCAGGATCGGCACACTGTTGGCACAGGTATCGACAGCGGTTTTGATCACTTGGGAATATTCGCTGGCCGCCAGGGAGAAGAACTCACCGGTGCCGCCTGCAGCGAACAAGGCAGAAGCGCCATACGGGGCCAGCCATTCCAGACGCTTGATGTAGCCCTCACGGTGGAAATCACCCTGAGCATTGAAATCGGTAATCGGAAAAGACAGCAGGCCGGAAGAGAGGATGGACTTCAGTTCTTGTGGATTCATTATTCGAACACCCTGGGAGCTAATGTGATGAAAAAACGGCAGTGCCTTTGCCGTGTCGTACGTCATCGTACAACTATAAATATAATCGTCAATCCAAATTCTTCAATTTGCGCGCACAGGGGTTCTATTGCCGAGGGCAAACCCTGAGCAAAGGCCCGCCCCAGAGGGGTTTCAGAAGGGCTGGAGTTCTATGAAATTTAATTTATCGACAACCCGTCGTCGCTGACGAGGTACGAGGCTGCGAGCTTTTTAGCGCGCTTGCCCTGCCCTGTATCTAATGGCACACCCCGGAGGCTGAATGACGACTGCTTTGCAGACGATCGCAGCCTCGTGCCTCGTCAGCGACTATAGGGATTGCGGGCTCAACGCTTCGATCACCCGTGCGCTTCGGCTTCTTCGTGGGCGTGGCGCAGGCGTTCGCGACTGTTGGTCAGGTGCAGGCGCATGGCGGCCCGGGCAGCGTCCGAATCCTGGCGGGCAATGGCGGTGTAGATTTCTTCGTGCTCACGGCTCAGGCGATTCATGTACTGGCGCTGGTCATCATGGGCCAGGCTGGCGGAGTTGAGACGGGTGCGCGGAATGATGCTGGTGCCCAGGTGCGTCATGATGTCGGTGAAGTAACGGTTGCCCGTCGACAGTGCAATCTGCAAATGAAACTGGAAATCCGAGGCCACCGCATCGCCGTCACGGGCGGTATTTTCGTTCAGGGCATCCAGTGCCGCGCGCATCGCGGCCAATTGCTCGTCGTTGCGGCGCTGAGCGGCCAGCCCCGCTGACTCGACTTCCAGGCTGATACGCAGTTCAAGAATCGCCAGCACGTCACGCAGAGTGACCACAGTGGCCGGATCTATACGAAAACCGCTCGGGCTTGGCGTATCCAGCACAAAGGTGCCGATGCCATGCCGGGTCTCGACCTGACCTGCAGCCTGCAACCGGGAAATTGCTTCACGCACTACTGTGCGGCTCACACCATGGGCTTGCATGATCGCGGATTCGGTGGGCAGCTTGTCGCCTCGTTTGAGCAGGCCGTCACGAATCTGCTCGGACAGCACCGTCACCAACTCCTGCGCGAGGCTGCGGCGTTTTCGAGGAAGGCGGGGGACGTCGTTTGGGTTTTCCATGGTGAAAATCTTTCTCGGATTCAAGGGCATCGGGGCAAAACATCCACGCATCATAGCTCAAGCGGGTTGTACGATCACACGCTGACCGTGCCGATGCCCTGGCAGCCCCGGTTTAGAACGTTTTACTGGCGCTGGCCAGCAGGGTTGCGCCGCACACATCGTCATAACCGGTGTAGCTCTGGCACTCGGTTTTCGACAGGCTGGTGTCGATGTAGCTCAGTCCCCAGCTGACGCCGACAAAGTCGCGAGTGAGTTTGATTTCCCAATCGGTGTAGTCCGCCCGCCCCTTGCCACTGTCGCTGAAAAAAACATCATCCTTGTAGTCCACATATTCATAACGCACCTGCAAACCGAACTCTGCGGGCAGCAAGGTGTGATAACCGATGAAGAACGTCGACAAGTCCTCGTCTTTTTTACCTTTATGGAATTCGCCGTTCTCGTCCTCGTAGCCAGGGCCTTGCATGTTGGTGACGTATTTGCCCCCCAGCAATACACCGTACACATCCAGCACGGTCTGCACGTCGCTCTGGTTGTAGCCGCTTTCACGCGCAAATTCGTAACGGGTGTAGAAAGTATCCAGGCTGATGCTGTCGCTGATTTGCCAGGCGTAGCCCCCGTAGTACTCGATTTCCTGACGCGCTTTTGAGCCATGGCCGAAATTGACATTGGAGGTCCAGATACCGGCGTACAAACCACTGGCGTGGCTGAGTGTGATGGCCAGTTGCGCGGCGGGATCGCCCTTGGTTTGTGAGAGCCCGTTGGCACGGTAATCACTGACCAGCGTGGGGGTGATCACCAGGGAAAACTGATCGTTCAGTTCTACCGCCTGTGCGCTGAGCACAGGCGACAGGGCCAGACCGGCAAGTATGAAGACAGACACTGCGTTCATGGGTTTTCTCTTGTTTTTATAGGGTTGCATGGAAATTCGCGCACGGCTGCGCCTGACGCCACTGGGTCGTGGCGCCAGAGACCGGGGTTTTCAATCAGGCTTCGGGGGCGTTTACCTGCTTACCGCCGAAATATGTTTTCAGCACTTTGGTATCGAACAATTCGTGGTCGCCGACGTTGAATACGTCACGATCGAGAATGATCAGGTCAGCCTGCTTGCCGGGCACCAACGAACCGATCTGCTCATCCAGCCCCAGGGTTTTGGCAGCGTTGGAGGTATAGGCATAAAACATGGTCTGACGATCGACTCTTTCTTTGGCATTGAGCACACCCATGGGCCCGTCGCGAGTGACGGCCTGGCCAATGGCGTTCCACGGGTTCGGGCTCGATACAGGCCAGTCACTGGCACCGGCAATCATCGCACCCGCGTCCTGCAGGGATTTGGCCGGGTACTGATAGCCATAAGCGAAGGCGCTGATATAGGGCTTGACCAGGTCAATGGTGTAGCTCTCTTCTATGGCCCACAGCAGTTGCATCGAGGCGATCACCCCGAGCTGGGCAAAGCGTGGAAACTCTTTAGGATTGACCAGCTGCAGGTGGCTGATGCTGTGGGCGACCGGAGCCGGATTGAGCTTGCGCGCATACTCAAAGCCGTTGAGTGACTCACGTACCGCACGGTCACCGACTGCGTGCATATGGACGATCCAGCCACGCTTTTCAGCCGCGACCACAAGTTCACCGAAGTGCGCCGGATCAATCAGCAACTCACCCTTTTTGTTGCTGTTTTTGTACGGCACGATGACGGCTGCGGTTTGCCCCGGGTACTCCAGAATGCCATCGGCAAACACCTTGATACCGGGGAATGTCAGGTTGGGTACACCTTCGAACTGCCTCATGACCCGGGCCAGCACTTCAAGATCGGCAGGCTTGCTTTTGGAGTTGGTGAGCATCAGTGCCGCAACGTGCGCAGTCAGTTCGCCATTTTCTGCAAGCTGTCGATAAAGCGGCAGTACCCCCAGGCTTTGCTCGGTTGCGGTGAAGTCAAACAACGAGTCGCCCGCTCCAGCGTTCGAGGCAGCGTCCATCCAGGCAGTCACGCCGTATTGATTGTTGACCCTCACCGCCTCGCGGGCGGCCTTGAGCATCACTTCGGGGCTGGCCGGGGGAATCTGGCCCCGCACCTGGTCCCAGCGCGATTCGGCAAAAAAACCGGTTGGAGTGAAGTCTGCTTCATGACCCACATAGCCCTGCTCGTTGGCTGGCAGACTTTTGACCAGTGCGGCATCAATTTTTGCGCGCTTGAGCATCGCGTTATTGGCCCAGCCGGTATGCCCGTCGATACCGCTCAAGACCAGCGGCTGGTCGGCCCAACGGCCGTGATTGAAAATCTTCCCCAGCTCACGGGCCTGTTCCCAGTAAGCCGAACTGACCCCGGCAATATTGATCACATCCCCCGACCGCGCCGTCCCCGCCTTGTCTTGCTCGATGATCCATTGCTCAAGTTCGGGCAGCGGTTTTTCTTCGTCGAGCAGATTCGCCCCAAGACTGTCCAGACCCGCGATAACGGGGTGGCTGTGGGTATCAATCATCCCCGGCATCAGCACCTTGCCAGCCAGATCGACACGCTGGGTCCCGCTGTCGGCCAATGCCTGGATTTCGGAATCGCTGCCCACCTTGATGATCTTGCCGTTTTCCACCGCCACAGCGTTGGCCAGTGGCTGGCCCGGCACGCCGGTAAATACCTTGCCATTGGTGAACACCAGGTCGGCTGCGGCCAGGGCCTGCAACGACGGGAGCGCAAACAGCGCAGCCAGCAAACAGGGAGTGAATCGCTTCATTGGGACGTCCTTATTGGATTTTCTTGTTGTTGTCAGACACACCTTCTGGGAGCTGGCAGCCAGGTCCCACAGGTTGATTAATGCTCGCTTCAATGCCCGGCAATTTCCTTGAGCCGGTACCAAAGCATGCCCAGCGCCAGCAAGGGCGAACGCAGGTGCTTACCGCCCGGGAACGTCATGTGCGGCACCCGCCCGAACAGTTCAAAACCTGTGCTCTGCTCAAGGCTGATGGCCTGCGCCACCAGACGCGCCGCCATATGCGTGGTGTTGATCCCGTGCCCGGCATACGCCTGGGCATAAAACACGTTGGGATGGGCCTGCAAGCGGCCGATCTGCGGCAGCCGGTTGGCACCGATGCCGATCATGCCGCTCCACTGAAAATCGATCCGCTTGCCTGCCAGTTGCGCGAAGACGTCCAGCATTTTCGGGCGCATGTAACCGGCGATGTCCTGCAAGGTGCGCCCCGAGTAATGGCACGCGCCTCCAAACAACAGCCGACGGTCAGCCGACAACCGATAGTAATCAAGCCCTACCCGCTGATCGCACAAAGCGCGATTGTCGGGAATCAGCGTCCGGGCCAGTTCCTCGCTCAAGGGTTCGGTGGCGATGACATAGCTGGCGGCGGCCAGCACCTTACCACTGAGCGCCGGCTCCAGATCGCCCAGATGGGCATTGCCGGCGAGTACCAGGGTATTGGCCTTGACCGTACCGCTGGCGGTATGGACCCGGATCTGCGGGCCATATTCGATGCGGGTGGCCGCACTGTTCTCGTACAACCGGACTCCCAACTGCTGAGCCACCCGGGCTTCACCCAATGCCAGATTGAGCGGATGCAAGTGCCCCGAGCCTTGATCCGTCAGCCCGCCCAGGTAGCGATCAGAACCCACCACCCGGTGCATGTCGGCACGCCCGATCAACTCGACCTTGTGCCGGTAGCCCAGCTTGTGCAGCGACTCCTGCTCGGCCATCAGGTTTTCAACATGGCGCGCGGTGTTGGCCAGCTCGCAGAAGCCCCAGCGCAAGTCACAGTCGATTCCATGTTTTTCGATGCGCTGACGCACCAGGTCCACCGCGTCGAGCCCCAGTTGTTCCAGCACTCTGACACCTTCGCGGCCGATGGTTTTTTCGTGCGCATCAAGATCGTGACCAACCCCGCGAATCAACTGCCCGCCGTTGCGGCCGCTGGCGCCCCAGGCAATTTGCTGCGCCTCGAGCACGATCACCGAATGGCCGCGCTCAGCCAGTTCAATCGCGGTATTCAACCCGGTGAAACCCGCGCCGATGATGCACACGTCCGCCTCGGCCTGCCCCTCAAGTACCGGGCAAGTGAGCTGCTGGTTGCGGGTGGCGCTGTAATAGGTTTGCGGTAAAGACAGCATGGACGTCATAAAAGAATTGCCTGTTCAGTGACCGGGCACACGTTGGTGCCCGGCACAGGATTAACGACCGGACTTGAACTTGTTCCACGAGCGCGTCGTCCAGCGCATAAGTTCAGGTGGCAGCTCGGATGACACATAGAGCTTGGCCTGCACTGACTCGGGCGGATAGATCGACGGGTTGTGGGTGATTTCATCACCCATCAGGGCCGTGGCCCGGGTGTTGGCATTGGCATACCCCACGTACTCGCTGACTTTGGCAATCACCTCGGGTTGCAGCAGGTAATTGATAAACGCATGGGCCTGTTTGGGGTTCTTGGCATCGGCCGGAATGGTCAGCATGTCGAACCACAGGTTGCCGCCTTCTTTAGGCACCACGTAGGCAACGTTCACCCCGTTGCCCGCCTCTTGCGCACGATGGATGGCCTGATACACGTCGCCGGAATAGCCAAAGGCAATACAGATGTCACCGTTGGCCAGGTCGGTCACGTACTTGGAGGAATGGAAGTAGCTGATATAAGGCCGCAGAGGCTCCAGTTTTTTCTCGGCGACCTTGTAGTCCTTGAGCTCCAGGCTTCGGGGGTTGAGCCCCAGATAGTTGAGCATCGCTGGCATTACTTCGTCGGCCGAGTCCATAAAAGCGACGCCACAGCTTTTGAGCTTCTTGAGGTTTTCAGGCTCGAACAACACGCTCCAGGAATCTATTTTGTCGATGCCCAGAACCTGCTTGACCTTGTCGACGTTGTAGCCAATGCCATTGGTGCCCCACAGGTAAGGCACTGCGTACTCATTGCCCGGGTCGTTGGCTTGCAGCCGTGCCAGCAGGGCCGGGTCAAGATTCTTCCAGTTGGGAATCTGTGACTTGTCGAGTTTCTGGAATACCCCGGCCTTGATCTGACGTCCCAGAAAGTGGTTGCTCGGCACGACCACGTCATAACCGGTGCGCCCGGCCAGCAACTTGCCTTCCAGGGTTTCGTTGGAATCAAACACGTCATAAACCGGCTTGATCCCGGTCTTTTGTTCAAAATTAACCAGGGTGTCTTCGGCGATATAGTCCGTCCAGTTATAGATATTAACCACGTCTTGCGCCGACGCCTGGCCGGCAAGGCCGCAGAGTGCCGCGAACGTCAGTTTCAGGGCGATACGTTTCATCCACATGTCCTTTCTGTGAGTCCATTTTGCAATGCATTGGCGCAGGTACCGCCTACACGCTAAACAGCAGGAACTCGCGTTCCCAGGAGCTGATGACCTGCTTGTAGTTCTCGTGCTCGACGCGCTTGACCGCCACAAAGCCCTTGGTGAAACGCTCACCCAGATATTTTTTGGCCATGCCCGACTGCTCCATGCATTCCAGCGCAGCCTCCAGAGTCAGCGGCAGGCGCAGGTTGCGCCGTTCATAGCCGCGGCCGACTACAGGCGCGCTCGGTTCGATACCCTCGACCATGCCTGCGTAGCCGCAGAGCAAACTGGCGGCCAGGGCCAGGTAGGGATTGGCATCGGCGCCGGCCAAGCGGTTCTCTACCCGGCGGTTCTGCGGGTCGGAGTCCGGCACGCGCAGGCCGACGGTGCGGTTTTCTTCGCCCCACTCCACGTTCACCGGGGCCGAGGTATCGGGCAGGAATCGACGAAACGAATTCACGTTGGGGGCGAACAGCGGCAGGGTTTCGGGGATGTATTTTTGCAGGCCGCCAATGTGGTGCATGAACAGCTCGCTCATGCTGCCATCGGGATTGGAGAACACCGAGACACCGGTCTCCAGATCAACCACGCTCTGGTGGACGTGCATGGCGCTGCCCGGCTCGCCGGTCATCGGCTTGGCCATGAACGTGGCGCTGACGTCATGCTTGAGCGCTGCTTCGCGCATGGTTCTTTTGAAGATAATGATCTGGTCGGCCAGGGACAGGGCGGCACCATGACGGAAGTTGATTTCCATCTGGGCTGTGCCTTCTTCGTGAATCAGAGTGTCCAGATCCAGCCCCTGGGCCTCGCTCCAGTCATACATGTCTTCAAACAGCGGATCGAATTCGTTGGTGGCCTCGATCGAATAAGACTGGCGCCCGGTCTCCTGGCGGCCCGAACGGCCGACCGGGGGTTTCAACGGATAGTCCGGATCAGGGCTGCGCTGGGTCAGGTAGAACTCCATTTCCGGCGCCACGATCGGTTTCCAGCCGCGTGCGGTATAGAGGCTCAGAACCTTTTTCAGCAGGTTGCGCGGCGACAGCTCTATCGCGTTGCCCTGTTTGTCATAGGTGTCGTGAATCACCTGAGCAGTGGGCTCGGTGGCCCAGGGCACGATAAACACTGCGTCCTGGTCCGGGCGGCAATGCATGTCGATATCGGCCGCGTCCAGCAGCTCGTAGTAAATATCGTCTTCGACGTAGTCTCCGGTAACGGTCTGCAACAGGACGCTCTCCGGCAGGCGCATGCCTTGCTCGTTGAGGAACTTGTTGGTCGGCGATATTTTGCCCCGGGCAATGCCACTTAAATCAGAGATGAGGCACTCAACTTCGGTGATTTTGTTTTCTTTTAGCCAATGGCTGAGTCGATCCAGATTGCCTTTCATAACGCCTCTTACAGAAATTTGACTGAGCGCCACATGACGACTCAGTTCCATGCTGCAAGGCGATAGTGCAATCGTGAGACGGGGGGCTTCTATCCGATTTGCGCTTTTATTCACGCCCCATTTTGGGGCGCCAATAACATTCAGGCGGACTTAGCGGGGGCGCAGCAAAGTCTGGCTGGGCAATTCGCCAAACAGACTGCGATAGGACTGGGAGAAGCGCCCCAGGTGCCAGAATGACCAGCGCATGGCGATTTCAGCTACCCGGGTGTCGCCCGGGGTGCAACGCAACAAATCCCGGCGCGCGAAATTCAGCCGTCGCAAGCGTTGCCACTGGCTGGGCGAAACCCCGGCAAAAGAAGTGAAGCTGTGCTGCAACTGGCGTACCGAAACGCCGACAGCCTTGGCCAGATGCAGCACATCCAGGTGTTCCTGGGGGCAGGCCATGACCAGATCAAAAACCCGCTGAATCAGCCGCCGGTCATGGGCAAGGTGGCGCTGGCGGGTGCGGTCCGGTGCCTGGCTGGGGCAGTCGAGGATATACAGGCAATCGTCGACCAGCTGCTGCGCCAGCCCTTCCTCCACTTGGGGCGGGTGCCGGGATGCCAGTTGCTGCAATGTACGGCTCAACCAACGGCCAAAGACCTGGCTTTGCTGGGACACCAACTGCGTCAGAAACAGGCCGTCCATGTTGTTCAGGTTATCGAGCCGGTTTAAATACCGGGGGCCGATCACGACCCCGACTTCCTGATAGTTCTCGGGGGTGATCCAGGTGTTTTGTGTGTCTTCGTTAAGCAGATACAGCGAGCCGTTGCGCGTATCGAAACTAAACACCAGGGAGTCTGCAGGCGCGTGAAAATGCTGTTCGATGCGCGTGTTCATGCGCTCTTCATAGGCTTCAATGCCATTGAGTTCCATGTGCACCACTGCACCATGGAAACAGCCTGCAGACATCTGCTGGTAATGCTCCTGCCAGCCCGCAATGACCAATTGCTGATCCACATCCGCCGTGTCGTGGGATTGAATCTGCATACGGCTTTCCTTCCTTGTGCCCGGGTACACGCCATCGGGACACTGCCAGTAATAATTATTATTGGCGCACCTTAGCCTAATGCCCATCAGTAAAGAAACACCCAAAGAGGTCATGTGGGGATCTGACTTTCAGGGATTGCCTGCGCGGGTTTTAGAGCAAAACCGCGGCGCCTGCATCGCGGGCAAGCCCGCTCCTACAGGGGGTTTGTGAGGCCGAATGCCTCTTGTGGGAGCCTGGCTTGCCGGCGATTGGCTGTGCGGGCCTTAGAGTAAAACCGCGTCGCCTGCATCGCGGGCAAGCCCGCTCCTACAGGGGGGTTGTGAGGCCGAATGCCTCGTGTGGGGGCCTGGCTTGCCAGCGATTGGCTGTGCGGGGCTGAGAGTAAAACTGCAGCGCCTGCATCGCGGGCAAGCCCGCTCCTACAGGGGGTTTGTGAGGCCGAATGCCTCGTGTGGGAGCCTGGCTTGCCAGCGATTGGCTGTGCGGGGGCAGAGAGTAAAACCGCGTCGCCTGCATCGCGGGCAAGCCCGCTCCTACAGGGGGTTTGTGAGGCCGAATGCCTCTTGTGGGAGCCTGGCTTGCCAGCGATTGGCTGTGCGGGCCTTAGCGTAAAACCGCGGCGCCTGCATCGCGGACAAGCCCGCTCCTACAGGGGGTTTGTGAGGCCGAATGAACTGGCCTAATGATTTTGGACACTTCAATCGGGCGCTATGATTGCGCCCAAATCTGAGGTGTTTGGATATGCGTAAATCTTATTCGAGTGAGTTCAAGTTCAAGGCCGCCAGCATG
>NZ_JAFCVM010000011.1:0-123135 GCF_049897045.1 Pseudomonas sp. TWR2-1-1
CCTTACAGGCCCATCGTTACCAGAAGACGCCCACGGTCGCAGCTACCGCGAGCAGCATTTCCAGTACGACGCCCTCGACAACGTGCGCCGCCTCGAAACGGTATTTGCCGACGGCAGCGCCAACAACGTCACGCTGTTTGGCTACAACCCCGCCGACCTTACCCAGCTAATACACATCAGCCACAGCCGCCCCGATTACCCGGCACCAGTAACCCTGGAGTACGACGCTCTGGGCAATCTCAAACGCGACGAGCGCGGCAATCCGCTGCACTACGACGCCCTAGGCCGACTCATAGGGGTAACTCTGCCTACAGGCCAGCGTCGTTGGCACTATGGCCCGGGCGGCAAGATCATCAAGACCGAGGACGCAGCGGGTCCGCGTTGGCGCTACCACACCTCAGGCCAGCTCAGTTGTGAGGTGGGTGAAACCACCCAAACCCGCTGGGTCCGTGCCGGAGCGGTGCCGGTTGCCGAGAGCCGACTGGCCTCGGCTGTGCGCGAAGTCATGCTGCTGGGCACGGATGCCCAGGGCTCCATAACCACGCAAGCCAAAGACCAAATCCAGACCCCGGTCTACGGCGCCTACGGCCAGAGCACAACCGAACCCGGAGCCAGCCGATTGGGCTATGCCGGAGCCTTGCGTGAACAAGACACCGGCTGGTATTTCCTCGGCGACTACCGGATCTACAACCCGGTGCTGATGCGTTTTCACAGCCGTGACAGCCTCAGCCCTTTCGGGGAAGGCGGTCTTAATGGCTATGCCTACTGCGCCGGCGACCCGGTGAACCGCATCGACCCGTCGGGCCATGCGTGGACCGACTGGCTGTTACCGGCAGCGGGGCTCGTGCTGGGCATGATCGGCACCGTGGCATCGCTGGGCGCTCTGGCCGCGCCAGCTGCGGCCCTGACCGCCAGCTATGTGGCGGCGGTGACCACCGCGACCCTGAGTGTGGTGTCGCTGGCCGCAGACGTCGCCTCCATAGTCTTGCTGACCAGCGGCAATGAAAACGCAGGGCGGATTCTGGGCTATGTGGGCATGGCCACGGGCCTGGCATCGGCGGCGCCGTCGATTGCCAGTGCCGCTGCCAAAAAGGTCAAAGCATTCGGCATGGGCGTGGGCTCGTTGCAGGGCAGGCTGCAACATGCCGGGGGTGTTCCAGGAGGCGGTCGCGCATTCAATCCTTTGAGCCTTCAAACGCAAGCATCACGTGCTAGCGATCATGTTGAACTTTGGCAGGCGACTCGAGGAATGAACCCGGATGGCCCCATGAGAAATGTTATTGGCGCGATCAATCGCCACGCAATCGTTGATTCTCGTACGTTTAATGCCGCCAGAAGTTATGCAGCATCTAATCCCGTGCCGTTACGATTACCTGCCAACAATGTCCCTTCGGTAACCGTGCCGACGAGCGCAATAAACCCGCAACCCATTCCGTTTTTTGCCAATAATCCGGATTATGTGAATGAGGTCCGAATGATTGCCTCAAATCATCACCCGACTTACCTTCCTTCCAGTTTAAACGCAGCGGGGATTGATGCTAATTCGTTGATGATCACGTCACCCGAGGTCATGGCCGGATCCTACAATGGGAGTGCCTGGAATATGGCATGGAACTCGCCAGAGCTGATGAACATGCCTTATCCATATACCTACACGACGTGGGATCGTAGTTGGTTGCAAGGACTCAGCTCCGCAAATAACAACACTTGGTTTAATCACTTCATGATCGACTTCCGCCGGATGTAGCCTCTGTTGGGCCAAGTTACGCTTGGCCCAACACTTGATGCTCCACGCGCTTACACAGGCATGAACGTCAGGGTTCAAGGCCGCAGATACGCATCTGCGCGCCACATCAGACCGCCTGCGGCAAATTGAACGGCGTCACGATCTGCACCTGTGACGGCATGACCGGGCCGGCTTGGTATACCCGGTGAAACTGCAGGATGTGCAAAAACACCTGCCGGGCATCGACCTGCAGATTGTGATCAATGATCGCGGCCATTTTTTCTTCGACCAGCAACTGCCGGTTTTCTTCATCCAGATCATGCCCGATGAACACTTCCAGCGGTCGCCCAAGGGCCGCAAAAGCATCGACAATCGCCCGGTTTCCGCCCCCCACGCTATACACCGCCTTCACGCCCGGGTGCTGTTCCAGGGCCTGGGTCACGCGGGCAAAGGTCGGCCCGTAGACCCCAAGCCCTTCGCTGATGTCGAGCACCCGCAAGTGCGGCGCCCGCCCGCGCAGCCACATGCGAAAGCCCATTTCGCGCTCTTCCTCGCCACGAAAGCGCTCGCTGCTGATGACCACCGCAACCTCTTGCGCCGCCGCACCCAGCCAGCGTGACAGCAAATACGCCGCGGTTTGCCCGGCGTTGCGGTTGTCCATACCGACATAGGCAATCCGATTGCTCTGCGGCAAGTCCGTAGCCAGGGTCACCACCGGTATCCCGGCCGCCACCAACCGGTTGACCGCCAGGTTGATCGGCGGCTCATCGGCCGCTTTGAGCACAACCCCCTGGCTGCCCTTTTCAGCACAACGCCGGATCAGGTCGTGCATGGCCTGCGGGTCGATCTCTTCGAACAGATGAAAACGCGGCGAAATGCGAAACGGCGCCATGCTGCCCAACTGCGCCGTCATGGCTTCTTTAACCGCCTTACTGAAGCGCTCCGGGGTGTGCAGGATGACGTCGACATAAAAAGTGCGGCCCATCGCCAGGCCGTTTTTTTCCTGCGCTTCAAGCTCGCCCAGGGCCTGCTCGATACGCCTGCTGGTCTGCTGATGAAAACTGCCGCGCTGGTGCAGCACCCGGTCGACCGTGGCTTTGCTGACCCCGGCCTGAGTGGCAATTTGCTTGATCGAGAAACGCTTGGCACGGCTGAGCATGATGATCACGGACCTTTTTCTTGAGGTTTTTATGAGGTCTTTTCGGCCAGTTCTGAGGCTTGGCTGATGCTAGTCTCGGTTTCACGAGGTGTCACCCGACGATCTCGAAAACAATAAAAACCGCAGGAGCCCTTCATGTCTGAAGCCGATTTTTCCACTCAGTTCGCAGGCCGTTTTTTTGTCGTTACCGGCAGTACTCAAGGCCTTGGCGCAGCCGTTGCACACACCCTGGCGAGGCGCGGCGCAGCCGGGATGATTATCTGCGGGCGCAGCCGCGACAAAGGCGCCGAGCAGGTGCGCCAGCTGGCACAACTCGACTGCCAGGCCTTTTTTGTCGAGGCCGACATGGAGCGCGTCGAAGATTGCCGCGCCGTCATCGATGCCGCCCGCGAGCATTTCGGCACCTTGCACGGGCTGGTCAACTGCGCGGGCATGTCCGATCGCGGGAGCATTCTCGACACCTCGCCAGAGCTCTTCGACCGCATCTTCGCGGTCAATGTGCGGGCACCGTTTTTCCTGATGCAAGAAGCCATCAAATTGATGATCCGCCAGGGTGTGGAAGGCGCCATCGTCAATATCCAGAGCGTCAGCGGCCATGGCGGCCAGTCGTTTCTCTCGGCTTACTCAACTTCCAAGGGCGCACTCGCGATCCTCACCAAAAACGTGGCCTTCAGCACCCTGCGCAACCGGATTCGGGTCAACGGCCTGAACATCGGCTGGATGGACACGCCCCACGAAGACCAGATCCAGCGCCAATACCACGGCGCACAGGATGGCTGGCTGGCCGAGGTGGAACAGTCGATGCCGTTCGGGCGCCTGCTCAAGCCTGAAGAAGTCGCCCGCAGCGTGGCCTTTTTGCTCTCCGCTGAGTCGGGGATGATGACCGGCTCAGTGATTGACCTGGAGCAAGGGGTGATGGGCTGTGGTGACGGCTCGACCCCGCGCCCGGACGCCCCTTTGGCAGTGGGTGATGCATGACCGGCACCGAGCACTTCTCGATACCGACCCGCCGCTTCACGGTCTGGCAGCGCAGACCGGGCAGCAGTTGATGCTGCAGGCCCAGAATCAAGGCTGCTCGCATGAAGCGTGTGCGCAACAGATCAGCCTGATGCGCAGCAAGCGTCAGGCCTGATCGCCCTCAATTTCTCCCAGCGGAATGATCTGCGCGTTGCCATGCCGGACCCCGCGTTCGGCCATGATGTGCCGCGTCAGTTCCGAAACTTCGGCAATGCTGCCCTTGAGCACCGACACTTCCATGCACTTGCCCTGATCCAGATGCACATGCAGCGTCGACAGGGTCAGGTCATGGTGCTCATGGAAGGCTGTGTTCAGCCGTTTGGACAGTTCCCGGGTGCCGTGATCGTAGACATAACTCAAGGTGGCCACACAGGGATCCTGCGGGTTGCAGTTTTGCGGCTCCAGCAACCCGGCGCGCAATAAGTCGCGGATGGCTTCGGAGCGCCCCTGATAACCGTGGGTGCCAACCCGCTGGTCAATCGCAGTCAACAAGGCATCGTCCAGCGTGATGGTGACCCTCTGCATCTAATTGGCCTCGCAGTTATGATCTTTTGACATAGACTTCATACCCAATGAGTGGACAGGCCAGCGGCCATCAACCCGAGGGAGACGCAGTGTGGAGCAGTCATGGATGAAAAAACAACTTGCCATATGGATGTTTGGAGCCTGCCTGAGTGCTGGCATCAGCAGCGTATCAGCCGCAGAGCCGGCCCCTGTTCTCACCTATTCGTGGCCCACCAACGCCGGGCCGCTTGACCCCCGTGGCTACTCGCCGAACCAGATGTACGCCCAGTCCATGGTTTATGAACCCCTGGTGCGTTACACCGACAAAGGCACCCTCGAACCCTGGCTCGCGACCCGGTGGACCGTATCGCCGGACGGCAAGACCTACACCTTTACCCTGCGTGAAGGCGTGACCTTCAGCGATGGCAGCCCGTTCAATGCGGCCGCCGCCAAAGCCAATCTGGACGCTGTACTGGCCAACGGCAAGCGCCATCAGTGGATGGAACTGGTCTCCACTCTGGAAAGTGTCGAGGCACCGGACGAGCACACCCTGGTGCTCAAGCTCAAACACCCTTACTACCCGACCCTGATGGAGCTGGCGCAAGTGCGCCCGCTGCGTTTTGGCGCGCCGCACGCCAAGCCGGGTACTCCGGTGGGCACCGGGCCCTGGACCCTGGCGCAAACCCGGCGCGGCGAATACGACCGTTTCGAGCGTAACGAGCGCTACTGGGGGCCAAAACCGGCTTACGGCTCGGTGCTGGTGAAAGTCATCTCCGACCCCGACAGCCGCGCCATTGCCTTGCAGACCGGCGAGCTGGATCTGATTCAGGGCGCTGAAGGCGAAATATCTCCCGGGACCTTTGTGCGTCTGCGCGACTCAGGTTTCAACACCGCGATTTCCGCGCCACTGGCCACCCGCTCGGTGGCGATGAACACCGGCCTGGCCCCCACCAACGAACTGGCGGTGCGCCAGGCGATCAACCAGGCCGTGGACAAGGACACCATTATCGCCAAGATCCTGCACGGTCTGGAGCCGCGAGCCGACGCCCTGTTTTCCAACAACATGCCGTACACCGACCTTGGCCTCAAGGCCGCCCCCTACGACCCGCAACAGGCGCGCACAACCCTCGAGGCCGCCGGCTGGAAAACGGTTTCAGGCAAAGGCATACGCGAAAAAGACGGCCAGCCCCTGAGCATCGAACTGGTGTTTCTGGGCACCAGTGCCCTGCAAAAAAGCCTGGCCGAAATCATTCAGGGCGAACTGGCCAAGGTCGGGATCGAGATCAAGTTGCGGGCCGAGGAAGACGGCGCGCTGGTACAGCGTCAACGTGAGGGCCGCTTCGGCATGATCTTCGCCGACACCTGGGGCGCGCCTTACGACCCGCACTCCTTTGTCAGCTCCATGCGCTATGCCGGGCACGCTGACTACATGGCCCAGCGCGGCCTGCCGATGAAGGATGCCATCGACCACAAGATCGCCGAAGTGCTGGGCCAGACCGACGAGCAACAGCGGGCCGAGGGCTACCGCGAGATCCTCACCACCTTGCACGATCAGGCGGTGTATTTGCCGATCTCCTATCTGACCGCCATCAGCGTCAGCCGCAACAATGTGGGTAACGTTCAGTTCGGCAGCACGTTGTTCGATGTGCCGTTTGAAGTCATGCACCCAGCCACCGGGAAGCCCTGAGCCATGCTGCGCTATATCATTTTGCGTCTGGTACTGCTGATCCCGGTGCTGCTGGGGGTGTCGCTGATCGTGTTCATCCTCCTGCACCTGGGCAATGGCGACCCGGCCCTGGACTATCTGCGCCTGTCGCAGATCCCGCCGACCGACATCGCCCTGGCAGAGGCACGCCAGGCTTTGGGGCTGGATCGCCCTCTGCCCGAGCAATACATCAGCTGGCTGTGGAATGCCCTGCATCTGGATTTCGGCACCTCCTACATCACCGGCCGCCCGGTACTGGATGACCTGCTGTATTACCTGCCGGCCACTCTGCAACTGGGTGGCCTGGCGCTGCTCACCACCTTGGTCATGAGCATCCCGCTGGGCCTGGCCGCCGCGCGCTGGAAAGGCCGCTGGCCGGATCAGGTGGTGCGTTTCATCACCTTTATCGGCGTCTCGATGCCCAACTTCTGGCTGGCCTTTTTGCTGATCGCCCTGTTCTCCCTGTGGCTGGGCTGGTTGCCGCCGATGGGGCGTGGCGGGCCGCAGCACTTGCTGATGCCAGTCCTGGCCATCGCCCTGATGTCGATGTCGATCAACGCCCGCCTGCTGCGCGCCAGCCTGCTCGATGTGCGCCAGCACCGGCATGTGTTCTACGCCCGGGCCCGTGGCCTGAGCGAACGACGGGTGTGGCGCGACCATATCCTGCGCAATGCCTGGATGCCGCTGGTGACCGCCACCGGCATGCATATCGGCGAACTGTTGGGAGGGGCATTAGTGATCGAAACCATCTTCGCCTGGCCCGGCGTCGGGCGCTTTGCGGTCAGTGCCGTGCTCAACCGCGATTTCCCGGTGATGCAGTGCTTCACCCTGCTGCTCACCACTCTGCTGGTGCTGTGCAACCTGGTGGTGGACATCTGCTACGCCTGGCTCGATCCACGTACGCGTCTGTCGGGGGTGATGGCATGAGCACGTCAGCCATGGCCTTCACCGGCAAGAAACACGGGATGCGGGTCGGCTATCTACTGGTCGGCCTGCTGTTGTTGATGGCGCTGTTCGGGCCCTGGATTGCCCCTTACGACTCGACACTGGTGAGTCTGGATCAGCGCCTGTTGCCCGCCAGCGCCAGCCATTGGCTGGGCACCGACCATCTGGGGCGCGACGTGCTGTCACGCTTGATCGTCGGCACGCAGCTGTCGTTGGGCAGCGTGGTTCTGGTGCTGGGCCTGGTACTGATCATGGGCGTGGTGATTGGCGGGATTGCCGGGATTGTCGGCGGCAAGGTCGACATGCTCCTGATGCGCCTGTGCGACATGTTCCTGACCTTCCCGACGCTGGTGCTGGCGTTCTTCCTGATTGCGCTGCTGGGCACCGGCCTGACCAACGTGATCATTGCCATCGCCCTGTCGCACTGGGCCTGGTATGCACGCATGGTGCGCGGCATGGTGCTGGCCCAGCGTAACCGCGACTATGTACTGGCTTCACGGCTGGCCGGGGCCTCGCGCCTCACCCGCCTGCGCCAGCACGTAATGCCCAACGTCGTAGGGCAATTGCTGGTCCTGGCCTCGATGGATATCGGCCACATGATGCTGCACGTCTCGGGCCTGTCCTTCCTGGGGCTGGGCGTCAGCCCGCCGACTCCCGAATGGGGCGTGATGATCAACGATGCCAAAGAATTTATCTGGACCCAGCCGCAGCTATTGCTGTGGCCCGGGCTGATGATTTTCATCTCGGTCATGGCCTTCAACCTGCTGGGCGACGCACTGCGCGACCAGCTTGACCCCAGCGTGCTGGCGGAGATCAAGGAATGAAACATACCCTGGCAATACGCGATCTAACTCTCAAGCACCGGCAACGTACCCTGGTCGACAGGGCCAACCTGACCCTCAAGGCCGGCGAGGTACATGCCCTGGTCGGGGCCAGCGGCTCGGGCAAATCCCTGACCTGCCTTGGCATCCTCGACCTGCTGCCGCCCGGCGTGCACAGCAGCGGCGCCAGCCTGTTGCTGGACGGGCAAAAGGTAGAGGCCGCCAGCCTGCGCGGACGTGAAGTGGCACTGGTGCTGCAAAACCCGCGCAGTGCTTTCAACCCGGTCCGCTCCCTGCGCCAGCACGCTCTGGAAACCCTGCAGGCGCGATCCATACAGGGAGCCGAAGCCGAGCGACTGATCCACGCCACCCTGCTCGAGGTCGGCCTGTTTGACGGCCAGCGAGTGCTCGACTCATTTGCCTTCCAGCTCAGCGGCGGCATGTTGCAACGGATGATGATTGCCCTCGCGCTGCTCGCCGACAGCCGCTTCCTGCTGGCCGACGAACCCACCAGCGATCTCGACGTAGTGGCGCAGGCGCGCTTTCTGGACCTGCTTGAACGACTGGTTGCACAGCGTCATCTCGGGGTGCTGCTGATCACCCATGACATGGGGGTCGTGGCCCGCTGCGCCGATCAGGTAACGGTGATGGCCCACGGCCGGATTGTCGAGCAGGCCGATGTGCATACCCTGTTCCATGCCCCACAGAGCCAGGAGGCGCGCACTCTGCTTGCCGCGCACCACTCGTTGACGATGGAGAACTGCCCAGCATGAGTTTTATCCAGGTACGCAACCTCAGCCACGGCTACACCGCTGGTGGAATGTTCAGTAAACGGCATCGGGTCCAGGTGCTCAACCAACTGAATCTGGACCTGCCCGAGGGCCAGAGCCTGGGTCTGCTGGGGGGCAGCGGCAGCGGCAAAAGCACCCTCGCCCGCCTGCTGATGGGCCTGGAAACACCCGACCAGGGCAGCATCCACTTCAACGGCCAGGCCTTGCAGGGCACCAGCCCGCAATTTTTGCAAAAGGTGCAGATGGTCTTTCAGGATGCCCTCAGTGCCTTCAACCCCCAGCGCAGCATTGGCTGGAGCATCGCCGAACCGTTGCGCCACCTGTCAGGCATGGACAGCGAGGCGTGCCAGGCCCGGGTCGGGCAACTGTTGCAGCAGGTCAAACTCGAGCCGGGTGACATCGACAAACTGCCCGCGCAACTCAGTGGCGGACAACTGCAAAGAGCCGGGATCGCCAGAGCCATGGCGGTTGGCCCGCAGTTGATAATTCTCGACGAAGCACTGTCCAACCTTGACCGGGTGCTGCAGGTGCAAATTCTCGACTTGCTCACAGAAGTGCGGCGCGAATCCGGGACCGGGTTCTTGCTGATCACCCATGATCTGAGCCTGGTCCGGCGCTTTTGCCAGCGGGTAGTGGTATTGGCTGACGGCATGCTGGTGGAGGACCGGGAAGTGACACCAGGGATGCACTTTGAGCATCCCGAGGCGCGCACCCTGCAAGAAGCCGTACTGCCGGCAATGCCCAGAGCCCGGCAGGTCACCGCACGCACGGTCGGCGCGTAGTGGCTGACGAGGCTGCGATAAGGAGCGCAGGGCCTTAAACCTGCGGGTCTGCTGCGCAGCCCATCGCAGCCTCCTTCCTCGTCAGCGACTACAGGCTGGCGCTCAGGTCCCGCTTTTCACCTTGCTCCATAACCGGGTGCGGATACGCTCCAGTTTGAGTGCAAGGGGCTGCAGCGGGAACAAGGTCGCCATCACCGCCTCGGTCGGGTAAATATCAGTGTCATCGCGAATGTTTTTGTCCACCAGCTCCTTGGCATCCAGGTTGCCATTGGGGTATTTGAGGTGGTTAGAGGTCTGTGCGATCACTTCGGGGCGCAGCATGTAATTGATAAACGCCAGCCCTTGTTGCGGGTTGGGCGCATCATTGAGCAACACCATGTTCTCGATCCAGATCGGCGCCCCTTCGCGAGGGATGCTGTAGCGAATGGTGCGACCATTGCCAGCCACTTGCGACGCGGTCTTCGCGTCCTGCACCCCGCCTGCCCAACCCACCACCACGCAGACATTGCCATTGGCCAGGTCGGTGATAAACCGGGACGAGTCAAAGTAGCGAATATACGGCCGCACCTTGAGCAACAATGTCTCGGCCTTCTGGTAATCCTGGGGGTTACTGCTGTTTTGAGGCAGGCCAAGGTAATGCAGGGCAATGGAAATAATATCGCCGGAGGCATCGAGCATGGCCACGCCGCACTGGCTCAGTTTGCTGATGTTTTCTTCCTTGAAGATCAGGTCCCAGGAATCAACCGCAGCGTCAGGTCCGAGAATCGCCCTGACCTTGTCCGCGTCATAACCAATGCCCGTGGTGCCCCACAGATACGGCACCGCATAGCGGTTGCCGGGGTCATTGTTTTGCATCTTCGCCAGGATGGCCGGGTCAAGGTGTGGCAGGTTGGGCAACTGCGAGCGGTCCAGCGCCTGCAGCACCCCGGCTTTTATCAGGTTGGGCAGCACATCGTTGCTGGCAACCACCACGTCGTAACCGCTGCCCCCCACCATGAGTTTGCTCTGCATGACATCGCTGCTGTCGAACACGTCATACACCGATCCGATGCCGGTTTGGGCCTGGAAATTCTTCATCGCATCCGGGGCGATAAAGTCGTACCAGTTGTAGACATGCACCCGGGTATCAGCCGCCTGCACCTGGGCCAGCCCCACACTCAACAAAGTCGCCAGGGCCCATTTAACGCTGCACTTGGTCTTCATCCTGCGACTCCAGTCAACAGCTCGCGGCGCCCGTCTGCGTGGTTGATCTGTTCGCCGGCAAGCAACAGACGGCGGTCCTGGAGATAGTCGTAATCACGGCGGGCAGCCTTGAGCTGATCCAGCTCCAGCGCCACCCCCTGACGCAGCTCTTCGCGCCCGGCCTCAAACAGCACCCGGCCAAACGGATCGACCACTGTACTGGCGCCGGCAAATACCAGACCGTCATCCCCTGCCCCGACGCGATTGACCATCACGGCAAAGGCCTGGTTCTCCTGGGCCCGCGCCATGATCGCAGTACGATGTACCGGACCGTAGGGGTCCATGTTGCCGTTGGTGACGATAATCAGATCAACCCCCAGTTGTGCCAGCGCACGGCTGGTTTCCGGAAATTCGATGTCGTAGCAAATCAGCAGGCCGATGCGAATCCCGCGCCATGACACCGTGGCAAAACGATCGCCGGGGCAAAAATCCCCGCGTTCGGTTGGCCACAGGTGCGTCTTGCGATAAGCCAGCGCAATGCCCTCGGGGGTCACCAGCACCGAGGTGTTGTAGTAAACACCGTCGTGCTTTTCGGCTATGCCCACAACCACCGAAACATCGCGTTCGCGCACGGCCTGCAAGACCTTTTGCAGGCTCGGGCCATGCAAGGGTTCAGCCACGCGCGCCAGCTCACCGGCGCCGACAAAGCCGCTCAGATGCGTCTCGGGGAACACCAGCAGCTCGGTGTCGGCATCACAAGTGGCGATGGCATTGAGGGTACGCGTCAGGTTATAAGCGGTGTCGCCATCACGGCCTGCCAGTTGCATCAGTTCAATCTTCATCTCTGATCCTTGCACGGGGGATGAGCCGAGTATGGAACGCGCTATCGCGCCAATAAATGACATCGATGGGGTAACCCCCACTAGGTAGAAAGATGAGTCTGACACTGCAGGATGTGGCCTGGCATGACGCGATGGGCCGCATTATCGAAACCCTCGACCGTCCCAATTTCTGGACCGCGCTGGTGCGCTTACTTGCCAACTACGTGCCCGTGGACAACTGGGTGGTGCTGATTTACGGCGCCGGCAAGCCCCGGGTGCTGGCCGAATCCCCCGGTGAAGACGGTGCTGTGGACCCGCTGTTCCAGGACTACCTCAAGGGCCTGTACCTGCTGGACCCGTTCTACATCGCCAACCGCGAGTCTCTGCAAAGCGGGTTGTTCCGCCTGCAGGACGTGGCCCCGGAATGCTTTGAGCAGACCGACTACTACCAGCGTTATTTCCGCCTCAACATCGTCACCGACGAAGTACATATCAACCTGCAACTGGACAACGAGCGCACCCTGAGCCTGTCCCTGGGCAGTCAGCGCCGGTTCAGCCTGGAGCAGACCGCCCTGCTGGGGCTGGTACGGCCGTGGGTCGCGGCGCTGATGCGGCAACGCCTGCTGTTTGAACGCGAACCCGGTGAGGCGCCGGAGCTTGCGCCCAACTGGCAGGACCGCCTGGAAGCAGCCACTGCGCAGTTGAGCTCGCCCCTGACTGCCCGGGAGATGGAGGTGGGACGGCTGTTGCTCAGTGGCTGCTCGAACAAGGAGATCGCCCGCAAACTGGCTATCTCTGCCGAGACCGTGAAAGTGCATCGCAAACACATGTACGCCAAGCTGGGGATCAAGTCCCAGTCGGAACTGTTTTCCCTGTTCTTGCAGGCGCAGGAATCACTGTAGGAGCGAGCTTGCCTCGCGATGCCTGCAGCGGGCAAAGCCTGAGCCAGCATGTCGATGCTGGCGCTGCGCGCCAGATCGCAGCCTTCGGCAGCGACTACAGGTGGCCATCCACCCAACATATTTTTCCGCCAACTCGGCGAGATGTTTTGTTACATTCATCCGCTTCTGACTCTCACACACCTGCAAAGGAATGCCTTGCACAATGGATTTTTCACTCAAGCAACTGGCCGCAGCAACCCTGATGATGGCCAGCCTCACAGCGTTCACTGCGCCAGCTCTGGCCAATATCACCCCGCAACAGAGCGAGATCATTCTCAAGTCCTTCAGTGATAAATCGGTTACGGATTTCAGGCAGTTCCTGAGTAGCCTGGCCAAGAGCGATCTGGCTAAAACCGATGACCTGGGACCTGCGATCAATGCCTTTCTCGACAACAAAACCCTGACCACCGACCAGCAGAACGAGATCTATCGCCTGCTGGGTCTGTATACGCGGATCAAGTACGGCAGTGCAGCCACCCAGACCCTGATCGAACTGGTGGCCATTCCAACGGTAAACGTGGAGGGCGTACCCACCCACAAAAACCCGGAATTCATCAAGATCGGCGACAAGATCAGGGACCTGGCCAAGGCCTTCAACCTCAACTATCGCAACGTTGATGGCCGGGTCTACGAGATTTCCCTCGAAGGCAAAGGCGATGAAGTGGTAGGTATCCACGCCCATGCCGACGTAGTGCCCGTGAGCCCGCAGAATTGGGTGTTGAAAGACGGCACCCGGCTTGACCCGTTCAAAGTCACCCTGATCGGCGACCGCATGTACGGGCGCGGCACCGAAGATGACAAGAACGGCATCGTGGTCACGCTGTACGCGATGAAGGTGATCAAGGAAGAAAATCTGCCACTGGCGCGCAATTTCAAGCTGCTGGTGGACACCACAGAAGAAACCAGCGGCGACGCCATTCCTTACTACTTCGAACGCAACCCCACGCCCAACTACAACCTGGCGCTGGATGGCGGCTACCCGGTGGTCATTGCCGAGAAAGGCTACGGCACGGTGATGGCCAACTTTGCACGGCGCCAAGCTGAAGGCCAGGGCGCAGAAATCACCTCGCTGACCGGCGGCCTTGCCACCAACCAGATCCCCTCGACATCAGTCGCCACCTTTGTCACTGACAAGCCTGCCGAGCTGGCTGCCAGCCTGCAAAAAGCCGGCACTGAATACGTCAAGCGCAACGGTGACAACTTCCAGGTGAGCGCCAATGTGGTCGGCAAGGATGTCGTGCTGACCGTGACCGGTGTTTCCGCCCACTCCTCCAAACCCGACTCCGGGGTGAACCCGGTGGCGCGCATGCTGGACTTCATCAACAGCCTCGAAGGTCAGGTTGCGCTCAAGCACAACCACATCACTGACGCTGCCCGTTATGCAGCCGACAACTGGGGCCTGGATTATCTGGGTGGCAAGTTGGGGATCGGTTTCTCCGATGACTTCATGGGGCCGCTGACCACATCTCTGACCTATGTCGGGATGGACGACAACCGCTTCAAACTCGCGGTCAACCTGCGTGTGCCCAAGGGTGAATCCCCTGAGGCGCTAAAAGCCAAGATCACCGAAAAACTCACGCAGTGGAGCAAGAGCAACCATATCCCGCTGACCCTCGAGACCTCCATTGCCGAGCCGATGTACCGCAACCCTGAAGGCGAATGGGTCAAGGCACTGCTGGCGGTGGCCACCGAAAACCTGGGCATGGAACACAAGTTCGGCGCGTCCTCGGGGGCAACCTCGGTCCATGAGCTGCCCAATGGTGTGCAATTCGGCCTGGCGATGCCGGGCGTCAAATACACCGGTCACAACGACAACGAGTTCAAGACAGTGAACCAGTTCATGCTCGACTTGCAGATCGTGACCGAAATGATGGCGCGCATCGGCCAGCTGCCTAACCTCTGACACGCCTCTGTGGGAGCTGGCTTGCCTGACACTGCGCGCCGCTACCATCGCCAGCAAGCTGGCTCCCACAGGTTTACTCCTGTGCACCCCGGCTTGCCCGCCCCTCTGTAGGAGCGAGCTTGCTCGCGAGCTTTTTATCGAGCCCATCTTGATTACCAAGTGAGCGCGGTATTCTTTAGAAGCTCGCGAGCAAGCTCGCTCCTACGGGGTTATGAGGGGCTCAGGGCTGCCAGCCTACTTTGGCCAGGGCGCCAAGCAGGCGCTCGGGCTTGAGTGAAAACGCCTGGCTGGCACAGCCCTTGAGGTCTGTGGCAGCCAGCATGGCATTGAGAATGGCCTCTTCCACCGCGTCTGCGGCAGCCACGAACAGCGGCGAGATGTAATCGTTATTGACCATTTGCAACCCGGTAGTCGGTGCCCCGGGGTGTCCAAAATTGGCCGCCGGCAAATTGCTGTTGCCCACTGAAAAAGCAATGAATATATCGCCACTGGAGTCCTCGGTGCCCCCGCCAACACGTGCCAGCCCCACACTGGCCCGCTGTGCCAGCCGGGTGCATTGATGCGGCAACAAAGGCGCATCGGTCGCGATGGTGATCACGATCGAACCCATGCCCGGCTCGCCGACATTGACCTCGCCCTTGAACGGCGACGGCACATCATCCAGCACTCTGCCGACCGGATACCCCGCCACCCGCAGCGCTTCACGCACCCCGTAGTTGGCCTGTACCAGGGCGCCAACGGTCCAGCCACCCTGCTCCGCCGTCAGCACCCGCGAAGAGGTACCAATACCGCCTTTGAATTCGTGGCAAATCATGCCCGTACCGCCACCCACATTGCCCTCCTGAACAGGGCCGCAAGCTGCATCCTGCAGCGCCAGTTGCACATGCTCGGCGCGCACGTGCTGACCCCAGATGTCATTCAAGGTGCCGTCGTAGGTTTCCAGCACCACAGGCATGCACCAATACGTATGCTTCTTGCCCATTTCACGTTCGGCGGCCACCAGCGCATCGCGCACCACACCGACGCTGTGGGTGTTGGTATAGGCAATGGGTGTGGTCAGCAAACCGGCTTCGCGAATCCACTCCAGACCGGTTGCGTCACCGTTGCCGTTCAACACATGGACCCCGGCAAAACACGGCTGCAAATGCGCCGCACCGGCACGCGGCTCGATCACGGTGACACCGGTATGGATGGAAGTTTCGGCGGTTTCGACATTCAGCGTGTGATGCCCGACCCGCACACCCGGTACATCGGTGATTGCGTTGTAAAGGCCCGGGGTGCCCGAGCCAATGGTTACGCCAAGCTCACGGATACGCATCGTTCTGCTCTCGCTATCGTCAATAAAGTGCGCCCAGTGTAGGAACCCGGGCAACACTTGACGATACCCTCCATTCACTACCCCGAAGGGGGTATGAAGGCAGATCCGGGCCGTTATTTGTCCGACTTGATACTGGTCCAGGCCCGCGTGCGTACACGCTCGAGTTTCTGCGGCAGCGGCTGCACCACATAGAGGTTTTTCAGGGCCTCGCTGGTCGGGGTCAGGTCCGGGTTACCGGTTATGTCCTTGCTGATCAAAGGCAGTGAATCTTTGTTGGCGTTGGGATAACCGAGAAAGTCGCTGATCGGGGCAATGACCTTGGGGTCCAGCAGGGTGTTGAGAAACTCATGGGCCTCGGCGACATTCTTCGCGCTTTTAGGGATGGCAAAGGTATCAAACCAGATGGGCGCGCCTTCTTTAGGCAGACGCCAGTCAACCACCACGCCATTGCCCGACTCTTTGGCCCGGTTGCCGAACTGGTAGAAGCTGCCGGAATAACCGATGGCCACGCAGATGTCACCGTTGGCAATGTCGGTCATGTACTTGGCCGAGTTGAAATAGGTGATGTAAGGACGAACCTTCAACATCAGTTCCTTGGCTTTTTCATAGTCGGCCGGGTTCTGGCTGTTCGGGTCCAGCCCCAGATAATGCAGGGCCAGTGGCAAGATCTCCGAGGGTGAGTCGAGCATGGCCACGCCGCAGGACTTCAGTTTTTCCATGTTCTCGGGCTTGAACACCAGGTCCCAGCTGTCTACCGGTGCGTTGTCGCCCAGTGCGGCCTTGACCTTGGCCGGGTTGAAACCGATCAGCACGGTGCCGTACATGTAGGGCACTGCGTACTGGTTGCCGGGGTCGTTGGTCTGCAACAGCTTGAGCAAGGCCGGGTCTTGATGCTGCCAGTTGGGCAGTTTGGATTTATCCAGTTTCTGAAACACCCCGGCCTTGATCTGAGTGTCGAGAAACTGGTTCGACGGCACCACCAGGTCATACCCCGAGTTGCCGGTCAGCAGTTTGGCCTCCAGGGACTCGTTGGTATCAAAGGTGTCCCAGATCACTTTGATCCCGGTTTGTTTGGCGAAGTCCTTGGGCACATTCGGCAGGATGTAGTCCGCCCAGTTGTACACCCGCAATTCGCGCTGTTCGGCCTGTACGGCACTGGCCAGCAGGGTCAGCCCGCAGAGGCCGGCCCCCAGTAAGCGTTTGATTGTGTGCATGCGTGAGTTCCCCGAAGTCGGCGTGAGATCGATAGTTTTTATGTTCTGTACACGGCAGCGGCCTGCAAATGGCCAAGGGCAAGCTGGGCAAACTTTCTTGTTATAGGGCGGGTGCTTTTGATTCTTGCCGACAGCCCTGGCGCAGCACAGTGGGAGACAGGCCAAAAGGGGACAGTTATGGCCAATGTTTATGTCCGGATCCAGCCGTTGGTGTTGCTACAGCAACTGTTGCCACAGCAACAGCGGATCAGCAAATACCTGCCACGACAACAGCAAGCGCCTGCTCAGCCCCTGTATTCAGGGGTTTGGCCTGTTGGTACGGAGTTTGCTCAAGGGTAGTACCTGTCCACAGTCCGCTGAACAACAGCCAAAGGATTCAATCATGTCTCACGCCCTGCAAGTCGTTGTCGTTTCTGGAGGAGCCTTCAGCCCTTCACGCACTCTGGTTCTGGCCCAGGCGATTCTCGACGAGCTGCAAACCCGGATCTGCATCGAGAGTCACTTGATCGAACTGGGCGATATCGCCCGGCAATTGGGCGGTGCCCTGTCACGCGCGGAGCTGGGTGCTGAGGTCGAAGCACAGATCCAGGCCATCGAAAACGCCGACCTGCTGATCGTTGCCACTCCGGTTTATCGCGGCTCCTACCCGGGTCTGCTCAAGCACCTGTTCGACCTGGTGGACATCAACGGCCTGATCGATACCCCGGTATTGCTCGCCGCCACCGGTGGCAGTGAACGTCATGCCCTGGTGCTTGAACATCAGCTGCGTCCGCTGTTCGGTTTCTTTCAGGCATTGACCCTGCCGATCGGGGTGTATGCCGTCGAATCGGATTTTGCCAACTACCAGATAACCAGTGAGCCCCTGAAGACTCGCATCCGCCTTGCTGCAGAACGTGCCGCACCTCTGTTCGGCGTATCTGCCAAACACCTGCTTAAAACCGCTTAAGGACTCTGTCATGGATGTGTTCTGGTTTCTTCCCACCCACGGCGACGGCCATTACCTGGGTACGACCCAGGGGGCCCGCCCGGTCACTCTCAATTACCTGAAACAGGTCGCCCAGGCGGCCGACGATCTGGGCTACCACGGCGTTCTGATCCCCACCGGCCGCTCGTGCGAGGACTCGTGGGTGATCGCCTCGGCACTGGTGCCCCTGACCGAGCGTTTACGCTATCTGGTGGCCATCCGTCCGGGGATTATTTCGCCGACGGTCTCGGCGCGCATGGCCGCTACCCTGGACCGACTGTCCGGCGGGCGCCTGCTGATCAATGTGGTGACCGGCGGCGACCCCGATGAGAACCGTGGCGACGGCAGCTTCCTCGATCACAGCGAACGCTATGAAGTCACCGACGAATTTCTGAAAATCTGGCGTCGGGTCCTGCAAGGCGAAGCCGTGGACTTCGAAGGCAAGCACCTGCGGGTGCAGAACGCCAAGGCGCTGTACCCACCCGTGCAAAAACCTTATCCGCCGCTGTACTTTGGCGGCTCTTCCGAAGCGGCCCATGATCTGGCTGCCGAGCAGGTCGATGTGTACCTGACCTGGGGCGAACCACCGGCGGCCGTGGCCGAGAAGCTGGCCGATGTGCGCGAGCGCGCAGCCCGCCAGGGCCGTACCGTACGCTTCGGTATCCGCCTGCATGTGATCGTGCGCGAAACCGAACAGGAGGCCTGGGCTGCGGCAGACAAACTGATCGAGCACATCAGCGACGAGACCATTGCGGCCGCGCAAAAATCCTTCTCGCGTTTTGACTCTGAAGGCCAGCGCCGCATGGCGGCGCTGCACGACGGACGCCGCGACAACCTGCAAATCGCCCCCAACCTTTGGGCCGGTGTCGGCCTGGTTCGTGGCGGCGCCGGCACAGCGCTGGTGGGCGACCCGCAACAGGTGGCGGCACGGATCAAGGAGTACGCAGACCTGGGCATCGAGAGCTTCATCTTCTCCGGCTACCCGCACCTGGAAGAGGCCTACCGTTTTGCCGAACTGGTCTTCCCCTTGTTGCCCGAGCCCTACGCCAGCCTGGCTGGACGCGGCATCACCAACCTGACGGGCCCGTTTGGCGAAATGATCGCCAACGACGTCCTGCCCGCCAAAGCCTGAGGCCTGCCCTGTACGGACCCACCTGTAGGAGCGGGGTTGTTGTGTAGGAGCGAGCTTGCTCGCGAGCTCTTCAAAGCAGCGCCGCAGATATCAAACAGCCCCAAACAGCTCGCGAGCAAGCTCGCTCCTACAGAAACACAGGGGCAGGATTTTTTGAAATGGAGGCCATAACCCGTGACAGCCCATCTACAAGACGCAGCTCTTTCACCGCTGCAAACTGCCCGGGAGCTGGCCAGCGAATTCGCTCACAGCGCAGTCGAACGTGACGAGCGCGGCGGTACGCCAATCGCACAACGCGATGCCCTGCGTGCCAGCGGCCTGCTGGCCTTGAGCATTCCCGTCCAGTTCGGCGGGCTGGGGGCCAGCTGGAGTGAAACCTTTGAGGTGGTGCGCGAGTTTGCCCGCGTCGACAGTTCCATTGCCCACGTATTCGGCTTTCATCACTTGATGCTCGCCACTGTCAGGTTGTTCGCACGCCCCGAGCAATGGCAGCCCTGGTTCGAGCTCACAGCACGCAAAAACTGGTTCTGGGGCAACGCCCTCAACCCCCTGGACACCCGCACCACCGTGCGTAATTTCGCTGGCTGGCGCGAATTTTCCGGCAAAAAAAGTTTCTGTTCCGGGGCCAGCGATTCACAAATGCTGATCGCCTCGGCGGTGGATGAAAGCGCCGGCGGCAAGCTGTTGATTGCCGCCATTCCCAGCAGTCGGACCGGCATTACCTTGCACGATGACTGGGACAACATGGGCCAGCGCCAGACCGACAGCGGCAGCGCAACCTTCGAGCGGGTAAGGGTCGAAGAGTCCGATTTGCTGCTCGATCCGGGTCCGTTGAGCACGCCGTTCGCCTGCCTGCGGCCTTTGATTGCACAGCTGCATTTCGCCAATATTTTTCTCGGCATCGCCCAAGGCGCGTTCGAAGAGGCGCGCCAGTACACCCTCACCGAAACCCGCCCGTGGTTTAAATCCGGCGCCACCCAGAACCATCAGGACCCTTACGTACTGGGGCACTACGGCGAATTCTGGGTTGGCCTGGAAAGTGCCCGGCTGCTGGTCGAGCATGCCGCAGGCCTGCTGGACAAAGCCTGGGCCAAGGGCTCGAAACTCAGCAGCGCTGAGCGCGGCCAGGTGGCAGTGGCTATCGCCACCGCCAAAGTCGCCGCCAACCGCCACGGCCTGGAGGTGTGCAGCAAAGTGTTTGAGGTCACCGGAGCCCGTGCCACACACACCGCAGTCGGTCTGGACCGGCACTGGCGCAACCTGCGCACCCAAAGCCTGCATGACCCGCTGGATTACAAGCTTCAAGAATTGGGCGACTGGGCACTGAACCAGAACCTGCCGACTCCCACTTTCTATTCCTAGAGATGCCTATGCAGCTTTTGACGCTACCGCCCTCACCCGCCCTGGCCACGTCGATCCGCGCCACCGCGCAAGTGTTCGAAGATCCGAAATCCAAGGCTTTGCTGGCGCATTTGCAGCAGGTCGCACCCAGCGAAGCCAGCGTGCTGATCATTGGCGAAACCGGCACCGGCAAAGAACTGGTCGCCCGCCATATTCATAACTTGAGCGCACGGCGTAACCGTCCGTTTATTGCGGTCAACTGCGGCGCGTTTTCAGAATCACTGGTAGAAGCGGAGCTGTTTGGCCACGAGAAAGGCGCCTTCACCGGCGCACTCAGTGCCAAGGCCGGCTGGTTCGAAGAAGCTAACGGCGGCACCCTGTTTCTCGATGAAATCGGTGATTTGCCGATGGCCATCCAGGTCAAGCTGCTGCGCGTACTGCAGGAGCGCGAGGTGGTGCGCCTGGGGTCGCGCAAAAGCATCCCTATCGATGTGCGGGTACTGGCGGCCACCAACGTGCAGCTGGAAAAGGCGATCAATGCCGGGCATTTTCGCGAAGACCTGTTCTATCGCCTGGACGTGGTAAACCTTGAACTCAGCCCGTTGCGCGAGCGGCCCGGCGACATCCTGCCGCTGATCCGGCACTTTATCGAGGCCTACAGCAAGCGCCTGGGCTACGGCGAAGTCCGCCTGAGCCCGGCAGCGGAAAACAAGCTGCAGGCCTATGGCTGGCCAGGCAACATCCGCGAACTGGAGAACGTGATCCACCACACACTGCTGATCTGCCGCGACGGCCTGATCCAGAGCGACGACCTGCGACTGTCCAACATGCGCATCGAACGCCAGGAAGACGCCACGGTCACTGACAACTCTACCGAGGCCCTGTTGGAGCGTGCTTTCCAGCAACTGTTTGAAGAACAGCCCGGAGCCCTGCACGAAAAAGTCGAAGACGTACTGTTCCGCGCGGCCTACCGGTTCTGTCACTACAATCAGGTCCACACCGCCAACCTGCTGGGCCTGAGCCGCAACGTCACCCGCACCCGGCTGATCAACATCGGCGAACTGGCGGTCAACAAACGCCGCACCAATGACACACCGCAAAGCGAAAGAATGCTAAACCTGTGCATCTGACCTGTCCAAACACCTACCCCATGAGGATTCGATGACTTATATCGCTGCCCAAAACCGCTACGATTCCATCCCTTATCGCCGTACAGGTCGCAGCGGGCTGCTGCTGCCAGCACTGTCTCTGGGCCTGTGGCACAACTTTGGCGACAGTACGCCGATCGACACCCAACGCGCGTTGTTGCGCACGGCCTTCGACCTGGGCATCAACCACTTTGACCTGGCCAACAACTACGGCCCGCCCTACGGCAGCGCCGAGATCAACTTCGGCCGTTTGCTGCGCGAAGACTTCAAGCACTACCGCGACGAACTGATTATCTCCAGTAAAGCCGGATGGGACATGTGGCCAGGCCCCTACGGCCAGGGTGGCGGTTCGCGCAAGTACGTACTGGCGAGCCTGGATCAGAGCCTGCAGCGCCTGGGTCTGGACTATGTCGACATTTTCTACTCGCACCGCTTTGACCCCGACACGCCACTGGAAGAAACCGCCAGCGCCCTGGCCACCGCCGTGCAACAGGGCAAGGCGCTGTACATCGGGATCTCGTCGTATTCCGGGGTAAAAACCCGCGAGATGGCGGCCTTGCTCAACGAGTGGAAAGTACCGTTGCTGATCCACCAGCCGGCATACAACCTGCTCAATCGTTGGGTTGAAAAGGACCTGCTGGACACCACCGAGGAGCTGGGCACTGGCGTGATTGCCTTTACGCCCCTGGCTCAGGGCCTGCTGACCGACAAGTACCTCAACGGGGTACCGGCCGATGCACGGGTCAATCGTCCGGGGGGTGGCTCGCTGCAAGCCTCGCATCTGTCCGACGCCAATATCGCCCATGTGCGTGCACTGAACGAGATTGCCAAACGCCGTGGTCAAAGCCTGGCCCAGATGGCGCTGGCCTGGACATTACGCGACCCGCGAGTAACTTCAGCGCTGATCGGTGCCAGCCGGCCGGAGCAAATCATCGAGAACGTCGCCGCCTTGCAGAACCTGAGCTTCAGCGAACTGGAACTGGCCGAAATCGACCGTTTTGCCCAAGAAGGCGGGATCAACCTCTGGCAGAAACCGTCGCTGGCCGAATAACCCGGCTCCCACAGGTTCTGTAACCTTCAACACAAAACCCTGCAGGAGCGAGCTTGCTCGCGAGCTTTTTATCGAGCCTATAGAGATGACCGAGTGAGCGCGGCCTTCTTGAGAAGCTCGCTCCTGCTATATCGCTTGTTCAAACCAGCCTGGCCAACCGCTCTGCCAGGGCCTTGGCCTGCAGGGCAACGTCGGTCACGGCAGTGCTCTCCCACCACATTCCGCGCAACGGTGGGCCCATGGCAAACAGCCGTGGCGCAGGCTGCGAGGCGGCATCCAGCACTGCACCTGAAGCATCGGCAGCAATCCCCAACCCCAGATTTCCGGGCTGCACCAGCCCACGTCGCAGCAGCTGTACCGGTAACGGTTTGTCCACCCGGCGCCAGTCGTACTCGATGCCGGTGGAGTTGATCAGCCCATCACCTTCGATCCATACCGATTCAGCCTGCCCCCGGTAGCGCAGACGAATCCGTGGCCGACCGCCCACCGCGTCCACCCCTTGCAGGGAGGCCGCCGTAATCGTCAGACGGCCTTCGCTGAGCAGGCGTTCCAGTAACGCATTGCCCTGGGGCGGCGAGCGGTGGTGATGACTTTCCCACCAAGGCCGTACGTGACGCACAAACTGGCGCCGCTGCGCATCGCTGGCCTGGTTCCAGAGCCGGCCTATATGCACCCGCACCGTATCGAGCGGAGCTTGCCAGTCGATACCCCGGGCCTGTGCCAGGCGACATTGACGGCGCAGTTCACGGAACAATTGCAGGGGGCTGCGCAGCTGTGGTGACAGGGTCAGAAAGTCTTCCCAAACCGGCGGCTGGCGTCGAACCTGCGGCAATAGCCCGTGGCGCGAGTAGACCTGGATCGGCCCGCGATGCCCGGCCTGATGCAAGGACTCCAGAGCGTCGACCATGGTCAGCCCGGAGCCGATGATCAGTACCCGCGCATCCACTGCCAGGCCCCGCAAGGCTTCAACATCCCAAGGGTCCAGCGCCGCCGCATTCAGCCCGCTGGACTGGCGCTGGGCGGTACGGGCGGCCGGGAACATCCCGGTGGCCAGCACGGCTGCAGCGGCTTGCCATTGGCCGCCGTCGCCAAGGGTCACTGTGACCCCCTGTTCATGGGTTTGCAGGTCCACAACCGCATCACGGACGTGGGTCAGGGTTGAACCTGCCGCGGTACCGATTTGCAGTGCTTGCGCCAGGCGCTGCTGGGCATACAGCCCGAACAGCCCCCGTGGCGGGAACAGCTCGGCAACCGGCACATGCTGTTTATCGGCCTGGGGCCAGCCGCCGTCGGCGATGTGCGCCGCAAGCCAGCGGGTCAGGTCGTCCGGGTCGTCAGGCTCGACGCTCATGCGCGCCGCGTTGCCATTGAGGGTATGCCCAAGTTGCGTGGCGCTGTAGGCCTCGCCGCGTCCCAGTTCAGGCCTGGGTTCAACCAGCACGATGCGCCGGGCACCCGGCAGGCGCAGCAGTTGCATGGCCAACAGGGTGCCGCTCAGGCCACCGCCAACTATCAACACATCGGCCTCGCGGATGGCAGGGGTTGCCTGTCCGGCTTGTGGCTCGCTCATGGTATTCACTCGCTTTTGGATTTATACAGTGCGACCGGCAGGATCTGCTGCTGATCCTGTGGTGTCCAGCGCTGGGGCTCAGGCGCGCTCTTTTTGTTGCGCGCGATTCAATTCGCCAAGGTTGCGGTACGCCGCACCCGGATGCCCGTCGGCCAGGCGCGGGCCTTCGCCAAACAGCTTCTCGCGCAGGGTGCCCGTGGCGTACTCCTTCTTGTACACACCGCGTTTTTGCAACTCCGGGACCAGCAACTCCACGGCGTCGATAAAGGTTTCGTGGGTCACCGCGTAGGCCAGGTTGAAGCCGTGTACTCCGGTTTCCTCGACCCATTCTTCAAGCAGGTCGGCTACGGTTTCAGGGCCGCCGACGAACAGCGGACCAAAGCCGCCGATACCGACCCAGTCGGCCAGCGCGTTGGGGGTCCAGATGGTGTTCGGGTCAGCTGTCGAGAAGGTTTCCACCGCCGATTTGATCGCATTGGTGGGCACGTTTTTAAGCGGCTCATCGGGCTTGAACTGGCTGAAATCGATGCCGGTCCAGCCCGAGATCAAGGCCATCGCGCCTTCGTAGCTGACATAACTTTTGTATTCTTCAAACTTGGCTTTGGCCAGCGCATCGGTTTCACCGAGGATCACCGTCTGCAGGTTGAAGATCAGAATTTTTGCCGGATCACGGCCCGCCTCGGCTGCACGCCGACGAATATCGCTGACGGTTTTCTTCAGCAAGACCTTGGACGGCGCGGCGACAAATACGCACTCCGCCTGCTCGGCGGCGAACTGACGGCCGCGACTCGAAGCGCCGGCCTGATACAGCAACGGCGTGCGCTGTGGCGAGGGTTCGCACAAGTGAATCCCCGGCACCTGGAAGTGTTTGCCGACATGGCGGATTTCATGAATCTTGCTCGGGTCGCTGAATACCCTACGTTCGCGATCGCGCAAGATGGCACCCACCTCCCAGCTGCCTTCCCACAGCTTGTAGCAAACCTCGAGGTACTCCTCGGCATAGTCGTAGCGCGCATCGTGCTCGGTCAGGGCTTGCTGGCCGATGTTCTTGGCGCCGCTTTCCAGATAGGAGGTCACAATGTTCCAGCCGGCACGGCCCTTGGTCAGGTGGTCCAGAGTCGACAGGCGTCGGGCGAACGGATAGGGATGCTCGAACGACAGTGAAGCGGTCAGGCCGAACCCCAGGTGCTCGGTCACCAGAGCCATCGGCGGGATCAGCTGCAACGGATCATTGACCGGCACCTGCGCGCCCTGGCGGATAGCCGCATCACCGTTGCCGCGGTAAACGTCATAGATGCCCAGCACATCGGCGATAAACAGCCCGTCGAACTTGCCACGCTCGAGGATTTTCGCCAGATCGGTCCAGTATTCGAGGTCCTTGTACTGCCACGAACGGTCTCGGGGATGCGCCCACAGGCCGGGCGACTGGTGGCCGACACAGTTCATGTCAAAAGCGTTGAGACGGATTTCGCGGGACATCGGGTTACTCCTGGAACTGCGGCGTTGCGACGCCGTTAAGACAATTAAAATCACCAGGAGGCTATTGCACAGGGCGTGCCGGTTTTTAATACCCTTAGAAAATCACTGTTATCCGGGCAACTGTTGCCCCGCCAACACCTGTCTCGTCAGCGACGACAGGTTTCGGCTGTGCGATTTGCGTACAGGTTGTGGCAGCGCTGTTGGCTGGCGGGCAGTTCGCTATGCACATGCCGTGTTTTTAAAGGCCCGGGCAAACGGCACAGACTATGCAATCCCCCTGGCAGGAATCTTTTTCTTCAGGAGCACTGCCATGACCACCTCACCTCTGTCCGTAGGCACCGACTACGAAACCCTGGCCAATCGCTTCCGCCCGCTGTTTCGGCAAATCGCCGCCGGCAACGTCGAGCGCGAACAGGGCCGTGACCTGCCCCGTGAATCCATCCAGATACTCAAGCAGGCCGGTTTTGGCGCGGTACGGGTACCGGTCGAGTACGGCGGCGCCGGTGCTTCGGTGACCCAGTTGTTTGAGCTGCTGATCGAGCTGGCCGAAGCTGACTCCAATATCCCTCAAGCACTGCGTGCCCACTTTGCCTTTGTCGAAGATCGTCTCAATGCGCCTCAAGGTCCGGCCCGGGATGCCTGGTTCGCACGTTTCGTGGCAGGCGAGCTGGTGGGTAATGGCTGGACTGAAGTGGGCTCGGTCAAGCTGGGCGAAGTCATCACCAAAGTCAGCCCGCAGGCCGCCGGCTTTGTGCTTAACGGCGCCAAGTACTACAGCACCGGCAGTATCTTCGCCGACTGGATTGATGTGTATGCCCGGCGCTCGGATAACGGCGCTGATGTTATCGCCGTAGTGGATGCCCGCCACCCCGGCGTCACCCACAGCGATGACTGGGACGGTTTTGGCCAGCGCACCACCGGCAGCGGCACCTCGGTGTATGTCGACGTGCCGTTGACCGCCGAACACGTGATCCCCTTCGAAACCCGCTTCAAGTACCAGACCGCCTTTTACCAGCTGGTACTCCTGGCCGTGCTGGCCGGAATCGGCCGTGCGATAGAACGCGATGTGACGCAAGAGATACGCGAGCGCAAACGGGTGTTCAGCCATGGCAATGCCGACACTGCCCGGGGTGACGCGCAAATCCAGCAGGTAGTGGGGCAGATATCCGCCCAGGTATATGCTGCCGAAGCCGCGACCCTGCGCTGCGCCGGGCCGCTGCAGCGGGCTTATGTCGCGCGGTTTGGCAATGATGAAGCGCTCGAGCGCCAGGCCAATATCGATGCTGAAATCGAAACTGCAAAGGCTCAGGTGGTGGTCTCGGAGCTGATTCTGCGAGCGGCCAGCGACCTGTTCAATGCCTTGGGCGCCTCGGGTGTCAGCGTCAGCAAGTCCCTGGACCGTCACTGGCGCAACGCCCGCACCGCTGCTTCGCACAACCCGTGGATCTACAAGGCGCGGATTGTCGGTGACTGGAAAATCAACGGGACCGAGCCGCTGTATGTGTGGCAGATCGGTAATAGCCTGAAGGCCGGATAACCCCTTCCCCGACTGTAGGAGCGAGCTTGCTCGCGAGCTTTTTGTTGCTGCGATGATCAAGCTCGCGAGCAAGCTCGCTCCTACAGGGTTAGTTGTTGCTCAGTCAGAGCCAAGTTGAGCCGGGGTTGATGAGGCCTGTGCGTTTCGGTCTGGGTGAACACCGCCACGCATTGAAAGCTGGCGTATGCTCAGCCTACCTCCTTCCCTCACACAGGCTGACCCGATGGGCTCGTCTTTCTTTTCATCCTGGACCTTCTGGGCACTGCTCTCTGCGGTGTTCGCCGCCATGACCGCCATTTTTGGAAAAATCGGCATCACCGGGATCAATTCCGACTTCGCTACGTTTATCCGGACCATCGTGGTCCTGGTGAGCCTGGGGTTGATCGTGTATGCCACCGGCCAATATCAGTCACTGGGCTCAATTTCGACCCGCAGCTATGTGTTTTTAGTGTTGTCCGGCCTGGCCACGGGAGCTTCCTGGCTCTGCTATTACCGCGCGCTGCAACTGGGCCAGGCATCCCTCGTCGCGCCCGTGGACAAACTCAGCGTGGTGATTGTGGCGGTACTGGGCGTGACCCTGCTGGGCGAAAAGCTCGATCTGCGACAATGGGCGGGTATAAGTCTGATCACCGCCGGTGTGGTGCTGCTGGCGTGGCGCCGATAACCCTATGAGTGCCCGTCCGGAAACGCGCTCGACACCAGGTAAACTGAAACAAATTATGTAGGAGCTATGCGCCGAACTTGTAGTCGATGCCGCAGACTGCGATAAGAGCCGGCGCAAATCCGGGTTTAATCACTCAGTTTTCCTGCAGGATCGTTCACAGTCTTTGCCGGCCTCTACAACGGCCGATCAAACAGGGTTCATGGCGCACTGCATTTAATCAACAGCAATCGGGAATCAACACTATGTACAGGGTTATTGCATGAAGTGGCTCAAGGGAATAATTCTGGGTATAGCACTGCTGGCAGTGGGCGCTGTCGCATTGGGGCTGTTCTACTTTTTACCGCAACACGATGTAGTGATGGTCACGGGGGTTGAAGTCAAACGGGTCGATCACAATGGCGTCATCAATGCTGAAAACCCGGCGGATGGCCCGACCCGTGATGTGTATTTCATTAATACCGAGAGCCCTGATACCAAAAATGTCATGGTCTATCGCAACGAAGACACGGGCTGGTCTTTCCCCTGGTACTTCAAGTTCGACTCGGCAGACATCCAGGCCAAGGCCCAGGGTTACTCCCGTGATCCAGAGCAACTTGCACTGATCCGATATTACGGGTGGCGCATCAAAATACTGTCGGTGTTCCCGAACATCACTGCGATTGAGTCCACCAACAGCCGCGCTGAACCGTTCCCCTGGTTCAATACCCTGTTCTTGAGTCTTTTGACGTTGGGATTGATTTTCATTGCGGTGTTTGTAAAGCGTCGTTTAAAGCACCGCCATCAGGTACCGGCATCCTGATTTTTTATAGTTTGCATATAAGACACCTCCTAAAAATACGTTTTAAATATATAGCCGTTAACTTCAAACAGCCTCACTTCTCGAATATGGCCCCCAGCCGGGGGCCAGTTAATACCCTGTTTCAGATACGACCAGCTCAGGCGTCGCAACGACTGTAACCGCCTCCATTTGCGGGTATTAAATCCGATGCGTGGTTATTGATTTTGCTTAGGGACAAACTACATTTTCTTCATGGAAACATTTTGTTTGACTTAAGTTAAGTCACAACTAGTCTCACTCCACTATTATCGCGCGCTTCAATTTACCAGGCAGGCCAGTGATGGCGGCTTGAATCTCTATATCAATCAGGGCTGAGGCCACTCAGTCCGCTCTGCAAGCATGGCCAGGGACTGTCTGCTTGTGAACGAATAATAGGAATGCCTCGATGTTTCAGCTTGATTTTTATGGAACGCTTGTGGCTGCCTCTTTGGTGCTGTTACTAGGACGCGGACTCGTGTCTCGTGTCGGATTTTTGCGTACCTACAATATCCCCGAACCCGTTGCAGGGGGCCTGGTGGTTGCTCTGTTGCTTCTGGCCCTGCGTCTGTTCGACATTAAAGTGCAATTTGATACGTCGCTGCAGATGCCCCTGATGTTGGCTTTTTTCGCCACGATCGGCCTGAATGCCGATTTCGCCAGCCTGAAAAAAGGCGGACGCGTTGTAGGCGTTTTCCTGCTGGTAGTGGGAGGACTTCTGATCGTCCAGAACGCCATGGGGATCGGCCTCGCAACGGCTTTGGGGCTCGACCCCCTGATGGGCCTGCTGACCGGCTCCGTGACCTTGTCCGGCGGCCACGGTACCGGGGCTGCATGGGGTGCTACCTTCACTGAAAAATACGGCCTGGCTTCTGCTTCGGAACTGGCCATGGCCTCTGCAACCTTCGGTCTGGTGCTGGGTGGCCTGATTGGCGGCCCGGTTGCGCGCCTGCTGATCAAGCGCGTCAAGACCCCCGGTCTTGGCCATGAAGAGGTGCAGTTGCCAAAGGGCTTTGAGCAACCCAACGAAGAACGTTCGATAACCCCGTTTTCGTTTATCGAAACCCTGGCGCTGATCTCCGTCAGCCTGCTGGCAGGTTCCCTGCTCAGTGGCCTGCTGCTGGGTACCGCATTAGAGCTGCCGACCTTCGTCTGCGTGTTGTTCGTGGGCGTGATATTGCGCAACGGCCTTTCGGCGCTGGGCCTGTATCAAGTGTTCGAGCGTGAAGTCTCGGTCCTGGGCAACGTCAGCCTGTCGCTGTTCCTGGCCATCGCCCTGATGTCGCTCAAACTCTGGGATCTGGCGGCCCTGGCGTTGCCTATTTTCATCCTGCTGTTGGCACAGACCCTGGTCATGGCCCTGTATGCCATTTTCGTGACCTTCAGGGTCATGGGCAGCAACTACGATGCCGCAGTACTGGCGGCAGGCCATTGTGGTTTCGGACTGGGTGCCACACCTACCGCCATCGCCAACATGCAAGCGGTGACACAGCGCTACGGACCTTCGCAACTCGCGTTCCTGGTCGTGCCAATGGTGGGGGCGTTCTTCATCGACATCATCAACGTCATTGTGATCAAGTTGTACCTGTTGCTGCCGTTCCTCGGCGCCGGCGCCTGATACAAAAATACCGGGGCGGGCACTGAAGCACCCGCCTGGCAGCAACAATAAATACAACTTGCGATCGACAGTACTTGCTGTCGATCGCAACTTTTACTCTTGCATCCACCTGCTCTTTACAGCAACTTTTCGCAACAACCGAAAGCAATACTGATGCGGACTCAACAACCCTTCGATAAACCAGCCACCCTGAACATACCAATACTTTAAATATCGGTAAAAAGCGTGCACCTCAAAAATAAAAACTTGCCACTTTATATAAACAGCGCAATTTAAAAGAAAATTCTAACTTGTATCAGATTAGTCCTACATACCGACAAATAATCGCCCTGTACTCTGCGTGCTCAGCAGGAATGTCATTAAGGCAATTCCACATCCACTAGGTAAAGTAGAGAGCAGTATGTACAAAACGTCTCATCATGGATGGATTTGGGCTTACCGAAAACTTCGCAGGCATCATTGTTCTCGTTCCACCTCCTGCTACAGGGCAACCCTGTATATCGCATTCGGGGATACTGGCAAGGTTAAAAGTGAAGACCGATGGGTAAAGATCCGTCTCTCACGTAAACCCAACAAAAAACAACATTCATCAGTCCGTGAGCCCGAACGCGGGTCTTCTATACACGGGTGTTAAATGCCCGGACATCACCCGATTAAAACCGAGCGCGGAGTGAGCGCCTGTAACAGAGCGCGAATCATTGGTGGGCGTTCGCGTGACCGGCAGGATTTCGCGGCCATGGCTTCGAGCCCGTCCAGATCCGGCAAGGCCCCTGTTGATCACGTTCCTTGAGGCCTCCGGGAGAAATCAGCAACCGACTGAATAATATGATTATTAAATTCGAATTTTAAAAAAACGCTGTGAGCTGCGTGCAACGCATGGACAGCAGGCCCCCTGAAGCCAATGATGAAGGCCACTGTTCCCGTGAACAGACCTCTAATAAAAACAACCGGGGTCCTTGCTCGCCGATGAATATTCTCTACGACGAACGCGTTGACGGTTATCTGCCTGCCGTCGATAAAGGTTCGCTGCTACAGGCTCTGCAACAACGCTTGCCCGATCTGGACATCCTCCATCAGGAAGAAGATCTGAAGCCTTACGAGTGCGACGGCCTGTCGGCCTACCGCACCACACCGATGCTGGTGGCGTTACCCAGCACCCTCGAACAGGTACAAGGCCTGCTCCAACTCTGCCATGAGCGCCGGGTGCCGGTGGTCGCACGGGGTGCCGGTACCGGGCTTTCCGGGGGTGCATTGCCGCTGGAGAAAGGCGTGCTACTGGTGATGGCGCGCTTGAACCGCATTCTGCATATCGACCCTGCCGCCCGCAGCGCACGGGTTCAGCCCGGTGTGCGCAACCTGGCAATCTCCCAGGCGGCCGCCCCTTTTGGTTTGTATTACGCGCCGGACCCTTCTTCCCAGATCGCCTGCTCCATCGGCGGCAATGTGGCCGAGAACGCCGGTGGCGTGCATTGCCTGAAATACGGTCTGACCGTGCACAACCTGCTCAAGGTCGAGATTCTGACCGTCGAAGGAGAACACCTGACCCTGGGTTCGGATGCCCTCGACTCACCGGGTTTCGACCTGCTGGCGCTCTTCACCGGCTCCGAAGGCATGCTCGGGATCATCACTGAGGTCACAGTCAAACTGCTGCCCAAACCGCAAGTTGCCAAAGTACTGCTGGCAGCTTTCGACTGCGTGGAAAAAGCCGGGCGTGCAGTGGCCGAGATCATTGCCGAGGGCATCATTCCCGGCGGCCTTGAGATGATGGACAACCTGGCGATCCGAGCCGCTGAGGATTTCATTCATGCCGGCTACCCGGTAGACGCCGAGGCCATTCTGTTGTGCGAGCTGGACGGCGTCGAAGCCGATGTGCATGACGATTGCGTACGGGTGCGTCGGGTCCTGGAACTGGCCGGCGCTACCGAAGTACGCCAGGCCCGGGACGAGGCCGAGCGGGTGCGTTTCTGGGCCGGACGCAAAAACGCCTTTCCGGCCGTGGGCCGGTTGTCGCCGGACTATTACTGCATGGACGGCACCATCCCCCGCCGCGCGTTACCCGGCGTGCTCAAGAAGATCGCCGAGCTGGCCGACGAATACGGGCTGCGGGTCGCCAACGTGTTTCACGCCGGTGACGGCAACATGCACCCGCTGATTCTGTTCGATGCCAATCAACCCGGCGAACTGGACCGCGCCGAAGCCCTGGGAGGCAAAATCCTCGAGCTGTGCGTCAAGGTGGGCGGCAGCATCACCGGCGAACACGGGGTCGGGCGCGAAAAAATCAACCAGATGTGTGCCCAGTTCAACAGCGATGAGTTGACCCTGTTCCATGGGGTCAAGGCCGCATTCGACCCGGGCGGGCTGCTCAACCCCGGCAAAAATATCCCTACCCTGCATCGCTGCGCCGAGTTCGGAGCCATGCATGTGCACATGGGCCAGTTGCCCTTCCCTGAACTGGAGCGTTTTTGATGGAGACTGAACACAATGTCGATGACAGCCAGGCGCTGCTGGAGCAGGTCAACCGCGCGCTGGCCAATGCCACCCCGCTGCTGATCCAGGGCTCCAACAGCAAGGCGTTTCTCGGGCGTGCGGTGGCCGGTGAAGTCCTCGACACCCGGGGGCACCGTGGCATCGTCAGTTACGACCCCACCGAGCTGGTGATCACCGCCCGCGCCGGCACCCCGCTGGCTGAGTTGTCCGCAACCCTGGCCGCAGCCGGGCAAATGCTGCCCTGCGAGCCACCCTCCTTCAGCCCGGGAGCAACAGTCGGCGGCATGGTCGCGGCCGGGCTGTCCGGCCCGCGTCGGCCCTGGTCCGGTTCAGTGCGCGACTTCGTGCTCGGTACCCGGGTAATCACCGGTCTGGGCAAGCACCTGCGCTTTGGCGGCGAAGTGATGAAGAATGTCGCCGGTTACGATCTGTCGCGCTTGCTGGCAGGCAGTTACGGCTGCCTTGGGCTGCTGACGGAAGTGTCGTTGAAGGTGCTGCCAGTGCCCCGTCGCTGCTTGAGCATTTCCCTGGAGATGGACCGCGCACGGGCATTGAGCAATCTCGCCCAATGGGGCCAGCAGCCGCTGCCCATCAGCGCCGCCTGCCATGACGGCCAGCGTTTGCATTTGCGCCTGGAAGGTGGCGAAGGCTCGGTGACCGGGGCCCATGACCGTCTCGGCGGCGAAGCGCTCGACCCCGGCTTCTGGGCCGAACTGAATGAACAGCAACTGGCCTTTTTCGACGTCGGCCAGCCGCTGTGGCGCCTTTCAGTGCCCAATAATACGGGCGTGCTCGACCTGCCCGGCGAGCAGTTGATCGATTGGTCCGGCGCCCAGCGCTGGCTCAAATCCGACGCCGATGCAGAGGTCATTCGCGCCCTGGCCCGAACGGTGGGCGGCCATGCCACCTGTTATAGCCACGGCCTCATCGACAGCCCCTTTCAACCATTGCCCGCTGCGCTGCTGCGCTATCACCGCCAGCTCAAGACGCAACTGGACCCGCAAGGGATCTTCAACCCGGGCCGTATGTACGCGGAGCTTTGAACCATGCAGACCCTCTTGAGTGAACAGGCCAAGCTACTGCCCCGCGCAGCAGAGGCCGAAAGCATTCTGCGCAGCTGCGTGCATTGCGGCTTCTGCAACGCCACCTGCCCCACCTATCAATTGCTCGGCGATGAACTGGACGGCCCGCGCGGGCGGATTTACCTGATCAAGCAAGTACTCGAAGGTCATGCGCCCACGGCGAAGACGCAACTGCACCTGGACCGCTGCCTGTCTTGTCGCAACTGTGAAACCACCTGCCCGTCCGGGGTCGATTACCACAACCTGCTGGATATCGGCCGCGCGGTAGTCGACGCCGCCGTGCCGCGCTCTGCGGGCCAGCGCCTGCTGCGCCAGAGCCTGCGCGCAGTAGTGCCGAACCCCGGGCTGTTCAAGCGTCTGATCAACACCGGCGAACGCTTGCGCGCCCTGTTGCCCGAAGCACTCCAGGCCAAATTGCCACGCAACGTTCGTCCTGCCGGGGAACGAACGACGGCGCGGCATCCGCGACAGGTACTGATGCTCGAAGGTTGCGTGCAGCCGAGTCTGTCGCCCAACACCAATGCCGCCACGGCACGGGTACTGGACCGCCTGCAAATCGGCGTGATAGCGGTCAGCCAGGCCGGCTGCTGCGGCGCCGTGGACTATCACCTGGATGCCCAGGAGGCCGGCCTCAATCGCGCCCGACGCAATATCGACGCCTGGTGGCCGAGCATCGAAAACGGGGCCGAAGCCATCGTGCAGACAGCCAGCGGTTGTGGCGCCTTCATCAAGGATTACGGGCATCTGCTAAGCCACGATCCGGCCTATGCCTTCAGGGCTGGCCGGGTCAGTGCCCTGGCCAGGGATCTGGTAGAGGTGCTGCGTGACGAGCCCCTGGAGCAACTCAAGGTCAACGCTGCAACGCGCATCGCCTTCCATTGCCCCTGTACCCTGCAGCACGCCCAAAAACTTGGCGGCGCGGTAGAAGCCTTGCTGACCCGTCTGGGCTTCAACCTCACGCCGGTCCCGGACAGCCATTTGTGCTGCGGCTCGGCAGGCACCTGGTCGCTGACCCAGCCCGAGCTGTCGCGCCAACTGCGCGACAACCGGCTCAATGCTCTGGAAAGCGGCCAGCCGCAACTTATCGTCACCGCCAACATCGGCTGCCAGATCCACCTCGACGGCGCCGGTCGCACCCCGGTCAGGCACTGGATCGAACTGGTCGAAGAGGCCCTGATTTAACCGAACCAACAGCGCCCATTGGAGAGCCCCATGAAAACCAAAGCCGTATTGAGCCAGACCGAAGTCAGTCAGATCCTTGGCGCTGCACGCACAGAAGCGCGGAACAATCAGTGGGCGGTAAGCATCGCCATCGTCGACGACGGCGGCCATCCGCTGGCCCTCGAGCGTCTCGACGGCTGCGCCCCGATCAGCGCCTATATCGCCATGGAAAAGGCCCGCACTTCAGCCTTGGGACGCCGTGAATCCAAGGGTTATGAGGACATGGTCAATGGGGGTCGCCACGCCTTTCTGTCGGCGCCACTGCTGACCTCGCTGGAAGGCGGCGTGCCAATCATTGTTGACGGCCAGGTGATCGGCGCAGTCGGCGTATCGGGGGTCAAGGCCGAGCATGACGCCCAGGTCGCCAGCGCCGGAGCACAATGCCTGAAGTGAGTCAGCGCCATCAATCATGGACCCGCAATGTTTGACCCGGGCCCGGGATGATGGATCCACCAGGCCGCGAACGTTCAGAGCCCGGGCAGCGTTTCAAGCACTGTCCGGGCGCCGGGCTTTCAGTCCAGCCCCGGCCTCAACCGATGGCTATCCGTTGCGCGCGGCGCTTCAAGGTGTCGGAAGGCAACTCGGTGAATTGCTTGCGATATTGTTCGGCAAATCGCCCCAAGTGGACAAAACCATAATCAAGGGCCAGTTCGGTAACGCTGCGCACGTTGCAGCTGGGATCGGCCAGGCACGCCTGGATCCGTGACAGCTTCTGCTCACGGATAAAACGTTGCGGGGTCGTGCACATGTGCTTCTCGAACAGGGCATACAGCGAGCGCACACTCAGCTGCGCCTGATCGGCCAGGCTCTGGACGCTGATGTCGTGCTGAAGGTTGCAAGTAATGTAATCCAGCAGGCGCTCGAAGGTGCTGCTGGAACAGGCCAGGTGTTCGCGCCGCACGTTATTGCGCATCAGGGTCAACATCTTGCTGGCGACTATATGCGCGTAATGCTCCTGGACCCGGGCCAGCGCAGCACCGTCCTCGGCCTCGGTGCAGATGGTGGCCAGTAACGGTACAAACGCTTGCAGTTGATCCAGCGCATAGCGCTGTTGCAGAAAACGGATGCCTTCGCGCGGATAAAGCCAGCGCTGCTCCTGGCAGATCAGCTCCAGCAACCTGGTCGGCACTTTCAGGATGAATTTTTCGCAGTCATGGGAATACGTCAGGTCTACCGGATCATCGGGGTTGATCAGCAGCAGCTCGCCCGGCACCAGATGGTGCACTCCGGTGGGGCTACGCCACAGGCAGTCGCCGCGCAGCAAAACCTGCAAATGGAAGATGTCCTCCAGCGCATCGGATACCACACGCACGCTGGAGCCGTAGCTGATCCGGCAAAGGTCCAGGCTGGCAAACTTGCGGTGGTTCAGTTGCGCCTGGGCACTGGCTTTGCGCGGCAGGTGAATACAATGGCTGCCGACATGCTGATTCACATAGCCGGATACGGCATGCGGGTCGGCGTTCTTGAACACCTCACTGCGCTCGCTTAGCAGGGGCATATTCATGGCGGTCACTCTTATATTATTTTTATCAATCAGGCGCATTACAACTGTGACAGGTACAGGCAGGCCTTGCGATTCTCGACCACGATCCGTTGCAATGCCAATACAAATAAGGTTAGCCACCATACCTGTAAGGTATTCGCACAGCCCGGGTGCGCTGCAAAAAACTCAAGGGCTAACCCTCGGTCGATGTTGCGCCCACACTGACCGGGCGCCGCTTGAACATCACCACATGCACCGTCAACCCCAGCAGCAAGCCCCAGAACGGTGCTGACAAGCCCAGAAAAGAAACCCCCGACGCGGTCACCAGAAATGTGAACAGGCCGGCATCACGGTCCTTGGCATCAGACACGCTGCGCACCAGCGCATCATTGATCGCGCCATACAGCGCCAGGCCGGCCAGGCCCGCGATCAACGCGTGGGGAAAGGCTGCGAACACCGACACCACCGTGGCCCCGGCCATCCCCAGCAACAGGTACAGCAAACTGCCCGACAGCGCTGCGACGTAACGGCGCCGGGGATTCTCATGGGCTTCGCGCCCGGTACACAGGCTGGCTGTCACGGCGGCAAGGTTGAGCCCGTGACAGCCGAAAGGGGCCAGTAATGCTCCGACCAGGGCGCTGGCTGTGATCATCGGGCTGGCAGGCGTGGTATAGCCCGCGCCGCGCAAGACGGCTATCCCGGGCATGAACTGCCCGGTCAGGGCCACCAGCAGCATGGGCAACGCCAGACTCAAGGTGGCGGACAGACTGAACTCGGGCACGATCCATTGCGGGGTCGCCCACGCAAACATCAGGGCTTCGCCGCGAAATTCACCGCTGACCAGAGCAATGCCCGCCCCCACCACCAGCACAGCCGCCACCGCATAGCGCGGCCACAACTTGCGAAAACCGATGTAGGTCACAAACATCGCGCCGATCAACGCCGGCGCCTCGGGTGCCGAGCGAAAGGTTTGAATACCGAAGCTGAACAGAATGCCGGCCTGCATCCCTGCCGCAATCGAGCCCGGCAAATGGGCCAGCAATTTATCGAACACGGCGCTATAGCCGATCACCCACAGCAACAGGTTCGCCACCAGGTAGGCACCCACGGCCTGATTCAGGCCGATCTCGGGCAGCGCCGTCACCAGCAGCGCGGAACCCGGAATCGACCAGGCCACCACCACCGGAACCTTGTACTTGAGGGACAGGAAGGCACCGAGCACGGCAGAACCGATGGAAATCGCCCATACCCAGGACGACAGCTCAATGGCTGACAGGTGCGCCTGTTCAGCCGCATGGAAAATGATGACCAGCGGGCCCGCGTAGGAAATCAATGTAGCGATGAACCCGGCAATCACTGCCGACAATGACAGGTCGCGAAACAGAGTTGGCATGTGTACCTCAACGTCGCCGGGATTTGAGTGCCGGCGCACCCTCACCCGGCCGGTAAAACATTTGGCGTGGCCTCAGCTTTCCTGCAACACCCGCGGGCGCTGGCTGCGCTGCTCGCCTGCCTGACTGGCAGCCGGCTGCAACTGGAAGTCGAACTCAAGCTCTGCATGACGGCCGTCCACTCCCCGGGCGCGGGCAGCCGCCTGGTCGTCGACAAACACCACCTGACCCACCAGGCCGTCGCGGGTCGCGAAAGCAAAGTCATCCCACAGGTACTTGTCCCCTGACAGATTGATCTGGGTGGTCAAGTGCCGGTAGCCCGCAGCCGAGATGAAGTAGTGGATATGCGCTGGCCGCTGGCCGTGGCGTCCGAGCAGGTCCAGACACTCCTGGGTCGGGCCGGCCGGGTTGCAGCCGTAGCCGGACGGCACGATGGAACGCGCGCGGTAGCGGCCCTCGGCATCGGTGACAATGCGTCGGCGCAGGTTGTACTCCGACTGGCTGGAGTCGAAGTACGAATAGGTACCCCGGGTGTTGGCATGCCAGAGATCGACAATCGCCCCCGGGACCGGGTTGCCGTCGGTATCGCGCACCACCCCCTCCAGAAACAGTGCCGTCGCAACCCCCTCTTCACTGCCATCGTCAAGCCTCGCCTCGCCCTGACTGATCGGTGCCCCGGCCACGTACAGCGGGCCTTCGATGGTGCGCGGGGTTCCGCCCACGTATCCCGCATCGGCGTCCCTGGCGTCTTGCAACAGATCGAGAAAATGCTCGATACCAAGACCTGCGACCAACAGCCCTGCCTCGTTGCGGGCACCCAGGCGATTGAGATAATCCACCGCAGCCCAGAACTCATCGTCCGTCACCTCCAGGTCTTCGACGATGCGCGCCACCTCATTGACCAGACGCAGCAGCAACTGTTTGGCCCGCGGGCTGCCCTGATCGCTGTTCGCACCGCTGACCTCCTTGAAAAACGCCTGGAGCTCGGGGGTCTGGGAAATTTTCACGGTCATTCTGACTACCTCTTTTATTGATTTATTTTGCCCGGGCCTGTCACGCCGCACTCAGGCCTGAGCAGGCAACGCCGCGGTAAACGCGCGCCGCGTGGTGCTGACAGCAAAGCTGCCGAACACCAGTGCCCCGAACATCATGCCGAACAAGGCATAACTGCCCAGCGCCCCGGCCTGTAGTGGCGTCAACCCCCACTCCCGCATGATCACCGGCAGTACTACGCCGTAGATGAACAGGTCATAACCATCAAAAATCAGCAGCAGAGCGCACCACAGCATGACCATCCAGTGGAATCGGCCAAACCGGGCATTGTCGACAATTGCATGAACATCCAGAGTTCCCATGGCTTTTATTCTCTTGTTGTTATGGGGCGCCTATGTTTCGGGTACCACTGTGTATCGGGCTCAGCCCAGGTCGCCACCGCCTACGGGCAAGGTAACGCCGGTGATATAGGACGCGTCATCGGACGCCAGGAACAGAATGGCCCCTACCTGTTCGTCGATCGATCCGTAGCGTTTCATCAAGCTGCTGTCCTTGGTCTGCTCGACGATCTGCGCGTACCACTGCTGCTCTTGCTCGGTGGCGGCAGCGCTGTTGCGCGGTATCCGGCGCGGCGGTGCATCAGTGCCCCCGGGGGCAGTGGCATTGACGCGCACACCACGCCCGGCGGTTTCAAATGCCAGGCAGGCCGTGAGGGCGTTCACCCCGCCCTTGGCTGCGCCATAGGGCGCACGGTTGACCCCGCGCGTGGCGATGGAGGACACATTGACGATCACCCCGCTGCCTTGTTCCAGCATGTGCGGCAGCGCGCTGTGACAGCACCAAAGGGTCGGGAACAGCGAACGACGCACCTCCGCCTCGATCTCCGCAGGCAGGTAATGTTCGAAGGGTTTGGCCCAGATAGTGCCGCCCACGTTGTTGATCAGGATATCCAGCCTGCCGAAGTGCTCGACAGCCCGGGCAACCACCCGCTGGCAATCTTCATAGCGTTCCAGGTCTGCGGTCAGCGCCAACACTTCGGGTGCCAGTTCATGCACCAGTTCGCTGCGATCGACCGCAACGACCCTGGCCCCTTCCAGCAGCAAGCGCTCCACAACCCCGCGGCCTATGCCTTGCGCCGCGCCGGTGACCAACGCGACTTTATCGTTGAATCTCATGCTCATGATGATCTCCAGACCTTTGTCGTAGCCGCGTGTTCAAGCAGCGCTGGCGGCGAATTTTTCGTAGTAGAAGTTGGCGGGTGAAATGCCCTGCTCGCGGATGTACTGGCTCACGGCTTCAACCATCGGCGGCGGTCCGCACAGATAAATATCCACATCACCGCCATTCAAATGCTCAGGGGCAATGTGCTGGGTGACATAGCCCTTTTGCGGCCACTCGCTCTGCGGGTTGGCCACGCAGGCACTGAAGGTGAAGTTGGGAATGCTCGCCGCCAGTGCTTTCAAACGGTCGATTTCCACCAGATCAAAATCGTTGGTCACGCCATAAATCAGGTGCAGAGGATGATCACTGCCCTTTTGCGCGATGGTCTCAAGCATCGCCGTAAACGGCGCCAGACCGGTACCGCCGGCCAACAACAGCAAGGGCCGCTTGATCGGGCGCAGGTAAAAACTGCCCAGTGGACCGGCCAGGCTCATGGGGTCGCCGACCTTGGCCAGCTCGGTGAGAAAGTGGCTCATCAGGCCGCCGGGTACATTGCGAATCAGGAAGCTGACACGCCCGTCTTTCTGTACCGAGCTGAAAGAATAGGCACGGGTCTGATCACTGCCCGGCACATTCAGGTTTACGTACTGGCCCGGCAGGAACGTCAGGTCAGCCAGCCCCTGCCCCTGAATCGACAACGACAGGGTGCTGTCGGACAGGCGACGCACTTCCTGGATGGCACCTTCATAGGAGGACTGACCGGTCTTGCAGACCTCAGAAGACGTCGGGATATGCACCACGCAGTTACCCTTGGCGCGCATCTGGCAGGTCAGGACAAAACCTTCGCCAGCCTCTTCAGCGGTCAGGGCATCGTCGATGTATTCCTCGCCCAGATCATATTCACCGGATTCGGCGAAGCATTTGCAGGTACCGCAGGCGCCGTCGCGGCAGTCCAGGGGAATGTTTATCCCTTGGCGGTACGCCGCGTCGGCAACGGTTTCACTGGCGTTGGCGTCGATAAAACGGGTCACGCCGTCTTCAAAATTCAGGGCAATCTTGTGGCTCATGGCATACCTCGCATGGCTGCACTCCCCCCGCATACTGGGCGGGCGCTGGAATGCAGCCCGATTTACAGGTGGTAAATATCGATGACCTGGCGGACATAATCGTTTTTCAGCACGACTTTCTTGGCCTTTATCAACGGCTGCTCGCCGCGGGTATCGAGGGTGTAGAAACTGCTGCCGAAATAGCTGTCGACCGTCTTGTAGCGAAAGCTCAGGGTGTGCCAGTTGAAGCGCACTACGCACTGGTCGCTGCTCTGCTCGATGATCTCGATATTGCTCAAGTTATGGGAGGTGCGGGTGTCCGGGATGCTGGCGCTGGAACGCTCGGTCTTGATCCGGAAAATACGGTCTTCCAGACCTTCCCGGCTGCCGTACCAGATCAGCGAGATTTCGCTTTGCGGGTCTTCGGTCAACTCGTCATCGTCATCCCAGGACGGCATCCAGAACGTCGCATCGGCGGCGTAGAGTTCCAGCCACTGGTCCCACTGTTTGTCGTCCAGGTACCGGGCTTCGCGGAACAGAAAATCGCGCACGCTATCGTATGACATGCTCATTGGACCTCCCGCGCAGGAATTTTTCCTGCCTGTTCAGTGGCCACGGCTTGCAACATGGTCTCTTTCCAGTACTTGTGCTGCTCCACAAACAACCCTTCGTCTTCGGTGCGCACGCCGCTGAGCAACGGCTGCAAATCAATCTCCAGCGCCGCTTCATCCGGCCCTTCGACCCAGTGTTCGGCACCACGCGACATATCGTTCCAGGCCGTAGCGCTGCCTTGATAACCCATCTGGCAGGAACGGAATTCCTCCAGGTCATCGGGGGTGGCCATGCCGCTGACGTTGAAGAAGTCCTCGTACTGGCGAATGCGCCGCGAACGGGCTTCTGCGCTCTCGCCCACCGGGGCGATGCAGTAGATGGTGATCTCGGTCTGGTTGACCGAGATCGGCCGGGCAATCCGGATCTGCGAGCTGAACTGGTCCATCAAATAGACGTTGGGATACAGGCACAGATTGCGCGAATTACCGATCATCCAGTCGGCGCGGGCCTGACCGAAGTCATTGACCAGCTCATCACGGCGCTCGTACAACGGCCGGTCCTGCGGGTTCGCCCAGCGCGTCCAGAGCAGCATGTGACCTTTGTCGAACGAGTAGAAACCGCCGCCGCTTTTAGCCCAGCCACCGGCACTCATGGTCGGGTTGGTATCACCGCACTGGCGCTCCTTGCGCTGGTTCTGGGTGGCGGCATAGTTCCAGTGCACCGAACTGACGTGGTAACCGTCGGCACCGTTTTCGGCGGTCAGTTTCCAGTTGCCCTCATAGATGTAGCTGGAGGCGCCGCGCAGGACTTCCAGGCCATCGGGGGACTGATCGACGATCATGTCGATGATCTTTGCCGACTCACCCAGATGTTCGGCCAGCGGCACCACATCGGCATTCAGACTGCCGAACAGAAAACCACGGTACGACTCAAAGCGGGCGACTTTGGTCAGGTCATGGGAGCCTTCGCAGTTGAAGCTGGCGGGATAACCTGCGTTGCCAGGATCCTTGACCTTGAGCAGCTTGCCCGAGTTGTTGAACGTCCAGCCGTGGAACGGGCAGGTATAGGACGACTTGTTGCCGCGTTTGTGCCGGCACAGCATCGCTCCGCGGTGACTGCAGGCATTGAGGAAGGCGTTGAGTACCCCGTCCTTGTTACGCGCAATAAACACCGGCTGGCGGCCCATTTGCAGGGTGATGTAATCGTTTTTCTGCGGGATCTGGCTCTCATGCGCGAGGTACAGCCAGTTGCCTTCGAAAATGTGCTTCATTTCGAGGTCGAACAGGCGGGGGTCGGTAAACATCTCACGCTTGCAGCGGTAGAGGCCTTCATCACGGTTTTCTTCGAGCAAGGAATTGAGGTACTCGACGCCTATGGACATGGCCTGAGACTCCATTGTTGTTATGTGGTTGTGGCAGTGTCACCGACCTGTGCGTGCGGCAATATCCGTTGCGTGCAGACCGTTATCCGCTTTGTGCAAAACAGCACGGTGCCGTAGTCGGTCGCAATGAGGGCGGGCGTTATCGGGTGCGGGCCACAGATCGCGCCTCAGGGCGCAGCTGCACAGAGGGCAATTTCACCAAGCGTTCGTTAATCGCACGACATCGCATGTGGCGTCGCCCTCTCGGGTTCGATGTTTGGCACCCTATGCACATGCCGGACCGTTGCACGAACGGTCGGCCAGCAGATTGATCTGTTCATTCAACCTAAAATCAGGAGCACGCCTTGATCAACAAAACCTTCGAATCCATCGCTGCCGCACTGGATGGCATCGCCGATGGCTCGATCATCATGGTGGGGGGCTTCGGCACCGCCGGCATGCCCTCGGAACTGGTGGACGGTGTGATTGCATCGGGCGCTCGCGACCTCACCATCATCAGCAACAACGCCGGCAACGGTGAAATCGGCCTGGCTGCACTGCTCAAGGCCGGGCGTGTCGCCAAGGTCATTTGCTCATTCCCGCGCCAGTCCGACTCCTATGTGTTTGACGAACTGTACCGGGCCGGAAAAGTGCAGCTGGAGGTGGTGCCCCAGGGCAACCTGGCCGAACGCATCCGGGCGGCCGGCTCGGGAATCGGTGCGTTCTATACGCCGACCGGGTACGGCACATTGTTGGCCGAGGGCAAGGAGACCCGGGTAATCGAGGGCCGCAACTTTGTACTGGAAATGCCGTTGCGCGCAGACATCGCCCTGATCAAAGCCGAAAAAGGTGATCGTTGGGGCAACCTGACCTACCGTAAAGCCGCGCGCAATTTTGGACCGATCATGGCCATGGCGGCGACCACGGCCATTGCACAGGTCAACCGGATCGTCGAGCTGGGCGAACTGGACCCTGAACACATCATCACCCCGGGGATTTTTGTCCAGCGCGTGGTTGCGGTGCCATCCGCCCGCTCTCCGATCGCCAACGTCAACTGAGGCCCACCATGACCGTCATTAACAAACTTTCGCGCAACGAAATGGCCCAGCGCGTGGCCAAGGATATTCTCGAGGGCGCTTATGTGAACCTGGGCATTGGCGTACCGACGCTGGTGGCGAACTACCTGGGGGACAAGGAGGTGTTCCTGCACAGCGAAAACGGCGTGCTGGGCATGGGCCCGAGCCCGGCCCCTGGAGAGGAAGATGATGACCTGATCAACGCCGGCAAGCAGCATGTGACGTTGCTGGCCGGTGGCGCCTATTTCCATCACGCCGACTCGTTCTCGATGATGCGCGGCGGGCACATCGACATTGCCGTACTGGGTGCTTTCCAGGTTTCGGTCAAAGGCGATCTGGCCAACTGGCATACCGGAGCCGAAGGTTCGATACCTGCGGTAGGCGGCGCGATGGACCTGGCCACCGGCGCACGCCAGGTATTCGTGATGATGGATCACCTGACCAAGAACGGCGAAAGCAAACTGGTGCCGGAGTGTACCTACCCGCTGACGGGCATCGCCTGCGTCAGCCGAATCTATACCGACCTGGCGATTCTGGACGTTACCCCCCAGGGCCTGCTGGTGCGCGAGATCCTCGCGGATATCAGCTTCGAAGCCTTGCAGGACCTCAGTGGCGTGCCGTTGCTTCAATAAGTCGGCGCACCTCACATCCCCCCGCACGAGGTCGCCCGCGGCCTCACTGCACCTGAACCGGGCTCAATGGCCGGTATCTAGAGTGCCTCCCCCGCCAGTCATACCCTGGAGGTATTGCACGGCACCCAAATGATATTAGACGCTGACAACCCCCCGCCTTTAGCCTCTGCTCCGGCAGGCTGCGCCTGCACATAACTATAAAAAAACTGGAACCGCCGGAGCCGCCATGAGCACGCACTATTCCATTCCCGAGTTGATCGACAGCAGGCAAATCAGCGCCTTTCAATGGCGGGTTTTCGCACTGTGTTTTTTGGTTGCCATCCTCGACGGTTTCGATACCCAGGCGATTGCCTTCACCGGTCCTTCGATCATTCAGGCCTTCGGCCTGGGAGCAGGTGCGCTGGCGCCGATCCTGACCGCCGGGATTGTCGGCATGGTGCTCGGGGCGATGGCTCTGGGTTTAATGGCCGACAAGTTCGGTCGCCGACCGATCATCATCGCGGCAGTCGCACTGTTTGCCGTTGCATCCCTGGCAACAGCCTTTGCCCGGACCACGGAGCAGATTCTGGTCTTGCGGTTTATCGCAGGCATCGGCATGGGCGGCGCGACCCCCGTGGTGCTGTCGCTGGCGGCCGAGTACGGCAGCGCCAGACAACGCGGCACGATCATGACCACGGTACTGCTGGGTTTGCCTGCCGGCGCCATTCTGGGCGGTTTGCTGGCCGCCTGGATGCTGCCGTCCATTGGCTGGCAAGGCATCTTTGCTGTGGGCGGCATCGTGCCGCTGTTGCTGCTGGCGGTATTGATCTTCGCCCTCCCGGAATCCTTGTATTTTTTAACCAGACGCCAAGGCAATGTCAGCCGCAACAAGATCGGGAAAATCCTCGGTGCCATCAGCAAAACCCGGATTTCCCCGGACAGTACCTACAGTGTTCCGGAACTGGAGGTAAAAACCGGGGTGAGCTCTTTGTTCAGCGCAGGGCTGGCCCGCAACACGCTCGGGATCTGGACCGTCTACCTGTTCAACTGGGTTGCGTGGTTCATGCTTCTGTCTTGGTTACCTACCGTCCTCAAAGCCACCGGCCTGCCGGCAGAGCAGGCCCCCATGGGCACGGTGGCGGTCAATACGGTGTTTGTGGTTTGCGCGATCCCGCTGTCGATCATCCTGCCGAAAATCAATACCCGGCTGTTGCTGCTGATCCTGTTTGTATTTGGTATTGCCCTCTGCCTGGGCCTGGCTAACAGTGGCAACCACTGGGCACTGGTATTTACCCTCGCCGGTTGCGCAGGCCTGGGCATTGGCGGTCAGCAAATCGTATTGAACTACATGGTTGCCCAGGCATACCCCACCGCATTACGCGCAACCGCGACAGGCTGGGCCATTGCGCTGGGGCGTGTGGGAGCCATCATCGGCTCTGCGAGCGGTGGCTGGTTTCTCGAACACGGCGGCCCCGCCGGTTATTACAGCGCGCTGGTGGTGCCGTTGGTGATTGCAACGGCAGGCCTGCTGATCATTCGCCCCCGGCCCGAGGCAGCCGAGTGCCAGCCGCTGGCGGCGCATTGAGACTCGCGCCGGCACCGGGCGCGAACTTTGGCGATGCCGAGGGTAGTCAGGTCCCGCTTGCTCGCGATGGCGTTTCTGGTAAGCGCATTAAGGGCGAACCGCACTTACGGCGCTGAATCGCTCTGGGCTGGCTGGAACTTCTTGCGATAAGCCACCGGCAACAGACCCACCCGCTGCACAAACAATCGGCGAAAGGAGTTGCTGTCTTCGTAGCCCACGGCATAGGTGATGCTGTCCAGCGTCATGCGGGTGGACTCCAGCAGTTGCTTGGCCCGCTCCAGACGCAGGGTTTGCAGATAGGCAATGGGGGTATGCCCGGTGGCCTCCTTGAAGCGACGCTTGAAATTGCGGATGCCAAAACCGAAACGCCGGGCCAGATCATCGATCAGCACCGGCCCGGCGAAGTGTTGCTCCAGCCAATGCTGGACCCGCAGGATCTCTGCGTCGCCGTGGCTCTTGGGCAACGACCACATGGCGTATACCGATTGCTCACTGCGCACGTTATCAATCAGCAAGTATTTGCTGCAGGTGTGGGCCAGTTCCGCAGAACCGAAGCGGCGTATCAGGTGCAAAATCAAATCCATTGCGGCGCTCGCACCACCGCTGGTGATTAGCCGGTTTTCTTCGCATAGGATCTGCGCCTCCTCCAGTATCACTGCAGGGTAGCGCCGGGCAAAAAGCTCGGCAAAAGCCCAGTGCGTGGTGGCGCGCAAACCCTTCAGCAAACCGCTCTCGGCCAGCATGAATGCACCGGTGCACATCGATGCGATCACCGCCCCCTGCGTGTGCTGGCTGCGCAGCCACGGGCCATAGGCCGAAAACCCCGGCAAAGCCTCTTTCAAGGTGAAAAGAAACCCCGGTATCAGCACCAGATCGGTCTGCCCGACCTGGGCCGTCGACCGGTCAACTTGCAACTGTTGCCCGCCCCAGGCAGTGACGACCTGGCCATCAAGCGAAGCGACCACCACGGTAAAAGGCGCCTGCGCACTGCCGGCAAACAGATTGGCCGCACCGAGCATTTCAAGGGCGAGCGTGGCGCTTGCAGCCGAGCATTGGTCGGCCAGGAGCAAGGTAATGTGCATAAAAGATCCAGGTTGCGCTTTTCGCATGTAATAAGTCATTTGCGCACCTACCTTACCTGATTCCTCCCCGCTAGAGTGCAGCCTTCAATCACTGCCCGGCGTACTTATGAATCTCTGGTTTCGGTTACTGCTCATGCTGTTTCGGCGCCCCTGGCGCAAGCCTGTCGATGGTCTGGACAGCACCGTGGTACGGATGCGTGTCTGGCCGCTGGACCTGGACTTCAACCGCCACGTCACCAATGGCCGCTATTTCACCCTGGCCGATGTCGGGCGCATGGATTTCGTGCTGCGCAGCGGCGCATTTCGCGTGGCCATGCGCAATAAGGCACTGCCGATTGTGGGTGATACCTGGGGCAAGTTCCGCCGCGAACTGAAGCTGTTCGAAGCGTTTGAAATCCACACCCGCATACTGGGCTGGGATCAAAAATGGAGCGTGATGGAGCACCGTTTCATCAGCCGGGGCCGAGTGGTCGGGGTTGTGGTGATGCGCGGGTTGTTTCGTTCGGCCAAGGGCACAATCCCGTCCGCAGATTTTGTCCGTGAACTGGGATTGGCCGAGGTATCGCCAGCGATGCCCGAATGGCTGCAAGCCTGGGCGAAAAGTTGCGATGACATGAGCGCCCAGTTACGCGAAGAAGAACAGCAGCGCAGATAACTGCGGGCTTGACCCTGGCGTGCCTGGCGCCCTAAACGGACTCCGGGCCCGACGCGGGATAGAGCTCGTCGAGCACCTGCATCAGGGCCCGCTTGCGCGGGTTCTCAAGGCCCGTCCAGGCAACCCCTATGCCCGCGCCGCTCATGGCCAGTGTCAGCGGGCGGATCACCACCCCGGCCGGCAGCGCCGAGGCAGCACCATCTGGCAGGATGCCGATTCCCAGACCGGCGGCCACCAACGCTAACAGGGTGGGAAACTCGCCCATCTCCCGGGCAATCGTCAGCGTTATCTTGCGCCGGTGAAACCCCACCAGCATCTGGTCATACAAACCGGGGGCAAACTTTCGCCCCAGCACCAGTAGCGGACACCCGAGCAGATCCTGCGGCTGTATACGACGCTTGGCACACAACGGGTGGTCCTGTGCCAGCGCCACCACCAGCGACTCCTCGAACAGCATGCGGGTGTGCATGCCGGACACATTCAAGGGCAGGCGTACCAGGCCAAAATCCAGAGCATTGTCCAGCAGGCCGCGGATCTGCAGCTGCGAAGGCATGTCCTTGAGGTCAAGTTCGATGCGCGGGTAACGCGCCTCCAGAGTGCGTATCAGCACCGGCAACAGGTGCGACAGGGTTGAAGACACAAATGCCAGACGCAGCACCCCCACCTCTCCGGCCGCGGCCTGCTGCAACACCTCACGGGCGCGCCCGGCCTGGCGCAGGGTCGCCAGGGCCTCGGGCAGAAATAGTGCGCCCTCCTCGGTCAGCTCGACCCCGTGCCGGTCACGCTCGAACAATTGCGCCCCTACATCCTCTTCCAGGGCTCGTATTTGCGCACTCAAGGCCGGCTGGACAATGTGCAGACGCACCGCCGCACGACCAAAGTGCAGTTCTTCGGCCAAGGCCGCAAAAGCCCGCAAATGTTTGAGTTCCACTGATCCTCCGATTCGCTAATGCGTCTTTGGTGATCACCAGCGGTGATCACGGCATCACCATAAACGATTGGCACGCCAGGGAGATAGCAGTTGAAAGTGGCGCCATTGAACCATTCATGAATCCAGGGAAGGAGACAGACATGATCAACCACATTCACCCGAACGTGCGCCGGGGCAACGTTGAGTAACTGTACGGCGCAGCAGCTTGCCGCGCCTGCCCAGCGTCCGGTTTCGTCAGCGCCCCGCCCCTGTTCCCCGGTGGCGGCCTTACCCGCGCCGTCCGACTCTCACGCCAAGGACTCCAACATGCCTCACTCCCTGCCAACCCTCTGCGGCTCAATCATGGGCTCAGCATTTTCGCTTTCGGCCAGGATCCACAACGCGGCTTACGCGGCCCTGGGCCTGGACTACACCTTTGTCTGTTTTGGCGTCGAAGATCCGGTAGCCGCGGTGGCGGCCATCCGCACGCTGGGCGTGCGCGGCATGAACGTTTCCATGCCCTACAAAACGGCAGTAATGCCTCACCTGGATGCAATCGACGAATCAGCCCTGGTGATTGGCGCGGTCAACACCATCAATAACGTGGACGGCGTACTGACCGGCTACAACACCGACTACCTGGGCGCCATTCGCGCCCTGCAGGAAGTCACTGCTCTGGATGGCAAGCGGATTGCCGTGATCGGTGCCGGCGGCGCAGCCCGCGCGGTGGTCTTCGGTTGCGTGCAAGCAGCGGCTCGGGTCACGGTGTTCAACCGCAGTGCCGAACGCGGTGCGGCCCTGGCCAAGGATCTGGGTGCCGGCTGGGGTGGTAGCGTCGAGGCCTTCACGGCCAGCCACTTCGATATTGTCATCAACGCCACCTCGGTGGGCTTCAAGCAGCCGGACAACAACCCGCTCGATGGCCGCCTGGCCAGCCATCTGGTTGTCATGGATGTGGCGTTCATGCCGGTGCAGACCGCGCTGTTGCAGCAAGCCAAAGCCCTGGGTTGCTGCACCGTGGCCGGCACTCGCATGCTGGTGCATCAGGCGTGTCGACAAATCGAGCTCTATACCGGCAAAACTGCACCCATCGACATCATGGAGCAGGCCATGCTTGAGGAAATACAGCGGTTGAAATTGTAAGCCCCCGACTACCTGTCAATAACAAGATGCCGTAAAGGCACCTGGAGTTACCAAGATGACTCACGATCATGCTGCATCCGACACCGCCCAGATCCCTGACGGGCAAGAGCGCAAGAAAGATTTGCACCGTGCCGCCTGGGCCTGCTCCCTGGGCAGCGCTCTGGAATATTACGACTTTGCGCTGTATACCCTGGCCGCGGCGCTGATTTTCGGGCCGCTGTTTTTCCCCGAACAGACCCGCGCCATGAGCCTGATCGCCAGTTTCGGCACCTACTTCCTGGGCTTTGCGATACGGCCGCTGGGCGGCGTGCTGTTCGGCATGATCGGTGACCGCGTCGGGCGCAAATTCGTGCTGGCGTCGACAGTGCTGCTGATGGGGGTTTCCAGCACCCTGATCGGTGCCCTGCCCACCTTCCATCAGGTCGGCTATCTGGCCCCGGTACTGCTGGTGGTTCTGCGCCTGCTGCAGGGTCTGGGTGCCGGTGCCGAACAGGCGGGTGCAGCGGTGATGATGACCGAGTATGCCCCCCAGGGCCGACGCGGGTTCTACGCCGCCCTGCCGTTTCTCGGCATCCAGCTGGGCACTATCCTGGCAGCGGTGGTGTATTTCCTGGTGGTCAGCGGCAATGACAACGTGATCGAGAGCGGGCTGTGGCGCGTGCCGTTTTTCAGCAGCGTGGTGATCGTCGGGCTGGGCCTGTACATGCGTCTGTCGCTCAAGGAATCGCCGACCTTCCTGCGCCTCAAGGCGCTCAAGCGCGTCAGCGTCAACCCGCTGAAAAGTGCGATGAAACACTCCAGGGCCACCTTGCTGATCGGCATCGGCCTGCGTTTGGGGGAAAACGGTGGCTCGTCGATTTACCAGGCGCTGGCGGTGAGCTACATCGTTGGGGTGGTGGGCTTGCAAGGGCCTGTGGGCGTGCTGACCCTGATCTGCGCAGCCTGCCTGGGCGCAATAACCGTACCGATTGCCGGCAAGCTCAGCGACCGCTTTGGCCGCGTCGTGGTGTACCGCTCCTTCGCATTTCTGCAACTGGCCCTGGCCTTCCCGGTCTGGTGGGTGCTCAGCCTGGGCAACGTAATGGCGAGCATCATTGCCATCTCCATCGCACTGGGCATCGGTACCTGGGGCATGTTCGGCACCCAGGCGGCGCTGATGCCCGAGCTGTTCGGCTCGCGCCACCGCTACATGGGGGTATCGATTGCCCGGGAAGCCTCGGCAGTGATCGCGGGCGGCATTGCGCCGCTGATCGGTGCCGGCCTTATCGCCCTGGTGGTGGCCAGCCACGACGGCGACGCCAACGCCGGTGTCGGCGCCTGGCTGCCGATCGCGTGCTACCTGACCCTGCTCACGCTGATCACCCTTTACACCACGTACAAGACCCCGGAAACCCTGAACCGCGATCTGGACGAGCCCCGTGATGCCTGGGAAATCGCCCATGCTGCAACGCCAGTCCCGGTACATGTTCAGCCTGAGGTCGCAGCTTCAACCGGCAGGTAGAACGAAGCACGAGTGCTTTACCCTGCCTTTGTAGGAGCGAGCTTGTCTCGCGAGCTCTGTGCGTCTTGAAAAGCTCGCGAGACAAGCTCGCTCCTACAGTTGAGGTAGCAGTCGTTTAGGTCAACGGCATTGTTTTTGCCAATGCCTGGCGCGCAACAGGTTCAATCAGCCAGCTCAGAACGCGGTTCAGTGCTGCGCGCTCAACCATTGCACCAGGATGCCGGCACTTGCGTATTGCCGCACAATTGCCTGGTAGCCGTCGAAACGGCTGCTGATCTCACTGACCTGGTTGCTGAAGTGATCGCTCTCGGCACTCAGTACATCCAGAAGCGTACGTTTACCCAAGTGGTACCACTGTTCGTAGAACGCCTTGCGTATCTGATCGGTTTCAGCCGTCAAGTCCCGGTATAGCTCGGCGCGTTCAAGCAAAGTTCGGGCATCGTGACTGGCATTGCGGATGTAGTACTCAAGATCCATACGCTGCTGCCCGGCTTCCTGGCGACCGGCCTCGGCACGCTGCAATGCTGCGCGCTCGGCGGCCCGTGTCGACCCGCCACGGAACGCTGCCCAACTCACCGCCAGCGAGGTTTGTAATGGCTGACTGCGGCCCATGCCATCTTCGGCAGTGGTCTTGCTGATCACCCAGTTCAGTTGTGGCAACGAGGTTGAACGTACGACTTGCGCCTGCAATTGCGCAGCCTCGGCGCTGGATTGAGCCCGCTGGATATTGGGATGGTCATCCACGTGTTGCAACAACCCGTCCAGGCTGGCCAGGCGGATGTTCCATTCGCGGGTGCGAGGGATCATAACCGGCCGTTCACCGACCAGTTTGCGCAACTGTATCTCGGCGCCCGTGGCCTGGGTTTGCGCGTTATCGCGCGCCGACTGCGCCTGGAGCAGACGCGCCTTGGCCTGAGTCAGTTCGCTGGAACGACCTTTGTCGACCGCAACGATCCCGGCGAGCATCGTTACCAGATCACTCATGCGATTTTCGTACTGCTGGCCAAGATCGATGATGATGCGCTGCTTGCCCAATTCGACCATCGTAGTCAGCACTTCGAATGCCGAGTTTTCCAGCTCCGCCTCAATACTCGCATTAGCGGCTTGCGCCAGATGCTCGCGGCTCTCGATGGTCTTGCCAATGCGGCCCCAGTCATACACTGGCGTGGTTACATTGAAATTGATCCCCTGCGTGCTGGTGCTGACGTTGTCCTTGCCCGGGCCGAGCCTGGCCGTCTGAGACTGCATGGCAATACCCAGCTGCGGCCAGCGCTGCCCTTTGGCTTCATCAATATCGTCCACTGCGGCCTGCTGTTCGGCCTGCATGCGACGGACCAGCGGGCTGCGCTCGGCCGCGGCCTGTACGGCGCGCCAAAATATTGCCCGTAATTCATGTTCCGACGGGCCCGCTACAGGACTGCCCGAACGCGCAGCCAGACGTTGCGGTAACGCTGCCAGCGCGACGGCGGATACGCCCGCCAGCGTTTGATCCTCAACCGGCAGTGCCTTCGAGCCCGTAGCAGCCGCCCCTTCGAGCGCCCCGATAGCGGCCACTGGCACCACCGTGTCAACCCCCCGGGATTGTTCATCAGCGTGCAAGGTGCTCGAGTACAAACTGACTGACAGGCAGATCGAGAAGGACCATCTCAGGGGAGCGTGACACTTGCTCGCCAAGCGGCCTGGAGCCGTGTGTCGAGACTGCCCGGCACGGGCGAAATTGAACATCATGATCAGCGCTCCCGGAAGGCTTCGCGAGCCTTGAACACGGGTTTGAGCAGGTAGTCGAGGATGGTTTTTTCGCCCGTACGGATTTCCATCGACGCCAGCATCCCGGGAATGATCGGCAGACTCTTGCCACCGGTTTCAAGTGTGCTGCTGTCGGTCAGTACCAGCACCCGGTAATAGGTGTCGTCGGCACGTCCTGCGGCGGCTTTTTGATCGTCTTTGAGGGTGTCCGGGCTGATGTACTGGACTACACCCTTCAAGCCACCATAAATGGCGTAGTCGTAAGCGGTGATCTTTACGGTTGCCGGCAAACCTGGGTGCAAGAACGCCACGTCGCCGGGACGAATCTTGCCCTCGACCAGCAACTGCTCCTCCAGCGGCACGATCTCGAGGATATTTTCCCCTGGCTGGATAACCCCGCCGATGGTGTTGACCCGCACGTTTTTGACCGTGCCACGCACCGGCGCAGTGACTGTGGTGCGATCAACGATGTCGGCTCTGCCGACCAGATTTTCATTGGTCTGGCCCAGCTCCATTTCCATTCTGCTCAGCTCGGAGTTGGCGTCTGCACGAAACTTGTTGGTGCGCTCGACGATTTGCGACTGGATGTCATTGGCCTGACGCCGCATACGCAACAACTCGACCTCCGACATCAGGCCTTTGGCTGCCAGCGGTTCTGCCATGCGGATCTCGCGCAGGGTCAAGGTATGGCTGCGCTCCAGCGCGGACACGCTTTCGTTCAGCGCTCGCTGGCGCGCATTGAACGCTTGGGTTTCCTGGGCCACGAGGCTTGGGTCCTGCTTGACCCTGTCATCGAAATCCAGAGGAGTCTGATACGCCTCAGCGCGTAAACGAGTGATGCTGGCCCGCAAGCCGATGACTTTGGACAAGGCCTCGCGATAGCTCGACCGGGCACGGGTCGGGTCAATTTTGAGCAGCACTTCACCCTTCTCGACCACCGCGCCTTCGCGAACATACATGTGTGCCAGGATCCCGCCTTCCAGGCTCTGAATCACCTGTTCACGACTCATGGAAATAATTCTCGCTTCTGCCTGGGTGATTTCTTCAACCCGCGCATAACTGGCCCAGACAAGCCCGCTGACCACTACCCCCAGGATCAGGTACAGCACCAGCTTGGAACCAGGCGTCGTCTGGGCCAGCAACGATTCCTGGATGTCATTCATGAACGCGGCATCGCCGGGTGCCAGCGCTGCCTCGGCCTCGTTACGGCGGAAAATTTTGCTGATCATTGCGCCGTATCCTTTTGAGCGGGCGCTGTACGCGCGGGCTCCCCAGCCGCGGTTACGCGGCCTGGATGACTGGCCGCTTCAGGGGCTGGCGCAGTGACTGGCCGTGGCGGGCCGACCTTGGTTTTGGCAGGCACCCCCTGTGCCTCGCCGCTGGCTGCGCACTGCCCGTGGGCGTTGCCCGACAAGGTCGCGAGGACTTTGTCTTTGGGACCGTCGGCGACCACCTTGCCGTCGTCGACCACGATGATGCGTGTGACCAGGGCCAAAAGTGACGGCCGGTGAGTAACGACCACCATCGACTGGCCTTCGGTGGCCCGCTTGAGGTGCTCGAGGAACAGCACTTCAGTCTGGGAATCCATCGCGCTGGTCGGCTCATCCAGCAACAGCAATTGCGGACGGGCAATCAGGCTGCGTGCCAGCGAAACCAGCTGGCGCTGCCCACCGGACAGGCCTTCGCCCATCTCGCCGATCGGCAGGTTGATACCGTTGGGATGCCTGGCTGCAACATGGTCCAGGCCGGTCAGGCGCAGCACTCGCAGAAACTCTTCGGCGGTGGCCTGGGGACGGCCAATCATCACGTTTTCACGCAAGGTGCCATAGAACAATCGGGCGTCTTGCCCCACATAGCCTACCGCTTGGCGCCAGTCGGCCGGGTCGATCTGGCTGACGTCTAAACCATCGCTGAACATCTGCCCGCTGACCGGTTGGTAAAGGCGCGCCATGACCCGCAACAGGGTCGATTTACCGCTGCCGATGCGTCCCAGAATCGCCACCCGCTCACCGGCCCGGATCTTCAGGTTGATGCCTTCGAGTATCGGCGGGTTGGGTTGCATCGGCGGCGCCGGATAAGAAAAACCGACACCTTTGAGGGTCAACTGACCAGTCAGGTGCGGCTTGGCCAGGTACTCGGTCTTTGGGTCACGATCCACGGGCATGTCCATCAATCTGTTCAGCGACTGCATGGCTGCCTTGGCCTGCTGAAAACGTATGGCCAGCCCTACTACCTGACCCAGCGGTGCAGTCGCGCGACCAGCCAACATCACGGTAGCAATCAACGCCCCCATACTCAGGTCACCGGCATCAATCAGGTAAACCCCGGTGATGATCAGCAGCACGGTTTGAAACTGCTGGAAAAACGCGACCATGCCAGTGGCTGAGTTGTTCATCTGGCGCGATTTAAGCGAGGTATTGGCCGCCAGTGCGCTGAAATGTTCCCAGCGCCGCTGCATGTAGGCTTCACCGCCTACGGCTTTCAGGGTTTCCAGGCCTTCTACCGACTCGATCAGCACACCTTGCTTGAGCGACGACTCACGCAGGTTTTCTTTCATGGTGCGCGCGAGCGGCCATTGAATGGCAATGCTGATGATCAGAATCAATGGAATCAGCATCAGAGGAATCCAGCCCAATGGGCCGCCGATGGCGAAAATCACCGCCACGAACATCAACACGAACGGCAAATCAGAAATAGTCGCGAGGGTTGCCGAGGTCGCGAAATCACGCACCGACTCGAATTCACGCAGCTGGTTGGCAAACGAGCCGGATGACGCCGGTTTGTACTCCATCTGCACCGACAGCGCCTGGCTAAACAACAGGCTGCCCAGCACCAGGTCCGCCTTTTTCCCGGCGACGTCCAGCAGGTAAGCCCGCACATAGCGTGCAACTGCCTCAAAGATCATCGCGATGGCCACACCGATGCCCAGGGACCACAAGGTGACAAAGGCCTGGTTGGGTACCACCCGGTCATAGACGTTCATGGTGAAAAAGATGCTGGCCAGCGCCAGCACGTTGACCAGTAACGCGCCGATGGCCGCACTGCGGTAGTAGCGACGATAGCGCCACAGAGTGCTGAACAACCAGTGGCCGGCAGCGCGCGGCGTTTGATCGCCGGCGCGGGTATCGATCCTGGCTGTTGGCTTGACCAGAACGGCATGGCCAGCATACATCGCGTCCATCTCTGCCTGGCCGAGTTCGACAGGCTCGTAACCGAGCTCCGGCACAACCAGCTGGTAGCGGTAACAGGTTTTTTTTTCGCTATCGGTTTCAATGCGTCGATCCAGCAAAATGCAGCCACCCTGCTCTTTGCGTAGCAGGATCATTGGCATCAACTGCTTGGGCAGGGCATGCAGACGCCGGTCCACCAGACCGGCCGTGAGCCCGGCATTGGCCAGCGCTGCCAAGGCCAGCGACGGCGAGAGCAAGCTGCCCTTGGGCAGGCCGGCGGTGAGAGCCTGGGGCGATTTGCCCAAACCATAGTGGTCACACATCCATGACACGCTCTGCAAGAGCGAATCCTGGACAGTGGTTGAAGACTCAGGCACCGCCCGAGCCTCCATGCTTGAATTGACAGGCATGTCTCTGGCCATCACATGCTTCCTGAAGAGGGCTCGCCAGACGGCGAAATGGGTTTTGGACGATCGCCCGCAACTGTCGGGTGATCACTTTCCGGGGGACCTTGGGTCCGTTGGGAATGCTGTTCGATAAGGTTTGAAGACCTGCTGCCAGCGGTTAAACAAGCGGTGATCCCTGGCGCTGAACGGCGTGGCCGGCTGGCAGTTGAGCCTGGAGAAACTCAAGGCAAAAAAACCGCGATACCGGCAACCGGTATCGCGGAATTCAGCCCGTTTATGCAACTGAGTCGGCGTTCAAAGACTGGCCGACCTGCAGCATGTTTTCAGGCACGAACCATCACAGCGTCGGTTGCAGCAACTCCTCAACCGGCAGTACCAGCTCCGCTGTCAATGGCATGCAGCCGAGGTCTGCAACGTTGCCGCCCAGCGCATTAGCAGATTCGGACATAAAAGCCTCCATCAGTTGCAGGGTCTGGGCAGGATCCAGCTCGGCCACAGGCTCAGTGGTTTCGCCAAACACATCAAGATGGCTTTCGGCCAATAAGCTGTCGAGTGACAGCGCGTTGTTGTGTTCGCTCTCTACGGGCACTTGCGACGGGTCAACAATAGTCAGGTCGAACGGCTCACTGCTGACGCCGCCGACCACCGCCGTGAGCGTGTGTTCGCCATAAGGCAGTGAAGCTGTGAAACCCCAGTGCCCTGTTTCACCGGCCTGCAGGGTATAAATCAGCTGGCCATTGGAATAAATCTCAACGATTGCGTGTGGGGCTGCGGTGCCGGCCAGCAAGGGGGTGCGGTCGTCGATGCTATCGCCACTGTAGCGTTGGCCGACATCACTGCCGAAATCGTCATAGACGTATTCGATGGCCGGGCGAACAGGCTCTCCCCCTTCGGCTGGTACTTGAACATCAATCACGTAGCCGTCGCTGAACGTCCCTTCGGAGGACACTTTCAGTACCTGCTGGCCATTGTCCAGAGCAGACGTGGTGATGCTCCAGTTGCCGTTGCTGTCGGCCTGGGCGCGACCTACTTCACGACCGTTGGCATACAGCTGAACAATTGCACCCGGCCGCGCGGTGCCCGAGACCGTAGGGGTGTTGTCGTCAGTGCTGCCGCCCTCGCCCACCATGCCCGACTCACCCTGATCGTCGTAGACGCTCTGGATACTCAGCTCGGAAAGCTCCGGAGTTGTTGGGGCCTCGACATTGATGGTGAAGCCGTCGCTGAATTTGCCCTCGGAGGACACTTTCAGCACCTGCTCGCCACTGTCCAGGGCGGACGTCGTGATGCTCCAGTTGCCGTTGCTGTCAGCCTGGGCCCGACCTACTTCACGCCCGTTGGCATACAGTTGAACGATTGCACCCGGCCGCGCAGTACCCGAGACCGTAGGGGTGTTGTCGTCTGTGCTGCCGCCCTCACCCACCATGCCCGACTCACCCTGATTGTCGTAAACAGTCTGGATACTCAGTTGAGGAGTTGTGGAGGCCTCGACATTGATGGTGAAACCGTCGCTGAACTTGCCCTCGGAGGACACTTTCAGCACCTGCTCGCCACTGTCCAGGGCGGAAGTGGTGATGCTCCAGTTGCCGTTGCTGTCGGCCTGGGCCCGACCTACTTCACGACCGTTGGCATACAACTGAACGATTGCACCCGGCCGCGCAGTACCCGAGACCGTAGGGGTGTTGTCGTCAGTGCTGCCGCCATCGCCCACCATGCCCGACTCACCCTGATCGTCGTAGACAGTCTGGATACTCAGTTGAGGGGTTGTGGAAGCCTCGACATTGATGGTGAAACCGTCGCTGAATTTGCCCTCGGAGGACACTTTCAGCACCTGCTCGCCACTGTCCAGGGCAGACGTCGTGATGCTCCAGTTGCCGTTGCTGTCGGCCTGGGCGCGACCTACTTCACGACCGTTGGCATACAGCTGAACGATTGCACCCGGCCGCGCAGTACCCGAGACCGTAGGGGTGTTGTCGTCAGTGCTGCCGCCATCGCCCACCATGCCCGACTCACCCTGATCGTCGTAGACAGTCTGGATACTCAGTTGAGGGGTTGTGGAGGCCTCGACATTGATGGTGAAACCGTCGCTGAATTTGCCCTCGGAGGAGACTTTCAGCACCTGCTCGCCACTGTCCAGGGCGGACGTCGTGATGCTCCAGTTGCCGTTGCTGTCCGCCTGGGCGCGGCCTACTTCACGACCGTTGGCATACAGCTGAACGATTGCACCCGGCCGCGCAGTACCCGAGACCGTAGGGGTGTTGTCGTCTGTGCTGCCGCCATCGCCCACCATGCCCGACTCACCCTGATCGTCGTATACAGTCTGGATACTCAGTTCAGGAAGCTCGGGAGTTGTGGAGGCCTCGACATTAATGGTGAAGCCGTCGCTGAACTTCCCGTCGGAGGAGACTTTCAGCACTTGCTCGCCATTGTCCAGAGCGGAACTGGTGATGCTCCAGTTGCCGTTACTGTCGGCCTGGGCGCGACCTACTTCACGACCGTTGGCGTACAGCTGAATGATCGCGCCCGGCCGCGCGGTGCCCGAGACCGTAGGGGTGTTGTCGTCTGTGCTGCCGCCATCGCCCACCATGGCCGATTCACCATGATTATCGTGGACGCTTTCGATGATCGGCTTGACCGATGTCGCCGCCTCAACAGTGAGTGTGAAGATGTCGCTGTGTTGTCCCTGGGATTTGACGCTAAGGATATTCAGCCCTTCTGGAAGAGTTGGGGTGATGGTCCAGTGCCCCTCTGCATTGGCCTGGGTAAAGCCAACGGAACGGCCGCTGGAAAAAATCTCGACATAGGCGTTGGGGGCAGCAGTACCGGACAGGGTTGGCGGTTTGTCGCTGATGGTCGCGCCGTGCTCCACCTCACCCGGTTCGCCTTCATTGTCGACAACACTGGTAATGACTGGACGACCAGTGGAAGCCCCGCTTGCCTGCACCGTAATAACTACCGGTTCGCTCATTTTGCCGTGAGCCATAACGGTCAGAGCATGAGAGCCAGTGCCGAGATCGCGATCAGGAGTGAAGCTCCAGTTTCCTTCACCGTCCGCCTGGACACTACCGATCAGTTTTCCATCGTCATATATATAGACATGGCTGTTGACAGGCGCACTGCCGCTCAATTGGGGAGTTGGGTCGACCGTGATGTCGCGGTCATAAATATCGCCAGTGTAGTCAATGTCTTGATCAACTATTTGCGTAATGAAAGCAGGCGTATTCGGAGTTGCCATTTATATAGACCCTTATCGTTTTAAAAACATCGCACGTTAATTACCCTGGCCATTATCAGCTGATAACGCAGCGTTAGAATTAACGGCGAAAAGTCTAAAGCAGTGCACGACTCGCCCAACATTAAAAACACCTAAGCACCGTTGATTTATGTAACTCCACGTTACTACCTGGCAGTAACACTACAGGCAGAAAAATATAACAATCGGAACACTCTTAAAAATCTCATCAATTACGCACCGCTCTATCATGGCGCCTGCATGCAGCGCCTAGCCTCCCCTAACTCCATGATTTATCAATACGATTTCCGGGACGACTACTTAGATATAAAACACACTATTAATTTAAACGATGCACCCTGCTAAACCCGGCCCACCTATTTTAAACGCAACAAACAACAGATTGATCGAAGATATAAGTACACATCAAGCAAACTACAAAGCTCATCATATTAAAAAGAATAACACTGCAATGCGCGCAATAAAGTTTGGCATCTGTTCGCAAGCGTTACTGCCCTGCCAACAGATTAAAGCCGGGGCACACTACACATAACATGACCCTGTTGTGTATGAAGCGCACAAAAATTGATGCTTCGGGCAACCAGGGCACGCGCGCTTTTTTGAGGTTAGTTTACGGGTATGAAGTCAATACCCGTGATGCGGACGCACCCAATAGACATTTCTGAGAGTGCCTGCGCGAAGGCTCGATCAGAGCCAAGGCCTGAGGCTATTTTTGCTAGCCGAATGGCTCTAGCAACAAACTGCTCCCTGCGCGCTAGCCTCCCTGACCGGATCCAGGAATTGGACACTGCAGGACTTCTGTGTTTTTTGCCGCAACGCAAAAAGGACCCGAAGGTCCTGTTTTCTTGCTCTATCGAATTGCCGTGAATTCGTAGAGCTATGTTTGGAGCGGGAAACGAGACTCGAACTCGCGACCCCGACCTTGGCAAGGTCGTGCTCTACCAACTGAGCTATTCCCGCGTCTTGGTGCCGGGCATTCTACAGGGATCGAAGAATGCGTCAAGCCATTGATTCAAAAAGTTTTATTTATTTGGTCGAGGTGGTCTTCAAATGCGGCCAGGCGGCTCGCAAATATTGAACCATCGACCACAACGTCAGCCCTGCCGCAACCAGCAGCAGTGCATAACCCACCACCACCCAGAAGCTGAAGCCGGACGGATTGGCCAGCAGGATGATCAACGCCAGCATTTGCGCCGCAGTCTTCCATTTGCCCATATTGGACACGGCAACCTGTGCCCGTGCGCCCAGCTCTGCCATCCATTCACGCAGCGCAGAAATCACGATTTCGCGGCCGATGATCACTGCAGCAGGCAGGGTCAGCCACACATTGTGATGTTCCTGCACCAGCAAGACCAAGGCCACAGCCACCATCAGCTTGTCTGCTACAGGGTCAAGGAAGGCGCCAAACGGGGTGCTTTGCTCCAGCCGTCTCGCCAGGTAACCATCAAGCCAGTCCGTCGCCGCCGCAAATGCGAAGACAGAACTGGAGGCCACATAGCTCCAGCTGTAGGGCAGATAGAACAACAGAATGAAGAAAGGAATCAGCAGAACGCGTAGAACGGTGATCAAATTAGGGATATTCATCGGCACAACTGGCTACGAGGTGAGGGGGCAGTCTACTCGGTGTTGCGGTCTGAAAGACAAATTCTAGGACCATTCCCGGTGCATGTCTAACGGAGTTCCAACACGAGTCTGATTATGTGACAGACCCCAACCATACCAGAATCGGCTGCCCTGCTGAGCAGCCAGTTTGAGCGACAAGGGCACGGTTGAGGTCTTGTGAAGAGAACCGGGGGCCAAGGGATATTTATTCACTGTGCAGATTCGCATAAATCAGCTCGGCGAGCTTTTTACTGATCCCGGGGGCCTTGGCGATCTCTTCGATGCTGGCGCGAGTCAGCTCCTGCAGCCCGCCGAAATGCTTCAACAAGTCGCGGCGACGGGTCGGCCCTACTCCGGCTATGCCTTCCAGGGTTGAGGTGCGACGGGTTTTGCCACGTCGCGCACGGTGCCCGGTAATGGCGAAGCGGTGTGCTTCGTCACGGATTTGCTGGATCAAATGCAAGGCCGGATCATCACCCTTCAAGGTGAATTCATGGGCCGCGTCATTCAAATAGAGGGTTTCGAAGCCTGCTTTGCGGGTTGTGCCCTTGGCCACACCGAGCAGAATCAGGTCTGGAATTGCCAATTCATTGATGACATCGCGAGCCATCGACAACTGCCCCTTGCCGCCATCGACCAACAGGATGTCTGGCAGCTTGCCCTCACCCTCCTTCAGCCGGCTGAAACGGCGCATCAGTGCCTGATGCATGGCGCCATAGTCATCACCGGGTGTCACACCCTCGATGTTAAAACGCCGGTAATCCGACTTGATCGGGCCTTCGGGACCGAATACCACGCAGGAAGCGACCGTTGCTTCGCCACTGGAATGACTGATGTCATAGCACTCGAGCCGCTGCGGGATCTCATCGAGCTTGAGTACTTTTGCCAGCGCTTCAAAACGTGCTGCCACATGCAAGCGGTTGGCCAGACGGGCCCCCAGGGCCTGTTCGGCATTGGTCACAGCCAGTTGCTGCCAGCGGGCACGGGTGCCGCGCACACGGTAACTGATAGCCAGTTCACGGCCGCGCAAGGCCTCAATTGCATCAATGATCGCATCGAAACTTTCATGCTCGACATTAACAATCAGCTCGCTCGGCAGATCGCGCTCAGGGCTACTGATGTAGTACTGCCCGAGGAAAGCCGCCATCACTTCGCCAACATCCTCCTCAATACCCACCTGGGGGAAGAAGTTCTTGCTGCCCAGCACTCGTCCGCCCCGCACATTGATTAAATGCACACAAGCGCCGCCCGGGTTGACGAACGCGGCGATGACATCGACATCCCCGTTGCCGCCTTCCATGCTTTGCTGATCCTGAACCCGGCGCAGCAGCGATATCTGGTCACGCACTTCGGCTGCGCGCTCAAAGTCCAGGGTGCTGGCGGCTTGCTCCATGGCGCTGTTCAACTCGTCGGTCAGCGCACTGCTGCGGCCTTCAAGGAACATCACTGAGTGGCGCACATCTTCGGCATACACGTCGGGATCCACCAGCCCGACGCAAGGGCCTTTGCAGCGCTTGATCTGATACTGCAAGCAAGGACGCGTGCGGTTCTTGAAGTAGCTGTCTTCGCACTGGCGCACCATGAAGGTTTTTTGCAGGATGCTCAGGCTTTCGCGAATGGCGCCGGCGCTAGGGTAAGGTCCGAAATACTTGCCCTTCAGTTTTTTGGCGCCACGATGAATGCTCAGGCGCGGGTACTGGCCGTCCGACAGAAACACATAGGGATAGGATTTGTCGTCACGCAACAGAATGTTGTACGGCGGGCGCCACTCTTTGATCAGCGTCTGCTCAAGTAGCAGTGCCTCGGTTTCGTTGGCGGTAATAGTGGTTTCAATTTGCGCTATACGCCCGACCAGCGCCGCAGTTTTAGGCGCCAGGCCGGTTTTACGAAAGTAGCTGGCCAGGCGCTTTTTAAGGTTCTTGGCTTTACCCACGTAAAGCAGACGGGCATCGGCATCAAACATGCGATACACACCGGGCCGACCACTGCAGGTCGAAAGAAACGCACTTGCATCGAACTTGTCAGTCATCGTTAACCAGCATCTACCATGCCGTGACGAACAGCCAGCAGGGCCAGTTCAACATCACTTTTGACTGAAAGCTTCTCGAAAATCCGATAGCGATAGGTATTGACCGTTTTGGGCGACAGGCAGAGCTTGTCAGAAATGACTTGAACCTTCTGGCAGCCGACAATCATCAACGCAATCTGGATTTCCCGCTCTGACAAGGCGTCAAACGGAGAGTCGCTGGCAGGCTGGAAAGATTTGAGCGCGAGCTGCTGAGCCACTTGCGGGCTGATATAGCGTTGACCGGCGAATACCAGGCGAATGGCCTGGACCATTTCTGCCAGCCCTGCCCCCTTGGTCATATAGCCAGCAGCACCGGCCTGCAGCAGGCGTGTCGGGAACGGGTCCTCTTCACACACGGTGACGGCAACCACCTTGATGTCAGGGTGGCTGCGCATCATTTTGCGGGTAGCTTCGAGGCCGCCAATACCGGGCATTTTGACATCCATCAAGACCACATCCGGTTTCAGCTCACGTGCCTTGAGCAGCGACTCCTCTCCAGACTCGGCTTGACCGACCACCTGCAGGCCATCGATATCGGCCAGCATTCTGGTGATCCCTGTACGCACAAGATCGTGGTCATCGACCACTAGAACCCGAATCAAGTCGATACCTCGCAAATTTTTGGTCTTGGCTGATTGTCGACACCTTAGCAAAAAACTGTTGGGCCAACCTACCTATCATGAGCCTGCAATCCATAGCCAAACCCTAAAAACCTGTAAACCCGACGCCTTGCAGGCTTCAAAAGCGCTGAGCGCCAATGGTTGCGAACCATTCATCGACCAGGCGTCACTGCCTCATCAATAGCCTTCGCAGCTCGTATCCATAGCAATTTTTGATTGAACACCTCAGCCGGTCTCGCGTAAGCTCCCTCCACTCATCGGAGACAGCACATGTTGCATCACGCCACCACAGACATTTGTAAGACCACCCGCGAAACACGCGTGGCCGAATCTGTGTGCGCGAACGCTGCACGATTTTATTTTGGGTATTGGTTTAGCCACTGGCGCGCCTGATACCCACACGGCGCCCACTACTTTAGGGGTCGCCTGCCAGAGAATTCTCACCCCCGGTCGGCTTCCCGACCGGGGGTTTTGTTTTTTCAGGCCCCACACATTATTTATTGAAGGAATTACCCCATGAACTACGTCACTTATTACCGCTTCGACCTTTGCACTGCATGGCGATTTATCAGCCGCCGTTCGGGACAGTCTGCCGCCTCCGAACGGACCCACATCGGTGGCACGCATGCACTCACAGCCAGTCTGGCCAATTGTCGAACACCCCAGTAGGGCTGCGCGCGCGGATCAATCCGCCGCCTGCCCAGGAAGCACACCATGAACACCTCCATCTCTGCTCTGCCGGTCCATCTCGCCCCTGCAACGGTATTGACCCAACGCCTGCCCAGCGCAGCGCAACTCAAGCAGCAGTTGCCCCTCAGCAACGCTCTTGCACGCCAGGTCAGCCAGCAACGCCAGGCCATACGCGCCATCTTGAACGGTGACGACTCCCGTTTGCTGATAGTGGTCGGCCCCTGCTCTATCCATGACCCGCTCGCCGCACTCGAATACGCCAGCAACCTTGCAGCTCTTGCCCACGATCTGCGCGATGACATGCTGCTGGTGATGCGCGCCTACATCGAAAAACCACGCACGACCGTTGGCTGGAAAGGCCTGGCCTACGACCCGCACCTGGATGGCAGCGATGACATGGCCCACGGCCTCACCCTCTCGCGTGAACTGATGCTCGAAATGCTGGGCATGGGCCTGCCGATTGCTACAGAACTATTGCAACCCATAGCCGCCGGCTACTTCGACGACCTGCTGGGCTGGGTGGCCATTGGCGCACGCACCACCGAATCGCAAATTCACCGCGAGATGGCCAGCGGCCTTGCTCTGCCCGTAGGGTTCAAAAACGGTACTGACGGTGGCGTGGCAATTGCCAGTGATGCCATGCGCTCTGCCGCCCATGGCCATCGCCACTTCGGGGTCGACAGCCAGGGCCATCCGGCAATCGTCCAGACACCCGGCAACCCCGACACCCATCTGGTTCTGCGCGGTGGCCACAGCGGCCCGAACTACGACCGCAGCAGCGTGGCCAAGGCCCGGGCCGGGCTTGAGAAAAATGCCATACCCGCCCGGTTGATGGTCGACTGCAGCCACGCCAACAGCGGCAAGGACCCACTGCGCCAGCCCGAGGTGTTTAATGACGTGCTCGCTCAGCGCCTGGAAGGCGACCGTTCGCTGATCGGCATGATGCTCGAAAGCCACCTGTTCGAAGGCTGCCAGCCCTTGAGCGCAACCATGCGTTACGGCGTCTCCGTGACCGACGGTTGCCTGGGCTGGGATGCGACCGAACAATTGCTGCGCGGCGCAGCCGGGAAATTGCAGGCACAGCGCCAATCCGCCAGGGCTATCGCTTAAGAGATCGGGGGGCGGCTGCGAAATGCCACCCCCATCAACTTTTGCCAGGAAAAAACCTGTTGAATCCGGTAGGCTCAGCACTTTCTTGAAAGGAGTACTTCCCCATGGCCAAAGCCACTGCCCGTCACATCCTCGTTGCCAGCGAAGACAAGTGCAACGAACTGAAAGCACAAATCGAAGGCGGCGCTGATTTCGCCGAAGTCGCAAAAGCCAACTCCACTTGCCCGTCCAGCCGTCAAGGCGGCGATCTGGGTTCTTTCGGCCCGGGCCAAATGGTCAAGGAATTCGACACTGTCGTTTTCAGCGCGCCAATCAACGTGGTGCAAGGCCCGGTTAAAACCCAGTTCGGCTACCACCTGCTGGAAGTCACCAGCCGCCAGGACTGATCCCGGCCCTGCGTGAAAACGGCCCGCCTTTTGGCGGGCCGTTTCGTATCCGCGATTGCAAACCTCGTGCTACGTTTCCTCATCCACGAATCCATCGTGTCTCACCTGAGGAATTGATCATGAGCCTTGAGGGTAAAACTGCACTGGTTACCGGTTCCACCAGCGGCATCGGCCTGGGCATCGCACAGAGTCTGGCCCGGGCTGGCGCCGACCTGATACTCAACGGTTTTGGCGACGCCAGCAAAGTCGTTGCCGAGCTGGAGCAATTCGGTGGCAAGGTTGGCCATCATCCGGCAGATGTCAGTGACCCCGCGCAAATCGCCGACATGCTCAGCTATGCCGAACGCGAATTCGGCGGCATCGACATTCTGGTCAATAACGCTGGTATTCAACATGTCTCAAGCGTTGAAGAGTTCCCGGTAGAACGCTGGGACTCAATCATCGCGATCAACCTGTCTGCGGTATTTCACAGCACCCGCCTTGCCTTGCCGGGCATGCGCAAACGCGGCTGGGGCCGCATCGTCAATATTGCCTCGGTGCATGGCCTGGTTGGCTCGGTCGGCAAAGCGGCTTATGTGGCAGCCAAACATGGCGTGATCGGCCTGACCAAAGTCGTGGGCCTTGAAACCGCCACCAGCAACATCACCTGCAACGCGATTTGCCCTGGCTGGGTGCTGACCCCGCTGGTCCAGAAACAGATTGATCAGCGTATCAGCCAGGGTATCGACCCCTATCAGGCGCAACACGACCTGCTGGCGGAGAAGCAACCCTCGCTGGAGTTCGTCACCCCGCCGCAACTGGGTGAGCTGGTGCTGTTTTTATGCAGCGAGGCCGGCAGCCAGGTACGCGGCGCAGCGTGGAATGTCGATGGAGGCTGGCTGGCGCAGTAACCCTGCACATTACTGCACTCCCGACATGCAAAAATGCACACCAGCCCTGCACTTATCAGGGTTGTACAGTGCAAATTTGCACTGTTAGCATCGACTATCGTTCGCCCGCGAACACCCCTAATAACAAGACAAAGCAGGGAGTTAGTGATGACTGCTCAGGTTTCATCCTCACCGACACAGGATATCGAGCCGGCTCAAAGCACGGTCCTGGCCCAGGTACGCAACCATATTGGCCACCTGACCCTGAACCGCCCCGGCGGCCTCAACGCCATTGACCTGGATATGGTGCGCAGCCTTCAGCAGCATCTTGATGCATGGGCTCAGGATTCAACAATCAAGGCTGTCGTGTTGCGTGGAGCAGGTGAAAAAGCCTTCTGTGCCGGTGGCGACATTCGCTCGTTGTATGACAGCTACAAGAGCGGTGGCAGCCTGCATACCACCTTTTTTGAAGAAGAGTACGCCCTCGACCTGACCCTGCATCACTACGCCAAACCGGTACTCGCGCTGATGGACGGCTACGTCCTGGGCGGCGGCATGGGCCTGGCCCAGGGCGCAGATCTGCGGCTGGTAACAGAGCGCAGCCGCCTGGCAATGCCCGAAGTCGCGATCGGTTATTTTCCGGACGTCGGTGGCAGCTACTTCCTGACCCGAGCCCCCGGCCAGCTGGGCACCTACCTGGGGGTCAGCGGTGTCCAGATCCGCGCCAGTGATGCACTGTATTGCGGCCTTGCCGACGGGTACACCGAAAGCGCCAGACTGCCTGAGCTGGATCAAAGCCTCGACTCGCTGCAATGGCATCAAACCCCGCTTGAAGACCTCCAGCAACTGCTGGCCACTTTCGCCGTGCAAACGTTGCCCGACGCTCCGCTGGCCAAATTACGCCCCTTGATTGATCAGGTTTTCGCCCTCGACAGCGTGCCCGCCATCGTCGCCGGCCTGCGCGCGGTAACAGCTCCCGAAAGCCGGGCATGGGCACTTGAAACCGCCGACCTGCTACAGACGCGCTCGCCATTGGGCATGGCTGTGACCCTGCAGATGCTGCGCTATGGCCGCGAACTCAAACTTGAACAGTGCTTTGCCCTTGAACTGCATCTTGACCGCCAGTGGTTTGATCGCGGCGATCTGATCGAAGGCGTACGCGCGCTGATTATCGACAAGGACAAGACCCCGCACTGGAACCCGGCCACCCTCGACGAACTTGATCCGGCCCATGTGGCCAGCTTCTTCACCCACTTCAAACAGCAAGGAGTCTGAGCCATGCAAGACCTCGAACTGACAGAAGAACAAGTGATGATCCGCGACATGGCCCGAGACTTTGCCCGTCGCGAAATAGCCCCCCACGCCCAGGCCTGGGAAAAGGCCGGCTGGATCGACGACGCACTGGTCTCCAAGATGGGCGAACTCGGCCTTCTGGGCATGGTGGTGCCCGAAGAATGGGGCGGCACCTACGTCGACTACGTGGCTTACGCCCTGGCTGTCGAAGAGATTTCTGCCGGTGATGGTGCTACGGGCGCACTGATGAGCATCCACAACTCGGTTGGCTGCGGCCCCATCCTCAAATATGGCAGTCAGGCGCAGAAAGAAACCTGGCTGGCGGACCTTGCAAGCGGCCAGACCATCGGCTGTTTCTGCCTGACCGAACCCCAGGCCGGATCGGAAGCGCACAACCTGCGCACCCGCGCCGAGTTGCGTGACGGTCAATGGGTAATCAACGGCGCCAAACAATTCGTCAGCAATGGCAGACGCGCAAAACTGGCCATTGTGTTTGCCGTCACCGATCCGCAACTGGGCAAAAAAGGCCTCTCGGCATTCCTGGTGCCCACCGACACTCCCGGCTTTATCGTCGACCGTACCGAACACAAAATGGGCATCCGCGCCTCGGACACCTGTGCGGTCACGTTAAGCAACTGCACGGTCCCTGAGGCCAACTTGCTGGGTGAGCGCGGCAAAGGCCTGGCAATCGCCCTGTCCAACCTTGAAGGCGGCCGCATAGGCATTGCAGCGCAAGCACTGGGTATTGCCCGTGCAGCGTTTGAAGCAGCACTGGGGTACGCCCGTGACCGGGTGCAGTTCGACAAAGCGATCATCGAACACCAGAGCGTCGCCAACATGCTGGCCGACATGCAAACCCGGCTCAACGCGGCACGGCTGCTGATCCTGCATGCAGCCCGACTGCGCAGCGCGGGCAAACCCTGCCTGTCAGAGGCCTCGCAAGCCAAGCTGTTTGCCTCGGAAATAGCCGAATTTGTGTGCTCCAAAGCCATACAGATCCATGGTGGCTATGGCTACCTCGAGGACTATCCGGTGGAGCGCTACTACCGCGACGCGCGAATCACCCAGATCTATGAAGGATCGAGCGAGATTCAACGCATGGTCATCGCGCGGGAGCTGAAGAACTATCTCATTTGACAAAAACCCCGTAGGAGCGAGCTTGCTCGCGAGCCTTTAACGCTCGCGAGCAAGCTCGCTCCTACAGGGGGTTGGTGTCGTTATCCGGTGGAGCGTTACTAAATCCGGACCCATGAAGGATCGAGCAAGACTCAACACATGGCCATCGCCCGGGCGCTGAAGAACTGTCTGATCTGACAACAAACCTGTAGGAGCGAGCTTGCTCGCGAGTCTTTAAAGCTCGCGAGCAAGCTCGCTCCTACAGGGGGGGGTTACTGGTTTTTAAACTGCGCTTCGCGCTTGCCGACGAACGCTGCCATGCCTTCTTTCTGATCGTGGGTGGCAAACAGCGAGTGGAATACCCGGCGCTCAAAGCGCACGCCTTCCGACAAGCTGACTTCGAATGCACGGTTGACGCTTTCTTTGGTCAGCATCAGCACCGGCAGCGATTTTTTGGCAATGGTTGCTGCAACTTTCAAGGCTTCTTCCAGCAGTTCATCCACCGGCACTACGCGGGCCACCAGACCTGAACGCTCAGCTTCTTCAGCACCGATCAAACGCCCGCTGAGGCACATTTCCATCGCCTTGGCCTTGCCCACTGCACGGGTAAGGCGCTGGGTTCCGCCCATGCCCGGCAGCACCCCGAGATTGATTTCCGGCTGCCCGAATTTGGCGTTGTCGCCCGCCAGTATAAAGTCGCACATCATCGCCAGTTCACAGCCGCCGCCCAAAGCAAAACCGGCGACTGCCGCAATGATCGGCTTGCGTCGTGTTGCCACTCGATCACTGTCCGAGAACAGGTCTTCCAGATAGATTTGCGGGTAGGTCAGGTCGGCCATTTCCTTGATGTCTGCGCCCGCAGCAAAGGATTTTTTTGAACCGGTGATAACGATGCAGCCAATTGCGTTATCGGCTTCCAGCTTGTCCAGCGCATGGTTCACTTCACTGATCAGTTGCGCATTCAGGGCGTTGAGCGCCTGCGGCCGGTTCAGCGTAATCAGGCCAACATGCCCGTGTATGTCCAGCAGAATGGTTTCGTAGCTCATCGTTCAGGTCCTCAATTCAAAGATTGCGTGCAATAACCATGCGCTGGATATCGCTGGTGCCTTCGTAGATCTGGCATACCCGCACATCGCGATAGATCCGCTCCAGCGGGAAGTCGTTCAGGTAGCCATAACCGCCCAGGGTTTGCAACGCCCGGGAACACACGCGCTCGGCCATTTCCGAGGCGAACAGTTTGGCCTGTGATGCCTCGACCAGCGCCGATTGCCCGCTGTCACGCAGAGCAGCGGCGTAGCGCACCATTTGCCGGGCCACGGCGATTTCGGTGGCCATGTCTGCCAGGCGAAAAGCGACCGCCTGATGCTCAATCAGCGGCTGACCGAATGTCACGCGCTCGCGGGCATAGTCGCGGGCAGCCTCAAAGGCTGCGCGAGCCATGCCGACGGCTTGTGAGGCAATCCCGATGCGACCGCCCTCCAGGTTACCCAGGGCAATCTTGTAGCCCTGCCCTTCTTCCCCCAGGCGGTTGGCCAGCGGAACTTTCAGGTCAGTGAACAGAATCTGACAGGTGTCCGATGCGTGCTGACCCAGCTTGTCTTCAACCCGCGCCACGCTGTAGCCCGGGGAATCCGTGGGCACGATAAAGGCCGTGATTCCGCGTTTACCCGCGGCAGGATCTGTAACGGCAAACACAATCACTACACCGGCATTTTGCCCCGAGGTGATGAACTGTTTGCAGCCGTTGAGCACGTAATGGTCGCCTTCACGGCGAGCCCGGGTTTTCAGGTCGCTGGCATCAGAGCCGGCTTGCGGCTCGGTCAGGGCAAAGGCACCCAGCATTGCACCACTGGCCAGCGGCACAAGAAACTCGCGTTTCTGCTGCTCGGTGCCGTACTTGAGAATCGGCACACAACCCACCGAGTTGTGCACGCTCATGATCGTCGAACAGGAGCCATCGCCAGCGGCAATTTCTTCCAGGGCCATGGCGTAAGCCTGATAGCCCGTATCACAACCGCCCCACTCTTCCGGCACCAGCATGCCGAAGAAACCCAGCTCGGCCATCTCGTTAATGGCCTCGCGCGGGAAGCGATGCTGCTTGTCCCACTCGGCCGCAAACGGCTTCAAACGTTCTTGGGCAAACTGCTGCGCCGCGTCGCGAATTTGTAATTGTTCTGATGTGGCAAGCATAGGAATTCCTTAGTACACACATTCAACGGCAATGGCCGTCGCTTCACCGCCGCCAATGCAGATCGCTGCGACGCCACACTTGAGGTGCTGCTGGCGCAGGGCAGAAATCAGAGTCACCAGAATCCGCGCCCCTGAAGCACCAATCGGGTGGCCCAGGGCACAGGCGCCGCCGTAGATATTGACCTTGCTGTGGGGGATCTGCAGCTCACTCATGGTCACCAGACTGACCACCGCAAAGGCTTCGTTGATTTCAAACAGGTCGACATCACCCAGGTTCCAGCCGGTCTTGGTCATCAGCCGTTTGATCGCGCCCACAGGTGCCGTGGGGAATAGTCCGGGCTCGTCGGCAAAGGCCGCATGGCCGTGGATGACCGCCAATGGTTTGAGACCGCGTTTTTGCGCTTGCGAGCTGCGCATCAATACCAGGGCCGCCGCACCGTCGGAAATAGAACTGGAGTTGGCCGCAGTCACCGTTCCGCCGTCACGGAAGGCCGGCTTCAAGGTCGGGATTTTTGCCGGATTGGCTTTGGGCGGCTGCTCGTCATCACTGATCAGGCGCTGCTCTTTGCCGACAGTCACCGCCACCGGCACGATCTCGGCACTAAAACGGCCATCCTTGATCGCTTGCTGCGCGCGGGTCAGCGAAGCCACGGCAAAAGCGTCCTGGGCTTCACGGGTAAAGCCATGAGCCTGGGCGCAATCTTCAGCAAAAGTGCCCATCAGGCGACCACGATCGTAAGCGTCTTCCAGACCATCGAGAAACATGTGGTCCAGCACCCGGCCGTGACCCATGCGGTAACCGCTGCGGGCACGGTCGAGCAAATAAGGCGCGTTGGACATGCTCTCCATGCCGCCCGCCACCACCACATCGACACTGCCGGCCAGCAGCCGGTCGTGCCCCAGAATGGTGGCCTCCATACCCGAGCCACACATCTTGTTCAGGGTGGTGCAACGCGTGCCCTTGTCCAGGCCTGCCCCCAGGGCGGCCTGGCGGGCAGGCGCCTGACCGAGACCGGCCGACAGCACGCAACCGAACAACACTTCTTCCACGCCATCGGGCGCCACGCCTGCGCGTTCGACCGCTGCGCGTATGGCAGCGGCACCCAGTTGCGGTGCCGTCAGACCTTTAAAGTCGCCCTGAAAACCGCCCATGGGCGTACGCGCGACACTCACAATGACGACTGGATCGTTGGTAATTGTCATTTCATACCTCTTATTTGGCGGCCATGCGCAAGGCGCCGTCGAGACGGATCACCTCGCCATTGAGCATGCTGTTTTCAATGATGTGGCGCACCAGCGAGGCGTATTCGTCCGGTTTGCCCAACCGCGGCGGGAACGGCACGCCAGCCGCGAGCGATGCACGCACTTCGGGTGTCATGCCAGCCATCATCGGGGTTTCAAAAATGCCCGGGGCGATGGTCATCACCCGAATGCCGAAACGCGCCAATTCGCGGGCGGCAGGCAAGGTCAAACTGGCGATTGCACCTTTGGAAGCGGCATAGGCTGCCTGGCCGATCTGGCCATCAAAGGCCGCTACTGACGCGGTATTGATGATCACGCCGCGTTCACCCTGTGCATCGGCAGTGGCTTGAGCAATCGCATCGGCTGCCAGGCGCAACATATTGAAACTGCCGATCAGGTTGACGTTGATGACCTGGCTAAAGCTTTCCAGGGCATGGGGGCCATTTTTGCCGAGGATCTTTTCGCCGCGCACAATGCCCGCACAATTGATCAGCCCGTTAACTGCGCCGAAGGCCGTAACCGTGGCCTCAACCGCCGCCTGTGCTGCGCCTTCCTGGCTGATATCGGCTACTGCGCTCCGCGCCTGGCTGCCCAGCCTGGTCGCCTGGGCGGCCACGGCATCGGCGTTCATGTCCACCAGCATCACCCGGGCACCGGCCTTGACCAGCATCTCGGCCGTTGCCGCGCCCAGCCCCGATGCACCACCGGTGACGATAAAAACCTTGTTCTCGATTTGCATGATATGTCCTGAAATTCAAGCCTGACGATTAAGCCGTGACCCTGGCGCTTGCGGCCAGTTCAGCCTTGGCGATTTCCTGATTGCGCAAAATAAAGCGCTGCAGTTTGCCGCTCGGGGTTTTCGGTAACTCGCTGACAAATTCGATTTCACGGGGATAGGCATGCGCCGCCAGACGCTGGCGTACATGCAGGCGCAGGGTCTCAGCCAGTTGGGCGTCGCCCAGATATTGCGGGTTGAGCACCACGAAGGCTTTGACCAGTTCGGTACGCTGCGGGTCCGGTTTGCCCACCACGGCGGCTTCGACCACCGCAGGGTGTTCGATCAGGGCGCTTTCGACATCGAAAGGCCCGACCCGATAACCGGAAGTGGTGATCACATCGTCACTGCGGCCGACAAAACTGATGCTGCCATCCGGGTTCAACTCCACGGTGTCGCCGCTCAAGTAGTAGTTGCCGACAAACGCCTTGGTATTGAACCCCTGGTAGCCGGCGAACCAGCACATTGGCGACTGGCTGCGGTCGACGGCCAGAATTCCCGGCTGGCCGACCGGCAGCTCCTGATGGTTGTCATCGAGCACCACAATCCGGTGCCCAGGCGAAGCGAAGCCGGCGGCGCCCATGTGCACCGGATGATCCAGGCCGTGGTGATTGCACAGCACCATGCCGACTTCGGTCTGGCCGTAGTGATCATGGATGGTGACGTTGAGCTCATCGGCAAACCAGCGAATCACTTCCGGGTTCAGCGGTTCACCGGCGCTGCTGACGGCACGCAACTGGCCTTTGACCTTGCTCGAGAATGCACTGCCGGCGGCAATCAGCATGCGATATGCCGTGGGCGAGCCGGTGAGGTTGGTGATGCCGTATTTTTTGATCACCCGACAGGTGCTTTCAACCGTGAACGGGCCATCGTAGAAAGTGATGGGATGGCCCATCGACAGGGGCCCGGCAATCCCGAAGTAAATGCCGTAGGCCCATCCCGGATCGGCCAGGTTCCAGAACGAATCTTCAGGGCGCAGATCCACCGCGTCGCGGGTATAGCTCTGGAACGCGACGATCGCCTTGAGCGGTACCAGAAGCGGTTTCGCCGGCCCGGTAGTACCCGAGGTGAACATCAGCAAAAACGGGTCTTCGCCAGTCAGCATTAGCGGTTCACAAACCGGCGGGTAGTTATCCAGCTCGGCCCAGAAACTGAAATCACCGCGAACCAGGCCCTGCCCTTTGGCCCCGGCCACCGTGACAATCGGCGGGCAAGCATTGACTTCGTTGAGTTTGGGACGGTTCACCGCATCGGTCACCACCAGCGCCGCCCCCGAACTGTTGAGGCGGTGTTCGATGGCCTTGGGGCCGAACGCAGTAAACAGGGGCTGGTAGATGGCGCCGATTCGCCAGGCGGCGAAGGCCACGACCAGAAGTTCGACATTACGTGGCAGCAAGCCCGCGACTTTGTCGCCGCGCTTGACGCCCTGAGCCAGCAAAAAGTTGGCAAAGCGTGCTGCCTGCTCCTGTAACCGGGTGAAAGTATAGGTCGCGTCGGTGGCGTCGCGCCCCTCCCAGAACAGGGCAATACGACCCGGCAAGGCATGGCGGTCGCAGCACTCGACACATGCATTGAGTGCCGTTAAATGGCCGGCCAGTGCGTCCGTCACCGTACGCTGGTAATCAAAATCAGCCATCGTGGTCTGATAGTCGCGCATCAGCAGAATCCCTCGGTCTTTATTTTTAGGATGGGAACCGTGAAAAATCCTGCTGATCATCGCCTTGCGAGGGCTGCGCAACAATAGTCAAACCGCTCAAGCTGAGTGACTGCTTTGGCCAATGCGTTACCGGGTTCGCAGGTACTCCTGCACTGCCGCCTGATCGCCGGCGAAGACAATGCGCGAACCTTTTTTCTCGCGCTGAAAGGCATACATCGGGTCGTAATATTCGCGCAGCAACGCTTCGATCCAGACCCGGTGCAGGTCCACCGCCCCGCAACTCGCCTGCTCTTGCAGCGCAGCCTCCATCACTGCCCGCAAACGCTGATGCCGCTCACCGCCCAGACGGCGCTGAATATTGGCCAGGCTTTCGAGCAGGCGTTGCGAAAACAGGCTGAAGCCGTGGTCACCGTTTTTCGCAGTGAATTCGGCGCTCAGCTCCACCACGTAGTCACGCAAAATGCGCTCGACGCGGCTTTCAAGGCTGTCTTCAAGCCAGACCATCGGGGCATCTTGCATGCGCTGATACAAGGGCAAGGGCAACGCGCAACTGCCCACCGTGCGGCTTTCATCTTCCAGCACGAAGCGCTCGTGGCCGCTGGCGCGTTTTTTCAACACATCGATTGCCAGACGGTTTTCGAAGTCGATATTGGAGGGCTGGCCAGTCGCACGCTTGCCGAAGCTTGAACCCCGGTGATTGGCGTGCCCTTCCAGATCCAGGGCATTGTCGAGCTGCACCAGCACGTCGGTTTTACCGGTGCCGGTCATCCCGCCCAGCACGATCAGTTCGCACTGCTGCACAGCGTCGTCGACGGTCTGGATCAGGAACGCACGCAATGCCTTGTAGCCGCCGGTAACGCGCGGATAGTCGATCCCTGCATCCTGTTTGAGCCATTGCTGGACGATTTGCGAGCGCATGCCGCCGCGAAAGCAATACAGGCAACCGTCGGGATTGGCGCGGGCAAAGTCGGCCCAGGCCTCTAGACGCTCGGCTTTGGTCTGGCCCGACACCAGTTGGTGGCCCAACAGCACGGCGGCCTGCTGACCCTGCTGCTTGTAGCAGGTGCCAACGCGCTCACGCTCGTGATCGTTCATCAATGGCAGGTTGACCACGCCAGGGAAGGCGCCTTTGTTGAATTCGATCGGCGCGCGGGTGTCCATCATCGGCCGGTCATTAAGGAACAGATCGCGGAAGTCGGTTACGTCATGAGCCATCATGACACCTCAACCGCGTACGTCTGTCGCTCAACCAGTTGGCCGATGGACTCCAGCTCCAGCCCGTGCTCGCGAGCCATCTCCAGGAACGCCTGATCGCCCTGCGGGCTGACGGCCACCAGCAGTCCACCGCTGGTTTGCGGATCACACAGCACCAGCTTGTGCAGTTGTTGCAGCGGCGCAAGCTTGCTCGCGTAACTGTCGAAATTGCGCAAGGTGCCGCCGGGCACACAGCCTTGTTCCAGGTAGTACTCGACCGAGGCCAGTTGCGGCACTTTGGCGTACTGGATTTTCGCTGTCAGGTTGCTGCCATCGGCCATTTCCACCAAATGCCCGAGCAGGCCGAAACCGGTGACATCAGTCATCGCCTTGACCCCTTCGAGTTTGGCGAACTGGCTGCCGATCCTGTTAAGGGTGCACATCCAGTCCCGTGCCACGCCGACGTCTTCGCTGCGCAGCTTGCCCTTTTTCTCGGCAGTGGTAAGGATGCCGATCCCCAGGGGCTTGGTGAGGTACAACAGGCAACCGGCGACGGCCGTGTCGTTGCGCTTCATGTGGCGCTTGTTGACCACACCGGTCACCGCCAGCCCGAAAATCGGTTCCGGGGTGTCAATGGAGTGACCGCCAGCCAGCGGAATCCCCGCTTCATCGCATACCGCGCGGCCACCGCGAATCACTTCGCGGGCCACTTCTGGCGGCAACAAATGAACCGGCCAGCCCAAAATCGCAATCGCCATTAAGGGATCGCCGCCCATCGCGTAGATGTCACTGATGGCATTGGTGGCTGCAATCCGCCCGAAATCATAAGGGTCATCAACGATGGGCATAAAAAAGTCAGTGGTCGAAACCACGCCGCGCTCGTCATCCAGCGCATAGACCGCTGCATCGTCGCGGGAGGCATTGCCTACCCAGAGCTTGGGGTCAAGATTTTGCGCTCCGCTGCCGGCAAGGATTACTTCCAGTACCTGAGGCGAAATCTTGCAGCCACAGCCCGCACCGTGGCTGTACTGGGTCAGACGAATCGGCTCGCTCATGGGTACCTCTGGTCAATGTCAAAGCGCCAGATACTAGCAGAGCGGGCACCGGCAGGTGTTCACAATGCCCGCCGCGCTCGCGGACCAAGGCACTTTCAGCCGGTTAACGGCATCGCGGGGCCCGCCCGCGCCTGCCTGTTTTCAGGTCAGTGCTGATGACCGGCATGCTGAAAATCGACCGGCGAGTCACATATGTAGTGCCTTAAAATAAACACTACATATGTATTGACGACGCGCTTTTCCCCCAGCATGATGCAGACGTCTTCCCCACCGGAAGCGCTGGAAAGGGTTGTTGTAAGCATGTTCGACGAGCTGTCGAGCTGTTCCGGGATAGGTACTGCCCACAAGGCAGAATTGATGAAGCTGACCTGGCTTGATCGTCCATGTTCAGGGCGTGAGTTGCTAGCGAAACGACTTCAAGGCGCTTGTGGATGATGTGTCATGTCACCCCTTGCATCCTGGTTAACGCTGCTCTCCCTCGCTGTACGCTGTTTGTGTAGTGCTTTGAATTACGACTACACAGGACGAACTCAAGACCGGATCTGCTTTAGATGGACACTACGTAGCGCTGCAGGTGCAGTTGCGCGAATCAATTAGACAGATCAACAAGTGGTCAAGGAGTTAGCTATGAACCTGAATAATCAACCGACTGTTAATGAGCTGGCTCGACTGTTCGCCGCCCAGAAAGACACGCTGAACGACCACATTCTGTGGATCAGCGAAGCCGGTGATGTACGCATCGACCCTGTCGCTGCCTGCAAGGAAGAAACCGAATTCGAGAAGGACCGCCCACAAATGCGTGCCCATCTCAAAATGTACCGCCGTGGCCAGGGCTACGTGGGCAAAAAGGCCGCCGCCGATACCGACTACATGGCGCGCGTTCTGCAAACCCTGACCCTGACCTGGGAGAAGGCTCAAACAGCCCCTGCACTGGTCAAAGTTAACAGCTACAGCTGATAACCTTCGGTAATGTAAAAAGCCCCGGATAATCTCCGGGGCTTTTTTATTGTCGATGTTTAGACCGCGGCTTCCAGCTCGGGCACCGCTTCGAACAAGTCCGCCACCAGACCGTAATCAGCCACCTGGAAGATCGGTGCTTCTTCGTCCTTGTTGATCGCAACGATCACTTTGGAATCTTTCATGCCGGCCAGATGCTGGATCGCGCCGGAAATACCCACCGCGATGTACAGCTGTGGCGCGACAATTTTGCCGGTCTGGCCGACCTGCATGTCGTTCGCCACAAAACCTGCGTCAACCGCCGCACGAGAGGCGCCGACACCTGCACCCAACTTGTCGGCCAGGGCGTACAGGTATTTGAAATTGTCACCGTTCTGCATTCCACGACCGCCGGAAACGACGATTTTGGCAGCGGTCAGTTCGGGACGGTCCGACTTGGCCAGTTCTTCGCCAACAAACGACGAAGTGCCTGCATCGTGAACCGCTGCAACCGCTTCAACCACTGCCGAACCACCTTGTGCGGCAACCGGGTCGAAACCGGTGGCGCGGACGGTGATCACTTTGACTGGCGCAGTGGACTGTACGGTAGCAATGGCGTTACCGGCATAGATCGGACGCGTGAAGGTGTCAGCGCTTTCAACCGAGATGATCTCGGAGATCTGGTCGACGTCCAGCTGCGCAGCAACACGCGGCAGGATGTTTTTACCGTTGGAGGTGGCGGCAGCCAGGATGTGGCTATAGCCCTTGCCCCCCGCCCCTTGAACAAGAGCGGCTACCAGCGGAGCAACGTTTTCCGGCAGCTGGTGGGCGTAAGCCGCGTTGTCAGCAACCAGTACTTTAGCCACACCGGCGATTTGCGCGGCCGCTTCAGCCACAGCACCAATGCCCTGGCCTGCAACCAGAACGTGAACATCGGCCGCTATTTTCAGGGCTGCAGCCACCGTATTTAATGTCGCCGGAGCAATGCCGGTAGCGTCGTGTTCTGCGATTACCAAGATAGTCATGATTAAGCTCTCCAATTCAGAGCACCTTCGCTTCGTTTTTCAGTTTCTCGACCAGTTCAGCCACCGACTTGACCTTGATGCCGGCGCTGCGTGCAGCCGGCGCTTCAACTTTCAGGGTCTTGTTGGTCGAAGCGGTCGAAACACCCAACGCGTCTGGCGTCAGCACTTCAAGCGGCTTCTTCTTGGCCTTCATGATGTTTGGCAGAGACGCATAGCGCGGCTCGTTCAAACGCAGGTCGGTGGTGATGATGGCCGGCAAGCTCAGCGAAACAGTTTGCGCGCCGCCGTCGACTTCACGGGTCACGGCAACCTTGTCGCCCGCAACGATAACTTTCGAAGCGAAGGTGCCCTGACCGTAACCGGTCAGCGCAGCCAGCATCTGGCCAGTCTGGTTGTTGTCGCTGTCGATGGCCTGTTTGCCCAGGATCACCAGTTGCGGCTGTTCCTTGTCGACCACGGCCTTGAGCAGCTTGGCCACGGCCAGCGAGGTCAGGTCTTCGGCGGATTCGACGAGGATGGCGCGATCGGCACCCAGCGCCAGCGCGGTACGCAGCTGTTCCTGAGCCGTGGTCGGGCCGATGGAGACGACGACGATTTCAGTCGCAACACCTTTTTCTTTCAGGCGTACGGCTTCTTCCACAGCGATTTCGCAGAAGGGGTTCATCGACATCTTGACGTTGGCCAGGTCAACGCCGGAGTTGTCCGCCTTGACGCGAACCTTGACGTTGTAATCGACCACTCGTTTGATACAGGCCAGCACCTTCATTATTTCTCCCCCGATGGGTATTGGTACGCCAGCTTACCGTGCAGGCATGAGCGCGCGTATCGACCATTCGGGTTAGACCATGGTGCCTAGCGCGGCATGTAGTCGCGCTGCCAGCGCCGGGGTATCTTCAACGACAGCAGGCCCAGAACGGTGGCAAAACCCGCGCTGAACAGCATGGCTTTGAGCCCGAAGTGCGCCTCCAGCAGAGCCCCCATCACCGCGCCCAGCAACATTCCCGTCCAGGGCACCAGCTGCACCCGCCAGCCACTGTGCCGCTCACCCAGCATCCAGCGCCCCAGCCCGCGGCCAAAACGCGACAACGCCCCGGTCACATAGGTCAGCCCCACCGGCAAACCGTTAACCTGCTCCACGGCCGCATTCAGCATGCCCATTGCCAGAATCGCCGCCAGCAACGCCGGGACCCGGGTATCAAACGGCAGCAGCGCCGCCGTGCACAACAATCCTGCAATCACCAGCAATAAAGGCAACGCTCGCCGCCCGCTTAAACGCCCCAGTAAAACCCCCAATGCGTTGCCCGCAATAAAAGCCAGCACGGCAAAGACCAGGCGTATCGCCATGGACATATCACCCTCGCCTATCGCGACCGCCATTCGGGTCGTGTTGCCGCTCATGAACGAGACAAAATCGCCGGTAGCCAGAAAACCGATGGCGTCGGTCATGCCCGCCAGCACTGACAAACTGGCAACCAGCCCCAGCCCCACCCGGCCGCGCCACACACGCACACGCAGGTGAAGGGGGTTGCCGGACCTTCTAAGTGGCACAGGAAGCATTGATCGAGCCCTCGGCTTAAATTGTAAGAAAATTCCCATATAGCCCATGTAAAACCGAACCAATATCGAAAAAGGCGTCTAATAGACACTTTGACTCAAGGAGGAGAATCACAGGACGTTTACACACGACACGGATCAACGCTCGAGCTCCCCACTCGCTGCGTCCAGGCAGGTCAGCCTTAATGGATCTAACCAGAAGAGCCCCATGACCAACGCTGTCAGCAATAAACCTCATCTCAAGCCTTACCTGCTCGGCACAATCTCTGCGCTGCTTATCGCCAGTGCCATCAGTCTGGCAGTCCACGCCGACAAAGTCTTTGCCCGGCCCATAGACGGTGTGCAAACACTGGTCTTCATGCGCCATGCCGAAAAACCTGCCGACGGTCTCGGGCAACTCAACTGCCAGGGACTGAACCGCGCCATAGATCTGGCCACCCTGCTGCCTCAGCGCTACGGCAAGGCCGACTACGTGTTTGCTGCCGACCCGTCGCGCCAGGTTGAAGAAGGCGCCGACGATGACGCCTACAGTTATGTCCGGCCGCTGATGACCATTAATCCCAGCGCCATCAAACTGGGGTTGCCGATCAATCTGGAGTACTCGGCCAACGACACACGCGCCTTGGCCAATGAGCTGACCGACGACAAGTATCACAGCTCAACCATTTACACCGCGTGGTCCCATGGCTACCTGCCCGAGTTGATCAACAGCGTCGCAAGCAAGGCCCTGGGGGAAAAGACCACGCTGACTGAAGATTGGTCCGGCAGTGACTTTGACTCCCTCTATGTACTGACACTGACCTGGAAAGACGGCAAAGCCACCCTCCTGAGCCGCATCGACAAACAAGGGCTGAACAACGGCGAAAAAGGCTGCCCGAGCTGATCGGCTGCCCCTGATCAAGGCCATGACCGGGCCCGCTGGCGCAGCGCAGCCTCTGGCTTTTCCTGCGGCGGCTGGCGTTTAATGCGCCCCAGGATGCAACGCCCGGTAGCTACAACCCCGGCAAATGCGCACTCCACGCCAGGTACGATGTGGCCACCGATAAAAAATTTATCACTGCGCCGGACGCACTCTCGGCGCAAAATGCAGTCACATGATGCAACCACTTTCAGCGCTGGACATTGATTCAACCCGGCACGATCAACAACTTATTTGCGAAAAAACCAAGGTATTTGCATGAAGATCAACGTTATCGGTTTGCCTTTAGTCCTGGCCGCTCTTCTGGGCCTGGCGGGCTGTGCATCACCTACAGTCGTGACCCTGCAAAACGGCACGCAATACCTGACCAAAGACCTGCCAAAAACCACCAACAAGGACGGCTTTTACGAATTCGTGGACATTGCCGGCAAGCACATCAAGGTCAAGGCCGATGACGTCGCAACCGTTAAAGCCGACTGAAGCGAGCGGTACTGTTTTTGCTGCTAAAGCACTTTAGAACCACTCATCACTTCAACGCCCCGCCCAAATGAACGCGCAATAGACCTCACCGCCATGGACGACATGTCCATGGCGCGCCAACCCGACGCAGTCAACCATCCCGCTCTGGCTCATGCTGTAGCGCGAACGGGTTCAGCCTTGCTCGTCCGACAGCGCAATACTCGATAACCCCTGCCCCAATCAATGATCACCTGTTGTGAAAACGGGCTCCCGCGCGTGCAAAATTTTGAACAAAAGGAGTGTTCCCGGTCGCTTTTAATCTGTCTTTATGGTGACATCACTTAGCCACCCATCAGGCCATGGGGTGCAAAAACCAACTATGTGCTATAGCCGATTTAATCAAATCGAAGAGAGTTTCATGGCTATCGAATATCGATATTTATTCACTTATTAATGCCAAGGAAGGGCCATGAGCGATAGCAACAATCCTCTTTTCAACCAGTCACTTGAAAAGGGCCTTGCTGTATTACGCAGCTTCGGGCCGTCTCGAAGCAGCATGAACCTGGCTGAAATTGCCCAGGCGGCAGGCATCGCCAAAAGTTCTGCGCAACGAATGATTCATACCCTTGAAGCGCTCGGCTACGTGCGCAAGCAGGCACAGAGCCGACGCTTTCAGCTAACCCCAAAAGTCATGGAAATCGGCTACGGCTATTTGGCTGCCGACATCCTGGTCGGTGTAGCAACGCCCTACCTGGCCGAACTCAATCAAATCACCGGTGAGACCATCAATCTGACGGAGCCTGATGGCACAGACATGATTTGTGTCGCACGCTTTGTCGCCCCCCATTTCATCCCGATCCATATGCCCATTGGCAGTCGTATCCCCATGTACTGCACCGGGGCCGGCCGCGCATACCTGAGCGGTCTGCCGGACGAAGAGATTCACAGCATGCTGCAAAACAGCGCACCCACAGCACTCACGCAATACACCCTGACCGAAGTTGCGGCCATTTTTGAGCGCATCCAGGCCTGTCGTACACAGGGCTATGCAACCAGTCATGAAGAAATGGTCCTCGGAGACTTGAGCATTGCCGCGCCCATTCTCAACAACAACGGCCTCCCCGTTGCCGCGGTGCATGCAGTGGTACCCGCCAGCCGCTGGACCATGGCCGACGCGGAACTGAAACTTGCCCCGGCCGTGGTCCAGTGCGCCCGCTCCATCAGCCGCTCGATCTGCACCCTGTAACGGTCCGGGGGGCTCAGCAAGCATCCAACCTGCGGGCGGTGCGCTCAGGTATGATGCCGCGCTATTTCCCAGCGTTCGGTAACTCTTTATGTCCAGTATTTCCTCAGCCAGGCCCACCCGAGGCTGGTCATTCTGGTGGAAGCCTCTACTGTTTCTGCTTGTCGCGGGGATCGGTCTGTACTACGTCAAGTGGTCGCCCTACTACTTAAAGGCATTTGTCGCTGCCGACAACCACAGCATCGGTGCGTCGATCCTGAATGACAACCAGGGTGAACCCCTCGCTGCTGCACTGGCCTACGCCAAGGTGTACTTCCTGGCGATCTGGAAAGCTGCGGTCCTGGCGGTCATTCTCGGCTCACTGATTCAAGTACTGATCCCCCGCGACTGGTTGCTGCGCCTGTTTGGCAAGGCCGGTCTGGGTTCGACCCTGCGCGGCGGTCTGTTCGCTCTGCCCGGCATGATGTGTACCTGCTGCGCGGCCCCCGTAGCGGCAGGCATGCGTCGCCAAAACGTCTCGGTGGGTGCGGCGCTGGCCTTCTGGATCGCCAACCCGGTCCTCAACCCGGCCACTCTGGTGTTCATGGGCTTTGTCCTGGGCTGGGGCTTCACCGCGCTGCGTCTGGTGGCAGGGCTGGTACTGGTGATCGGCGTATCACTGATAGCGCAACGCATCTCTCGCCCGCAAAGCATCCCTGACGCAGCACTGGACGCCGTGTCCGAAGCCAGCACGGTCGATCAGCAAAACTTCTTCAGCCGTTGGGGCCGCACCCTGTGGCAACTGTTCTGGAACACCATCCCGGTCTATCTGCTGGCGGTACTGTTGCTGGGGGCGGCACGTGTGTGGCTGTTCCCCCATGTAGACGGCGCCATGGGCGACAGCCTGATGTGGCTGGTACCGCTGGCCATCGTCGGCACCCTGTTTGTCATCCCGACAGCCGCTGAAATTCCGATTGTGCAAACCATGCTGGCCCTGGGTATGGGCACTGCCCCGGCAGTCGCGCTGCTGATGACCTTGCCGAGCGTGAGCCTGCCGTCGTTGTTAATGCTGCGCAAAGACTTCGACACCCGGGTCCTGGTCAGCGTGGCATTGATGACCATGCTGGTCGGTGTGATCAGTGGCCTGGCGGGAATGTGGTTGCTCTAACACCCGTCCCCTGCAACCCCAACCCTGTAGGAGCGCGCTTGCTCGCGAGCTCTTTAAAAAGCTCGCGAGCAAGCTCGCTCCTACAAAAAACAGCCTCGGTAGTTGCCTTTTAACATTACCAAACCCCTGTGCTAGAGCGGTCCATTAAGGTTTAGTTAAGTTTCGCACGCTAGTGTGACCGGCGAGTCACAAATGGCTCGCATAAACTGCTACGCCACAGAGGTTGAATGATGGATCATAAACTCACAAAGTCGTTGGCTGCAGCATGTACCCCGCCCGAATCGGAACATGCCGACGCAGCATTGCAGCTAATCGTTGAAGGTTTTTTACATTTCCATCGTGAGGTCTTTCCGCAACAGAAAGACCTGTTCAAAAAACTGGCCACGGCCCAACGCCCAAGGGCGATGTTCATTGCCTGCGCCGACTCCCGTATCGTCCCCGAACTCATCACCCAGAGTGCCCCCGGGGATTTGTTTGTGACCCGCAACGTCGGCAATGTCGTGCCCCCTTACGGCGAGATGAATGGCGGCGTTTCAACAGCCATCGAATACGCGAACCTGGCGCTGGGCGTGCAACACATCATCGTTTGCGGACACTCCGACTGTGGCGCCATGCGTGCGGTTCTAAACCCCCGCAGCCTGGACAAAATGCCGACGGTCAAGGCCTGGTTGCGCCATGCCGAAGTGGCCAAAACCATGGTTCAGGAGAACTGTGCCTGCGCCAATGAAGCCGAAGGCATGCACGTCCTCACCGAAGAAAACGTGATTGCCCAGTTGCAGCACCTGCGCACTCACCCGTCCGTAGCCTCGCGCATGGCCAACGGACAATTGTTTATCCATGGCTGGGTCTACAACATCGAAACCAGCCAAATCAAAGCCTACGACGCAGAACGCGGATGCTTCCTGCCGCTGGATAACCTGCAGTCAATCCCCTGCGCGACTCCCAGAGCGCGCTTCTGAAAGCTTGTCACCGGATAACCCGGTGCAGCCAGGCCTGGATGCGCCTCAATAAAACTCAGGGAGAATCATCATGCGTGCTGCGCAATTAAAAGCTGTATTGCCACGGGAGCTGCTGGCCTCGGTGGTTGTGTTCCTGGTCGCCCTGCCCTTGTGCATGGGTATCGCCATTGCCTCCGGAATGCCGCCGGCCAAAGGCTTGATCACCGGCATCATCGGCGGTCTGGTCGTAGGCTGGATGGCCGGTTCACCGCTGCAAGTCAGTGGCCCGGCTGCCGGGCTGGCCGTTCTGGTCTTCGAACTGGTACGCCAGCACGGCATAGCCATGCTGGGCCCGATCCTGCTATTGGCGGGTTTTTTACAGCTGCTGGCCGGTCGCCTGCGCCTGGGGTGCTGGTTTCGCGTTACGGCCCCGGCAGTGGTCTACGGCATGCTCGCCGGGATCGGGGTGCTGATCGTACTGTCCCAAGTGCATGTAATGCTGGACGGCGCCCCCCAACCTTCGGGGCTGGACAACCTCACAGGCTTCCCCGCCGCCGTAGCCAAGGCAATCCCCGGTCTTGGCTGGCAAGCGGGCCTGTTGGGCCTGGCCACAATGCTGGTGATGTGGTCCTGGGACAAATTACGCCCGCACAAATTGCGCTTTATACCCGGCGCCTTGCTGGGCGTGGGTCTGACCACAGGTGCCAGCCTGCTGCTGGCCTTGCAGGTCAAACGTGTGCAAGTCCCCGAAAATCTGGCAGATGCCATCGACTGGTTGCGCCCTGCCGACCTGTTGAACCTGGCCGATCCCAACCTGCTGATTGCGGCATTTGCCGTCGCATTTATCGCCAGCGCTGAAACCCTGCTGTCGGCGGCAGCGGTTGACCGCATGCACAACGGCCAGCGCTCGGATTTTGACAAGGAACTGTCGGCACAGGGTGTTGGCAACATGCTGTGCGGCCTGGTCGGTGCCCTGCCGATGACCGGCGTCATCGTACGCAGTTCGGCCAATGTACAGGCCGGCGCCACCACGCGGCTTTCGGCGATATTCCATGGTGTCTGGCTGCTGGCATTTGTGCTGCTGTTGTCCAGTGTGCTGCAGAGCATTCCGGTCGCGAGCCTGGCCGGCGTACTGGTCTATACTGGGATTAAACTGGTGGATCTCAAGGCGTTTCGCGGCCTTGGGCGCTATGGACGGATGCCGATGTTTACCTATGGCGCCACTGCGCTGGCGATCATTTTTACCGACTTGCTGACCGGAGTACTGGTGGGTTTTGGTTTGACCCTGGCGAAACTGGCGTGGAAGGCATCGAGGTTAAAGATCAGCCTGATTGACCTGCCCGGAGCAGACGAAATGGAATTGCGCCTGATTGGCGCGGCAACCTTCCTCAAAGTCCCGGCCCTGACCCAGATCCTGTCGCGGGTACCTGCGGGTAGCACCGTGCATGTACCGCTCAACAACCTGAGCTATATCGACCACTCATGCCTGGAACTGTTTGAAGAATGGGGCCGGGCCAATGCGGCCAAGGGCTCCAGACTGATGATCGAACCGCGGGGTCTGAAACGACGCCTGGAAGGCAGGATACGCACGACTACAGGGTTAGGCTCGGCTTAACGACGACTGCGTCGCCGGACGCAGACTTTGTAGTCGCTGCCGAGCACCGCGAGGCTGCGATCGATTGCGTAGCGATCGCAAACCCTGCAAACCGGGTTGTCCGGCATTACGACGACTGCGTCGCCGGACGCAGCCTTCGGCAGCTGCTACAGATTGAAACGCAAACTTTTGTAGCAGCTGCCGAGCAACGCGAGGCTGCGATCGATTGCGCAGCGATCGCAAAACCTGCAAACCGGGTCGTTCGGCATTGCGACAGAGTGAAACGCAGACTTCGTAGCAGCTGCCGAGCAACGCGAGGCTGCGATCGATTGCGCAGCGATCGCAAACCCTGCGAACCGGGTTGTCCTGCATTACGACGACTTCGTCGCCGGACGCAGCCTTCGGCAGCTGCTACAGAGTGAAACGCAAACTTCGTAGCAGCTGACGAGCAACGCGAGGCTGCGATCGATTGCGAAGCGATCGCAAACCCTGCAAACCGGGGCGTTACGCAGCCTTCGGCAGCTGCTACAGAGTGAAACGCAAACTTTTGTAGCAGCTGACGAGCACCGCGAGGCTGCGATCGATTGCGCAGCGATCGCAAACCCTGCAAACCGGGCTATCCGGCATTACGCCGTCTGAGCCTCCGCCCCCTGCAAAATCAAACTCCGGTAATGCCCGGGGTTGGTCCCGGACCATTTGCGGAATGCCTTGTAAAACGAGCTGGTCTCGGCAAAACCCAGCCGCAGGGCAATGTCGGCGAAGCTCAGTTGCGGCTCCGCCAGCCAGCCGATAGCCAACTCCTTGCGCACACTGTCCTTGAGCCCTTGCCAGGTCTGACCTTCCTCCGCCAGACGCCGACGCAAGGTCGACGCCGACATGCACAAGCGCTGGGCCATGCCCCCGGTTTCCGGCCATTGATGGGCAGGCAATTGGCGCAGATCCTGTTTGATCTGGCTGCCCAGACTTTGCGGGTCACGGTACTTGACCAGAATATTGGCCGGCGCCTGGGCCAGAAAACGCTGCAACTCCTGGGGGCTGCGCTTGATGGGCGCTGCCAGGCAATCAGCAGCAAAGATCATCCGTGTACGCGGGCGGTCAAAACGCAGATTGGCGGAAAACATCACTTCGTAGTCTTCGCAATAATCCGGCGCCCCACAGCGCAGCTCGATGGCCATGATCGGAATCCGCCGCCCGGCCAGCCAGCAGGCAATGCCGTGCACGATCATCCAGTAGGTGAAGTAGGTAAAAGCACGGCCCGACCCGGCATCCGGTTCATGCAGCACTATTTGCGCCAGGCTCTGCTGACGGACCAGCCGGGCCGGTACCCGTTCGAGCATCAACGACAAGAACCCCAGCACCAGCTCCAGCCCCTGGGCCAGGGTGGGCTGGACCATGGCCGAACGGCACATGAACGCCAGGCTGCCAAACCTCAGCTTGCGCGGGTCCATGCCAAAGAACTCATCATCCTGGCGGCGCGCCAATAGCCGCCACATCCGCGCATAAACGACGGCAGGAACACGGGCATCCGCCTGGCTGAGCAACTGCGGGTCGATCCCGACCTTATGCAGTACTTCATCCGTGGCGCTACCCGGCGCACAGCTCTGCAGCAGCGCCTCACGCACCAGATGAATAGAGATGGTGTCTTTGTTGAGCATTGACCCTGATCCAAGCCCGATGACTTTTAGATGTCGGACATCTTAAGCAGCACAGATCAAAAAGCCAGTAGTACCTTAGCCGGGATCAGCATGATCGAACGACGTCAGGGGTCATGCGTGCATTGACTCGAGCGGGCAGCACAAACAACACCCGTGCCGCCAGCCCAGCTCAATCCACTGGCGCAAAGCCAACGCTGTCCGCCAGCGAACCCTGCAAAACAGGCAGCGTTTTGAAGGGCAAACCGCCCATGGTCGATGCCAGACTCGCCGCCGGCATAAAGATCAGGGTTTGCGCTGACTCAACATCATCGGCCGCGCCCGTGGTTCAGCTGATCAATCAGCGTTGATCAACGGTCGTGATTTCATGGCGTTCGGCAACGCTCGCCGGCACGCTGGCTTCGTCAGTGAAGAACTGCTGATACCACTCGCGCAGTTGATACACAGGGCCATCGCCCTCTGCCAGGACCGGGTTATTGACGCGAACTTTGTGGGTCCAGATATCAACATCCTGATAGAACGAATCACGGTTACGCTGCACGTAATCCAGCGCCAGCGCTTCGTTTTGCTCATCGCTCCAGCCCGGGACTTTTTTCACCATGCAGCCAAAACGCAGTTCAAAACTGTTGGGGCCAATCGGCACGTGACAGTTGAGCAGAATGGACTTGATTTCCTGACCGTCGAACATAGCGCGCATGCGGGTCAGGTGAGTGGCCGGGCCGTAATAGGCCGACTCCGCGACCAGATCCCCGCCCAGGCGCTCGGAGTCGCCATGGAAAATCTGCTCGGCAATATGCCCTTCAAACACGTTGTGGAAATACTTGGTCGGCGTGCCGTGCACCGGGCCGAAATGCTGCGCATCCACCAAGTTGTCGACCAGCTCGCGGGGGTTGGTGTTGATGATCATCTTGTCCAGATGCCAGCTGTGCAGCCACTCATCACTGTCCATTTCCGGCAGGTGCGGAATCACCACATCAGCAGCGGGCGGCTTGCCTTCCGGGTTGTTCCAGACAAACAGCAGGCTGTTGACTTCACAGGTCAGCCAGGCGCGGGTTTTCGCTTTGGGCGGAATACGCTTGCAGTACGGGATCTCGACACATTTACCGCTGGCTTCGTACTGCCAATGGTGAAAAGGACAAACCACACGGTCGTTCTCGATAGTGCCCTGGGACAGGTCGGCACCCATGTGCGGGCAATGGGCGTCGAGCACACTGATCTGGCCCGTCGAAGTGGCGAATGCCAGCAAGCGGGAACCGAAAATATTCAGGGTATGCAACTTGCCGTCACGGTATTCATCCGCCTCGCCCAGGCAATGCCATCCCCGGCCAAAGCGCGGAGCTAACGCATTCTCGACGTGGATTTCAGCGAGTTTAGTCATTTTTATTATTCCTCAGGTTAGGGACCAGGGCGCGTGCCTTACTGATCTTCACCGAGGCGCAAGACGGGCTCATCGTTCAGATGGACTAGAGACAGGACTTGCACAAATCCTGTGGGGGCCCGGCCTGGCGGCGATGCAGGCAACACGGCAAGCCAGAAACAGCGCGCGCCCCTGCAGGAGCCTGGCTTGCCAGCGATGCCGCCCCCGTGGCCTGTCAGCGCCAGTCGGCAACTATCCCGTGCTCACGGGCAAACGGCTGGCAGTGAATGGTTTGACGCTGGTAATCGCGCGCCGCTTCGTTGGTCGCCAGCCACAGCATGACCGCCGCCGGAACCTCAGGCGGCGCAGAACCGGCGCGCAAGGCAATCACGCCTTTATCGCCAATAGTCGCGAGCAGTGCCTCAGTCGTCACCACACCGGGGTTGAGGGTGTAGGCACGAATCCCCTGCTCGCCCAGCTCTATCGACAGGATGCCCGACAGCCTCGATACCGCGGCCTTGCCGGCACCATAGGCATAGCCCCAGCCGCCCTTGCCCGCAGCCACCGGCGGGTCGGTTTCACCGGCCCCCGAGGTCACGTTGATCACCACCCCGCCACCCTGCTCCAGCATGCGTGCGACCACGGCCCGGGTCAGCAAAAACGGAGTCAGCACATAGCCCTGGAATACCCGTTGCAAGGTCTCGGGCTGCAACTCCATAAAGGGCAAGTTGAGGTCACTGCCCTGGTAAATCGCATTGTTGACCAGAACATCCACCCGGCCATATTCGGCAAACACCGCCTCACTGGCCGCCAGCACTGACTCACTGTCGAGCAGGTCCATAGGCACCACCCGGGCCTTGCGTCCCAGTTCGCGGATCGCGGCCGCGGTACCGTTCAAACTGCCCGGCAGCGCCGTGCCATCGGGGTTGCGCAAGCCGTGCCTGTGGCTTTCGCCTTCATCCAGGCTGCGCGCGCTGATGGCCAGATCAAAACCTGCACGGGCAAATGCCAGGGCGGTTTCACGACCGATGCCACGACTGGCGCCGGTAATAAATGCCACTTTACTCATAGCGGTTCCTCAAGAATTAGAAACGTTGCGCGCGCACCATCGCGTCCATCCCGCCATCAACGAAGATGACGCTGCCGGTGACAAAGCTGGCCTGGGCGGACTGCAGGAACGCCACCACCCGGGCGATCTCTTCGGGATGCCCGGCGCGCCCCAGTGGCGCGACAAATTCGCTGACCGCCTTGCCAAACCGTGCATCATCCTTGGCCGCCTGATGCAGCGGGGTTTCCACCGCTCCTGGCGCCACCACATTCAAACGGACCCCTTGCCTGGCCCATTGCACCGATTTACGACGGGCCTCACAGGTCACCGCGTACTTGGAGCTGGCATAAGCGATATGCGGCTGGCCGAGGGCATCGGCCAATTGCAGGGCCTGCGCTTCGTCACCGGCGAGCAACGCTGCAACCATTGGCTGCTGGTCCGCACCGGGCTGGGTGGCCGCCACTGATCCGATCACCAGCGCCGCCGGGTTTTCACCCTTGGCCAGCGCATCGGCCAGACCGTCAAGCAACTCATTGACGCCAAAATAATTCACCGCCAGCACCAGACTGCTTGAAGACGCAGTGACGCCCAACCCTGCGCAACACACCAGGCCGTCGAGCACCCCGTCGCACTGTTCAAGCACCTGGGCCACTGCCGCCCGGCGCCCGTCACCGGTTGAGAGGTCGGCGACCACCTCGGCACCGGCCCGGTCGATCCCGATGATGCGGTGCCCCGCAGCCCGCAATACCGCGCACACGGCGGCGCCGATTCCAGAAGCGGAACCGCTGACAGCTGTAACTGGCATAAGACTTTCCTTGATGATGCAGGCTCACCGCGAGCCTGACTGACGTGGGTGCTTAAGCGCTCTTGCGCACTGGCCGCGCCAACTGCGGCGCCGGTACGATCACCGACTCAGCCCCCCGCAAGGCGCACTTGGGCTTTCCCAGCGCGACCACGCTGTTCAGCAGAATCCTTACCAGCTCGGTCTGACGGCGCACACCGGTTTTGGAAAAGATCGAACGTAAATGGGCCCGTGCCGTATTGCGCCGGATGTTCAGGTTTTCGGCCGCCTCTTCCAGGGACAAACCGTTCGCCAGTTCCATGGCCAGCGCGGTTTCGGCCTTGGTCAGATTGAACAATTGCTTGGTCACCACTTCACTGGCCAGCGACTTGCCCACCGAGTCGCGGATGTAGATCACCGCTGCCGGCTTGCTCTTGCCCTCGGCCCACTCCAGCGAAGGAATCGCCTCGACCACCAGGCCCAGGCTGACCTGCCCCGAAGGTCGGGTCACGGACATGGCATCGGCCGTCAGCCCGCCTTCGCGTACCTCGGCGCTGAAGGCGTGTTTGACCAGACGCTGCAATTCGCGGTTATCGCTGGGATAGGTGGCTTCCAGCCGGCCGCCCACCAGTTTCAGGCCATCGGCGCTTTTGAGGATTTCTTCGGCAACCGGGTTCAGGCGCAGCACCTTGCCGGTTTCGTCGAGCACAATGGTCGCCACCGACAGGCGGCTGATGGCCTGAGCGTAAAGCTCACTCATCGACTCACTACGGTCCAGCAAGTTGTGCAGGTGCAGGGCGCGGCGCAGATGCGGCAAGAACATGCTGCACAGGGCGCGTTCGGCACTGGAAAATTTGGGCGAGGTCTTGGGCCGGGTGATACGGAAGCGCAGCTTGCCGCCGTCAGGGGTGGAGATGTCGGCGCCCATCACGTGATAAACGTTTTGCGGGCCGCAATAGGCTTTGAAATAGGCTGAGTGGGTCCAGTCCGACTCACTCATCAGGTCTTCTACGGTAAACACCTGATCCAGCGCCTGGCCGGCAAACGGCGTGTTGGTCTGCGGGTAAGTCTGGTAGGTCAGCTCACCTTCGCCTTCGATGTCCCCGGCCACAATCATCAGGCCCAGATCCGGCTGGTCCGGTACCCGCAGGATCAGCGTGGCGTAGTTGGCGGCAAACATTTCACGCACCGAGCACAGGGTGCGACCCATGACTTTGGGGTCCAGCGCGCCATCATAAAACTTGCCAACCATTTGATCGTAATCGGCCAGGTCCAGTCCCAGACTGGCCAAAGTTTGGTGATTCAGGGTCACTGTATCCACGGACATTTCCTCGCATCGGGCCAGATTCAAAGACCTGCCCTCATTATTGTTTTTATCGCCTGCGGTTTGCCTTTGTGCGGAATCGGGATGATCCGTCAACCCTGCACAAAGGCGGCCCAGTATTTCTTTATGTTGACCGCCATACAAGCCCGTTCAGCGGTCTGTTTCAACGGTTTGAGAGGTCCTTCGCAGCTACGCTCTGTTTGAGCGGGTAATGCCCGGCGTGCGTGCCGTGGCCCGGGTTGTCAGATGCAGCCCTGACCCTGACCAGCGGGCGTCCCAGGTTGAACCAGGCGGCCAGGGCCGGCAGCAGGAAGATCGCCCCCAGCACGTTGACCAGGAACATGAAAGACAGTAGCACCCCCATGTCGGCCTGGAACTTGAGCGGAGCAAACGCCCAGGTGCACACACCGATGGACATGGTCAGCGCGGTAAACACCGCTGCCGTACCGCGCTGGCACATGGCCTGGTAAAACGCGTTACGCAGGTCTTTGCCGTCAGCCATCTCATGGGCGATGCGCTCATACAGATAAATCCCGTAGTCGACCCCGACCCCGACCCCCAGCGCCATGACTGGCAAGGTGGCGACTTTCAGGCCGATGCCCAGGGTCGCCATCAAGGCGTTGCACAGAATGGCCACAATCGCCAATGGCACCAGAATGCACAGCACCGCCCGAAACGAGCCGAAAGTCAGCCAGCAAAACAGTGCCACCGAACCGAACAGGGCGGCGAGCATCACCACCTCGGCCTGCTTGACCGCCTCGTTGGATGCCGCCATCACTCCCACGTTGCCGCCGGCCATCAGGAACTGCACTTCAGGGCTTTGCAGACCGGCAATGATGCGTTGGGTTTCCTTGACCACATGGCTGACAGTCGCCCCCTCATGGTCGGTCAGGAACACCAGAATCTGCATCCGCTGGCAGCCTTCGGTCACCAGCCCGTCGTCCGGCATGTAAGCCCGGGCGCCCTGGCTCAAACCGCGTTCGGAACCCGGAATCGCCGACCAGCGCGGATTGCCTTCGTTGTTGCCGGCAATCACGTTTTTACCCATGCCGGCCACACTTTGCACCGACTGCACCCCGGGCACGCTGCGCATCTGGAAGTCGAACGACTCAACCGCCCGCATGACCTGCGGCGCCAGACAGCCTTCTTCAATGCCTTTGACCTGGACAAAAACCGACATCACATCCAGGCCAATGGAATAGCTGTTGATGATTTTCTGATTGTCCTGGTTGTAGCGAGAATCGGCGCGCAACTCCGGTGCCCCGACGCCGATATCGCCCACAGCCAAATCCCGCGCCTTGTAGGCGCCCACGCCCAGCAGCAACAGGCTGATCACAAATACACTCAGCGCCGGTTTGGGCTCGGCCAGCGCCGACAGCCGCCACCACAGTGCATGTCTGCCCCCGACGGCCTTAAGGCCCCGGGCCAAAGCACTGGGTTCGAGCTTGAGGTAGGAGAGGATGATCGGCAGCATCAGCTTGTTGGTGATGATCATCAGCATCACGCCGATACACGCGGTCACCCCCAGCTCATGAACGATGGGAATGTCGATCAGCATGATCACGCCAAAGCCCAGTGCGTTCATCAGCAACGCCAGCGAACCCGGAATGAAGATCTTGCAAAAGGCACTATGGGCGGCCTGTACCGAGGAGCTGCCGGCCAGCACGTCCTGCTTCCAGGCATTGGTCATCTGCACTGCGTGGGACACGCCAATGGAGAAAATCAGGAACGGCACCAGAATCGACATCGGGTCGATCCCCAGCCCCAGCAAAGGCAGCAGGCCCAGCAGCCAGACCACCGGCAACAAAGCCACGGCCAACGCCACCAGCGTCAGGCGCCAGGAGCGTGAATACAGCCACAGCATCAACCCGGTGATCACAAAGGCAATCACGAAGAAACTGATCACCGTGGTCAAACCTTCAATGACATCGCCCACCAGCTTGGCAAAGCCGACGATATTGATCTCGATATCATCGTTGCTGTACTTGGCACGAATGTCCTCCAGGCGCTTGGCGACCTCGGCATAGGACACCGGCTTGCCGGTTTGCGGGTCCAGATCCTGCAAGTCGGCACGCACCATCGACGACTTCAGGTCATTGGACACCAGCCGCCCGATCTGACCCGAGCGGGCAATATTGCTGCGTACCTGCGCCAGGTCTTCGGTCGATCCGGTAAAGCGCGGCGGCACCACCACATCGCCGAAAAAACCTTCTTCGGTAATTTCGATATAGCGCACATTGGCCGTAAACAAGGAGGTGACACTGGCGCGACTGACACCGTTGATGAAGAACACATCGCCGGTGACTTTGTTCAGGGTATCGAGGTACTCGCGATTATAAATATCGCCCTCGCCTTTCCACTTCACGCTGACCAGAAAGCGGTTGGCCCCGGTGAAGTACTGACTGAAATTGAGGAAGTTGACCATGAACTCGTTGCGCACCGGGATTTGCTTGTTAAAGCCCGGGTCGAGCTGGGTGTGGGTGGCGCTGTAACCCAGCGCCAGGGTCAGCAGCACAAACAGCGCCAGCAGCCCTTTGCGCCAGGCGATCAACAGATCGGCGATACGTTCAACCACACGGTTAACTGCAGATTTAGCGCTGCTCATTTGGCACCTGCCAACGCAGCAACGCTGCCATCCGAGCCCTGGAACACCCCACGTTCACCGCCCACCAGCAACCGCTCGCCACCCACCAGTACCGCTGAGGTCAAGGTTCCCAGCCCTGGCAAGCGCGTGGCGCTGACCAAATGACCCTTGGCATCCAGACGCACCAATGAGCTGCCCGCCCCAACGATCAACAGCCCGCCGCCGTTGGGCAACAGGGCATGACCGTAGAGCGGTAACTGATTGCCCACTTCAACAGGCTCCCAGCTCTGACCAAAATTCTGGCTGACAAATACATGGCCGCGCATGCCGTAGGTCACCCAACGATCAGGGCTCAAACGCACCACGCCAAACAGCGAACCGTTATAGAACCCGGGCAACTTCTGCCAGTTGCGCCCGCCATCTTCGCTGCGCATCACCAGCCCCTGCTCGCCCACCAGCATGCGCCGGCCATCCGCGCCGCCATCCATGCCGTTGAGGTGGGCACTGTCGACTTCCAGCGGCTGCGCCTGCCAGGAGCGACCGTCATCATCGGACTGGTAAAACTTGCCAAAACTGCCGAATGCCAGCACCCGCTTGCCACCGGCGTTCCAGATACCCAGCAAAGGCTCGGCGACTTCATCGTCGTGGCGCACTTCAGTCCAGTTCGCGCCTTGGTCTTCGGAGCGCAGAATCCAGCCATCGTGACCGACCGCCAACAGGCTCTTGTCGGCCAGCGCCACCAGTGCGGTGAGGGTCAAGTCACGTTGTGGTTTGACCACCGCGGACTGCCAGGTCTGCCCCTGATCGTCGCTGAGCAAAATATTGCCGCGCTCACCCACCGCAACCACGCGCTGATCCAGATACAGCATGCCATTGATTTGCAGGCGGTCCGGGCGCAACTGCGCAGAGTCCAGAGAAGCAGCGGGATGGGGAGTGAAGGTAAAAACGACGGTTGCCGCGACAATCAGGCAAACCAGATAGCCGATCATTGCACGCATGGTCGAAGCCTCGCTGCACGATTCAGTTGCTGGACAGAGTTCATGCAGCCAGTCCTCTTTTTATTATCGTGGATGCTCTGGCTACCTCGGCGGCGAGGTGCCTAGAACCTGCCTTCGATCTTCGGACTGGTGGGTCACGGGCACATCGTCCAAATGGCCTAGCCCGGATGACACACTGTAGGAGCGAGCTTGATCTGTAGGAGCGAGCTTGCCTCGCGAGCTTTTAAATGGCCAACAGCTCGCGAGCAAGCTCGCTCCTACAGGGTTACGAGGGTTACGGGGTCAGACCAGGCGCTGGATCTGCTTGTGCCGCCATACCAGCCGGTAATACGCGGTTTGCAGCCCCAGCATGGCCAGGTAGGTTACCGGGAAGGCCATCCACACGCCCTCAAGGCCGAAGTGGGCATCCAGGGCATAGGCCACCGGCAGCTCGATGCACAACACGCAGAAAATCGTGATGCCCATCGGCACCAGCACCACCCCGCTGGCACGCATGATCCCGCCTATCACCGCCTGGAAACCGAACACCAGAATGCTCCACAGCATGATGTGCAACAGGTGCTCGGCCCGGATGCGCGCATCGACGTCGGTAATGAACAGCCCCAGCAGCCAGTCCGACAACGCATAGCCCAGCACGATCAGGGCGCCGGTCAGGCACAGGTTGATCAGCATGCCCGTGCGCAGGATCGGCCCGATGCGCTCGAGGTGCCCGGCACCGATGGCCTGGGCTCCAAGGATCGAGGCCGTGATGGCAATCGACAGCGCCGGAAACTGCACGTAGTTGACGATCTGGGTCACCGCACCATAAGCGGCCGTGGCCTGGGAGCCGTGGCTGTTGACCAGGGCCAGAATCACCAGCTCCGAGAGCGACAACACCACCATCTGCACCCCGGTCGGCAAACCGATGCGCAACACCTTGCCCAGAATCTCCCGGTTCAACCGCAACGCAGCCCACAGCTCGCGATCCGGCGCCATCACACTGTTTTTATGACGCAAGCGATACACCAGAAACAGCATCGCCAGCGCGTTACCCACCAGACCGGCCAGCGCCGCACTCTGAATGCCCATCGGCGCCAGCCCCACCCAGCCCTTGATCAAGGCAGGCGTGAGTAACAGTCCTACGGCCGTCGACACCATCAGGGCCAGCAATGGCGACACGGTATCGCTCACTCCGCGCAGCAGCTGGGTAAACAGAATGAACACCATCAGCAGCGGCAGGATCAGCATCATCACCTGGGCATAACCGACCGCTTCATCCAGCACATCAGGCGGAGTGCCCAGGGCCTGCATGGCCGGTCTGGCAAACACACTGCCCAGCACCGCAGCGATCAGCCCGACCAACGCGCCAAGGGTCAAGGTGGCCCCGGTGATCTGCTTGACCATCGACGTCTCGCGGGCGCCCCAGGCCTGACCGATCAACACCGAGGCACCAGCGCCCAGGCCAATCACCAGGGCGATAAAGAAGAACAGCACGGGAAACATTCCCGACACTGCCGCCAGTGCCTGAGTACCCAGCATCTGCCCGATATAAATACCGTTCAGGGTGCCGGAAAACCCCTGCAGGAAATTGGACAGCACCATCGGTGCCAGAAAGATCAGGTAGATCTGCCACAGCGGCCTTTGTGAAGGGGTTTGCATAACGGGATGTCCTTATTGAAAAGCCATAAGGCGTTATACCCCACAGGTCGCAAAAAGCGTTACCAAACATGTCTCCCATCACCCCGGCGTATGATTTCTGCTTTTCCTGTAGGAGCGAGCTTGTCTCGCGAGCTCTGTGTCGTTACGTGGAAAAGCTCGCGAGGCAAGCTCGCTCCTACAGGTCCGGATCCAGGTCAAGGTCAAGGTCAAGGTCAAGGTCAAGGTCCAGTTCCAGTTCCCGGGTCCAGTTCCGGATCAATTCAATTCAAACAAGCCCGCTGCACCCATTCCGCCGCCGATGCACATGGCGACCACGACAAACCGGGCGCCACGGCGGCGGCCTTCCAGCAAGCTGTGGCCCACCATCCGCGCTCCCGACATGCCAAACGGATGGCCAATGGAAATCGCCCCGCCATTCACGTTCAGGCGGTCATTGGGGATTTCCAGAAAATCACGGCAGTACACCACCTGGCAGGCAAACGCTTCGTTGATCTCCCACAGGTCGATGTCGGACACGGTCAGGCCAAAGCGTTTGAGCAATTTGGGAATCGCAAACACCGGGCCAATGCCCATTTCTTCCGGTGCACAACCACTCACTGCTATCCCGCGATAGGTGCCCAGCGCTTCGATGCCGCGTTGCCTGGCTTCGGCGCGGCTCATCAACAGCACGGCCGCGGCACCATCGGAAAATTGCGAGGCGTTGCCCGCAGTGATGAACTCGCCCTGCTGCACCCACTTGCCGTCTTTCCAGACCGGTTTAAGGGCCGCCAGATCCTCAAGGGTGGTTGACGGGCGATTGCACTCGTCGCGATCGGCAATCACGTCCTGATAACCGCTGGGCTTGCCTTCCTTGTCGAACAGCAGCTTGCGCGCAGCCAAAGGCACGATTTCATCGGCGAACAGCCCGCCCGCCTGGGCAGCTGCTGTGCGCTGCTGGCTTTGCAGGGAATACTGGTCCTGCACTTCGCGGCTGATGTTGTAACGACGGGCCACGATTTCGGCCGTCTCAAGCATCGGAATGTACGCGGTGGGCATGCATTGCAGTACTGCTTCGGACTGGGCGCGGTAGGTGTTCTTGTATTTGTTCTGGGTCAGGGACAGCGACTCGACACCGCCGGCGACGGCAATCGACATTTCGCCGGTCATGATCCCTTTGGCGGCCACGCCGATGCTCATCAACCCCGAGGCACACATGCGGTCAATTGCCATGCCCGGCACTGTGTTGGGCAACCCCCCGGTATTGGCGCACAGGCGGCCGATGTTATAGCTCTGGGTGCCCTGTTGTGCGGCGGCGCCCATGATCACGTCTTCTACCGAACCCGGCTCGATACCGGCGCGCTCAACTACCGCACGCACTACATGGCCGCCGAGCACCGGCGCTTCGGTGTCGTTGAACGAACCGCGAAAGGATTTGCTTAGCGCGGTGCGGGCCGTGGAGACGATCACAACGTCATTTAAATTCATGTTCAAGGCTCACTGTTCAATAGGGTTGAAGGTGTAGCGGCTGATGGTGTCCACCACGCAGCCGGGGCGCTCGCTGCCCTCGATTTCGACGCTGATGCGCACCACCACCTGCAGTGCACTGCCCATGACTTCGACCCCCACGATCTGGCCATGCCCGCGTACCCGGGAACCGACCTTGACCGCCGCCGGGAAGCGCAGCCGGTCGCTGCCGTAATTGACGCCCATGGCCAGATTGGCGAACTGCATCAACTGCGGCATAAACAGATTGGCCAGCGCCAGGGTCAGGTAGCCGTGGGCAATGCAGGCACCAAAGGGGCCGCTGGCGGCGCGTACGGGGTCAACATGAATCCACTGGTGATCGCCCGTCGCTTCGGCAAACAGATCGATCCGCTCCTGGGTCAGCAGCAGCCAGTCGGTGCGCCCCAGATCCAGCCCTTGCGCGGCGAGTAACTGCCCGGCGCTGCTAAATAGCGTGCTCATTGCCTCACCTCAAGCCTGTTGCGAACTGACGGGCAGCACTTCGCCCACCATGTACGAGGCATAGTCGCTGGCCAAAAACACCATCACGTTGGCCACTTCCCAGACCTCAGCGGCGCGGCCAAAGGCTTCGCGGCTGGTGAGCTGTTCCAGCAGTTCGCTGCTGGAGGCTTTTTTCAGAAAGTCGTGCAGGGCGATCGACGGCGCCACGGCGTTGATCCGCACCCCGCTCTCCGCGGCTTCCAGCGCGCTGCAACGGGTCAGGGCCATGACCCCGGCCTTGGCCGCGGCGTAGTGGGCCTGTTCCTTTTGCGCACGCCAGCCCAGCACCGAGGCGTTGTTGACGATGGCGCCAGCGCCCCGGCGCTCCATATGCGGAAGCATGGCGCGGGTCATGCGCATGGTGCCGGTCAGGGTGATGTCGAGTACCGAAGACCATTGTTGATCGGTCATTTCGGTGAGCCGAACCTGGCCGCCAAGCCCGGCGTTATTGATCAGCACGTCGACCCCGCCCAGTGCTTCTTCAGCCGCTGCCACCAGGGCTTGTACATCGGCTTCGACAGTGACGTTGCACAGCTGCCCGTACACCGCCTGCAACCCGGTTTCAGCCTTGAGACGCTCAACCGCTTCTTCGAGGCGACGCGGGTGGATATCAGAAATCATCAGGGCGCGGCAGCCTTCTTCGGCGCAGCGTTTGGCAGCGGCATAACCGATACCGGCACCGGCGGCGGCGGTAATCAAAATCGACTTGCCGGCCAGCAACTGGTGACCCGGTACGTAAGGAGGAGCTTGTCTCATGGCAGAAATTCTCTTGTTCTAACGAAACAACATGCGCAACCTTGTGGGAGCTGGCTTGCCAGCGATTGGATCCCCCGGATATTGAGCTACACCGGGTTGCCTGCATCGCTGGCAAGCCAGCTCCCACAGGGGCATTCGTGTCAGCTACCCCAGACCCGCTGCGGGGCGGGGGCTTCGGCGAGGATCTGGGCCATGGCTACACCCACTTCTTCGGGCTGCCATTGCGCGCCCTTGTCCCGGGTCACGCCGGTACGCCAGCCATCGCCCAGGGACAATCGGCCGCCCTGGCTTTCGATGATTTGCCCGGTCACATGACTCGACAGGCTGCTGCCCAGCCACACCACCAGCGGCGCGACGTTTTCCGGGGCCCAGGCGTCAAAGCCGCCGTCGTCAGGCTTTTTCACCACGTCCGGCATCGCGCTTTCGGTCATCGATGTACGGGCTGCCGGGGCCAGTGCATTGACGGTCACCCCGTAGCGCGCCAGTTCAGCCGCCTGCACCAGGGTCAAGGCGGCAATTCCGCCTTTGGCGGCGCTGTAGTTGGACTGCCCCACCGAGCCCTGCAAGCCGGCCCCGGAGCTGGTGTTGATGATGCGCGCGGCCACCGGCTGGCCGGCCTTGGCCAGATCACGCCAGCGTTTACCGAGGATATTGGCCAGGCAGAAGTGGCCTTTGAGATGGACCCGCATTACTGCGTCCCAGTCGTCTTCACTCAGGCTGATAAACATCCGGTCGCGCAAAATGCCCGCGTTGTTGACCAGCACATGCACTTCGCCAAACGCCGCCAGGGCGGCATCAACGATGTGCTGCGCGGTGGCTGTGGTGGTGATGTCATCGGCGTTGGCGATGGCCTGGCCACCAGCCTCGCGAATTTCGGCCACCACGTCTTCTGCTGCTTCGCGACGTATGTCGTTGACCACCACATTGGCGCCCTGCCCGGCGAAAGCCAGCGCATAGGCGCGGCCCAGGCCGCCGCCAGCGCCGGTGATGATCACGGTACGGTTTGCACAAATTGCCATGTCAATGCTCCTAGAGACGCTCAATGATGGTCACGTTGGCTTGCCCGCCGCCTTCGCACATGGTCTGCAAGCCGTAACGGCCGCCACTGCGCTCAAGCTGGTGCAGCAGGCTGGTCATCAACCGTGCGCCGCTGGCGCCCAGCGGATGGCCAAGGGCGATCGCCCCGCCATTGGCGTTGGTCCTGGCCGGGTCGTAATCCAGCTCTTTGGCCCAGGCCATGACCACCGAGGCAAAGGCTTCGTTGATTTCCACCAGGTCGATGTCGTTGATGTTCATGCCGGCTTTTTTCAGCGCGGCACGGGTCGCGGCAATGGGTGCCGTGAGGTGCCAGATAGGGTCGTCGCCAAGCACCGAAAGATGATGAATCCGCGCCCGGGGCGTCAGGTTGTAGCGCTTGAGCGCCGCTTCCGAGACCACCAGCAAGGCCGCCGAGGCATCGCAGGTCTGGCTGGAAACCGCTGCGGTAATCGAAGGGAACTCGGCAGACACTGGCTCCAGTTCGGCCATTTTGGCCAGGCTGGTGTGGCGCGGGGTTTCATCGTCCCACACCCCTTCGCAGGGCACGATTTCATTGACGAAGCGGCGCCCGGCGATGGCATCCAGTGCCCGGCGATGGCTTTCCAGCGCGTAGGCTTCCATCTGCTGGCGGCTGATATCCCAGTGGTCGGCTATTCGCTGCGCCGCATAAAACTGGTTGACCGATTGGTTGCCAAAGCGCGCCTGCCAGCCCTTGCTGCCGGAAAACGGATCGCTGAAACCCAGTGCCTGCCCGGCCAGCATCGCCGAGGAAATCGGGATCTGGGTCATGGTTTGCACACCGCCCACCGCGATCACATCCTGGGTGCCACTCATCACCGCCTGGGCGGCAAAGTGCAGCGCCTGCTGCGACGAGCCGCACTGGCGATCAATGGTGGTGCCGGGCACATTGAGCGGCAAACCGGCGGCCAGCCAGCTGGTGCGGGCAATATCTCCCGCTTGCGAGCCAATGGTATCGACACAGCCAAAGATCACGTCGTCGTATTCGTCGGCCGGAATCTGGTTGCGCTCAACCAGCGCCTTGAGCACATGGGCGCCCAGGTCCATCGCGTGGACATGGGCCAGACCGCCCTTGCGCCTGCCGGTCGGGCTGCGCAAGGCATCAACAATATAGGCTTGGGGCATCAATCAATCCTCGAAGGTATGGCCAGGGCCCAAAGGCGTGGCGCCGCTGAGTACATGTTCGGCCACCCGGGTTTTATGCAGGGCGCGATCACCCCAGGCGTTATCCAGCGCCCAGGCCCTTTTCATGAACATTTGCAGGTCGACTTCCCAGGTGTATCCCATGGCACCGTGCACCTGAATGCCGTGGCGGGCTGCCAGCCAGCTGGCTTCGCAACAGGCCAGACGCGCCTGGGACACCCATACCCCGGCGTTTTTCTCGCCGTGGGCCAGAGCGTAAGCGGCGCGATACAGCACCGGCTTGGCGAACTCGAGCTGGGTGGCGACATCGGCCAGGTGATGCTTTACCGCCTGAAAACTGCCAATCGGCTTGCCGAACTGCTTGCGCTGGGCGGCGTAATCCACTGACAAATCGAGCATCCGCTGGGCCAGGCCGACCAGTTGCCCGGCCACCAGCAAGGCGCCACGGTTGAGGGTCTGCGCCCACAGTTCACGACCGTGCTCACCCTCGGCGACCCGCGTGGCGGGGCCCGGTTGCCAGCTGACTTGCGCCAGGCGCCGGGACGCATCAATGCTGCTGTGGGCGTGTACATCGACCTGGCTGCGGGGCACGGCGTGCACTTCATCGCCATGGGCCAACAGCAGCAGGTCGGCATGGGCAGCGTCCGCCACCAGCGGGTTGACCGGGTGGCCAATGGCAACCCGCAGGCTGCCTTCGGCAATGCGCTCCAGCCATTCGCCGCGTTGCGGGGTGTCGGCTGCCAGTTGCGCAATCAGGGCACTGGCGACATAAGCGGTGTCGCCCAGAGAGTCAGGGATGGCGTAGTAGCCCAGCTCCTGAGTCATCAGGGCCCAAGCCACATCGTCCATGCCCAGCCCGCCGAAGGCTTCGGGCACCGACAGCGCGGTCAGGCCCTGCTCGGCAATTTTGTTGCGCAAATCCGGCGAGCGGCCGACGTCGGTCTCCCAGATTTCACGAAGCATTTCCGGTGCGGCTTCGGTCATCAAGAAACGGCTGATGGCTTCGCGGAAGGTTTGCTGGTCATCGGTAAAGGTAAAGTCCATACCCGGCCTCACTTCGGCAGGCCGAGCATGCGCTCGGCAATGATGTTGCGCTGAATCTCGTTGGTTCCGGCATAGATCGGCCCTGCCTGGGCAAACAGGAAGCCCTCCAGCCAGTCGTGGCCGTCTGCCGATTTGCCGGTCAGTTCGCCATTGGCACCCAATATCCGCATGGCGGTTTCGTGCATGCGCAAATCCAGTTCCGACCAGATGATTTTGTTGGTGCTCGATTCGGCGCCAATCTGCGCACCGCGGCTCAGGCGGCCAACCGTGTGATAGGCGGACAAGGCATAGGCCTGAGCGTCCGACCAGGCTTTGCAGACCGCTTCGCCAAGGCTCGGATCACGGTCGGCACTGGCACGATTGGCCTGGTAAAGCTCCACCAACTTGCGGGCGGTGTACTGAAAGCGCGCCGGTGAACGCAACAGCAAACCGCGTTCAAAACCGGCGGTGGCCATCGCCACGTGCCAGCCCTGCCCTTCGTCACCGATACGGTTTTCCAGAGGGATGCGCACGTCATCGAAGAACACTTCGGCAAATGCGTCCTTGCCGTTCAAAGCCTTGATCGCACGTACGGTGACGCCCGGTGCATTGAGCGGCACCATCACGAATGACAGGCCGTGATGGCGGCTGGAGGTGGGGTCGCTGCGAAACAGACCGAACAGCCAGTCAGCAAAGATGGCGCGGGTCGACCAGGTTTTCTGGCCGTTGAGCACATAGCTGTCACCGTCGCGGGTGGCCTTGCTGGTGATGGCCGCCATGTCGGAACCGGCATTGGGTTCGGACCAGCCCTGGGCCCACATGTCGGCACTGGCCGCCATGCGCGGCAAAAAGCGCTTCTTTTGCGCCTCGGTGCCAAATTCCATCAAGGTCGGGCCCAGTAATAACTGGCCATTCTGATTGACCCGCATCGGCGCATTGGCGCCGTAGTATTCCTCTTCGAAAATCAGCCACTCGATCAGGTCACAGCCACGCCCGCCCAACGCGGTCGGCCACATCACCATTGAGAAGCGGCTGTCGAACAACTTGGCTTCCCACTGACGGTGCTGCTCGAACCCTTCACGGGTGTCGTAACTCGCCAATGGCTCGGACGGCAGGTTAGCCGCCAACCAGTGGCGCACCTCCTGGCGAAAGGCCTTTTGCTTGGGGGAGTAAGTCAGGTCCATCGTCAGCTCCTCAGAACGTGGCGTCGCGTTTTTCAACAAAGGCACGCCGGGTTTCGGCAGAGTCCGCGCTGTTGTATGCCTGGAGCGTGAAGCCCTGCTCCCAGCGGTATTTGTCTTCCAGGTTGCCGTCTTCGATGCCGTTCAACGCCTCTTTGGCGATGCGGATCATGTCCGGGCTTTTGCTGGCGATCTTGCGGGCGATCTGCAACGCGGTTTCGCGCAATTGTTCACGGGGCACTACCCGCTCGATAAAGCCGTACTGCTGGGCCTCGACCGCGCCGATCTTGTCGCCGGTGAAAAACAGATAACGAACCTTTTGCACCGGGAACAGGCGTTGCAGATGCGCACCGCCGCCCATGGCGCCGCGGTCTACTTCAGGCAGGGCAAACGTTGCGCAATCGGACGCCACCACGATGTCGGCGGCGCCGGTAATACCAATCCCGCCCCCCAGTACATAGCCATGCACCGCCACGATGACCGGCACCGGGTTGCGATGCACGGCCTTGAAGGTGGCGTAGTTGCCCGCATTGACGGCCACGATGCGCTCGGGGTGGGCGTCCAGTTCCTTGATATCGACGCCGGCACAGAATCCGCGGCCATCGGCACGAATCACGATGACCCGCACCTGCGGGTCCTGCCCCAGGGCTTCGAGGGTACGTGCCAGGTCCAGCCATTCCTGGCTATTGAGGGCATTGACCGGTGGCCGGTCGATCACCAGCTCAGCGATCCCCGCCTCGAGACGGGTGTGAAAGGCGGAATGGGTTGCGGTGGGGGCTGCACTGTTCACAGGTGCTCCTCAATTGGCGAAAGGCATGCGGGCAGTATGGGAATGCACCGGGGGCCGATCATCGTCCGTTGAGACTAAACACCTGCGGGCACGGCCCGGCGCTGCGTCTGACCACCAAATGGACTAGTCCGGCTCAGGGATTACGCGGTGGTGGTGGCCTCGCATGCTCAAGCCTTGATCCGCTTATAGAGTGAGAAGCCCTATGGAGCTTGCCCTGACCGAAGAGCAGCGAATGATTCAAGAGTCTGCCGAACGTTTTTTGGCGCAGGTGGCCAGCGCAGGCTCGGTGCGCACGGCAATGGCTGGCGAGACCGGTCAGGACTCCGCCGCTTGGGCACGCATTGCGCGCGAGCTGTATTGGCCGGCCCTGGCGATCCCCGAGGAATATGGCGGGCTGGGGCTGGGCTTTGTCGAAGTGTGCCTGTTACAGGAGCAGTTGGGCCGCAGCCTGTTACCGACGCCCTTTTTCGCCACCTGCTGTATGGCGATTCCGGCGTTGCTGCTGAGCCGCAATCAGGCGCTCAAGAATCTGTGGCTGCCCGGACTGGCAGCCGGTGAAATCAGCGCCAGCCTGGCCTGGACCAGCGCCCCGCGCTGGGATGACAGCGGCGTGCAGGTCTATGCCCAGAGCTGTGCCGCAGGGTATCGCCTCAACGGCCAGTACCAGTATGTGATCGACGGTGCCGAGTGTGATTTGTTGATCATTGCCGCCCGTACCCCGGGCAGTATCGGTGAGGCCGGAATCCGCCTGTTTGCCCTGCCCGCCCTGACCCCCGGCATCAGCCGCCAGCAGCAGCCAACGCTGGATCAGACCCGGCGCTTTTCAACCATCACCCTCAATGACGTGGTGCTGAACGATGAGCACCTGCTCAGCGAGCCCGGTCTTGGCTGGCCGCTGTTACGCGACGTGCTGCACATGGCCTGTATCGGCCTGGCGGCCGAGCAGACTGGCGGTGCCCGCAAGGTGCTGGAGCTGACCTTGAGCTATATCGGCGGGCGCGAACAGTTTGGCCGCAGCATCGCCAGCTTTCAGGCGATCAAGCACCGCTGCGCCGACCTGCTGCTGGAGGTTGAATGCGCCCGGTCCGCCAGTTACTACGCCGCCTGTATTGCCGACCAGTGCCTGAATATCGACGGCGACCCCAGTGCACAGCTGCAATTGGCGGAAGCGGCGGCCACGGCAAAAATCCATGCCAGCGAAGGTTTTTTCAAATGCGCGGCCGAATCAATTCAGCTGCATGGCGGGGTTGGCTTCACGTGGGAGTACGACCCGCATCTGTACTTCAAGCGGGCACGGGCCAGCGAACAACTATTAGGCACGCCAGCCTTTCATCGTGAGCAATTGGCCAAGCATATTTTCGGAGAGCGCCCATGAACATTGGTTTCAGCGCGGCAGATGAGCATTTTCGCCAGCAGGTGGCGCAGTGGATGCAGGAGCACCTGAGCGGGCAATACAGCGAACTGCGCTTTCGTGGCGGGCCGGGAGACGAAGACTTCGCCCCCGGGTTGCGCAAGCAGTGGGAACGCGAACTGGCCGCGGGCCGCTGGATTGGTGCGGGCTGGGCCGTAGAGCATGGCGGCCGGGGGTTAAGCATCAACCAGCAAGTGATCTTTTATGAGGAGTACGCCCGCGCCGGTGGTCCGGGGCGCATGGGACACATCGGTGAAGGGCTGGTCGGTCCCACGCTGGCAACGTTTGGTACACCCGAGCAACAGCAGCGGTTTTTACCGGCCATCCTGGCCGGACAAGACTTCTGGTGCCAGGGCTACTCGGAACCCGGTGCCGGTTCGGACCTGGCCAATATCAAGACCCGCGCCAGCTTCGACAGTGACAGTGGGCAGTGGCTGATCAGCGGGCAGAAAATCTGGACTTCGCTGGCCCATGAATCGGACTGGTGTTTTGTGCTGGCGCGTACCGAGCCAGGCAGTGTCGGGCATCGCGGCTTGTCTTTCCTGCTGGTACCGATGGCTCAGGCGGGTATTGAGGTGCAGCCGATCCGGCAACTGACCGGCACCAGCGAGTTCAACGAAGTATTTTTCGACCAGGCCAGCACCGCGGCCGAGAACATGATTGGCCAGCCCGGTGACGGCTGGAAAATCGCCATGGCCCTGCTGGGTTTCGAGCGCGGAGTATCGACCCTCGGCCAGCAGATGCAATTTCAGAACGAACTGGACGAAGTGGTACGCATAGCCAAGGCCAACGGTGCGGCGCAAGACCCGATCATGCGCCAGCGCATCGCCCAGGCCTGGAGCGGGCTGCGAGTATTGCGCTACAACTCGCTGCGCATGCTTTCCGGGGTGCAGGATGGCAGCCTGCGACCGGAGGCGACCATCTATAAACTGGCGTGGTCGACCTGGCATCTGGAGCTGGGGAAACTGGCGATGGATGTACTGGGGCCGGACGCCGAATTGCTGGCCGGAGCGCCCTATCAACTGACACGGCTGCAAGCACTGTTCCTGTTTACCCGGGCTGACACCATCTACGGTGGCAGCAGCGAAATACAGCGCAACATCATTGCCGAACGGGCGCTGGGAATGCCGCGCGAGGCCAGATAGACCGTGGGGCTCCTATCGCTGGCAAGCCAGCTCCCACAATGATTGGGCTAACCCGACCTTGTGCTTGAAACCAGCTCAACCGCGCTGTTCCTGTCGCTGGCAGCCAGCTCCCACAGGGTCTGAGGTTGCACAATCATTGTGGGAGCCGGCTTGCCGGCGATAGGGTTTCAAAGCCAGACAGCATCCCACAAAGGATAATCCCCAACCTGCTTCACAAGACCTGCCCGTAAAGGATTGGCTACCACATAGCGCGCCAGACTTTTCAGATCTTCTTCGCGACGCAATGCATGATCGTGAAACCCTTTTTGCCAGCGCCTGCCGACTCTGTCTGTCATGCGATTGATGGCGCGAGCACTCAACGACTTGGTGCGCCCCATGACCTTATCAAGTGAACCGCTTTGCAGCTCTACCAGCCAATGAAAATGATCGGGCATCACAACCCATGCGAGTGAATTGACCGAACCTTGTGTGTGCTCATGACGAAATTGAGCAACCACTAACCTGCCAACGCGCCAGTCAGAGAACAGAGGTTCTCGATTCAGCGTATTGGCGGTCAAAAGGTAGATGCCATTGGCTTGGGAAAATCGGCCACATCTTAAGCGATTGGAGGCAGGTCGTTGGGTCATGAGCTCTACTCATAAGTCAGAGCTGCAAAGACTAGTTTCTGAGGCAAGCGACTCCCGGGAGTCTCTTGACCAGATATTTCATGGCCTGATACATCGCCGGCAAGCCGGCTCCCACAGGGACAGGGCTAACACATGCCCCTTTGATTACAGTGCTGTCCTTTCAAAGCCACAGCAACAAGGGTGCCTCCATCGCCAGCAAGCCAGCTCCCACAGGGACAGGGCTAACACATGCCCCTTTGATTACAGTGCTGTCCTTTCAAAACCACAGCAACAAGGGTGCCTCTATCGCCGGCAAGCCGGCTCCCACAGGGTCTGAGGTTGCACAATCATTGTGGGAGCCGGCTTGCCGGCGATGAAGCCAGAACTAAAACGTGTACTTGCCGTTAAACGACAGGTAATCCCTGTCTGCCATGGTCCGGCCCTGGGCCAGGTCTGCCGAGCTCAGGTAGGCCACGTAGGTCAGCCCCAGCTGGAAGTTGCCCAGGTATTTGAAGTCCCCGCCCAGGGTCAGGCGCTTTTCTGCACGGCCCAAACCGGAGTAGGCGCTGCCATCTATGTTTTGGGTCCAGGTGGCTTTGGTGGTCAGGTCCCAGCCATTGAATACGTTCGGATGATCAAAGTACGCGCCAATCCCCAGCAGGCTGGAGCCACGGGTCTGGCCGTTATACACGTATTTGTTGAACGTACCGTCGGTGCCCGCCCCGCCACCGGTGATGGTCAGGTCATCAACCCCCTGAATCCGCTGGTGCACCACTTCGGTCATGAGGGTGGTTTGCTGCGCCATGAAGGTCGGGCCGATTATGTACACCGCGTTGAGGTTGCCTTGCCACAGTTGCCCCCGGGCCGGTGCGCCATTGCTCAGGTACACCGCCGCACCGTCGCGGTAGCTCAGGTCGCCGGCAAACTGTACCGAGTCCCCCGCTTTGGTGGTGAAGCTGATGCCCGTCAGCTTGATGTTGTCGAAGTAGCCCAGCTGGTAACTCGGACCGTTGCCACTGCCCCCGACTTTGTTCAATGAGGAGTAATGGGTCTGCCCGGTAAAGTCGAAAAACAGGGACGGTACGCGGTCATGGTAGCGGTAGTGGAACAGGCCGATTTCGGTGTTTTGCGTGATCCGGTAGCGGGTGCCGATGCCCCACTCGCCGCTGTCGCCCGGCTTGACCGAACCGCCGTAGCCCACCGCTGCCGAATCGGGCAGGCTGCTGACGATACCGGGGGCCAGGCGATAGAACTCGGCGCCAGGGCCAAAGGTGTCACTGCCAAAGTAATCACCCACCGGGTTGAGCTGGGTCTCTTCCCATTTGTATTGGTAGAAACCCAGCAAGGCCAGGTCTTCATTGATCGACCACGAGCCCGACACCTGCCCTACAGGCAAGTAGGCGTCCTTGGCTTCGGTCCCCGGGACGTTGAATTTGGTGGCGTCTACGGGGGCCTGGCCCTGGCTGATGTTGGGCCAGAACAGGCTCTCACCCCATGCCACCAGGTGCCGCCCGGCCTTGAGAGACACGTATTGATCGTCGTTGACGGTGAAGTCGCCATAGACATAGGCGTCCAGCAGACGGGCCTTGCTGCCGCTGAGTTTGCGGGTGTCCTGGCTGAAGTCGTTGTAACGCCCGGTTTTGTTGACCGTGTCCGGCGAGTCGTTGTCATTGCGCTGGTGGTACACCTCGTCATAGAAGTGGCTGCCACGCATTACGGCACCGAGGTTGTCGTGCTTGAGCATCAACTCGCCAAACACGCTGACCCGGTTGTTGATCAACGAGCCGCGTTTGAAGTTGCGGGTGGCATCGTCGTTGTTGATGCTGTTGAGGTATTCGTGATCGGGCTTTTCTGTGCGCATGGAGGCGGTGTAGTTGACCGTCAGCGATGAGTCGAGGGTGGTGTTTTCACCCAGATCAATGGTCGGTGCCGCCGCCGCCAGGGTGCTCAACCCCGACAGTAAACCGGTACCCACAAAACGCGTGTAGTGCTTCAGCATGCCGTGCTCCTTGTTTCTTATTGTTGTGCATCACCCGCCCGCCTGCCCACCGGCAAGCCTGTGGCAGACGGGTAAAGTCAGGGGATCAAGGGGTTATTTGCCAGCCCGGCGCGCCGCCTCGGGGCCGAAGTCGCCCGGGGCAAAGCCGCCCTTGTTCAGCACATAGCCGTTGCGCTGCTCATTGATCAGGTTGAAGGCCAGGTAACTGCCGGCATTGAGGTCGTGGTACAGGCCTACGCCTGCCTGCCAGGTCTGGGTTTCCGGGGCGTAGAAGTAATTGACCATCGAGGTGCGCCACAACTCGCCACGGTTGTCGTAGTTGTCACCCATGATCGGGAACCAGCTGTCTTCGTCGATGTACATCGTGCGTTTGCCGTACAGGTGACGGTTGCCTGGCTTGAGCACGCCTTCGAGGATCCATACCCGGTGCAGTTCGTAACGCATGTCGTCAGGGTTGATGTGGCCCGGGGTCAGCAGGTCGGCGTACTTGAGATTACTGGCGTGCAAACGCGCAGTGTTGTACGGGATGTACAGCTCTTTTTTGCCAACGATATTCCAGTTATAGCGCTGGGCCGAACCGTTGAAGATCCGCACTTCATCGACCGTGATCGAACCGCCGGAGCCGGGGAATGCCATGTCAAAACCGTAGCCGGGCGACTGCCGCACGCGACGGGTGCCCGGGTCGTAGCGCCAGCTTTGGCGCGGCTCGGTCTTGTCGTTCCAGTATTCGGTACCGGTGTTGATTTCGCCCTTGTCGCGCTGCGGCAACAGGGTTTCGTTGAGGTAGAACGAAGAGTTGCCGGCGGTATCACCGATCTTGCCCGGCTCCAGCCCCGGCGCCAGGTTGCGCGAGTGCACGCGGCCCCAGTTGATATTGCCGTCCTTGAGCACATAGGCGTTGTCCGAGGTGTATTCCTCGGTCCAGGCACGCACTGTGAACAACGAGGCATTTTTCAGCAGTTCAATGCCGTTCTGCGGGATCGGGAACGCCACCCCGCCGGTTCGCGCCACCACGCCTTCGCCATCATCCACCAGCTTGGCGACCGCGGCGTTTTCCAGGGTGGCCTTGCACACCGTGTCGGAAAAACGGAAGTCGCGGTGCGACGGGTAAATGGGCATGCGGAAGGTTTGCGGGTAGAGCTTGAACAGGGCTTTCTGGCCCTCGGACAGGTGCGCTGCGTACTGGTTCAGGTTCTGCGCCGTGATCACGAACAACGGCTTTTCGTTGGGGTACGGGTCTATCGGGTGTTTGCCGGTGCCTTCGAATTTCATGCCGGGTGCCGCGCCCAGCCACTGGCCGCCAAACGCCGGGATAGTGCCCTCGGCATTGCCCGCCTGCTGGGCGCCGACACAGGTCAGATCCTTGCCCAGCCGGGCGATCTGGTCGGCGGGTGCCTGGGCCAGGAGCGGCCCGCTGTAACTGTGCAAAACCAGAGCGACTGACAGCCAGCCGCCCACCTGAGTGAGTCGTCGCATGGGGGATCTCCTTGTTATTGGACGTTCATGCCGATCTGCAGGAGCGAGCTTGCTCGCAATGCAGACACTGCAATTCTTCAGTGGGTAGCGGCGATGCCATCGCGAGCAAGCTCGCGCCTACAGATTGACAAGCGGTTGATCGCAGGAAGCTCGTACGCTGGAAGGTCTTTTGTTCACCAGCGGCTTGCCCAGGTTGAACCACGCGGCCAGCGCCGGGAGCAGGAAGATCGCGCCCAGTACGTTGACCAGAAACATGAAGGCCAGAAGCACACCCATGTCGGCCTGGAACTTGAGGGGCGCAAACACCCAGGTGCAAACCCCCAGAGACATGGTGATGGCGGTAAATACGGCCGCCGTACCGCGCTGGCACATGGCGCGGTAGAAGGCTTCGCGCAGGTCTTGCTCGGCCTGCATCTCGTGCTCGATGCGCTCGTAGAGGTAGATCCCGTAATCCACGCCCACCCCTACTCCCAGCGCCATGACCGGCAAGGTTGCAACCTTGAGGCCAATGCCCAGCATCGCCATCAGGGCATTGCACAGCACCGCTACAATCGCCAGCGGCACCAGAATGCACAGCACGGCGCGCAATGAACGGAAGGTCAGCAGGCAAAACAGCGCCACGGAGAAGAACAGCGCCGCCAGCATCACCACCTCGGCCTGCTTGACCGCCTCATTGGAAGCGGCCATCACACCGATGTTGCCGCCCGCCAGGTGGAACGTCACACCCGGTACCTGGATCGCGCCAATGATGCGCTTGGCCTCCCTCAACACCTGAGCCACGGTGGCGCCTTCGTGGTCGGTCAGAAACACCAGAATCTGCATTTTCTGGCAGCTGTCAGTTACCAGCCCCGAATCCGGCGAATAGGCATAGGCGCCCTGCTGCAAGCCCTGGGCGGAACCCGGGATCGCTGCCCAGCGCGGGTTGCCTTCGTTGTTGCCGGCAATCACTTGCTTGCTCATACCGGCCACGCTTTGCACCGATTGCACACCGGGCACTTCACGCATCTTGAAGTCGAAGGTTTCGACTGCACGCATGACCGCCGGGTCGAGGCAGGCTTCGCTGCGCCCGCCGATGGTCAAAAATACCGAGAGCACATCCAGCCCGATGGAATAGTTGCCGATGATTTTCTGGTTGTCCTGGTTGTAGCGCGAGTCGGCCCGCAGTTCCGGGGCCCCGGAGCCAATGTCACCGATCTGCAGTTCGCGGGCCTTGTACGCCCCCGCTGCCAGCAACAGCAGGCTGACTGCAAACACCCACAGTGCCGGGCCCGGGGTGGCCAGCGCCGACAGCCGCCACCATAGCGGGTGGCGTCGGGTCGATTGCTGCGTTCGGGCGCCGAGCAGATGCGGCTCGAGTTGCAGGTGGGCGATGATCAGCGGCAGCATGATTTTGTTGGTGATGATCATCAGCATCACGCCGATGCACGCAGTGATGCCCAGTTCGTGAACGATGGGAATATCGATCAGCATGATCACCCCGAAGCCCAGGGCATTCATCAGCAATGCCAGGGCGCCGGGGATGAATATCTTGCTGAAGGCGGCCTTGGCCGCACTCACCGAATCGCTGCCCGCCAGCACTTCCTGCTTCCAGGCATTGGTCATTTGCACCGCGTGGGATACGCCAATCGAGAAGATCAGAAACGGCACCAGAATCGACATCGGGTCGATCCCAAGGCCCAGTAAGGGCAGCAACCCCAGGAGCCAGATGACCGGCAACAAGGCCACGAACAGCGCGACCAGGGTCAGGCGCAACGACCGTGAATAGACCCACAGCAGTAACCCGGTGATCAGGAATGCGACGGCGAAAAAGCCCATCACCGTATTCAGCCCCTCGACCACATCGCCCACCAGCTTGGCGAAACCGACGATGTTGATTTCGATGTCGGCGTTACTGTATTTGGCGCGAATGTCTTCGAGGTGCCGGGCGATTTGCACATAGCTCACCGGCTGCCCGGTTTTGGGATCAATGTCTTGCAGATCGGCGCGCACCATCGCCGATTTCAAGTCATTGGCCAGCAATCGGCCGATCTGCCCGGAGCGGGCGGCATTGCTGCGAACTTGCTGCAGGTCTTCAGGCGTCGCCGCATATTGCGGCGGCACCACCAGGTCGCCGACGTAGCCGTCCTCGGTGATTTCGATATAGCGCACATTGGGTGTGAACAGCGAAGTCACGCTAGGGCGGCTGACGCCGGAGATGTAGAACACGTCGTCCGTGACCTGTTGCAAGGTCTGCAGGAACTCGGGGTTGTAGATATCGCCTTCGCCCTTCCAGTGCACGCTCACCAGCAGCCGGTTGGCCCCGGTGAAAATCCGGCTGAAGTCCAGGAAGTTGAGCATGTAGGCGTGTCGCACCGGGATCTGTTTGTTAAACCCCGGATCCAGCCTGACATGGGTGGCGCTGTACCCCAGGCCGAGGGTAATCAGCAGGAAAAAACCGAGCAGGCATTTACGGCGCGCCATTAACCGGTCGGCACATCGATTCACAAAACGCTGCATGGGAGGAGTTTTATGAGCGTCGGCCATTTCGACCTCGCACAGCTAATGAAAAGACGATGGCGCTCATGCTCACGATCCCTCGCACATTTTTATTATTTTTCTGGTTGCGGCCGGTTTATCAGGCCGTCTTGAGTGGGATCGATCATCAAGCTGGCCCGGGACCCGGACATCGTCCATAAGGCCTAGGCTATTTGAGGGAGGGCTGGGTAGTCGCTGACGAGGTACGAGGCGGCGATCGAGTGCGCAGCAGTCGAAAAAGGGTTTACAGGTTTTGCGAGCTGCGCTCGAACGCAGCCTCGTTTCACTCGTCAGCTGCTACAGACGTAGCAGTTGCCGCAGGCAACGTCCGGTTGCGAAGCAATCGTAATGCGCAGGGCCGCAGCGGACGGCGCATTTAAACGATGGGGGGCTGCGCTCGAACGCAGCCTCGTTTCACTCGTCAGCGGCTACAGATGTAGCAGTTGCCGCAGGCTACGTCCGGTTGCGAAGCAATCGTAATGCGCAGGGCCGTAGCGGACGGCGCATTTGAACGATGGGGGGCACCAGGTTTTGCGAGCTGCGCTCGAACGCAGCCTCGTTTCACTCGTCAGCTGCTACAGATGTAGCAGTTGCCGCAGGCTACGTCCGGTTGCGAAGCAATCGTAATGCGCAGGGCCGCAGCGGACGGCGCATTTGAACGATGGGAGGTGCCAGGTTTTGCGAGCTGCGCTCGAACGCAGCCTCGTTTCACTCGTCAGCTGCTACAGATGTAGCAGTTGCTGCAGGCTACGTCCGGTTGCGAAGCAATCGTAAGGCGCAGAGCCGCACCATACGGACGCTGCAGCGGGCGGCGCACTTGTCAGCGACGAGTGTCACTCTTTGCTGGCCTTGAAGGTCAATTCGCCCTTGGGCCATTTGGCGGCTTTGGCGGTAACGGCCTTGAGTGTTTTGCTCAAACCTTCGGTAAGTTGCTCTTTGGCGGCAAAGATCAACATGACGGTCTGGCCTTCCTTGAATACCACGCCTTCACCCAGTGGTGAGGCAACATAGGCGTATTCACCGATACCGTAGATGGTCATCTTGATGTCGCGGAATTTTATTTCGAACTTGCCACCTTCGCGGCTGGGCAACACTGCAGCGCGAAAATGATCACCTACCTTGAGTTCCAGGCCCGGCTTGTCATCTACCACCAGCGCTGTTTCAGTATCAATTTCAGCGATGTAAATACCTTCAGCATTTTGCTCGGTGACGTATACAAAGCGTGAATGGAACAGCTTGACCAAGCGGGCCCGCAAGTCACCCAGAACAAACAACGCGTGCATTTCCAAATTACTGACTGCCAACGCAAAACCCTCGAAAACCTGAAATGAAACTGACCGGGGCAAACCACCGGCAGCAGAAAAAAGACCTGAGCTACTTGATTAAAAACAAAGTACGACAAGTGCTCCTGACTGCTCGAGTCAGGAGTGGCATGTAACATTCAGACTGATAGACCCCGCCATGATTAACCCGGCGAACAGGCACTACAGATTGAAGCAGCGCCTGTATCAGCGAGAGCTGGCTGAAAAATATAGCCGGGGGCGCCATTCTAACGGGTCATACGCGAAGTTGGGTATAGACATCCTCTTGTCTATTCAGCAATCAATGCATTTTCTGCCCGATTGAGTCCCTGCTGAACAGGGCTTTCGTCGCATGGATGAGTTAACTGCGCCACGCACAGTCAACTGCTGCCATACTCGCGTAAAAATCGACCTGGCCCATGCCGCCCGGTTATGCAGGCTCCATTACCTCCAAGGGAAAGCGACACGTGACGGAATTTGATATTGGCGAATTTTTTATCCGCGGTGAGTCCAAAGACGTTGACGGCGAATTTCAGGCAGTGATCATCATGCGGGCCAAACCACCGCTAACAACGGTCACCTACCATCAGGTCGAGAAGGATCGTTGGTTCAAGACAGCCGAACAGGCTGCAGATGCCGCCAGGCAATCGGCAAAAGAATTAAAAGACGCAGTGGACGCTGGCGCCCTCAATTCCTAGTTCCAAAACTTTGTATTGCATCAAGCGCGCTGAGCATGCCCTGCATTGCACTCATGGCCTGTGCCCAGCTGCGCCAGCCATGCAGCGCGGCACTCTTCGGCTTCCGGGCGATTGGAAAAAGCCGTACCGCGCTGCTCGCCATTGACCAGCACCACCCAGCAGACCTTCTGCCCCGTTTCTCGCAAACCCTTGGGAACACCGCTGCCGATCATTACGGCAACATCAACCTGATTAGGCATGATGATTTCTCCAGCAATTAGTTAGCAACCTAACGATGTTGCCTATGGTAGTGGCAAATACCCATCGGAAAAAGCTATGTACGGCATAGATCAATTGCATAAACCGTAACAATCTTCTGTTTTGCCTACGCGTAATCCGGGGCTTTCTGATCGAAGACCGAGCGTCCGCCTTCCTGGGGAATGTTGAAAAAAGCCCTTTGCACCGCTGCCTCACCCGCCCCCACACCCGCATTCCAGTTAGCAGACCGGTGGATGTAACGCTGGCGCAATAAACGCTCTTCGTCGGCTGTGAGCTGGACAGCTCCCTGGCGCACCTGCTCCGCCAGCCTGGTCATGATCGCCAGCAACTCATCAGGCAGTTCGGTCTGTTCATCGGGCAATGCCCTGAAAGGAACACCGTGTTCACAAGCCAGAGCATGCATGATCCGCAAGTACACCCGTGCCAGACGACCATCAATCCTGCGCTGCATAAACACCGCAGCCTGTACCCGCTTCATCGGGTCCTCGCGCGAGCCTTCATTGCGCTCAACAGTGCGTAGCCGAAGAAAATCATCCGGGGCCAGAGGGTCAATCAAGTCCTCGGCCTGGCAGGCCAGTAACTGAGCCTGGGTCAACTTCCACGCCCGGGTCTGTTCTATGGCAGTGGACGGCGGCACCAGATTGCTCTGCCAGCGGGTCAAAAAAACCTGTTCTTGCATATCCAGCGGATAACCGCCGCCAACGTCGGCATGCGCCCCTGGTACCGCAACATCCATGGGCCATTGCGGGGCGATACGGGTCAACGAAAAATTACGCCGTTGTTCATCCCGTGCGCTCAACTGGACGACCTGCTGCGCACAGTCCGGGCTCAGGTACAGGTTGAGTCCGGGGTTAACGTCATCGCCGACATCCCCCCAATCCTCCAGCCCGCCCATTGCGGCGACGGTGTCGAACAAACCGATAAAGTGGATGGCACACTCAAAATCGGCGGCTAATGCCAGTTGCGTTTTTAATCCGTCGGCGTTGAACAGGTTCACAAAATGGCGGGCCGCCGCAGCGCCACGACTGAACCCAAACAGATCCAGCTGCAGGCGATTCAGGGTCTGCGGTGCCAGCAGCGCTACAAAATGCTTCAAGCATTCGGTCAGCTGCGCCAGAGCCTGCTCGGCCTTGCCCAGCACCCCAGTTTTGCCACGACCATAGGTCTGCCCCGGAAACGCAGTATCGGGCCCGCCGGTAGTGGTGCCGATGCCACCGATGTACAGCGAGGTCACTGCGCAGCCTGCGGGATCAAACCCGGACTGCACCGGGTAGCACTGGTGCAGCCTGGCAATATTGGTCGGTACACCGGCATAGCTGCTGCCGGCATCAATCATCAGCCCCTGTTCCTGGCGCTGCTGTCCCTGCAGGCTATTGAACTGGTTATTGGCCGTGCCATCAAAAAAGATACCGACCCGCAACACTCGTCCTGCGTTGCTTGTATTGCTCATCAATCCTGTCCTCGATTATTTCGGCTGCGCGCAAAAATGCCGCGCCAAATATAAGTAGACGCAACAAGCCCGACCAGCTCAATGCTCACAGGATGTTGGGGGGGGATTTACAACAAAGAGATGCAGAGCGAACGCCTGCATCCTGCAACAGCCGCGTGGCGCGGCTGCTGCAAGGCCAAACAATCAGGCCTGACGCTGATGCTTGTCGATTTGCTCATGACGCTCTTGAGCTTCGATGCAGTACTTGGTGGTAGGGCTGATCAGCAGGCGCTTAAGGCCGATTGCCTCGCCACTGTCATCACACCAGCCGAAGCTGTCATCTTTGATGCGTTCCAGCGCTTGTTCCAGCTGAGGCAGCATACGCTGATCGCGATCGATAGAGTTCACCAGCCAGGTACGCTCTTCTTCAACCGAAGCGGCGTCCGCAGGGTCGGCCGGAGTGTCCAGGCTTTCGATGGCGATGCGGTTCTGCTCAATACGCTCGTGGGTTTCAACCTTCATGTTTTGCAACAGCTCGCTGAAAAAAGCATGTTGCTCGGCATTCATGTAGTCATCCGCCGGCATGGCCAGCAACTTATCCTTTGTCATTGATTTCTCTATAAAAAATACGTGCATTAAGGCGAATTAGGGAGCGTCCTGACCGTTCTTCATCCCAACCAGTTAGGTGCTATCTATTTCAAGCGCCACCCGGCACTCAATTTACGAGGGGCGGCAGTCTAAGGCCGACTTATCGAGTCAGCAACTGAAATGACAGCTATTTGTCCAGCAAAACATGGAAAACGACGAAAAACGTGTCACGCAGGGGCTAATGGAGTGCGTTTATAGCAAGAAATTCAATTGTCGCGCTGAAAATGACAACAACCAACGCGGTACGCTTACCGGTCCGAGCCATTCGATGGCCGCCGCAATACTCCCAGACAGCACCTGCCCTGCCCTGCCGACGTGGCTTTTTGTGCCGACGCCCCTTACAGCCCGTGCTCATTGTTCGCCTCAACTGCGCGCTCCTATTTTGCTATTCCGTTCCAGCCAACCAGGGAATAGCCATCATGACCGATCCAACTGACCCCACCCCCGACACCCGATCCGCCGCCAGTCTGTTCAGTAGTGGCGACGTTTACTCCGGCGCCTACAACTTTATGAGCAACATCAGTGCCGGGGTCGATCCACGCACCGGCATGTTTTCGGCCTCGATAACCCTGCCTACCGGGGCCGCCAATGATCTACGCGGGCCGATCAGCCAATTGCGCCTGGGCTACAGCCCGTTGATGACCGACGACCAGGGTTTCGGTCTGGGCTGGATGCTCGGCACCACGTCCTGGGACGGGGCCAGTCAGCAGTTGCAGCTCAATTCCGGCGAGCGTTTTCGTGGGGAGATTGTTGGTCAGAACATGCGCTTCCCGGACGTGCGTTTGCCGGTGGTGACGGTTACGGTGCAGCGCCAGGAGATGTGGGTCCGACATAACGACGGTACCTCTGAGCGCCTGATTCCGTTAGCCGGGCATCCGAGCCTGTGGGTGGTCAGCACCCTGGTGGGAGCCGATGGCAGTGCCCTGAGTTTTGACTGGCGTTCGATCGGCAACGCGGCTTACTTGCAACAAGTCAGCGATGCTCAGGGCCGAATTGTGGTGGGGCTTTCCTACGAAGGTTTGCAAACCCATCTGACCCTGCAGCCGGATACCCCCTCGCAGATGGTGATGACTTTTCAGCGCATCTCCGGGCAGTTGCGCCGGGTGACGGTGGACGGGCTTCCTGACAATGGTTGGCAGTTCGACTACAGCACCGCGAGTTCAGGTCTGTTGCTGTTGAGCAAATGCACCCAGCCCACCGGCAGCACCGAGGAAGTGACCTACAGCGAAGCCAACGGTTTGTACCTGCCTGAGGGCGCACCGTTCCCACGGATGCCGGTGGTCAGTCAGACCCGCAAGGACCCGGGTGATGGCCAGCCGGTGCAGTTGGTTCGGTATGACTACGGCCTTTATGGTTCGAACAATTACTTCGGCTGGCCGGTAGTACGCCAGTGGCGCAACCGTGAGGACAATCTTTACCACCTTACAGGCGGTGGTGATTTTCTTTATGGCTCTACCGAAACCTTGATGGATGCCCGGGGTACGACTCTGCAGACCATCAGCCGCACCTTTAACCGTTTCCATCTGCTGACCCGCGAACGCACGTTACAGGGCCAGACCCTGCAGGAAACCGAGACCACCTATTACGACGAGCCGTGGCTGCCCATTGCCCGACAACTGCCTTACTTCCAGTTCCCGCACAAGGTGATCACCCGCAAGGCGCATCTGGATGGTCAGCGGGTGCTGCGTGAACTGAGCACAGAAGAAGAAACCCGCTACGACGACTTGGGCAATCCGGTGTGGCACCGCAATGCGCTGGGTGGCATTGAAGCGTCAGAGTACTACCCGGTCAGTGGTGAGACCGACCATTGCCCGGCCGATCCGCTGGGTCGCATCACCCGTCTGAAAAGTCGTACCGCAAGCCCGCCTCCCGGCACCGTGGGCCCGGTCAAACAGACTCGATATCGCTATCAATCATTGCCTGTGCGCCAAGATGCGCCGGCGTTTGCCTTGCCGACTTTCGTCCAGAGCAGTGAAGAACGCTTGCTGCTGGTTGAAGGTGAAAACCTGACTGAACTGCTGCATTCCAGCCAGACCTTTATCGTTGATCCAGCATCCCCCCATCACGCTCGCATGTTGAGTGAAACCGAGACTGTTCAGGGTAAAAGCACGACCCGGGTCTACAGCTATCAACTCAACCAAGCGCGTGATGCTCGCTCTCTTCAGCGTGCGGTGTTGCAGGAGAACGTGACCATCACCGGGTACGACGGGCACTCATCTGTCTCCCAATCCTCGCAGGATCTGTACTCGGGCCTGATGGTCACCGAGCAGACCGATGAACAAATGCGCATCGCCTTTGCCCACGATGCCCTGGGCCGTGTGGTGCAGGAAGTCGCAGCACCGGATTCGGCGTTCGAAGCCGAGGTCAACTGGGCCTATTCGTTGTCAGCGAACGAGCGCTGCCAGACCCGAATCGGCGCTTCGGGGCGTAAGGAAACGGTCTGGCTGGATGGTATGGGCCGGGAAATTCGTCGAGAGAAACAGACCGACAGCGGTGAGACCTATACCGCCTGGACCGGCGAATATGACGTGTTGGGCCGGGTATTTCGGGAGACTACTTACGACCCCGGTAACGAAGACACGCCGCCTCTGGC
>NZ_JAFCVM010000012.1:0-120088 GCF_049897045.1 Pseudomonas sp. TWR2-1-1
ACTGCCACCGGTACATCCGGGCCAACGCCCTGAGCTTGCAGCCAATGGGCCAGTTGATTGGCCCGGGCATCCAGTTCGCCATAGCTCAGCTGCGTGTCGCCATACACCAGCGCCAGGGCCTCGGGGGTGGCACGCACCTGTTCGGCAATCAAGGCGGGAAGGTTCGGATACTCGGGGTAGTGGCTGGCTGTGGCGTTCCAGGTATTGAGTTGCGCCTGCTCGCCAGCGTCCAGCAATGGCAGGCTGAACACCGACCGGTCAGGCGTGGCGAGCATGCCCTGCAACAGCTGGCACAGGTGCTGGCCGAGGCGCTGGATGGTCGGGGCGTCGTAGAGTTCTGTCACATACTCCAGACGGCAATCGATGCCGTCAGGGCTGGCGATAACGTCCAGGGTCAGGTCGAAACGCGCGCTCTCCAGCTCGCTATCCAGCACCTGCACCTCCAGCCCCGGCAGCTGCAAGGGCTGGGCATCGCGAGAATGGCGGAAGTTGAACAGCACCTGGAACAGTGCGCTATGGCGCAAGTCGCGCGTCAGGTTGAGGCCGTCCAGCACGCACTCGAAGGGAAAGTCCGAGTGCTGCAGGGCCATCCGGCTTTCATCGCGCAGGCGGCGGCACAGCTCGCGGGTGGTCAGTTGCGGATCGAGCCGGGCACGATAGACCTGGGTGTTGACAAAGAAACCGACAATCTCCTGGACCTGGGCATGGCTGCGTGCGGCGTTGGGCACGCCGACCGCGAAATCACGCTGGCCGCTGTAGCGCGCCAGCAGCACTTGCCAGGCCCCCAGCAGCAGCACGAATGGCGAGCAATGTTGTGCCCGGCACAATTCACGCACCGCCCGGGCCATAGCGTCCGGCAGCCGGATATCATGCCGCGCGGCTTGCAGGCGTGGCGCTGCGCTGCGCGCACGGTCACTGGGCAGTTCCAGCACCGGCACGTCCTGGCCCAGGTACTGGCGCCAATACGCCTGGCCTTCAGCGGCGCCCTGACCAGCAAAGTGCTGACGCTGCCAGGTCGCGTAGTCGGCGTATTCCAGGGGCAAACCCGGCAACGCCCGGTCATTGCCGTCCAGGGCCGCGGCATAGGCCCGGCCCAGGTCGGCAATCAGTAACGGGTTGGACCAGGCATCGGCAACGATGTGGTGCAGGCACAGCAGTAACACCGCGCCCTCTTCGCCACACAACAGGCTGGCCCGCAGCAACGGTGCACGATCAAGGTCAAACGGCACGGCAACCCGCTGACGCAGTTCGGCTTGCAGGTCGGCGCCGGTCGCCAGGGTCACGCATTCCAGGTGGAAATCCACCGCGGGCTCGATGACCTGCATGGGCTGCTCATCGACCAGCACAAAGCGAGTGCGCAGGCTGGCGTGGCGCTCGATCAGGCGGCGCAAGGCGGCCTGCAAAGCCCCGACATCCGGCCGGCCCTTAATGCGTAGCGCCCGGGCCGAGTTGTAGGCCGGGCTCTGTACCTCGTACTGCTGGAGAAACCACAAGCGGCGCTGGGCGAATGACAGCGGCGCCGGCCCATCCCCGGTGCGTCGACCCGGCCCGGCGGGTGCGGCCGGCGCGTCATCATCAAGTAACAGGGCAAGCAATTGGTCGCGGTCAAAATCGGTCATGGTCAATCCAGTGCGGAATAAAAAAAGCCGGCCTGCGCCGGCCTGTTGTCAGTGGGCCGCCAGGCCCCGGGCGGCGCGAGCCTTGGCCAGCAGCTCGGCGCGCTGCTGGTCGCTGAGGCTGTCGAGCTCGCGACGCAGGCGAGCGATCTTTTCCAGCTGCAACGGTTCGCCAAGCTCGCCCAGGGCCTCGGCCAGCCCGGCGGCGCTGGGATGGTCGAACACCAGACCGGGAGCGACTTCGATCTTGAACTGGGAGCGCAGGCGCGCCACCAGCTTGATCACCAGCAACGAGTGACCGCCGGCTTCAAAGAAATCGTGGTCCACCCCCAGAGCAGAGGGCGCACAGTCCAGCAGCTCAGCCATGGCGTCGCGCAGGCAGGCTTGCAGTTCGCTGGTCGGCTCACGCACCGGTTGGTGGTGCAACAACTGCCCCGGGTCGGGCAAGGCAGAGCGCTCGACTTTGCCGTTGGCCAGACGGGGCAGGCTCGGCATGGGCAGCAGGCGCGCCGGGCACAGTGCTTCAGGCAAGCGTGCGGCCAGGGCCTGCGGCAACTGTTCCAGGGCCCCGTCAGCAGCATCCGCGCCGAGCACCACATAGGCGATCAGGCTGGCCGCGCCTTCGCCGGGTGACCACAACCGGGCCACGGCCTGCTCGACCCCGGGCAAGGCCAGCAGCGCCGCCTCGATTTCACCCAGCTCGATGCGCTGCCCGCGCAGTTTGATCTGGTGGTCCTGGCGGCCAACCAGTTGCAAGCCGCCCTCGGCCCGGTAGCGGCCCAGATCGCCGGAGCGATACAGGCGCTGGCCCGCCAGGAACGGATCGTCGATAAAGCGCTCGGCGCTGGCTTCGCCCAGGTAGCCACGGCACAGCTGGGCGCCGCCGATGTACAACTCGCCCACTGCCCCGGTGGGCACCAGACGCAGGCGATGGTCGAGCAGGTATACGCGGTTGCCGTCGAGGACGCCGCTCAGCGGTACCCGCTCGTCGCGGTCCGGCGCGTCGGCCCGCAGCGGGTGAAACAGCACACCGACCGTGGTTTCGGTGGGCCCGTAGTGGTTGAACAGACGCAAGTCCGGCGACCGGGCAAACAGTTGCTCCACCAGCCGCCGGGGCGTGGCTTCGCCACCGAGGATCAGGGTCCCGGGCAACGGCGGGGTATACCCTTCGAGCAGGGCCGCCAGATGCGAAGGCACAAATTTCGCCACGTCCGGCCGTTCACGCACCAGGAAGCGGCTGAACGCCGCGCCATCGGCCAGATCGTGCGCGGCGGCAATGACCAGTTCGGCACCGACTTGCCAGGCGCCGAACAGCAAGGTATGGCCCAGATCAACGCTCAGCGGGCTGGTCAGCGCCAGGCGCATACCGGCTTGCAGCCCGAGCGCCGCGCTGGCCGACCGCGCGTAGTTGCGCAGCGCGCCGTGCTCCACAAGCACGCCCTTGGGTGCCCCGGTCGAGCCGGAAGTAAACAGCAGGTACGCCAGGTGCCGGTCCGTCAGCTGCGGGGCCTGGAACGGCAACTCGGCATCCCTGCCCGCCTGCTCCAGACTGGCACTCGGCCATGGGCCACGGGCACTGCTGGACGCCGGATCGCATAGCACCAGTGCCGGCTCGGCGCGGGTCAACAGATCGTGACGGCGCTCCGCAGGCCAGGCCGGTTCCAGCGGCAAGTAGTAAGCGCCGGCCACCAGCACGGCGAGGATATGCAGCACCCCTTGCAACGAGCGCTCGGTCTCGATGGCCACACATTGCCCGACACCCACGCCCTGGCCCTGCAACCAGCCGGCCATGCGCGTGACGGTCTGCTGCAAGCCGGCGTAGTCCAGGCGCTGCCGGCCATCGCTGAGGGCAATGGCAAGTGGGGTTTGCCGGGCATGCCGGGCCAGGCACTGCGCCAGCCCTTCACTGTCCTCAACCGGCTGCTGCGGGGCCAGGCCCAACAGACGCTGGCGCTCCTGCACCCCTACAGGTTCCAGGTCGTCGAGGGTCACGGCGCCATCCCCCGTCAGTTGCAGCAGCAGGGTGCGATATTGTTCGAGCAGCACCTTGAGGCTGGCGCTGCTGTAAGCCGCGCCATTGGCTTCGATATTGAGTAACAGGCTTTGGTCCCAGACCCGGGCGCTCAACAGCAGGTCGAAGGCCGGACGGTGCGGGTAGGCATGCACCTGTTGCGGCGCGATGCGCGCCTGCTCAAAGACAAACCCCGCCTGTAACGGCGCGGCGCTGCCCGGCGCCTCGATCGGGCAGTATTCCTGCCAGCCGAGATGATCGCCCAGGCGCTCTTCGGCCTGCTGCAACCATTGCGCGAAGTGCCGCGCCGGGTCCAGTTCGACCCGCAACGGCAGGACTTTTTCGAATACGCCCAGGGTGTTTTCAAAATGCTCGTAGTCGCTGCGGCAATCGTGCAACCAGCCACCCACAAAACTGCGCTGACCGCTCAGGCGTCCCAACAGCACCCACCACAGGCCTTGCAGCACGAAGTCCAGCGGCTGGCCGAGAAAGTCCCCCAGGGCCCGGGCGCCGTCCAGGCGTGACAACGGCACGTCAAGCTGCAGGGTAAGGCGCGGCGCCGGCGCAGGGTTGCCAAGCAGCCCCAGGCGCAAGGCGTCGCCCCGGGCCGGATCGATCTGCTCGTGCTGCCAATAGGCACGGCCCTGGGCCGCATCAGCATCGGCGGCCATGTCCTGGCGCCATTGCACATAGTGTTCGTAGCCCACTTCGCTGACTGTCGGCGCTTCACCACGGGCCAGCGCTAATACGTCAGCGGCCAGTTGCTCCAGGCTTGGCGGGTCCAGGGCCAGGGCGGCGGCAACAAACTCCAGCTCGACCACGCCGTTGGCCAGGGCACGCTGGCTGACCGCCAGCACTTCGTCCGAAGCCAGGTTCAAGGCCGGTGCCATGGCGTCCAGTTCGACCCAGCGCACCGCGCCCCCCTGATTCGGCACCGCCTGGCGCCAGCCACGCAACCCTGTGACTTGCAGCCAGCGTGTGCCGAGGATCGGCTGGCTTGCCCCATAGCGTTGCAGCGCCGCCCGGATGTCCGCCGGCCCCTGTGCCGCACTCAGCCCCAGGCGCAACCGATGGCTGCCGGCATCAGCCCGGGCCGGATCATGGCCAAGCAGGCAGGCGCGCTGCTCGGGGCTCAGGGCCTGGGTATGTTGTGCGCTCATATCAAGACTCAAATCATTCATCGGGGATGTCCTTAAACAGGCAGCCCGGCCGATTGGCCCGAGCGCTCTGGGTTGTCTTGGGCAGCGGCATCGAACACGCTACGGTCGGTCATTTCGCCCATGGCCACGACGATCCGCCGCGGGCCTTCGAACGGGTCGCGGGCGTGGGCCACCAGCATGTTGTCGAGCATCACCACGTCGCCACGCTGCCAGTCGAAGCGCACCGCACAGGTTTCATAGAGCTGACCCAGTTGCTCCATGACCACGTCGTCGATGGGCGTGCCATCACCGAAATACACCTGGCGCGGCATGAACCCGGCCCCGACGATGCCCAGCAGGTCGCGGCGCACATCGGCTTGCAGGCAATAGTCGTGGTGCAGTTGAACCTGGTTGAAAAATGACTTTTCCCCGGTGTAGGGGTGGCGGATCACTGCCGGACAAGGGGTACGGGTTTGCAGGCCGCCATTGGCCAGCCATTCGAACGCCACGCCCTGCTCGCGGCAGGCCGCCTCGACCACGGCACGCTGGTCGGTCTTGTAGAAATCACGCCAGTCCACATCGAAGCCCGGGGTGAAGGTGCGCACATACAACAGCCCCTTGCGCTCGAAGGTCTCGGCCAGTCTGGCCGGCAACGCGCGGTACATCGCCCGGCAATCGACGATGGGCGTGGCACCGCCGACCGGCGACGGCTGCTCACAGAAGAACCACTGCTTGCGCGGCCAGCGCCGCAGGTGCGCGCTTTCGTTGTGGAACAGGATCATCTGCCGCTCGGGGTATGGCGTGGAGCGGTAGGTGTTGCGCCCGCCCTCTTTCTTCGGCAAGTCGCCATAGGCGCCATACAGGCCCGGCTGGATGGCCTCGGCGAAGGCTTCGAAGTCTTGCGCGGTGCTCAGGCCGAAGCCACGGAACAGCAGGCCGGCATGGCGGCGCAGGCTGGTTTCAATGAACTCGCGGTTCTGGCTGGCCCACACGCAGGGGTCGAGATCGGCACTGACCGGCTCGATCACCAGCGGCAACTCGCTACCCACATTGAGCGGCCTGCAGCGCACGGCAGCCATCGCCACCGGCGACGTGGCCGGGCGGGTGAAGGACTTCAGCTTGTCGCGTTTGGCATCCAGCCGTGAGCGCCCGCTGACCGGAGCGACAGGCGCGGGCTGCAAGGCGCCGAGGGTCAATGCCTCCAGGGGGCGATCGGGATCGGCGAGGATTTGCCCGAGCAGGTCGACCCAGGCCTCGGCCCAGCAACGCACCCGCGCCTCGTCAAGGATCGACGTGGCGAACACCCACTCGCCGCCCAGGCCACGGGCATTGGGCGTCAGGAACAGGGCCATGTCGAATTTTGAGGTTTGTGCTGGCGCGCCGAGCAGTTCGGCGCTCAGCCCCGGCACCGCGAACTGCCCGCGGGGCATGCTGTGCAACACGAACAGCGCCTGCACCAACGGGTTGCGCTGGCGGGGCACGCCGCTGGCCTCGACGATCTGTTCGAAGGGCAAGTCCGCCTGCTCGAGGACCCTCAATGAATCCTCGCTGACCCGGGCCAGCCACTGGTTGAACGATTGTTGGGGGTGTACCCGGGCGCGCAGCGGCACGATGTTGACGAAGAAGCCGATCAGTTGTTCCAGCTCGGTTCGCGGTCGACCGGCGATATCGGTGCCATAAATCAAATCGTCCTGGCCGGTGAGGCGATGCAGCAGCCAGTCGAAAGCACCGCGCAGGACCATGAACAGGCTGGCGCCGTGGGCACGGCCCAGGGCTTCGAGACGCCCGACCTGCTCGGCGTCGAGCTGCAAGGCCACACTGGAGCCCCCTGTGTGCGGGGTCGATGGACGCGCACGGTCAGTGGGCAAGGCCAGTTGCTGCGGTGCGTCTTGCAGATAGTTGCGCCAAAAATCCTCCTCGCGCTGGCGCTCGGCACTGCCGGACCGGGCGTTCTGCCAGGCCGCGTAGTCGCTGTATTGAATGCTCAACGGTGCCAGCGCCGACGGGCTGCCCGCCAGTTGCGCCTGATAGCCCGCACCCAGTTCCTGGACCAGCACGCCAAACGACCAGCCATCGCCGATCAGGTGATGCATGCTCAACAGCAGTCGGTATTCCTGGTCGTTCAGGCGCAGCAGCGTGGCGCGCAAGAGCGGCGCCCGCTGCAGGTCGAACGCCTGCCCCGCCGCTTCGGCCTCGGCCACCGCCAGCGCAGTGACCTGTTCGGCATCGCGCAGGCCACTGAGGTCGAGCACCGGCAAGGCCAGTTCCACCCGGGCGGCACAGTGCACCAGGGCCACGCCATCCGGGCCCGGCACGAAAGCACTGCGCAAACTCGCCTGACGCTGCAGCAAACCTGTCAGTGCCGCTTGCAGGGCCTCCACCCGCAGCTCACCACACAAGCGCAACTGGGCAACCATGTTGTAGGCCGCGCCCCCCTGTTCTGCACCCAACTGCTGCGCCAGCCACAGGCTGCGTTGTACCGGCGACATGGCCTGCGGCCCGCTGGCGTGCAGTGCCTGCAACGGCACCCCGGCGCCCAGACGTGGTGCGGCGTCAACCGTGGCGGCCAGCAGGGCCAGGGGGCTGGCGGCGAACAGCGCGCTCAGCGGCAATTCGACGTTGAATTCGCTGCGCACTCGCGCCAGTACTTGTACGGCGGCGAGGGAGTGACCGCCCACCGCGAGAAAGATGTCGTCGCGGCTGATCTCGGTGCCTTCAAGCACCTCGGACCAGATCGCCGCCAGACGCTGTTCGGTATGGCCCCGGGGTGCGGCACCGGCCTGCCCGGCTGCACGCGGGTTTAACAGCGGTCGACGATAGACGTGGTAAGCCCCCAGTTCACCGGTCTCCAGACGCTGGCGGCAGGCCGAGCGCTGCAGCTTGCCGCTGGTGGTCTTGGGCAAGGCGGCCGGTTCGAGCAGGGCGATGACGCTGGCCGGTTCCTGCTGGGTGTCACTGACCACCCGGTCGATGGCTTCAATCAACACTTGGGGGTCGAATTTCTTTTGCACACTGCGCCCGATCTCGGCGGCGATGCCGATGCACTCGCGACCGTCGACCTGCACCGGGAACGCCGCGACACGCCCCTTGCGCACCGCTTCGACGCCCTGCTCCACGGCTTTTTCGATGTCTTGCGGGTAACGGTTCTGGCCGCGAATGATGATCACGTCCTTGGCCCGCGAGGTGATGAACAGACCGCCCTGATGCAGGAACGCCAGGTCACCGCTGCGCAGCCAGCGGCCGTCGGGCAGGTCGAGGAAAGTCCTGGCGGTGGCCTCGGGGTTGCGCCAGTAGCCACGGGCCACGCTGGGGCCGCGGACCCAGATTTCACCCACGGTATTTTCAGCCACCGGCTGCAAGGTCTGCGGGTTCATCAGGCGCACCTGATCGTCGAACAGCAAACCGCCGCTGCTGACCATTTCGGTGCCATGCGGATCGGCAACCACCCGGCCCAGGGCCAATTGGTCGTGGTCCACATGCAGGGTGTAGTACGGGCCGCCACGGGTGTTGCTGGTGACCATCAGGGTCGCTTCGGCCAGGCCGTAGCACGGGTGCACGGTGGTCGCCGCCAGCCCTGCCGGGGAGAAGCGCTCAACGAAGTCGGCCAGGGTGTCGGCCCGTACCGGTTCGGAACCGCAAAACGCAACGCGCCACTGGCTCAGGTCGAGCTCGGCAAGCAGGCTGTCGCGCACGCTCTCGGTACACAGGCGGAAGGCAAAGTCGGGGCCGCCGCTGAGGGTACCGCCGTAGCGGTGAATCGCTTCCAGCCAGCGCGCCGGCCGGGCGAGGAAGTGCTGGGTAGTCAACAACACCAGCGGCACACCGGCATAGATCGGCTGCAGCATGCCGCCGATCAGGCCCATGTCGTGGTACAGCGGCAGCCAGCTGACGAATACATCCCCGGGGCGGGTGCCGAAGCCCATTTGCAGCAGGCGCTGATTGTCCAGCAGGTTGGCGTGGGTGACTTCGACGCCCTTGGGTTCGGAGGTGGAGCCGGAGGTGTATTGCAGCATGGCGACGGCATCGCCCGGCACCGTACGCGGTTGCCAGGCCCGGGGCGCTTGCGCCTCAAGGTCCTGCACGCTGGCCACGGCCGGCAGGTGTGCCAGGGTCAGGCCATCGCGCAGCAGCCGGGAAGCGTCGAGGGCCGCATGCTCGCAGAGGATCAACGAGGGCTCGGCGTCCATGGCCATGCCTTGCAGGCGTTCGGTATGGAACTGGCGGTTGCGTTCCGGCGGATAGGCCGGCACTGCAATCAGACCGGCATACAGGCACGCGAAAAAGGCCACGATGTAATCCGGGCCGTTGGTCAGCAGCAGGAGCACCCGGTCGCCCTCCCCGGCGTGCTGCCCCAGACAGGCAGCCAGGTGCCGGACCCGGGCATCCAGTTGCGCGTAGGTGTACAGCTCGGTGGTCTGATTGCCATCACCGAGAAAGCGCAAGGCCAGTTGTTCGCCTTGCTGCTCGGCGCGCTGCGCCAGCATCTCGATCAGGGAGTGGGGTTGAGGCTGATGTGGGATGGCCATGGGGCGTCCTCCTGCAATCGCAAAAAGTCAGAAAAAGTCGGGGTTACTCAGCGCACATCGGCGCCGTGAGGTTCGGCCATGGCCACTACCACTTTGCGCGGCCCCTGGAACGGCGCGCGACCGTGGGCGGTGAGCATGTTGTCGAGCATCAGCACGTCGTTGTCCTGCCAGGAAAACTCGACCTGCTCCTGCTGCATCACGCCGCGAATGTCTTGCAGCAGGCTTTCCTCCAGCGGGCTGCCGTCGCCGTAATAGACGTTGCGGGGCAAGTCCTCCTCGTCCACCAGATCGAGCAGGGTTTCGCGCACCTCTTCGGGCAAATTGGACACGTGAAACAGGTGCGCCTGGTTGAACCACACGGCGTCGCCGGTACGGGGATGGGTGGCTACCGCCTGGCACACCTGGCGCGTGCGCAGGCCGCCATCGTCTTTCCATTGCAGGCTGATGCCGTGGGCCTGGCAGTAGGCGTGCACGACACTGCGGTCTTCGGTGTTGAACACCTGCTCCCAGGACACGTCCAGGCCGTTGCCGTAGTTGCGGGTGTACATCAGGCCTTTGCTGGCGAAGCGCTGGCGAATCTGCTCACCGACCCGGCGATAAATCGCCCGGCTGTCACCAATCGGCGTCGCACCGCCTACGGGCGAGGCCTGCTGGCAGAAGAACCAGATTTTCATTGGCCAGTCGCGGGTATAGGCCTGTTCGTTGTGCAGCGGGATGTGCTGGTGCGGCGGATATTCGGTGGAGGTGTAGATACCGGCGGTGACGTTACTGCGCGGGGTGGAACCGAACTCGTAGGTGAGCAGGTCCGAGCCGAAGCCCGTGGCGAAAGAGCGAAAGCGCTCGGCGGTCTGCACCTCGAAGCCGCGCAGCAATACGCCACCGGCGACCAGCAGTTGCTGGTCGATCAGCGCCCGTAGCGCGGGCAGGCAAGCCTGCAGTTCAAGGCCGGGCTCGCGGGCTTCAATCAGCAGAGGCAAGGGGGTGTCGGCATGGCGCAGGGGCCGGATATCGAAGCGTGAATCAAGCATGGAAGACTCCGCGAAAAAAGGACGGCGCTACGACCCGGATCAACCCAGGGCGCACAATGAAGGGAGCGAGAGACGCGGTGCCTGCTCGCGTAAATCCAGGCACAGCGTGAGCAGGCGCTCGAGGAAATCGGCGCGCTGGCGGTGCAGGAAAAAATGCCCGCCGGTGCACATTTCAAGATGGAACGGGCCGCTGCATTCGGCTTCCCAGGTCGCCAGGGAACTGACCGCGACACTGTCGTCGCGTCCGCCGAACACATGCAGCGCGCAAGGCAAAGGGCTGCGCTGAGGCGGCCGATAGCGGTCACCGAGGAGAAAATCGGCGCGCAGCACCGGCAGCACCATGGCGAGCAATTCAGGGTCATCGAACACAGCCCGGGGCGTGCCGTCGAGGCGATGCAACTCGGCGATCAGCTCGGCATCGCTCATGGGCCGGGCATCGGGATTGCCATCGCGCTGGCCGGGGGCAGTACTGGCCACGGCGATCAGCGCGCCGGGCGGCTCGACCCCCAGAGCGACCAGGGCATGGGCCACCTCCAGGGCGACCACACCGCCGATGCTATGGCCGAGCATCAGATAAGGACCGTTGATCATCGGCGCCAGCTCGTCCGCCAGGCTTGCAGCCAGGCCGTGCATATCCACCTGCAACGGTTCATCGCCACGCCAGCCGTGGCCGGGCAATTCGACCGGTTGCACATCGAGCCAGGCCGGCAAGGCTGCACGCCACGGAGCGAAAGCCATGGCGCTCGCGCCGGAACAGGCGAAGCAGAAAAGGCGGATGGGATGGGGGGCGACGGACACTGCGGATCTCCTTAAAAGCAGTCGACAAGCCGGACCGGCCTTGCCTGAAACACTGCTAATAAGGACGAAAGAAATACGTAGGGAATTAACTGTCTTTGATAAATATTATTATTTGCAAAGCCCCAGACATGGCCAGAACCTGTAGTCGCTGACGAGCCGTGCGAGGCTGCGATCGGGCAACGCCCGTAGCGGCTAAGACCGCGGTGTACCTGACATACCGGGGTGCATGATTGGCGACGGCTGCGCCGCCGATCGCAGCCTCGCACGGCTCGTCAGCTGCTACGGAGGCGGTTGGGATTTTTGATCGGGCATGGTCCGCAAAACCTCAACCCGCGGCGTATCTGACACACCGGGGTGCATGATTGGCGACAGGGACGGTGTTGATCTACCGCCGGCAAGCAATACCTGTAATCGCTGACGAGCTTTGCGAGGCTGTGATCGGGCAACGCCCGTAAAACCTCAACCCGCGATGTACCTGACATACCAGGGTGCATGATTGGCGACGGCTGCGCCGCCGATCGCAGCCTCGCAAAGCTCGTCAGCTGCTACAGGCGTTGTTTGTATTTTTGACCGGGCATGGTCCGCAAAACCTCAACCCGTGATGTACCTGACATACCGAGGGGCAAGGATTGGCGACAGGGACGGTGTCGACCTCCCTGCGGCAAGCAATACCTGTAGTCGCTGACGAGCTTTGCGAGGCTGTGATCGGGCAACGCCCGTAAAACCTCAACCCGTGATGAACCTGGCATACCGGGGTGCGCGATTTGCGACGGCTGCGCCGCCGATCGCAGCCTCGTTCCTCGTCAGCGACTACAGGCGCTGACGATCTGGCCGCGCTCGAGTTTGATCAACTGGTCGGCCAGGTGGAAGTAACGGTCGTCATGGGAGATGACCAGCAGTGTCTTGCCCTGGGCGCGCAGTTCAGGCAGCAGTTCGCAATAGAACACTTCGCGGAACGCCGGGTCCTGGTCAGCAGCCCATTCGTCGAAGATGATCACCGGCCGCCCTTCAAGACAGGCAACGATCAACGCCAGGCGCTTGCGCTGGCCCTGGGACAGTTCACGGGTTGAAAACGAACCGTTGCTGACGCTGACCTTGTGGTCCAGGTGCAGCTTGCTCAGCCATTGCGCCGCCTGGCTGTCCAGGCTGGAGTCCGGCGCTTCGAGCAGGGTGTCGAACAGGTGGAAGTCCGAGAAAACCGCCGAAAACAGCTGGCGATAATCGTCCCGCTCTTGCGCTGCCACCGGCCGGCCATCGACCCGCACTTCGCCGCTTTCCGGCACGTACAGGCCGGCAATCAGCTTGGCCAGGGTGGTCTTGCCGCTGCCGTTGCCACCGACCAGAAAGGTAATCTGGCCGGGCTTGAGGGTCAGCGCCACCGGGCCAAGGGTGAATACTTCATCCTCGCGTTCACTGAAATAGCCATGGGTCAGGCCATCCAGTTCCAGGGTCACACCCTTGGCCTGGACGGCAGGTGCCGGGGTCTGCGAGCAGGCTTGAGCCTGCAATTGCGCAAGCGTCGCTTCAATGCGCGCACTGGCGACTCGCGCCTGGCTCATCTGCGGCAGGTTCAGCAGTACGCCTTCCAGCGGGCCCATCATGTACAGGAAGACCATCACGTAGCCGGTGATCACGGCAGTATCGGAGGGCACCCACAGGCGCAGGAACAGCACCAGGCCGATCAGTATCAGAAACAGCAGGCGGCCCCAGCCACCGGTAATGGCGAACAGCATCAGGCCCTTGGCCCGGTTGCGGCGTACTTGCTCGACAGCGCTGACCAGCACTTCATCGAGAAAACGCCGGGCCTTGGAGCGGTTGAGCTTGAGTTCCTTGGCTCCCGAAACCATGGCGTCGAAGTGGCCAAAGAGTTCGTCCTGGCTGGCACCGGCCTTGCGAAAGTACTGGAGCATGTGCGAATGGCACAGGTGATAACCCAGGGAGCCAAGGCCGATGGCCAGCACTGAAACCAGAAAAATGACCCAGGACAGGTACGCCAGGTACCCCAGACATCCGAGCACCACGACGGCACTGGTGACCAGCATCGGGAAGCCGGTGAAGAAGTTCGACAAGGTGGTGGTGTCATCGGCCAGGGCCGCCTGGATCCGCCCGCGTCCGGCCTTTTCCAGCCCGCGCAGGGGCGCCGCGACCACATGCCGTGAAATGTGCATGCGCAGGGTCGCCAGGCCTTGTTGACTGAGGTAGGCGAACAACGCCCTGGACAGCACCTGGCTGCCCATCACCAGGGCTATCACCAGCACGAAAGGCAGCGCGTAGCTGGCCAGGCCGTCCAGTGGAGCATTCAGGGCCTGGTTGATCAGCGCCACCAGCAACACGTTGGCCAGGCCGCAGACCAGGCTTGCGCCAATGGCCACGGCCAGCCGTGTGTGCGAGGTGCGAACCAGCATACCGAACAATGACATGGTGTCTCCTTGGGGGTCGACTGGCGCAGGCCGTCACGCCAACGCCATCGATAAATTGGGTTCCCGGAATAGACGAAGCCTGTGGCGGATTCTTTAGGACGCGGCATTATTGCAGGTATTGGGAATCAGGTGCTGTTGCTATAGACTCTCATTCTCGCCTGGAGGGCGACCTGTCTGCTTGGAGTCTGTTGCAATGCCCATTACCCGCCGTCGGGCCCTGACCGGCCTCGCGTTGTTGCCGGTCGCACTGTGCGGCTTGCCTGTGGTCCGCGCTGGCGACCCGACACTGCCGAAAGTCGATATTGTCAGTTTCGAGCCTGCCCTTACCGAAAGCCTGCTCGGCCTCGGCGTGGCGCCCCGGGCGGTGGTCAACGCCGGGTTCTATCGCGAGTTCGTCGCCAGCCCGCAATTGCCCGGGGATGTCATCGACCTTGGCCCGAGCATCGAGCCCAACCTGGAGTACCTGCAACGCCTGGCGCCCGAGCTGATCATCGGCACTTCGTGGCAGCTGGAAGGTACCTTGCTGTCGCGCATCGCGCCGTTGCGCACCTTCGATATCTATACCGCGAACGCCCAGCCCTATCGCAATGCCGGCCAGGTATTGCTGGACCTCGGCGCTCTGGTGGAGCGGCGCGCCGAGGCACAGGCGATGCTGGAGCAGACCGACCGCCTGCTGGAGCAGTTGCGCGTCAGGCTGGCACCTGTCAGCCATCGCCCGGTGTACATCGCGCGCCTCAACCCGGACGGTCGCCATCTGTTGCTGTTCGGTGCCAAGGGCATGTATCAGGCAGTGCTCGAGCGCCTGGGTTTGCGCAATGCCTATCAGGGCCGGACCAATGCCTGGGGTGGCAGCCCCGCGGTGGGCATCGAGACCCTGCTTGAGCACCCCGACGCCTCGCTGCTGTATTACACCAACCCCCGCGAAGCTCTGGCCGCGCAGCGCCGGCTGGATAACAGTCCGATCTGGCGCGCCTTGCCGATGATCCGCGAAGGCCGCGCCCTGGGGCTGCCACGGTTCTACCCCAGCGGCGGCTTGCTGACCGCGCAACGCCTGGCCCTGTCCATCACTGAACAACTGCTCGCCATGGAAACCAAGCATGCCTGACCACTCTTCACGCCTGCGTCGCCAACCGGTCTGGCTGGCCCTCGGGCTGCTATTGATTGCCCTGGCCCTGAGCGTCCACCAGGGTAATTCGCTGCTGGCCCAGGTTTCATGGAGCACCGCCATCGGCCCGGCGTCGCCCGACGATCTGTCCGCCCTGCTAGTGCGCTACAGCTTTTTGCCGCGACTGGTGATCAGCCTGCTGGTAGGCGCGGCGCTGGCCCTGGCCGGGGTGATATTCCAGCAAGTGCTGCGCAACCCCATTGCCGAACCGACCACCCTGGGTGTTGCTTCAGGTGCCTACCTGGCCCTGTCCGCCTGCGCGATCTATGCCCCGGGCCTGCTCGATGGCGGCCAAGAAGGCGTGGCCCTGGCCGGGGCCGCCCTGGGCATGCTCGCGGTGCTGGGCCTGGCCTGGAGCCGGCGCCTGTCGCCGGTGGCGCTGATTCTCTCCGGGCTGATCATCAACCTGTATTGCGGGACCCTGAGCACCTTGCTGGTGCTGGCCAACCACGAGGTCTTGAGCAATCTGTTCATCTGGCAATCGGGTTCGCTGAACCAGAACAGCTGGCAGGACGTGTATCACCTGGCGCCGCGCCTTGGCGTGGCCGCACTGCTCGCCGCGCTGCTGGCCCGTCCGCTACAACTGCTGGGCCTCAACGATGCAGCGGCCGGCAGCCTGGGCCTGTCGCCCAACCGCCTGCGCCTGATGGCTCTGGCTGTGGCCGTGGCATTGAGTGCCAGCGCCATTGCCAGTGTCGGGGTGATCGGCTTCGTCGGCCTGGCCGCTCCCGCCATGGCCCGCCTGGCCGGGGCCCGCACCCTGCGCCAGCGTTTGCTCTGGGCGCCCTTGTTCGGCGCCCTGCTGCTGTTGCTGGCCGATCAGGTGGTACAGGCATTGGCGCCGCTGCTGGGGGGCGAAATACCCACCGGCATCCTCACTGCGTTCCTCGGTGCGCCGCTGCTGCTGGTGCTGCTGACGCGCCTGCATGAAACCCGCCTCAACCCGCCAGCCCCGCGCGCCAGCGCTCACGTCGCGCCGCTCAAGCGCATCAGCTGGATATTGCTCGCGGCACTGGCTATTTCCCTGTTCCTGGCGCTGACCTGGGGCCGCGGCCCGGATGGCTGGTATTTCAGCAGCGGGGCAGCATTCGACGCCCTGCTGCCATGGCGCGCGCCACGGGTAGCCGCGGCCTTTGGCGCCGGTATCCTGCTGGCCCTGGCCGGCACCTTGATGCAACGCATGACCGGCAACCCCATGGCCAGCCCGGAAATGCTCGGCGTGAGTTCCGGTGCCGCACTGGGCGGCATTTTTGCCCTGCTGCTGGTGCCCGGCTTCAGTCCGCTGGTGCTGTTGCTGGCAGCCACCTTTGGCGCCCTGCTCGCCTTGCTGGCCATCGTCGCCCTGAGCTGGCGCAGCGCCTTCGCCCCGGACCGCATGCTGCTCACCGGCGTGGCACTGAGCACATTGCTCAATGCTTTCGCCGCGCTGTTCATGGTCAGCGGCGATTCGCGGGTGCTGCTGATGCTCAGCTGGATGACCGGCTCGACCTATCGCATCGACGCCAGCCAGGCAGTCATTATCTGTGCCCTGGCCGCGCTGTTCCTGCTGGTCACACCGTTGTGCAACCGCTGGCTGGCGATCATGCCACTGGGCGCCGAACGCACCCGGGCACTGGGGATTTCCCTGGGCGGCAGCCGTCTGGTGTTGCTGCTGCTCACTGCGGTGATGACCGCAGCAGCCACCCTGGTGGTCGGGCCGCTGAGTTTTGTCGGCCTGATCGCGCCTCATATGGCACGCCTGCTGGGCGCACAACGGCCGGTCGCGCAATTGATGCTTTCGGCTCTGCTGGGCGGCACGCTGCTGGTGCTGGCTGACTGGCTGGGGCGCAACCTGGTGTTCCCGTGGCAAATCCCCGCCGGGATGTTCGCCACGTTCATTGGCGGCCCGTATTTCATGTGGTTGCTGGCGCGTAAACGCTGAATCGGGCCTACGCAAAGGCTGGCTCTAAATAAAATCTAAATAGTTCTGATTCCCATTCGTTACAGTTTTACCTAAGCTTCGCCTGGATGAACTGCTCCGGCCACTGCCGGGCAGTTGTTCTCGGGCCGGCATACGCGAGAAAACACTAACGGAGAAGCATCATGACCACGCCTAACTTCACCCTTCTTCTGGCTGACGGCCGCAGCGTGATCGCCCGGGTGGCGGACGATGGTAATGCCAGCCTGACCATCGAGGGTGTTGCCCCCGTGTATTTCCGCCGCCAGGACGCCCATGTGCAACTGGAAAACCTGCCCGAAGCGTTCCCGGTCAGTGGCCTGCTGGCGCTGCTGGGCCAGGTCTTCTGCAATTCGTCCCGCGTCCCGCTGCTGGAAGTCAGTGCCCCGCTCTCCCTCGACCGCGCACGCGATGCCATACGCCAGGGGGTGTTCGACACCCTGCTCGGCCATGACGGCCACACAGCGCGCCTGGCCTGTTCGCGCAGCAGTTTCTGGCAACACCCGCTGCCCTGGCTTGCCACCAGCTCCGCCGCCGGCATGCCGCTGCGCTACACCTTCAGCGGCGAAAAGCGCCACCCGCAGCGGCCACCGATCCCCCACGGCGAGGTCTATCGCCGCGAACTGCCCGGCCTCAATACCACCTTCAGCTTGCGTACCGTGGACATCGCTCAGGACCTTGAGCGTTTCAACCGCTGGATGAACCTGGAGCAGGTCGCGTTTTTCTGGGAGCAGACCGGCAGCCTGGATGAGCATGCCGCGTACCTGCAACAGATGCTTGACGACCCGCGGGTGTTGCCACTGATCGGTAGCTACAACGACGAGCCGTTTGCCTATTTCGAGATCTACTGGTGCAAGGAAGACCGCATCGCCCCCTATTACGATGCGCAGGACCACGACCGCGGCTGGCACGTGGTAGTCGGCGAGAGCAAGCACCAGAGCGCGGGCAAGCTCAAGGGCTGGTTCCGCTCGCTCATGCACTACATGTTCATCGACGAGCCGCGCACCCAGCGCATCCTCGGCGAACCGCGGATCGACCATACCCGCCAGATCGGTTTCCTTGAGTCCCAGGGTTTCGGCAGGCTCAAGACCATCACCCTGGCGCACAAGAAAGCCGCCCTGCTGCGCCTGGAACGCGAGACTTTCTTCGACGACTTCCACCCTTGACCGACTGCATTTGGCCGCGCGCTGCCTGATGGGGATCGGGCAGTGCGCGGCTTGCTCCACACCTACTAAAAAAATCACTCCACACTCCGGAACCTCCATGCACGCAAAGAACCTCTTCGCCTACCATCCCTTGGTGCTGGCCCTGTGTCTCAGTGGCCTGCCACTGAGCGCAGCCCTCGCCGCCGACCAACCTGATACCGTCGCTCCAGGGGGGGCGCTGGAGCTGCAGGAAACCAACATCAATGCCAAAGCAGTCGAAAACCCCACCGGCCATGTGCGCGGCCCGGTGGCGACGCGCAGCACCAGCGCGAGCAAGACCGACGCAGCGATCAAGGAAATCCCGCAGTCGGTGTCGATCATCACCCGCGATGAAATGGACGAACGCAAGGCCGACACCCTGGCCGAAGTCCTGAGCTTCACCCCGGGGGTGATTACCCAGCCGGGCGGTTTCAGCCGTGTGGGGGATGACTTCGTAATCCGTGGTTTCAACGTGGGTTCGGGCACCGGCGGTATTCTGCGCGACGGCATGAAACTGCAAGGCAGCGTGTATGACGGCGGCATCGAACCCTACGGCCTGGAGCGCGTGGAAGTGGTCAAGGGCGCCTCTTCGGTGCTGTACGGCCAGCTGTCGCCCGGCGGCCTGATCAACACCATCACCAAGCGCCCGACCGATGTACCGCTGCATGAAGTCAACGTGGAATACGGCAGCCATGCGCGCAAGCAGTACAGCTTCGACCTGGGCGGCCCGCTCGACGACGAAGGGCAGTTTTCCTACCGCCTCACGGGCCTGTGGCGCGACAGTGACACCCAGACCGTCGACGCCCCCGATGACCGTCGCTACATCGCGCCGGCCTTCACCTGGCGGCCGAACGAGGACACCTCGCTGACCTTCCTCGCCAGCTACCAGGAAACCCGCACCGGCTTCGCCCCGCCGCTGGACTACGACCTGACGACGTCAGCCAGCACCAGTTACCCCAAGGTCGACCGCGATTTGTTCACCGGCGAGCGCGGCTTCGATCACTACAACAACTACTCGACCACCATCGGCTACCTGTTCGAGCACAGCTTCACGCCTGACCTGAAAATCCTCCACTCGCTGCGTCACTTCGATGCCAACCTGAGCTGGGACTACATGCAAATTGCCGATACCGGCAGTGCCGCCTTGCGCAAGCAGGGTCTTCTGGCCCGCAGGGCGAGCATCCGCCGTGAGCACTCCGAAGGCTGGACCAGCGACAATAACGTGCAATGGACCCTCAACAGCGGCCGCTGGCAGCACACTCTGCTGGCCGGCGTGGATTACTACCACAAGACCTACGACTCGCATCGCTACGCTGGCGCCACGTCCCTGTTCAACCCGGACGCACCGGTATACGACGCGCCGACCACCATTACGTCGGCCGATAGCGGATCAGACCTGCACAGTTCGCAGACCGGTCTGTACGTCCAGGATCAGATCAAGTTCGATGAGAAGTGGATACTGGTCCTGGGCGGTCGCCAGGACTGGGCCGAGAGCCGCACCTATGCCAATGCCACCGGCAAGCGCACGCCACGCGAAGACAAGAAAGCCACTGGCCGCATAGGCCTGGTGTATGAAGCAGACAATGGCCTGGCGCCGTACATCAGCTGGAGCCAGTCGTTCCTGCCGGCCAACGTGTTCAACGCCAACGCCGACACCTCGTTCGAGCCAACCGAAGGCGAACAGTACGAAATGGGCGTGCGCTACACCCCGCCAGGCATGAATGCACTGTTGAGTGCTGCGGTGTACGACCTCAAGCAGAAAAACTCCCTGAGCACCGACCTCACCGGCAACACCGTGCAGTTCGGTGAGACCCGCTCCCGGGGTGTCGAGCTGGAGGCAAAAGCCGATATCACCGCCAACCTCAGCACCACTGCTTCCTACACCTACACCGACGCCAAGATTACCGAAGACTCCGTGGCCAGCCGGGTCGGGACGCGCATCGACGGCGTGCCTTACCACATGGCCAGCCTGTGGGCCAACTATCGCCTGAGCGCCCTGGGCCTGCCCAAGGTCGTGGTCGGCGGTGGCGCCCGCTACATGGGCACCAGCCGCACCTCCAGCTCGGACCTCGACGAGAAGGTTGACGCCTACACCCTGTTCGACGCGAAAGTCAGCTATGAAGTCGACGACAACTGGACCGTGGCCATGAAGGCGCAAAACCTGTCCAACGAGAAGTACCTGTTCTGCAACGTTTCTTGCCGCTATGGCGACGAGCGCACATTGATCGGCTCGGTCAACTATCGCTGGTAAACCAGGTACCACATCCCCTGTAGGAGCGAGCTTGCTCGCGAGGCAAGCTCGCTCCTACAGGGGGTGGGGTGTTGAACCAGCAAAATATGCCTCGGCCGAGGACAAAAAAACGCCGCTGCGCATTTCGGGGCCAGCGGCGCTTTTCTTTGTAGGAGCGAGCTTGCCTCGCGAGCTGTGTGCGTATTGAAAAGCTCGCGAGCAAGCTCGCTCCTACAGGGGGTGGGGTGTTGAACCAGCAAAATATGCCTCGGCCGAGGACAAAAAAACGCCGCTGCCCATTTCAGGGCCAGCGGCGCTTTTCTTTGTAGGAGCGAGCTTGCCTCGCGAGCTGTGTCTGTCTAGCGTCGCAATGTCATCAGGCCCGCATCGCCTCGCGCAGGCTGGCCGGGCGCATGTCGGTCCAGTGGGCTTCGATGTAGGCCAGGCAGTCAGCTTTGGAGGCCGCGGCACCTACCGCCGACCAGCCTTGCGGCACGGCCTTGAACTCGGGCCAGATCGAGTACTGTTGCTCCTCGTTGATCACCACCAGAAACTGCGTGTCTTCACGGTCAAATGCCATCAGTCTTGTCTCCTGCAGATAGTTGGGCGCGCCTGTGTCACAAACACAGGCCTGCCCATGGAAGACGCTCGACACAGCCCGCAAATTAGTCCCGCCACCGTTCCCCTCGTTACAGTTCAGCCTTGGCCACCAACCGGCGCTCAACCAGATTGTCTCGATTCAAGCCGTAACGACGGGCCGTCAATACCCCGACCAGGCCCATCATCGCGCAGAACATCACGCACACCCAGGCACTCCAGGGCATCAGTGCAATCAGCAGCAACGGCGTGGTGCTGGCCCATAGCGCGTAGGCGATGTTGTAGGTGAAGGAAATCCCCGAGACGCGGATCGGCGCCGGAAACAGGCCGACCATGACCGAAGGCACTACCCCGACAATCCCGCAGGTCAGGCCGGCGAAGGCGTAGGCCAGGCCGGGCAATGCCCATTGACCGACCAGGCTGGCGTACAGCAGGCCAATTCCCAGCGGCAGCAGCACGCTGTACAGCACAATGCTGCGCCAGACGCCGATGCGGTCGACGATCAAACCGGCCAGCACACAACCGATATTCAAAAACACGATGCCCAGGCTGCTCAGGGCAAAGGTATGGCTGGCCGTCATGCCAAAGCGCTGCTGCATCACGGTCGGGGTGATGACCACAAACACCACCACGGCACTGGTCAGCACGCAGGTGAGCAAGGCCGCCGGCAACAATGACGCGCGGTGATCGCGCAAAACGGTACGCAACGGGAACTCTGCCCGGCCTTCCTTGCGTTCGCGCAAAGCCAGAAATACCGGGGTTTCACTGAGCCAGCGGCGCAACCACACGCCAATCACACCAAATACCCCACCGAGCAGGAACGGGAAACGCCAGGCGTAGTCGAGAATTTCTGCCGGGGTAAACAGTTGTGCCAGCAGGGTCGCGGTCAGGGCCCCGATCAGATAGCCGAAGGTCAGACCGGCCTGTAAAAACCCCAGGGCAAAGCCCCGGCGCCCTGCCGGCGCATGCTCCGCGACAAACACCCAGGCGCTGGGCACCTCGCCGCCAACCGCAGCCCCCTGCAGGATGCGCAGTGCCAATAGAATCAGTGGCGCGAAATAACCGATATCGGCGTAGGTGGGCATGATGCCGATCAGCAGGCATGGCAGTGCCATCATCAGGATACTGAGGCTGAATACCCGCTTGCGCCCCAGATGGTCGGCAAAGTGCGCCATCAGGATCCCGCCCAGCGGACGCGCCAGATAGCCGGTCACGAAAATGCCGAAGCTTTGCAGCAAGCGCAGCCACTCGGGCATGTCCGGCGGAAAAAACAGTTGGCTGAGGGTCAGGGCAAAGAATACGAAAATGATGAAATCGTAGATCTCCAGCGCCCCGCCCAGAGCTGCCAGCCCCAGGGTTCTGTAGTCGGAACGGGAAAAACGCACCGTTGTGGCTTGGGTATCGGCAGACATAATTACGCTCAATGTGAACTGGACGCGCCTATGTTGGCGCTTGAGGTCGAGGGCGCGAGCATAACAAATCCGACCCTGTTCTGTGGCAGCCGGCTTGCCGGCGCTGCTTCAGGCACAACCGGGCGCCTGCATCGCTGGCAAGCCAGCTCCCACAAGTGCACCTACGCCCTGCGCCACACCGCCCTTGTGGGCGCCGGCTTGCCGGCGATGGCTGCTACGCGTTCCTGCAGACACAACGAGGCGTCTGCATCGCTGGCAAGCCAGCTCCCACAAGTGCACCCACACCCTGCGCCACCCCGCCCCTGTGGGCGCTGGCTTGCCGGCGATGGTTGATACGCGTTCCTGCAGACACAAAGGGTCGCCTGCATCGCTGGCAAGCCAGCTCCCACAAGTGCACCCACACCCTGCACCACTCCGCTTCTGTGGGAGCCGGCTTGCCGGCGATGGCTGATACGCGTTCCTGCAGACACAAAGGGTCGCCTGCATCGCTGGCAAGCCAGCTCCCACAAGTGCACCTACGCCCTGCACCACTCCGCCCCTGTGGGAGCCGGCTTGCCGGCGATGGCTGGTACGCGTTCCTGCAGGCACAACCGGGCGTCTGCATCGCTGGCAAGCCAGCTCTCACAAGTGCACCCACACCCTGCGCCACACCGCCCCCTGTGGGAGCCGGCTTGCCGGCGATGGCTGCTACGCGTTCCTGCAGGCACAACGAGGCGTCTGTATCGCTGGCAAGCCAGCTCCCACAAGTGCACCTACGCCCTGCACCACTCCGCTTCTGTGGGAGCCGGCTTGCCGGCGATGGTTGATACGCGTTCCAGCAGGCACAACGAGGCGTCTGCATCGCTGGCAAGCCAGTTTCCACAAGCAGACATCTATCCCTGCCAGCCCCCGCCCAGCGCTGCGTATACATCCACCAATGACAATGACACCTGGGCCGTGCTCTCGACCAGCGCGGCCTGGTTGGCCAGCAACACGTTCTGTACGGTCAGCACGTTAAGAAAGTCCACAGTGCCCTGGGCGTACTGCTGATGAACACTGTCCAGCGCATGCTGGCTATGCTCCACCGCCTGTTTGAGGCTGTCGCGCCGGCGTTGGCCGGCCTGATAGGCGACCATGGCGTCGTCCACTTCGTGCCAGGCACGTAACACGGTTTTGCGGTAGGCAATGGCCGCCTCTTGCTGGCGTCCTTCCTGCAATTGCAACGCCCCTTGCAAACGCCCGCCCTCGAACAGCGGTACGCTCATGCCCGGACCAAAGGCAAAACTGCGCGCCCCCCAGCTGCCCAGATCAGACAGTTGCATCGCCTGAAATCCGAGGCTGCCGGACAGTGTGATGCGCGGATAGAAATCCGCCCGGGCCATGCCGATCGACGCGGTGGCCCCATGCAGCTGCGCCTCGGCACGACGGATATCAGGACGGCGTTGCGCCAGTTCGCTGGGCAAACCCACCGGTACATCCGCCACAAAGGCCGGGACCGCCAGCGGTTCGCTCAATTGCTGTTCCAGCGCCCGTGGTTCTCGGGCCAGCAGCAGGCTGAGGGCGTTGATCAACTGCGCGCTGCGCTGTTGCAAAGGCGCCGTCCGCGCTTCGATCTCTGCCACCTGGGCAGCCGCTTCGGACACTTCGAGGTCGGTGGCCACACCCTCTTTTACCTGCAACCGGGTCAACTCCAGGCTGCGCCGGGCAATCTGCAGGTTTTGCTGCACCACTGCCAATGCCTGCTGGGTGGCACGCAACTGGATATAGTGCTGGGCGGTCTGCACGATCACCAGTAACTGCACGCCATGGCGGTCTTCTTCGGCCATCTGCACCGATGCATCGGCCGCTTCTACAGATCGTTTGACCCGGCCCCACAAGTCGGCTTCCCAACTGATCCCCAACCCGCCATTCCAAAGGTTGAACGCTTGTTTGCCACTGTGGCCCGAGGGGTCGTTCAACCCCTTCTGACTGTTGCGGCTGCGGCTGTAAGCCAGCGACCCATCAACCGCAGGCAGGCTGTCAGCCGCAATTTGACGGCGAATGGCCCGGCTTTGCTCAAGCCGGCTGGCCGCCAGCTGCACATCAAAGTTGCTCTGCCGGGCTTCGCGCACCAGGGCCGACAATTGCGCATCGCCAAAACTGTCCCACCAGCGCGGGTCTACCGCCGACTCGACGGTGCGGCTATGCCCCTGCTCACTTGCCACCGGCGCCCAACGCTCAGCCAGTTGCGGCACGGGCGCCTTAAAATCAGGCCCCAGTACACAACCACTCAAGCCCAGCACGCTGTAACAGGCCACAGCGCAGACCAGAAAAACAGACTTCATCGCACACTGACCTGTTCATTGGGAGTGGCCGTGGTGTCGATGGACGCATCCACCGACATTCCCAGGCGCAACCGCCCGGCTGACAGCTGTCCCTGGTCCAGGGTGACTTTCACCGCAATGCGCTGCGCCACTTTGGTGAAGTTGCCCGTGGCGTTGTCCGGGGCAATCGCCGAGAACGTTACCCCTGTAGCCGGCGCAATACTGTCGACGACACCTTGCAGGGTTTCGCCGGGAAAGCTGTCGACCTTGATCGTGACCCGTTGCCCGGGGCTCACGTGGGTCAATTGGTGCTCCAGAAAGTTGGCGACCACATAGGCCTGGGCCAACGGCACCACCGCCAGCACCGTATCGCCCGGTTTGACATAAGCACCAAGGCGCACACTGCGCCGGCCGACCACGCCATCAAAGGGCGCCACCAGCCGGGTGTGGGACAAGTCCAGCTCGGCCCGGGCCTGCAGGGCTTCGGCATGCTGCACCGACGCCCGGGCAGCGGTGGTTTGCGCCACCAGCACCCGGGTTTGTTGGCGGGCGGCCTCCAGCGCAGCACGGTGTTGAGCCAGTTCGGCACGTGCAATCTGCGAACGGTTTTTTGCCTGCTGCGAGTTTTGCAGCGTGCCCGCACCCTGCCCGGCCAGATGTTCATAGCGCTGCAATTCATGCCGGGCAAACTCAACCTGGGCCAGATCAGCGTCAACCGTGGCACTGGCCTGCTCGATCAGCGAACGCTGACGCTCCAGCATGGCCAGCGCGTTGGCCAGTTGTGCCTGGGCCGTCGCCACATTGGCCTGGGTCGCTTGCAGGCTGGTCTGGTAGTCCTGCGGATCAATACGTGCCAGCAACTGACCGGCCTTGACCGGCTGGTTGTCTTGCACCAGCACCTCATCGATAAAACCCGCGACTTTTGGTGCGATCAAGGTGTAGTCGGCACTGACAAAAGCATCATTAGTGCTTTGAACTGTGCTGGCGCCAAAGATCAGTCGCCATAACCCGTACAGCACGACTATCGCCACCAGGCCCGCAGTGCCCAGCATCCAGGGCTTGCGCCCGATTGTTGTGGTCATTTCACGGCTCCAACAGGTGTGCCCGGCGGATAGATCCGCGTCGGGCCAAAAGGAATTAATACAATTAACAACAGCGCCAGACCGGCCATGTACAGATAGAGGTCTGAAGATGTCAGGACCACCGCCTGCTGGTGTATCCGGTGCGCCAGGTCGGTACTGCCGGGCACCAGCGGCGCGTTACCCAGACGATCGATCAGCATCGTCGAGTGGAAGTGCTCGCGGTTGAGCGTCAGCACCCCGAGAAGGCTGCCTGCGGCCGTTGCCGAAAAGCCTTTGACGGTATTGAACCAGGCCGAGGCAAAAGGCCCGTCGGCCGGGTTCAGGCCGCCTGTGGCCAGCATCAACAAAGGGATCACCGCCATCGGCTGGGCGATGATTTGAATCGCCTGCAACGGGTAAAAATTCTCCCGGCTCCACACCGTCGTCACTTGCGAACCGATGCCACAGGCCAGTGCCAGCAGCCCGAGACCGATGGCCAGAACCCAGCGGCAATCGACCCATCGCAGGTTGCACAGGGCTACCACCAGCGGCAGCGCAATCAATTGCGGCAGCGCCACCAGCAACATCACCGGAGCGGTTTCCAGCGGGCGATAGCCCTGGATCTGGGCCAGATAGAGGGAGGGAATCTTGATCACCGCCAACAGCACAAACAGCACCCCGCCCAGCGTCAGCAAGGCGTGCGCCAGATTGCGGATTTTCAGCAGTTGCAACTTGAAGAACGGCAGTGGATGCGACCATTCGTTGATAAAAAACAGCACCAGCAATGTGCCGCCGCCGAAGATGAAAAAGCGGATCATTGTCGACTCGAACCAGTTCAGACGCTGGCCCAGCTCCAGCGCCAGAACCAGCATGATCAAGCCCGGCAAACCCAGGAGCAGGCCGCGCCAGTCAAACTGCTTGAACCGCTCAAGGCGCAGCGGGTCCTGCGGCAAGCCCCAGGCCACGCAGATCATTGCCAGCAGGCTTAACGGCACAATCTGCCAGAACGCCCATTGCCAACCGGCATACTCCACCCACCAGGCGGACAGCGGCGTGCCGAAACTGGGGCCGAAGGTCGCGGTCAGTGCATAACTGCCCAGGCCATACAGACGAATGCTCGGCGGTAAAAACCGCAGCGCCACCGACATCAGCATCGGCGGCAACGCGCCACCGGCAAACCCTTGCAAGGTGCGCAGCACCATCAGTACATCGACGTTAGGGGCAAGCGGACAGAGGATGCCCAGCAGTAAAAAAGCACCAATGGCGCACAGGGTGAATCGGCGCAGGGAGAACGTCGCAGCACACCAGGGCGCAAACGCCATGGCGCTGATGGACGTGGCGCTGTACACCGCCAGCAACCAGGTACTGTCGTCATAGCCAATGCCCATGGCGCCGCGGATATCGGGCATTGCCACCTTGGTCACGTTTTCGTTGAACCCCGAAACCAGTACCGCCAGCAATACCCCCACCAGCCCGGTAAAAATCCGCAGGCCAAATGCAGCATTCGCAGGGGGTGATTTGGCTGGCGCGGCGATCGAGGAACCGGCGGCCAGCGAGGTCATACCAGGCCCCCTGGCGCCGAATGACGCGCACATTTAAAACGCCAATACATGGCTGACTCCGTCTTCTTAGATGACGAAAAGTTTAACCATCTGGCAATGCTACAAAAATTGATAAATAGCTAACTGTGGAGTGCGCTGAACGCAATCCACAGTCAGTTCGAGGCTGCAAGAGAGACGCGATCAGGCCACGGCGTTATCGCAGAATGTCTTGAGGGTGCGGCGCAACCAGCGGTGGGCATGGTCGTTGTCCAGCCGCGGGTGCCAGGCCTGAACGATATCAACCGGTTGCAGGGGGATCGGCAACTCAAACGGGCGCAGTTTCAAACCCAGTGGGGCCAGGGTTTTGAGCAAGACCTGGGGCATCAGCGGCAAGATCAAATCAGCGCCGGCCAGGGCAAAAATCGCCGAGTAAAAAGTGGGCGTGGTAAAGGACACCCGGCGCTGCAGCCCCTGCTCGGCCAGCACCGTATCAATCGGCCCGCGGGCCCGGCCCCGGCGCGACACGCTGATGTGGTCATAGGCGATAAAGCGTTGCGCGGTGATGGGCTGATCGAAGATCGGATGATCTTCGCGAGCCAGCCCCACGAAGGGGCAGGTAAACAGCCGCTGAACCTTGATATCTGAGCTGAATTTGTTGGTGGCACAGATTGCCAGGTCGATGCGCCCTTCGCTCAAGGCTTCATCATCGGTGAAGCCTTCAGGTACGACCCGCAGCGAAGCCTTGGGCATGTCCAGCGCCATTTGCTGGCGCAACGCGCCACCGTATACACCGAAAAACACGTCATTGGCGCGAATGCTGAAGGTGCGCTCCAGCAGGCGCAGATCACTGTCCTGGCTCTGGGTGAAGACACCGTGGGCCAACTCCACTACGCCCCGCACCTGCTCACGCAACTCCAGCGCCCGGGGGGTGGGCACCAGCCCGCGTCCCGAGCGCACCAGAATCGGGTCGTTCAAGGCATCGCGTATGCGGGTCAAGGTGCGGCTCATGGCCGGAGCACTCAGGTTCATGCGCCGGGCAGCCCCCACTACCGAGCCCTCTTCGAGCAAGACGTTCAGGGCAACCAGCAGATTCAAGTCAGGTATTTGCATGGGGCCAAAGGGTAGCGTTTAACGCGCAGCATCACCAGACGGGCAGTTGAGCATTGTTGCATAGCAGGTAAAACTGTATCGCGCTTTGTTAGGTAGCTAACTAAGTTAGGGGTTGATACATTGTTTCCCGTCAGGCCGAGGCCTGACGCTCTCTTTGGTTGAGATTTTTGGCCATTACCGGATCCCCATGATGGTAATGGCCTTTTTTATTGCCTGAACCACGCCACAACTCTTCCCCGAATACTGTCCCTCTGCTTCACCCCGCCACAGCACCCTCCCACTGTCGGTGGTGGCCCGCCTGTTCCTGAACTACGCTCCGTGCGCATTCCATAACAGGGTTTGGGGGCTTTATGCAGCTAGGCAATAAAATTTCGAATCTGGAACGGCTGCTCTGTAAATACAGCCGCTGGATTCATGCTGCGCGAATCAGTCTCGCCTTTCTGACGACCTTCGTGGCCATTCGATATTTCAAGCTCGACGGCGCGTCTTACGCCCTGATCACCATGCTGATCGTGATGGGCCCGCAGCCTTATTGGGGCAATGTGTCTTCGCGTGCCGTACAGCGCACCTTCGGTACCGTCATTGGCGCGCTGTCCGGGCTGGCGGGGCTGTACATGGAGATCTACTCGTTTCCGGCAATGCTCGCGTGGAGCGCGGTCACGATGTTTATCGCCGGTTACCTGACCCTCGGTAAACACCCGTATATGGCCCTGTTGATCGGCGCAACCCTGGCGGTGGTCAGTTGCGCACCGCCCAACGACATGGAATCGGCAATCACCCGCAGCCTTTATGTACTGGCAGGTTCGGTACTGGCCATGCTCTTCACCAGTATTTATCCGCAACGGGCGTATACCGACATGCGAATCAAATTCAGCGAAAGTCTGGGCAAACTCAGTGAGTTGTATGAAGCGTACTTTTCCCCGCGGGTGCTGGAACGGCCCAGTCTGGAGGACAAGTTGAAAGACGAGCTGGACACGGTGGTCAAGCTGCGCAATTACGTCTCGGCGGCCAGTAATGAAAGCAATCTGAAACCCGAAGTTTTCAACTCCCTGCAGACCCTGCATCGCAATCTGTTCACCACCATGAGCCTGATGATTGATGCCTACTGGGCCTCCCATGAAAGCCATAAGCTAATTGAAAGCGAGCCCGCCTTGCGCGACCTTAATCGCTTGATCCCGCAAGCGCTCGAGTCACTGCAGAACAAGCTGTGCAACGGTATTTCGGACAACCAGATCAGTGGTGAACTACGCCAGAAAGCCAACGATTTGAAAGAACTTGTACTCAAGAGCATTGATGGCAAAGTCAACGAAACCCAGTTTTATGCCTTTGTCTGGCTCAGCCTGCAAATGCTCCGGCAACTGACCGACCTCAATGACGAGTTGCATGCCGCGCTTTACCAGAAAGGCCATCGGCATCTGTTCTTAAAGGACCCAAGCGCGGAGCATAAATAGCGCGATGCCGGCCCTTGGGTGCCAGGGGCTTTGCGCGCTGTTGAAAGGCTGCAGTCAGTCCGTGCCGGAAAAATACACTTGATACGCAGTGGTTCACTGGCACAGCACACATTTAAATGACATATCGCAATAAAGATTAAGAAATCCTCACTTGAAACAGTGGGATTACTAACATTTTGCAGGACTTTCAAGCCGTAATAACAACTACAACTTATTGTTTTTTAAAGACATTTAAATAAAAACAGCAACTTCATAGAAGTGTTTCCCCTCTTTCGTCCCCTCCTCCTTCAACTGGCCGGCCGCAGATTATGGTCTAGGCTCTGTTCGCGCCCGTCTAACAAGGACTTGAACGGTTGAGCCCCATGAAACGAAATCCCGAACTCAACACCTCAACCACCAGCTTTACCCCTCTTCGCAGCGTTCAACGTGCGGAGCGTTTTTGCCTGCACATCCGTCTGACCGGCACTCATGAACTTTAATTTTTTACCGCATTGTAGATAGGAGGGCTTATGCAGCTCACCCCGAGAGAAATCGACAAACTGATGATTTACACCTTGTCGGACGTGGCATTGCGACGAAAGGCTCGTGGCTTGAAGTTGAATTTTCCGGAAGCGGTTTCGATTATCACCGTGACCGCACTGGAAGGCGCGCGGGACGGAAAGTCGGTTGAAGATGTAATGAATGAAGCCAGCAAGGTGTTGACCAAAGACGATGTCATGGATGGCGTCAGTGACCTTATTCCCAACGTTCAGGTTGAAGCGATTTTCACCGATGGCAGCCGCCTGGTCACGGTCCACGACCCGATCAAGTAAAGGCATGCGCTATATCCGGCTAACGCAAGACAGACCCGTTTTGAGGAATCAGTCATGAGCAACAAAAAAACCGCCACTCCCGCCAGCTCTGCAAGTGTGCACCAGGATACCCACCCGGATCACAAGATCCCCCATGCGAAAAACCCTGGCGGCGTTCAAAAGGGTAATGAGCAGGATGTCCCGCTGGGTGGTTGCATCTACGCCAGCAGCCCGATTGTGTTCAACGAAGACCGCCCGGTAACCAAGGTCAAGGTGCGTAACACCGGTGACCGTCCGATTCAGATCGGCTCGCACTTTCACTTTTTCGAAGTTAACCGCGCTCTTGAATTCGATCGCGCCGAGGCCTTCGGCAAACGGTTGAATATTTCCTCGACTACCGCCATTCGCTTCGAGCCGGGCGACGAAATTGAAGTGTCGCTGGTCCCTTTCGGTGGCAAGCAAACCCTGTACGGCTTCAACAACCTGGTGGATGGCTGGGCGCCGGACAAACTGACCAGCAACCATGAACGCCCGGAAAAACTGCAAGCGATCCAGCGCGCGCGCGATCACGGCTTCAAGTTTTCCAAGCCCGCCAAGTAATCCACGCATTCCCATACTTTGCACTCGCGCCGTTGCGTTATTGACGCCCGTGCGGCATTAGAAAGGAGCCACCGATGCCTACCATTTCACGCAAAGAATACGCCGGCCTGTTCGGCCCGACCACGGGCGACAAGATCCGCCTGGGTGATACCAACCTGTTTGTCGAAATTGAAAAGGATTTACGCGGATACGGCGACGAGTCCGTATACGGCGGCGGCAAGTCCCTGCGTGACGGCATGGGCGCCGACAACACCCTGACCCGCGACAACGGCGTGCTGGACCTGGTCATCACCAACGTCACCATCATTGACCCGATTCAGGGCGTAATCAAAGCCGACGTCGGTATCCGCGACGGTAAAATTGCCGGTATCGGCAAAAGCGGTAACCCGGGCACCATGAATGGTGTAACACCGGGCCTGGTGGTGGGTGTGAGCACCGACGCCATCTCCGGCGAACACCTGATTCTGACCGCTGCCGGGATCGACACCCACGTTCACCTGATCTCGCCACAACAGGCCTATCACGCACTGTCCAACGGTGTAACCACCTTCTTTGGCGGTGGTATCGGCCCAACCGACGGCACCAATGGCACCACCGTGACTCCGGGCCCCTGGAACATCCGCCAGATGCTGCGCTCGCTCGAAGGCTTGCCGATCAACGTCGGCATGCTCGGCAAGGGCAACTCCTATGGTCGCGACCCGCTGGTTGAACAAGTCATCGCCGGTGTAGCCGGGTTCAAGGTTCACGAGGACTGGGGCGCAACTTCAAACGCCCTGCGTCACGCGCTGCGCACTGCCGATGAACTGGACGTCCAGGTCTCGGTGCACACCGACAGCCTCAACGAATGCGGTTACGTCGAAGACACCATCGATGCCTTCGAAGGTCGCACCTTCACACCTTCCACACCGAAGGCGCGGGTGGTGGTCACGCCCCGGACATCATCAAGGTGGCCAGCCAGACCAACGTACTGCCAAGCTCCACCAACCCGACCCTGCCCTATGGCATCAACAGCCAGGCCGAGTTGTTCGACATGATCATGGTCTGTCACAACCTCAACCCGAACGTGCCGGCCGACGTATCGTTTGCCGAAAGCCGGGTTCGTCCGGAAACCATCGCAGCCGAAAACGTGTTGCAGGACATGGGCGTGATTTCGATGTTTTCCAGCGACTCCCAGGCCATGGGCCGGGTCGGTGAAAACTGGTTGCGGGTCATGCAGACCGCCCACGCAATGAAAGCCTCGCGCGGCAAGCTGCCGGAAGACAGCGCCGACAACGACAACTTCCGCGTCCTGCGGTACGTGGCCAAAATCACCATCAACCCCGCCCTCGCCCAAGGCATCAGCCACGTGCTGGGCTCGGTCGAAGTCGGCAAGATGGCCGACCTGGTGCTGTGGGACCCGCGTTTCTTCGGGGCTAAACCGAAGATGGTGATCAAGGGCGGAATGATTAACTGGGCCGCCATGGGCGATCCAAACGCCTCCCTGCCAACCCCGCAGCCTGTGTACTACCGCCCGATGTTCGGCGCGCAGGGCAAAACCCTGCAGGACACCTGCGTGACCTTTGTGTCCCAGGCAGCGCTGGATGACGGGGTCAAGGAAAAAGCCGGGCTGGACCGTCAGGTCATGGCTGTGCGCGGATGCCGTACCGTCTCCAAAAAGGACCTGGTGCGCAACGACCAGACACCGCATATCGAAGTCGATCCGGAAACCTTCGCCGTGAAGGTCGATGGCGTGCACGCCACGTGCAAACCGATCGACACAGCCGCGATGAACCAGCGTTATTTCTTTGGCTAAGACTGTGGGAGCGGGCAAGCCCGCTCCCACAGGGGTGGTCTGTAGCAATCAAGGAAGGAGTTTGCAACGTGATTTTGATTGAACACATTCTGGGCAATGCCAAGAAAGACCCGGTATGGAAACAGAAACTCGAAGGCGCCAACGTCGACCTGCTGGTACTGGACCAACGCGAAGCGCAAAAAAGCCGCTGCCGGCGCACCAGTGTCGGCGGTCTCGACCTGGGTATCTCACTGGAACGCAACGTGGTGCTGTCCGACGGCGATGTACTGATGTGGGATGAAGCATCGCGCACGGGCGTTGTGGTGCAGTTGAACCTGCGTGACGTCATGGTGATTGATCTCAAGGAGCTGAAAAAACAGCCCCTGGACGTGCTGATCAAAACCAGTTTCGAACTGGGCCATGCCCTGGGTAACCAGCACTGGAAAGCCGTGACCAAGAACAACGAGGTGTACATCCCGCTCACTGTCGAAACCAAAATGATGGACTCGGTCATGCGCACCCACGGCTTTCAACATTTGCCATACGCCTTTATCGGCGGCGCAGAAATCCTGCCCAACCTCACCACTTCCGAAGCACGCCTGCTGTTTGGCGGTGCCGAAGAAACCGACACCCACGTTCACGTCGCCAGCCCGCAAGACAAGCTCGATGCTGCAGCCCTCAAGATCCAGGGCCTGCACAGCCATGGCGACGGCATCAGCCACAGTCATGGGCATGACCACGGCCACACGCACCACGATCACGACCATAAGCATTGAATCCGGCAAGAAGGCGCCTAGATGAACGCATCTGATCTAATTCGCATCATGCAGTTTGGCGATTCGGTATTGCCAGTCGGTGCCTTTTCGTTCTCGAACGGCGTTGAATCCGCCATTCAGAAAGGCATCGTCCACGATGTCGCGACCCTCAAAGGCTTTGTCCTCACAGCACTCAAACAAGCGGCCAGTTGTGATGGCATGGGTGTAGTCGCCGCACACCGCGCGGCCATCAATGATGATCGCGACGGTATTTTACGCGCCGACTGGGCGGTGAATAACCGCAAGCTCAACGAAGAAAGCCGGTTGATGGCCACGCGCATGGGTAAAAAGCTGGCAGAAATGTCGATCCATGTCGTCGAAAAACCCCTGGTGCGCTGGTGGCTGGAACAGATCAAGGCCGGCAACGCCGCAGGCACCTACCCCGTCACCCAGGCCGTGGTGATGTCGACCCAGGGCATTGGCGCCCGCGAGGTGGTGGTGATGCACCAGTACGGTGTGGCCATGACCATTCTCAGTGCCGCGATGCGCTTGATGCGGGTCACGCACCTGGACACCCAGCACATCCTGTTCGAACTCAACCATGACATTGAAGCGTTCTGCGACATCGCCGAAATCGGCGATATCGAGCAGATGTCGTCCTATGTGCCGATTGTCGACGTGCTCGCTGCCGTCCACGTCAAAGCCCACGTACGGCTATTTATGAACTGACTCTGCAAGCGAATCCGGATCCATAGCGCTGACCTGTGTCGACGCTCAATCAGCTTCAATTTTTGTTAAGGAACGTATCGTGAAAAAGATTACTCGCATTGGTATTGGCGGCCCGGTCGGCTCAGGTAAAACCGCGATCATCGAAGTGATCACTCCGATCCTGATCAACCGTGGCTACAAGCCGTTAATCATCACCAACGACATCGTGACCACCGAAGACGCCAAACAGGTCAAGCGCACGCTTAAAGGCATCCTCGACGAAGACAAGATTCTGGGCGTCGAAACCGGTGCCTGCCCGCACACCGCGGTGCGTGAAGATCCGAGCATGAACATTGCAGCAGTCGAGGAAATGGAAGAGAAGTTTCCGGACAGCGACCTGATCATGATCGAGAGCGGCGGCGACAACCTGACCCTGACCTTCAGCCCGGCTCTGGCCGACTTCTACATCTACGTAATTGACGTGGCGGAAGGTGAAAAAATCCCGCGCAAGAACGGCCCGGGGCTGGTGCAGGCAGACATTCTGATCATCAACAAAATTGACCTCGCCCCTTACGTCGGCGCGAGCCTGGATGTGATGGAAAGCGACACCAAAGTGGTGCGTGGCAACCGCCCTTATATCCTCACGAACTGCAAGACCGGCCAGGGCATTGAAGAGCTGGTGGACATGATCGAGCACATGTTCCTGTTCGCCCAAAAACCGGCGGCCAAGAGTGAGGTCACTGCATGACAGCCCAGAGCCAGATCGTGAACAACCCTTCACGGCTTCGCGCTCACTCATTAGGTGATGGTGCGCCGGAGCTTGCGCAGTATCAGGACGAGCCGGCGCAGATGAGCAGCGGTTCCGTCGGCAAGAGTGGTTACTTGCGCCTTGGCTTTGAAAAACGCGGCAATCGCAGCGTATTGGCAGACATGGAGCGACGCGTACCGTCGCTGGTGCAACGGGCTTTGTATTGGGACGAAATCATGCCCGAACTGCCCTGCGTCACCATGATTTCGACTTCGGGCTGCATACTGCAGGGCGACCGCCTGGCCACGGATGTCAATGTCGGGGTGGGTGCCTGCGGGCACGTCACCACCCAGTCGGCGACCAAAGTGCACTCGATGAACGCCAACTACGCTTCGCAAATCCAGAATTTCAGGGTTGAAGAAGATGGCTACCTGGAGTTCATGCCCGACCCGCTGATCCCCCATCGCAATGCACGGTTCATCACCGAAACCAGAATCAGTATCCACCCCACGGCCACGGCGATTTACTGCGAAATCCTGATGTCGGGGCGCAAGTATCACCATGTCGACGAGCGCTTCGGTTTTGACGTGTATTCCTCGCGGGTCATGGCCGAAAACCTTGAGGGCAAGGAGCTGTTTGTCGAGAAGTACATTCTGGAACCGAAAAAGGAAAGCCTGGATGCCATCGGTGTCATGCAAACCTTCGACGTGTTCGGCAACGTCGTGTTGCTCACGCCCAAGGAGCATCACGACCGGATTGTCGAGCGCGTCCCGGCGATCTTCGATATGGAGGCAGGCATTGCCAGCGGTGTCACCCGTTTGCCAAACAACTGCGGGCTGATTTTCAAGGTGCTGGGCAATGACAGTGGTGAAGTCAAAGCGCAAGTGCGCGAGTTCTGGAAAGTCGCCCGCGAAGAAATTCTGGGCCTGACGCTGCAACCACAGTTTTTGTGGCGATAAAAATCACCAAGTGGATCCGTGAGGGAGCGGGTTGCCGGCGATAAAGGCAACCTGGTTTGACTGACACTGAGCAGTGATGCTTTCGCAGGCAAGCCAGCCCTCTTTTTATGGATCAGGCCAAGTGCACAATCGGGAGAGTCAATATGGATGCTGCATCAGCCCCTGGTTCCAAGTGGTCGCAACTGACCCAAGGCAACGTCTTCCTTGAGTTTGTGGACGTTACCTTGCGCGGTTGTGCCCAGGTCATGTTCCAGAGCAACCCGCTGACCGGGTTGCTGTTTTTTGCCGCGATTTTTGTCGGTGCTTATGGCGAAGGCAACCCCGCGGTGGCCTACGGTGCGGTACTGGGCACGGCTGTTGCCACCTTTACCGGCTTGAACCTCAAAGACCGCACATCCTGGAAAGCCGGTTTGTACGGCTATAACGGCTGCCTGGTCGGTGCGGCCCTGCCAACCTTCCTGGATGTCACGCCGATCCTCTGGCTGTGCATCATCCTGGGCAGCGTGGTCTCGGTGATCGTCACCATTTGTATCGCCGACATTCTCAAAACATGGAAAGTCGCGGCCCTCACCGCCCCCTTCGTGCTGGTGACCTGGACCATGTTACTGGCCAGTTATGCCTTTGGCGGCCTGACCAGCAGCGCCCTGCCGGTACCTAACCTGCCCCACGACCTGATCGCGGTGAACAGCAGCCTGTTCGATGGCATCGATTTTCTCAATGGCTCGTTCTACGGCATCTCCGAGGTGTTCCTGTTCAGCAGTGTGATCGGCGGCGTGCTGCTGCTGGCGGGGCTGGCGGTGTCCTCGTTATGGGCCGCAGTGTTTGCGTTCCTGGGTTCGGTGCTGGCAATCATTGTCGCCTCGGTGCTGCAGGCGGAACACAGCAGCATCAATAACGGGATGTATGCATTCAGCGCCGTGCTGACCGCCATCGCGTTGGGTTCGACCTTCAACCAGCCGAGCTGGCGCGTACTGATCTACACCCTGATAGGGGTAATTTTCACTGTATTTGTACAGGGCGCATTGAATACCCTGCTGACCCCCATCGGCATACCGACGCTGACCATGCCGTTTGTGCTTGCATCATGGTTATTCCTGGTCCCGAACAAGGATGTGATGCCGACTCACCGTCAATAAATCCTGACTCTTACAGGGAAGCCCCCCATGACAGCTATCGCCCGGTTATCGCCCGCCTTCGAGTCGTCCAGCACGACGCGGCGCGCTATCTATTTGTTGATCGGCCTGGTCGCTGCCAACCTCCTCGCCTGGGCCTGGGCTTTTATCGAGTTCGGCGCCAACCCGGTATTGATGGGTACCGCGTTGCTGGCCTACAGCTTTGGCCTGCGTCATGCCGTCGATGCCGACCATATCGCCGCCATCGACAACGTCACCCGCAAGCTGATGCAACAAGGCAAAAAACCGATTGCCGTGGGCACCTGGTTCTCGCTGGGACACTCCACCATTGTGGTGCTGGCATCATTTGCCATCGCCGCCACGGCGATGGCATTCAAGGACGACATGGCCTGGTTCCATGAAACCGGGGGCCTGATTGGCACCCTGGTTTCATCCGCATTCCTGCTGCTGTTTGGCGTGCTTAACCTGGTGATCCTGATCTCGGTGTACAAGAAGTTCAAACAGGTCAAGGCGGGCCAGCAACTGGCCCCCGAAGAGCTCGACTTGCTGGTCGCCAACAAGGGGGGGTTGATGGCGCGGATCTTTGGCCGCCTGTTCAATCTGGTCGACAAAAGCTGGCATATGTACCCGGTAGGTTTTTTGTTTGGCCTGGGCTTCGACACCGCCACCGAAATCGGCTTGCTGGGCATCAGCGCCACCAGTGCCTCACACGGCATCAGCCTGTGGTCGATCATGGTGTTCCCGGTGCTGTTTGCAGTGGGCATGGCCCTGATCGACTCACTGGACAACTTTGTGATGATCGGCGCCTACGGCTGGGCGTTCTCCAAGCCGGTACGCAAGCTTTACTACAACATCACCATCACCGCCGCTTCGGTGGTTGTCGCCCTGTTCATCGGCGGTATCGAAGCGCTGGGCCTGATCGCCGACAAGCTTGAATTGACCGGCGGGATCTGGACCCCGATCAATGCCATCAACGAAAACTTCGGTGAAATCGGCTACTGGATCATCGGCATGTTTGTCCTGTGCTGGCTGATCTCGGGCCTCAACTACTATCTGCGCGGCTATGACCAACTGGGAGCCAACACCTGATGACACTTGTCGCTGTGCAGGCCTGCTGCGGGCAGCCTGCGGAACCTGACCTACACTTCATCCACCTTTCAACAGAAGCGTCGTAGGTACTATGACTTTATTACAGGACGTAAAAAATCGGGCCTCATTTGCTTACGGGGTCGCCTTGCTGGTGGCCATCAATGGCTTTCTTTTATTCTTGCCGGTGTTGCAGCGCGGGGTCGCTCACTCCAATGCTGCCGGCGGCACATTTGACACCTGGAAGGAGGCATTAAGCTTTTTAGCCTTGCTGGAAATACCCGGCTTCGTGGTGGGGTTTGTTCTGGTGCTGATGTCATTGGGGTTGTTGATCAAGTCCCGTATCAGCTGGTTCTTCGCCCTGTTGCTGCTGATAGCCACCGTTTGCGTGGATTTGTTCATTCTGAAAAAACCCAGCGCCACCACCTTCCTCTCGATCTTCAGCATTGCGGTACTGGCCTTTTATTGGCGCCGGTTTGACCATTACAGCCTTGCCACCGGCAGCTTCTTTGCGGTGGTCAGCATCGCCTCGCTGATCGTCTATAGCACTCTGGGCACGCTCTACATTGGCGAAGAGTTCGCACCGCCGGTCACAGACCTGCCGTCAGCGTTTTACTTCGCCATTGTGGTGATGTCGACCGTAGGCTTTGGCGACATCGTTCCGCACACCACCGATGCGCGTTTTTTCACCCTGACGGTGATCATCCTGGGCATCACCATCTTCGCGATCTCGGTGGCGTCCATTGCCGGCCCGCTGATCAGCAATAACATTCAACGAATCGTTAAAGGCAGGATTACCCATATGGCCCGTAAAAATCACTACATCCTTGTCGGCGTCGGTTCGCTGGCGCAAAACGTTTACAAGGGCCTGACCGATCGTGGCGAACACGTCACCGTGGTGTGTGCCACCGGCAGCCAGCACGACTTGCCGGAAAAGGCCGACATCATTGAAGGTGATCCTTCGTCGGTAGCGACCCTCAAACTGGCCGGGGCTGCCGACGCCAAGTACATCGTGACCCTGTGCGACAACGACGCCGAAAACGTCTTCACCATTCTGGCCGCCAAGGAAATAGCCGGTGACGACACCCAGATCATCGCGCTGGTCAACGAAACGCGGAACATGCCCAAGGTCAAACGCGTTAACCCGACCATGGTGCTGTCGTTGCCACTGCTGGGCAGCGAGTTGCTGGTACGCACCCTTGAGGGTGATGAAATCAACAACAGCCTGATCACCGAAATGTTCTTCGGCAAGCGTACTTCCCTGGCCTGACCGTAACCACAGGAGCGAGCTTGCTCGCGAGCTTTTTCAAGATCAAAAGATCGCGAGCAAGCTCGATCCTACAGGTTCAGGGCTTTAATCCGTCGCAGGCACTGGTTTGACCTTGCCTCCGGCGAACAGACCCAGCTCAACCGCCGCAAAACCGATCACCAGACTGGTCACCAGGTAGCAGATGGAGACCAGCACCCCGCCCGGATCCTTCATCATCTCCACCGCGCCGAACACGAAACTGGAAAAGGTTGAAAGCCCGCCCATGATCCCGGTGCCGATCATCACGTGTACGTATTGATTGATCCGGTTGCTCTTGAACAGCGAAGTGGCGACGCCCAACAAAAATGCAGCGACGATATTGGCGACAAAAATATCCATGGGAAACCCATCGGCCAGACGCGGTATCGACAACATGACGAATTCGCGGCACATGGCACCGAAGGCGCCACCGACGAAAATCAGGATGATCAGATTAAGCATGTTCGCTACTCCTTGTCAGCGGGCCAGCCAGGCGCCGAATGCGGCAGCGGCCAGACCGACCAGTACCGAGATGATCAGGTAACCGGCGGCCAGCGCGCGGTCCTTGGCGTTTGCCAGTTTGGAGGCGTCCAGTTGCATGCTGCTGAACGTGGTATAGCCACCCAGAATACCGGTGAGAACGGCGGCATTCATGACATCGCCATAGCGGTCGCGCCAGTCCACGGAAAACAGAATGCTCAAATAGCCGATAACGAAAGCGCCGCTGACGTTGATCAAAAACGTGCCTAACGGAAACTTGCCTTTATACAACTGCCCGACCCGTAGCCCTATCCACCAGCGCAGCAGCGAGCCCAGCCCGCCTCCCAGTCCCACCCAAAAAACGTCCAGCGCAGTCATGAATATCCCTCTCGTGTCTGTTGGTCAGTGCAGGCAACTCTAGTTCATAAAGCAGCCCACGAAGGCTGCGACCGTACGCACCGTTTTCGGTCTGCCGTCGGGCGTGCCCGCGATGCAGGTAGCGTTGAAAAGGAGTACCCTGCCGTCCGGCTTTAATTCCCGCCCATGGAACCCCTATGTTTCCCAACGCTGAACGCTACAACCACTCCACCGAATATGCGAACAAACTGGTGGACCGCATCGGCCAGACACCGGCCTGGATCGCCCAGCGCATCGGCGTGACGGAAAAACGCATGCGCTACATCCTCGCTGGCTCGCGCACCATCAAGGGCGATACCACCGAAATCATCATGAGTTATGCCGAACAGTTTTGTCTGGAGTGCCTGGCCGCCGAAGCCAAGGCCGCCAAAGACCGCGCCAAATCCAAGGCTACCCCGGCCAGCGACGCTTAAAACAGCCCCAGCTGACCGCCTACCAGGGCGCTGAAGTCATCGTCGACAAACGCCAGAATCGCATCCGCAACCGGTTGCAGCTGGCGTGTCAGGTAGTGATCGTAATCAAGCTGCGCCGTACGGTTCTCCAGCGGCTGTGGCCCGGCCACGGTGATCACGTAACTGATGGTGCCGCCGTTCTGGTACTGGCGGGGGCGCCCCTGCCGGTCGTTGTACTCATCCGCCAGCCGTGCGGCCCGCACGTGGGGCGGTACGTTGCGCTCGTAGTCGCTCAGTTGCCGGCGCAAGCGCTTGCGGTAGATCAGCAGCTCGTCATGCTCCCCGGCCAGGGTACTGCGCACAAAGTCACGCACGTAATCTTGATAGGGCTGGCGATTAAAGATGCGCAAGTACAGCGCCTGCTGAAACTGCTGGGCCAGCGGCGACCAGTCACTGCGCACGGTTTCGAGCCCTTTGTAGACCATCTCCCGACGCCCGTCGTCGTGTGCAACCAGCCCCGCATAGCGCTTTTTACTGCCCTCTTCTGCCCCGCGAATGGTCGGCATCAGAAAGCGGCTGTAGTGGGTTTCGAACTGTAACTCCAGGGCACTGGTCAGGCCGTACTCGTCACGCACATGGGCCTGCCACCACTGGTTGACGTGCTGCACCAGCTCGTGGCCGATACGGGCAGCATCGGCCTCGCTGTGTTCACTGCGCAGCCAGACGAAGGTGGAGTCGGTATCGCCATAAATCACGCTGTAGCCCTTTGCCTCGATCAGGGCCCGGGTCTTGAGCATGATTTCGTGCCCGCGCAAGGTGATCGACGAGGCCAGCCGGGTATCGAAGAAACGGCAGCCGCTGGAGCCCAGCACCCCATAAAACGCATTCATGATGATTTTCAGCGCCTGGGACAACGGGGCGTTTTTCTCGCGTTTGGCCACTTCGCGCCCATTGGCCACCCGCTCGATGATGGCCGGCAAACAGTGCCGGGTTCGCGAAAAGCGTGCTCCGCGAAAACCCGGGACCGAGGCCTCGTCACCCGGTTCACGCAACCCCTCCACCAGCCCTAGCGGGTCAATCAGGAAGGTGCGGATAATCGACGGGTAAAGGCTTTTGTAATCCAGCACCAGCACCGACTCATACAACCCCGGCCGGGACTCCATCACAAAGCCGCCGGGGCTGGCCTGGGGCGGATTGTCACCGAGGTTGGGGGCAACGAATCCCTGACGGTGCATCAACGGCATGTACAGATGATAAAACGCCGCCACCGAGCCGCCGCTGCGGTCCGCTTCAAGCCCCGTCACCGAGGCCCGTTCCAGCAAGAAAGTCAGCAGCTGGGTCTTCTCGAAAATCCGCGTCACCAGCTCGCAGTCCTTGAGGTTGTAGCGCGCCAGTGCGGGCTTGTCCTCGACGAACATGCGGTTGATTTCGTCCATGCGCTGGTACGGCGTGCTGATGTCCTTGCCTTCACCGAGCAGGGTCTGGGCGACGTTTTCCAGGCTGAAAGAGGGAAATGACCAGGTCGCCGAACGCAACGACTCGATGCCATCAATAATCAGCCGCCCGGCAGCACTGGCGAAGAAGTGGTTTTTGCGGCTGCCGTGCTCACGCCACTGCATCTCGCTGCCCCCGCGCCCCAGCAGCAAAGGAATACCCAGACGCCGGGCATGCTCGTGGAGCACCCGCATGTCGAACTGGACGACGTTCCAGCCAATGATCGCGTCAGGGTCGTGCAGGGCCATCCACTGGTTCAAACGCTGCAGCAACTCACCGCGGGTGGCACAAAACTCAAGATCGAAATCCACCGCCGTATCGGCCTCGGTGGCCTTGCCCAGCATATACACCTGACGCTGGCCGCAGCCCTGCAGCGCAATCGAGTACAGATCGCCGTGGGCGCTGGTTTCAATATCCAGCGACACCAGCTGCAAACGCGGCCGGTAGTCGGGATGTGGCTTCATCCGGGTGTTGCGCAACGGGCCATCAGCCTCAGCGGTGCCGCCGAAGCTCACCGGCGCGGTAATAAAACGCTCCATCAAAAAGCGCTCGGGCGGCCGGATATCAGCCTCGAACACATCGACCCCGGCACGGCGCAGACGCTGAGCAATATCGATCAGCTGGGCATGCTGGCGACAGTAAATACCGAGCACCGGGCGCGACTGAAAATCCTGTAGCGCCAGCTCACGAAACTCAATACCGCGCTCATCCTGCAACAACGCCTGCGCCTGATCGCGCAGGGCAGCCGGGATAAACATGACTGAAGTCTGATAAGGCAGGCGCACGTGCTGCGGCCCGTCATCGGTGGCCAGCCAGAATTCGACCTCAATGCCCGACGGCGTATCGTGCCAATGCCGGGTCAGGACAAAGCCCTGTCTCAAGTCCACCGTTGCAACCGGGTTACAGACACGTCGCCAGCATCGCCATACGGCGCATGGCTGCACTGTCGTCGGGCTGTTTGGCGTAATAACTGACCGCCGTGCCCGTGCCCTGCGGCACCAGGTCGGCAAAGGAGCCGGCGTCACGGGTGTAAACCGTCAGCTCACCGGACTTGCCGGTGTTGATATAGGCACTGGCATCCACCCCGAACACCCCTTCGTCCTGCCACGAGAACTTGATGCATTCAGCCACCAGCGGAGTTGGTTTGGCCGAGGCCAGTACCCGGGTCGGGGCTTTGCTGCGGGCATCGTTCATGGCAGGTGATACACAGCCGGCCAGCATGGCCACGCTCAGAGCGCCGATCAGTATTCGCATTGGATGTCCCCTCAAAAAGTTCAGCACGATAACACGCCGCCGGTGCGCCCTAGAGAGCAAAAAACTAACCCTGTAGTCGCTGTCGAGGCACGAGGCGGCGATCGGGCAACGCCCGTAAAACCAGCACCCTCATTGCATCTGACACACCCGGCTGCCTGACTTTGCGACTACAGCGCCAACCTGAACCCTTTGGAAACCTTGTAGTCGCTGTCGAGGCACGAGGCGGCGATCGGGCAACGCCCGCAAAACCTGAACCCTCATTGCTTCTGACACACCCGATTGCCTGACTTTACGACTGCTGCGCAGTCGATCGCAGCCTCGTGCCTCGTCAGCGACTACAGCGCCAACCTGAACCCTGTGTAAACCCTGTAGTCGCTGTCGAGGCACGAGGCGGCGATCGGGCAACGCCCGCAAAACCAGCACCCTCATTGCATCTGACACACCCGGCTGCCTGACTTTGCGACTGCTGCGCAGTCGAACACAGCCTCGGCCCTCGTCAGCGACTACAGGGTTTGATCACAGCGCCATTCGCTCCAGGCTGTTGCTCAGGTGCAGCAGCATGGCTGCGCGGGCAGCATCGGGGTCCTGGCGGCGGATGGCACGCAAGATCGCTTCATGCTCAAGCACGGCCATTTGCCCCAGCTGCATTAAATCGGCATCCCCGCGTTCGTCGGCGTTGATCCGGGTTCGCGGTATGGCCGTTCGGCCAAGCTGGCAGATGATGTCGGTGAAATAGGTATTGCCCGTGGCCTGGGCAATCAGCTTGTGAAAGCGCAGGTCGTGCTCGACGCTGCCATCGTTGTTGGCCAGTGCGTTCTGATAGTCATCCAGCGCCTGACGCATCTGCAGCAATTGTTCTTCAGTGCGGCGCCCGGCAGCCAGGGCGGCGGCCTGTGTCTCAAGGCCCATGCGCAATTCCAGAATGCCCCGCACGCTGGCAGCGGTGGCACTTGAAAGGTGAATGCCCTGACGCTCGTCGCGCTCAAGCACAAAGGTGCCTATCCCGTGCCGGGTTTCAACAAACCCGGATGCCTGCAATCTGGAAATCGCTTCGCGCACCACCGTGCGGCTCACGCCCTGCTCGCGCACGATGACCGACTCGGAGGGCAACTTCTCCCCCGGCGCCAATTGACCCAACAAAATCTGCCGGGTCAGCTCGGCCACGATGTCGTGGGCCAGCCCCGGGGTGCGCTTGCGTATCGGCTGATCGTGCATGGGTAATCCCTTCCTCTGAGGCGACGTAATACTAGCACCTGCTTCAATCGGGAGACGCCTCAACTCGTATGACAACTCCATTAAAACCCCGCCAGTTCTTAAAAAGAACAACCCTGCTTTCAATGCACAAGGGCAATCCCCTTAATAAAGCCGGGGCTAACTCCCTGTAATTACACTTAAAAGCATTACAGAAAGAGCATTTATAACTTATTGGTTAGTTTTCGGGCATTGCGGGGCGAAAAATCAACTCGTATGATGTCCGTCAACCGAAAGCGTGATCACCGGCTCGAACCACCCGCATAAAAATAATCAGTGGGGTCAGATTTGTGAACACTTCCAGCAACGTGTCTGCTGCGCCCGCCAACGATCCTGTTCTGGCGCGCGCGATACAAAAAGTGAAGAGGCATGTGCTGCCGCTCTTCGTCATCATGTTCATCGTTAACTACATAGACCGCGTCAACATAGGCTTCGTCCGCTCACATATGGAGCACGACCTGGGCATTGGCGCTGCCGCCTATGGCTTCGGTGCCGGACTGTTTTTCATTGGCTATGCCTTGTTTGAAGTGCCATCCAACATGCTGCTGCAAAAAGTCGGCGCCCGCATCTGGCTGACCCGCATCATGTTTACCTGGGGCATCACCGCCACCCTGATGGCCTTTATCCAGAACGAAACCCACTTCTATATCCTGCGTTTTTTGCTCGGCGTCGCCGAAGCCGGCTTCTTCCCCGGCGTTATCTACTATTTCACCCGCTGGTTGCCTGGCGCCGAGCGCGGCAAAGCGATTGCAATCTTCCTCAGCGGATCGGCACTGGCCTCCCTGATCTCCGGCCCGCTCAGCGGCCTGCTCCTGCAAATTACCGGCATGGGCCTGCATGGCTGGCAATGGATGTACATCATTGAAGGCATGGCCTCGGTGCTGCTGTGCTTCTTTGTGTGGTTCTGGCTGGATTCCAAACCCCATGACGCCAAATGGCTCAGCCGCCAGGAACAAGATGCCCTGGTCAACGAAATTGACCGCGAACAACGCGAGCGCGATGCCGTCAACACCGTCAAGCCAACCCTGGGCAAACTGCTCAAGGACCGCCAGATCATGTTGTTCTGCGCCATCTACTTCTGCATCCAACTGACCATTTACGCGGCCACGTTCTGGCTGCCGAGCATCATCAAAAAAATGGGCGACCTGAGCGACATTCAGGTGGGCTTCTTCAACTCCATTCCGTGGCTGATTTCGATCATTGCGATGTATGCCTTCGCCTCTCTGGCCAGCCGCTTCAAGCACCAGCAGGCCTGGATTGCAGCCGCCTTGCTGATTGCCGCACTGGGGATGTTCCTGTCCACCACCGGCGGTCCGATCTTCGCGTTCATTGCCATCTGCTTTGCGGCCATCGGTTTCAAATCGGCGTCGGCACTGTTCTGGCCCATCCCCCAGGGTTATCTGGATGCGCGCATCGCAGCCGCCGTGATCGCACTGATCAACTCCATCGGCAATCTCGGCGGCTTCGTTGCGCCCACCACCTTCGGCTTTCTGGAACAAACCACAGGTTCGATTCAGGGCGGGCTCTATGGCCTGGCCGGTACTTCGATCATTGCGGCCATCATCGTGTTCTTTGCCAAGACCAAACCCAAGCCCACGGCTGTGATTCCTGCAGCTCTGCAACCCGCGTAGGCCCCTGACTCTTTTTAAGGAACACGACATGAACAGCGAACACCAGCACCACGCGGCAAAAGCTCCGGTGGTCACCAGCCTGCAAGTGATTCCGGTGGCCGGGCATGACAGCATGCTGCTCAACCTCAGCGGCGCCCACGGCCCTTTCTTCACCCGCAACATCGTGATTCTCAAGGACAGCAGCGGCCATATCGGGGTCGGCGAAGTGCCGGGCGGAGAACGCATCCGCGAAACCCTGGAAGATGCGCGCAGCCTGGTGGTGGGCCAACCCATCGGCAACTACCAGAGCATTCTCAACGCCATGCGCAGCACTTTTGCCGCCCGCGACTCGGCTGGCCGGGGCCTGCAAACCTTTGATCTGCGCATCACCATCCATGCGGTAACGGCAATGGAAGCCGCGCTGCTCGACCTGCTGGGTCAGTTTCTTGAAGTCCCGGTCGCGGCCCTGCTCGGCGAAGGCCAGCAGCGTGACGCGGTCAAGATGCTCGGCTACCTGTTTTACATTGGTGACCGCCAGCAGACCGACCTGGCCTATCGCAGCGAAGCAGACGCAGATGACTGGTTGCGCCTGCGCCATGAACCGGCAATGACCCCGCAGGCCATCGTCCGTCTGGCAGAAGCGGCACAGGCCAAATACGGCTTTAACGATTTCAAGCTCAAGGGCGGGGTATTGCGCGGTGCTGAAGAAATCGAAGCCGTCACCGCGCTGGCCGAACGCTTCCCCAATGCACGGATTACCCTTGATCCCAATGGCGCCTGGTCACTCAAAGAAGCCATCGGCCTGTGCCGCGATCAACACCATGTACTGGCCTATGCCGAAGACCCGTGCGGTGCCGAAAACGGCTACTCCGGACGCGAGGTAATGGCCGAGTTCAGACGCGCCACCGGCCTGCCTACGGCCACCAACATGATCGCAACCGACTGGCGCGAAATGGGCCATGCGATCCAGTCCCAGGCCGTCGATATCCCGCTGGCCGACCCGCACTTCTGGACCATGCAGGGTTCGGTGCGGGTCGCCCAGATGTGCCACGAGTGGGGCCTGACCTGGGGCTCGCACTCCAACAATCACTTTGATATTTCCCTGGCCATGTTCACCCAGGTGGCGGCCGCCGCACCGGGCGAAATCACTGCCATCGATACCCACTGGATCTGGCAGGACGGTCAGCGCCTGACCCGCGAACCGCTGAAAATTGTCGAGGGCCACATCAAGGTTCCGGCCAGACCCGGCCTGGGCGTGGACATCGACATGGACGCCGTGGCCAAAGCCCACGAACTGTATAAAGGCATGGGCCTGGGTGCACGGGACGACAGCGTCGCCATGCAGTACATTGTTCCGGGCTGGAAATACGACAACAAAAAACCCTGTCTTGTGCGCTGAGTTCCATAGCGCGTCTAAAGCCTATCTAGCGAGGATTGAACCGATGTCTACCGTAACAGGCCAAAACTTTATCGGCGGCAGCCGCAGCGCTGCCGGCACAGTCACCCTTGAAAGCCTTGATGCCAGCACCGGCGTTGCCCTGCCTTTTCGCTTTCATCAGGCCACACCCGAGGAAGTAGACCGCGCCGCCAACGCCGCCGATCAGGCCTTTGTCGAATTCCGCCAGCTGAGCCCTGAACGCCGCGCCGAATTTCTCGATGCCATTGCTGACGAAATCGACCAGCTGGGCGACGACTTTGTGGCGTTGGTCTGCCGTGAAACCGCACTGCCCGCCGGACGTATCCAGGGCGAACGCGGCCGTACCAGCGGCCAGATGCGCCTGTTCGCCAAAGTCCTGCGTCGCGGTGACTTCCTGGGGGCCCGTATCGACCTGGCCATGCCGGACCGCAAACCGCTGCCACGGGTGGATTTGCGTCAGTACCGCATCGGCGTAGGCCCGGTTGCCGTGTTCGGCGCCAGCAACTTCCCGCTGGCCTTTTCCACTGCCGGTGGCGACACTGCCGCCGCTTTCGCTGCTGGCTGCCCGGTGGTCTTCAAGGCCCACAGTGGCCACATGGCAACGGCTGACCAGGTGGGTTGCGCGATCATTCGCGCCGCAGAAAAAACCGGCATGCCCAAGGGCGTGTTCAACATGATCTTCGGCGCCGGTGTCGGTGAGCCGCTGATCAAACACCCGGCCATTCAGGCCGTGGGCTTTACCGGCTCACTGCATGGCGGCAACGCGCTGAGCAAAATGGCCGCCGAACGTGAGCAACCGATCCCGGTGTTTGCCGAGATGTCGAGCATCAACCCGGTGATCCTGCTGCCTCTAGCGCTGGCCGCACGCGGTGACAAAGTGGCAGGCGAGCTGGCCGCATCGGTGACCGTGGGCGGTGGCCAGTTCTGCACCAACCCCGGCCTGGTGATCGGTCTGCGCTCCCCCGAGCTTTCGGCTTTTATCGAACAGCTCACGCAACAGATGACCGAGCAAGCGCCGCACACCCTGCTCAACGCGGGCGGGTTGCGCAACTACACCAAGGGCGTCGAGCACCTGCTGGGCCATAAAGGCATCACTCACCTGGCCGGCCACACCCAGTCCGGCGCTCAGGCCCAGCCGCAATTGTTCAAGGCCGATGTCAGCCTGCTGCTGAACAAGGATCCTTTGCTGCAAGAAGAAGTGTTCGGCCCGGCAACGATCATCATCGAAGTGGAAAATGACGCCCAGCTCAAGGACGCCCTGCTGGCCCTGCGCGGACAACTGACCGCCACCCTGATTGGCGAACCGGACGACCTTGAGCACTACCAGTGGCTGGTGCCGATTCTTGAGCAAAAAGTGGGTCGTATTCTGGTCAATGGCTACCCGACCGGCGTCGAAGTGTGCGATGCCATGGTTCACGGCGGGCCTTACCCGGCCACTTCGGATGCACGCGGCACCTCGGTTGGCTCACTGGCCATCGACCGGTTCTTGCGCCCGGTGTGCTACCAGAACTATCCCGATGCATTGCTGCCGGCAGCGTTGCAAAATCGCAACCCGCTGGGCCTGCAACGCCTGGTTAATGGCGAGTGGAGCTCCAAAGCGATTGCTTAAGAGTTGATGACTGAATAACGGCGCCTGCAACGGGCGCCGTTTTTGTTTCTGCGCCCGCAGAAATTGGATCCGATATCAAATTTCAGGCAAAAAAAAGCCCAAGTAGCTGATGGAAACTTGGGGCTTAAAAATGCATAAACCGTGGTAGGTGAACGCAGGGCGATCTTACCCCAGTGTTACAACCAGTAACAAGATATTTTGCAGACTTTTTTTCAAACCAGTACTGACCTAAGTCATTAAATAGTCACAAGTTTTCGAAACAGGACTGATTCTGGATGGCCATCATTCAGGTTTTTTTCGTTTTATTTCAAGGATCTAACTTGCCAATACCGGGTTTATGAGCTTGTTGGCAATATGCCACTACCCTCCCCCTGTAAAAAACTGTCGGCTGATCCATCACCATCGCTGGCAAGCCAGCTCCCACAAGAGATGCATGCAATCCTGGAAACCGCATTCATCCTGTAGGAGCGAGCCTGCTCCTACAGGATGGGGAGAAACCTATTAATCAACCCGGGAAATTGGCTCGCAGCGCAGTGAGGCCGACCTGGTAGACGCCTTTGAACAGTTCCTGCGCCTCGACTTCACTGACACCGACCGGCGTGAAGAGCCCCGACCAGCGCACTCGCGAGCCTTCCCCCAGCGCCTCAACGCTCAAGGTCGCCAGATAGTCCTTCACCGGGAACGGTGACTGAGCGAGGGAATAGCTATAGGTTTTAGCCGCGTTATCGAAGGCTTCCAGGCGCTCGACGATCACCGTGCCATCGTCTGTGCGCAGGGTGCGCAAGCGCCCGCCTTCGCTGAGTTCGCTTCGGGTAACCATCGGCAACCAGTCAGGCAGACTGTTGAAGCCGCCGATCAATTGCCAGACCTGGTCGGCCGAAGCCGGGATATCGATAACCGCTGATGCCGTTGCCATGTGATGTGTCTCTCCGGATAACTGAAACAGATGTGAGCCCGACCATACCACCGTCACCGCGCAGGACCACGGTGGCAGTGGCAGCATTGAACCGGATAGTGACCGATCCGCGGTCGAAACCCGAATAAGACTTTAGCCGCCTGCACTCGCGACGATAAAGCAACCCGGGCAAAGTCGAGAGACCCGCCCCACCCGGATTATTCGAATACCGGACGCAAGAAGGTGCGCTCGTAACTGACGATGCAGCGATTGTCTTCGGCCAGTTTGAAAGCCGCGATGCACTCGGCGTCGGTTTTCGAGCGTTCGCGGTAGTCCTCATAAGCGGCCAGGGACGGGAACGAAAACATGGCCAGGGCAATATTGTTGGCGCCTTCCGAGGGCAGGAAATAGCCGTGGTGGATGCCACCGAATTTCTCTACCAGCGGTATCCACAACCGCCCGTACGCTTCAAATTCGGCCAGTTTGTAAGGGTCAATCACATAGCGCAGGTGGCAGGTAATCATGTCATCAGTCCATGGCGTAAAAGGAGGCCGAGACTAATCCGCAGCCTCCTGAAGGGTCAATACACCATCACTGCAACCCCTGCCCCCCTGTAGGAGCGAGCTTGCTCGCGAGCTTCTCAAGATGGCTGCCTTCACTCGCCAGGCAATACGGGCCCGGTAAAAAGCTCGCGAGCAAGCTCGCTCCTACAGTGGCTCGTGCAAGCCAACCTCTGCAGCATCCACCCTATAACTCTCCTGTAGGAGCGAGCTTGCCTCGCGAGCTTCTCAAGATGGCTGCGTTCACTCGCCAGTCAATACGGGCCCGGTAAAAAGCTCGCGAGGCAAGCTCGCTCCTACAGTGGCTCGGGAAAGCCAGCCTCTGCAGCATCCACCCCATAACCCTCCTGTAGGAGCGAGCTTGCTCGCGAGCTTCTCTAGATGGCTGCCTTCACTCGCCAGGCAATACGGGCCCGGTAAAAAGCTCGCGAGACAAGCTCGCTCCTACAGTGGGGGGGGGTTGGGTCGGCAGGGTTTATCATTAGATCGCTGGCTGAGCAGGTACGAGTTTAGATAAGCTCTGCCTCCCCCATCAGCAACCAGCGGTAAGCGCATGTTTGAAGTCACTGAGGTCCCCATTGCCCAACTGCGCGCCGCGCTCGAGTCCGGCCAGACCACTTCGGTTGAGTTGGTGCAGGCCTATCTCGCCCGGATCGAGGCCTATGACGGTCCCGACACCGCCACGGCGCTCAACGCAGTGGTGGTGCGTAACCCTGAAGCGCTGAGCGAAGCACAGGCAGCCGATGCACGTCGGGCCAAGGGCCAGCCGCTGGGGCCTTTGGACGGTATCCCCTATACCGCCAAGGACAGCTATCTGGTGAAAGGCCTGACCGCTGCCTCGGGCAGCCCCGCATTCAAGGATCTGGTGGCCTGGCGCGATGCGTTCACCATCGAGCGCCTGCGGGCCGCCGGTGCCATTTGCCTGGGCAAGACCAATATGCCGCCCATGGCCAACGGCGGCATGCAGCGCGGGGTCTATGGCCGCGCCGAGAGCCCGTATAACGCCAATTACCTCACCGCCCCCTTTGCTTCGGGTTCATCGAACGGCGCAGGCACGGCAACGGCGGCCAGTTTTTCGGCATTCGGCCTGGCAGAAGAAACCTGGTCGAGCGGACGGGGCCCGGCCTCCAATAATGGTTTGTGTGCCTACACGCCTTCGCGCGGGGTGATTTCGGTACGTGGCAACTGGCCGCTCACCCCGACCATGGACGTGGTGGTGCCGTTCGCCAGAACCATGGCCGACCTGCTTGAAGTACTCGATGTGGTCGTGGCCGAAGACCCGGACACCCGTGGCGATCTGTGGCGCCTGCAAACCTGGGTACCGATACCCGCGGTGGCTGCAGTGCGCCCTGCCTCTTATGCAGAGCTCAACGCCGGCGCTGAAGCACTCGCAGGCAAGCGCTTTGGCGTGCCGCGCATGTACATCAATGCCGACCCCGAAGCGGGTACGGCCCAAGCACCGGGTATCGGCGGCCCGACCGGCCAGCGGATCATTACCCGGGCCTCGGTGATCGAGCTCTGGCAAGCAGCGCGCAAGGCCATTGAGGCCCGGGGCGGCGAAGTGATCGAAGTCGACTTCCCGCTGGTGTCCAATTGCGAGGGAGATCGCCCTGGTGCGCCCACTGTGTTCACTCGCGGGCTGGTCTCCAAAGAGTTTTTGCATGATGAATTGTGGGAGCTGTCGGCCTGGGCGTTTGATGACTTCCTGCGGGCCAATGGTGATCCGAAACTCAACCGTCTGGCTGACGTTGACGGCGCTCTGATCTTCCCCCACGACCCGGGAACGCTGCCCAACCGCGAAGATGAACTGGCGGCGGGCATGGATGAATATGTGCGGATGGCCGAGCGCGGCATTACTCCGTGGGACCGGATCAGTACTTTGCCTGACGGCCTGCGCGGTCTGGAGCAGACCCGCCGGATTGATCTTGAGGACTGGATGGATCGCCTGGGTCTGGATGCGGTGTTGTTCCCCACGGTTGCTGATGTAGGGCCGGCGGATGCCGATGTGAATCCCGAGTCGGCGGATATTGCGTGGAGTAATGGGGTTTGGGTTGCCAATGGCAACCTGGCGATCCGGCATCTGGGTGTGCCTACGGTGACGGTGCCGATGGGTGTGATGGCGGATATTGGCATGCCGGTAGGGCTGACCTTTGCCGGTCGGGCTTATGATGATTCGGCGTTGTTGCGGTTTGCGGCGGCGTTTGAAGCCACCGGCAGTAAACGCCTGATCCCGCCGCGGACCCCGCTACTGGCATAAGCTTTTGGCTTTGGCTTTGGCTTTGGCTTTTAAGGACGATGTTCCTGCGGCTACTCGATATTCGGGGCGACACGAAGGCTCATCAAATGGGTATGTACTCGGCGCAAGTAACTGAAAGACCGCGTACATATCCATTACAGGCGTTTAACTCGACTATCGGTTTCGCTCTTACAGCGAGTCCCTTTTGTCAAGCAGCCACAAAAGGAACCAAAAAGGCCTTGCCCCCAGCGTACGGCCTTCGCTGCGCTCAGGTTCCCTCGCTCCGGCCCCGCTCCGTGGCCACGCCGTGACGGGCCATCCATGGCCCAACACGGCTCTCCCGGCATCCTTGCCGGGAGGACCACTGCGCAGAACCTCCTCTCGGCCTCCCGAAGGGGCTTGAAGATCAAGAGCAGATCAAGATCAAAAACAAGATCAAGATCAAGATCAAAAACAAAATCCGACCTGTAGTCGCTGCCAAAGGCTGCGATCTGGCGCGCAGCGCCAGCCTTCCTTAGCGGGTTTGCGCAACAATCTCCGATGCCGCAAGCATCGCCTTAAGCAACACCGCACATCCCGCCGCCAGATCCCCAGGATCGGCATTCTCGATTTCGTTGTGGCTGATCCCGCCCTCGCAGGGCACAAAAATCATCCCCGCCGGCCCCAGTTCGGCCAGGAAGATCGCGTCATGCCCTGCCCCGCTGACGATGTCCATGTTGGATAAGCCCAGTTCATTGGCCGCATTGCGCACTGCATCGACACAGTCGGGGTTGAAGTACAACGGCGGGAAGTCCGCAGTCGGGGTCAGTTCAAAGCTCAGGCCATGTTGCTTGCAGGTGGCTTCGATCACCCCGCGCACTTGTTCGATCATCGAATCCAGACGCTCCGGCAACAGATGACGGAAGTCCAGAGTCATGCGTACTTCACCCGGGATCACGTTGCGTGAGCCCGGATAGGCTTGCAGGCAGCCCACTGTGCCGCAGGCATGGGGTTGATGGCTCAGGGCGGCCTGATTGACCGCGGCCACCACTGCCGCCGCGCCAACCAGTGCGTCTTTGCGCAGGTGCATCGGGGTCGGTCCCGCGTGGGCCTCTACGCCGCGCAAGTTGAGGTCGAACCATTTCTGCCCCAGGGCGCCCAGCACCACGCCTATGGTTTTGCGTTCGTCTTCAAGGATCGGCCCTTGCTCGATATGGGCTTCAAAGTAGGCACCCACCGGGTGGCCGCTGACTTTGCGACTGCCGGCATAACCAATGGCATTCAGGGCCTCGGCTACCGTCACGCCCTGGGCGTCGGTCTTGGCCAGGGTTTCTTCAAGGGTGAATTTTTCTGCAAAGACTCCGGAGCCCATCATGCACGGCGCAAATCGCGAGCCTTCTTCGTTGGTCCACACCACCACTTCCAGCGGCGCCCGGGTCTGGATGTTGAGGTCGTTGAGTGTGCGCAGTACTTCGACGCCAGCCAGCACCCCGTAGCAACCGTCGAATTTGCCGCCGGTGGGCTGGGTGTCGATATGGCTGCCGGTCATCACCGGCGGCAAGTCGGGATTGAGCCCCGGACGGCGGGCGAAAATATTGCCCACCGCGTCGACGCTGACCGTGCAGCCCGCTTCTTCACACCAGCGTACAAAGATGTCCCGGGCCTGACGGTCGAGGTCGGTCAGGGCCAGGCGACACACGCCGCCTTTGACTGTGGCACCCAGTTGCGCCAATTCCATCAGCGAGGCCCAAAGGCGTTCTCCATTGACGGACTGCGGGCGTTGCTGCTGAAGGTCTTGTACAGCGTTCATGGTCTTTTCCTCAGGCAGTTTCTTGTAAGAGTTGATGGGGTGGCGATTTCAGATCGCACCTTTGACGACCGCTGTCTGCGGGTTGCTCAAGCGGCTCAGGCCGTAGTAAATCGCAGCGCCAAGCAACGATCCGGTAAACCAGCCGTAGTCGTAGAACCAGCTGAAGGCGCTGCTGCCCAGTGACAACAGGGTCAGTACCACCGGCACCCCGAATGCAATGAAACCGTTCCAGTTCCAGGCCGGGTACACGCCATCGAGGTACAGCCCCTCAAGGTCGAGTTTTTGCTGACGGATAATGAAATAGTCGACCACCATGATCCCGGCAATTGGCCCCAGCAGGCTGGAATAGCCCAGTAGCCAGTTGGAGTACACGGTTTCCAGGCTCACGTCCGAGACCAGCAGACCCAGCTTTTTCAGCAGTTCATGGGCCATCAAGGCCAGCCCCACCAGGCCGGTCAATATCACGGCCGTGGTGCGGTTGATCAGTTTTGGGGCGATGTTCTGGAAGTCGTTGGTGGGCGACACAATGTTGGCCGCCGTGTTGGTAGACAGTGTGGCGATGATGATCAGGGCCATGGCCAGGGCCACCCAGCCGGGGCTCTGGATGTGGCCAATGAGGCTCACCGGATCAGACACCGTAACCCCCACCAGTTTTTCCGATGCAGCAGTCATCACCACGCCCAGCGCGGCAAACAGGAACATGGTCAGGGGCAAGCCGAACAGCTGTCCCAGAATCTGGTCTTTCTGGCTTCTGGCGTAACGGCTGAAGTCCGGAATGTTCAGCGACAGGGTCGCCCAGAAGCCAACCATCGCGGTCAGGCCTGCAAAGAAATAGCCATACACACTGGCACCCTCGGGGCGCTTGGCCGGCTGCGCCAGCAGTTCGGTCATAGACACGTTGGGTAACGCCCAAACCAGCAAACCGATGCCAACCAGTACCAGCAGCGGTGCAGACAGGGTTTCAAGCCATTTGATCGACTCGGCACCGCGTAATACCACCCACAAATTAAGGGCCCAAAACACCATGAAGCCGATCACTTCACCGGTGCCGCCGAGGCTTTTCCAGCCTTCAAATACCGACCCCAGAAACAGGTGAATGGCCAGGCCGCCGAACAGGGTTTGAATGCCGAACCAGCCACACGCCACCAGGGCGCGAATCAGGCACGGAACGTTGGAACCAATGATGCCGAAAGAGGAACGCAGCAATACCGGAAACGGAATGCCGTACTTGGTGCCCGCAAATGCATTGAGGGTCAGCGGGATCAGGACCACCAGGTTGGCCAGCAAAATCGCCAGCAGCGCCTCGCCCACACTGAGTCCGAAGTAAGCGGTCAACACACCGCCCAGGGTATAGGTCGGCACACAAATCGACATGCCGATCCACAGCGCCGTGATATGCCATTTGTTCCAGGTGCGCTCGTGAACTTTGGTGGGCGCCATGTCGTGGTTATATCGGGGACTGTCGAGAACGTCAGTCCCGGCCTCCAGTTCGAACAGCCCGTTACGTTCGGTGACTTGTGATCTGCTTGGCTGCATGCTCGTTCACTCTCTTGTTTTGGTGTTCTGGTAACAGGCGCTGCGCAATAACGCAGTGCGACTCACTTGCCTGGTCCGGTGAATCCGGTAGTGGCAGCGACAATCAAGAACTGTGCCGTGTTAGTTACTTCTCCCTGCACATCGGCTTTTGGTACTTGCAACTGGCTGGTTTAAAAGGTTTTAAATACCAAGGCAAATGACACTCATTCCCGTTAAAGGCCATCTTCTAACTCGTGCCTGTTTTTTCATATAACAAAACGAAACAACTCGGTGCACGCTTATTTATTTTCCGCTTTACGCTCCCGTTGGTTCAGGGCTTCAAGCGCCTGATTTAGCATAAGAAACTTCGCCTATATTTGAATCCTGTCAAGTGCGTCAAAATGGTGATGTCGCGCACTATTTTGGTGATTTAAATAAAAAATCTATATAAATCATGCGTTTATATAAATATAAGCGCTTTAAAAATAAAGTTTGATCATTTAGCAACAACACTCTAGATTTCATTCCTGACACCAGTGACAGGAACCGATCCTGTACAGCGGTCGTAATAACAACACTTAGAACCGGTTCTAGCCGGTCTGCCTGCGAGGAACTCGGTATGTCACTGTTAATCCGTGGCGCTACGCTTGTGACCCATGATGAAAGTTATTGTGCTGATGTTTATTGCGCTGACGGTCTAGTCCGCGCAATTGGAACTGATCTCGATGTTCCGGCCGGCTGCGAAGTGCTCGATGGTAGCGGTCAATATTTACTTCCCGGCGGTATCGATCCGCACACACATATGCAATTACCGTTTATGGGGACTGTGTCCAGCGAAGACTTTTTCAGTGGTACTGCTGCCGGTCTGGCCGGTGGCACAACTTCAATTATCGACTTTGTGATTCCCAACCCTCAGCAGTCCTTGCTGGAGGCCTTTCATCAATGGCGCGGCTGGGCTGAAAAATCGGCTTCGGATTACGGCTTCCACGTGGCGATTACTTGGTGGAGCGAGCAGGTGCGCGAAGAAATGGCCGAACTGGTCAGTCACCACGGGATCAACAGCTTCAAACATTTCATGGCTTACAAAAACGCGATCATGGCCACCGACGACACTCTGGTCGCCAGTTTCGAGCGCTGCCTGGAACTGGGTGCGGTGCCCACCGTGCATGCCGAAAACGGCGAGCTGGTGTATCACTTGCAGCGCAAGCTCATGGCCCGGGGCATGACCGGGCCCGAGGCCCATCCACTGTCGCGCCCCTCCCAGGTTGAGGGCGAAGCAGCCAGCCGGGCGATCCGGATCGCGCAGACCATCGGTACTCCGCTGTACATGGTGCATGTCTCGACCCGCGAAGCCCTGGACGAAATCACCTACGCCCGCAGTCAGGGCCAGCCGGTGTATGGCGAAGTATTGGCAGGCCATTTGCTGCTGGATGAAAGCGTGTACCAGAACCCCGATTGGCAGACCGCCGCCGGCTACGTGATGAGCCCGCCCTTCCGTCCCCGCGGGCATCAGGAGGCGCTGTGGCATGGTTTGCAGTCGGGCAATCTGCACACCACGGCCACCGACCACTGCTGCTTTTGTGCCGAGCAAAAGGCCGCCGGGCGCGATGATTTCAGCTTGATCCCCAACGGTACGGCAGGCATTGAAGACCGCATGGCGGTGTTGTGGGATGAAGGGGTAAACACCGGGCGCCTTTCCATGCAGGAATTCGTTGCGCTGACGTCCACCAACACTGCGAAGATTTTCAATCTGTACCCGCGCAAAGGCACGATCCGGGTCGGCGCCGATGCCGATCTGGTGCTGTGGGACCCCCAGGGCACGCGCACGATTTCCGCCAAGACCCACCATCAAAAAGTCGACTTCAACATCTTCGAAGGCAAGACCGTGCGCGGTGTGCCCAGCCACACCATCAGCCAGGGCCGCGTGGTGTGGGCCGATGGCGACCTGCGGGCAGTGCGCGGCGCCGGGCGCTACATCGAACGCGCGGCCTACCCCGCCGTGTTCGACCTGCTGAAGAAACGTGCCGAGCAGCACAAGCCCGTCGCTGTAAAGCGCTGAATATAAAAACCACTGCCCGATAGAGGCAGGCGATCCCCACAACCGTGAGGCAATCACTGTGATCAAGTCCCTGAACCATTTGCCGCATCCCCATGAAGATGCGGTGGCGCTGGCCAGCCATTTCACTGATCTGGCACCGCCCCTGAACGCCCGACAGGCTGTGCTGGAAAGCTCGCGCTGCCTGTATTGCTATGACGCACCCTGCGTCAATGCGTGCCCCAGCGATATCGACATCCCGTCGTTCATTCGCAATATCCAGCAGGAAAATGTCCAGGGCGCCGCGCACAAGATCCTCTCGGCCAACATCCTCGGCGGCAGTTGCGCCCGGGTGTGTCCGACCGAGGTGCTGTGCCAGCAGGCCTGTGTGCGTAATAACGATCAGGAATGCGCCCCGGTTTTAATCGGCCTGCTGCAGCGTTATGCGGTCGACAACGCGCAGTTCAACGAATACCCGTTCAATCGGGCAGCCCCCACCGGCAAGCGCATCGCCGTAGTCGGGGCGGGCCCTGCCGGGTTGGCCTGCGCCCATCGCCTGGCCCTGCTCGGGCATGAAGTGGTGATCTTTGAGGCCAACGACAAAGCCGGTGGCCTCAATGAGTACGGGATCGCCAAATACAAACTGGTGGACGATTTTGCCCAGCGTGAAGTGGACTTCGTGCTGCAGATCGGTGGCATCGAGATGCGTCACGGCCAGCGACTGGGGAGTAATCTCAGCCTGAGCGAGCTGCACCTGCAGTTCGATTCGGTGTTTCTGGGGATCGGTCTGGCGGCCAGTCGACAGTTGGGGCTGCCCGACGAAGACGCACCCGGCCTGCTGGCCGCCACCGACTATATCCGCGAACTGCGCCAGAGCGATGACCTGACGCAACTGCCCCTGGCCGAACGCTGCATCGTACTCGGTGCGGGCAACACGGCCATCGACATGGCGGTGCAAATGGCCCGCCTGGGTGCTCGTGAAGTGAACCTGGTGTACCGCCGCGGGCTGGAGGACATGGGGGCCACCGGGCACGAACAAGACATTGCCAAGGCCAATCAGGTGCTACTGATGACCTGGGCCCAGCCCCAGGAGTTGCTGCTGGATGAACAAGGCCGCGTGCGCGGCATGCGCTTTGCCCGTACCCGTCTTGAAGGCGGGCGCCCGGTGAGCACCGGTGAAAGCTTCGATCTGGCGGCAGACGCGGTGTTCAAGGCCATCGGCCAGACGTTTGATGAAAGCGCGTTGAGCGATCCCCTGGCCCATGCGTTGAAACGTGCGGGTGACCGAATTGAGGTGGACGAGCAACTGCGCACCAGCGTCCCCGGGGTCTATGCCGGGGGCGATTGCACCTCCCTGGGCCAGGATCTGACCGTACAGGCAGTGCAACACGGCAAGCTGGCCGCAGAAGCCATTCATGCCCAACTCATGCTTAACCAGGAGGCAGCGTAAATGGCCGATCTCTCGATTGTTTTCGCCGGTATCAAGGCACCCAACCCGTTCTGGCTGGCCTCTGCGCCCCCCACCGACAAAGCCTATAACGTGGTCCGCGCCTATGAAGCGGGCTGGGGCGGCGTGGTCTGGAAAACCCTGGGCGAAGACCCGGCAGCGGTCAACGTATCGTCGCGCTATTCAGCGCACTTCGGGCCCAACCGCGAAGTCATGGGGATCAACAATATCGAGTTGATTACCGACCGTTCCCTGGAGATCAATCTGCGGGAAATCACCCAGGTCAAAAAAGACTGGCCCGACCGTGCATTGATTGTGTCGTTGATGGTGCCGTGCGAAGAGCAGGCCTGGAAGTACATCCTGCCGCTGGTTGAAGCCACCGGCGCCGATGGCATCGAGCTGAATTTCGGCTGCCCGCACGGTATGCCCGAGCGCGGCATGGGTGCGGCAGTGGGCCAGGTGCCCGAGTACGTGGAGATGGTGACCCGCTGGTGCAAGACCTATTGCTCACTGCCGGTGATCGTCAAGCTGACGCCCAACATCACCGACGTGCGACTCAGCGCCCGGGCCGCCCATCGCGGCGGTGCCGATGCGGTGTCGCTGATCAATACCATCAACTCGATTACCAGTGTCGACCTTGAGCGCATGGTGGCGCTGCCAATGGTCGGCAGCCAGAGCACCCACGGCGGCTATTGCGGCTCGGCGGTCAAGCCGATCGCCCTGAATATGGTGGCCGAAATTGCCCGCGACCCACAAACCCGGGGCTTGCCGATCTGCGGGATTGGCGGCATTGGCAGCTGGCGTGATGCCGCAGAATTCATCGCGCTGGGGTGCGGTGCGGTGCAGGTGTGCACGGCGGCGATGCTCCACGGGTTCCGGATTGTCGACGAAATGAAAGATGGTTTGTCGCGCTGGATGGACAGCCAGGGCTACACGAGCCTGGAGGACTTTTCAGGGCGGGCGGTGGGCAACACCACCGACTGGAAATACCTGGATATCAATTATCAGGTGATCGCCAAAATCGACCAGGACGCCTGTATCGGTTGCGGGCGCTGCCACATTGCCTGTGAAGACACTTCGCACCAGGCCATTTCCAGCGTCAAGCTGGCCGATGGCACGCGTCGCTACGAGGTTATCGAGGACGAGTGCGTGGGCTGCAATCTGTGCCAGATCACCTGCCCGGTGGAGTCGTGTATCGAGATGGTGCCGCACGACAATGGCCTGCCGTTCCTGGACTGGAACCATGATCCGCGCAACCCGTATCACGTGGCGTCCTAGGGGATAAACCGCTGCATCTGCATCGCGAGCAAGCTCGCTCCTGCAGGTTTTGTGCAGGTGTACAAAACCTGCGGGAGCGCCTCTAGGGTTCCAGCCCGATACCGCGCAGGATCACGCTGGTGACCGTCTGCACTGCCCGCTCGAACTGGATGTCGGACAGTGGCTGGTGGTCGTTGAGAATGTTCACCTGATGGTCGAAGTCGGCGTAATGCTGGGTTGAGGCCCAGATCATGTACAGCACGCTGGCAGGCTCCACCGGCAGAATCCGTTTGTCCGCGACCCATTGGCGGATTTTGGCTTCTTTCATCTTGGCCCAGTCATAAAGGCTGGCATCCAGCGCCCGCCCCAGTGAAGGAGCACCATGGATGATTTCATTGGCCCAGACTTTCGAGCCATAGGGCCGGGTACGGGAGTGATTCATTTTGGCCCGGATGTAACTGCTGAGCACCAGACGGGGGTCGTCGTAGGTCTCGAAACACAGCGCATCCTGCTTCCACACGTCGAGCAAGCCCAGTAACACGGCGCTGTAAAGTTCGGTTTTGGTGCTGAAGTAGTAGTGCAGGTTGGAGCGTGGCAGCTGAACTTCAGCGGCGATGTCCGCCATTGCAGCCCCGGCGAAGCCTTTTTCTGCAAAAACCTTCTCGGCGCCGAGAAGGATTTTCTCTACATTCGCGCGACGGATTTCAATTTTATGATTGCTCATTGCTTATTGCCCTTGTCGTCGTGCTTCGTCGATGAGCACCTGACAATTGCGGCACCCCGTGTGCGCATAAAAAAGCTCGCCAGTGGCGTCGAGTAGTGCCGGTTACGGCTACGCTTACGCAGCTACACGACGCGCAATCAAGTCAGTTCGCGGCGGGCAACTCAATAATGTTGGTTTCAATGCCGTCGAGTTTGGGCTTGAGTTTCATCTTGTCCTGGGTTTCCCGAGCTTGAGCCTCAGTCGCGAACGGACCGATCAAGAAATGTTTTACGCCTTCACGCTCATAAATATAGGGAGTGAAACCATTGTCAAGAAGCCTTCCCGTGCTATCGGTTATTGTCGCCTGCTGGCCCTCGGTAATCTCTAGCGCCCAATGCGCAACCGGGACTTGGGCCTGCGCAGACTCAGAAGCTGCTTTAGCCCGCTCGATTTTATCGTTAGACTCCTGCCCGCAAGCCGTCAAGGCCAATATTGCTGTCATCACGATGACTTTACGCACTGCGTTTCCCCTGTCTGTATGTGTAAATCGATTTTATCACTGGGGCGCCAACCATTGCTCACCTTGAACAAATTCGATTCGCCCCAATTTAAGACTCATACGCGAGAACTTTTCCTTTGTAGGGAATTAAACTTCTGGCGATGACGTCTGTAATGAGCGGCGCATTTATGCCCACTTAGCAGTATTCTGTAGTCATGAACGAAGCCGCACCGTCTCAGAGACGTGCCTTACAAAGCCATCAAGGAGAAAAAAATGCTGATTCTCACCCGCAAAGTTGGTGAAAGCATAAACATCGGTGACGATATTACGATCACTATTTTAGGGGTCAGCGGACAACAGGTCAGAATCGGCATCAACGCGCCGAAAGATGTCGCTGTGCACCGTGAAGAAATTTATCAGCGCATTCAGGCCGGCCTGACTGCCGCAGACAAAAACGATCAACCATAAGCATCCGAGGCACCAGCCCTTGGAGTGAGTGTCAGGGCTGCCCGGCCAGCCCTCCTCAATTCAAGACCTGCGGATGACACCGTCACGCCCCCCTTCCTTGCTCAATACTCCCTGCTCACTGAAAGATTAATCCTGCCAACTTGACCGTTCCAAGGTTTGCGACCACGCTCAATCCGCGTAGAAAGCTCAAGACAGACTGAGTCACTGCAAAGATGAGGGCTTGAAAAACGCCTCCTAATGTCAGCCCGGCAAAGGGCTGGACCTGTACCGTCAAGGAATGAAAGACATGTCCGATTTAATCGTTGTGGGATTTTCAGATACCGAAGTTGCAGATCGCGCCCTCACCAAAATGGTTTCGCTGAGCAAAGAGCACCTGGTAGAGCTGGAAGATGCGGTCATCGTCGTACGTAACGCCGAAGGCAAAATCCATATCAAACAAAGCGTCAATCTGACGGCCTTGGGCGCTACTTCGGGCCTGGTCACCGGCGGCCTTTGGGGCGCACTGGTGGGGCTGCTGTTTCTCAACCCGCTGGCAGGCTTTGCCATTGGCGGCGCCCTGGGCGCAGGCACCGGCGCACTCTCGGGTTCGTTGAGCGATTACGGGATTGATGACGCCTTCATCAAGTCCCTGAGTGAAACCATCCCGAATGACTCCTCGGCCCTGTTCTTGCTGCTGCGCAAATTCCAGCCGGAAAAAGTGCTGCAGGAACTTGAGGATTCGGATTTTAAAGGCAAGGTTCTGCGCACTTCCCTGTCCCCTGAACAAGAGCAGAAGCTGCAGGACGCGCTGTCCAAAACCACGGCCGTGGGCACAACCATCTAACGCCTCATTCGGGTTGTATCCGCAATCCGGCAGCCTTCGGGGCTGCCGGATTTCAGCCCAGGCGCACTGCCGTCCCGGTGGCAAACACCACCAGCATCCCGCCACGGCCAGAAGGCATGCTGATTTCGAAATCCAGCCCGACAATGGCATCTGCCCGCAAGTCCCTCGCCCTGTCGCGGATTTCATCCGTGACCTCGGCACGCGCTTCTTTCAATGCCCGCTCCAGGGTCTGAGAGCGCCCACCGAAAAAATCCCGCACCCCGGTAAAAAAATCCCGCACTACGTTGATGCCGTGTACCGACTCGGCACTGACCACTCCCAGGTACTCGGTGATCTGGCGGCCTTCAACACTGTGGGTGGTGGTGATAATCATGGCGTTCCTCATGGCATTCGCGAGTGAGACAGCGGTCTCACAATCTGCAAAAGATTAACCCATCGGCCCCTGTCTTTACTGACTTCACCGCTCTAAACAGGGCGACACTGGCCTTATGCGCCGGCAGTGTTACTGTAGCCACAGCGGTAACCAGCCTCTTCCGGGGCGACTATGCTTAAAGCGAATAAATCTAAAGACGTAAGAGTTGGGACCTCTCGCTCGGCAGATGCAGATGCCTGATATGCACTCAATAGCTGCGCCAAGCCTTATTTCGATCCCGCTTACAGGAAGCCCACAATGGTTCAAAGACAAGTCATCAACGCTTCGGTCAGCCCTAAGGGCAGCCTGGAGACGCTATCGCAACGTGAAGTCCAGCAACTGAGCGAAGTCGGCTCAGGCAGCAGTTACACACTGTTTCGCCAATGCGTGCTGGCGATTCTCAATACAGGTGCCCAGGTCGATAACGCTAAAACCATCCTTGAGGCGTATCAGGATTTCGAGGTGCGGATTCATCAGCAAGACCGTGGTGTTCGCCTCGAGCTGCTCAATGCGCCGGCGGATGCATTCGTTGATGGAGAAATGATTGCCAGTACTCGCGAGATGCTATTCAGCGCCCTGCGAGACATTGTCTACACCCAAAGCGGCCTGGACAGCCCGCGCATCGACCTGAGCTCCTCTGCAGGCATCACTGACTACGTATTCCACCTGCTGCGCAATGCCCGCACCCTGCGCCCTGGGGTAGATCCCAAGATTGTTGTGTGCTGGGGCGGGCACTCGATCAATACCGAAGAATACAAGTACACCAAAAAGGTCGGCCACGAACTGGGCCTGCGCAGTCTGGACATTTGCACCGGCTGCGGGCCGGGCGTAATGAAGGGCCCCATGAAGGGCGCCACCATCTCCCACGCCAAGCAACGTTTGACGGGCGGGCGTTATCTGGGACTGACCGAGCCGGGCATCATCGCTGCCGAAGCGCCGAACCCTATCGTCAACGAACTGGTGATCCTGCCGGACATCGAAAAACGCCTTGAGGCCTTTGTGCGGGTAGGCCACGGCGTGATTATTTTCCCGGGCGGCGCCGGGACTGCCGAGGAGTTCCTGTATCTGCTGGGCATCCTGATGCACCCGGATAACAGCGATGTACCCTTCCCCGTCATCCTGACCGGGCCCAAGGAAGCAGCCCCTTATCTGCAGCAGCTGCATGAATTTGTCGGCGCCACGCTGGGTGAATCGGCGCAGACCCATTACCAGATCATCATCGACAACCCGGCCGAAGTGGCCCGGCAAATGACCTCGGGTCTCAAGGCGGTGAAAAAGTTCCGCCGCGAGCGCAATGATGCGTTCCACTTCAACTGGCTATTGAAAATTGATGAGGGGTTCCAGCGTCCGTTCGAGCCGACCCACGCCAATATGGCCAGCCTGAAATTGCGCAGCGACATGCCTGCCCATGAACTGGCGATCAACCTGCGTCAGGCTTTTTCCGGGATTGTGTCGGGCAACGTGAAAGAGAAAGGCATTCACCTGATCGAACAGCACGGCCCGTACGAAATTCACGGTGACCCTGCAATCATGAAACCGCTGGATAAATTGCTGCACGCATTTGTTGAGCAGCACCGCATGAAACTGCCAGGCGGCGCGGACTATGTGCCCTGCTATCGCGTAGTCAGCTAAACCTGTCCCGAAGGGCACGCCGAGCGAAAAAAGGCGCATGACCACTCGCCTCGCCTGGCTTGCCCGTCAACGGATCATTTCAACGGCGCAAACTGTTTGACCGCCTCTAGCCAGGCAGGATCCAGCCGGGTCTGCTCCGTCTCGATGCCAAGCGCCTCCAGGCGCGCCTTGTGCAGATCAATCTCGTGAACCATCTGGCTCAACGCACTGGAGTTGGCGTCCAGCTGGTACATCTGGGTCACGCCCAGATGATAAAAGCGCAACAGCTTCATGGCCGTCACATCGCCGGCCATGACCCCTGCCGTCACATGGTGCATGACGTTGGTGACTTTCATCAGGCTGCGCTTGAGCTGCCAGCCATACACCGCCGGAGCCATCCAGGGCTGCGACCAGAAATTGAACCTCACCAGGGCAATGGTCATGATCAGGGCCACCATGACGCCCGCCAGATTCAAACGAAAATTATCCCCCCCCTGCACTCCCATCAGCCCCACTGCCAGCCCGGACACCAGTAGCGCCAACGCCGCAAAGGTCACCGCGATGTAGAGAGTGCTGCGTCGGGTTTTCTGGCGATAAACTTCGGGGCTGACCGGTTTTATTTCAAACATCACTGTCTCAAGACTCCTGGCTGATTATGAAAACCGGCATTATGCGCGCCTGAAGGGTCGGGGGACTCAACCAATCGCCGCACGTGATCATTTGCCGTCAGGGCAGCATCGGGATCACTCGATGCGGCTTGACCGACTTGAACGAGAAGCTTGAATAGATTTCCTTGACCGCAGGCAAGGTTTGCAATACCTCGCGGGCAAATTCACCGAAGGACTCCAGGTCTTTGGCCACCACTTCAAGCAAGAAGTCGTAACGACCCGAGATGTTATGGCAGGCGACAATCTCGGGTATATCCAGCAAACGCTGTTCAAAGTTCCTGGCCATTTCCTTGGTGTGCGAAGCCATCATCAGGCTCACGAAAGCCGTCACCCCATACCCCAGCTCCTTGGGCGAGAGAACCGCCTGATAGCCGCTGATCAGCCCGCTGTCCTCCAGTAACTTGACCCTTCGCCAACAGGGCGACGTGGTCAACGAAACCTTCTCGGCCAGCTCGGCGATGGTCAAGCGTGCGTTGCCTTGCAGGGCGGTGAGCAAGGCTTTATCGGTCCGGTCCAGAGCAATTGGCATAATTTGCCTCCAGCTGTCAGCGTGGCTGGCTTTTGTGCCAATAAATCTCTGTTTGGCTAGCCAGTTTGGAATTTTTATCGTTGTTTTTGAGCATAGCATCGGAGGAAATATCGGAGAGTCCGCCATGACTGACAACAAGAATAACTTCGGCTTTTCTACCCGTGCGATTCATCACGGCTACGACCCCTTGCAGAATAACGGCGCGTTGATCCCCCCGATTTACCTGACCTCAACTTTCGCCTTTGCCACCGTCGAATACGGCGCGGCCTGTTTTGCCGGGGAACAAAGCGGGCATTTCTACACCCGCATCTCCAACCCGACCCTGGCCCTGCTTGAATCGCGCATGGCGGCCCTGGAGAACGGCGAAGCAGGCGTGGCATTCAGCTCCGGCATGGGGGCGATTGCCTCAACCTTCTGGACCCTGCTGCGGCCCGGCGATGAAATCATCGTTAACCGCACGTTATACGGCTGTACCTTTGCCCTGTTACACCACGGCATTGGCGAATTCGGGGTCAAGGTCAAGCATGTCGACATGTCCGACCTGGCCGAGCTTGAAGCGGCGATCAGCCCGGCAACGCGCATGATCTACTTCGAAACACCGGCCAACCCGAATATGAAGCTGGTGGATATCGCTGCCGTCTCGGGGATTGCCCATCAGCACCCGGACATTGTCGTGGTCATCGACAACACCTACTGCACCCCGTACCTGCAGCGGCCGCTGGAAATGGGCGCCGATGTGGTGGTGCATTCAGCCACCAAGTACCTCAGCGGGCACAGCGACATTACCGCGGGCATCGTCGTTACCAGTCAGGCCCTGGCTGACCGGATTCGCCTGCAAGGCCTCAAGGACCTTACCGGAGCTGTGATGTCGCCCCAGGATGCGTATCTGCTGATGCGTGGCCTCAAGACCCTGGCCCTGCGCATGGACCGCCATTGCAGCAGTGCTCAGGTGATAGCCGGTTTTTTACAGGATCACCCGGCAGTGGAATGGGTCGCCTACCCCGGCCTGCCCTCTTTCCCACAGCACTCACTGGCCTCCCGGCAAATGAAACTGCCGGGGGGCATGATTGCCTTTGAACTCAAGGGAGGCCTTGCTGCCGGCCAGCGCTTCATGAACGCGCTGCAACTGTTCAGCCGCGCAGTCAGCCTGGGCGGCGCGGAGTCACTGGCGCAACATCCCGCGAGCATGACCCACTCCACCTACACCCCGGAAGAACGGGTGCGGCATGATATTTCCGAAGGTCTGGTACGCCTGGCAATCGGCCTGGAAGACCTTGCCGATTTGCTGGCGGATATCGAGCAGGCACTGAAAGCCTGAACCGCACCTCGTCAGCGACAAGAAACTCCCGTTATCCGTAGCAGTTGCCGCAGGCTACGTCCGATTGCGAAGCGATCGTAATCCACAGTGCAGGGTTTATCTGAAGAACCCCGCCACACCGACGCAGTCTCGTTTCACTCGCCAGCTGCTACAGGATATTTAGCGCAGTAGTCGCTGACGAGGCACCAGGCTGCGAGCTGTTCGGCTCAGCAAACGGCTCGCAGCCTCGTCAGCGACAAGAAACCCCCGTTGCCCGTAGCAGTTGCCGCAGGCTACGTCCGATTGCGAAGCGATCGTAATCCACCGTGCAGGGTTTTTCTGAAGAACCGCGCCGCACCGACGCAGTCTCGTTTCACTCGCCAGCTGCTACAGGATATTGGGCGCCTCGTCAGCGACAAGAAACTCCCGTTATCCGTAGCAGTTGCCGCAGGCTACGTCCGATTGCGAAGCGATCGTAATCCACAGTGCAGGGTTTTTCTGAAGAACCGCGCCGCACCGACGCAGTCTCGTTTCACTCGCCAGCTGCTACAGGATATTTGGCGCAGTAGCCTCGTCAGCGACAAGAAATGCCCGTTATCCGTAGCAGTTGCCGCAGGCTACGTCCGATTGCGAAGCGATCGTAATCCACAGTGCAGGGTTTATCTGAAGAACCGCGCCACACCGACGCAGTCTCATTTCACTCCCAAGCGGCTACCAAAGCCTCGTGAGATGTGGCCCGGTGCTGGCTCAACCCGGCGGAATCGTCGCCAAAATGCCGATACCGATGGTCAACACCAAAAAGCCGCCTAAAAACCATGCCATCTTGCCCATAATAATTGCCCTCAAACGTTCGTAATAAAACAGGTGCAGAACTTCAGATGACACCCTCTCAAGTGATCACCGGGGCTGATGTCCTCGCCTGTCTCGAAAAGTTGGTGGGAATTCTGCGCTGCGAACTGCACACATAACAGTCGCAGATAACGTGAAAAAATACGGATCAGTTGCTCGGCAATATGAAGTGAGCCGGTAACACGCTGCGCTGATACTCGGCCACTACTGCCTGACTCAGGTTTACCACCGCCTCGTTCAGCTCCAGGCCCGCCCCTGCGCGCCAACTGGCGTATACCGAAAAACCCGGCGCAGTCTCGATCGGCAAGGCGATCATCGCCCCGCTCTGCAATTCACGGCTGACCAGTACCGGCGGCAAGGCGCCAATGCCGAATCCGTCGGCGACCAGCTTGATAATGGCTGCCACCGAATTGATGCAGCTGACCCGCGGCGCCGGGATGCCTTGCTGATGCAGAAAGTTGAGCATGTCCTGATGCGGTCGCGAGTGCCGGGAGAAGGTCAGTAGCCGTTCCTGACACAGATCCGCCAGGCTGGTGTAACTGCGATCCAGTGCGCCATTACGGGCCACGACCCAGCTCAGGGGGTAACTGGCCAGTTGCAGGTTGCGCACCCCGTCCGCCCGTAGCAGATCCGTCTGGAAAATCAGGTCCAGCTGGCCTTTGAGCAATTGCTCGCCCAGGTTCAGCGCGGTATCGGCAGTCAGCTCGACTTCGACCTGCGGGTAGTCCCGGCTAAGGGCGCTGATCAACTCGCTCAGCCAACTGTGAATCACGGTATCCATGACCCCGATACGCAAGCGCCCGGCAAAGCTGTCGGCCAGGCCAAGGGACTGATGCAGGCGTTGCTGGGTCGCGAGCATTTCCTCGGCGTAACCCAGCACCTTGTGGCCCTCGCGTGTCAGGTTCACCCCACGCGAATCGCGCAGGAACAACTGCACACCCAGCTCGGTTTCGAGCACTGAAATGCGACTGGATATCGCCGCTTGGGTGGTTGAAAGCTTTTCCGCGGTCAGGCGAAAACTGCCAAGACGCGCCACCCAGACGAATGTAAGAAGAAAACGCATATTCATTAAGGGGGTTTTCTCCGGACCGAAACAAGTGCGCCACTCTAAACCTTTGCCGCGAACTCAATCCAGTCGGCTTAAGTCGGTGATTGGCAAAACTTTTTTGTTCAGCCGTGACAACTTTTATTGACTGGACGCGTCGCTCAAAGCCACCAACCATATCGGTCAATGATGCTCCCTCATCGGGCATCAAAAATAAAAAAACACGCTGAGTCCGGCAGCGTACCGATTTTGCGAAAGTGCGCCAGACCGCTTTCGCCTTGCCCGTACCAGCCTGCCCTGGTGCTGCGGCATTCAGCTAAGGGATTTCCCTTCATGCAAACCGTCGTAAATCTATGGCCCCTGATTGGCGTGCTCGTCATCATCGCGGGCTTTGTACTGCGCTTTAACCCACTGCTGGTGGTGAGCGCGGCGGCTATCGTCACCGGCCTTGCGGCCCATTTCCCGCTGGAAAAAATCATCACCCTGATGGGCGAAGGCTTTCTCCAGACCCGCGCCCTGCAACTGATTCTGCTATTACCCCTGGCCGTGATCGGCCTGCTGGAACGTCATGGTTTGCGCCTGCATGCGCAAAACTGGATCGCCAGCTTCCAGCGGGCGACGGTCGGGCGACTGCTGATCATGTACCTGTTTGTGCGCGAGGCGACCGCTGCGGTGGGCCTGACCAGCCTGGGCGGCCATCCACAAATGGTGCGCCCGTTGCTCGCGCCCATGGCCGAAGGCGCTGCCGAAAACAAATACGGCAAGCTGCCGGACAAGGTGCGACACAAGGTGCTGGCCATGTGTGCCGCCACCGATAACATCGGCCTGTTCTTTGGCGAAGATATTTTCGTCGCCTTTGGTGCAATCGCCCTGATGCATACCTTTCTGCTGGGCTCGGGGCTGAATGTCGAGCCGCTGCACATCGCCTTCTGGGGCATCCCGACCGCCATTTGCGCCTTTATCATCCATGCATTGCGCCTGTATCGCTTCGACCTGATGCTCTCACGCAGCATGGCCGAAGTGGCCCAGGCAGATGCTGACGCGGCGCAGGAGCTGGCACGATGATTATTTCTATCGAGTATTTCTACTGGCTCGCCGGCGCACTGCTGCTGATCACTGCGGGCATGATTGCGACAGACCGCACCCACCCCAAGCGCTGGACCAGCAGCCTGTTCTGGGCGCTGTTCGCGCTGGTCTTTCTGATTGGCGACCGGCTTTCGCCGTTCGTGGTCGGTGTCGGGGTACTGGTCATGGCGGTTATTGCCGGCATCGGCGGCGTCGGTCGCGGGGCCCATGCCGAACTGCACGTCAAAGCGGCACGGGCCAGCGCCGGCCGTTTGGGCCACAAGCTGTTTATCCCGGCGCTGTCGATTCCGCTGGTAACGGTCATTGGCTCGGTCCTGCTCAAAAACGTGCAGATCGGCGGCGTACCGCTGCTCGACCCGAAGAACACCACCTTCGTGTCGCTGGGCATCGGCTGCATGGTGGCATTGCTGCTGGCTTGCATTCTGACCCGCGACACACCGCTACAGGGCTTGCGCGAATCCCGGCGTCTGACCGAAGCCCTTGGCTGGACCATGGTGCTGCCGCAAATGCTGGCCATGCTCGGCCTGCTGTTCAATGACGCCGGGGTCGGCGCCGCTGTCGCCCACGTCACCACCGCCTACATCAACATGGACTATCGCCTGGTGGCGGTGATGGTTTACGTACTGGGCATGGCCCTGTTTACCGTGATCATGGGTAACGGCTTTGCTGCATTCCCGGTGATGACCGGCGGTGTCGGTGTACCTATTCTGGTGGGGATCTACGATGCCAACCCGGCAGTCATGGCAGCGATCGGCATGTTTTCCGGTTATTGCGGCACCCTGATGACGCCGATGGCGGCCAACTTCAACATTGTGCCCGTCGCCCTGCTGGAACTGCCGGACAAATACGCCGTGATCAAGGCCCAGATGCCAACGGCGCTGCTGATGCTGGTGGTCAATATCGTCCTGCTTTATCTGTTGATGTGAGGCCTGCCATGCGCACCGTGCTGCTGACCGGTTTTGAACCGTTCGACCAAGATACGATCAACCCGTCCTGGGAGGCCGTGCGCCTTCTGGACGGCATTTTACTCAGCGATGATGTGCGCATCGTCGCCCGCCAGTTGCCCTGCGCTTTCGCCGAAGCGCCGGCCCGTCTTGCCGGGTTTCTGGATGAGTACAAACCCGAGATGGTGATTGCCGTAGGGCTGGCCAGCGGGCGTGCCGACGTGTCGGTCGAGCGGGTGGCGATCAACCTCAACGACGCGCGGATCCCCGATAACCTGGGCCTGCAACCGATCGACACGCCGGTGGTGGCGCAAGGGCCTGCGGCGTATTTCAGTACCTTGCCGATCAAGGCCATGGTGCGGGCAATCCAGGCTGCCGGCATTGGTGCCTCGGTGTCACATACGGCGGGCACCTTTGTCTGCAATCAGGTGTTCTACAGCTTGCAGCACGCACTGGCAGGCTCGGGAGTACGCAGTGGCTTTATCCATATCCCTGCGCTGGCGCAACAAGCGCTGGAATCCGGGGTGCCGTCCATGGCACTGGAGACGATGGTTCAAGGGCTGCGTATCGCGCTGATAACGGCGCTGAACACTGAGCACGACGTGCTTGAAACCGGCGGCCAGGTGAGCTGACAGAGGGCTGCGCGGCTAAAAGTGGAACGCCACACCCGTGGTGACGTTGAACGGGTCACCGGGGAAGAAATTCGCCGAGTCCTGACCCTTGGCGTCATACGTGGTGTTGGCAGCCGTGGCGTAGTGTTGGTTGGTCAAGTTACGCGCATCAACAAACACCTCCCACTTTTTGCTCGGCGCCTCGTAGCCCACCTTCGCCCCCCAGACCACATAGGACGGCGCGCCAAGGGTATTGGCAAAGTCGACGTAATAGCTGGAAGCGGCGCGGGCATTGAGTTGCGCGTAAAAGCCTGCAGATTGCCGATACTGCAGCTCGGCCTGATACACCTGGCGCGGCAGCCCCGGCAGTTGATTGTCACCAAACACCGGGTCGTTGCGGTAGTGGAAATCGTTGTAGGTATAGGCCTGGCGCAGCGCAATGCTGTCGCCATTCTGATTCTCCCAGAGCAATGCATTAAGCCCTGCTTCTATCCCCTGATGAATCGTCGGACTGGCGTTTGAGGTGGCAATCAACTGATCCTCGGTTGCGCTCGCCGGGCGTACTACCACCGACAGCAGCTCCTTGTGTACCCACGACCGATAGACCGTCAGGCTACCGTCAAAAATGCCATGCCCGCCGCGAATGCCAAACTCCAGGGTATTGGCCTTTTGCGGCCGGACATCGCGAATATAGGGGGTGCCGGTGCTGCCCAGTTGCCAGGTCACCGGCGGATCAACGGAACGGCTGACGTTGCCAAAGAGTTCAAACTCCGGTGTCAGCTGGTAGCGCAAGCCAAGGCGCGGAGCCAGGTCGTATTCGCTGTACTCAACCCCGCTGGGGAACTCACTGGTGTTGACCGCAGTGGTGTATTTGATGTCGGCCTTGCGCTTGATATCGATCCACGACAGGCCACTAGAAAGCCAGGTGCGCTCTCCCAGTTGCAGCTCGTTACCCAGCGAAAAGACCGTGTCGCGCGAGCCGGTGTAATCGGTTTTTTGTTGCGTGTTGCCGGTGTCCCGAAAGTGCGATTTAACATCCGCCTGCCAGGCCCGGGTCGTGCTGAAGGTTACGCTGCTGTCGCTGGGCAGGCCGAGGAAGGTATCGCCGGTGCGCAGATAGCGCAGGGTCAGGTTCAGATCCGTGGAGCGCCAGTCCTGGGGCGTAGCGCTGTAGCGCCAGCCGTTCAACAGCGGGTAATCGTTATAGCCCAGCCCTACTTCCAGCTTGGCATTGTCATCAAAGGTGTAGGTGGTTTTGCTGCCCAGCAGGGTCGATCCGTCCTTCTTGCGCCCGGTGGGAACATCGTTGCTTGTAGGGTCATGTTTGAGTTGGTACTTGGTTAAAGGATTGCCCTGGGTCAGGGTCTCTTCGCGATAACGCAGGAAGAAACGGGTCTCGAGTTTGGGACTGAACACGTGACCGAAGTTGGCAACCAGCCCCTGCCCCTTGTTGGAAGTATCGTCCTGATAGCCGTCGCGCTGGTTGTGCAACACACTCACGTAATAGTCGCTGTCACCCACTACCCCGCCGGTGCTCAGTTGCTGTTTGCGATAGCCGAAACTGCCGGCCTCCAAGCGTGCATAGTTGCCCGGGTCGGTACGTCCGGTCTTGCTCACAAAGTTGATCGCGCCGCCCAGCGACAACGCGGAGTACAGATAAGCATTGGCGCCATACAGCACCTCGGTGTGATCCACCGAAGCCATGTCCAGCATGTCCTCCTGGGTACCGCCCGGCCCGGTGAGCGGCAGGCCGTCATAGAGGAATTTGATCCCCAGTACGTACCCTTGATAGAAGGTGTTGAGGCCCGAGCCGCGAATCGAAATCTTGTTCGCTCCCGAGCCGCTGGTGGCCTGGGCGAAGACTCCGGGCTGCAGGGCCAGAACGTCTTCGGCATTGGCCGCACGCCCGCGTTCCACCTCGTGGTTGTCCACCACCGCGGTGTTGCCCGCGACTTTTTTCAACGCCTTTTCAGCCTTCAGCGCCCCGGACGCCTGAGCGCCGGTGACCACCACCGTGTCCAGCGTCGGGCTCTGGTTGGCGGCCGTCTCCTGGGCAGCCATAGCCGTACCCTGAACCAGCATCAGCAACATGCCCATGCTGGACGCCGTTGCTAACGTATTAAGACGCTGAGCGCGTTTCTCGAACTTTCGCCACATCAATTCAACACCCCTGACTCAGTTAATTAGTTGGAGCATCTATTGGTATAGTCGCGCTCGAACATCAACTTTGCAGGGTTCATGCCAGCTAAATAACCGGCAAAAACGTTAACTAAAGCGGGGTTGAATCCACTCAATCCGACACTTTGTAAAACAACTGTACAGCGCACAACAGTTGGCACTTCATGCGCTCCGTTGCCCGGGAGTTTGCACACTTCTTATCACGGTCTGAGCCATTGATAGACGACCGCCCGAGGTATTCCGGGCGGTCGCAGTAGGGTTACAAGTGCGCAATATCAATGGCTGTGGGCGTGACCGGCCGTTGCCGTCCCGGCGAAATACTCCTCATCGGTGACCTTTTCCAGCCAGACCACGGCCACGCCGTCCAGCGCCTCCTGGATTGCAATATGAGTCATCGAGGTGGTTGGCGAAGCGCCGTGCCAGTGTTTGTGTCCGGGGGGGCACCAGATGACGTCACCGGCGCGGATTTCCACAATCGGCTCGCCTTCACACTGGGTCCAGCCACAGCCGGCTGTCACAACCAGGGTCTGCCCCAGCGGATGGGTATGCCAGGCGGACCGGGCCCCCGGTTCAAAAGTCACGCTGGCCACCGAAACCCGCGAAGGTTCTGGCGCAGTGTTCAGCGGATCGATGCGAACAGTGCCGGTGAACCAGGCCTCGGGGCCTTTAACCGAAGGTTGTGAGCCAACACGTTTGAGTTCCATTGCGGTTTTCCTCTAGCCGATTCAAGTAGGTTGCAGCCCGTTCAGGCCTGTTGATGCCCTTACTGTATAGACCAGCCCGGCCTATGATTAGATGGCAAAATCGGCATGCACTTATGCAATGGAGCATCAATGCGAGAAAACCTTAACGATTTGCTGGCCAGGACCCATGTCGATGACGCAAGGCTGAACTGGGTACTTGAAGACTGGTTCCCGACCTATACCGGCTACCACCTTTTTTACCCGAGCCGGCGACAGGCCTCGCAAGCGGTGTCTCTGGTGGTCCAGGCGTTGAAAGCAGATGCACTCTCTGGTGACAGCCGTGCATACCCATGAAATTCAAATCCGGCAAAACCCTGCTTAGATAGTTTTATATTCTATTTATTTAGTTTTTAAGCGAATAATATTTTACATACGCACTAGAACAGACAAAAAGATTCAATATTTTTCGCTGCAATAGCCGGTACCATTTTCCTCACACTTTGCAGGAAGGTACCGCCGCAATGCATGACGCCATGACTCGCTACATTCACGCCGGAAGAACCCCGCAGGCCTTCGGCGGGCTGGTCAACACCCCGATTTTTCGCGGTTCGACCGTCCTGGCGGACAGCTTCGCCAGCTGGGAGGCGAGCAAAAAAAATGGCAATCCTTATTCCAACTATGGACGCTTCGGCACCCCCACCACCCGTTCGTTCGAACAGGCCATGGCCGAGCTGGAAGGGGGTCATGGCAGCCTGGTTTTCCCTTCGGGCCTGGCGGCCTGCACACATGCCCTGCTGGCTTTTGTCTGTGCTGGCGATCATGTACTGATGACTGACAACATCTACGGCCCTACCCGCTCGTTTGCCAACAACGTGCTGAGCCGCCTAGGGGTTGAAGTTGAATATTTCTCACCGCTGATCGGCGCCGGGATTGCTGCACTCATGCGCCCCAACACCCGGGTGGTCTTTGCCGAATCACCGGGCTCACTGACGTTCGAGGTGGCGGACCTGCCCGCAATCAGCGCGGCGGCCCATGCGGCAGGCGCCTTTGTGCTGCTCGACAATACCTGGGCCTCCCCCTTGTACTTCAAGCCGTTTGAACACGGGGTTGATGTGTCGATTCAAGCGGCGACCAAATACATCGTCGGCCACTCGGACGCCCTGTTGGGCACGGCCACCGCCAACCGCAGGGCCTGGGAAATCCTTAAAGCCGGGGCCCATGATTTTGGACAGACCGCCAGCCCGGACGACTTGTTTCTGGCACTGCGCGGCTTGCGCACCCTGCCGATCCGGCTGCAACAGCACTGGCGCAGCGGCGTGGCACTGGCGCAAAGCCTGAGCGAGCACCCGGGCGTTAGCCAAGTGTTGCACCCGGCCCTTGCCAACGACCCCGGGCACGACCTTTGGAAGCGGGATTTTCTGGGCGCCAGCGGCCTGTTCTCAATACGGGTCAACACCCGGGACACAGCCATGCTGGGGCGCCTGTTTGATAATTTGAAACTGTTCGGGATCGGGCTTTCCTGGGGCGGCTTCGAGAGCCTGGTAGTCCCGGTTGGCCAGCCTGTGCGCAGTTGCGCCCGACAGGCCGACGAAGGCTATTTGATCCGGGTACATGCCGGCCTGGAACACATCGACGACCTGATCGAAGACTTCCACCGGGCCCTGGATATCGCCTTTGGAAAATGCTGTGTAGCGGTGGCCTGACCCATACCTCCCCCCCCCGTAGCAGTTGCCGAAGGCTACGTCCGGTTGCGCAGCGACCGTCACGCTCGTTACCACCCGAAGCCTGTAGTCGCTGACGAGTGCAACGAGACTGCGAGAAAGACCGCAGGGCCACGAGGTCTGCTGCGCAGCCCATCGCAGCCTCGTCCCTCGTCAGCGACTACGCACCGCCAAACATTCACGGGGCGGCAACCCCGCGCCTGCAGTTAAGGTTTATGGCGCATAGCGCAGGGGCAATCGCGTGGAATATTTGATTTGTTCCATGGAAAAGCTCGAACTGATGTCGGCCAGGCCCGGGATACGGATCAGCTGTTTATACACCCCGTCATAGGCCGCCACATCAGGCACTGCCACCCGCAACAGGTAATCCGTGTCACCCGCCATCCGGTAAACCTCCACCACTTCATCCACTGCCGAGACGGCGGCGTGAAACTGCGCCAGCCAGTCAGCATTGTGTTGCGTGGTTTTGATCGAGACGAACACCACAACCCCGACATTGAGTTTGTGGCCGTCCAGCAAGGCGACCCGGGCGCGGATCACTCCGGACTCTTCCAGCTTCTGAATCCGCCGCCAGCAGGCCGTACTGCCCAGGCCGATCTGATCGGCAATCTCGGCCACCGGCCGAGTGCAGTCGGTTTGCAGAATTTGCAGGATTGCCCGGTCAAGCTTGTCCATGGGGGTCTTTACCTTGCGAGGGGACTGTTCAGCCCTTGGCTGCCATTGCGGTCACTTCTACACGCATGCCTGCGACTGCCAGTGCGGCCACACCCACAGCAGCGCGTACCGGCCACGGCTTGGCAAAGAAACGTTTGTAGACCTCGTTGAAAGCCGCGCGATCGGCCATGTCGGTAAGGTAAATGGTCAGATGCATGACCCGGTCCATGGAGCTGCCCGCGCGTTCCAGCGCGACCTTCAGCGCTTGCAGCGTGCACTCGCTCTGCTGGGTGATATCACCCAGCTCCAGGCTGCCATCGGCGCGGGTGGGGATCTGGGTGGAAACCAGCAAACCGGCAAAACCGGCCACGTCGGAGGAGATCGACTGGGTGTCTGGATCGGGGGTAAAGGTGATGTCCTGGTTGGCCATGTAACTCTCTTTTTGTAGGGGGGCTGTCACGTTGAAGCGCCACAGTTTACAGCCTCTGCGTCCGTCATTGCTGATTCAGCCCGAATATCCGCATGGCTAAACCCCGGGGCCGGCAATGAACAGCAGCGCACGGCAGGCCATGTCTGTTGCAGACATGGCCTGCCCTGATCAGGCCTTCACATACACCCAGGCCGTGAGCCCGGACGCCAGCGCTACGGCAACTCGCTGATAGTCCGCCACTTCGTAGGCATCTGCCGCAGCCAGTTCCTGCTCCGATATCCGGAACACCATGCCCGCCACCCGGTCATCAAGGTTGGTGCTGACACTCACGATGGGATGATGGGTCTTGCCGCTGGTGGCGAGAACCTGCGGGTCGGTGATCTCGACCCATGACTGCTTGTAGCCGGTCATCTGATCCGCCTGGCCTGCCAGTTCGCGACCAAAATTGGCCAGTTGCACGGCCGGGTCCTGCAAGGTGCCATAGGAAAAAAGCAGCACCGGGTTAACTGTGGTTTGCATCATGGGTCTCCATTAAAAACGGTTGGTCAAGCCAGCAAGTCTTCAAAAAATGCGCCGTAAGGCAGGTCCGGGTGGGCAATCTGGATTTCCAGAATCCACAGCCCTTGATTGGGGTAATGTTCAAAATCCCCCAGGTCACCGCCCCGGTGAACGGCATGGGGGAAATCGCTGACCCGGTGGCCCTTGATATTGAGGTTCAAGACCCAGCCCATTGCCTGAGCCTGCTCTTGGGCATAGCGATACAACTCAAGGCCCACCACCTGCTCGTTGCGCCATTTCAATTGCACGCGATCGAACAACTCTTTTGCCGCCTCGGCACAGGCAGCCATTTGCGGATCATTACCGGTAACGAAGGTCGCTCCGGCGTCGCCCTCATGGCCCTCCCACACCGCCCCCATGTCGATAAAGAAAATATCGTCTTCACCCAGCACCGGATCGCCTTCTGACCGCTGCTTGAAGGTCTTCAGGGTATTGGCCCCAAATCGCACCAGCAACGGATGCCAGATCCGCTGCATGTCCAGTTCCGCGAGCACCTGTTTGCCCGCCGCTTGCGCCTCGGACTCGCGCATGCCGGGCCGGATCAGGGCTGACAGGCGTTCGATGGCGCACCAGGTCATCGCCTGAGCATGACGCATGGACTCAATGTTGTAGCTGGGGCCTACGGCCTCTTTGGGTTGTGCAACCACGGCGTTACTCCTGTATCCACGGGGTCAATCGCTATATCTATAACTATATAGCGATGTCCATGAACGCCGATATCAGAATTTTTTGCTGCCGACTCGATCAACCCCAATGCCGATCTCTCAGCGCAATGGCGGCAAGCCATAGGCGGCGAGATCAACATCCGCCAGCTGGCGCAAAATCTGGTCGGCGTGATGGTATTTGCTGTCGGCCATGGCCTCATCGGGCACCGCAATGGCGGCCATGTTTGCGGCCTTGGCGGCGGTCACGCCAAAGGGCGAATCCTCGAACACCAGGCAATCTTCAGGTGCAACGCCCAGACGCCGGGCAGCCGTGAGAAAGATATCGGGAGCCGGCTTGGCCGCGCCGACCTCAGGATCGTCGGCGGTCACAATGGTGTCGAACAGTTCAAACCATTCGCGGTGCAAGGTGGTCTTGTGCGCAAGGGAATCGCGCGACGAACTGGTGCCCACTGCAATCGGGATCTTATGCGCCTGCAAGTGCCGCACCAGCGCTTCGGCGCCCGGCATGCCCAGGGCCTTGGGGAAACGCTCGCTCAGCAGCGGTTCGCGCACGAGCAGAAACTCGTCCACCGTGAGCGGCAATTCCAGGGCCTTGATCAGAATCGCGGCCAGGTCCCGGGCTCCGCGACCGATGATTTGCTGCTTGATGTCCCAGCCGTAGGTTCGGCCGTAGCGTGCAGCGATGATCTGTGTCACTTCGCTGTAGATACCCTCGGTATCCAGCAACAACCCGTCCATATCGAAAATCACGGCCTTGATCGGGCCGACAACAGTGCGCGGTACGTTCATCACAACAGATCCATGGCAAGGGACTAAAAGGATTCAGCACAATAACGGCCCGGCTTGCCTGAATGCCAGCGGCAAGAGAAATAAGTATCGCCTTGACCGCTGACAAATTCCGCGCCCCCATCGCTGGCAAGCCAGCTCCCACAAGGGCGTGATGAACTCTGGATTTACCTGGCAATGCTGACCTGTAGGAGCTGGCAAGCCAGCTCCTACAAGGGCGTGGTGAACTCTGGATTTACCTGGCAATGCTGACCTGTGGGAGCTGGCTTGCCAGCGATGGGGGCATAGCAGTGCTCGTCAGCAATCACCATCAAGCCCATATGGGCACTGATGGCACCGGCGGATTAATGACTGGCCGGCAAAACAGTAATTCTGCAATCACTGTGTTTCCCGGCATCGCCGGCGCAGACACTACCCTGTTGGCATGCGGCCCGCATTGAACCCATAGAAGGAGTCATCATGAATACTGATTTTGCTGCCTGGGCCTGGAACCCGGGCAAAGGTATCGACGGTTTACAGCTGATCCGCAAACCGCTTTTACAGCCCGCCGCAGGCGAAGTGTTGGTTGCCAACCGCGCCATCGCATTGAACCCGGTGGACTGGAAAATCATTGAGGGCGGTCACCCTGCATGGCAAACCGGTCGCGTACCGGGCGTGGATGGAATGGGGGTGGTGGTGGCTGCAGGAACCGGTGTAAACATCAAACCGGGCACCCGGGTGGCGTATCACCAGTCACTGGAGCGCGACGGCAGTTTCGCCGAGTACTGCATGCTTGAGGCGGCCAGCGTCCTGCTGGTGCCTGCGGCCCTGGATGACCGCCATGCCGCGGCACTGCCCTGCCCCGGCCTGACCGCCTGGCAGGCACTGGAAAAAATACCGCCAGCCACATCCAGCGACGTACTGGTGGTGGGGGCCGGAGGCGCTGTCGGCCTGTTCCTGGTTCAACTCGCGGTACAACGTGGCTTTCGGGTCTGGGCCACGGCGTCTGCAGCGCACCATGCCAGCCTGAAGACACTGGGTGCCGCCGGGGTGTTTGATTACCGACAGGACACTTGGCAGCACGCCCTGCAAACGACGTTGGGCGAACGCAGATTGCACGCGATATTCGATACCGTCAGCGGCGCGCACGCTGCCACTCTGGCACCGATGCTGGGTTACAACGGGCACCTGGTGTGCATTCAGGATCGTCAGGACGTTGCGCCATTACCGGCCTTCAGCACAGCGATTTCATTGCATGAAGTGGCGCTCAACAGTTTTCACGCCCATGCCGGTCTCAATGATCGCCAGCAACTGCGCCACAACGGCGAACGACTACTGGGCGCCCTGCTGGAAGGCAGTCTGTTTGGCCCCGGACTGCAGCGCTTTGATTTCCAGCAACTGCCACAGGCCTTGCAGGAACTGAAAAAAGGCGCCGGTGGCAAGTGGATCGCCTGCCTGCCCCCTTCAACGCCCATTTTGCCGCAGGCGTAAAAGCCGGCTGCTCCCGCAGGGTTGCGGGGTGGATGTTGCACCTGCGGGCGCTGCAAAGCCGCAGCGCTGGCAAGCCAGCTCCCACGGGGGTTGGTCCGACCCGGGTCAGGGGCTGGCTGCCCACCGAACCTATTTCTCCAGCTACAGTCAGATACTGCACGTATCTACAGTCAAGCGGGGCGCACTTCATGGACACCTTCAAGCACATGCTCAGCAACTGGGAATCTAAAGCCCGGGAATCCGGCGAACGGGTGGAATACACCCTGACCCTTGATAAACATGACCTGGTCAAGATCAAGGCACTGGCACAAGCCTATGGCCTGGATGAAGCGACCATCACTGAGGGGCTTATCCACTCAGCGGTCAAGGAAGCAGAGAAATCCATGCCCTATGTGCAAGGCACTGAAGTGATAAGGGTTGAAGACGGTGAGGAGGTCTATGCAGATGCCGGCAAGACTCCGGCATTCGTGGCAGCAGAACAGAGGTTATCCAAGAGTCTGGGCGTCAGCTGATAGCGGCTGCGCTGTCGTTTACCCCCTCAGGGCTGGCAACAGGTCAGTCCTGTACCAGCGGCAGTTTCACCACGAATTCACTGCCCTTGCCATCCCCGTCACTCTTGCCGGTGACTGAACCGCCATGCGCTTCAACCAGTTCGCGGACCACTGTCAGGCCAATCCCCAGGCCTCCGCCGCTAAAGCCGACCGCATGCACGTCCTGTACAAATGGCTCGAAGATAAACGGGAAGGCTTTGGTAGAAATACCGATGCCGTCATCACAAATACTCAGCGTCAGGACATTGCCTTCGACGGTGACCGTAAGACTGATGTTGCCACCGGCCGGGGTGTACTTGGCCGCATTGCCCAGCAGGTTGCCAAGGATCTGGGTGAGTCGCCCGGGATCACCGTTCACCCTCAAGGCGCATCCTGGCAGCACGGCAGTGAAATTCAGGTTGTGGGCGAGCATGACCGGGCTACAGATCTCTATCGACTCCTGGATGATCTGGACCATATCGACAATGTGGCAGTCGAGGCGAAATTTTCCGGTGTTGGCGCGCGAGACATCGAGCAGATCTTCCACCAGGCGCGACATATGCAGTACCTGATCTTCGATCAGTTTTTGCATGCGCGGCAGCTCTTCACTCGGCACCCGCACTAGGCGGCCGGCAATCAGGCTGATCGGGGTCAATGGATTACGCAGTTCGTGAGCCACCAGCGTCAGAACATTGCGCTGCTGTTTCAGTGACTGCTCGGCCAGGTCCTGGAGATGTTGCGCGCTGAGGGCCGCCATCACCAATTGTTCATTGGCTTCACGCATTTTCAGATACAGCTGTTGCTCTACCAGCGTGAGTTTCGGTTTTTCGGCCTCGGCCTGGGCCAGCAAAATCGACAGCACCAATTGCTGGTTGGCCTCGATCAGCTGCTCGACATGCTGGCTGTCCACCAGCCGGGTATTGGCTTCGCTCAATTCTTTATTCAGCGCCGCCAACACCGCGCGCGCTTCAACGGTGCGCTGGCCAATCAGAAACAGTTCACGAGCGGCTGCAGACACCGCCCGATCATTTTCGCCATTGCCCTCGTTCATGTTGTTTTACTCATCCATCGTCTTGGCACAGGTTGCGCCGGGTGGGCCGCCCACCGAGCAGACCTTCCTGCTCCGGCAACATTTCGCCGACCTGCAGGCCGTTATCGTCGATGCTATACAGGCGCAGTTCATTGGAATGAGCACTGGCCCGGACCTTGACCACGGCCATGATGCGCAACAGGCGACTTTGCACTTCGATATAGCGCTGGACGATGATTGCATCGGTCAGAAACGCCGTGCCATAGGGGCTGAATCGCAGGTCGGTGTAGCGGTCTTCCAGCTCCGAAGTCAGCAACACGCTGACTCCGACACTGGTCAATGCGCTGACCATGCGCGACAGCGACTCGCGAAAGTCCTCGCGAAAGGTCGGCGCCAGTGCCAGCTCGAAACCGGAAAGCGAGTCGATGACGACCCGGGTCGCTTTCAGCCGGCTGATCTCGCTCAACAGCAAATGAACAATTTCATCGATCGACAGGTCCGGTGCGCGGCTGTCTACCAGGCCGACCTGACCACCCTCGATCAAACTGGCAAGCGTGGCATTTTGCGAGTGATTGGGCCGCTGCTCGAACACCGCAATCACGCCGGTTTCGCCATTGCGTGCACCCTCAGCAAGGAAGGTGGCCGCCAGGATGCTTTTGCCGGAGCCCGACGGCCCCGCCACCAGCAATGAGTAACCTCTGGGCAGACCGCCACCGAGCATTTCGTCCAGCAATGGCACGCCCATTTTCAGGCGCTTGATCGGGTATTCAAGCGCAGCACCACTGAAATCTGGGGTTGCCGGGGCAAACACCTTGATCCCCGATTGGGCGATACGGAAGGTATGCAGCCCGGGCAAGGTCGGCTGGCCGCGCATCTTCATGATTTCCATCTTGCGCACCATGGAGTTGCGCTGAACGCTCTGGCGCAGCCAGATCAGGCCGTCGGCCACGGTGAAGATCGGATTGGTATCAGTCTCGGTGAAGTACTCGCCAATCAGAAAGGTGGTGGCCTGCCAGGTCGTCATCAACATGCCCAGTTGCTGAACGAACTGCGGCAGGTTGTTGTTCGGGTTGTCCTGGGTCTGGCTGGCCAGCACCACTGAACGGAACGAGTCGACGAACACCAGCGCCGGAGAGTGCATCTGCACCTCGCTGACAATGCGCCGCAGCACTTCGTCCAGGTCCCCGGCAAGGGTGTCGTCAGCCAGGTTGATATAGCGAATCGAGCGGTTGATCGCTTCGCTGTCAAAAAAATCGAATTGCTGCTGATACCGCAGCATCTTCAGAGGCGGTTCGCCAAGCACCGTAAAGAACAGCGCGGGACGCTCGGGTGTCGCCAGGGCGAACATCATCTGATGAGCCAGGGTGGTCTTGCCGCAGCCGGGCGGGCCGGCAATCAGATTGAACGAAAACTCCGGCAAACCTCCGCCCAGCACCTCGTCCAGTCCTGGCACGCCGGTGGCCAGGCGGTTGATAGTCACTTTGGAGCTCATGGCGAAGTTTCCTGCGAAGGGGTGTCGCTCAAAGAAGGTTCCCATGCACTACGAAGCAGGCGTGCGGTGAGCGCGGGGCCGATCAACGTAGTCAACAACTCGTAGAAAGTAATCAGCAGCACTTCACCGAAAAAAAATACCTCGGCTTCGCTTTGCTCGTTGAGTACGGCCTTCAGAGCAGTCAGGTCCAGGGAGCCCGGCACACTGTCGTAAGTGCCGGTCAAGCGGGGATGACGGGAGATACACAGATGCAGGCTGCGGCGAAAAAGCGCCACAACCCCTTGGTGACCGATGATCGGAGTGAGGGCTGCGTCCATACCCTGCAAGGTTGAAATGATCGCGTGAGCGGTCGTTGCAGTGTCAGCATTGGGACCCGCACGGTGCGCCAGAGAAGCTACGATCTGGCGGCTCTCTTCGCTTAACGTGGACATGGCTAACGGATATCTAGTGGACAGCATCAAAGGGTACACCCTATTGCAGCCGACCACAGGCCTATCGGTGGCGGGCCGCAATACCGGGGCTCAGCCGCTACCGCTCATATACCCGCCTGTGCCGAGGGCAGCCCGCAGACACCGGCTTGCGCGACCAGACTGATATCCACCCTGCGGTTGGCAGCTCTGCCCCGGGCGCTGTCATTAGCCGCAATCGGTTGCCTGCCGGCCTCACCCTGAACCACAAAGCAATCGTGCGGGATATCGCCCATGCGCTGCATCCAGTTGCGCACGGCCAGGGCCCGGGCATATGAAAGTTGCAGATTGCGCTGCGCGTCACCCGAGGAGTCGGTGTGCCCGACGATCACCACCCGCCAGCCGGGCTGGGCCTTGATGCTGTCCAGGGCATTGATCAGCACCTTGGTCGAACCGGGTTTGAGCTCGGCACTGCCGGCTTCAAACAGCGACAGGCTGTCCAGCCGCACGGGGTCGGGCGCGGTCCGGGCCTGGCTGCTGGCAGCGGCCATCACACTCCACCACCACAAACCGCAGGCCACAGCCAGTGCAACCACCAGCCCCAGCAGCCACAGAACGATGCGGTACTTGCGGGCCACGTCAGGCGGCACTTGCGGCATAGGGCTGGCGGGCAGGATTACCACCGGAACCGCCGGCATGATCAGCGCCGGTTCGACCGCCCGGGTCGAAACCGGCAACATCTCCCCCGACAATCCGTTGCGCTGCAGGCGCTGCATCAGGCTGGCAACCTGGTGCAGCAACGCCTGCAACGTGACCAGCGGCACTTGCCCCAGGCTCTCCAGGCGGGTGGCCAGCCGCTGCAGCTCACTGTCCAGGCGCTCAAGCGCGGGCAGCATGTGCCAAGTGATTTCCTGGCGTCGCAGCAATGGCTGCAACTGATCAAACAGCCAGCCCAGGATATCCATGCGCACCGACACCATTGGCGGCCACAGGGCTGGCCATTCACTGCACAGCGCCTCGATCAGGGTCACGCCTTGCGCCATGCCCTCCAGGCCGTAGCGCTGGCTGCGGGCCAGGGTCAAAGAGGCGACAGTTTGCAGCTCTGCGCCATTGTGGTGGAACAACGTCAGGCATAACTGCTCGACCCTGGCCCAATCAACGTCCGGGCACGCCGGATGGCTCAACTTGGCCAACTCGTCACGTAACGCGGTAAATTCACTGAAACCGCGCGGGTCGCCACCCACGCGGATACGCATTTCAAATAACGCTGTCATCGAGCTTCCCTTGCATGAGGTTTACGGCAGCGGCAAATAGTTCTGCCGCTTCAGGTGACGCACCAGCACTTTGCCTTCGGCCCCCAGACTCGTGCCGAAGGTCACCTGCCCGCCCCCTTTGAGCTGCGCATGCAGGGCATATTCCAGATGACCCGGACGGGTCTGCTCCAGCAGGTCGATATGCAGCGCAGCCAGGCGCGGCTCGTACTTGAGCAAGGTGTTGCTCAGCGTGCCCATCAGCTCGTGCGCGGCGCCTGGCAGTCCTTGCAGGGTCAGGCCCATGTCCGGCAAGCCGTAGTCCGGCAGGTGGCTGAGCGACCCTGCCCGGCTGTTGAGGATGCGTTGCAGGTTGTCCAGCACTGACAGGGTGTACTGGTCCTCTTCCGGGACGCTGTAAAGGTCCAGCTCGCCGTCGAAATTCTGCAGCAGCGTTTCGTAGAGCGAAGGATTGATCTGGCTCACGGCTCACTCCTGCGCCAGGGGTTGCAAGGTCAACCGGTTGTTGCCCAGCTCGATCACCCGCGCCCGCTGCGGGTCCAGCTCATCGCGGCCCAGCGTCAGGCGCCAGGTCTGCAGGCGGGTATCGGGGCTGCGAAACAACGCAACCACCGTGACGAACTGCGCATCGTTATCCAGCGCCATGTTCAGGTGCGCGCCCTCTGCAGGCTTGACCACCAGCGCCCGCTGCGCCAGCAGATCGGCACGCAGCAGGTTGTCGGCATCGTTCAGCACGCTGTCGTACCCGGCCTTGTTCAGCGCCTTGATGTCGCGCAGCTGATAGACCCGCACCACGGTGGACACCGACATACCTTCCATGTCCGCCTCGTCAGTGTTCATCCCTGCACGGGCGCTAAAGTCCAGGTGCAGGGTTTTTACCTGCTTGTAGAAGATCGCCCGGGCCGTAGACGAGCCGGTGTCGGACAGGCTCTGGGTCAGGCCGCAGCCGCCCAGCAGTGCACCGAGCACTGCCACCGGCAATAGATTAAAAACGGTACGCGACATGCTGTGCTTCTCTGTACTGGGGGTTGCTGTGCAGGCCTTGGTATCGGCCCAGATTGATGGTGATAATTTCGTGTGCCTCGACCGGCCTGGCCTCGCTGCCCAGCACCCCGGTCATGCCCAGCAGCACCGGCGCGCCACCGAGCACAGGTTTGGGCAGGCTGCGCAGCGGTAACGACAGCTGCACGATCGCGGTGCATCGCCAGCCCAGATACACCCGCAGCAACACCAGCAAATCACTGTGCAACGGGTTACCCGGCAACCAGCCACGCGCTTCGTCCGGGTCCTCGGTGAACAGCGCCAGGTGCAACTGACTGTTGACGTCATGGCCGACGCTGCCCAGCGGCGTGCCCCGGGACAGGCTCACCGGGTCACTGGCCGACAGGCTGGCCGGCTGCGCCAGTGCCACTTTCTGTGGCCAGTTCGGGGTCACCCGGGCCCGGGTATGGGGGGCCAGCAATTTGACCAGCGCCATGATCCCTTCGGCGTTACGGGTGGGCAGACGCATCACCCCCAGTAGCGCCAGGAAGCGCGATACCGGCGTGGCGATCTGCTTGGCAGTGCCAGGAATCCCCAGGCCAATCAGCCCCAACAGGCATTGCGAAGTTGCATCACGGCCACCGGCCTCGAACGTCGCCGGGTAGGAGTACTTGCGCCAGATGCGATAGAACTGGGTGAAGATCCGGTGGTTGAAAATATCCAGGAACGCCTCCAGGGCATCATGGCCTTCGCGACGCTGGGCAATATCATCCAGATAGCTCGTCGGCATTGGCGAGTCGATGCCGTACAGGCCCAGCAGACGGGTGCGTACCGTGGCCGGACGGTCAGGATGGTGCGCATCGGTTTCGATGGCCTTGAGCTCACCGGCAGGAAAACCCATGCCGGGGTCGGGGCGAAAACGCACCGGGTCATCCGCCGGGTGCGCAGTACTGCCCAGCGGCGGGTGGTCGGGCAAAGCCTGTTCCAGCAGCTGACAGAAACGGTACATACCGGCTTCGGCGACCCGCCCCTGCAGCGCTTGCAGCACACCGGCGGCTTTCAGCCGGGTATACGCTGACTGTGGTTCTCGTTCCATCGCAGGCACTTCCCTTCAGGTTGCAAGATCAGCGTGAGCTGGTTGAATAAATGAATGTCGGCATACAGGCCAAAGAAGCGATGGAGCATTTCGCCGAACAGGCTGATGTCGCCCTCCCCCGAAAAGCCGCTGCTGTCCAGGGTCACTTCGATATCCACCCCGCGCAGCAAAAAACCCTTCTCGAAGCGCTGAACCAGATGATGGCGAACCCCGACAATCGCCTCCAGTCGACGCCGGTTCAGCTCGCTGGCAGTCCAGTCGTACAACGCCAGCGTGCCGCGCAGCACCTCGGCACTGTCGAGCATCGGCAAGAAGTTCGACCCCAGATGGCTGAGCACGCGCCAATGAAAACGATCCCGGTCAGGGGGGTAGCACGGCAGGCTGGGGGCACACAGATTGCGCACCCGCAGACCGCTGCGGGTGGTCTGCACAAGCGTGTCGAGCAAGGTGCTTTGCAACCCCTTGCGCGGTAACAGACCGTTGGTGCCGGTCAGGCGCAATGACAGGCTTTCGCCGTCTTTGAGCAGGTCCTTGTCGAAGCCCTCGCCCCCCAGGATCAGCCAGGTGTCGTGCAGCCCCTTGGCCGAACGCTTCAAACGGGTATGGAAATAACGCTCCGGCGCGTCGTCGCGCAGCATCCCGCCCTTGTGCCGAAAGCTGGTGAACGGCACATAATCCTGGCGTACGGCATCCTTTGATGAAGTGACCTGGTCCACCGAATAAATTTCCGTGTGCCCGTCCTGTAACCGCATGGGCCGCAGCAGGTAGTCGCTCTGCAACGGCGCCAGGGTCAGCGGATCGGCCTCCAGCGTGAACAGGTTGATCACCGGCACGCAATGCAGGCGAATATGCTCGCTGCTCACACTGAATGCCTGCGGCCAGGGCTCGCGCAGCACCACCTCCAGTTCGAACCAGGGGGTACCGGGCGCCAGGTTCAGTTGTTCGAGACCACAGAGGGTGACGAACATGAACTTCTCGCGGAAGGTGAAGTACTCCAGCAGCAACTGATAGCCGCTGAACGCGCTGTCACCTTTGGGCCACAGGCGGTCCTCGTCGGCAAAGCCCCTGGGCGCAAAATGCGCGTCCAGTGGCTGGCGCTCCTGTTCCGGCAGGCGCGAGTACAGCGCTTGCATGTTCAGGGTCAGCGCCTGGTGCAAGGCGCTGGCCAGCGGCGCGTCGGCATTGAGGTACAACGCCAGGCGGCTGAGGTCGATCTGGCTCCAGTCGGTCAACTCGCCGCAGCTCAAACGCAGACGCAGCAGCGAACGGCCATCCGCCTCATAGGCCAGGCGCACCGATTCCAGGGCCAGCGGCTGCACGGCCAGATCCTGGGTGGTGGTGTAACGGCAGCGGGTGCGTTGCGGGCCGATCGGCCGGGATAACACCTCAAAGCCCCTGGCAATCGACTCGCTGTGCTTCATTTGCGCAAGATCGGGTGCCAGTTCGATGATCGAAAGCGAGGGAATGGTGCGCAAATAATGGGGCCACAGCAGGCTGACGAGCCCTTCGGTCAGCTCCGGCAGATCATCGTCGAGCTTCTCGCGCAGGCGCCCCATCAAGAACGCAAAGCCCTCGAACAGGCGCTCCACATAGGGGTCTTGTGCCCCCGGTTTGTCCAGATTGAGCTGGCTCGCCCGGTCCGGGAATGCTTCGGCGAATTCCTTGCCGGCTTCGCGCAGGTAACGCATTTCGGCGTCGAAGTAGCGCAGTGTCAAATTGTCCATGCTCACAAAAATATTCCACATCAAAAAGAGTTAGGCGCACAGCACCGCAGCGCGTACCGGGTCAATCGCCACCAGTGCGCCCAGCAGCGATTCGGTACGACGGGCCAGGGCCGGTTTGTCGGCATCATTGCGTTGCGCTTTCAACCGCAACAGCTTGAGCAGGCGGGCCTTGACCTCGAAATTCAGCTCCGGCTCCCACACCGACAAGGCCTGGTGCTGCGCGGTAGCGTCCAGATCGGTCAGCAGGTGCATGGCCAGATCAGCCTTGCCGTATTGCTCGGCCACGCGGGCCATCAGCAGCCGCAGCAGCCAGCGCTGACGCCCGGTCTCGAGCCTGGGCCGGGCCGCCAGCCTGGGCCGGGCCGCCAGCCAGGCCAGTGCCGCGTCCACCCCGTCGCTGTCGGCCTGGACCCGGGCTTCGTCCTCCAGCGCCAGGATCTCGGCGTCCGAGCTGCTCACTTGCACCTTGGGTGCCGGCAGCCATTGCTGCACGCGATTGCCGCTGACGTGGCGGGCGATCCAGTCGCGGGTGGTCTCGTCGGCGAAAGGCGTACCGTCGCTCCATAGCAACAGCTCCAGGCCCGGCAGGCGTTCGAGGAGCATCCCCAGATCACGCTGGACGATATCGGCCCAACCCTCCTGAGGCGCCGGTTGTTTGCTCAGCGCCTGATGCAGGTACCACTGCAAATCCAGCCAGAAATGGTTCACCCCCTCGGCGTATACCCGCTCCACCTGATCGAGCAATTCGCCCCAGCTTTGCTGCAGATACAGGCGTTTGAGTTGCGCCCGATAATCACTGCGCGGCGCCGCCAAACGCGTCTTGCCGCCAGCGTCCTCGGGCGGCACCTGATGCACCGTGTCCCAGCGCAGACTCTTCATCAGGCGATGGGCTGCCAGCCAGCCATGGGGTTGCTCGCGCAAATACCCGGCCAATGCCCGGCCGCTGTCCATCAGGTCGCGGCCGGACTTGATCGCCGTGACGCTCGGCGCCGTACTCTGCACACCCGTCTCGTGACTGGCACTGTGCTGCGGCACCAGCGCATCCACCCCGCCGGACCGGTTCAACCGCGCGGACAACGCGCCATACAGCGCCCCCAGCGCCGGCCGCTGATCCTGGGGCCAGGCCTCAAGCCCGCGCTCCAGCCAGGCCAGCGCCGCGACCGTACGCTCGGCCTCGCTGCGCACCACCTCGGGGTACAGCGACAGGCTGTCCAGCACCTTGGTCCCGGCCAGCCATTCCAGAGCCATCTTGCGGCTATTGGGGCGCGGCGGCAGCACCTGCTCGGGGTAACGCTCCAGCAACGCCGCCAACAGACCAAGCCCGTCAGCCAGCCCGGCCTCACCGTCGCGGTGCAAACGCGCCCACAAGTAATACGTCGCCACCCGCAGGTCCTTACAGGTATGGATGAACAGCTTGTGCGCCAGTTCCACCACCCGCTCGGCATCCGCCCCGGACATCTTGTTGACCTCTTCACGCATGCGCTGGAAGTCATCGTCATAGCCCGGGTCCTGTCCCACCGGCGACTCGGCGCTGACGGGCTCGAGCCAGGGTTGCCAGTGTTCGGCCTGACTGCGCGCCACCCCCAGAGGGTCACGCTCGCCCAGGCACTGAGTAATCAAGGTTTGCAGAGTCATTCAAAGCTTCCATTCTGTGCATAAGACATTTTTGCGGCGTTCTCACCACCAGCAAACACCCGTATTGCGTAGCAGTTGCCGAAGGCTACGTCCGGTTGCGCAGCGACCGTAATCCAGCGTGCACGATGGCTTCGTTTGCGGACGCAGCCTCGTTTCACTCGTCAGCTGCTACAGGAGTACCCGCTTCTCGTAGCAGTTGCCGAAGGCTACGTCCGGTTGCGAAGCGACCGTAATCCAGCGTGCACGATGGCTTCGTTTGCGGACGCAGCCTCGTTTCACTCGTCAGCTGCTACGAGGGGTTTCAAAGGGTTTTTGCGCCGTTCTCGTCAAGGAATATCTGCCCCGGTAGCGTGAAGTCGCGCAACTTGAGCAAGGCCAGCGGCCCGGCATCCAGTTCGGTGCGCAGGTGCCAGGTCAAACCCAGCCCGTCCGGGGCATCGAGCACCAGCCGGTAGCGGCTCTCTCCATCATTCAGCGGCGTGACCCGGGCTTGTTCCAGCAGGCGGATCAACCCCCAGGTACCCGGGTAATCACCAAACAAACGCTCGCCGGTGCGCACGCTGATCCAGCTCAGGCTCGCCCCCGGATGGTCGCTGCTGCCCGGCCAGTTGAAGCGCTGCCAGAACTCTCGCTGGTTGAAGTACTCATGTTTGGCCCCGTTGAAAATGAACGTGGTCTGCACCACGTCGCGCACCGCTTTGCCTTGCAACTCAAAGCTCAGGCCCATGCCGCCGTCGGTGTAGAGCACATCCGCCAAGTGGCTCAGCTGGTTGATCGCCGCCACAAACTGCGGGTTCAAACGCAGGCCCTGCGCATGCTGAGGGTCGGCCACCCAGCGGCTGCCTTCCTTGCGCAAGACCCCGCTCAGCTGGCTTTGTAAAAAGCGTTCGATGCGCCCGGAGTCAGCCCGAATCATTTGCCCCAGCATGGCCAGCGAGGCATCGCTGCTGGTGTCGGCAAACGGGTAGCGCCCGACAAAAGCCGCCTGCCAGTCGCTGACAATCGCCCGCTGCCACTGGCTGTTGAGCCCCGCCGCCGAGGGCTGCAGCACCCGTTGCCAGGCTTGCTCCAGCGGTTGCACGAACAGGGTCTGGCCGACGCCGCTCCACTGTTCGCCAAGGCTGGCGGCCACCAGGCTGGCGTAGGACCGGGTGTCGGTGAGGTCGATGCTCTTGCCCTGAAACACGCTTTGCGCCAGCGCCTGGGTCATGGCCTGCGGGTCGGGCGCGGTGCTCACTTGCTGCAGTTTCAAGCGCACCCGGGTGACCCGGGTCAGGTAGGCCTGCAGGCTCAAGCGCTCGGTCTCGGTATTGCCCGCCGGGTCCTTGCCCAGCAGGCTCAGCAGCGGACCGAACGTGGCGTCCAGCGGGCTGCCCGGGCCACGGACTTGCTGGTCGATCGCTTCGACCTTGTCCTGGTTCATTAACTGCTGCGCCGACTTCATCAGCGAGTCAGCCAGGGCCTGGCTGCGGGTGCCGGCCTGGCCCTGATAGGCCAGGGTGTTCATCAGCGCAATCAGCGGTGACTGGCGCACATCGCTCATCAGGGTCAATTGATCGATCACCCCCGGCAAGCTGGCGGCCTGCTGCCAGCGCAGGCTGTTGAGAAAATCCAGCCAGGCGTTGGCGTAGTCCTGAAAGTAGCGTTCGGTGAGGCGTTCGCGCAGTTCGTCAGGGGTCAGTTGTTGGGCGATCTCGGCCTGATTGTCGCTGAGCACCCAGTCGATTTCCTCGCGCCGGGCGTCGGCGATCTGTTCAATCCCCCGGCGCACCTGACCCTCCCAGGCCTGGCGGGTGAACACCCCCGGCACCCGCGCTGCCGTGGAGAACAGCGCCGCAGCGTCGGTTTCAGCCACCATCTGCTGCAAGCTCAAATCAGGGTAATGATGGGCCGCCGCGTCGAGCACCTGACGGTACAAGTGGGTGTCGGCGTTGCGCTGGCCCAACTGGCTGAGCAGGATCTGGCGCGCCTGCGCCACCAGCCCCGGGTCGGCCTTGATTGCCCACTGCGGATTCGCCGCCAGATGCTCGCCGTAGAACTGCCACAGGCTCGGCGACAGCGCTTGCCAGAGCCCCGGCGACACCCCTTCGCGCAGCGGGTCGGCGTTGCCCAGCGCCTTGACCAAAAAGCTCGCATCGGCTTTTTCCGGGCGCGCCAGCATCAAGTAGGCCTTCAATTGTTCATAGGCGCCTTGCGCCCGTTCGGCCCGTTGCGGGCTGCCCGCCGGCGAGCGGATCAAGGCATTGAGCTGGCGTTGCAACCTGGCCGTCGTCAGGTCACGCAGCACGCTATTGTTGGCCTCGACATAGCGCGGCCACATGACGTCCAGCAGGTGCTGGTTCTGGCTCAGGCCAAAACGCAGATACCAGGGCTCGCCCTGCTCGGCGCGATAATCCAGGCGCCCCAGCTCGCGCACCAGATCGTTGAACGCCCTCAGTTGCTCGTCCGCATTGCCCGGCTGCTGCAACGCCGCCAAGGAGCTTTGCACCTGGGCGATCTGCACCCGGTTGCTGATAAACGACAGCAACAACCCCGCGCCCCACACCAACGCCAAACCCAGCGCCAGCCCATAAGCCACCCGCGGAACGCTCCAGCCCAATCGACGGCGACCGGACTTGTCGCCCAGCACCCCGTGCCACGCCGCAGGCGCCAGCCAGTCATGTTTCGATTCATGGGTCGGGGCCGCCAGCGGCAGGCTGAACCACAACCCGCGCAACGGCACGCCATGGCCGAAATAGGCGGCCAGCCGCGCCAGGGTACGCCGCCAGCGGGCAATGCCCCCAGCCTGCAAATCCCGCGACAGACGCAGCAAAAAATCGTGATTCCTGTCGGTGTTCATCTGCCCCAGACCTTCGCGACGCAAAGGCTCGATCAACGTATTCAGCGCAGTTTCCAGCGCCGCGGCGCTGTCTCGTGCAGGCAACCGGCAACCGACCTCCTGCAGCTGGCGCGAGGGCTGCGGCCAGGCACTCTCGCAGACCTGCCACAGGTACAACGGCAACTGCCAGTGCAGGCTGCGGGCCAGGCTCTGCAACTGCCGCGCACCCGAAGTCGTTGCCCCGTCATCGGTAGACTGGGCCGCAGTCAGCGCCCAGACCACCCCGTCCAGCGCACGCCAGCGGCTGAGCCCGGCCCAATTCTGCTGGAACGACTCTGTCGCCAGCAGGGCACTGGCGCCCCACAACAGCACGGTGCCCTGCCCCTCCAGCCACTTCTGCGCGGCCAGGGTCGGGGCCACGGCTTCGATTTCTGCCGGCTCACCCACCACCAGCAACAGCCGGACTTTATAGCGCCAGAAGAGGCCGTATTGGGTTTGCAAATATTGAGTTAACTGCGACTGGTGATCCGGTGTATCCCGCTGCGGGCTCAATCGCAAAGCCGGCGTTTGAGCATCCGGCCCCACCACCCGCTGCGCATGGCGCACCGCCAGGTGATCCCAGGCCAGCAGAATCAACGGGCACAACCAGCACAGCGCAAACCACACACCCAGGCCCCACAGCAGCAACTGCTTGAGCGGCAGTTGCGGCCAGCCAAAATAACTGCCGCACAAGCCATACAGCAGGCCACCGAGTAGCACCAGCAGGCTCATGATCAGCAGGTAGCCCAACCCCACCCGAACCAGAGAGCCCTTTACCACGTCCTTATTCATTGCCATGGGGCACCGCCACTCCAATCGCCAATCGTTGCTTGCCATCCTGGCTCAGCCATCCACATGGCTGACCCGCCTTCCCTGCTTGCAGCAAGGCCAGGGAGATACCGATAAACGGCGCCAGCTGCGCCAGTACGCCCCAGTGCCCCGCCAGTTGATGCTCGGTCGCCGCCCAGCCGCCATCCACAAACCCTTGCAGGCTGGCACCATCCAGTGCCAGGCAAGTCTGCGGTGGCCCGGGCAGTGCGGCGTAACGCTGCACCTGCGCGCAGAGCCCGGCAGGTGCCTCGCTCTCCAGATATTCACCGCGATGCAGCAACTGCCGACCTTCGCGGCTGACCCGCCACAGGAAACCGCCTTCGCCCGCCAGCTCGCCCTCTTCCACGCTCGTCACCGACACCACCCCGGCACACAGCAGCCAATCGTCGGCGCCACGGCATTCGTGATGGAAGGTATCGATCAACTGATCCAGATCAGTCAGGTCCTGCAAAGGCAAACGCGGCGCGGGCAACACCAGCCCCGCCCGGGCCAGCGTCTCGACGAACGCCGCCTGGCTGCTTTGATCCCCGACCCAGGCCAGCGCCCGCACCTGCGGCCAGCAACCAGGCAGTCCGGGCAGCGCCAGGGTCAAGCGGGCCAGATGCCGGGCCAGCGCCGGGGCGCGCTCAGTCACCACGGTCAACGACAACGGGCAACGCAACATGCAAGGCGTGGTATCCGTTTTCACAGCAGGCGGCGTAACGCCTTTCATCAAGTCCAGGTAGTGTTCCTGTGCATCCCCCGCCGGGCCCAGCAGCAACACGTCCTGCACCGGCAAGCCCAGGCTCCGCTGCTGCCACCAGCGTTGCGTGGCAGCCTGCGCAGTGCGCAGATAGACCTTGCGGTTGAACAGCGCGATCTGCCACGCCAATACCCGCACCGCCAGCACCAGCGCCCAGCACAGTGGCAACAGTGCACTCCAGAGCCACAACTGCAGGCGCGGTTGGGCCTCGGGCCACAGCATCAGCAGCAACGCGCACTGCACCCCGTACAGCAGGCCCAGGCCCAGCCACCAGCGACGCCAGCGCGGTGCGCCCGGCTCGATAAACTCGGGGTATTGAGGAGGACGACTCATGGCGCGACGCTCATCGAAGCGACGGCCAGGCTGCTGACCAGTTGGCAACCGCAGTCGCAACGATGGCCGTCCAGCGCCACTGGCTTGCCGTCCATGGTCGAGGCCGCAGCGCCCTCACTGATCCGGGTCATGCCATGTCGATTGCAGCGCACGCTATCGCCTGCGCAGGCCACCGGTTTGCCAAAGGCCTCGTAGTGCCCTTCCCGCACTTCACCGCCATAGGGCCGCAGCGTGTCGCCCATACGTATCAGAGGCAGCATCACACCACCCCGCCATCAAGCTCGAGCAGCGTGCCCGCCTCGCGCAACATGGCAGTGGTCTGGCGCATACGCTGCAGATAGTCATCCCCGGCGATCTGGCGCGTCTGCTCGGCCACTACCTGACCAATCTGGCCAGTCGGTTGCAGGATCTTCTCGGCGCCCGGCAGGAACGGCACCACCAGGCCCGTGGCCTTGTCGATCACCTGATAGCCAATGCTCGCAACACCGATGCCTGCCACCAGCCCGCCCACACCACCCAGTGCGCCGCGACGCTTGATCCCGTACACAGTGGCCCCGGCCAGCATCGCCACGCCCAACATGCGCCCGGCCACCACCACCGGCGACAGATCGCGGCTGTTCTGGTTGCCGAAATAGGTCATGCGGTAAAAAAAGTAGCCCGCCCACATCTCCCGCGAGCCCAGAAAGTCGTACATGAACCAGGCCCGCGAGTCATGGATCTGGTCATCGAACAACGCCACCAGCAAGGCCAGTTCAGGGTCCGGGCTGGGCGTGCCATGGGTATCGCGAAACAATTGCCTGCTGCGCTGAACACCCGCCTGACTGAGGCTGGCGTGATCCCTGGTTTCATCATTCTGGTTAAGCAGATAGACCGTATCGCGCAACAGCACATCGGTCACTGTGCCCCAGCCACTGGTTTGCTCACGCTTGGTGCCCGTGTAGTCGGACTTGAACTCGGTAGCGGCCTGGCTGAGCTGAGTGTGGTCGATTTGCGGCTCATAGATTGGCGGCCCGGGATGTAGCGGGTTGGTAGTCCTGCGCAGCTCCACAGCGTCGGCCTGTAACTGCTGGTAGTCGTTTTTTTTCTGGCTGCTCTCATAAGCGGTGAATTCAGTGGCCTGGGTAAAGAACGGCTGGCGCTTGTAGCTGTCGTTGTCCTTGTCTTCATTGGCGTAACGGCCAATGCGCCAGCCGGTGATCCAGCCCAGTTGATCGGCCAGGGCATCTTCCACCGGGGTGTTCAGCCGGATCGGGTTGTACTCCCAGGCCAGGGCGTTCAGGGACTCGCCGGTTTCACTGACCTGCAGGGTTTTGCTTCGCCAGGCGTTGAAGCGTTCGACTAATTCTTCGCTCAGTCCAAATTCCCTATCAGTCGTGGGACTCATGACACGCCATAACGACTGAGTATGTAGCGACTTGGGCAGAGCGGCCTCAGGCACCTGCAGCGGTGCACCCGCCGCAAAAGCAGCGGCATACAGGTCATGCAGCACAATCTGCGACACCAGCTCATGGGTTCCGTCTCGGGCCTTGCCCTGGTCTTTTTGTGGGTAACCACCACCGACATCGGAGTGCACGCCGGGATACACCACCTCCTGGGTCATGGCCGGGTAGTGCCCGTCCTCGTTACGGATCGAATCCAGCGGGAAGCATGCGCGCTGTTCAAAGCCCGCGACAAAATGCCGGCAACACTTCACCAGATTCGGGAAGCGCAAAGCGTCCGGCAGCAACTGGGTGTCATCGGCCCAGCCCATGTGCCCGGCAAAGAACGGGGCCACATGGGCAATACCCACCGAGGCCACGGTATCCAGCAGCCCGAGAAATTCGATGCTGACGGGCAAGCCAATCAGGCTTTGATCCGGCAACCTGTGCCCCGCCGGGGTCTCGAACAGCTGGCTTAACCAGCTGACAAAGGTACGGGCCTCGGCCGCTCCCCGGGAGAAACCGTAGACAAACAGCTTGACCCCCAGCACACGGGGCCTGGCCAGTTCCGTACGGGCCTGCAAGGGTGCCAGCAAGCCATTCATTGTCCGCCGCCGATTACTCTGGCCCAGAGCAGTCATCAGCGGCGCACTCCAGGTGCTCATTTCCTTGACGGATTTTCTCCGAAGGTCCTGAGACAAGGGCGTCTTAACCAACGCTTTGTATAAGGCGTCAGCTAAGGAAACCAGCGCCCAATTGATTCGATCCTCACCACCAGTGGCCATTCTCTGCCCGCCCCCGCTGTAATCCAGTTCGCCAATCTCTGGAAAAGGCGTCCCAACACCGGGCATGTAATAAGAAAAATAACCATTTTGCCCGGCTTTACTGCCTCTCAACGATGCATGGAAAAGTTTCGCAATGTTTGTGGGGTGGTTGTCCTTCGTATCGTTGGCGTCGTTATTGTTAGTACCGTCGAAAAACAAACTTATGTGCAGGCTATGACAGCATTCAGAATGCAGTTTCTGCCCTTTGGAATTGATTCCTTGACAGAAAATTTTCTCCTCAAGCGTTTGCTTCTCATAATTATCGGTCACCATACGAGCTAGCGTCGGCAAACGCCCGCTGGGCGGAAACACCGGAGGTGCCCAGGCTTTATCCTTGGACTCTTTCATAACTTCGGACATACGGCAGGCTCCTTCATCTCTAGAGGCTGTTTGATTGGGTAATTGGGTTGACCATAGACCGCGCATGCCGTGGTAACCCGCACCTGATTACAGGTTAAAAAGTGAACTTTAAGATCACAGGACTCTGTACCTGGCCACTCCGGAATATCCACTGTGGCGCTATGGTGCTGAAACTTCGCTTCATGCTCAGCCCACGCTTCATCGTCAAAACCATAGCCTTTAGTTTTTTTCTTTATCTTTGCAAAAGGTTCAGGGTCAACTCCCCATTCAACATTGGCCTTCATACCGGGACGCCATTTAATCGGCATGATAATGCAGCACGATAGTCCGCCGCCGCCATCTGCCCGATAACCATTGACCGACATCCAGTTGATACCATGCAATGTATGATTGACGGCTTGCAGATTGCCACCGGCCATTTCATTGTCCGCAGAGGAACACCCATACAACATCAGCCCCAACAGACATAACAAGCCGCGCGCCAGCAATTTATTCATCATGAATTCCATATCCCACAACTCCATTTATCAACTTCAAGCGACATGAAAAAACCGTCCTTAACGAACATTTTTTGCATGCCACCTGCCCCACCAACCGCAAACACCGGAGGGGCCCAAACTTTATCCTTTGGCTCTTTTATTACTTCGGACATACGGCTGGCTCCTTCATTTGCCTAGGCTCTTTAATCGGATAGTTTGGTGAACTGGATGCCCAGCACGAACTCGTGAGCTTGATTTGATTACAAACCAAAAAATGCACAGTCAAACCACACCTTTTGGAGTCTGGCCACTCCGGAATATCCACTGTGGCGCTATGGCGCTGGTAGTTGGCTTTGTGCTTAACCATAAAAGCTCTAAATTCATCTGTCCCTAACGGTGGTGAAGGGGCATAAGGTTCAGGATCAACTTCCCATTCAACATTGGCCTTTAAACCGGGACGCCATTTAATCGGCATGATAATGCAGCACGAACTGCCACCACCTGCATGGGCCCGATAACCATTGACCGACATCCAGTTAATGCCATGCAATGTATGATTGACCGCTTGCAGATTACCGCCGGCCATTTCGTTGTCCGCAGAGGAACACCCATACAACATCAGCCCCAACAAATATAACAAGCCGCTCGCCAGAAATTTATTCATCGTTTTAAACCGAATTAACCACAACCAAACTAAAAATGCCGCACACACAATGCAACAGTCACTCCACGACCACTAATTACGCACAACCAAACAGAAGCCCACATCCAGGCCCATACTTTTGAGTGCCGCCTCATCTGGCACACCCTCAGCAAGGCAGTATTTAGATCTAAGATACTTATTGTAATTTCGCTCTTCGACGATCTTATTTTGATGATCGCCATACAACATAACTGTATCGACCACAAAGTCTGCCGGCAAACTGAGCAAGGTAACAAATGGACACACTACACTCAGATAGCAAAGCATTGACCCATAGTCGTAAGCACCTTTACTTGTAAAAGAAAGTAGCCTCCAGTCATATTGAACACCAACATAGTAATGACCTGAGCGACTGTGGATTTTTGATTTTTCACCTCGCTCCAATAATGTTCCGCAGCCAGCAGTACTGATTACGAGTCCAAACAACATGATCAGAAGCAACCGCCTCAGCACATAAACTTCTTGCCTGAACAATGTTGCTTTATTCCGAGCACACTGACCATCCAATGTTGCCAGGGTGAAACTCACAGTTTTTTCCTCACGTATTCAGTCAAATTACCAAAATGGTTTTCCTGACTGGCCTGTACAACTAATGAATATAAGGAGGCAAAAACAAATTCCCGAGGCTGATCCACAGCATCAAAATTTCCGCCATCCAGCAATTTCTGTGCATCGCCAATACAACCGATCGCGTCGCACTGCCCATCGCTCAGGTCCATGCAGGAGCTGATGACGATGCCGGCCTGCTCTGCCGGGCAATTGCCTTGCAGCCACTGTGGCTGATCGTCCCGGTCCAGCCAGCCCCAGTAACTGGCCACCTGCAGGTATTCGGTGCGCTGCTCGGCGGTCAGGATCGAGGTCATCAACAAGGGAAAGATGCGCGGGTCGTAGTAACGCAACAACCCGCCCTGCCCGCCCCACTTGATTTGCGACAACGCTTGCAGGGCATGGCTCAAAACCTCGAAAGGCAGTGGCGAAATCAGTACCAGCAGGCGCGCATCCGCGGCGCAGTGGGTCAGCAGTTCTTCCAGCCAGGCTTTATGCTGCCAGTGGCTCAGGTCCAGACGCATCAACAGCGGGGCCTGATCCAGGAGGTTTTCTTCCGGCGTACCACTGAACAATGAAAACCATGGCACTGGCGTTTTCAATATCTTTAGCGCGGGTACGGCACTGTTGTTCCAGGCCGACTGGTCAAGCAGCAAGTCAACCTGCTGGATGCCAACCCTGGCACATACCTGTTCGATTTGTTCTTGCCATTGTGCTGGCGTAGCCATTTGCATGTTCCTCCCAATCAACCTTCGCGCATCATTAAACCGACGGTATTTTCCCGGGCCCTTTCCAGGCATTCCTCACACACCGACTGCGGCAACTCAGGCAGCGCAAAGCTCTGGCCTGCAGGTTTTTCCCAGACGTGCTGGCCCTTGAGGTTGAGCGTGCCGGGGCTGTGGATGTCGATGGCGCCACTCGGGGTTATACGGATGTAACCGCCACCACAGCCCAGGGTGATGCCGTTTTTGGCGGTCACTTGCAGGTGCCCCAGCACCGATTGCAGGGTGATGTCCTGCTGGGCGATCAGGTTCATTACGTCGCCGTGGGATTCGATTGCCAGCGGGCCTTTGCCCGAGACCAGGCGCAGGCCTTCTTGCTGGGCCAGCAGCGAGATGGCCTGGTTGGCGTGAAGGGACAGGCGCTGGGCAGCGGCCAGGTTGATTTCGTCATTGCTTTGCACATACAGCGCCTCGCCACTTTTCAGCAGCAGGCTGGCCGGGGTTACCGCACCGATGCCCTTGGGTGCGCTAAGCAGGATCGCCGGGGCGTCGAGCTCTTTGGCGCTGTCCTGAAACTGCTGCAGACCGTCAATCGCGGGCGGGCGGCTGTGGTGGGCCCGGGCGATGATTTGCCAGTCGGCCACTTGCTGTTTCGCACCCTGCACCAGGCTAGTGGCCGATTGCATGGCCAGAACCTCGCCCTGGGCCTTGAGCTGTTCATCGGCACTGATAAACAGGCCCTTGCCACCCCGAATCGCCCCCCGACCATCAGTGCGCAGTTCAAAACCTTCGCCGCGCTGTTTGCGCTTGGCATCGACGATATGCCCCAGGTTCAACTGGCTCTTGCCGCTGTGCTCGGTGCTGAGTTTTACGTGCTCCTGGCCCCGTGTGTCGTCCATGCGCAGTTTGTTGTTGGTCGGGGTGCGCAGCACGTTGCGCTTGTAGTTGCGCAAGTTCACGTGGTCCGGGCGCTCGCTGTCGTGCAAAGCGTGGGCGATGTACGGACGGTCGGGGTCGCCCTGTTCGAAGGCCACTGCCACTTCGGTGCCGGGGATCAGCGGCAGGTGCATGCCATGGGTGTCACCGGCGTAGGGTCGGGCCAGGCGCAGCCACAGGCTTTCTGCACCGGGCTGCCAGCTGTCGCGGTCGAACAGGAAGTTGACCTTGTAGCGCCCTTCGAGGTCGATGTGGGCGTAGGGGTCGTGTTGCTGCGGGCTGGTGACCCGCGCCGCAACGGTGCCGGCGATCTGGGGTTTGGCCTCAAGGGGCGGGCGAAAGCACACCGTTTGCGAGTACGGCATGGCTTCAAAGTTGACTTCAAAGCTGCGGTCGCGGGCGGCCCGGGTGGTGACTCGATTGATGACTATGCGCGGCAGGAAGGCCTGGGGCGGGTCGCCGTTGACGGTCAGTACCTGGCCCGGGGCCAGGGTCGCGCTGCTGCTGACCCCGCTGAGGCCAGTGCGGCTGTTGAGGTAGCGTTCGTGGCGAATGCGCGCGTAGAAGTAGCCGCTTTCAGTTGGCAGGTCGTCGTCATAGGCGTAACGGTCGCCCATTTCGGTGTAGGGCTCGGCGTAGTGGTAGGCCTCGCCGTAGGTGCCGCTGACGCCACGGGTCTGGTCGAGTTCGCCGTCGAGATGGGCGTGGACGTTGCGCGAGTCATAGGCGCGGATGTTGACGTGGCGCTCCACCACCTGGTGGCTCGATTGCAAGGCCCAGACGCTGTCGTGGCCGCTGCTGCTCATGCCCGAGGGCGGCAGGTAGTCGACCTCGACGCCGAACTGGTAGAAGCGCTGGTGATCGTGGAATTCCACCACGTCGATATTCAGGCGCTCGTCGCGGGTGAAGCGGTACCAGATGCCGACCTCGGCCAGCAGCCGCGTGATGAAAGCCAGGTCGCTTTCGCCGTACTGCATCACCTGCAGGCGCTTGGGGTATTCCCATAGCAGGTTGAAGAAAAAATCCTGGCCGCGAAAGTCGTGACGGCTGCGCAGAATGCTTTCGACAATTTCCGGCACCGTCTGGTGCTGGTAGATCCGGAACTGTCGGCCGCGGCCCAGCAGTGCCAGGCGGGGTTCTAGGGTGATTTCGTAGCGGCCCTCATCGCGTGACCCGGAAAGGCGCCTGAAGCCGCTGATGACCCCGTTCAATGCCCGCAGGGGCTTGATCTCGGGCCGGACAAACCCCCGATAAGGCAGCGGTTTAGGGGCGGCGTAGAGGCTGAAACTGGCGTCTTTGCCGAGCATGGACTCGGCCGCGATATCAGTGTCGGTGCAAGTGAATTCAATCCGGTAGTTGAACACCTGGCTCAGGCCTTCACTCCCCTCGAAGGCGAGAACGTCGAGCTGCGAAGTAACATTGCGTACCCACAGTTTGTGGCGGCTGTGGTCAAAAAAAGTGCGCAGTTGAGTGGACATGTTCAGGCCTCCAGGGCGCCGGGTAACTGCGCATCTGCAGCGTCAATGAACTGCAGGACAATGCCGTCTTCAGCGTTGTAGCCAAGGTGCACGCCAAGGGTTTTCTGGCGGCCAGCCTGACGTTGCAACAACTGCTGGCTGAGCACCGGCAGGATCTGCTGGTTGAGCAGGCTGTCGATGTTGCGCGCCCCGGTGTCCGGCAGCAGGCAGGCCTCCACCAGCGCCTGGTTGAGGGCGGGGTCGATGCGGCACTCCAGGGCGTAGTGACGCTGCAGGCGCCGGGCAACCTGGCCCAGCTTGATCGCCACGATGCGCTCCAGGGCGTCGGCTTGCAGGGGGCGGTAAATCAGGGTCTGGAACCGCGCCAGCAGGGCCGGCTGGAAGTGCTCGCGCAGGATCGGGCGCAGCAACTGGTGCAGGGTGCTGTCCGGCGCTTCAGGGGACTGTTGCAGGCAGGCGTGCAGTTGATCGCTGCCCAGGTTTGACGTCATGAGAATCACGGTGTTGCGAAAGTCGATTTCGCGCCCTTCTCCATCGCGCATGCAGCCGCGGTCGAACACCTGATAGAACAGGTTGAGGACATCGCGGTGGGCCTTCTCCACTTCATCCAGCAGTACCACGCTGTAGGGCCGCTGGCGCACAGCCTCGGTGAGCACGCCGCCCTGGCCGTAGCCGACGTAGCCGGGAGGCGAGCCCTTGAGCTGGCTGACGGTGTGGGCTTCCTGATATTCCGAGAGGTTGAGGGTGATCAGCGATTTTTCGCCACCGAACAGCCGGTCGGCCAGGGCCAGGGCGGTTTCGGTCTTGCCGACGCCACTGGTGCCCACCAGCAGGAACACACCCAATGGCGCTTTCTCGTCGGTCAGACCGGTTTTGGCCGCACGCAGACGCCGGGCCAGGGCGCCAAGGGCGTGATCCTGGCCGATCACCTGCTCACCCAGTTGTTGTTCCAGCTGCAGCAGGCTGGCCTGTTCGTCCTTGAGCAAACTGCCCAGGGGTACGCCGGTCCAGTCGGCAATCACTTCCGCCACACTGCGCACGTTAACGTCCAGCGACAGCAAGGGCTGGTTGCCCTGGGCTGCGCTCAGCCGTTGTTGCAACTGCAGGCAGGCGTCCATGCGCGGCGGTTGGGCCTGACGGGCATCGAGCAGTTGTCGGGTAAGGTCGAGTTCGTGGCGGTATTGCTCTTGCAATTCGGCTTGCTGACGCTGCAGGTCGGCGTGTTGCGCAGCGATGCTGGCCAGGCGTTCGGCGGCGGGGCTGCCACTCAGTTGGCGGTCTTGTTCAAGGGCCAGGCGCTCCAGCTCCAGGGCGCTGTGCCGGGCCTTGAGACGCACCAGTGCCTGGGGCTCGCAGTCCAGGCTCATGCGCACTCGGGCACTGGCGGTGTCGAGCAGGTCGACGGCTTTGTCCGGCAACTGGCGGCCGGTGAGGTAACGCCGCGAGAGGTTGACCGCCGCCTGTACCGCGGCGTCCTGGATATGCACGCCGTGGTGGCTGGCATAGCGGGCCTTGAGGCCGCGCAACATCAGGCAGGCGCTGGCGTCGTCGGGCTCGTCGACCTTGACCGTCTGGAAGCGTCGTTCAAGGGCCGCATCGCGCTCGAAATACTGCTTGTATTCGCTCCAGGTGGTCGCGGCGATAGTGCGCAATTCGCCTCGCGCCAGGGCCGGCTTGAGCAGGTTGGCGGCGTCAGCACCACCGGCCTGGTTGCCGGCACCGATCAGGGTGTGCGCTTCATCAATAAACAGCAGAACCGGGTGCGGCGCTTGTTGCACCGCGTCAATCACGTTTTTCAGGCGTTGTTCGAACTCGCCCTTGACCCCGGCGCCAGCTTGCAGCAAACCCAGATCCAGGCTGCGTACGCTAACCGGCTTGAGGCTGTCAGGGACATTGCCCTCGCTGATGCGCAATGCCAGACCTTCGACCAGCGCCGTCTTGCCAACCCCGGGTTCGCCCACCAGCAACGGGTTGTTCTTGCGCCGACGGCTGAGGATATCGATGACCTGACGGATCTCGTCGTCACGCCCGAACACCGGGTCGATCTGCCCTGCCCTGGCTTTGGCCGTGATGTCCTGGGTGAATTTGTCCAGTACCGCCAGCTGCACTTGCGCCTGGTCGCCGGTGGACACCACCGGGATCTCGATGAACTGCGCGGCGGCCTGTGACTGGAGCTGCGGGCGCTCTTCGGAGTGCTGGTCAAGCAGTGCGGACAAGTGCTGCAACTGGCTGGCGCTGATGCTGAGCAACGGCCAGGCCGCCTCACACGCGAGCAACCCGGGCGTTTCCAGCAGCGCACCGAGCAGGTGGGCCGAACGCAGGGTCTCATGGTTGCCGTCCAGCGAAGCCAGCAGCCAGCCGTTGCAGATCAGCTGTTGCAGCCTGGCGCACAGCTGCGGCTTGCCTTGCACGCTGCGCGGCAGGCTGTCGAGGTGGTCAAGCAGGCCACGCCAGATGGCATCCATATCCCATTCGTAGCGACGGGCAATAAGGGTCAGGTCGCCCTCGCCCTGCTCCAGCAATTTGAGCAACCAGTGCTCGATGCTGATCAGCCCGTGGCCGCGGCTCTGGCACAAGGAAGCCGCAGCACTCAGGGCCTGGGCGCAATAGGGGTTGAGACAGCGCAGCAAACGGGTGGCATTGTGGGCCATGGGGTACATCCCTGTTGTGGATTCTCGGCGGGTCGTCAAAGGCACATGCCGTTCGATGTGTTTGGCTCAGCGCCCGCGAACGGAGGCTCAACCCTGCACACCGCAAACCTGCAGGCGGATACCCGCCCGCAGGTCTTCTGGCGTCAGACGCTCGGGCGTTCGCTCCAGGAATCGTCGTGAATAATGTTGCCGTCCACGAAGGTCCAGGTGATCTTCTCGTAGCGCAGCTCAACCTGTTCCAGGTGGTTGTGCCGTTCCTTGTCCTGGTCCTTGATGTCGTGCATTTTCGGCGCGACCTTTACCACCTTGACGTTTTCCAGGGTGGTGTTGAAGTACTCGACTTCCTGGCCCGCATCATCAATGCGGTACCACTTGAACTCGGCTGTCTTGAGGGTCTGGCCTTTGCTCACAGCCTTGTACAAGTAGGGGCTGGAGGCGTCGATTTCCTTGGTGAAGGTGAACGGGGTGTGGACCCGGGTGCCGGTCAGCTTGCCAGTGTTGTTGTCTGTGGGGATGTACATGCTGTGATCCTGGGCCAGCACCTCGATGCTGCCTTCGCGCTTTTGTACGTCCACAGATCCCTTGATATCGGCACCGCCGTCATCTTTCAGCCACAGGTAAACGGGAATAGCCATGTGAAGCTCCTTTTTTCAACATTCAACTGCCGCGGGGTTGCGACAGATGGGGTTCAGCCCGGCGTCGTCGCGGGCAGCCTGCAGGCCCCCGCTTCCGGCACCAGGCGAATATCGACGCGACGGTTGGCGGCACGCCCGGTCTCGCTGTCATTGCTGGCCAACGGCTGGCTGGCGCCAAAGCCCTGGACGGCAAAGCAGCTGTCGGGGATGTCGCCCATGCGCTGCATCCAGTCGCGTACCGCAGCGGCTCGCATGCGGGATAACTGAAGGTTTTGCTCAGGGTTGCCGGTGGCATCGGTATGCCCGGCAATGACGATCAACCAGTCTGGCTGGACCTTGATGTTGACCAGAGCGCCAATCAGCACCTTGGTCGAGCCCGGCTTGAGTTCGGCGCTTGCGGTGCCAAACAGCGACAGGCTGTCCAGCCGCACCGGGGTGGAAGTGTTGCCGGGCGCCGGGGTTGCGACCTGTGTCGGTGCCGGCAGCCGATGCCTGGCAATGAGCGCCAATAGAGGCAGGCGCAAGATTTCGCCACGGTACAGGCCCAGCCCGAGCGCAGCAGGCTCGCCATGCCGGTAGTAGGCGTCCAGGCGCATGGCGTCCTCGCGCAATACGGCAACGGCGTCTTCGCGCAAGGCTGATTGGCCCTGGTCTGCCGGTCCGGCGGGAGCAGTGGCGTGGTAGCGGCGCAGATCATCGCTGACCTGGCGCAACAGCAGCTTGTTTTCCCAGGCCGAGCTGACCATGGCGACCACAGCAGCCACCACGAATAACCACAGCGCCGTGATACCGGCCCGCAACACCGGGGAACGCCGGGGCCCGACCGACAACAGATCGAGCAACGGATCCGCAAATGGCAGCGCCGCATCGGCGCCCACCACCGATTGCCCGGCATCCGTCAGCCCGGTCTTTTTATCCAGCCATTGCTGCCACAGATTGCCCTGGGCCGTGCCTGGCAGCACCGGGACCTGGGTGATGACACAGGCCAGTGGCGGGCCAAGGTCGCGGCTCGCAAAGTGCGCCAGTATGCTTTGCTTAAGCCAGGCGGCCGCACTGTCGATTTGAAGGCTGCGGCACAGGCGGGAGGCGCCGGTTGCGCTGTCGGGGGCCTGGCGCTGCCAGTCGGCCAGGCTGCAGCAGGCACCGGCGTCACGCACCACGGGGCCAGCCCGGGCGCCCTCCCAACTGAACCAGACGCCTTCACTTTTTGCCGCTTGCAGGTAGCTCACCAACACCAGCGGCAGGGCAATACCACGCTTGCGCACCAACGCGAGCTGACTGCAAAAGGTCCGCACCCGCCCCGCCAGCTTTTGGCCGTCGCTGTGCTCGCCGGGGTTGGCGATGAACATCACGCTCAGTTGCCCGCCCCAGTCCGGGCGCAAGGCCAGAATGCCGGTGGCCACGGTACAAAGCTGGTCCACGGCCGGTACTCGCACATAACAACCCTGCGCGGTGCTACGCACGGCCAGTTGCCCGGCCGTTACTGCACCAAACAAACCGCCCAGGCCGTCCCCACAGACCAGGATCACCGGCTGACGCCACGCAGCCGGCGGCAGAGATGCCTCGCCGCCCAGCAACAGGCGCCGGCCCCGGTGCGCAAAAAGGCGCCCCGTGCGGCGCCAGGCCAGAGCCACCCCGATCGCGACCATCAGGGCAACCACGACACGGGTCCAGCCAGTAAACGGCATGATCAACAACAGGGCAAAGGCCAGTACACCGGCCCACAGCCACAGGCTTCGTGTCAGCTTTAGGGTCATGAGCGCTCACCCCTGGCCAGGCGCAAGGGTGGCGACCAGTGCACCCAGCCAGCGGTCCAGCCCCCACCAGACGCCGACCAGCAACAGCCCCGCCGCCATAATGTGCAGCTGCGCCGACGCTGACCGGCCTAGCGACGACATGAATGGACCGCTCCCTTGCGTGTTGATTGCCTGATTAAGTTGCAGGGGAGCAACGCGTGCATTGAGGTCGGCCAGCAGTTGCTCGCGTTCGGGATCATTCAGATCGCGGTAGCGGCCCTGGAAGCCAAGCATCAGGACCCGCTGAAAGGCCGTCAGTACCAGCACCTCAGGTGCGGGCTGCAGCAGTGCTTCGCGCATCTGCTCGTACAAAAATTCACCGGCCTGGTGGCTGCTGAAAAAACGCGTCTGCAAGGGTTTGCCGGCCCAGTCGGCATGGGCATTATCCGTGGCGCAACCAAGGACTGTTTCATCCAGCAAGGCGCACTGGGCGTGGCTGATCAACTCGAGGCTGTGTTTGCTCACGCCGGCGTCTTTGAGGCCCTGCTGAACCTGCTCGACCTGCTTCTCGCAGCGGGTCCATAAACCCGGACTGTTTTGCATCGAAGCGCCCTGGCGCAGCTCGACCACCAGCAGGTAGCTGTCTTGCAATAACGCATCCAGGTCCGACGCGCTAAAAGCAGTTTTTTTGGTGATGTTCAGGCTCATGTGCGCAGTACCGCAAACAGTTCAAGCTTGATGTCGGGCAAGGTGCCCGGCACGTAAAAGGCGCAGGTCCCTTCAGCCAGCATCGCCTGCCCTTTGGGGTGATCAAGGTCGAGGGCGAAGTACTGGTTTTCCAGGCGCAGCGGAATGGCCGCCGGCACATGACTGAGGGCCTGCAATGGCACGCCGTCGAGTGCTGCGTTGACCAGATAATCCACCTCGTCCGGAGGCCCCGCCTTGCACAGGCGCGGGAACTGGATCTGCAACTGCGCAGCCGGCATGCGGCACCGCACCGAGAGGTAGAAGTCGGCACCTTGCGGCTCACGCAGGCGGGCATCATTGAGCGTGACTTGCCAGCGATTGGCCCCCGTCGCCTCCAGCTCCAGGGCAATAACCCGCGATGGCAGGCTGGCTTCCAGCAAGGTCGAAAGGGTGCGCATCAAGGGCGCAAATACGGTTTCCAGCCGCTCATGCCGATAGGCTGGAATCTTGTCGATATCGTGTTCCAGAGAAAAGGTCAGCAGGCTGCCGGCCAGCTTGACCAGCTCCAGGTACACCTGCTCGGGATGACGGGCCGGATGAGCCTTGAGATCGGCCAGCACCGGTTGATAGGTGTTCAACGCGTTGAGCAGCCAGAACAGCGACACATCGGCCACGGCAAAGTCCGCCATGCGCTGGTTGCTCTCGCGCCGCATGCCCATCAACCGTTGCCGCTTGGCAGACAGTTGGGTCAGCAGATTATCCAGTTGAACCAGCAGCCCCGGATGGGCCGCGAAACTGAGCAGTGGCGGCACATAGTCAGGGTCCAGGTGCCAGGCGCCCTGCCCGTCGCGCACCAGTCGTGCGACCGGGCACGTCAGATAATCGGCATTCTCGTCGTTGGCCAGGCGCAGGCTCAGGACGTGCTCCAGCACGCCCATTGACTGCACCTCGTCGGCGTAGATGTCCTGCACTTGGCGCCAGTCCTGGCGATAACGGGTCGGCCGGTCGGCCCGCGAACCGTCGAACACGCAGTTATTGCCATTGCCTTGTTCCAGCGGCAACGCCAGCAGCAAGGTTGCAGTCCGGGCGTTGCCGGGCAACAGGGCGGCCAGCTCCAGAGCAGGCGGCAGCCGATCCACATGGTCGGAATCGATCAGGGTGCCATCGGGCATGCGCACCCGCAGTTGAGTCGCCTTGAGCTTGCCCAGGCGTAAGGCCTGCAGGTCGAAGCCGACCGCCTCGACCCCCCAGGGGTGAACGAGGGCCAGGTGGGCCAGGCTCTCGTTGGCCCAGGCTTCCCAGCGTGCCTGCTGCTGGAATTGTTGCGGGGACAGCAAGGCACCCGCAGCCCACAGGGGGCGGTCGATTTTCATGACATCGTTTCCCTACGAAGGAGTGACTTAAGCTTTTGCCTTGGGCATCTGCGAAACCAGCGACAAGTTGACGTCCATGCCTTCAACCTGAAAGTGCGGTACCGCGTACAGCTTGACGCGGAAGAAACCGGGGTTGTCCTCGATGTCTTCTACCGTCACCTTGGCATCGCGCAGCGGGTGGGAAGCCTGCAGATCGTCGCTCGGGTCAGTCATTTCGGTGACCAGGCCACCGATCCACTTGTTCAGTTCCAGTTCCAGCAAACGGCGGTCTTTGGTGGTCCCGATGTTTTCGCGCTGGATCAGCTTGAGGTAGTGGGCAATGCGCGACAGCAGGAATATGTACGGCAGGCGCGAATTGATCCGGCTGTTGGCTGTGGCGTCGGCGGTGTCATACAGCGCTGGTTTTTGCGCCGAGTTGGCCGAGAAAAAACACCCGTAGTCACGGTTCTTGTAGTACGAAAGCGGAATGAAACCGAGGTTGGCAAACTCAAATTCGCGGGTTTCCGGGATCATCACTTCGGATGGAATCTTCACCTGGTTGCCCGTGCCCAGGTCATACAGGTGGATCGGCAGTTCGGTGACCGCGCCACCCGATTGCGGGCCGCGAATCTGCACGCACCAGCCGTTGCTGATAAAGCTCTTCACCATGTTTGCAGCGAAGGCGAACGAAGCGTTGGTCCACAGGTATTTCTCGTGGTCCGGGCCCTTGACGCTTTCGATGTAGTTGAAGCTGCGCACCGGCACGGTGTCCGGACCATAGGGCAGGCGGCCCAGTACGCGCGGCATGAGCAAGCCGATGTAACGGGAATCGTCGCTCTCGCGGAACGCCTTCCACTTGATGTATTCGGCACGGTCAAAGTAGTTGCCGATGTCTTTGATGGCAGCCACTTCTTCCATCGACTGCTTGCCAAAGAACGCCGGGCCTACCGATCCAATGAACGGCATATGGGCTGCGGCTGCCACTTTGGACAGGCTGCGCAGCAGGGCTATGTCCTGCGGGCTGCGGTTGAATTCATAGTTGGAAATGGCCGCGGCGATCGGCTCGCCACCCGGGGTGTCGTACTCCTGGGTGTAGGTATGGAAATACAGGCCGCTCTGGGCAATTTCAGGCGCGTCTTCGAAGTCCTGAACCAGATGTTCCTTACTGATATCCAGCAGTTCGATCCGCACGTTCTGGCGAAAATCGGTCTGGTCGATCAACGACTTCACGCCGCGCCAGGTCGACTCTACACGCTGGAAGTCAGGATGATGCATGACGGCGTCAAGTTGCCGGCTGATCTGTGCATCGAGGGACGCGATATGCTCATCGAGCAGCATCTTGTCCAGGCGCTCGACTTTATGCGAAGACTGTTTGAGCAGGTCAAGGAATACACTTACAGCTGCTGTCACCCGTTCATCCGCAGAGGCTTCCGACAAGGACTCGGGGTTTTGAAAAGTTTCAATCGCTCCCAACTCGGCAACCGGGCTGAGGTTAATCTTGGCAAACAAGGCGCCGTATACACCCTGTGCGTTATCTGCATCGCGGGTTTTAGTGTGTTGCAGGGATGTTTGTTCTACCGACATGACGATTAACTTCCTTATTAACGGGCCGGATGGCAATTAACTGTTTGCTTGTGGTGCCAGTCCAGCCAGTTCGGCTCGCAGTTCATCGCTCAGTGCGTCGTCCTTGAGAATGCGCTCCAGCTCATGGCGAAAGGTGGCGTTGTCCAGCAGGTTGGATTTAAGGTCGCGCAACAGGTTGCGCATCGCCAGTAGAGCCCGCAGCTGCGGGATTTGCCGGGCTACCTGTTCGGGCTCAAAGTCTTTCATGCCCTGGAAATTCAACTCGACCGGGGTGTCGCAGGTGTCATCGAGCAAGGTATTGGGCACCGCCAGCGTCAAGGCTGGAGCAAACTCGGCCAGCACACTGTCAAAGTTGTTTTTATTGACCCCCTGTTTGTTTCTTTCCGATAACGTACGTTGCTCTTTGCCATTACTGTAATCACCCATCACCATCAATTTAAGCGGCAGTTCCATCTTCTTCTGCGCACCGCCGGTGTGCAAATCAAGCTTGATATTGACCCGCGATTTTGGCACTTCATTCTGAAAACTGTTTGCAACCATAAATCCTCCAGACACAACTCTACGAGACGGTAACCCGTCACACCACCAGACAACCCAGAGTGAAAGTTATACGTGGCGCCCGACAGGGACCTGTGTTTTTTGCTCGGCGCGGATTCTAGTCAATTCACAAGACAAAAAACAAACAATAAATGGCGAACTATTACTCAATAGTTACGAGCCCTTATAAATTTTATCTTGTATGTAAGAAGGGTCTGAAAGTTTATGGGAATTATCTGAAAAACATATCCTAATATTCTTATTAATTCCTAAACAACAAGAAGAGCACAGGTTTATTACACGACTCAAGCGAAACTTCAACAATCTCCCTGTTAGCAGGGTCAGGTAGGTCGCGCCAATCCCGTTTCAACAACCAAGAGGGAGGCGCGGTGATTTACCGGGCGCACGTGCAGGCGACTGACCGGGGCCGGTCAGTCGCCTGATGTGCAGCGCTGGATATCAGGTTTTGTGCTTCAGCTCACCAGACCTGGCGCCGCGCCCCCTGACTTGATCGCCGGCGTTACGCTAAAGGCAATCCTTACAGAGTCGGCACTATTGCCATTTTGGATGACCCGCACTTCCCTTGGACCGGCCGGGAACGCAAGCCCCTCATGGGACCAGTCACCGCTGGTATTGACCAGGGCCCTGCCCACCCGACGCCAGCGGCCGGCGGGCGTACCCTGTTCGATGGCAACCGTAGCGCCGGGTGTGCCCTTGCCGGCATATGTCGGGGCATGGTGTTCATCGAACGACCCGCCATTGACGGGGAACGTCAATGTCACAGGGATCTGGACCTCCTGCTCGACGTTGAAGCTATGCCTTGCGCCTGCGCCATGGTCATTGTTCTGTACCGCCGCGACCCCCCAACGGTTGGCAGTGAGTTTCTTGCGGACCAAAGACCAGTCACCCCGGGGCCCGACCAGCACCGTCCCCACCACATACCAGTCGCCGGTATCCGTGCCCTGGTTGATGGTGATCATCGCGCCCGGCGTCCCCCGGCCTTGATAGACAGGCACGTGGTTCACATCAAACAGGGCCTCTGCTCCCGGCGAGAGCAATGTCACCGGAACCTGAACTTTGGTAACGGTAAAGGTATTTCTGGTGGAGACGGAATTATCGCTGCCTTGTAACGCCCGCGCTTCCCGTGTGGCGGCAGGAAGCTTCTGACCAATACAGGACCAGTCACCGTTGGTATTGACCCTGACCTCTCCCACCCGATACCACTGACCTGTGGTTGTACCCTGCTGGACTGTGACCATGGCGCCCGGCGTGCCCCGCCCCTGATAGACCGGTATGTGGTGTTCATCGAACGTTGCCCCCCGCTCAGGAGAGGTCAATGTGACGCGCACCTCGACCGCCCGGGCAACGGTGAAGGCATTCACTGCAATACTGGCCCCGATGCCGCTTTGGGTTGCCCGCGCCTGGTACTCTGCGGCGACGAGTTTCTCACCCGCCAGGGTCCAGTCACCGGAGCTATTGACCGTTGCCCCGCCCACCAAAACCCATGAGCCCGAACTTGTACGCTGCTCGATGATAACCGTGGCACCCGGTGTTCCACGTCCTCGGTAGACGGGCTCGTGATTGACATCAAACAAGGCGTCCTCCACGGGAGAGCTCAATGTCACAAGAGCCGGGGGTACAGCCGTTACGGTGAAGGTGGTGACATCAGAACCGCTTGCGCCGTTGCTTTGTGTCGCCCGCGCTTCCCGAGAGGCAGCGGGAAGTTTCTGACCGGTCAAGGACCAGTCTCCGTTGGTATCCACCTGGGTCGCTCCCACCGGATACCAGGCGCCTGTGGTCATACCCTGTTCGATCGTGACCCTCGCGCCCGGCGTCCCTCGCCCGGCATATACCGGCGCATGGTTGGTATCGAATGACGAACTGCCCACAGGAGACATCAGGGTTAGCGGGATAGTTACCGCCTGAGCAACGGTAAAGGCATTTACCGCAAAACCCGTTCCGCCGTGACTGAGTGTTGCCCGCGCTTTGCGTTCACCAACAGTCAAACACTGGCCGATGAACAACCAGTTCCCGCAAGCATCGATTGTGGTTGTGCCCACCCGCTCCCAGTCGCCGCCGGGAGCAGCCTGCTCAAGGGTGACCATCGCACCCGGCGCACCGCGCCCCTTGAACACCGGTACGTGGTTCACATCAAACAAGGCACCCTCTGCCGGGCTGGTCAAAGTACCGGGAACCTCCAGGGGCGAAAGATTGGACTCAATAAGGTCAGTCGACCGGTCCATGTTGTGCCAGATGGGGTGGCGCAGTGCAGAGAACCGCGCGAGTTTGCTGCGGGTGTCAGCCTCCAGCGGCATGCCCCACTCTTCAAAAAACGGAGTGAGATCACGCTCTGCCACGGTCGCAGCCGTGATCATAAAGTGCTGCATCACAGCGAGATCGGTTGGCGGTTCGGGGGTGCCTTTGGCGTTCTCCAGGCGAAACTGCTGGGACAGCCGTGCATAAAAATCAGCGCCGAAGCCACGGCGCAATTGATCGAACATCAGAAGCTGGACCCAACCACTGGTGAGCCCTAAAAAATTACGTTCAGCAATCGGTGTCTCACGAAACTGCGCGACCGCATTGCGCACCGACACACTGTCGATACGGTTGGGGTAGCCCTGCGCCTCCTGCACTGCAAGCGCGGGGATATTCACGGTGACCTCAATAGCGCCCCTGTAATTGAACTCCTTCATCTGATAGGTGTGGCCGACTTCATGGTAAAAGCCCCACTGATCATTTTCAGGGCCTGCCAGAAGGTGGCGGCCCGCCGCGGTGGCGTTCTGGAAGGTGATGTGATAATCCGTCGCCGACGCGTAACCGGGGCCGACGTCAGGATTAATAATGTGGATACGGTGCGCGGATTTGTGTGCGGCATCATTGGCGTACTTAGATAGCCCATAGAGCGCGTTGGTGGTGGCGACAACGGAGTCCATCATCTCAATCCTGCGGTCCAGATCCAGACCCGGCAAAGATGTCGCCAGAACCATCTGAACATCAAACAGGACGTATTCTCCGACAAGTACGAAAAATGGAGCCGTATTCCAGGTCTCGACCTGCACGTCGAAGTCAGCCCGACTTGTCACACCTTTGACATAGGTTGGAACGGGTTGTCCGCCGTATATTTCGACGGTCGCTGGCGTGTTGTAGATCCGGTTTTGTACATAAACCATGCCATCCACCAATGCCTCAATCCGGTTTTGGCCGGGATTCAAGGCAACTAGCTGGCGTCCGGTGACCTTTCCATCATTATGTTTTGCATATTGGCCATACAGGCCTATCACCAGTTCAAGCCCCCTGACCGAGGGTTCTACGGTGACGGTCAATACTGTGCCTCTGCGCACATAACGGCCAGAGGGCTGAAAATGACTGTGATATTTATATCTGCCCTCCATTTTATAAGCCTCTTCTGCACTGCCCAGGGCTTCAGCGCGAAGGGTGGACTTTTGGGCGGTGACGACAAGTTGCAGGGGAACATTGCACTCAGAAGCTGAACGCTTGTTTACGGACACACTCATAACGATCTCTATTTATGCGGTTGATAATAAAAAGTATTGGTGGGTCATACAGGTGTTCTAACAACAGCTGTCGATGTGCACATTTAAATTTCAAGACCGCTCTGAAACAGAACTTCCAGAGCATCTCGAAAGCAGCGCATTACTGCTGGCCGGTGTTACCGGCACTGAATAAATCTATAACTTTGCGGGCGATAGAGTTAAGACACCCATCCCCCACTGTTACCAAACATACACGTGCGGCGCAGACGCCATTGTCCTACCGGCACCTGCGGACAGACCCAACTAGCGACGTACATTGGTAATAGCGCGATACCAGGCGTCGCGACTGATCGCCCAAGTGGTATCCAGGGTTATATGTTGAGAAAGTTGATTCATTAAATGCCCTTGGGTGATGTTCCGCGGCGCGCTTAGATGCCAATTATAAAACTCAGAACTCAAAGATTTTTGAGTCCAGGGATTTATATTTGCGCGGCGCAATTCGGAGGGCAGATACATGGGGTGTTTATCGGCGGCGATCAGTCTGACTTCGTTAACATAATAGGGATTATTTTCGAACACGGAGAGTAGGGTCTCGCCCGCGGCATTTTTAATAGCCACATTGGGAACAATATTCTCTGGCAAAACCAATGGCGCTCTGGAGAGCCTGTAATATTCCCGAACCTCGTCAAACGCTTGCAAGCTGGTGTTGCCGTACCGTCTTGCTGCAAGGGGAATAATATGTTTTGCAGGTCCGTAAGGGTTCAGGTTACGCGTTCCAAGCCATATTTCCCTCGGATCACCTTTGTTGAAAGCCAGGTCCTGAAGTTTTGGCACGCCCCCCGCATGTTGCAGCCTGCCCTGCAACGAGCCCACGCCCATGCCGAATGCTTTGACCTTTTTGGCAGCGGCACTGGCAATCGACGGCGCCGCCGATGCCAGGCCCGTGGCCATGCCCACATAGCCCAGAATCCGCCCTGCGTTTTCATTGCCGCTGGCCAGCAAGACTATGGAGGCGACGTCTGCGGCCAGCGACACCACACTCAGGGTCGCAGTGGTCACCGCCACCATATAGCTGGCGGTCAGGGCTGCGGCAGGTGCCGCCAAAGCACCCAGTGACGCCACGGTGCCGATCATGCCCAGTACGAGCCCCGCCGCCGGCAACAGCCAGTCGGTCCACGCATGGCCCGACGGGTCGATGCGGTTCACCGGGTCACCCGCGCAATAGGCATAGCCATTGAGACCGCCTTCCCCGAAAGGGCTGAGGCTGTCGCGGCTGTGAAAACGCATCAGCACCGTGTTGTAGATCCGGTAGTCGCCGAGGAAATACCAGCCGGTGTCTTGTTCGCGCAAGGCGCCGGCGTAGCCCAGTCGGCTGGCTCCGGGTTCGGTTGTGCTCTGGCCGTAGGCGCCGTAGACCGGGGTATTTACTGTGTCCTTGGCTTCAGTGGTCACTGAGCCCTGGGCATCGGTGCCCAAGAGCATGACTTCACGCACAGCCGAGGCCAGTCGGCTCTCGGCAACCGGCACCGCTCCGGCACGGACCCAGCGGGTTTGTGTGGTTTCACCCACCTCGCAGCTGAGCTGGCCGCCGGTGTGGTAGCGCCAACGCGGACCGGTAGCGTCCTCGGTCTTGATGATCTTGCCGCCCGGTCCGTAGTGCCAACGGCGCTGGCCTGTAGGCAGAGTTACCCCTATGAGTCGGCCTAGGGCGTCGTAGTGCAACGGATTGCCGCGTTCGTCGCGTTTGAGATTGCCCAGCGCGTCGTACTCCAGGGTCACCGGTGCCGGGTAATCGGGTCGGCTGTGGCTGATGCTAATCAGCTGGGTAAGGTCGGAAGGGTTGTAGCCAAACACGCTGACATTGCTTTCGCTGCCGTCGGAAAATACCGTTTCCAGACGTCGCACGTTGTCGAGGGCGTCGTACTGGAAATGCTGCTCGCGGTAGCTGCGACCGTGGGCGTCTTCGGGTAGCGATGGGCCTGTAAGACGATGGGAAATCATCCGTCCGCGCAGGTCGTAGTCGAAGGTTTCACTGCGCACCAGTGTGCCGTCACGGGTCAGTTCGCGCTGGGTGAGCTTGCCGTCTTTACGCCATTGTTGGGTTTGCACTTCTACCTGCTGTCCGGACGGGGTGCGGGTTTCGGTAGTGCGACGGGCCGGGCGGCCGAGGCTGTCGTAGCCCAGGGCTACGGTCATGTCTCGCAAGCTGTCTTTTGATTGGGTGCGCTGTTGGTGAATCCGTGACGCCGCATCGTAGGTAACGGTGACCGTGACGTCGGGACCTTGCTGCTGACTCAATCGTCCAAACCCATCGTACTGGCAGCGCTGTTCCGCGCCGTCGGCATCGGTCAGACGCGTGACCTTGCCCGATGGCGTGGTGGTTTGCTGTTGCGAGCGTGGTTGGTCGCCTTGCCAGGCGTATTCGGCCTTGGTCAGCAAGCCCGACGGTGACCAGTGATCTTTCTGTTGCCCCAGATTGCCTTGCGACTCCAGCAAACGGCCACTTAGCGGATCGTATTTATTGAACACGCTGATGCCCGGCGCCTGCATCGATAGCAGCGCGCCGCCCAGTTCTGGTTGGCGTTCTGTGACTACTTCGGTGCCATCGGGCAGCGTCCGGGTATGAGCGTGGATTTGTCCTTCGGCGTATTGCCATTCAGAGACACTCTGGCCGACCTTTTCCCACACCAGTCGGCCAAGACCGTCGTATTTACGCTCGCCCAGCACGACTTCGTTAATACCCAAAGAAGGATGAGAGATCGAGACCGTGGCCGGTAATTCACCGTCGTGGCCTTCGGCATAGGTACGTTTAATGAGCGACCCATCTGGCAGCGTGGTCGACACCAGTCGGTCGCGCACATCCCATTCCTGCAAGGTCTTGCGGCCCATGGCATCGGTCTGGCTGATGCAGCGCCCCAGACCGTCATAGCTCCAGCCCAGTTCGTGCTGCAGCACGCCGTCGGCGCAATAGAGTTCTTCTTTAAGGGGGCGTCCATCGAGGGTATGGGTAGTGACGGTTTTGGCCCCGGCCACGCCATTGGCGTCGGTCTGCCAACTGGTTCCGGTCAGGGCTACCGGGTCGGCTTGAGTGTGCTGGGTGACGCCGTCCGCGGACGTTTCCGTCAGCACATTGCCCCAATCGTCAAAGGTGCGTTCGGTAGTCAGGCTCAGGGCCTGAGTGTCCTCATTCCCGGGGTCGTAGCTGGTCTCACGAAAGACTCGGCCCAACACGTCATATTCGCCGGTCCAGGCGGTATAGATCTCACCGCTGTCGGTCTGTTTTTCTCGACGAATTTCCCGGCCCATACCATCCAGCCAGACCG
>NZ_JAFCVM010000013.1:0-81819 GCF_049897045.1 Pseudomonas sp. TWR2-1-1
GTTTCCCCATGTGAGAGTAGGTCATCGTCAAGATTAAATTCCAAACCCCCTGTCTGCTCACGCAGACAGGGGGTTTGTTTTTGTGGCGAGAAAAGTTGCAGACAGCGATACGCTGCAACAACTCTTGCGGTGCTGCAGTCGCCGTAAATCCTGAATGCGCAACTTACGCTGTGATGTATCCATCAGCTATTGCCAAAGATCGTGAGAAAGGTCACATGATCGTATCCGTCCGGGTATCCCACCTTGCGCGACCTCAGAGGATCAGGGGCAGCCGATACCTCACCTCTACCAGTGCTGCGCCTCCCCTTTCGAGATTGCGCTCACTCCCCGTTTCCTCAATACATCCTACGCTGCGATAAAATCGGATAGCTCGCTCATTTCCGGTCAAGACCCAAAGGGTTAAACGCTGATAACCCTGCTCTATCAAATGCTGCAACCCGGCCTGCCACAAAGCAAAGCCGACTCCAGTTTTCCATTGTTCGGCAAGAACGTAGAGCGCCATGACCTCAGCTAAATTTTCTGCGGCTATATCCTCATCTCGGCATACCCCGACCGATATCCAGCCGACCACCTCGTTGTTCAGCTCCGCGACGAATACGTTCGATTCGCCCGACTCAATCGAGCGAATCCAATAGGATTCCCGCTGTGGCAGCGAAGCGCCCAATGACAGCAAGTATTCCGCAGGCATCAAGTCGCGATACGCGTCTTGCCAACTGCTGATATGGACTTGCGCAATGGCTTTTGCGTCCGATGGTAATCCTTTCCGAATCATAGGTGCTCCTTTTCAGATTCTCGACGTTTTGCGTCAGGGTATCACCCCTTCCGTTACTACACCGTATGCCACTTATGCGGAAGTAGTTCCTCGATTCCACTCGCCTTCTGCGTCGGCAGGCGCGTGAGAACATCCTTCAGGTAGGCGTACGGATCATGTCCATTGAGCCGCGCCGATTGGATCAGGCTCATGATCGCCGCCGCCCGTTTTCCGCTTCGTAACGACCCTGCGAAGAGCCAATTCTTACGTCCAAGAGCCCATGGTCGGATCTGGTTCTCTGCCCAATTATTGTCAATGGGTACAGCACCGTCATCTAGGTAGCGCGACAGCGCTGCCCAGCGTTTCAGGCTGTAATCGAATGCTTTGCTGATGGCCGAACCTTCGGGCACGAGGTCACGCTGGGCGCTCATCCAGGCGTGCAGCATGGTCATCACCGGTACAGCTTTTTCTTGCCGTATTCGGCGCCTTAAATCTGGCTCCAGGTCGCGGACTTCACTTTCGATTTCGTACAGCAACTGGATATAGCGCAGAGCTTGCTCGGCGAGCGTGCTTTTATTCGTAGCGTGCAGTTCGAAGAACTTACGCCGTGCATGAGCCATGCAGCCGATCTCGGTCACGCCGAGTTCAAAGCTGGCCTTGTAGCCGCCAAAATCGTCGCAGACCAGCTTGCCCTTCCAGTCATTCAAGAAGTTGCGAGCATGTTCTCCGGCGCGGCTGGGGCTGAAGTCATAAACCACCGCCGCCAAGTCCGAGAACTGGCTGGTGGCGTAGGCCCAAACATAGGAGCGGTGGGTTTTCTTTGTTCCTGGTATGAGCATCTGCCCCGGTGTTTCATCTGCGTGGATGACTTGTTGCCCAAGCACTATTTCGCGCAGCGCATCGACCAGCGGCTGCAACTGAACGCCGGTCACGCCAACCCATTGAGCCAGGGTTGAACGTGGAATCGCCAGGCCCGCTCGACCGAAGATCGATTCCTGACGGTAAAGCGGCAGATGGTCAGCAAACTTGGCGATCATGACGTGTGCGAGCAGGCCCGAAGTCGGGATGCCCTTATCAATGACCTGCGCCGGAACCGGTGCCTGGATCAGCGTTTCGCAGTGATCGCAGACCCACTTGCCACGGACATGGCGTTCGACGGTGAAAACGCCGGGCATGTAGTCCAGCTTCTCGCTGACGTCCTCACCAATGCGCTTGAGGGCGCAGCCGCATGGACAGTTAGTATTGTCCGGTTCGTGATGGATCAGTGTGCGTGGAAACTCAGCCGGTAATGCAGTGCGCTTGGGTTTCTGCTTTTTCTCGGTCGCCGCTGGCACTATCTGCAAGGCTAGAAGCTCTGCTTCAATCGCTGCGATATCGGTATCGAACAGGTCATCGAGCAAACTGGCCTGCTCAGGATTCATCTGCTCGCTGCGCTTGGCAAACTTCAAACGCTTGAGCTGGGCGATCTCGTGGGTCAGCTTCTCGATCACTGTCTGGTCGCGGTTGATCTTCTTGCCCATCGTCTTAACCGTCTTGCCCAGCGTGTCGACCTGGTGGTCGAGCGTTTCGACACGCTGCATCAACTGCGCCGCCAAGGCGCGCAGTTGTTCAGGGGGAAGGTGATCGAGATTGGGTAGCGACGTCATGGGGCCGATTTTGCCAGAGCAGGCAATTCGCGACGATAGACCGATAGGCTAATGGCAGCCGTTAAAGCAGTGTGATCGAGCCTCCAGAACCTGCGCGTTGCCATGGCAGCCCCAGCACCAAGGCTTGAAGTTGCTCGGCATCCAGTTCCATCTCAGAACCATGACGAATGCCAGGCCAGTGGAACTTGCCTTGGTTCAACCGGCGCACCACCAGCCATATTCCGAAGCCGTCATGCACCAGCACTTTCATGCGATTGGCGCGGCGGTTGGCGAACAGATAAGCGCAGTGCGGTTGCGCCGCACCGAACACCGCGATCACCTTGGCTAGCGCCGTTTCGGTGCCTGCGCGCATGTCCATCGGTTCGGTGGCGAGCCAGATCGAGTCGATGCGAATCATCGCAAAAGGTCTCGAAGAAAAGTCGCACAGGCGGCAGCACTTTCATTTGGCCAGTTCACTTTGATGGTGCCGCGCGGGTGCTGTATTTCAACGCAGATATTCGATGATGCTGAATGGGAGTTTGCCCCGGCCAGCGGCATGGCTAACGGAATAAATGCAGGTGGGAGCGCCGGGCTTTTCTTCGCTTGCAGCCGAATCCATTTGTGGACGAGGTTTGCGTTGAGGCTATGGCCGAGCGCGACGCTGGCAATCGAAGCGCCGGGCTGTGCACACTCTTGAATGACCTGAGCCTTGAAGGACTTGGAATAGGAACGGCGTGTTGGCTGCATGAAATACCCGCTTAAAAGGCTAGAACTGGTGTCCACTTAAAATTCAAGTGCACACCATGTCTTGGCTTTGCGGGGCTGGGTAGATGACTTGGCCGGACGCATACACATGATCTTCGTGTAACGGCGTCAAGTCATTCAGGGCTATTTGCAGAATTCAAAACATAAAAAAACCACCCATACAGGTGGTTTTTTTATGCAAATAATTTAGTCGCCGTAATAAATACAGCCACTGGTGCAGGTTTCATGAATTCGAATCGCGGAGAGTTCAGGGAGCAAAGGTTTCAGCTGTTGCCAAATCCACTTGGCCAATACTTCACTGGTCGGATTTTCCAAACCAGGAATGTCATTCAAATAGTTATGATCAAGTTGCTCGTAAAGCGGCTTGAAAATCGCTTTTATTTCCGAAAAGTCGCGAATCCAGCCAGTCGCGGGGTCAATATCACCGCTCAGATGGATCGCGACCTTGAACGAGTGACCATGCAAACGGCCGCATTTATGCCCTTGCGGGACGTAAGGCAGGCGGTGCGCAGATTCGAAGGTAAACTCTTTGAAAATTTCCACAGTGTCTATAGCTCTTGAAGAGGTGGCTATCGCCTAGGCGATAAATGCAGGCCGGCAGTTTAACAGTTAACACTGCACGAGCGAGTATAGCGCTGTGCTACCTGTCGACTGAGGTCGCCAATTCAGTTTGAGTTAAGCCGGCAGCGCTATGGTTTGCGCTTTTAAAGTGGGAAAAAATCACACCCCAGGGAGGCCGTTGAGGCTAGTGATGATAGTAAATGTGCGAGTTGGTAGGGTTGTCGTGCTGATGCTGTGTACGTTTTGCTCTTTGGCCCTTGCGCGGGACTTGGGGCAAAACGAAGCATTACGCTTACGTGAGCAAGGCATAATCCTGCCCTTGGAACAACTTCTTCAAAGCGCTCTGCAGCGCCATCCAGGGGCTAAGTTGCTGGAGGTAGAGCTGGAAGAACATGATGATATTTATATTTATGAGGTTGAGTTGTTAACCCTGAGTGGCGTTGTACGTGAGATCAAGCTCAATGCCAGTAATGGCGAATTGCTCAAAGATAAGGTTGATGATTAATGCGCTTGTTGCTGGTTGAAGATCATGTTCCCTTGGCCGATGAGCTGATGGCAGGCTTAACTCGCCTGGGCTATGCAGTAGATTGGCTCGCTGACGGTCGTGATGCCCTGCATCAGGGGCAAAGCGAGCCGTATGACCTGATCATCCTTGACCTGGGGTTGCCCGGACTGCCCGGTATTGATGTACTCAAACAATGGCGGACTTCAGGCCTGACCACGCCGGTACTGATCTTGACTGCCCGCAGCTCCTGGTCGGAGCGCATTGATGGGTTGAAGGCGGGTGCCGATGACTATGTAACCAAGCCTTTTCATCCAGAGGAGTTGCAACTGCGAGTGCAGGCGCTATTACGACGCTCCCATGGCCAGTCGAATCAACCGCTATTGAAATCCGCGGGGCTGCATCTGGACGAGTCACGGCAATGTGTCATCAACGAGGGGGCAGAGGTGCAGCTCACCGCCGCAGAGTTCCGTCTTTTACGTTACTTCATGCTGCACCCTCAACAGATCCTTTCAAAAAGCCATCTGGCCGAGCATCTCTATGATGGCGAGACCGAGCGCGACTCCAATGTGCTGGAAGTTCATGTGAACCACCTGCGACGTAAGCTCGGGCGCACAGTGATCGAAACTCGCCGTGGGCAGGGCTATATCTTTGGCACGGGTATCCAGTGAAATCCATTCAGAGGCGTTTGAGTCTGGGTTTGATCAGCGTTTTGTTGATTGCCGGTCTGGTGGTTGGCCAGGTCAGTCTCTGGCTGTTTGAAAATGGCCTTCAGCGCTATCTGGAGTCGGGGTTACAAAACGACAGCGAGAATCTTTTACTTGCCTTGAGTCGGGGGCCTCAAGGTCTGCAGCTGGATGAGCGCAGATTATCGCCCGCTTACCATCGACCTTTTTCAGGGCACTACTTCGATATCCAGTTCGGTGATATTCACTGGCGCTCGCGCTCGCTATGGGATGCTCAACTGCCGCAACCCGGCCAGCCTGGGCTGGATGCTGACTTGCAGCCAGGTCCCGAGGGGCAGATGTTGTTGGTCTTGCGCAGTGACTACCAGCGTTTCGGTCAGGCTGTTTCGATCACCGTGGCTCAGGATTACACACCGATACGCGAAAGCTTTCAGCAGGTTCGACGGATCGGCTTGGGGGTTGGTGTGTTAGCTCTTACGGTCATCTTTCTGCTTCAGCGGCTCACTGTTCGTCGGGCGTTGCGTCCGCTCGAAACTGCCCGCAAGCAAATCGCACAGTTACAGTCCGGGCAGCGCTCGAAACTTGATGCTCTGGTTCCCCTTGAGCTCGAGCCTTTGGTTACCCAGATAAACCACCTGTTGGCTCACACCGAAGACAACCTCAAGCGTTCGCGTAATGCCTTGGGCAACCTGGGGCATGCGTTAAAAACCCCGTTGGCTGTTTTATTCAGTCTGGCCAAAGATCGCCGGCTCGATGCTTACCCCCAGATACAGGAAACCCTGCGTGACCAGTTGGAGTACATGCAGCAGCGAATGAGCCGGGAGCTTAACCGTGCCCGCCTGGCAGGCGACACCTTGCCGGGTGCTCAGTTTGATGTGGATGCCGAACTGCCAGGGTTGATGGCGACCCTTGGCATGATTCATGGCGAACACCTGGAGTTAAGACTCAATACCACTCCCGGATTGCACATGCCCTGGGACCGTGAGGACATGCTCGAATTGCTCGGCAATCTATTGGATAACGCCTGTAAATGGGCAGACGACCAAGTACAACTGAGCATCCACCAGACCACGAGCGGGTTTGAGATTGAAGTCCAGGATGATGGGCCGGGTATACCCGAGGCCGAGCGCGATCAGGTATTCAGTCGTGGTACCCGACTGGACGAGCAAACCAGTGGTCATGGTTTGGGCCTGGGTATAGTGCGGGATATCGTGGATGTCTGGGGCGGGGATATGCAGCTTGAGACAGGGGCGTTGGGCGGGTTGTCGGTGGTCATCAAACTGCCCGGTCGCAGGAGCTGAAATAACGGCGGCCCCGGGCCGCCGTCGGTCATATCACGGCAGCTCAGACGCGGAACTGATCCATCAATTTTTGTTGCTGATTGGCCAGCGAGTTCAGTGACTGGCTTACCCGTGCAGATTCATTGGCTTGCCCGGACAATGATTCCGTTACATCGCGGATGCTGGCCACGTTGCTGTTGATCTCTTCAGCCACCGCACTCTGTTCTTCCGCAGCACTGGCAATCTGCAGGTTCATGTCGGTGATAACCGTCACGGCATTACCTATTTGCTGCAAGGCCGTTACCGCCTGCCCGACCTGCTCGACACTGCCCTGGGCCTGGCGATGGCTGTTGCTCATGGAGTTAACGACCTCCTGGGTGCCGATTTGCAGTTGTTCAATGACCTGCCGGGTTTCTTCGACCGATTCCTGAGTCCGCCGCGCCAGATTGCGCACTTCGTCAGCTACCACGGCAAAACCGCGACCGGCTTCGCCTGCTCGCGCTGCCTCAATTGCAGCATTCAGGGCGAGTAAATTGGTCTGTTCGGCAATCGCACGAATGACCTCCAGAACAGAGCCGATTTTTTCGCTATTGGCTGCCAACCCTTCAACTTGTGTCATGGCTACGCTCATGTCGGCAGCCAGATGGTCGATGCTGGCAGTTGTGCGATCAATGATAGTCAGCCCCTGACGTGTCGCCTGGTCGGCATCGCGTGCGGCCTGAGCCGCCTGCGCTGCGCTGCGTGCTACATCTTGTGCCGTAGCGCTCATTTCATGGGAAGCTGTGGCCGCCTGATCGACCTGGCGGTACTGCTGTTCCATGCCGGCACTGGTCTGGGTGGCGATAGCCGCCGACTGATCGGCTGTATTGCGGGCATCCTGTACCGAATGTTTGACCTCGGCGATGATCGGCTGAAGCTTGTCCAGGAAGCGGTTGAACCAGCCCGCCAATTGCCCCAGTTCATCTTTTTTGTCATAGGCCAGGCGCCGGGTCAGATCGCCTTCACCGCTGGCGATGTCCTCAAGCATGCGCGCCACGCCGAGAATCGGTCGTGTCACACTGCGGGCCATCAACCAGACCAGCAGCAGGCCGATGATCGCTGCGAGTGACCCCAGGCCCAGTTCAATCAGGGCTCCTGCGTTATTACGCTCGTCCAGTTCTGCTTGCAGTGCCTGGGCCGGTCCGATCAATACCTTTTCAGGTACGTCGAGCAATACCCCCCATGGCTTGCTGCCGGGAATCGGCATGAAGGGTGTCAGAACCTTTAACCGCTGGTGACCATGAATGCTTTGTGGCTGGCCGCCGCTGGTCATTAATTGGCTCAGTTGAGTGCCATCGTCAACGTCGACCTGATCCAGGCGTTGGCCAAGTTTCCCTGCGTCGGCGCTGAAGCCGGCCAGTATGCCGGCAGAGCTGACAATGCTGACACTGGTCTGTCCGTCATAAAGCTTCTGGCTGGCTTGCAAGCTCATGCTTTGCAAACTGTTGAGGTTGATATCAACGGAGAGCGAGGCGATGACCTTGCCATTGACCATCAGTGGGAAAACGATGCTGGTCAGCAATACGTCTTGCCCATCGATCTTGTAAAAGTAAGGTTCAATAATGCACGGCTGGAGCGTCGTGCGAGGGCAGGTAAACCACGAGTTATTAGCCTGGCCCCTGGGTCCGGTACTGGTGTCGGCAATGTCGGTTTCGGGCAGAGCCATCGATGTCAGCTTGCCCGGAGTCGGTTGCGACCAGTAAAGGGCGAAGCGGCCCTTGTCATTACTGCCAAGCTCTTGTTGATGGTCGAACAGTTGGTCCTTGCCATCCAGCGCGTTGGCTTCAAACACCAGGGATAGCCCGAGCAGATCAGGATTGGCCTGCAGAGCCGCTTTAACCTGGCGAGTCAGATCTTCACGCAGGTCGAAGGCATCCAGAAAACGTTTTTCCGATTGCTCACGTAAAAACAGGACTTGTCGTGCGAACCCGTTGCCGTATTGATAGGCATCCATAAACTGACGACTGATGGCCAGCGCCTGGGCTTCACCCTGAGCCTCGATCCGGGCCTGGGCAGATTCATTAAGCATTTTCGTACTTGAGGCCTCTACCAGGTCGGCGGTGTGGTCCATGCGGTAGAGGGAAAGCCCCACCAGAAGAACTACGACTCCCAGCAGGCAAAGCCCGGCGAGGAGGGTGATTTTCCATTGGATGGAAAGCTGTCTGAGCGACATGGAGACATCCTGAGTAGAGGCTTTGTCTGTTAGCGGCCAGCAGGTAGTTTTCTTGATGGGTAAATCAGAATTTTCAGGGTTCGTTCTCAAACGCGTACAACGATTGAACCCTGGCGGACGATGGCATCCGCGGGCCTTTGCCACGTGCTTTGACAAGCCGTCGATGCTGCTGCAAAGTGTGCGCCCCCAAATAAGTACTCCCTTTCAGATCCGGCGACTGGAACAGCAGTCTTTTGCCCGAAATTTTCCGCTTTACGGTGTTTTATCGTGCAGCGCGCTATGAGGTTGTAATGATGAATGCAGTAATTGCCGCGGTCGGCATCATGCTGGTGCTCAGTCTGTCCCGTGTGCATGTGGTGATCGCCCTGATAACGGGGGCCGTCGTCGGCGGCCTGGTGGGCGGGCTGGGTATCGAAGCAACGCTCGATGCGTTTAACAGCGGGTTGGGTGGTGGCGCTCAGGTCGCCTTGTCCTACGCAATGCTGGGTGCCTTCGCGGTCGCCATCGCCAAGTCCGGGCTGGCCCATGCACTGGCCGACAAAGCCCTGCTCATGGTCAATAAACAGCAGGCTGTCGGGGGTAATCGGCTCAAGTGGTTACTGATTGGCTTGTTGCTGGTGGTCGCGATCTCCTCGCAGAACATCCTGCCGATTCATATCGCCTTCATCCCTCTGCTGGTTCCGCCCCTGTTGTACGTGCTGACCAAGCTGAAAATTGACCGGCGCTTGATTGCTTGTGTCATGACCTTTGGCTTGATCACGCCGTATATGTTTTTGCCGGTGGGTTTCGGAAATATCTTCCTCAATCAGATTCTGCTCGCCAACGTGAGCAAGAGCGGTGTGGATGTCAGTCAGGTCAATGTTACTCATGCGATGGCCATACCCGCACTGGGAATGCTGGTCGGTCTGTTGGTGGCGGTGTTTATCAGCTACCGCAAAAAGCGTGAGTATGATCTGGCCAGGATCGAGCAGATCGAGCAGGTTGCCATCAGCTACAACCCGCGGACATTGCTGGTAGCCGGAGTTGCGATCGCGGCCGCATTTATCATTCAGTTGTGGCTGGGCTCCATGATCATTGGTGCGCTGGCCGGCTTTCTGATTTTTTCGGCGTCGGGGATTGTGCGCTGGCGTGAGACCGATGACCTGTTCACCGAAGGCATGAAGATGATGGCCATGATTGGCTTCATCCTGATTGCCGCTTCGGGTTTTGCTGAAGTGATGAAAGCCACCGGCGAAGTGAAATCACTGGTTGAAGCCTCAGCCAGCTGGATCAATCACAGCAAGGGGGTCGGGGCGCTGCTGATGCTGCTGGTCGGGTTGCTGGTGACCATGGGCATTGGTTCATCGTTTTCGACAGTGCCGATTTTGGCGGCGATTTTCGTGCCGCTGTGTGTACAGCTTGGTTTCAGTCCGATGGCCATCGTATGTATCGTCGGCACCGCCGGGGCCCTGGGTGATGCGGGTTCGCCTGCGTCGGATTCCACCCTTGGTCCGACGTCGGGGTTGAACGTTGACGGCCAGCATCACCATATCTGGGACACCGTGGTCCCCACTTTCCTGCATTACAACCTGCCACTGCTGGCCTTTGGCTGGGTCGCTGCAATGGTTCTGTAAGGGGGCTGGTCCCTAAGGCAATTCGATACGACCGGTTTCTGCGGGAACGGTCGGCCAGTCTCCGGCAGCCCAGCGGGCCCTGGCCTGCTCGATAAGCGCCGGATCACTGGCAACAAAGTTCCAGTTCATGCGCCGGGGTCCATCCAGCGGCGCGCCACCGAACAACACGGCATGGCAGTCACTGTCGGCGCATAAAGTCAGTTCTTCTGCGGGCGGCAAAAGCACCAGGCAATGGCGTTCAATTGCCTGGCCTTGCAGTTGCGCCTCGCCTTCCAGCAAATACAGCGCGCGTTCCTGGTGTTCGGCCGGGATAAGCAGGGTGGTGGCTGTCTGCATATGTACTTCAGCATATAAGGTTGGCGACAGTACTGGCACCGGGGAGGCCAAGCAAAAGCCTGTACCGGCAATCAGGCGAATCCTTACCCCCAGATTGTCGCTGACCGGCAAGCTATCGGCGCGGTGGTGGCTGTAGTGCCCCGGGCCTTGCTCATCGGCTTTGGGAGACGCCAGCCACACTTGCAGACCATGCAGGGTTGATCCCTGCGCCAGAAGCGAGGAGGGCGTACGTTCGATGTGGGCAATGGCAGCGCCCGCGGTCATCCAGCTGACTTCACCGGGGCCTACCTGTTGGTCAGAGCCCAGACTGTCTTTGTGCTGCAGCTGCCCTTCGAACAGATAGGTCAGCGTAGACAGGCCAATATGCGGATGCTGTCTGATATTCATCCCGTGGCCGGGCGGATAGTGAGTGCGCAGCATATGGTCGAAAAATACAAAGGGACCGACACTGCGGCATTTCGCTGAGGGCAGGGGGCGAAGGATGGGCTGTCCTTCGACGTCCTCGGCGCGGGGCCGAATCACGGTAAGTGTGTGCATTGTCCGGTCCCTGCTTTGGAAAGCGTTGAGCATAACCCAACGCCATATTTTCTCCCCGTGCGTTACTGGCTGAATGCGCCTTCAGACAAATGGGTCTCGATGGTGACGTCTGCGGTGGTCATCAGCTTATGGATCGGGCACTTGTCGGCTACGCGGTGCAGTTCCTGGCGCTGGGCATCGGTGAGCACACCTTTGAGCGTCAGTTTGACGTGCAGTGCATATTTGCCGAGTTGCTCTTCACTGGCGTCGTGTTTGATCTCGACCGTGACGCCTGTCAGCGGGATGTCTTTCTTTTGCGCGTAGAGCTTTAAGGTCAGCGCCTTGCAGGCCCCCAGGGCGGCATCGAAATAATCATGGGGCGAGGGGGCAGAGCTTTCACCGCCCATGGCTTTGGGCAAATCGGTGAACACTTCGTGATCGTCGATTTTAATGCTGTGACGAAAACCCTCGTGGGACTCGGTATTAACGGTAACAGTCATGGCAAACCTCTGAGTGGCAGTGATAAAGGTCCTGATATTTATAGAGCATGCCGGGCGTCAGGCGTTCCCTTTGATCGCATGCTGAACCCTTGAGCTGGCGGGCAGGTCTATTGGAGCCCCTAGAGAGGAGAATCAGGTTGCGAATCAATCGTTACGTTCTGGCCTGGGCCCTGGCGACTTCCAGCCTGTGGGTACAGGCCCGCGACTATGCCTACAGTGATGCGCACTTGCATTACGTCGACTTCTTCCAGGAAACAGCGGGAATGGACACGTTGCTTCAGGCAATGGCCAGTAACCGGATTGAGCACGTGATGATCTCCGGGATTCCCGTGGCCAAAAAATGGCATGAAGACGAGCCCAAACGTCCGCGCTACTACGCCGGTGATGATGCGGATGCCTATTGGTACAGCGCGACCGATGTGTGGGTGGCCGCGGCGGTCAACGCCCTGACTCCTGAGCAGCGGGAGCACTTTCATCCGTTTCTGTCAGGGTTTAATCCCAATGACAAGAATTCGGCGGCGCATATTCAGCGCATGCTCGATCTGAATCCTGGGTTGTGGCAGGGCATTGGCGAGGTGTTTACCCGCCACGATGATCTGACAGCGCTGATCTCCGGGGATACGCCGCGCGCCAACAATGAAGCGCTGCACAACGTTTACACCTTGGCGGGTGAGCATGACCTGCCGGTCTTGCTGCATTCCAATATCACTTCAAAGCGCGAGAAGAATCCGTTGTATCTGTCTGAGCTTGAAGAGCCGTTGGGCAAGCATCCCAAAACCCGCTTTATTTGGGCCCATGCCGGTACCAGCGCCGAAATTCATCGGCATCAGACGCAAATGCCATTTCTTTTGCCAACACTTGAGAGGCTACTGGCCACTTATCCGAACCTCTACATAGACCTGTCCTGGAGCATGCTCACGCCGTACTTGCTGGATGGGCAGGGCACGGCAAGGCCTGAATGGGTTGCGCTTGTAGAGCGCTTCCCGGACCGCTTCATGCTGGGGTCGGATGTGGTAGGGCGTTTCGACAAATTGGGTGAGGAAATGCGTAGCTTCGATCCGTTTCTGGATGCATTGCCGCAAAGTGTTGCGCACAAGGTTGCCAGGGACAATTTCTTGTCGGTGTTGCCGAAAAAGCGCTAAGCGTTATTCCGGACAAAAAAATGCCCCGAACCAGTCGGGGCATTTTTATCTCGCGAGCGGAAGGCTTATTTGCCTGTCCAGCGCTTCAGAACCAGAGTGGCGTTTGTGCCACCGAAACCGAAGCTGTTGCTCATCACATTGTTCAGCGTGACGTTCTCGCGGGTCTGGGTCAGGATCGGCATGTCGGCAACTACCGGGTCCAGTTCTTCGATGTTGGCAGAACCGGCAATGAAGTTGCCTTCCATCATCAGCAAGCAGTAGATCGCTTCGTGAACGCCTGCGGCGCCCAGAGAGTGACCCGACAGGCTTTTGGTGGAGCTGATGGCTGGCGCCTTGTCACCGAACACCGCGCGAACACCTTCCATTTCCTTGGCGTCGCCTACCGGAGTAGAGGTGCCATGGGTATTGAGGTAATCGATCGGGCCGTCAACGGTAGACATTGCCATCTGCATGCAGCGGATGGCGCCTTCGCCGCTTGGAGCAACCATGTCGTAGCCGTCGGAAGTCGCGCCGTAGCCGACGATTTCGGCGTAGATCTTGGCGCCGCGGGCCAGGGCGTGTTCCAGCTCTTCAACCACGACCATGCCGCCGCCACCTGCAATAACAAAACCGTCACGATTTTTGTCATAGGCACGGGACGCTTTCTCGGGCGTGTCGTTGTATTGAGTGGACAGGGCGCCCATGGCGTCGAACAGGAACGACTGGCTCCAATGTTCTTCTTCACCGCCGCCGGCGAATACGATGTCCTGCTTGCCCAGCTGGATTTGCTCTACTGCGGTACCGATGCAGTGGGCGCTGGTCGCGCAGGCAGAAGAGATCGAGTAGTTCACGCCCTTGATCTTGAACGGGGTGGCCAGACAGGCGGAAACGGTGCTGCCCATGGTCCGCGTAACACGGTACGGGCCAACACGCTTGACGCCTTTTTCGCGCAGGATGTCCAGCGCTTCCATCTGGTTCAAGGTCGACGCGCCGCCGGAGCCGGCAATCAGGCCGGTACGCGGGTTGGAGACTTGCTCCTCGGTCAGGCCTGAATCGGTAATGGCATCTTTCATGGCCAGGTAGGCGTAAGCCGCTGCGTGGCCGACGAAGCGATAGATCTTGCGATCGATCAGCTCTTCAAGAGGCAGGTCGATGGAGCCGGAAACCTGGCTACGCAGACCCATTTCGGCATATTCCGGGTTGAATCGGATGCCAGGGCGACTTGCACGCAGGTTAGCGGAGACGGTCTCTTTGTCATTGCCCAAGCACGAAACAATGCCCAGACCAGTGATAACGACGCGGCGCATGCGGATAACCCTTAGAAGTTTTCAGTGGAAGTAAAAACGCCGACCCGAAGGCCTTCGGCGGTGTAAATCTCGCGACCGTCAACGCTGACGGAACCATCGGCAATGGCCAGGTTCAGCTTGCCGCGCAGGACACGTTTGATCTGAATGTTGTAAGTAATCTTCTTGGCGGTCGGCAAGACCTGGCCGAAGAATTTAACTTCGCCCGAACCCAGGGCGCGGCCGCGGCCGGGCAAACCTTGCCAGCCCAGGAAAAAGCCGACCAGCTGCCACATGGCATCAAGGCCCAGGCAGCCCGGCATCACCGGGTCGCCTTCAAAGTGACAGGCAAAGAACCACAGGTCCGGATTGATATCCAGCTCGGCGACCAATTCACCTTTGCCGTACTTGCCACCCTCTTCAGTGATATGCGTGATGCGATCCACCATCAGCATATTAGGGGCGGGCAGTTGCGCGTTACCTGGGCCGAATAGCTCGCCGCGGCTACAGCGCAGCAAATCTTCCCGAGTAAAGGCGTTTTGTTTGGTCATGCGAGCTCCTCAATAATCCCATGCGGCAGGGTGGGGCAAATCTTCCCGACCAACCGAAACGTTCGAGTTCCAGTTCGCCAGCCTACACATAGACTATTGCGTTGTAGTGAAAGTCACAGCACAAAGGGCAAGAATGTACACTTGTGCACTGAAAATTTAAATCAGGCCGGTTCAGGGGCCCATTCGGGTGCCTAAGACTGCCGCACTTTTGCGTTTAACGCCAGTCGCAGGTGGTTCTACAAGGCCTGTTTACGTTTCGCAGGACCACTATGTTGTCCTGCTAACTGCAGGACAAGGCGTGAGCCGAGCGCTTTGGTCGCTCCAGACGAGCCGTCAGGCAATGTGGCCCCACTAAATCTGCACCGGCTCTGGTTGCAGGTTACTGCACCCAGCGCTGCAGAATTTGTTCCAGGTCAGCCCGTTTGAACGGTTTGGCGAGGTAATCGTTCATTCCGGCTTGCAGGCAGTTTTCCCGATCACCCTGCAGGGCGTTGGCTGTCAGGGCAATGATGGGCACTGTGGCGCACCCTGGCAGCTTGCGGATTTGCCGGGTAGCTTCATAGCCATCAATGATTGGCAGTCGACAGTCCATCAAAATAGCCGCGTAGTTCTCAGTATTGGCGTGGTGAATTGCCTGTGCACCGTCACTGACTGCGCTGACCTCATACCCCAGGTTCCTCAAAACCGCCTCAATCACCGTCTGATTGACCCGGTTATCTTCTACCAGCAGGACTTTACGGCCCTTGGCAGGCATTGGCTCAGTCGCCGACTCGGGTCTCTGTTTGTTTGCCGTGAGCTGGTGCAGCTCCAGAGGGATCTGCAGTGTAAACACCGAGCCCCGGGTTTCCTCGCTTTTGGCATGCAGCGTGCCGCCCATGCGCTCGGCCAGCGTCCGGGCAATGGGCAGGCCCAGCCCGGTGCCGCCATAACGACGTGAAATAGAGCTGTCGGCTTGCTGGAAGGCATTGAACATCGAGTCCAGTTTATCGGTGCTGATCCCGATACCGCTGTCGCTTACCGTGCAGGTGAACCAGATCAGTTCATGGTCCAGGGGCTGCCAAAGCGGCTCGATGCTGATTTGTCCCTGCTCGGTAAACTTCAGGGCATTGCCGATCAAATTGACCAGAATCTGCCGTATGCGGGTCGGATCTCCGAGCACGTGCAGGTCCTGCAGGCCCGCCGGAATTGTCAGCTGCAAGCTCAACCCGCGTTGCCCGGCACTGTGCTGGAAAGCTTGAGCGCAGTTACTCACCAGGTCGGCCAGATTGAAGGGGATGTGTTCGAGTTCAAGTATCGAGCGTTCAATTCTCGAGAAGTCGAGGATGTCGTTGATCACCTTCAGCAAGTGTTCGGTAGATTCTGAAGCCAGAGCTGCATACTCGGTCTGCTCCTCAGTCATCTCAGTGGTTTCCAGCAACTGCAGCATCCCCAGTACGCCATTCATCGGGGTGCGTAGCTCATGGCTCATCATCGCCAGGAAATCAGTTTTTGCGCGATTGGCCTGTTCCGCCTCTTCACGGGTCTGAATCAATTGCGCGATGGTTGTTTCCTGTTCGCGACTGGCCTTTTCAAGGCCGTCGGCCAAGTTGTTGATATGGCGGGCCAGGCTGCCCAGTTCGCTATCGTCGACCACTGGCAAAGGCATTTTGTAATCGCCTTGCTGAATGGCTTTGACTGCATTGCTCATATCGATGATGGGTTTGGACAAGTTGGTCGCCAGACGGCGGGCCAGCAGGTACGTAAAGCCCAGTGCAAAGAGCGCCAGAATCAATGCCTTGAGCAGGATTTCTTGCTGGCGCTTGTTGAAGGCCTCATTGGACATACCGACCACTACCCGGCCGGTATCGCTTTGTGCCGGCAGTGTTGCCTGGCGGTTACTCGTCGCCAGGTAATTACCGGAGCTGTTTCCCGGCATGCGAACCGGTGCCTGGAATACCTCGGCATGTGATTCCCGGTCCGTGCCGGTAAGCGGTTGCCCGGCATGAAACAACATCTTGTTAGCAGAATCCTGCACTTGTACAAATTGCACATGTGGCGTGTTGAGTGAGGTTTTTATCAGGGTGTCCAGCACTTCGGTGTTGCCGGATAAAATTCCGTATTCGGAAGCGGGTGCCAATTGGTTGGCAATCAATTGGCCGGTGTGATTCAGCTCCTGGCGCAAGTCCTGGATGCGAATAAATGTAAAAAAGCTGATTAACAGCAACGTCAGCAGCAATGCCGGCCCCAGACTCATCATCTGCGTGCGGGTCCGTATGTTCCAGCGGCTGCGAACGCTCATGGGGGCGGTGCTCCATCAGTCATGCCCTTGATACTTGAGGTATAGCCCATCTGTGCTGCCACTCCTGACTCAGGTCGCCATTCTTGTGCGCAGCTAATGGCGCCTTTGAGTATGCGTATCAGGCGGCATGGTAACTGAGCTGTTCCGCTTTTCCAGTCGCAGCCAGCTATTTCCATGCAATCAATCGTTCAAGGTCTCGCCTTGAAGCATGTGCTCCGTATAATGCCGGCATTGCCACTGCTATATAGATGACGGGATTGCATATGACTGAACAGCACGCTATTGCGGTCTTGGGAGGCGGAAGTTTTGGCACTGCCGTGGCCAACTTGCTGGCAGAAAACGGTCATCGTGTGCGCCAGTGGATGCGCGACCCCGAACAGGCCGAGGCGATACGCCTCAATCGAGAGAACCCGCGCTACCTTAAAGGCATCAAGATTCACCCCCTGGTGGAGCCGGTCACTGATTTGCAGGCAACGCTCGACGGCTGTGAACTGTGTTTTGTGGCATTGCCTTCCAGCGCCCTGCGCAATGTGCTCGCAGAGCATGCCGAACGACTGAGCGGTAAAATGCTGGTCAGCCTGACCAAAGGCATTGAAGCCCACAGCTTCAAGTTGATGAGTGAGATTCTTGAGGAAATCGCTCCCCAGGCCCGGATAGGCGTGTTGTCCGGCCCCAATCTGGCCCGTGAGGTCGCCGAGCATGCATTGACCGCGACGGTGGTCGCCAGTGCCGACGAAGAACTTTGCACTCGCGTACAGGCTGCTTTGCACGGGCGCACATTTCGGGTCTACGCCAGTGCCGACCGGTTTGGTGTGGAGTTGGGCGGGGCGTTGAAAAACGTATACGCCATCATTGCCGGCATGGCTGTGGCGCTGGGTATGGGCGAAAACACCAAGAGCATGCTGATTACACGTGCGCTGGCAGAAATGACCCGTTTTGCAGTTAGCCAGGGCGCCAATCCCATGACCTTTCTCGGATTGGCTGGCGTAGGCGATTTGATCGTCACCTGCTCATCGCCCAAAAGCCGTAACTATCAGGTCGGTTATGCCCTTGGGCAAGGCTTGAGCCTGGAAGAGGCCGTCACCCGTCTGGGCGAAGTAGCCGAAGGCGTGAATACGCTCAAGGTGCTCAAGGTCAAGGCGCAAGAGTTGAATGTTTACATGCCGTTGGTTGCAGGCTTGCATGCCATTCTGTTTGAAGGCCGCACCCTCAATCAGGTGATTGAGTTGCTGATGCGCGCAGAGCCCAAAACCGATGTCGACTTTATCTCCACCAGCGGTTTCAACTGAGCAAGACAGGAGCAGCACATGAGCGATAGAAAAACTTCACCCCAGTACGAATCCATTGTTTTGCGCGTGCTCTGGATGCTGGTTTTCTTTCTGGTCTGGCAAGTCGCGCAATTTGTACTTGGCGCATTGGTGTTGGTGCAACTGATCTACCGTCTGATCTACGGTGCACCCAATAGCGGGCTGATGAATTTTGGCGATAGCCTTAGCCTTTATCTCGCTCAAATCGGACGCTTTGGCACCTTTCACACGGAGCAAAAGCCCTGGCCGTTCGCCGATTGGCCAGCGCCTCGCCCGCCAGAAGGCGAAGCAGCTTATGTGGCACCGACTAACGGCGCAGAGACCAAACCATGAAAGTCTGGATCTTGCGCCATGGCGAAGCCCAGCCCCACGCAAGACGTGATGCCGAGCGCGAGCTGACTGCCCACGGTCGTGAACAGGTGCTGCACAGCGCTGCCCGGTTGATCGGCCAGCCCCTGGACAGCATTTTGGTAAGCCCGTACGTCCGGGCTCAGCAAACCGCTGAGTCAGTGCGCAAGGTTCTAGGTTTTACCCCCGAACTCGTCACCGTGCCGTGGCTGACACCCGAAAGCGACCCCAGGCATGCCCTGAGCCAACTTCCCGATGGCGGCAATGTGCTGCTGGTCACCCATCAACCTTTTGTGGGTGATCTGATCAGCTTGCTGCTGCATGGCCACATGCGCCAGCCGCAGCCAATGCAGACGGCCAGCCTGGCGGAGCTCGAAGGCGAGTGGCCGCTGGCGGGCAGCATGACGTTGTGCAATGTGTGGCATCCCTGAGTACAAAACAAAAATCTGCATGGGGCTGGGCTACTGCAAACCGGCCACCAATGCTCTCTGACCCAAGGAATGAACCATGATCTCGTGGACCACCACGCCGGACCTGGAAAAGCTCAACGCCCTGCGCAAAAACACCATTTGCGACGTGCTGGATATTACGTTCGACGCTTTCGACGACGAGTCGATCACGGCGAGCATGGTGGTGGATCATCGTACCCATCAACCCTTCGGCTTGTTGCATGGCGGCGCCTCGGTGGTGCTGGCCGAGACTCTGGGCTCAATGGCCAGTTTCCTGTGTGTCGACACTACAAAGTTTTATTGCGTCGGTCTTGAGGTCAACGCCAACCACTTGCGCGCCGTACGCAGCGGCCGGGTCACTGCCGTGGCTCGCCCGGTTCATATGGGCCGTACCACCCATGTGTGGGATATCCGCCTGACGGACGACAGCGGCAAGTCCAGCTGTATTTCCCGCCTGACCATCGCCGTTGTCCCCTTGGGTGAGTCGCCGCCTGCACGCTGATCAGGTGCCCGGACAATGGCCGTAGTGGCGTCACTCATGGCGCATACGGTCATTGATATGAGTATTTTTCCTGCTGACAATAAGACGCACTCTTCACTTATGGACGCCTTGTATGTCTCGGCAGATCTTTTTCGCCCATGCCAACGGCTTCCCTTCGGCTACCTATGGCAAGTTGTTTGATGCGCTCACCCCGGACTTCAATGTGGCGTGCCTGGCGCAGCACGGCCATGACCCGCGTTTTCCGGTGGATAACAACTGGCACAACCTGGTAGATGAGCTGATCTTCCACCTGCAGCAGCAATCCGGACCGGTGCTGGGCGTTGGCCATTCATTGGGCGGGATGTTGCACCTACAGGCGGCAATCCGTTGTCCGCACTTGTACAAAGGCGTGGTCATGCTTGATTCGCCGATGCTGACGCTCACCGACCGGTGGGTGATTCGCGCTGCCAAGCGTTTTGGCCTGATTGACCGCCTGACTCCGGCAGGCCGTACATTGGGGAGGCGTGAAGAGTTCGACGATCGCGAGGCTGCCCGTGCTTACTTTTCCGGCAAGTCGCTGTTTCGCAGTTTTGACCCTGACTGTTTCGAAGCGTATCTGCAGCACGGCTTGCAGGCTGTCGACGATCGCCTGCGCCTGAGCTTCGACCCGGCGACCGAGATCAATATCTATCGCGGCGTGCCTGACACCAGTCCCGGGCGGGCCTTTCAATTGCAAGTACCGCTGACTGTCGTGCGGGGGCGCGACAGTCGTGTAGTCATGAGCCACCATGCCAGGGCCGTGGCGCGTATGCCCAACGGTGAGTCGCTGAGCGTGCCGGGCGGGCATATGTTTCCGCTGGAGCAGCCGCAAGACACCGCCCTCTTGCTCAGACAGATTTTTGCCCGCTGGGAGTCCGGGGCTGTTGCCGTTTCATAGAGCCCCGCGACGCAGCCGTAACAACCCTTACCCTCCTGCCTTTGAAGAGCATGCCCCATGAGTCCTGTGGTTGAAGAAGTTCGTCTGAGCCTGCCGCATATTGAACTGGCAGCGCACATGTCTGGCCCGGAACACGGGCTGCCCGTGATTGCCCTGCATGGCTGGCTGGACAATGCCAACAGCTTTGCCCGGCTGGCGCCAAAACTGAAGGGCTTGCGCATTGCCGCGCTGGACTTTGCCGGGCATGGCCATTCAGATCATCGTCCGCGCGGGGCAGGGTATGCGCTGGCGGATTACGCCTTTGATGTGCTGCGGGTGGCCGAGCAGCTGGGCTGGGAGCGTTTCGCTCTGTTGGGGCACTCGCTGGGGGCGATCGTTTCGGTGATGATCGCCGGTTCATGTCCCGGGCGTGTTACGCACCTGGCGCTGATTGACGGGATCATGCCGCGCAGCGGCCCGGTAGAGGATACGGCTGAGCACATGGGGCAAGCCCTGCAAGCGCAGCTTGATCTGGAGCACAAGCGCAAGTCGGTGCATCCGACACTTGAACGGGCCATCAATGCGCGGATGAAGGGCCTGGTGGCGGTGAGTCGAGAGGCTGCAGAGTTACTCGCCCAGCGCGGTCTGATGCCCGTACCCGGTGGTTATAGCTGGCGTAGCGACAGTCGCCTGACGTTACCGTCGCCATTGCGTCTGACCGACGAGCAAGCCATGTCCTTCGTCCAGCGGGTGAATTGTCCGGCGACCCTGGTGGTGGCAGAGCAGGGCATGCTTGCCAGTCATTCCGAGTTGCTGGATCAACTACCCTTCAACCTGGAACGGTTACCGGGTGGCCATCATTTGCACCTGAATGACGAGGCGGGGGCAACCCTTGTTGCAGACTGTTTCAATCGGTTCTTCGCCGTTCCTTGACTTGCGGCGGCCAACTGCCGAGGCTTGGCGGGATGAAACGGGAGACAACCATGATGGATATCTACACCGCTGCGACCCCGAAAGGCCATCCGGTCTCTATCGCGAGGATGCTGAGCCACGCCTTGCGTCTGTGCGAACCACGCCGATGAAGCTGGCCAATCGTTTTTTCCTGGCTGTGGGCCTTGGCTGCCTGAGCCCGCTCCTGTGGGCTGGAGATGTGCCCGGCAGTCACGATCTGCAAGATGTGCCAAGGCTGGCAGACGCGCAAATTGTTGATTACACCGTGCAACCTGACATCGAGCGCATCTACCCGCTGGGTTCTATCCGAAAAATCAGTGGCCGTCTTCGCTTCGAAGGTCAGGTCAATGCCCGTGGGCAGACAACCGCCATCACCTATGAACTGCCGGCTGAACATACTGCCAATGAAGCATTCACGGCCGCCCGTGAAGCCTTGCAGGCCAAGGGCGCCGAGTTACTGTTCTGGTGTCAGGCCCGTGACTGTGGGGAAAGCAGCCTGTGGGCCAATGAGGTTTTTGGCAATTCCAAGCTGGTAGGCTCCGATGAGCAACAATCCTATCTGTTGCTGCGCCGTGCGGCTCCCGAGCAGAACCAGCTCGTCGCGCTTTACAGCATTAATCGCGGGTCGCGCAAAGCCTACCTGCATGTCGAGCAACTTGAGTCGATCGCCGATCTGGGCGAGTTGCTGCCCACTTCGGCCACCTTGCAGCGTCAGCTCAAAAGCACGGGCACGCTGGACTTCCCCAAACTCACCGCAGAACCCGATGCACCGTGGCTCACGTTGATCTCCCGGGCGCTGAATCTCGACACCACCTCCAGAGTCAGCCTGACCGGCAATCAGGCGCAAGCCTGGCGCGATGCCCTGATCAAGAACGGGGTGCGGGCGGCCCGGATTGAGCTTGGCGACAGCCAGACTCAAGGCCTGCATATCGAGTTGCTGCGTTAAATATGTGCAAGCGGCGACTACACTCCTGGTAGTCGTCGTCCCTCATCCAACCCTGAATCTTCTGCGGAACACACATGCTCAATAACGATCGCCTGCTAGTGCAGATTCTGCTTCTGGTGTTGTTCGGTGCCAGTCTGTGGGTGATGGCCCCTTTTTGGTCGGCCCTGTTCTGGGGGGCAGTGCTGGCGTTTGCCAGCTGGCCCCTGATGCGCCTGCTGACACGGGCACTCAAGGGCCGTGAATCGCTGGCCGCGGGGATCCTGACCCTGGGCTGGATGTTGCTGGTAGCGGTACCGCTGGTGTGGTTGGGGTTCAACCTGGCAGACCACGTGCGTGACGCGACGGCCCTGATCAAGGATGTTCAGCTCGAAGGCTTGCCCGAGGCCCCGGCCTGGTTAGCCGGTATTCCGCTGGTCGGTGAGCGTTTGGTGGGTATCTGGAACACCATTGATGAGCAGGGCGCCGCCATGCTGCTGGCGGTAAAACCGTATCTGGGGCAGGTGGGGAACTGGCTTCTGGCCCGAAGCGCGCAAATTGGCGGCGGCATTCTGGAGCTGACGCTGAGTATTGTATTTGTGTTCTTTTTCTACCGTGACGGCCCGCGGCTGGCGAGCTTTGTGCACCGTCTGCTGGAGCGATTGATTGGCGATCGCGCCGATTACTATCAGGAGTTGGTGGCGGGGACTGTTCAGCGGGTAGTGAACGGCGTGATAGGCACCGCGGCTGCTCAGGCGCTGCTGGCCTTGATAGGGTTTTTGATTGCCGGGGTGCCGGGTGCACTGGTATTGGGCCTGGCAACCTTCCTGCTCAGTCTTATCCCGATGGGACCGCCGCTAATCTGGATTCCAGCCACCGCCTGGCTGGCCTGGAAGGGTGACTACGGGATGGCGATCTTCCTGGGTATCTGGGGCACGCTGGTCATCAGCGGTGTCGATAACGTGCTCAAGCCTTACCTGATCAGCCGGGGTGGCAACCTGCCACTGGTGATTGTTTTGCTTGGTGTGTTTGGCGGGTTGATCGCATTTGGTTTTATCGGCCTGTTTATCGGCCCGACATTGCTCGCTATTGCCTACAGCCTGCTGGTTGACTGGAGTGCCAGCCAGCAAAGCAAGAGCAAGGCTTAACCGAACTTTGGCCCGGAGCGTGTGTTATTGCCCTTGGCCAAACGATCGTAAAGCACCACATTGACCGTGGCTGCGAGGTTCATGCAGCCATTGGTCGGGATGTAAATCACATCTTCGCACCACTCCAGCACGTCTTTACCGAGCGAGCCGTCTTCCGGGCCAAAGATATAGATCGCCCGATCCGGGTGTGTGTACTCAGGCAAAGAGCGGGCGCCCTCGACCATCTCGACAGCGACGGGAATGCAGCCCAGCGGGATGATTTTTTTCAGGTCGTCGATACCGATCAGAGGAATGTCCTGATGGACTTTCTTGGTATCGGTGATGAAGTCACGCGCGCGTTCATAGCGCTTTCCGGTATAGAACACCGACGCCACGCTATAGCAACCAGCCGCACGCATCACCGAGCCGACGTTTTCCGGTGATTTGGGGTTATACAAACCAATGCAGCTGTACCGTTTGTTTGCCACGTGCCGTTGCCCTTCAGAAAAAAGACGCGAGTATACCGGCATTGCCTGTCGATCGGGTTGTGCCGTGGCCTCTTGTGGGAGCTGGCTTGCCAGCGATGCAATCGCCCCGGTTTTGACTGTCATTCCGGGTCGAAGCCATCGCTGGCAAGCCAGCTCCACCCATGTACTACTCGTCTTTCTTCATCAACCCGGCCAGCGCGGCAAACGGGTTATGGGTTGCCTTGGCGATCTTCGGGCTGCTGGTGGAGCTTTCCGAGAAGTACTGCTGGTCGGTATAACGCGAGTGCTCGTTATCGTGGCAGTACAGGCATAGCAGCTCCCAGTTGGAGCCGTCTTGCGGATTGTTGTCGTGGTTGTGGTCACGGTGGTGGACGGTCAGTTCGCTCAGGCGCTTGCCGGCGAATTCACGGGCGCAGCGGCCACACACGTGGGGATACATTTTCAGGGCTTTGTCGCGATAGCCCATCTCGCGGTCACGCTGGGCATCGGCCAGGATGCGGTCCAGCTTGGCAGTGTGGGACGGTGGGTTGGCCGAACTCATGGGTTCACCTTTTAGGACGAATGACGGTTATGTCGTGAAGTTTAGCTGTGGATCAGCCTTTGATTTTTTCAGCAATCCAAATGGTATGCCGGGTGCCCTTGTTGCCGTGGGCGAATACCTGGACTTCTTCGGCTTTGAAACCGGCTTTGCGCAACTTGTCCGAAAACTGTTTGTCAGCGCTGGCCGACCAGACTGCCAGTACGCCTTTTGGTCGAAGGGCCTTGGCGCAGGCACTCAATCCACCTGCCGAGTACAGCCAGCTGTTGGCTTTTTGGGTCAGGCCTTCGGGGCCGTTGTCGACGTCGAGCATGATCGCATCAAAGCCGTTGGGCTCGGCTTGCAGCACCTTGGCTACGTCTTCCATACGGATGACGGTGCGAGGGTCCTGCAAAGGGTTGCCCGATTTCTCACCCAGAGGGCCGCGGTTCCATTCCACGACCCCAGGCACCAGCTCGGCCACTACCACTTCGGCGGTCTTGCCCAAATGCTTGAGGGCCGAAGCCAGGGTGAAGCCCATGCCCAGGCCACCGATCAAGACCCGCGATTGCGGGCGCCCGGCGACTTTGCGGCAAGGGATTTCGGCCAGTGCATCTTCGGAGCCGTGCATGCGGGTGTTCATCAACTGGCCGCCGTCACCGCCCTGAATTTTGATCACGAAGTCTTCGCCGTACTCGAACAGGCACAAGGCACCGCCGTTTTCAGGGATCGGGGTGGTGTCGAGCAGAACAAAACGTTTCATGGAAATCTCATAGAAGGGGACAAAAACAACTGGTTACGAGTAGCCTGAGGGCAGACAAGCCGGTCTGGCAACGGAGTGATTGATGAAACGCACTATTCTAACGGTCATTGTGTGGAGCGCGCTCTCGATAAGTGCGGCCCATGCAGCTGAAACGACCATCGTCCCGAGCGCACCTGTGACGCCTGCACCGGGTTCACCGGGTACCGCTACGCCAACCCCGTATCCTCAGATCACTCCACGCGCCGTGCCCAAGCCCGTCAGCGGCAGTGGCAGCCTGATTGCGCTGCCGCCTATCGACCTGCCGCAGCCGCCGCCCAAGGATCAGCCGCTACCGGGGCTTGAGCCTAAAGACCCGAAATCCAAACCCCCGGCAGACTGATCACCCTATTTTTGTGGGAGCTGGCAAACCAGCCCCCATGGGCTCTTTTAGATCCCCAGCACCTTGAACACAAACGCATACTCCAGTGCTACGTCGCGCAGGCCTTGATAGCGCCCGCTCATGCCGCCATGGCCAGCCTCCAGTTCGGTCTTGAGCAGCAGCAGATTGTCGTCGGTTTTGGTGGCGCGCAGTTTGGCCACCCATTTGGCGGCTTCCCAGTACTGCACGCGGCTGTCGTTGTAGCCGGCAATCACCAGCATCGCCGGGTATGCCTGTGCCGTGACGTTTTCATACGGCGCATAGGCTTTGATGCGTGCATACACCTCGGGTTCTTGCGGATTACCCCATTCGTCGTACTCGGTCACCGTCAGCGGCAGTTCGGGGTCGAGCATGGTGTTGAGCACGTCGACAAACGGTACTTCGGCAATGGCTGCCTTGAACAGATCCGGTCGCTGATTGAGCACTGCGCCAATCAACAGGCCGCCAGCGCTGCCGCCGCTGATAACCAGCTGGTCCGAGCGGGTCAGGCCCTTGTCGATCAAGTGCTCGGCACAGGCGATAAAGTCGCTGAAAGTGTTGTGCTTGTTTTCCTGTTTGCCGGCCCGATACCAGGCTTCGCCCAGTTCGCCGCCGCCGCGTACGTGGGCAATGGCAAAGGCAACCCCGCGCTCGAGCAGACTCAGGCGGGCATGGGAAAACCATGGGTCGAGACTTTCGCCATAGGCGCCATAGCCATATAGATAAAGCGGCACAGGTTTGCCCAGCGCATTACGTTTGACCACCAGGCTGATCGGCACTTGAGTGCCGTCCGGTGCCGTGGCCCACAAGCGCTGGCTTACATAGTCATCGGCATTGAACGGCCCCAGTACCGGAGTTTCCTTGAGAACGCTTTGTTCGCCCGTGGCCAGGGTGAGCTGGCGCACTTGCGCAGGGCGATTGAGTGACTCATAGCGCAGGCGGACATGCTGGCTGTCAAACTCCAGACTGTCTTGCACATACAGGCTGTAGGCCGCATCCGGCAATTGCACGCGATAAGCCGGCAAACCCCGTGGGCGAACTTCGATGATTGGCAGTCCGCCTTCGCGCAGGCTCAGGCACAGGGCGTGGGCATTGAGGCTCAAGCCTTCCAGCATCACGCCAGGGTTATGCGCGATCAGCAGTTGCCACTCATTACGCGTCGGCACATCGCCCAGCGCGTAATAGAGAGCAAAGTTGATGCCGTCCTGATTGGTACGGATAAACCAGGCCCATTGCTCTTCGTAAAGACCATGGTCAACGCTGTAGTCGTGCCCCTCAACCCGCGGCGCCAGGCAGTTGAAAGCCTGTTGCGGGTGATCGGCATCCAGTACCCAGCTTTCGCTGGTGGTTTTGCTGTTAAGCAGCAGGATCAGCTGGCGTTCGGAGCTTGAGCGATAGCAATGCAGGAAAAATCGCCCGTCCGGCTCATGAAACACTTCGTGCGCAGCGGTTTCGCCCAAGGTGTGGCGCCACAGCTTGTGCGGGCGATGGGTCTCGTCCAGCTCTGCGAAAAACAGGGTCTGGCTGTCATTGGCCCAGGTCATGCTGCCATCGCAATCGGCAAACGGCAGCTCGGTCACGGCGCCGCTGCTTAACTCCTTGATGAACAGCTGGTAGGTTTCTTCGCCGCTGGTGTCCAGGCTGTAGGCCAGACGTTGATGGTCGGGGCTGATACTGAAAGCGCCCAGGGAAATAAAGCCGCCGTCGGCGAGGGCGTTCGGGTCCAGCAACAACTGCTCGGCGCTTTCGTCGATCTGCTGGCTGCCGTCGATCGGACGCGGGCAGCGGTAGTGGCGCGCGTACTCGTCGCCGGCGATGGTGCGTGTGTAATACAGATACGGACCCCAGGGGGAGGGGAGCGACAGATCAGTCTCGCGAATTCGGCCCTTGATCTCTTGAAACAACGTCTCACGCAGTTGCGCCTGATCGGCCAATTGCGCTTCCTGATAGCTGTTTTCAGCTTTCAGGTAGTCCAAAACCTCTTTGCTATCGCGATTTTGTAACCACGAATAGGGGTCTGGACCCTGGATCTTATGTGCGATAGGGGCGCTGTTTGCGTAGGCTGATTCAGTCATTGAGTGTTCTCTGAAACCTGCAGGAAAAGAAGTGACGCTGACGGCGGTGCAGCCGCATTGCCTAAAAGCCGTTATCATAGCGCCTCATTGCCTGCCGACCATGGATACCATGACCGAGAACGACTATCTGATCGCCTGGGGCCTTTACGCCTTTGCCGCTTTGGGCTGCCTGCTCGTATGGTGGCGCCTGACCCGCTTTATGTGGCGCTGGTTGCGTGAACCTTTGCGCGTACTGATGGCAGTGCTGCTGTTGAGCCCGACCATTATTGACCCGGTGAAAGAAAAATTTGCCCCTGCAGTGGCCATCACTGCCCTGGACCTCGCGTTCAAAGTAGGCAATAACGCCTGGCGTGCCGTCTCGGACCTGTTGATGTACGCCATCTTCGCGCTCTGCCTGTATGCGGTTTTTGTGCTGATTCGCTGGCCCATCGAACGTTCGCGCAAGGCTCGCAATGCGCAAGCCGCCGCAAACGAACAAGCGCGCCACAAAGATCCTGAAGACGACCAGCCTTTCGGCCCGGCTGGCGATGATCGCTATGTGCGCCCGGCAGCGCCGCGTGCTGCGGGCCCGTCGCGGGTTGAACCACGGCTGTAATCCTTTTCCGTTGAGCTTGAATGCGAGAGTGCGAGCGTGTGTGAATTATTGGGCATGAGCGCCAACGTCCCGACCGATATTGTGTTCAGCTTCACCGGCCTGATGCAGCGGGGCGGGCGTACCGGACCGCATCGCGATGGCTGGGGCATTGCCTTCTATGAAGGCCGTGGCCTGCGTCTGTTTCAGGACCCGGCTGCCAGTTGCGACTCCGAAGTCGCCTTGCTGGTGCAGCGTTATCCAATCAAAAGCGAAGTGGTGATTGGCCATATCCGCCAGGCCAACGTCGGCAAGGTCTGCCTGTCCAATACCCATCCGTTCGTCCGTGAGCTGTGGGGGCGCAACTGGTGCTTCGCGCACAACGGCCAGTTGGCTGACTTCTCCCCGAGTACCAGCTTTTACCGTCCCGTTGGCGACACTGACAGCGAAGCCGCATTTTGTGATGTGCTTAACCGGGTTCGCCAGGCCTTCCCCGAGCCGGTTGACGTGGAAACGATCCTGCCTGTGTTGGTCGCCGCGTGCGCCGAATTTCGCAGCAAAGGGGTGTTCAACTGCCTGCTCAGCGATGGTGACTGGCTGTTCTGCTACTGCTCGACCAAGCTGGCGCAGATCACGCGCCGGGCCCCGTTTGGACCGGCACGCCTGAAGGATGTCGACGTGATCGTGGACTTTCAGTCAGAAACCACGCCCAACGATGTGGTGACGGTGATCGCCACGGAACCGCTGACTGAAAACGAAACCTGGACGCGTTACGAGCCGGGCCAATGGAGCTTGTGGCGACGCGGCGAATGCGTCAGCCAGGGCACAACCGAATAAGGATGCGCCTGCATGTTTTTGAGCTATTTGCGGTTGGTGCTGTTTACGTTGGGCTTGTTGATCGGCGTGCAAGTGCCGGGCTTTATCAATGATTACGCCAACCGCGTCGAAGCTCACCTGATCGAGGCGCAGACCGGGCTGGCGGGTTTTCAAAACACCGCCAACCAGTTTTTCAAAGGCGATCTGCAAGCGCTGGTTGCGCATTATCAGGCCAGTGACGACCCGGTATTTCGCAGCGATGCCAGCAGCCTGAGCACGTTGCTCAACCGCCAGCGCCTGCTCGACGATCAGTTCCAGGCCATGCAGGGCCCGTGGTACATGCGCGCCCTGCAAGTCGCCTACGCAGCCGACCCGGCAATTCGTCAGGAAACCATCGACACTTACACCTATCAGATACTGCTCTCGCCGACGGCCATTGGCTGGGCAATGGCGGGTGCACTGCTGTTTTCCTTCATCATCGAAGGTTTCTTGCGGCTCGTGGACTGGGTCGTTCTGGGAGGCAAGCGCCAGCGCGAACGTATTGCCCGCCGAGAGCGTAATAGCTGACCCCGACATACGCCTGTAGCACACAGGTTGGCCCGGAAGAAATTTAAGCAAACAACTTTTTCTTATCCCTGAGTCCGGCTTTTATTAGTTGGACGAACGGCATGCTGCTGTCCAAAAATGCCCTACACCTAAACTATAAGAAGACCACAGGAGCATCGCCGTGAGCCGCCTGTTATTGAATTGCGATATTGGTGAGAGTTTTGGCAGCTGGACCATGGGCCTGGATGCCGAGGTCATGCCGTTTATTGATTGCGCCAACATTGCCTGCGGTTTTCACGCAGGGGATCCGGGGATCATGCGCAAAACCGTGGGTCTGGCATTGGCCCATGACGTGAAAATCGGCGCCCACCCCGCGTATCAAGACCTCGCCGGCTTTGGTCGACGCTCCATGGCCTATTCGGCGCAAGAGCTGCAAGACCTGTTGCACTATCAGATAGGCGCTCTGGACGGCATCTGTCGCGCCCAGGGCACGCGGGTCAGCTACGTCAAACCCCACGGGGCGATGTACAACGACATGATGGCCAACCCTGCACAGTTGCGGGCGGTGGTGCAGGCCGTGGCCGCTTACGACCCGGGCTTGCCGCTGATGTTGATGGCCACCCGCGATAACAGCGCAGCGCAAGCCATCGGTGAGGAGTTTGGCGTAACCCTGTGGTTCGAGGCCTTTGCCGACCGCGCCTACGACAGCGCCGGACATCTGGTTTCGCGGCAACTGCCGGGGGCCGTGCATCACGACGCCGACGTCATCGTGCAACAGGCCCTGACCATCGCTGCAGGCCAGGCCTTGCTGGCCAGTGACGGCAGTGCCTTGCATCTGCACGCCAATACCTTGTGCGTGCATGGCGACAACGCCGGTTCGGTCGCCGCCGTACAGCGCATTCGCCAGGCCCTGAGTCAGCAGGCACAGGGATGAAGCCACGGATTGAAGTGGTGGCCATCGACTGCCTGATGCTGCGTCTGTTCGATGAAATTGCAGAAACCAATATGCCGTGGATGCTGGCTGCCAGCGAGCGTCTGCGCACCTGCTTTGCCGGCTATCTGGTCGACCTAGTGCCGTCCTACACCACCTTGATGGTGCATTACGACGGGCTGGCGTTGACTCCGTCCCATGCCCGCGAGCGGATCGCCCAGGCGTTGACGGATCTGCGCCCGGAAACCCGGAGCCTGGGCCAGTCTCACGTAGTGCCCGTGTGGTACGACCCGAGTGTGGGGCCGGAGCTCGCCTTGCTGGCCAAGCGCACCGGCTGGACGGTGAGCGAAGTCATTCGTCGCCACAGTGAGCATCAATATCAGGTGTTCGCGCTGGGTTTTGCCCCGGGTTTTGCCTTTATGGGGCTGGTCGATGAAGCCCTGGCCGCGCCGCGTCTGGATACCCCGCGCAAACGTGTCGCCACCGGCAGCGTCGGGATTGCCGAGCGCCAGACCGCGGCCTATCCCGCGCAGTCGCCCGGCGGTTGGAACCTCATCGGCCGTACCCCGAGCGCATTGTTTGATCGCGAACGTGATGGTTACAGCCTCATGCAGCCTGGCGACACGGTGCAGTTCGCTCCTGTTTCCCACGCCGAATTTATCCGTTTAGGCGGTGATGACACGCCCCAGGAGGCCTTGGCATGAGCCGTTTACTGATTGAGGCCAGCAATCCGTTTTGCCTGCTGCAGGATGCCGGTCGTTTCGGTGTGCGGCACCTGGGTGTGACCCAGGGCGGGGCCGCAGACTGGATGTCCATGGCCTGGGCCAATTGGCTGCTGGGCAATTCGCCAGACGCAGCAGTCATCGAAATCACCCTTGGCGGCTTATCCGTTCTCGCGCAGGACGATTGCACGCTGGCTCTGGCCGGCGCGGATCTGGGGGCTGCGATTGACGGTCAAGGGTTGAAGCCCTGGCGCAGTTTCTTACTGAAAAAAGGCCAGACCCTGACCTTCACTCAGCCGCTGAACGGTGCCCGCACCTATCTGGCCGCCCCGGCAGGCTTTATCGCCCCTCAAGTGCTGGGCAGTTGCTCCACCGTGGTTCGTGAGCAGCTCGGCGGCCCCGATGGCTTTGGCCGGGCGCTGGCGGCAGGCGATGAGCTGAGTTATGGCGGGGCTGCGCAGCCGTTGCGTGAACTGCCGTCCCGGTACCTGCCCGAGTTCAGTCCCAAGCCGTTGCTGGATGTGGTGCTGGGTGCCCAAATGGGTGCTTTCAGTGGTCAAAGCACCTTTGACGCCTTCAATAACCCATGGACCCTGGACACTCGCGCCGACCGCATGGGCATCCGCCTGCTGGGCCCTGCGCTGGTCTACCAGGGGGCGCCGATGATTTCCGAAGGTATCCCGCAGGGGGCGATTCAGGTTCCGCCGGATGGTCAGCCGATTGTATTGCTCAATGACCGTCAGACCATTGGCGGATACCCGCGCCTGGGCGCCTTGACCCCGCTGGCGCTGGCGCGTCTGGCCCAGTGTTTGCCGGGGGAGGTGGTGTACATGCGCCCGGCCACCCAAGATGCGGCGCAACGTCAGCACGTGGCGTTTATGCAACGGTTTACCGAATAACAACGCACTCCGCAGGAGCGAACTTGCTCACGAGTTCTTCAGCGCAATTGAAGTGCCCGCGAGCAAGCTCGCTCTTGCACCTGCACCTGCAGGGCTCATGATTATTTCGCCAGAAACCGCATCCCTTCTTCCAGCCCGTCCAGCGTCAACGGGTACATCCGGTCTTCGATAAGGTCACGTACGATTCCGGTCGAAGCGGTGTAGTTCCACGTGTCTTTGGGGTACGGATTAATCCAGATTAGTTTTTTGTATTTCTCCATGAAACGTTGCATCCACTTGTAGCCCGGCTCTTCGTTCCAGTGTTCGACACTGCCTCCGGCATGGGTGATTTCATAGGGCCCCATCGCCGCGTCGCCAATAAAGATCACTTTGTAATCGGCGCCGTATTTGTTCAGCAGATCCTGAGTGGAAATACGTTCGACCTGTCGGCGCTGGTTGTTCTTCCAGACCGACTCATAGATGAAGTTATGGAAGTAGAAATACTCCAGATGCTTGAACTCGGTTTTACAGGCCGAGAACAACTCTTCGCAGATCTTTACGTGAGAATCCATCGAGCCGCCAATATCAAACAGCAACAGCAGCTTGATGTTGTTACGCCGCTCCGGGCGCATCTGAATGTTCAGCAGGCCGGCATCGCGGGCGGTGTGATCGATGGTGCCATCGATATCCAGCTCTTCTGCCGCACCCTGACGGGCAAACTTGCGCAGGCGGCGTAGTGCAACTTTGATATTGCGCGTGCCCAGTTCAACCTGATCGTCGAGATTCTTGTACTCGCGCTGCTCCCAGACCTTGGCAGCCTTGCCCTGGCGCGCGCCGGCATCGCCCACCCGGATGCCCTCGGGGTGATAGCCGCCTGAGCCGAACGGGCTGGTACCGCCGGTACCGATCCATTTGTTGCCACCGGCATGGCGCTCCTTCTGCTCTTCAAGACGCTGCTTGAACGCTTCAATCAGCTTGTCGAGGCCGCCCAGCGACTGCAACTGTGCCCGGTCTTCGTCGCTCAGTGAGCGCTCGAATTCCTTGCGCAGCCAGTCTTCGGGAATCAAGGCCTCAAGGTGCTCATTGAGGTTTTGCAGGCCATTGAAGTAGGCGCCGAAGGCGCGGTCGAACTTGTCGAAATGGCGCTCGTCCTTCACCAGAATTGTGCGCGCCAGATAGTAAAACTCGTCCATGTCGGCGAAGGTCACGTGGTTTTTCAGCGCGTTGATCAGGTCCAGCAACTCGCGCACTGAAACCGGCACCTTGGCCGCCCGCATTTCATTGAACAGATTAAGCAGCATGCTTATCGCCTTCTGGAAAAATCAGCGATTACCGCGACGGCTCATGAACGCCAGACGCTCCAGCAATTGCACGTCCTGTTCGTTCTTCACCAGGGCGCCGGCCAGTGGCGGGATGGCTTTGGTCGGATCGCGCTCGCGCAGTACGGCTTCGCCAATGTTGTCGGCCATCAGCAGCTTCAGCCAGTCCACCAGCTCGGACGTCGAGGGTTTTTTCTTCAGGCCGGGCACTTTGCGCACGTCGAAAAATACGTCTAGCGCTTCACTGACCAGTTCTTTCTTGATGTCGGGAAAGTGCACGTCGACGATTTTTTGCAGCGTGGTGCGATCCGGGAAGCTGATGTAGTGGAAAAAGCAGCGGCGCAGGAAGGCGTCCGGCAGTTCTTTTTCGTTGTTGGAGGTAATGATGATGATCGGGCGCACTTTGGCCTTGATGGTTTCGTCGGTCTCGTAAACGTAGAACTCCATCTTGTCGAGCTCTTGCAGCAGGTCGTTCGGGAACTCGATGTCGGCCTTGTCGATTTCGTCGATCAGCAAAATAACCCGCTCTTGAGCTTCGAAGGCTTCCCACAATTTGCCCTTCTTCAGGTAATTGCGCACATCGTGGACTTTATCGACCCCCAGTTGTGAATCACGCAGGCGGCTGACCGCGTCGTATTCGTACAGGCCCTGATGGGCCTTGGTGGTGGACTTGATGTGCCAGGTGATCAGCTTGCAGCCAAAGGATTCTGCCAGTTGCTCGGCGAGCATGGTCTTGCCTGTGCCAGGTTCACCTTTGACCAGCAGCGGGCGCTCCAGGGTGATGGCCGCGTTGACCGCCAGTTTCAGGTCATCGGTGGCCACGTAGGCGCGGGTGCCTTCAAACTTCATCTGCAATTCCTCAAAGCATGACCCGGGCCCTGCAAGGGCAGGGCGGGAGAACAAAAAAGTATGTCTGACTATAACGCGAGCTTCTGCAGGCTGTGAATGTTCAGCGCCCATTCAGATAATGAACGGGCCGTCACTATCTGACTTCAGTCGGCTTCAGGTGCAGGCTGTTCGTAACGGGCGTTAAAGGCCTGAATAAAGCCATTGCGCAGAATCTGCACAAAGGCCTGAAACACACTGATGTCCTGGCGGTGGATGCTGCCTTTGAGTTCCACGCGGGTTGCAAACTGGTTTTTGTTCTGGTTCTTCAACACCGTCTCGGTCCCCCCGACAATCGCTTCCCAGATCGAACGAAAAATCCCTTTGTCCTTGTTCTCTACATCCTGTTGCCAGTTGAACACCTCAACATTGCGCAGCAGTGGCTTGATATATCCGTTGAGCTGACCTTTCTTGGCCTGGGCCTCGATCACCAGATCACCATTGCCGGCGTTGAAATCGAATTTGCCGTAGGCCGAAGCAAAACTGTTGAAGCGCTTTAATTCGATTTTGGTGGCGCGCAGACGAAACTCGAAATCCTCGAAGTTGCTCAGCGGGTCGAACGTGGCACTCACCTCCATCGGCGCCTGGCCCAGTAATAGCGCCTTGCCTTCGAGGCGTGCATCGCGTTCGCCTTTGAGGTCCACCACATTGGTCAGGTTATAGATGCTGGCATTTACCCGGGTGGCGCCAAGGTTTACCGGGGGCTTGGAGTTAAAGTTGCGAAAGGTGATTTCTCCGTCCTCAATTCGTACTTCGTTGAGGGTGATAGGCAGCAGTTTGCGTAATTGCTCGCGCCAGTCGGTTCCCTCACCGGTCTGGGAGGCTGACTTATTGGGACCGCCATCGACAAAGTTGATTTGCGGCCGGACAAACAGAGCCTCGGCCACCACCGCGTGGTCATACCAGAGCGAGTGCCAGCTGACTGAAAGGTCGAGGGCAGGCACGTTGACAAATGGTACTGGCACCTTGCCGGAGACCTTGACGATTTCCAGCCCGTTGATGCGGTACGCGCCACGCCACAAGGCCAGGTCCACATCGTGCACACTGCCCCGATAGTCGCCCATGTGGGCCAATTTATCGTTCAGGTAATTGCGCACCATGTCGGGCAGGGCAATGCGTATGCCCACCATCACCAAAACCAATACGGCCACCGCCAACAGCGACCCTCTATATCGTGCTTTCATGCTATTGCCTCCACTTGTACAAAATGGACTGCAACGCACACCAGACGTTCGCATGACTGGACGCCCGAGAACACGAGGCCTACCCTTGGGACCTTCCCAAAAGGTGAATAAGGACCCCGCCATGAGCCGCATTTTTGTAGATAACGCGCACTCCATCGGTAACACGCCTCTGGTGCAAATCAACAGCATTGCGCCCCGCGGCGTGACTATCCTGGCCAAGATTGAAGGGCGTAACCCGGGCTATTCGGTGAAGTGCCGGATCGGCGCCAACATGATCTGGGACGCCGAGAGCCGTGGCGTGCTCAAGCCGGGCATGACCATCATTGAACCGACGTCGGGCAATACCGGTATCGGTCTGGCTTTTGTGGCGGCGGCCCGGGGTTACAAATTGATGCTGACTATGCCGTCCTCCATGAGTATCGAGCGCCGCAAGGTGCTCAAGGCTCTGGGCGCCGAACTGGTCCTGACCGAGCCGGCCAAGGGCATGAAAGGGGCCATCGACAAGGCTGCCGAGATCTGTAACAGCGATCCTGAGCAGTATTTTATGCCCCAGCAGTTCGAAAACCCGGCCAACCCGGCGATCCACGAAAAAACCACCGGGCCGGAAATCTGGAACGACACCGACGGCGGTATTGACGTGCTGGTGGCAGGAGTGGGAACCGGCGGCACCATTACCGGGATTTCTCGCTACATCAAACACACCCAGGGCAAGCCGATTTTGTCGGTTGCTGTTGAACCCATCACCTCGCCGGTCATCACCCAGGCGCTGGCCGGTGAAGAGATCAAACCGTCTCCCCACAAGATCCAGGGCATCGGCGCCGGTTTTGTACCGAAAAACCTCGATTTGTCGATTCTCGATAAAGTCGAACTGGTCAGTGATGACGAATCCAAGGCTATGGCCCTGCGCTTGATGCACGAAGAAGGCATCTTGTGCGGGATCTCATGCGGCGCGGCAATGGCTGTGGCCGTACGTTTGGCCGAAACCCCGGAAATGCAGGGCAAGACTATCGTTGTGATCCTCCCCGACTCGGGTGAGCGCTACCTGTCGAGCTACCTGTTCAGCGACATGTTCAGCGAGCAGGAACTGCAGCAGTAAACCCGTTTTGGAGGGCGCTGGCTTGCCAGCGATTCAGGCACCGTGGTGCCGTCGCAGACAAGCCGGCCTCCGTCAGATGGATGCAACTGACCCAAATCAAGCACTCAGAGCTGCGACTTATGCACTATTAGCTCGTTATTACGTCTTCCTTAACGCCGAATGTTGGATCAGGCGGGTTTTGCCCGGGGCCGGGAGTGTTTATCATGGCCGGCTGCCACGTTGCATGACAGACCCGCGGCAGGTTGCCTATTTTCGAGGAGTTGTTGCATGACCTTATCCTTCGCCATCAAGGCAGGGCTGATACTGCTGTTTGTCGGCAGCATCCTTTACGTGCATTTGCGCGGCAAGGCGCGCTTGCCGGTGTTGCGCCAGTTCGTCAACCACTCCGCGTTCTTTGCGCCTTATAACGCCTTGATGTATCTGTTTTCCGGCGTCCCGTCCCGGCCCTATCTGGACCGCAGCAAGTTTCCCGAGCTGGATGTTCTTAAAGACAACTGGCAAGTGATTCGCGAAGAAGCCATGCACCTGTTCGATGAGGGCTATATCCGCGCCGCCGAAAAGAACAACGATGCCGGTTTTGGATCGTTCTTCAAAAAAGGCTGGAAGCGTTTTTACCTCAAGTGGTACGACAAAGCGCTGCCATCTGCCGAACTGCTGTGCCCTAAAACCGTTGAGCTGGTGAACAGTATCCCCAACGTCAAAGGCGCGATGTTTGCCCTGTTGCCGGGGGGCAGCCACCTCAACCCGCACCGGGACCCGTTTGCAGGTTCGTTGCGTTATCACCTGGGCCTGTCGACTCCTAACTCGGATGCTTGCCGGATCTTCGTTGATGGCGAGGAGTATTCCTGGCGCGATGGCGAGGACGTGATGTTCGACGAGACCTACGTGCACTGGGTCAAGAACGAAACCGACATCACCCGCGTCATCCTGTTTTGCGACATCGAACGGCCGCTCACCAGCCCCCTGATGACGCGTATCAACCGCTGGGTCAGCGCTCAGCTGGGCAAAGCCACTGCTCCGCAGAACACCGATGACGAGCGCGTAGGCGGTATCAACAAAGCCTATGCCTGGAGCAAGACCTTCAGCGACCGCTTCAGCGGCGTGGTCAAACAATGGAAGCGTCGCAACCCCAAACTGTACCGCGTGGCCCGCCCGATATTGGCCGTGATCGTGTTGCTGTTGCTGTGGCGCTGGTTGTTCGGTTAAGTCGTTGCTATTTGTATCGGGCGCTGGTTATAGTCAGCGCTCGCTGAGCCTGTGGCTCAACACTCTCTCTTCAAAAAAGATCAGCTCATGGCGGTTTCCACTCAACACAGCGTTGTCGTTTCAGCAGTCTCTGCTGGCGTAGTGCCGTGCGGCAACCAGCAGCCTGCGCAGATCAGTCACTATCCCCCTCCTGTCAGCAGCACTGTGGCCCCGCCACCAGGTGTTGTTGTAGCGGGCTGAACTGATGGTTCAGTTGCCCGTACCCGCCTGAAAAACCACTGAACTTCAGCCTCGGCTGAGTTGGCTTTTTTTGCCTGATGACAGGTGTTACCCATGTTTTCGATTTCTAAGGAATCCGCGCTGGCGGCTGTATCCACGAGCCTGTTCGTTCTGCTGTGGAGCAGCGGCGCAATCTTCTCCAAGTGGGGGCTGGCCCATGCATCGCCCTTTGCCTTTCTGTTGATCCGTTTTGCCATCGCCTTGCTGGCGCTGGTGCTGCTAATCCCGTTGATGAAGTTTCAGCTGCCCCGTGGCCTCAAGGGGATCGGTTATGCGCTCGCCACCGGTGCGGTGCTGTTGGGTGCCTATCAGATTTTTTACCTGCTGGCGCTGGACCTGAAAGTAACACCGGGGGTCATGGCCACAGTGATGGGGGTGCAACCTATCCTGACCGCCGTGATCTTGGAGCGGAGGCATTCCTTTAGCCGCTCTCTGGGGCTGCTGCTGGGCCTGGGCGGGTTGATTCTGGTGGTCTACCAGGGCATCGGTCTGGCCGGGTTGTCGTGGACCGGGATGCTGTATGCCTTGCTGGCTCTGGCCAGCATGACAGCGGGGACCTTGATGCAAAAGCGCATCACCCAAAACCCGCTGGGAACGCTGCCCCTGCAATACCTTGCGGGGTTGCTGATGTGTGCGGTGTTTGTGCCGTTCCAGCCATTTCACTTCGAACACAGCGCCGGATTTGTTGTGCCGGTGCTCTGGATGGGGCTGGTGGTTTCGGTGCTGGCCACTTTGCTGCTGTACCGGATGATCGCCAAAGGCAATCTGGTCAACGTCACCAGCCTGTTTTATCTGGTGCCGGCGGTGACTGCGGTGATGGACTACCTGATTTTCGGCAACAAACTGGCGGCCTTGAGCTTGCTGGGCATGGCGCTGATCATCATCGGGCTGGTGTTTGTGTTCCGTAAAACAGCCTGACACCCTGGCCTGTAGGAGCGAGCTTGCTCGCGAGCTGTACTTGTCGCGCGCAAGAGCTCGCGAGCAAGCTCGCTCCTACAGATCCACAGATCCACCGATTTACGGGTTTACGGGTTTACAGCTTTTGCCACTGCAGCAGGCTTGAGCACCAGCCATACCGCTACAGCAATCAGTACTCCGCCGTAGATATGCGCCATAGACAGCGGTTCATCCAGAAACAACGCGCCCCACAGCACGCCAAACGGCGGAATCATGAAGGTCACGGTCATGGATTTGACCGGGCCAATGCTGGTCAATAAACGGAAGTACAGAATGTAGGCAAACGCCGTACAGACCAGCCCAAGGCCCAACAGGGAAAGCCACACGCTTGCTCCGCCCCAACTGGCCGGCGGCTGGTTGATGGCGCTCAGGGCAAACAGTGGCAACAGAAACAGTGTGGCCCCGAGCATGCTGCCCAGTGCCGAAAGCCGGGGGTCAAGCCCGCCTTGCTGATCCAGCCAGCGGCGCGCCAGAAAACCGGCAAAGCCATAACAGGTGGTGGCCAGCAGGCAGGCGAGGGCGCCCATCAGCAGATCCATATCAAACGCCACTGGCCCGGCACGCGTCAGGATGCCGACACCGAACAACCCTAAAAACACCCCGGCCAGTTTGGTGGCAGTGAGTTTTTCGCTAAAAAACAACCCGCCAATCAGCACGCCCATCAGCGGTGTGGTCGCGTTAAAAATTGACGAATAACCTGCAGGTAATACCTGGGCCGCCACCGAATACAACGTGGCCGGAATGCCTGAATTGATTACACCCAGTATCAAAATCACCTTGAGCTTTCCGCCGAAATTCCAGCTCACGCGCATCAGCGCCAGAATCACGACCAGGCCGGTAGCGGCTATGGATACTCGAAAAAACGCGGTAGGAATGGTCCCGATCACCGGCGCAATAATCCGCATAAACAGAAAGCTGGCGCCCCAAATGCCAGCCAGTGACAGCATCCGTGCAATATCGACAAGTCTCACGGTGATTCCTTACAAGGTTTGAGCCGGGCAGTTTAGGGGATGCTGCGCGCAAGGCAATGGCTGCTTCGGGTTACCCTCTCCAGTTATCTGTTGCTGCCCGGGCTGCAGGATACCCCTGCACCGATAACATCTGATGTCAGGGGCCGTCTTGAAAATCAAAGCCAGAAAATACACGGCCAGATAGCCTGATGGTTCTTTATAGAGAAAGGCTTTTCGGAGTTTTCTTAAGGTTCCCGAGTGGGTGCAGTCCTACCGTTGGATGCTGTAAATAGCAGTTGGTTAATGTGGATATGGCACAAAGCCCTTCCATAAAGATCAGATCCAGTCAGCCAAATCTGCTTTTTGATTTTTCCTGTTTTCGTTATATCGAGATGTTGTTCTGCATCCGGTATGGCAAACAACGCTTCAGATATTTTCGCCCCTTCAACCATGTTCGACGTATGTGCAGGCCCCTTGCGGTCTGTGCACCAGCACGAAGAGGATAGCCATGGACCAGCAAAATACGGATATCAGCGTACTGGCGGGAAACTCCCGCGTTTATTTGAATAATGACGCAGTGATTGTTGTTCAGGCACAGTTGCACGCCTTTGATGCGGCACTGCGGTTCAGCCGGCAATGCCTTGATAACGGACGAACGCTGCCAAGACTGTCTGTGGCGTTCGATCACTTCGGCATATTTCGTCTTCAGTTTCTGGATCAAAACCTCTCCAATGCCCAAAAACGGCGTCCGCGTCTGAGCCATCTCCATCCGTCAATACGGCACATCTTCCAGCCTGTCGCTGACAGGTACCGGATAGCACTCAGTGATATACGTGCGATCCACGAAGATTCTGCCCGTCAGCACCTTGCCCACACCCTGGCCACCGCCGACATTCCCGAACGACTCACCCGCAGGATGCTAACCGCAGCCCCGGCGCTGGGCGTGCATGCCGATCACGGGGAGAAAGCACAAAAGCTCACCTGCGCCGCCATCACCAAGGAGTATTTTGCCAGGGCCGCCGGCGACCATCGGCAGCCCAATACGCTGCTGGAGGTGTTCTTTGAGGACAGCGCCTGGTCCGACAGCCTGTCCTATGTGCGCGGGCTCCAGCTCAGTCACTTGCTGGGTGTCCCGGCCGCCATTCGATTGAATCTGGTCAACGAGGCGGGCGAAGTAAGACAGGGCGAGCAGATGACCCCCCGTGGATCACCCTGAGAGTAACAGTCGTCGCCATCATGGAGTACGTGAAATGTTCAGCCAGCACGGTCCAATTTACCTGGATAACAACGCCACGACAGCATTGGATCCTGAGGTCCTTCAGGCCATGATGCCCTATCTGACCCGGGCTTACGGTAACGCTGCCAGCACCGGCCATGCCTTTGGCTGGGAAGCGAGCGCGGCCGTTGAGCAAGCCAGGGCAATGATTGCCAGCGCCATCAATGCGGCCGGTCCGGCCGATATTATCTTTACGTCCGGCGCCACAGAGTCGGCCAACCTTGCCCTCTCAGGCCTTTTGCCCCGTGAGGGGGAAGAGAAGGGGCACATCATCACCTCGATGATCGAGCACAAAGCGGTGCTGGACTCCTGTGCCCGGCTCGCCGATGCAGGAACCTGCGTGACGTATTTGCCGCCGCAGCCAGACGGTATTGTTTGCCCGAACATTTTGTCCCGCGCCATCAGGGCCGATACACGTCTGGTCTCAATCATGGCGGCCAACAATGAAACGGGCACATTGCAAAAGATCGAAGAAATCGGTGCGATCTGCCAGAAGAGGAACGTACCGTTTCACACCGATGCCACCCAGGCGTTCGGCAAAGTCGCCTTTGATGTACGGCGCATGAATATCAGTCTGGCCACCTTTTCGGCCCATAAAATCTACGGCCCCAAGGGCGTCGGCGCGCTTTATGTCAACACGGCCGATCCGCGCCTGACCCTGTCGCCACTCATTGTCGGTGGGGGGCATGAGCGGGGCTTGCGTTCCGGCACCTTGAACGTTCCGGGGATTGTCGGCTTCGGCCACGCCGCACAACTGGCAATGGAAAACCTGCCCGCGGAATCGGCCAGATTATGTGAATTGCGAAACAGGCTGCGCCAGTCCCTGATCGACACCATTCCCTGCATTCGGATCAATGGCCATCTCACGGAGTGCTTGCCGGGGGTGCTCAATGTCTCCTTTTCCGGTGTGGACGCCGGCTCGCTGCTGCTCGAACTCCCGGATGTTGCGCTGTCTTCCGGGTCGGCCTGTACCTCAGCGCAGCCAGCCCTGTCACACGTGCTCCTGGCCATGGGGGCCAGTGATCAACAGATCCGTGCCAGCGTGCGCATAGGGGTGGGCCGGTTCAATAGCGAGAGTGAAATACGTTACGTCAGCCAGCGGCTGGCAGAGGCGGTGAAAATCCTGAGGTCCATGGCCCCCGGCTCATTCAGCACGCCGGCAACCAATACGGGAAACTGAACCATGCGCCACACATCAATGCCATTTATCCTGCTTGGCACGCTGTTCACCGCCGGCGGGTACGGTGCCACTTTTCTGATCTCCGCCTGGTTTCGCGCCCAGGGTGGCAGTGATGTGGATGCCGGCACGACCCTCAGCCTTGCGCTGATCGGTACTCTGATCGGAGTTCCCCTGGTTGGATGGTTCGCCGGAACAATCGACGCCGCGCGCCTGGCGGCCCTCGGGGCGCTTGGGCTGGCCTGCGGTTACGCCCTGCTGGGCAGCCTGGGTGGCGTTGATCCCGTGTATCTGCCCCGGCTGGCCGCACTGCTGATTGGCCTCGGCTGGGGCATGTTCTATCTCGGTGCCCCGCTGGCTTTGTCCGAACGGCTCAGCGATGCCGAGCGGGGGGCCGGTTTTACCCGTTTCAGCGCTTTCCAGATGACCGGCATTTGCGCCAGCCCCATCCTGCTTGCCGTGGCGATGGAGCAGGGCGGGTTTGCCCTCGAAACAACCTTCCTGTGGGTGGCTGCCATGGGGCTGACGGCCTGTCTTTTACTGGGAACTTTTGCTGTCAGGGAGCCGCGCTTGCGCCGCGAAACTTCACTGCGACCCTGGATAGGAAAAATCACCACGCTCGCCCGGAGCAGCGTGATCCGGCCCATCGTGATGGTCGGATTGGGTGGGGCAGTATTTTCCGGGATGATGGCGTTCCAGGATTCGCTTACCGAGGGCACCCGGGCCAGTGCCAGCACCTTCTTTGCCGTGCATGCCGGCACCGCCGTGGTATCGCGGCTATTACTGGCGCGTCACCTGTCGGTATGGCCACGGACGCCGTTAATTATCTGTTTGCTGGGGTGTCTTATCGCCGGTCTGGTTTGTCTGCTGGGCATGCCGGTGCATCCGGGGTTTCAGATTGCCGCGGCTGTCCTCACGGGCGCCGGCTATGGCCTGTTGTATCCGGTGATCCAGACCTGGGCGGTCAACCTTTCGCCGCTGGAAGACCGCCATGCGGCCCTGACCTGGTTTGTGGTGGCCTACTTTGTCGGCATATTCGGGTTTCCGGCCTTCGGTGGCTGGCTATTGGTGACAGCCGGCAAGACCTGGTTCATCTGGGCGCTGGTGGCCCTGGCTGCTCTGGAACTGGCGGTGGCGGTGGCGAGAAAGCCTCAGACCGCTGGCCGGCCGCTGCCCACCCCCGAGTAACGGCTCCTTTGGCATGGATGCCATATCAAGCGTCACCATCCTTCCCCGGTTTTCCTGCCCCATGACTTCGATGCCTGCACACAGGGCTACTGTGCAACCAGGGTGTAGATCCCGTTCACGGGTTCGGGCCAAATCTGCGACAATCCGCCCCCTGCATTTACGAAGACTTTTGCGCACCTGATGACTGACGAATCGCCTGCTATCGACCAACTGTTGAAAAACCTTGATCAAGCCATGATTGCCGACCGCCACAAGTTGCGCCGGCAATTGCATGAGCTGCGCAAAAAGCCTGAGGACGTTGCCAAACTGGCCGCATGGGCCGAGCGGGTGCAGGCGTCGTGCGCGCAGGTGAAAGCGCGGGCGGCCAGCGTGCCGCTGATTCGTTATGACGAGAATCTGCCGATTGCCGCCAAACGCGATGAGATCAAGGCAGCGTTGCTCAAGCATCAGGTGCTGATTCTGGCCGGTGAGACCGGCTCGGGTAAAACCACCCAGTTGCCGAAAATCTGCCTGGAGATCGGTCGCGGTCAACACGGTTTGATCGGCCATACCCAGCCCCGTCGAATCGCGGCGCGCAGCGTAGCCAGCCGGGTGGCCGAAGAACTGGCCACGCCGCTGGGCGCGCTGGTGGGTTACCAGGTGCGGTTTGAGGATCAAAGCGATTCCAACACCCTGGTCAAGCTGATGACTGACGGTATCTTGCTGGCCGAAACCCAGCACGACCGTTATCTGGAACGCTACGACACGATCATCGTCGACGAAGCCCACGAACGCAGCCTGAACATCGATTTCTTGCTGGGCTACCTGAAAATCCTGCTGCCGCGTCGGCCGGACCTGAAAGTCATCATCACTTCGGCCACCATCGATCTGGAGCGCTTCTCCAAGCACTTTAACGATGCACCGATTGTCGAGGTGTCGGGCCGCACCTTCCCGGTCGAGACCTGGTATCGCCCGCTGACCTCGGAGCAGGATGAAGAGGGCAATAGTGTCGAGGAAGATTTGAGCGTCGACCAGGCGATCATTGCCACCCTTGATGAAATCGCCGCCTTTGAACGCAGTGAGCGCAAAAGCCCCGGCGACGTGCTGGTGTTCTTGCCCGGTGAGCGGGAAATTCGCGACGCCGCCGAGATGCTGCGCAAGGCGCAACTCAAGCACACCGAAATCCTGCCTCTGTATGCGCGGCTGTCACCTGCCGAGCAGCAGCGCATTTTCCAGTCGCACCCGGGGCGTCGCGTGGTGCTGGCAACCAACGTGGCTGAAACCTCGCTGACGGTGCCGGGCATTCGCTATGTGATCGACAGCGGCACCGCCCGTATCAGCCGCTATAGCTATCGGGCCAAGGTTCAGCGCCTGCCCATCGAAGCGATTTCCCAGGCCAGTGCCAATCAGCGTAAAGGCCGTTGCGGTCGGGTTGAGCCGGGTATCTGTGTGCGTTTGTACGCCGAAGAAGACTTCAACGGGCGCCCGGAATTTACTGATCCGGAAATTCTGCGGACCAACCTTGCCGCCGTAATCTTGCAGATGTTGCACCTGCGTCTGGGCGAGATTACTGCGTTCCCGTTTATTGAACCGCCGGATGGTAAGGCCATCACTGACGGCTTCAACCTGCTGCAAGAGCTGTCGGCAGTCAATCGCGAGAATCAGCTCACGCCGCTGGGGCGTCAACTGGCGCGCTTGCCGGTGGACCCGCGCATGGGCCGCATGCTGCTGGAAGCGGCCAGGCTTGGCAGTTTGCAGGAGGTGTTGATTGTTGCCAGTGCGATGTCGGTGCAAGACCCCCGTGAACGTCCGCCCGAACGCCAGCAGGCGGCGGATCAGGCCCACGCGCAATGGAAAGACGTGGACTCCGATTTTGCCGGGCTGATCAATGTCTGGCGTGGCTTTGAAGAGCAGCGTCAGGCCTTGACCGCGAGCCCGTTGCGCAACTGGTGCCGCAAGAACTTCCTCAATTACCTGCGGCTGCGCGAATGGCGCGATTCACACCGCCAATTGAGTTTGATCTGTCGCGACATGCAGTTGACGGTCAATAAAGAACCGGCCGATTACCCCAAGCTGCATAAAGCGGTGTTGTCCGGCTTGCTCAGCCAAATCGGGCAAAAGACTGAGGAGGGTGACTACCTGGGCGCACGTCAGCGCCGGTTCTGGATTCATCCTGCCTCCGGCCTGGGTAAAAAACGCCCGCAATGGCTGATGACTGCCGAACTGGTCGAGACCACCAAGCTCTATGCGCGGATGGTGGCCAAGATCGAGCCGGACTGGATCGAGCCGCTGGCCGGGCACCTGATCAAAAAGAACTACTTCGAGCCGCACTGGGAGAAGAAGCGCGGACAAGTGGTGGCCTTTGAGCAGATCACCTTGTTCGGCCTGATTGTGGTCGGTCGCCGTGCCGTTCATTACGGGCCGATTGACCCGGTGATGTCGCGCGAGCTGTTTATCCGCGAAGGCCTGGTGCGGGGCGAAATCCAGTCGCGGGCCAAGTGCCTGACGGCCAATGCCCAACTGCTGGAACAACTCGACGAGCTGGAGGCCAAGGCCCGGCGCCGCGATATTCTGGCCGACGAAGAAACCCTGTACGCGTTTTACGACGCGCGCCTGCCCGCTGAAATTCATCAGACCGCGACCTTCGACAGCTGGTATCGCATCAACAGCCAGAAAGACCCGCAGCTGTTGATCATGCGCGAAGAAGACGTGCTGGCCCGTGAAGCCACTGAAATCACCGCCCAGCATTTCCCGGACACCCTGCATCTGGGGGATTTGACCCTGGAGCTCAGTTATCACTTTGAGCCCAACCACCCCCGTGACGGGGTAACGGTCAAAGTGCCTGCGCCGTTGCTCTCGGTGTTGCCGCCAGAGCGTCTGGAGTGGCTGGTGCCGGGCATGATCGAGGCCAAATGCATTGCTCTGGTACGCAGCCTGCCCAAAGCGCTACGGAAAAATTTTGTTCCGGTACCGGACTTCGTCAAGGCCGCCTTGCAACGCATGGCCTTCGCCGAAGGCTCGTTGCCCCAGGCGCTGGGCCGTGAGTTGTTGCGCATGACCGGGGCACGGGTGAGCGACGAGGCGTGGACTGAAGCGGCTCAGCAGGTGGAAAACCACCTGAAGATGAACCTTGAAATTGTGGATGGCGAAGGCAAGTTCCTTGGCGAAGGCCGCGATCTGGCCGAGCTGACAGCCCGCTTTGCGCAAGCCAGCCAGGCCGCGTTGGCGGTGCCGCAAACAGCGAAAAACCAGCAGCCGGTCGAGGCCAAAGTGTTTGCCCCGGTGGCTGAAAAAACCCAGCAGAAGATTGCCGGGTTGTCGATGACGGTTTATCCGGCATTGGTAGAAGAGGGCAACACCGTCAAGGAAGGTCGTTTCTCGACGCCGGCCGAGGCTGAATATCAACATCGGCGGGCGCTTCAGCGGTTGTTGATGCAGCAACTGGCCGAACCGGCCAAATTCTTGCGCGCCAAGTTGCCGGGGCTGACCGAACTGGGACTGCTGTATCGCGAACTGGGCAGGGTCGAGAGTCTCGTGGAAGACATTCTGCTGGCCAGCCTCGATAGCTGCATCCTTGAAGGCGAAGCCGTATTGCCGCGCGATGGCGCGGGCCTGGCTGCGCTTGCCGAGCGCAAGCGCGGGGCCTGGACCGAGCATGCCGAAAAGCTGGCCAGGCTGACGCTGGATATTCTCAAGCTATGGCACGGGCTGCAAAAGCGCTTCAAGGGCAAGATCGACCTGGCTCAAGCGGTTGCCCTGAATGACATCAAACAGCAGCTCGGCAATCTGGTGTATCCGGGTTTTGTCCGGGAAACCCCGGCAGTCTGGCTCAAGGAGCTGCCGCGCTACCTCAAGGCCATTGAAATGCGCCTGGAGAAACTCCCCGCTCAGGTCCAGAAAGACCGGGTCTGGAGTGGCGAGCTGAGCGGTTTGTGGGCGCAGTATCAGGCCCGGGCCACCAAGCACGCCCAGGAAGGCAAGCGCGACCCGCAACTGGAGCTTTATCGCTGGTGGCTGGAGGAATATCGCGTATCACTGTTCGGCCAGCAGCTGGGGACCAAAGTACCAATTTCGGACAAACGCCTGAGCAAACAATGGAGCCAGGTGGACGCCTGAATACCCTGCAGGAGCGAGCTTGCTCGCGAGCTCTTTAGCGGCTTGAAAGCTCGCTCCTGCAGAGATGGACGATCGTGAAGTAACGCCAAATGTTGCCGTTTATGGCAAACTTCGCCGCTATCACTGCCTGAAATGAATTCAATACCTTCTGTTTGAACAGAATAAGAGGAACGACCGTGCATAACGTCGTCATCAGCGGCACCGGCCTGTACACCCCGGCCAACAGCATCTCCAACGAAGAGCTGGTGCAGTCTTTCAATGCCTATGTACAGCAGTTCAATGCGGATAACGCCGCCGCCATCGAAGCCGGAGAAATCGAACCTCTGGCCGAGTCCAGCGCAGCCTTTATCGAAAAGGCCTCAGGCATCAAAAGCCGCTTTGTGATGGACAAGGCCGGCATCCTGGACCCGCAACGCATGCGCCCGCATTTGCCTGAACGCTCGAACGACGAAATGTCGATTCTCTGCGAAATGGCCGTGGGCGCCGCCAAACAGGCGCTTGAACGTGCGGGTAAAACCGCTGCCGACATCGATGGCGTTATCGTTGCCTGCTCCAACCTGCAACGTCCGTATCCGGCCATTGCGATTGAAGTTCAGCATGCGCTGGGTATCCAGGGTTTTGGCTTTGACATGAACGTTGCCTGTTCTTCGGCGACCTTCGGCATTCAGACCGCCAGCAACAGCGTCCAGCTGGGGCAGGCCCGCGCGGTGCTGTTGATCAGCCCTGAGGTGTGCACCGGCCACCTGAACTTCCGCGACCGCGACAGTCATTTCATCTTCGGCGATGCGGCCACCGCGGTGGTGGTTGAACGTGCCGATCTGGCCACTTCGCAGCATCAGTTCGACATTGTCAGCAGCAAACTGCTGACCACGTTCTCGAACAACATCCGCAACAACTTCGGTTTTCTCAACCGTGCTTCTGACGAATCCCCAGACAGCCCCGACAAGCTGTTCGTCCAGGAAGGCCGCAAGGTATTCCGCGATGTGTGCCCGATGGTGGCCGAGCTGATCGCTCAGCATCTGCAAGAGAACCAGCTCGACGTGGCTGATGTGAAGCGCTTCTGGCTGCACCAGGCCAACCTGAGCATGAACCACCTGATCGTCAAGCGCCTGCTGGGCCGTGAAGCCTCGATCGAAGAAGCGCCAGTGATTCTCGACACTTACGCCAATACCAGTTCGGCGGGTTCGGTGATTGCTTTCCACACGTATCAGGACGATCTGCAAAGTGGTGCACTGGCAGTGCTCAGCTCTTTCGGTGCGGGCTATTCGATTGGCAGCGTGATTCTGCGTAAACGCTGATCCCTAACCTCTGCAGGAGCGAGCGTTTAAAGAGCTCGCGAGCAAGCTCACTCCTACAGATCAGTAAGCAGAGGCACCCATGGCGGCTGACGATACAGAACTGCTCAAGCGTCTGCTGGCCGGGGAACAGCAGGCGTTCAGGGAGCTGGTCAGTAGTTATCAGGGGGCCATGCGTGCGGTGGCCTATGCCATTGTTGGCAGTCGGCATGCTGACGAAGCCGTGCAGGATGCCTGGCTGTCGGTGGTACGCAATATTGGCGGATTTGAATCGCGCTCGAGCCTGAAAACCTGGCTGCTGACCATTACTGCCAACGCTGCCAAAAACCGTTACAAGCAAAATCGCCGGGAAGTTCTGCTCGACGATTTACCTTCGCCTCACGGCACGATCGACGATGATCGGTTTTCCTCTGATGGTCACTGGCTGCTCGCGCCCCTGGCCTGGCATCAGGATACCCCTGAAGCCTTGCTCGCTGAAAATGAACTGCGTGAGTGCCTTGAGCACACGCTGCTCAGCCTCCCACAGTTGCAAAGCAGTGTGCTGGTGTTGCGTGAGCGTCAGGGGCTGGCGCTGGAAGAGATTTGTAATCTTCTTGATATATCCCTCTCCAATGTCAGGGTGCTGGTACATCGGGCCCGGCTTAAAGTCTTCGCGACCGTGGAGCATTTCGAGGAAACCGGTGAATGTTGACCTGCAAGCAATATGTTGCCCGGTCGAGTGATTATCTGGATGGTCAACTGACATTTCGTCAGCGCTTGAGGGTGCGCCATCATTTGCTGTTTTGTCCGAACTGCAGACGTTTTACCCGGCAAATGCGTTTGATGGGGGCAGTGCTTGCAGCAATGCCTGAAGAGCCGTCGATCGATCTTGAGGTGACGGTCAAAAGGATGATGCGCGAGCGGTCAGGCGGGGAATGAAAGGTCAAGTGAAGGCGTCGTCGACGGATAAGAGGGGATCGACGCTACCTTCACTCAACGGTTTGCTCTTAGAACTTGGCTTCTACATCCAGTTGCAGGGTGTTGGCGTTGGCATCTTTCTGGGTAGTGGTTGCGTAATCGGCCTTGGTCAGGAAGTACGTAACGCCGACACCAAAGTTCTTGTCGATCTCGTAGCCCACTTTGACTTTGTGCCCGCGTGAACCGGTAGTGCCGTTGGCAAAGTCAGAGTCTGTAAAGGCACCCACCACCGCGTTACGCTGAATATCGCGGTAGTTGTAGTCCAGGCTGAAGGCGTTCAACTTGCTTTTGAAACCCACCAGCCAGGCGTTGTCCTGATCACTGTCGGTGGCTGCGTTGTGTACGTATTGACCGTACAGCGACAGTGGTACCGGCAGGTTGGCGATATCGACCTGACCGAAGCCTTCGTACAGACGGAATTCGTCGGTGCTGTTGCCGTTAACGGCCAGCGCGCATGGCGTGGTTTTGGTGCCGGTAGTAGGGCAGGCGCTCTCCTTGTCATTGTTGTAGCTGTAAACACTGCCGCCCAAAGTCACTTTCAGGCTGTCGGTCGGTGCGAAACGGGCGCCCAACTGACCGGCATACAGGCTCAGGTCGTTGCGAAACTGCACGCCTTCGCCGTCGACGTTGTCCTTGAGGGTGTAGTAACCGGCGCTACCGAACATCTCGATGCCGCTGTTACCCAGGTTGTGTTTGTAAGTGGCCGCCAGACCTTCGGGGTTGATATCGCTGTCCCAGATCACGTCGCCCATGCTGACCCAGGGTTGCGGCATCTTGCCGCCGATCAGGTGCAGGTCCTTGACGGCTGTGGGGTGATAGTCGATGTAGGCCTGATCGAGCCACAGCTGTTTCTTGTCGAAATAGTTGTCCAGGTCCTGGTTGGTGGAGCGTGCATCGTCGCCTCCACCAGTGGCAATGCGGATACCGGTGTTCACTTGCGGGTTGATTTCGGTATAGGCGCCCAGGCGGGCACGGATTCGTTGGCGATCCTTGTTTTTACCATCGGATTCACCATCGATTTTGACCGTTTCCTGACGAACCCGGACGTCGCCCTTGAGTTCGGTCTTGGCAGCCCAGGCTACTTTTTGTTCGAAGGCGCTGAGGTCAGATTTTTTCACCTGATTGGCGACTGCTTCTTGTTGGGCCTGTTTCTCACTGGTCAGTTCGGTTTGCAGTTCGGCATATTGGGCCGGCGAAATGGAGCCGTTGGCTTTAAGCATTTCAAGCAATTTGGCATCGACCCCGGCACTTGCCGGAACGCTCATGGCCAATACCAGCCCCCCACACAGTCCCGCCGCAACCCGTGTAGATACAAGACGCATATGAAACTCCCAGTGTCGAGATGGCCCAGGCCATCTCAGAAAAATTCGGCCCTTGATGGGCTCGCATTAATGAAGCTGAGCCTGTTGCAGTTACACCGCTCATAGCCCCGTGTTCTAAGAAGCGGCGCCAGTATCGCGGCTGGATATGACAGAAAAGTGGCAAAGTGATAGCAAGTCTGTGACAGCGGTTTCGGGAGCCAACGGTTGTGGGAGCTGGCTTGCCGGCGAGGCCCCCCCCCCCCCGCGGCTTATCTGACACCCCGGGTTGATGCCATCGCTGGCAAGCCAGCTCCCACCCGGCATCAGGTGCTACCATCGCCGCTCTATGCCGCACTCCGGGGACAACCAATGCCGTTACACCGTCTGGACAGCCTGGGCGCCATCTCGGCCCATGAATGGGATGCACTGGTGCCAGTGGCTCAACCGTTCCTGCGCCATGCTTTTCTGAGTGCGCTGGAAGACAGCGTCAGCCTGGGGCCTCAGTCCGGCTGGCAGCCCGAGCACTTGCTGCATTATGAAAACGGCCAGTTGCTGGCAGCGCTTCCCAGTTATCGAAAATGGCATTCCTACGGTGAATACGTGTTCGATCATGAATGGGCCAATGCTTGCGAGCGGGCGGGCATTGAGTACTACCCCAAACTGCTGACTGCGGTGCCGTTCAGTCCGGTCAGCGGTCCGCGATTGCTCGCAGCCAGTAGCGCAGACGGGCTTGAATTGCTTGGCGCCTTGCCCGGTTACCTGGAGATAGAAGGGCTCAGCAGCGCCCATATCAATTTCACCGATGAGCTGGCCGATACGGCATTGTCACAACAGCCCGGCTGGCTGCAGCGGCTGGGCTGCCAGTTTCATTGGCAGAACCGTGGGTACCGTGACTTTCAGGATTTCCTCGATGGATTGAGTTCGCGCAAACGCAAGCAAATGCGCAAGGAGCGCGAGCAAGTGGCCGGGCAGGGGTTTGAGTTTGAATGGCTAGAAGGTCATCAAGTGAGCGAAGCGCAATGGGATTTCGTTTATGCCTGCTATGCCAATACCTACGCCGTGCGTCGACAAAACCCGTACCTGACCCGTGAATTTTTCAGTTTGCTGGCCGAGCGCATGCCCGAGTCCATTCGTGTAGTGCTGGCCCGGCAGGGTTCAAACCCGGTGGCAATGGCCTTCAGCCTGATTGGCGGGGACAGCCTGTATGGACGCTATTGGGGGTGTCTGGGCGAGTTCGACCGATTGCACTTCGAAACCTGTTTCTATCAGGGCATGGACTACGCCATCGCAGGCGGTATTCAGCGCTTTGACGCCGGTGCGCAAGGTGAGCACAAGCTGATCCGCGGCTTTGAGCCGGTCATCACCCATTCCTGGCATTACTTGCGCCATCAGGGTTTGAAAGCGGCAGTGAGCGATTTTCTGGCGCGTGAGCGGGTGGGGGTGCTGGCGTATGCCGAAGAGGCGAGGTCGGCTCTGCCTTACCGGCAGGCCTGATCCTCGCCGGGTTGCCTGTCAGCTGTTTTCCTTGCCCAGCCAGCGATACGTCAAGGCACCAATGGCCGCGCCCACCAGCGGTGCGAGCCAGAACATCCATAACTGCTCAAGTGCCCAGCCGCCTACGATCAAGGCCGGGCCAGTGCTGCGTGCCGGGTTGACAGAAGTGTTGGTGACCGGGATCGAGATCAGGTGGATCAGGGTCAGCGTCAGGCCGATGGCTATCGGTGCCAGACCTGCAGGGGCGCGCTTGTCGGTGGCGCCCATGATGATCAGGATGAACATCGCCGTCATCACCACTTCGCACACCAGCCCCGAGATCATCGAATAACCGCCGGGCGAGTGGTCGCCATAACCATTGGCGGCCAGTCCGCTGGCAGCCAGGTCAAAGCCGGGTTTGCCACTGGCAATCAAATACAGCAGCGCGGCGGCGATGATGCCACCCAGAACCTGGGCCACCATGTAGGCAGGCAACTCTTTTGCAGGAAAGCGCCCGCCCACCCACAGTCCGAACGATACAGCGGGGTTAAGGTGGCAACCGGAGATATGCCCTATGGCGAATGCCATGGTGAGGACGGTAAGGCCAAAAGCGAGTGCGACTCCAAGCAATCCGATACCGACGTGGGGGAAAGCTGCGGCCAGTACTGCGCTGCCACAACCACCAAGAACCAACCAGAAAGTACCAACCAACTCCGTAGCCGAGCGTTTGAGCAAGTTCATTTCAAGGTCCTGGATAGATAAATCTATCGACCGGATGACGCCGGGATGCATCCTGCGTTAATTGCAGAGCTCTCCTGAATTCATACTTCAGTACAGCAGGCCGCCAAGGATTGGCAAGCGCCCTGAAAAAAACGCCAGAGCCCTTTAAAACCGGGCGCTGGCGCTGTGTATCAGTGGCGTTACAGGTCTGCTTTTTCTACCTCAGTCCAGCCCTACAAAACCGCCTGTTTGATGCTGCCACAGACGTGCATACAAGCCACCATGGGCGAGCAGTTCGGCATGGGTCCCGGACTCGGCGATATGGCCTTTTTCCAGAACCACCAACCGGTCCATCCGGGCGATGGTGGACAGCCGGTGAGCGATGGCAATCACGGTTTTGCCTTGCATCAGGGTTTCAAGGCTTTCCTGGATGGCCGCTTCCACTTCGGAGTCCAGCGCAGAGGTGGCCTCGTCCATGATCAGGATCGGTGCGTTCTTGAGCAGTACCCGGGCAATGGCGATGCGCTGGCGCTGGCCCCCCGACAGCTTGACCCCGCGCTCACCCACGTGGGCGTCGAAGCCGCTGCGGCCCTGGGCATCGGACAGGTTGGGGATGAACTCGTCGGCGCGGGCCTTGCGTACCGCCTCCCAGAGTTCTTCATCGGTGGCGTCCGGTTTGCCGTACAGCAGGTTGTCGCGGATCGAGCGATGCAGCAGCGAGGTGTCCTGGGTGATCATGCCGATTTGTTCGCGCAGGCTTTCTTGAGTGACTTCGGCAATATTCTGACCGTCGATCAGGATTCTTCCGCCTTGCAGGTCGTACAGGCGCAGCAGCAGGTTGACCAGCGTTGATTTGCCCGCGCCGGAAGGGCCGATCAGGCCGATCTTTTCGCCGGGTTTGATCACCAGATTGAGGTCGCTGATGATTCCGCTGCGTTTGCCGTAGTGGAAATCCACGTGTTCAAAGCGCACTTCGCCGCGGTCTACGTTCAGGCGCGGTGCCTGTTCACGGTCAGTTACGGCAACAGGCTGGGCGATGGTCTGCAAGCCGTCCTGGACCATGCCGATGTTTTCAAAGATGCCGTTGACCACCCACATGATCCAGCCGGACATGTTGACGATGCGAATCACCAGCCCGGTTGCCAGGGCAATTGCCCCCACACTGATCAGTGACTGGCTCCACAGCCACAATGCCAGGCCGCTGGTGGTCACGATCAACAGGCCGTTGAGGGTGGTGATGGTGACATCCATGCTGGTCACGACGCGGCTGGCCAGCTGGGTTTTCTCGGTTTGCTCGATGATGGCTTCGCGGGCGTACTGCTGCTCGAAGTTGGTATGGGCAAAGAGTTTGAGGGTGGTGATGTTGGTATAGCCGTCCACAATCCGGCCCATCAGTTTGGAGCGGGCGTCGGAGGACACCACCGAGCGTTCTTTGACACGGGGCACGAAGTAGTAAAGCGCGCCGATATAGCAGGCGATCCAGGTCAGCAGCGGGATCATCAGGCGCCAGTCAGCCTCGGCAAACAGCACCAGCGAGCTGATGGCATAGATCAATACATGCCACAGGGCATCGACGGCCTGCACGGCCGAGTCGCGCAGCGAGTTACCGGTTTGCATGATGCGCTGGGCAATACGCCCGGCGAAGTCATTTTGAAAGAAGTTGAGGCTTTGCTTGAGCACATAGCTGTGGTTTTGCCAGCGGATCATGCTGGTCATGCTCGGGCTCAGGGTCTGGTGCACCAGCAGGTCATGCAGGCCGAAGAAAATGGGGCGAATAATCAGTGCAACGACCGCCATCCAGATCAGCTCGTTGCTGTGGATTCTGAAGAAATCGGTATTGGGCGTGCCCTGGGTCAGGTCAATCAGTGTGCTCAGGTAGCTGAACAGAGAGACTTCGATCAAGGCGGCAATCAGCCCGACCACCAGCAGGGCGGCAAATATCGGCCACACCTGGCGCAGGTAGTAGTAATAAAACGCCCAGACAGTACTGGGTGGAGCAGGCGTGGGAGCTTCGCGGAAAATATCGATCAGCTTTTCAAAATAGCGATAAAGCATTGGCACTGACGCCCGCAGCGCGGGCTCTCCTTTAGTGTATGACCCCCCACAATCCTGCAGGAGCGAGCTCGCTCCTGCAGGTTCAGTATTCGGTCAAATTCCTTGCGTGAACCCTTCCGTCAGTCGATGCGCTTGGCGGACTTGATGAACACAGGATCGATCGGGACATTCTGCATGCCTTGTTTGGTGGTGGTCTGCGAGTTGACGATCTGGTCAACCACGTCCATGCCATTCACAACCTTGGCGAATACGGCATAACCGGCGTCACGGCCCGGGTCCAGAAACGCGTTGTCAGCCACGTTGATAAAGAACTGGCTGGTGGCGGAATTCGGGTTGGAAGTACGGGCCATCGACAGGGTGCCACGCACGTTGTGCAGGCCGTTGCTGGCTTCGTTCTTGATCGGGTCGCGGGTCGGCTTTTGGGTCATTTGCTGGGTAAAACCGCCGCCTTGCACCATAAAGCCCGGAATCACACGGTGGAAAATGGTGTTGTTGTAGAAGCCGCTGTCGACGTACTCCAGAAAGTTTTTGCTGCTGATCGGGGCCTTGACCGGGTCCAGTTCGATTTCGATCGTGCCAAAGCTGGTGACCAGCTCAACATGGGGCACTTTGGTCGGTGCGGGGGTGGCCGCCATGAGGTTGGCAGCGAAGAGCAGGGCACCGGCGGCGAGGGCAATTTTTTTCAGCATGGGTCTAGGATCCTGGACAGTGGGAGCAACTGCGCGAGAGCACTCACGCACGATGGAATAGGGTGATGGCGGGACCGGCCGGTTCAGACTGGTCGCGCACTTTGGACAGGATATTCGCGATCATTGTTCCTGCCCACCGTTGTCATGCCCGCACAGGGTTGATCAACCTTGCAGGGGGGCTGCAAAAGGTGCGTCCAGAGGCGCTGTATCAAAGGTACGCAATAGCTCGACAAGTATTTGTGTGGCCGGGCCCAGGGGTTTGTCTTTGTTGGAGTACAGGAAGAACAGCGGGTGACGGCTGCCGCCCTGATCCATAGGCAACTGTTTGAGCACGCCTTCCTTGAGTTCGCGTTCAATCATGTGCCGCGGCAACCAGGCAAACCCCAGGCCGCTGCCCACAAAGGCTGCAGCCGTAGCCAGGCTGCCGACGGTCCAGCGCTGTTCCGCTCCCAGCCAGCCCATGTCGCGCGGTTGCTGGCGTCCCGAGTCGCGGATCACCACCTGAAGCTGGCTTTCGAGATCCTGAAAATGCAATTCGCGCTGCAGACGATGCAGCGGGTGATCAGGGTGCGCAACGGCAACAAACTCCACGGCACTGAGCTCGGCGCCCAGATAGCCGGGGATGTTGAAGCTGCTGATGGCCAGGTCGGCCACGCCCTCAAGCAGTACCTCTTCAACGCCCGACAGGACTTCTTCGCGCAAGCGCACACGGCAGCCGCGGCTTTGCGGCATGAACGCGGTCAGGGCGCGTACCAGCCGTGCATTGGGGTAGGCCGCATCGACCACCAGCCGTACTTCGGCTTCCCAGCCCTGCTCCATATGGTGGGCCAGGTCTTCGAGCTGGCTGGCCTGCTTCACCAGTTGCCGGGAACGGCGCAGCAACACCTCACCGGCTTCGGTGAGCACCGCTTTGCGCCCGTCGATACGTAACAACGGCACGCCGAGTTGATCCTGCATGCGGGCCACGGTGTAGCTGACGGACGATTGAGAGCGATGGAGGACTTCAGCTGCCTGGGCGAAGCCGCCGTGGTCTACCACCGCTTGCAGGGTGCGCCATTGATCAAGGGTTACACGGGGCGCCTTCACGATGAATTCCTTTGCCGGGAGTCTGGGTTATTGCGATCTGCAGCAGCGGCTACAGGTGATCGCTATATCAACAGGATTATAGATAGGTTGAAGCAAATTTTTGCGCTTTTTCATCGAAGCTTTGCCCTCTAATCTTCGCTCCATCGTCTTACAGCATTTACAGATGGAGTCTAGCCAGCATGTCACGAGTTCTGATCATTGAAAGCAGCGCGCGCCAGCAGGATTCGTTTTCCCGTCAGCTGACCCGCCAGTTCATCAGCCAATGGCAATCGGTCCACCCCGGTGATCAGATCACCGTTCGCGACCTGGCATTGAACCCGGTGCCGCACCTGGACGCTGACCTGCTGGGGGGCTGGATGAAACCTGAAGAACAACGTTCTGCAACTGAGAAAGCCTCCCTGCAGCGCTCCAACGAGCTCACCGATGAGCTGCTGGCGGCTGATGTGCTGGTGATGGCGGCGCCGATGTACAACTTTGCGATTCCAAGCACCCTCAAAGCCTGGCTTGACCATGTGCTGCGGGCCGGTACCACCTTCAAATACACAGAAACCGGGCCCCAAGGGCTGCTGACCGGCAAGAAAGCCTACGTGCTGACGGCGCGTGGCGGGATCTATGCCGGCAGCCCGGCGGACCATCAGGAACCCTATCTGCGTCAGGTGATGGCTTTCATCGGCATTCACGACGTGACCTTCATCCATGCCGAAGGGATGAACCTGGGCGGTGACTTTCAGGAAAAAGGTTTGAACCAGGCCAAGGCCCGGCTTTCTGAAGTCGCATAGGCTGTTAATCGACAGATAATCGGCGGCGGGCTTAATCGCTTCATTGCTCCTTCAAGCATGCGGTTCGCGCATCGAACCTCCCTTTGCACTTCTCTCCTGAGTGCTCATACCCGGTCAGCTTTAACGCTGGACCGGGTTTTTTTTGGCAGGCGTTTCGCCTGCGGCGCAAAACCGCTAATGTCGCGCCCTGCGAAACAAGCCGGCGGACGTATCTGCCGTCAGGCAATCACGACTTTCCGGGCGAGACATTCATGGGTTATCTGCTAATTGTGACGCTGATTCAGGCGTTTTCCTTCAGCCTGATTGGTGAGTATCTGGCTGGACACGTCGACAGCTACTTTGCAGTGCTGGTGCGGGTGGTACTGGCCGGGCTGGTGTTTATCCCGCTGACCCGCTGGCGCCAGGTGGAAACCGGTTTCATGCGCGGCATGCTGTTGATCGGTGCCTTGCAGTTCGGCATCACCTACGTCTGTCTGTACCTGAGCTTTCGCGTGCTCACGGTGCCCGAAGTCCTGTTGTTCACCATCCTCACGCCGTTGCACGTGACATTGATTGAGGACGCCCTTAACCGGCGCTTCAACCCCTGGGCGCTGGTAGCGGCGATGGTGGCTGTATCGGGGGCGGCAGTGATCCGCTTTGACAGCATCAGCGGGGACTTCTTTAAAGGCTTCCTGTTGTTGCAACTGGCCAACTTCACCTATGCCGCCGGTCAGGTGCTGTACAGGCGTCTGGTGGCGCGCTATCCCACCGAATTGCCGCATTACCGACGTTTCGGTTTCTTTTACCTCGGCGCGTTGGCGGTGGTATTGCCGGCCTTCCTGGCATTCGGCAAAGCCGACTTTTTACCCGACGCGCCTTTGCAGTGGGGCGTGCTGGTGTTTCTGGGGCTGGTCTCCACGGCCTTGGGCATGTACTGGTGGAACAAAGGTGCCTGCCTGGTCACGGGGGGCACTCTGGCGGTGATGAACAACCTGCATGTGCCGGTGGGGTTGTTGCTCAACCTGCTGATCTGGAATCAGCACGAACCGCTGGGCAGGTTGTTCCTTGGGGCAGGGGTGATTCTGCTTGCCGTGTGGATCAGCCGCCTAGACCGCAGGGCTGTGACGGTCTAAGGTTTTTGGCAACCCATCCACCTCATGGAGACCAGAGATGACAGTCAGGGTGTTGATCTTGCCGGGTCTGTTCAATTCAGGAGCAGAGCATTGGCAATCACAGTGGGAACAGCGTTACAGCGGGTTGCACCGGGTCAAGCAGCAGGACTGGCAAACCCCGGCCTGTACGGATTGGGTGCAGCGCCTGCAAGAGAAAGTCGCGGGCAGCCAGCGCCCTGTAGTTCTGGTGGGGCATAGCCTGGCCTGTACACTGATTGCGCGTTGGGCGCAGCAGCACCCGCAAGCGGCTGAACGTGTTCGTGGTGCGTTGCTGGTTGCGCCCAGTGATACTGAAGCTGACAGTTACCCGTCGGGTACCTCGGGTTTTACTCCCATGCCGCTCAATCGTCTGCCTTTTGACTCTATTACTGTGGCCAGCACTGACGATCCGTATGTATCCGTCGAGCGCGCAACCGCCTTCAGCGATGCCTGGGGCAGCGAACTGGTCATGTTGCAAAAGGCGGGGCATATAAACGGTGATACCGGTTACGGTATATGGCCGCAAGGGATTGGGCTCTTATTCAAACTCACCGGTGATCCGCAATTTAAATCCCAGTGATGTTATAAGCCGCATTAACCCTTCTGATAAAAGATATGAGGGTGTGTGGCTTTAATCAAAGAATCACACCAGGGGTTAGCGGCGCCAAATTTATGTTGCAGCCATTCTGCAGGCACATACACATGATCAAAACAAATAAGGTTCGGGACTTTATCCTGTAACGATGCAAGGCTGACTTCTTTTTCCGAACCGCCCATGGCCGCCGCCATGAATACAGTGCCGTCCGGTGTTAGTGCCAGCGAGCGCTTCCAGGCAGGCAAGTGACGCGTTCTTTTGCAAATGGGTTTTATCCAGCGTATAGGGCGAGCCACGGAATATCTCTCCATGTTATGGGGCGGGTGCTGTTTCGGGTCGGTGTGGCGAGGAATAGGTATTGCGGTAGACGTCGTTCATTTGTTGCAGGGGGGTATAAAAACCTGAGGCAGTGTTCGAATGATACTGGGTGATCAAATCGATATTGAATGGCGCGGACGCAGTGGCTTTCGACGCCCCGGTTGAGTAGCGCGCGTCAGGGGCGCCAGCATAGTTGAACGGCATTGAGTCTTTTAATGTATGGGCCAGCGTAGGCAATAACCCATCAGGATCGTGGTCTGTCGCTGGAAGAGCAGTTGGGGGCTGAAAATGGCTCTGGCACACGGCAGTGTAAAACAGGCATAGGCTCAGGCAGTACCGGAGCAACCGGTGTGGGTACGCACGTGTCATTCGATAAGCTCATGGGGCTGACTTAAGGGAGGGACACGGTAGCGCAGGGGGAAAAGGCGGGCTTGTGCGTAGTCTTAATTAACCTTACTGAACCATAATCCTGGCCGGTTTTCAGTCGGAAAATTGAAAGGTCCAAGCAAGGGCGACTAAAGTTTGCTGGTTTAATGCCGGTGGTTTTTAACGCCATAAATGCCGTTTTTTTGTAATTAACCATAGGCTGGCCGCTGCTCTGTACTCGGCGTTTAGTTAGCTTCTGTCCCTCAGGCGTCTTGCAAAACACCCGCAGTCTTGGCCCGGGTGTTTTGATGCCGGCACTTGTATTTCACCTACCGGGGTACATGGCATACGCCGGTCAAAAAATTGTTGATGTTGTAGTAGTACTCGTTATCGGAAAAGTAATTGAACGTCATCAGGCCGCCGTGCATGCCCCTGGACATGAATGGCGTGTTCTTGCCTGCCGTGTCGTTATCGAAAATCACCACGTTGGAGGTTTCGAACAGGAATCTTGAGGTGTCGAGTTTTTCAGTCGAAACTTCAAATTTCCGGTTGTAAATATAGGTGACGTTATCCGGGCTTTTAATTTTGTAGTACACATAGATGGCATCTTCCTTGGGGGAGATGGTGATGTCACCTGCGCCAGACCATCGGTCAGCGCTGTACTCCATATTGTTGAAGTAAACAGAGGCGTAACAAGGGGCTCTGGGTATGTCTTTGTAAATAATCCAGGCATGGCGCGCACTCAGGCAACCAAAAACCAGCAGGGATAACAGACCTGTACAGATTAAGGTTTTTTGCCAACGATCTGGTAATTGGTGCATATGGCCTCTCCTTTACTTTCAGGCTTTTCGCAACTGATCACTAGCTGTGACAATGGCTTTCTGACGTAATAACTGGTGCCTGAAAACAGCAGGTTGGGGTCAAAAGGTTTCATGTGTTCGGCAATGTCATCCCTGGATAATTTCTCGCTGGACTCGACATACAGTGTGTGGCCGTTCTCGCTCCAGATGGCTTTCCAGCCTTCAAGTTCCGGAGGGCCGCAGAGCATTAGCCAGGCATAAACGACCGGCATCACCAGCCCGCCAAGCACGACGGCATAGCCCGCAATGATTCTGAAGTAGTTACGGGGTTGTGGAGCCGGTACCGGGGAGGGAGCAGGCGCAGGGATCACAACAGCTTGAGCGCTCGAGGGCTCGGGCAGTAAAGTCGGTGCGCCTGATTCTGCGGGGTATTGAATGGGGGTGTTTTCAGCGCCGGGCTCTGTCTGCACGCTGTCGTCATGGGGTTCACGTTGACTGCTCAGGGTGACAGTGCACAGCAGAAGCACCCCTCTTCTGGGCAGGGTTTTGATGGCATGGCGGGACAGTCCGATTACCGAGAAGTGCGTGCGTAATGTGTGCAGGGTCTTGTAATAACTGCCATCGGATACCACGAGACCGCGTTCGCCCCACACTCGGCTGATAAGTAACTCTTTATCGGATACGCCATCTATCAGTGCGAGCAAAAAGTCGCTTTCGTTACTGCCTAACTGTGCGGTTTTTTCGTCCCTGGTGAGTTGCATTAACTCTGGATCATACAAGCAAGCAGGCTCCATCCCGCGTTGCGCTGATTCAGCGTCTGTTTGTTTCACCTGTTTTGTTCCTTGTGTCACTTAAGCCTGACCGTGTGCACATAGATTATGCCGGTTTAGCGCTGTGCACTTGAAGACGTCAGTGTTAACCGTGGAGACACTATTCATTCTTTTTCAGGCCGGCGCGACTCCAGGAGTCGCGCCGGTTGATCAGGGTTCTTTAGCCAGCACGGGCATCAGGCCGTTGCGCAGATCATTGCCGCTCGGCTGTTGATAGATGCTCAAGCCGAACTCGGGCATCACTGACAATAGATAGTCAAAGATATCGCCCTGGATTTGCTCGTACTCGTTCCACACCGTGGTGCGGGTAAAGCAGTACACCTCCAGCGGCACGCCTTGGGCTGTGGTTTGCAGCTGACGCACCATGCACGTCATATTTGGCTGAATTTCGGGATGGCTTTTGAGATAAGCCAGCGCATAGGCGCGGAAGGTCCCGATATTGGTCATGCGTCGACGGTTGGCTGCCAGAGCGGCCACGTTGCCCTGTGCTTCGTTCCAGCTTTTGAGTTCAGCCTGTTTGCGGTGCATGTAATCACTGAGCAGGCGTATTTGCTCCAGACGCTGTTCCTGTTCATCGGTCAGAAACCCGATATTTCCGGCATCGATAAACAGGCTGCGCTTGATCCGGCGTCCGCCGGATTGCTGCATGCCTCGCCAGTTCTTGAACGACTCGGACATCAGGCGCCAGGTCGGTATCGAGACGATGGTTTTGTCAAAGTTCTGCACCTTGACGGTGTGCAGGGTAATGTCGATGACGTCGCCATCGGCGCCGACCTGAGGCATTTCGATCCAGTCGCCGACCCGCAGCAGGTCGTTGCTGGTCAACTGCACGCTGGCCACGAACGACAGCAAAGTATCCTTGTAAACCAGCAAGATGACCGCAGACATCGCGCCCAGGCCCGAGAGCAGCAGCATCGGCGAGCGATCGATCAGCGTCGCGACAATGATGATGGCGGAAAATACATACAGCAGCATTTTGGTCAGCTGGATGTAGCCTTTGATCGGACGGGTCTTGGCGTAGTTGGTGCGCGAATAAATATCAAGCAGGGCATCGAGCAGGGCGCTGATCACACGGGTCAGCACAAAGATGGTGATGGCCAGGGCCAGGTTGCCGAGGAAGTGGCGACCGGTTTCGCTCATCTCCGGCACCAGGTTGCGTCCGAACTGCACCATCAGCGATGGCGTCAATTGCGCCAGGCGGTGAAACACCTTGTGCTGGCGCAGATCGTTGATCCAGTGCAGGGCGGGTTGGCGACCAAGCATCTTGGTAATACGCAAAATCACAATGCGCGCGACGTGTCCGGCCAGCAGGGCGACGCCCACCAGCACGATCAGACCGAGGATGGTCGATACCCAGGGATGTTGGTCCAGGTTGGTGTAAAGATCCTGAATTTGAGTCCAGAGTGTTTGAGTTTCCATAAGCGAAAGCGTGATCCCAAAGAAAAATATCCTTGGGATTAGAGCACTTCAGAGCGATTTATGGGCTTTCGTTGTACTAAAGACACTGAAAAACCATTTGTTTCATGCCGTTTGTACAAAGAAACTCGGCCTGGACGCTCGAAACGGTTAATCTATGCCGCTGATTTTTTGCATTTCTTCGAGGTAGCACCCGTGTTTTCCGATTTCGCCCTGCACGAACGCCTGCTTAAAGCTGTGGCCGAGCTTAAATTTGTCGAGCCAACGCCTGTGCAAGCCGCGGCCATCCCGCTCGCGCTCGAAGGGCGTGACCTGCGGGTTACAGCTCAAACCGGGAGTGGTAAAACGGCCGCTTTCGTTCTGCCGATTCTTAACCGCCTGATCGGCCCTGCCAAGATCCGTGTGAGCATCAAAGCGTTGATCTTGCTGCCGACTCGCGAGCTGGCACAGCAAACGCTGAAAGAAGTTGAGCGTTTTTCCCAGTTCACGTTCATCAAGTCCGGTCTGATCACCGGCGGTGAAGATTTCAAGGTTCAGGCTGCCATGCTGCGCAAGGTGCCGGATATCCTGATCGGTACTCCGGGTCGTTTGCTGGAGCAACTGAACGCCGGCAACCTGGACCTCAAAGAAGTTGAAGTGCTGGTGCTCGACGAAGCCGACCGCATGCTCGACATGGGCTTCTCCGAAGATGTTCAGCGTCTGGTCGACGAATGCCCGAACCGTCAGCAAACCATGCTGTTCTCGGCCACCACTGGTGGTTCCGGCCTGCGCGAGATGATCGGCAAGGTCCTGAACAATGCCGAGCACTTGCAGCTCAACCAGGTCAGCCAGCTGAACGCTACCACGCGTCAGCAAATCATCACCGCTGACCACAACCAGCACAAAGAACAAATCGTTAACTGGTTGCTGGCCAACGAGACCTATCAAAAAGCCATCATCTTCACCAATACCCGTGCCATGGCTGACCGCATCTACGGTCGCCTGGTGGCGCAGGATTACAAGGCGTTCGTCCTGCACGGTGAGAAAGACCAGAAGGATCGCAAGCTGGCGATCGACCGCCTGAAGCAGGGCGGCGTCAAGATCCTGGTGGCCACCGACGTGGCGGCCCGTGGTCTGGACGTTGATGGCCTGGACATGGTGATCAACTTCGACATGCCTCGCAGCGGTGATGAATACGTCCACCGTATCGGCCGTACCGGCCGTGCGGGCAATGATGGCCTGGCGATCTCGCTGATCTGCCACGGCGACTGGAACCTGATGTCCAGCGTTGAGCGTTACCTGAAGCAAAGCTTCGAACGCCGCACCATCAAGGAAGTCAAAGGCACCTACGGCGGACCGAAAAACGTCAAGGCCTCGGGCAAAGCCGTTGGCGTGAAGAAGAAAAAGACCGATGCCAAGGGCGTCAAGAAGAAGACCGGCGCCAAGGCACCGACCAAGCGTAAAATAGCCAACCGCCCTAAGACCGATGCGCTGTCGCTGGTCAGCAAGGACGGCATGGCGCCGCTCAAGCGCCGCAAGCCAGAAGCACCAGCCGCTGAATAAGGCGCTGGCGTGACATAAAAAACCCCGGCCAAGGCCGGGGTTTTTTGTGGGTTTTGATTACGCCACAACACCTGAGGTGGCGGGGCTGGTTCGCATTGTCTGGAGGAGCGCTCACCCGTCAGCCAGAAAGCTGAACGTCCGCCCGGCGCGCCGGTCACTACTGATGAGGTCTTATTTCATCGAACCGTACGGAGCGTAAAGCTGATGACTACTTACAACTGGCCACTGATTGAACGTCTGCTGCATGAAGTACAGAACAGTGCAGGTGAAAACTTTGCGCCGCGTGCCTATGCCGAAGAGCACGCGGCTGCGCTGGCCGCCGCCGGGCAGCCGATTGGCAATCTGGATGACCTGAAGATGCAGGCTGCAGATTACGAGGCCTTGCTGCTAAAGCGCGGCTTTATCGAAGCGCGGCCGGAAGATGAGGGTGGCAATGGCGAAAACTTCATCCTGACCCCGCGTGGTGCCAGCTTGTTGAGCCTGATCGACAGCAGCATCCCGGGCAACGATCACCCGGTGCAGGTGCTTGATGAGCAAGCTGACGCGCTGGACCCACAGACCTTTGATGCGCTGGCGGCGAAGGCTCAGATAGCCTGAACAGGGTGGCGTAGCCTGCCGAGTGTCAGTAAAAAGACCGCTCGGCCTTGAAGGTCAGCAGGCCGTCGCACTGGCTGTTTTGCCCTGAGTAGGCGGAGCACTCACCGCCATCGAGGCTGGAATCGCTGTAGATCAGGTTCAGGTCGACCCCCATCCATGGGCGCGAGAGCTTCACTGACCAGTCATTGAAGGCGCGCACGCTGCCGCCGTCTGCGATGGACACTGGGGTACCCAGCTGGTGGGTGGTGTATTTCATGCTGACACCGATGCCAAAGGGCTGGTTGACGCCCAGGTCGGCAAACAGTGTGCTGTCACGCCGGTCCGGATCGTTGCTGAAGGCTGCGCCAAAACGGGTACCCAGGATCGTGAGGCCGGCAAAAATCTGCTGGCTGTCGAGTTCGTTGAGCTTGGGATAGCTGTAGTGGATCATCCCCAGCTCGTAGCTCAGGGTCTGGTCGAAAGGATGCTTGTAACCCAGGTAGGAATCGACTTCGAGGTTGCTGCCAGGCTTGATGCCCATGGTTGGCGCCCATTGCCCCGCATACCAGCCGCTGTCATGGCTCAGGTCCAGGCCGCCATGGAAGGTCGAACCGGAGCTGGTGGGCTTGACCAGCCCCTGGGCCATGCTGCGACTCGGCTGGGTGGCCAGCTTGAGGTCAAAGTCGCCAAGCTCGCGGGAAAATACCTGAGCATTGACCATGGTGCTGACCAGCAAAGATGCGGCCAGCAGTAACGCCTGTGTCAGCATGGTTCACTCCCTGATGGCTGGAAGGCTTGATCTAGAGGCTTTAGAGGATACGGATGTATGCCGGCGATCGAGTGCCGTTCGTCTATTTTTGCTGATCGGGAGAGAGGAGGCGGGCGGAACAAAGGGGCAGGTCGATAGTCCTAGCGCTTTGGAAGGCAAAGCGCATGAGGACCAGATGACGCGAGGGGTATTACTTTTTGCCGAGCGTGATTTGCTTGGACGGGCCAAATGTTTGGCCGCTGACGCCTTTATTGATTTGTTGAATCTCGCCGCCGGATTTCAAGAATGCTTCGATTTGTGCATTGATTGAATCACTGGTTTCAACTGCGGGAGCTGGCTTTGCTTTGCTGGCGGATGCTTTTACACGCATGGCGGCTATTGACCTGTAGAAAATAACTTGGTCAACGATAGTACCTGAAAGGCTTGACAATTGCTTGTTAAATATCTTCCTAAAATAAGGGAGGGGTTTTTCACGCTACATAATTGAAGGCTTAATAGTTCCCTAACTCGCTGTTTTAATTCACTACATCCGGCTTTTAAAAGCACAGCAGGGAGCAAGGATGGAGGGGCGGGACCGTTCACAGGGTGACGAGTGGCACCCGCACAGCGGGAAAAAAACCTGATAAATCAGGCCTGTCGCAGATTTTTTGTCTGCCGGGCTGCGGCGCTCCCGTTCACGCACCTAAACTCGGGTAGAATGCCGCCCACGTAATGAGGGTATTGGACATGGCTTTAATCGGTCGCTACAACAGTTTGCAAGTGGTTAAACACACCAACTTTGGTTTGTATCTGGACGGTGGGGCAGACGGTGAAATCCTGTTGCCCAATCGTTATATTCCCAAAGATATTCCAAGTGAAGATGAAGACTGGCTCAATGTCTTTGTTTATTTGGACAGTGCTGACAAGTTAATTGCCACCACTGAAAAACCAAAAGTTCAGGTGGGTGAGTTCGCCAGTCTTAAAGTGGTTGAAGTTAATAGCATTGGTGTCTTCCTCGATTGGGGGCTGCCTAAAGATTTGCTATTGCCGTATTCCGAAGAAAAACGCCAGATGACCGCCGGCGAATACGTGGTGGTGCATGTCTACCTCGACAAGCACACGCGCCGTATCACCGCGACTGCGCGTCTGGACCGCTACCTGGACAAGACCCCGCCGACTTATCAGGTGGGTCAGGAAGTTGATCTGTTGGTGGCCGAAGCCACGGACATGGGCTTTAAAGCCGTGATCAACAACAAGCACTGGGGCTTGATCCACAAGAACGAGATCTTCAAGTTCATGCGGGCGGGCAAGCAGGAAAAAGGCTACATCAAGGAAATTCGTGCTGATGGCAAGATCAGCCTGAGTCTGCAGCCGGTTGGCCAGGAAGCTGCCAGTAGCCTTAACTCGAAAATCCTCAGCAAGTTGCGCGATAACAACGGTGTGTTGCCGGTCAGCGACAAAAGTGCACCTGAAGTGATCAGCAATCTGTTTGGCGTCAGCAAGGGCAACTTCAAAAAAGCCATTGGCGCGCTATACAAGGAAGGCAAGATTGCGATTCATTCGGATCGCATCGAATTGATCTGATCCAGCACAAGGGGTGGTGACATGAGAAAAGCGGTATGGGCGTATGCCGGTGTGTTACTGGCTTTTCTTGTGCTCGACGGCCTCTGGCTGGGCGTGCTCATGAGCTCTACCTACAGGGAGCTTTTGGGCCCGCTGATGCTGGCGCGGCCCAAGTGGGGGCCTGCTGTGGCGTTCTACCTGCTGTATGTATCGGGCGTGGTGTTCTTTGTCGTGTTGCCGGCCCTGGGGCGGGGCAGTGCGCGCCGGGCCGCAGTCAGCGGTGCGTTCTTCGGGCTGGTGGCCTATGGCACCTACGACATGACCAACTGGGCGACCCTGCAAGGCTGGTCGGCCCAGTTGGCCTTGATGGACATGGCATGGGGCGGGTTATTGACTTGCCTGGCCTCACTGTCGGGTTACTGGACGGCGTGCAAGCTGGCGGTCTGACCCTGCCCTGTAATACATGAGCAACAATTTTTTGATCTTCCCGGGTCGTGGCTTTTTCAGGTGGTGCTATGAGTGTTACGCGGCGGGCAACGGATGCTTTCGCACTGCAAGTCATGCTTGGCTTGTGCCTGATCTGGGGGGTGCAACAGGTCGTGATCAAGACGGCAGCCCCCGACATAGCCCCCGTGATGCAGGCCGCCGCACGTTCCGGCATCGCGGCGCTGCTGGTAGGCTTGCTGATCTGCTGGAAGGGCGGCTGGAGTCAGGTTCCACACACCTGGCGCGGTGGCCTGCTGGCGGGCAGCCTGTTCGGTCTTGAGTTCTTCTTTATTGCCCAAGGACTGCAACTGACCAGCGCCGCGCACATGTCGGTATTCCTCTATACCGCACCCATCTTTACTGCCCTGGGAATTAACTGGCTATTGCCAAGCGAGCGTTTGCGACCGTTGCAATGGCTGGGTATTTTTCTCGCGTTTCTGGGTATCGCCTTTTCCTTTGCCGGCGGGATTTCTTTTGCCGACATGGACCGCAACATGTTGCTGGGTGACGCCTACGGTATTTTGGCGGGCATGGCCTGGGGTGCGACCACGGTAGTGGTACGCGGCTCCCGGTTATCCGAGGCGCCGGTGACGTTGACCCTGTTTTACCAGCTGATTGTCGGCTTTGTGGGGCTATTGGTGATTGCCGCCGCCAGCGGGCAGATCAGTCATGTCAGCCTTACCGGCGTGGCGGTGGCCAGCGTCCTGTTCCAGGGGCTGGTGGTGTCGTTCTTCAGCTACCTGGTGTGGTTCTGGCTGCTCAAGCGCTATATGGCCTCCAATCTGGCAGTGTTCTCGTTTATGACGCCCTTGTTCGGCGTCACATTCGGGGTGCTGATTCTGGGCGAGCCCTTGAGCTTCAACTTCGTGGTGGGGGCTGTGCTGGTGCTGTTCGGCATCACCTTTGTCAGTGCGGAGCAGTGGATGCGTCGCAGGCTGCGGGCACTGCTGGGGCACTGACTGACCGCCAGGCCAGCAATCCGGCCAGCAACAGTCCGCTGGCAGCGATGAGTAGCGCCGGGTGCAGTGTTCCACTGAAATGGCTGCTGAGCGCGGCCAGCAATGGACCGGTTAGTTGTCCCACGGCAAAGCAGGCAGTGAGCAAGGCCGCGTTACGCTGCGTTGCGTGAGGGGCCAGCTCCCTGGAGCGTTGCATGACCAGTGGCATGCAGGCCAAAAAGGGTGTTCCGCACAGGATTACCCCCAGTGCCAGGCCGGTACTGCTCGGCAACAGGCACGCCAGCACGCCCAGTGCCTGAATCCATAGCCCGCCCATTAACCACAACCCCGTGGTACCCGGGGTGGGCCGGCGCAAGCTGATCAGCACCACACCTATTGCTGCGCACAACCCGAAGGCGGGCCAGAACAAGTCCGCTTGCCATTGCCCATGGAACCGGGCGTTGGCCATTTGTGACAAAAATGTCGCCGGAATGATGTAGCCCAAACCATAGAGCCCATAAATTGCCCCAAGGCGGCCAATGCCGGGCTGGCGGGTGCCTGGCTGCGGGGTGTGCGGCTGGGCTGGCAGAGTGGCCGGTTGCGGCAGAATCGGCATGATCGCCAGCACCATGAGCAGTGCCGCCGCGGCGTAAATCAGCCAGAGCGTGGCCGAGTTTTGCCCCAGAACGTTGGAAGCCAGGGCCAGCAGACCGGTGAGCAGAACCCCCACCCCGGGACCTGCAAAGACCAGCGCCCCCAGGCGTGGACGATTAGCCGTTACGGCTATGTGCTGGCTCAGTGACGTAATCATCACCATGACCCAGGCGCTGGCAATCCCGGCTCCAAAGCGTAATAGCAGATGCGGCCAGAAGCCTTGGGCCCAGAACGAAATCAGGGTCAGCGCCACGCACAGCCATAGTCCGCCGTGCAGGCGGCCCCGCACCTGGCCCGGGCGCCTGGCGCGGATGGCGTCCAGTGCGCCGATCAGATAACCCAGATAGTTGGCGGCCGCGATCAGGCCGGCACCGGTCAGATCTATCTGGCCTTCACTGATCAAATGCGGCAGTTGTGGGGTCAGGGAGAAGCGGCCAATACCCATGGCCATGATGAGCGCGATGAAGCTGGCTAGCAGGCGGATGAAGGGGGACATGCTGCTGTTTCCTTAAGAGAAGTCATTGACCGTCAGGCTAGAGGACATTGACTTTCCTTAAAAATGAATAATAGTGACCTACTTGTTCTGTTTTGGAGAATATCGTGGAGTTCAGCCAATTACGGATTTTTCAGGCAGTGGCCGAAGAAGGTTCGATCACCCGTGCGGCTGAGCGCCTGCACCGGGTTCCATCCAATCTGTCGACACGGCTCAAGCAGCTGGAAGAGCAGATGGGGGTCGAACTGTTTATGCGCGAGCGTCAGCGCCTGCAATTGTCCCCCGCTGGCAAGGTACTGCTCGATTACGCCGCGCGCCTGTTTGCCCTGCATGATGAAGCGCTGAGTGCCGTACAGGGTGGTGTTCCTTGCGGCAAATTTACCCTGGGCACGATGTACAGCACGGCAGCGACTCATTTGCCGAGTTTGTTGGCGCATTACCACCGCACCTACCCGGCCGTGAATTTGCACGTGCAGTCGGCCCCCAGCGGCGAATTGCTGGAAGGCTTGCTGACCGGGCGTCTGGATGCCGCGTTGGTAGATGGCCCGCTGGAACTGGCCGGGCTGGACGGTATCGAGTATTGCGAAGAGACCCTGGTACTGATCAGCGATCTGGATCACCCGCCCATTACCCGGGCCCGGGATGTGCAGGGGCACGAGGTATTTGCTTTTCGTCAGGGGTGTTCGTATCGGGCGCGGCTTGAGGCCTGGTATGCAGGCGACCGTGCAGCGATGGGGCGGGTGATGGAAATTGAATCCTATCAGGGCATGTTGGCGTGCGTAGTCGCAGGATCAGGTGTGGCGTTGATGCCGGCGTCGATGCTCGCCAGCTTGCCGGGGCACGAAAATGTAGGCGTACACCCCTTGAAACAACCTTTTGCCAGCACCACAACATGGTTGATGTGGCGAAAAGGCATGACGGGCGCCAACCTGAATGCGTGGATCGAGCTTCAGCAGGCACGCAGGCCGTTGAACGCTGCAGTTTCGACGAAATTGCAGGCGACTGCATAAAGTAGAAATGTGCGGGATTAGCCTAAAGTTCATTGACCTTAAGCAAGCATCTTGTAGGACTTAGGACTATTATCAGTGCGAAGCGACAACAGAATTCCCGTCGCCAGAGTGACCCCAAGGGGGATATATGAAAGACAAACTGCAAACATGGCTTCATGACGTCGGTGTTGCGCTCGGTCTGATCGAGCCGCCACTGCAACCCGTACCGATCCCGGTCGAGGATCCTCGTCGTCGGCCACAGCGTCGCCGCTAAGCCAGCGATCAGGCTGCTGGCAGCCGGTCATGCGTTGTACTGATCCTTGGTTGCGAGGCAGCCAAGGTGCTGCAGTAAAAAAAGGGGTACGCCCGACGTACCCCCTGAAGAAAACCTCTATCAGATGGCGCTGGCCAATGTGGCCGGGCGTCGATCCAGCAGGCTGACCACCACAAAGCTGAGCAGAGCCACACCCAGGCTGTAATAGATCGGCGTGTTGGCTTCCAGACCATCCTTGAACATAAATACCAGCGCGGTGACAAAACCCAGGCTCATGCTGGAGATTGCGCCGGCTGTGGTGGCGCGCTTCCAGAAAATCGCCCCGATCAATGGCACCAGCATGCCGCCAACCAGCAGGTTGTAGGCCAGGGTTAGAGCGCTGATCACATCGTTGACCACCAGAGCAATGGCCAGCACCGCAAACCCGGTCAGCATGGTGAACAGACGATTGATATTCAGGCTCGACTGCTTGCCACCGCGCAACTTGGGCAGCAGGTCTTCGGTCAGTACCGTGGAGGCGGCCAGCAAGCCTGCGCTGGCAGTCGACATCATGGCCGCCAGTGCGGCAGCAATCACCAGCCCGCGAATGCCGTCCGGCAGCGAAACCTTGACGATGGCAGCGAACGCATTATTCACGTTGTCCAGGTCCGGGATCAGCACGTGGGCAGCCATGCCGATCAGGGCGCAGGTCAGGCCATAAAGGATGCAATAGAAGCCGGCGAAGGTACCGGCATACTTGGCCACTTTGGCGGTTTTTGCGGTAAACACCCGTTGCCAGATGTCCTGACCGATCAGGATGCCGAAAAAGTAAATCATGAAGTAGGTGACGATCGTGTCCCAGCCGATACTGGTGAAGCTGAAGTTCGAGGCGGGCAACTTGCTGACCAGTTCATCCCAGCCGCCGACACGGTAAAGGCAAATCGGCAGCAGGACAAACATCAGGCCGACGGTCTTGATCACGAACTGCACGATGTCCGTCAGGGTCAGCGACCACATGCCACCAATGGTGGAATACACCACCACAACGCCACCGCCCAGCAGCACCGAAACCCAGAACGGCAGGTCAAACAGCACCTCTAGAACGGTGCCGATGGCCAGAATCGAGGTCACGCCAATCATCAGCGCGTAGGCCAGCATGATCACTGCGCTGGCCTGGCGGGCCATCGGGTTGTAACGCTTTTCCAGCACCTGGGTCACGGTGAAAATTTTCAGCTTGAGCAGCGGCTTGGCCAGAAACAGGTTGAGCGCAATGATCCCGCAGCCCAGTGCGGCGCACAGCCAGAAACCGGAAATCCCGTGTACATAGCCCAGGCGTACAGTGCCGACAGTGGAGGCGCCGCCGAGTACGGTCGCAGCCATGGTGCCCATGTACAGGGTCGGACCCAGGTTGCGACCGGCAACCAGATAGTCTTCGTGGGTTTTTGCCTTGCGCATGCCGTAGTAACCCAACACAAGCATTGCCGCTGCGTAGATCAGGACGACCAGTAGATCTAAAGCCATGATGGCGAGTCTCCAATTATTTTTTTTATGAGGCTGTCAGGCGATTTGTGGCATCGCCGCTTTTACGGCTGCTGTCTTTGGGGTGCTGCGTGGATCGAGGGGGCCGAACACGCAAGACGGTTCGGGGAAGAGGCTGAGCAGGGCCAGGTACACCATCGACGCAAGGCCCAGGGTTACCGGCAGGCTGATATCAATGCCTTCGGCCAGATTGCCCAGCGGTCCGACGAACTGGCCCGGCAGGTTGACGAAGCACAAGCCCACCAGCGCACTGGGAATCCAGGCGCCCAGGCCGCGCCAGTTCCAGCCATGGGTGAACCAGTAGCGGCCCCCGCTTTCCGAGCGGGTGAACACTTGCAAGTCATCCGGGCAATAGAAGCCGCGACGTTTGATCAGGCCAATGATCATGATCACCATCCACGGGGTGGTGCAGGTGATGATCAGCACGGCAAAGGTCGATACGCTCTGCACCAGGTTGGCAGCGAAGCGTCCGATAAAGATGAAGGCAATCGACATCACGCCGATCAGCAATGTCGCTTTTACCCGTGTCAGCACTCGTGGGAACACGCTGGACAGGTCCAGGCCGGTGCCATACAGCGAAGTAGTTCCGGTCGACATGCCACCGATCAGCGCGATCAGGCACACCGGCAGGAAAAACCAGCTTGGAGACACGGCCAGCAGGCCGCCGACATAGTTATTGGCGGCGATATAGTCCGGCGCTTTGCTCGCCACAATGGTTGCCGTGGCCAGGCCAAACAGAAACGGGATCAGGGTAGCAATCTGCGCGGCAATCACCGCCAGCATGATGCGACGCTTGGGTGTGGTGCGAGGGATGTAGCGTGACCAGTCTCCGAGGAATGCACCGAAGGAAATCGGGTTGCTCATGGCCACCAGCGCGGCGCCGATAAAGGCTGCCCAAAAACCGCTCTGGCCGAGCGCGATACTGCCGGCGAACTGGCTGTCGAATGCCGGGGCAAAAGCGAAGACGCCCAGCAGGAACAACAGACTGGCGGCCCACACTGCAATGCGGTTGACCCACAACATGAAGCGAAAGCCGTAGATGCATACCGTCAGCACCAGCACCGCGAACACACCGTAGGCCAGGCCCAGGCTAAGGTCGGTTTCCGGAATACCGATCATGCGTTTGGCCCCGCCGATCAACGCATCCCCGGAGCTCCACACTGACAATGAGAAGAAGGCGATGGCCGTCAGCAGGGACAGGAACGAGCCGACAATCCGGCCGTGCACACCGAAATGCGCACCGGAAGACACAGCGTTGCTGGTGCCGTTGAGTGGGCCGAACAAGCCCATGGGCGCCAGAATCAGCGAACCCAGCAATACGCCGAGCACAATTGCCCAGGCGCCTGCCTGAAACGACAAACCAAACAGCACGGGGAAACTGCCAAGCACGGCGGTGGCAAAGGTGTTGGCGCCGCCGAAGATCAAGCGAAACAAATCGCCGGGCCTGGCGCTGCGTTCATTGTCCGGAATCTGTTCGACGCCGTGGGTTTCTATTTGACGCACATTATTCTGCTTGTTTTTATTATTCATGATCAGTTCCGGTCACATTGGCTAAGGGGGCGGCAGCCCTTCCGGCATATCGGATAAATGTTCATGACAGGCCAGCCACAGGCCTTGTTGTTCTTGTGTGCGAGATCCCTGTCTCTTGAAGACGATGGTCTCGCGTTCCTGGCTAAAAAATTGCTCCCCTTGCATGCGCAGCTCGGTGGTCACGTCATGCACAAACACCGCCACGTCACCTTGCAGGCTGACAAAGGCGTTGCTCGAGATGCATGAGAGCACCTCGAATCCTTCCTCCCGGCGCCAGCTGTCCCACAAGGCCTGATAGGCGTCGCGAGTCAGCAGGGGGCGGGGCAAGGTGTAAAACACAAAGCTGGCGTCGGCGCTGAACGCGCCGAAATAGGCTTCACGATCATTACGCGCGAATGCCGACACCAGATTTGCCGCGGCACGCAAAACCTCATCACGTTCGCTCATGGTCAAGTCTCAGCGGTGCACAACGCCGGGAAGTACGCAGAGCATTTCGTAGAGCAGGTTGGCGCCCAGGAGCGAGGTATTGCCGGTGGTGTCGTAAGGCGGCGAGACTTCTACCAGATCACCGCCAACCAGGTCGAGGCCCTGGCAGCCGCGAATGATCTCAATTGCCTGAATAGTGGTCAGACCGCCGATTTCCGGGGTGCCGGTGCCGGGTGCCCAGGCAGGGTCGATACCGTCGATGTCAAAGCTGAGGTACACCGGACCGTTGCCGACTTTTTCCCGGACTTCGGCCATCAGGGGGGCCAGCGACTTGTGCCAGCATTCTTCGGCCTGTACTACGCGAAAGCCCTGGGTGCGGCACCAGTTAAAGTCTTCTGCGGTGTAACCCTGTGCCCGCAGGCCGATCTGTACCACGCGGTCACAGTCCAGCAGACCTTCTTCAACGGCGCGGCGGAAGGTGGTGCCGTGGGCGATTTTCTCGCCGAACATGTGGTCGTTCACATCGGCGTGGGCATCGATGTGGACCAGGCCTACCTTGCCGTGCTTTTTATGAATGGCCCGCAGGATAGGCAGGGTGATGGTGTGATCGCCGCCCATGGTCAGGGGGATGACATCGTGCTCAAGAATGTCGTCGTATGCTTCTTCGATGATGCGCACCGAATCCAGCAAATTGAAGGTGTTGATTGCCACATCACCGATATCAGCCACCGATAGCGAGTCGAACGGTGCGGCGCCGGTAGCCATGTTGTAGGGGCGGATCATGACCGATTCAGCGCGGATTTCGCGAGGTCCGAAACGGGTGCCGGGGCGCAGCGAGGTGCCGATATCCAGTGGTACGCCGATAAATGCGACGTCCAGCCCTTTGGCCGACTCCAGGTGGGGCAGGCGCAACATGGTGGCTATGCCGCCAAAGCGCGGCATTTCGTTGCCGCCCAGTGGTTGATGAAGAATTTTGTCCACGGCAGAGGCCTCGTTGTTTGTTATGGGTATGGCGGCCGATTCTGCGAAAGGAGGGGGGCTGAAAGAATCGCTAGGGGCAAATACTTAGTTCATGTTTTTCTAAACTAATGCTGGGGCTCGGGGTAGAATTTGCCGCGTGAATCCTGCAGGGCCGATGTGGGACCTGGTTTGCAATCTGGTGTACACGAGAGCCCGGGTTGAGGCGCTGGCACGCCAGCTTCCTCAGGTTGAATGTGTTTTTTGTTCCGCCTAATCATGTGAGTCTTTATGGCCAGCGCTTTACCTGATCTAAAACTATTGCGAATTTTTACCAGCGTGGTCAGGCACCAGGGGTTTGCCAATGCCCAGCAGGCACTCAACCTGTCGACCTCGGCCATCAGTACTTACATGAGCCAGCTCGAATCCAATCTGGGGCTGGTGCTGTGCCATCGCGGCCGGGGCGGGTTCAGCCTCACCAGCAAGGGCGAGTTGTTTCATCAGGAAACATTGCGCCTGCTGGGTGAACTGGAGGGGTTTGAGCAATATGCCGCAGCGCTCAAGGGCGAGTTGCGCGGCACCCTGAATCTGGGCGTGATCGATTCCACAGTCAGCGATAAAGCGCTGCCGTTTGCCCAGGCCATTGGTGACTACAGCCAGGAACACCCGGCGGTGCATTTGCACCTGTCCGTGATGAGCCCGTATGAATTACAGCTCGGCGTGCAGGACAATCGTCTGGATCTGGCCATCGGGGCGTTCTCTACGCGCATGAGCGGTCTGGTCTATCAGCCGCTGTATCGCGAGCAGCACTGGCTGTATTGCAGCACGCGGCATCCCTTGTTTACTGAGCGACGTATTCCGGAGCCGGTGATCACTCAGCAGCGCATGGTCGGACGCGGTTACTGGAGCCAGGCCGAGCTGGCACGCCACGGCTTCAAGCACAGTGCAGCGACAGTCGACAGCATGGAGGCGCAGCTGATTCTGGTGTTATCGGGCGCCTACATTGGCTATCTGCCGGAGCACTACGCCGAGCCTTGGGTGGAGAAGGGGGATTTGCGCGTGCTGTTGCCGGCGACCTTTGGTTATCAGGCGCCGTTCTCGATGATCGTGCGCCGTGGTCGCAGTCGCGAGCCGTTGATTCAAACATTCCGCGACCTGCTCAAAGCCCAGCTTAATCAACCTTGAACGAGATTCAACTGTTATGTCCCGAGCCCAATGCTCTCGCTGCCTGCGCCCGCAAACCCATTGCCTGTGCGCCTTGATCCCGCAGCTGGACAGTCGCACCCGGGTGTTGCTGTTACAGCATCCGAGCGAAGTCGGCCATGCGCTCAATACTGCGCGCTTGGCGGATCTTGGTCTGCTTAACGCTGAGCTGCGGGTGGGGGAGGTCTTTGAGGATTTGGCCACTTTGCTCAATCCTCCGGGGTATCAGGCGCGGTTGTTGTTCCCGGGAGAAGACGCACAACTGATCGACACTGCCGAACCGTCTGACGAAAGCCTGCCATGGCTGCTGGTGGTTCCGGACGGTACGTGGCGCAAGGCGCGCAAGCTGCTGCATCTGAACCCGCTGCTGGCGCAGTTGCCCAGGGCCACGCTGCCCGAAGGCGCTGTGTCGCGCTACCGGTTGCGCAAGGCGCCCGGCCCGGGAGCGTTGTCGACCCTGGAAGCGATCGTGCAAGCGCTGGAGATCCTGGAGGCGCCGACCTCTTTTGCGCCTTTACTGCGCCCGTTCGAAGCGCTGATTGAAGGCCAGATCGAGGCGATGGGCGCGGATACCTACCAGCGCAACCACGGCGATAAAACCGTATAAAAAACCGTAGGCGCGAGCTGTTCTGTCAAAACGGCAATAGCTCGCGAGCAAGCTCGCTCCTACAGGTGTTGGATGCGTCTCAGGGTTTTTCGAGAGTTTTCTGGCGCAGGATGTAAATGCTCACCAGCACGGCGCTGGTCAACATGAAGCCCCGGGCCCAAGGCAGCGGCACCAGGTAGCAGGACAGGCCAATACTCAGCCACATCAGGCCAATGGCGTAGACCTTGCCCTTGAGCGGAATGCCGTTGCCATCAAGATAGTCGCGGATCCATGGCCCGAGCCTCGGGTGCTCGACCAGCCATTGATAAAAACGCGGTGAGCTTCGCGCAAAGCATGCGGCAGCCAATAACAGGAAGGGGGTGGTGGGTAACACCGGCAGGAAGATACCAATAACCCCCAGCGCTACGCTCAGCCAGCCGATGGCAAACAGTGCGTAGCGCAGCAACCGCGAACGGTTGCCGGCAGGGGGCTGAATCACTTTATCAGTGGTGGCGAGGCTTGAGGATCGCCGGCTTTTCGTCTGGCGCGTTGCACAACAGGTACAGAGCGGTCAGTGCTTCCGGAATCTGAACGATCATGTCGTCCATCAGGTTGGCGTCCTGGGCGATGTCTGCAAATTCTGGCTGATCATCAAACAGGCCGGAACCGACCATGATCGGCAGCAGCATTTCACTGACTTCTTCTTCGGCGGTTTCGAACCAGGCAGATTCGCGGGTAAATACGCCTTCCATGAAGCCGATACACCAGCCACGCAGATCGGAATCATCCGGGTCATCGCCCAGATCCAGATCGCAAGGCAGTTCGAATTCTTCGTCGGAAGCCAGTTGGCGAGCGATGTGGGCCTTGAGTTGAATCAGGGTGGCTTCGATCTCTGCACGCTGGGCGTCGTCTTTGTAGTGAGGCGCTTCTTCCGAGAAGATGGCATCAATCCATTCACGCTCAGGTACTGCTTCAGAGCAGATGGAAAGGGCTGTCAGAAAACCGTGGGTGGCCACGTAGTCCAGCGCCTCGTCATGCAGCTCGTCGGCGTCGAGGAAGACTTGCAGGCGGGTTAGTTGCTCAGCGAAGGACATTGAAGGACTACCTAGAAAATAAACAATAACGAATTCTAGGCTTTCTTGAGCGCCCAAGCCAGTCGCAGGGCACATTTGGCCTCACTTCCCGGTGATCGGTCGTGCAATCACAGCGCCCTGCGGGGCAGAGTGCTCGGGTATACTGCCGCGTTTTGTGATGCCCTGCAGTGAATGCAGCGGGTCCAGCGCCCTGCGCCCGAGCTTTCGAACGAGCTTGAGGCCGCGCCGGATACCGCTTGTGCAGGGGTGTTTCGGCGATTTCTGGAGTTTTTATGCTCGAACAGGCTCAACGCGTACTCAAAGACATCTTCGGCTACGACAGTTTCCGTGGTCGTCAGGGTGAGATTATTGAGCGCGTGGCCAGTGGTGGCGACGCTTTGGTCCTGATGCCTACCGGCGGCGGCAAGTCCTTGTGCTTCCAGGTGCCTGCACTGCTGCGCGATGGCCTGGCCGTGGTGGTCTCGCCCTTGATCGCGTTGATGGACGATCAGGTGGCAACCCTTGAAGAGCTTGGGGTGGCGGCTGCGGCCTTGAACTCAACGCTCAGTGCCGAGCAACAGCGCGACCTGGCGAACCGGATCAAGCGCGGCGAAATCAAAATGCTGTACCTGGCACCTGAGCGCCTGGTACAGCCACGCATGATGGCTTTTTTGCAGAGCCTGGATATCGCACTGTTCGCTATCGACGAAGCGCATTGCGTGTCCCAGTGGGGCCACGACTTCCGCCCCGAATACCTGCAACTGGGCCAGTTGGCCGAAGTATTCCCCAATGTGCCGCGGATTGCCCTGACGGCCACGGCAGACAAGCGTACCCGCGAAGAAATCGTTACCCGCCTGCACTTGCAGAACGCCGAGCGCTTTTTGTCGAGCTTCGACCGGCCCAACATTTTTTACCGCATCGTGCCCAAGGAACAGCCGCGCAAGCAGTTGCTGGCCTTCCTTTCCGAGCGTCGCAGCGACGCGGGCATCGTCTATTGCCTGTCGCGCAAAAAAGTCGATGAAGTGGCGCAGTTCCTGTGTGCTCAGGGCTTCCCGGCATTGCCGTATCACGCCGGCCTGCCGAGTGAAACGCGTGCGGCCAACCAGAAGCGCTTCCTCAATGAGGAAGGGCTGATCATGGTGGCGACCATCGCATTCGGCATGGGCATTGATAAATCTAACGTGCGGTTTGTCGCGCATCTGGATTTGCCCAAGTCCCTTGAGGCTTATTACCAGGAAACCGGCCGGGCAGGGCGTGATGGCTTGCCCGCCGATGCGTGGATGGCCTACGGCCTGCAAGACGTGGTGATGCTCAAGCAAATGCTGCAAAACTCCGAGGGAGACGAGCGGCACAAGCGCCTGGAGCACCACAAGCTGGATGCCATGCTGTCTTTGTGTGAAGAGACCCGCTGCCGTCGTCAGACGTTGCTCGCGTATTTTGACGAAGACATGCCGCAGCCCTGTGGGCATTGCGACAACTGTGTGGATGGCGTGCAAACCTGGGATGCCACCGAGCCAGCGCGCCAGGCGTTGTCGGCGATTTATCGCACAGGCCAGCGCTATGGCACCGGTCACTTGATCGACGTGTTGCTGGGCCGGGAAAACGAAAAAACCCGCAGCATGGGGCATCAGCATTTATCTGTATTCGGTGTGGGCAAAGCCCGGGCCGAAGGTGAATGGCGCACTTTGTTCCGTCAATTGGTGGCGCGTGGTCTGGCCGATATTGATATCGAAGGCTACGGCGGCTTGCGCTTAAGCGACAGTTGCCGGCCGTTGCTGCGTGGCGAAGTGACGCTGGAACTGCGGCGCGAGCTCAAGCCGCAAACCACGGTCAAAAGCAGCTCTGCCAGCCCGGCCAGCCAATTGGTCCGTGGCGAAGAGCGCGAGCAGTGGGAAGCCCTGCGTGCCTTGCGCCGCAAACTGGCCGAAGAGCACGGTGTGCCGCCTTACGTCATCTTCCCCGACTCGACCCTGCTGGAAATGTTGCGCAGCCAGCCCACCTCGTTGTCCGAGATGGCAACGGTCAGTGGCGTGGGTGCGCGCAAGCTGGAGCGCTACGGCGAGGCTTTCCTCGAGGTCCTGGGCGGGCAGGCCGAAACCCCGAAAGTGGTGGCCGATATCCGCCACGAGCTGATCAGCCTGGCCCGTGCCGGTATGACCCCGTTGCAGATTTCCGGGCAGTTGCAGTGTTCTGAAAAGAACGTGTACACCATGCTGGCTGAAGCGATCGGTCGTCAGGAGTTGTCCCTGGAGCAAGCTCTGGACTTGCCCGAGGACTTGATGGGCGAAGTGCAGGACGCGTTCCTGGATGGAGAGGGCGAGCTGCCGAGCGTGGCCAGTATTGCCGAACAATTTAAAGGCCGGGTACCTGAAGGCGTACTGTATTGCGTGCGGGCAGCACTGCAAGCCGAGTTCGAAATGTAGCGCTGGTTATTGATATGAAACGAATTGATTGACATACAGGCCTTGCCTATGAGCAAACGTCATGCTTAGCTGGCTAACAATCAATTTCACTATTTTTCAGTCTAACCATTGAGTTTTTTATGCCTTTAACCGATCAACACCGTTTCGGCATGCAGTTGGCCCAAATGTCCCGTGGCTGGCGTGCCGAGCTGGATCGTCGACTTGCAGGCCTTGGTTTATCGCAAGCGCGCTGGCTGGTACTGCTGCACTTGGCGCGTTTTGAAGGCGTGCCAACCCAGCGCGAACTGGCCCAGAGCGTCGGAGTTGAAGGTCCGACCCTGGCCCGCTTGCTTGATAGCCTTGAAGCCCAAGGGCTGGTGCAGCGTCACGCAGTCGCGGAAGACCGGCGAGCCAAAAAGATCGTATTGAGTGATACCGCCCGGCCATTGATCGCACAGATCGAAGCCATTGCCACTGCGTTGCGTCAGGAGCTGTTTGTAGGCGTTGACGAAGAAGAGCAGCGCATCTGCATGCGAGTGCACCAGCGCATCCTGGATAACCTCGAAAAACAATGATCACAACCCTGTAGGAGCGAGCTTGCTCGCGCGCGGGAGGGGGTCGCGCGCCCCCGGCCGCACAACCGGGGTTTAGTAA
>NZ_JAFCVM010000014.1:0-61288 GCF_049897045.1 Pseudomonas sp. TWR2-1-1
AACCCCCTGTCTGCTCACGCAGACAGGGGGTTTGTTTTTGTGGCGAGAAAAGTTGCAGACAGCGATACGCTGCAACAACTCTTGCGGTGCTGCAGTCGCCGTAAATCCTGAATGCGCAATGCAACAGGTGGCACAGGGCTTAACTTGCGAAAGACATGCTGTCGCTCGCAGTCTGCGCCCGCGCCTGCAAAGTCGGACCGGCCTTGCAATACTCCACCAATGCTCCCGGGCAATGATAAGGTTCGCCTTTGGATTTGCCCTCTCCTAAGGATGCCGTCATGCCGGTTGCTACGTCCCTCAATGCGGGTTTTATGGTGGTTCACGGTAACCGCCTTGATGAGTTACGCAGCTTGGTCGTGAGCTGGATGCGCCGTTATCCCCTGGCGCTTTTGGAGAACGAAATTGCCTTGGTGCAGAGTAACGGCATCGCCCAATGGCTGAAGCTGGCTCTGGCGGAAGATGCTCAGGACGATGACCTTGGTGGTTGTGGCATTGCTGCCGCAGTTGATGTGCAGTTGCCCGGCAGTTTTATGTGGCAGCTCTATCGAATCGTTTTAGGCAGTGAGCAAATCCCCGCCACATCCCTGCTCGACAAGGCTCCGCTTACCTGGCGCCTGATGCGCTTGCTCCCGGTGCTTATCGACCAGCCGCACTTCGAACCCTTGCAGCGCTTCCTTACCCATGACACTGATTTGCGCAAACGCTATCAGCTGTCAGAGCGTCTGGCCGATCTGTTTGACCAATATCAGGTTTACCGCGCCGACTGGCTGGAAGATTGGGCCGCAGGCCGCCTCCAGTTACGCAATGCCCGGGGTGAAAGCCCGGCACTGAGCCCGGCTAACTGCTGGCAGGCCGAATTGTGGCGTGCGTTATTGCTCGATGTGGGTGAGGAGGGCATGTCGCAGAGTCGGGCAGGTGTTCACCAGCGCTTCATGGACAAGATCAACAGCATTGAGCAAGCTCCGCCCGGTTTACCGGCCAGGGTGATTGTCTTCGGCATTTCGTCATTGCCCGCCCAGGCGCTTGAAGCCCTCGCCGGCCTTGCCCGTTTCAGCCAGGTGCTGTTGTGCGTACATAATCCTTGTCGCCATCACTGGTCTGACATCGTTGCGGATAAAGACCTGCTGCGTCACCAATACAAGCGTCAGGCGCGCAAGGCAGGAATGCCGGCAGCCCTGGACCTGGATATCCTGCATCAACATGCCCATCCGCTGCTTGCCGCCTGGGGCAAACAAGGGCGTGATTACATCAACCTGCTCGACAGCTACGATGACCCCAACAGTTATCGTGCGGCTTTTCGTGACGGCCGTATCGACCTGTTCAGTGAAGTACAACCGCTCAACCAGTTGAACCAGTTGCAGGATGACATTCTTGAACTGCGCCCGCTCAACGAAACCCGTGAACTATGGCCCGCTGTAGATCTGGAACAGGACGAGTCAATCCGCTTTCACATCGCCCACAGTGCACAGCGCGAAGTCGAAATTCTTCACGACCAGCTACTCGCGCGATTCGCCAAGTATCCCCAGTTGCAGCCACGCGATGTGATCGTGATGGTGCCGGATATCGATAGCTACGCCCCCCATATACGGGCGGTATTTGGCCAGATTGAGCGAGACGACCGTCGTTTCATCCCCTACACCCTGGCTGACCAGGGTCAGCGTGGGCGTGATCCGCTGCTGATCGCTATCGAGCATCTGCTCAAACTGCCGGACAGCCGTTTTCCGGTCAGTGAAATTCTCGACTTGCTGGATGTTCCAGCCCTGCGCGCCCGTTTCAAGGTACAGGAGCGCGACTTGCCGACCTTGCATCGCTGGATTGAAGGCGCAGGGATTCGTTGGGGATTGAATGCTGAGCAGCGTGCCGGCCTCGGCTTGCCGTCACACCTGGAACAAAACAGTTGGCGTTTTGGCCTGCGCCGCATGCTGCTCGGTTATGCCGTCGGTAGCGCCGAAGCCTGCGACGGCATTGAACCGTATGATGAAATTGGCGGTCTGGATGCGGTACTGATCGGCCCGCTCGTGGCTTTGCTGGATGCACTGGAAATTGCCCACCAGGAACTCTCGCAGCCGGCGTTGCCGCAGCAATGGGGTGAGCGGCTGCAGGCATTGGTGCAACTGTTTTTCCTGGCCGAAACCGAACACGACGATTACCTGCTGGCCCAGCTCGAAGAGCTTCGCGAAACCTGGCTCGAAACCTGTGAGCTGGTTGGCCTGCAAGACGCGTTACCGCTAACGGTAGTACGTGAAGCCTGGCTGGCCGGACTTGACCAGGGCAAGCTGTCGCAGCGTTTCCTGGCCGGGGCAGTGAACTTTTGCACCCTGATGCCGATGCGGGCTATCCCGTTCAAGCTGGTATGCCTGCTGGGCATGAACGATGGCGATTACCCGCGTGCGCAGCCACCGCTGGATTTCGACTTGATGGGCAGCGACTATCGCCCGGGCGACCGCTCCCGCCGGGAGGATGACCGCTACCTGCTGCTCGAAGCGCTGCTTTCTGCACGCGACCAGCTCTATATCAGTTGGGTCGGACGCAGTATCCGCGACAACAGCGAGCGTCCCGCCTGCGTATTGATCGGTCAGCTGCGTGATCACCTGGCCAGCGGCTGGCAACTGGCAGAGGGTGGCGACTTGCTTGAAGCCATGACCCAAGAGCATCCGCTTCAACCCTTCAGTACCCGCTACTTCCACGAAGGTAATTCCAGCCTGTTCAGCTATGCCCGGGAATGGCAACGTCTGCACGAGCCCCAACCGGCACCCGTTGCGCCGGGCATCCTGGCGGCGCACGAACAAGAAGAGCCCTTGAACCTGACCCAGTTGCAGGACTTCTTGCGTAACCCTGTACGTCACTTCTTTAGTCAGCGTTTGAAAGTGTTCTTTGAGGCGGCTGAAGTGCCTTTGGCAGATGAAGAACCCTTCGTACTGGATGCGCTACAGCGTTACACCCTTAGCGACAGCTTGCTCGAAGCCGCACTGGCGCAGCCTGATCAGCTTGAGCAGGCTTTGCATACCCGGGCCCTGCGCTTACAGGGCAGTGGCCTGTTACCCATGGCCGGTTTTGGCGAGTGCCTGCAACAAGAACTGATAGAGCCACTTCCCGATGTCCTACAGCGCTATCAGCAATTATTGCTCCTATGGCCGACGCCGCTTAACAGTGCACTGCCCGTCAGCTTTGAGGCTAACGGCCTGACCCTTGAAGGCTGGCTCGGCAACCTGCACCAGCGCAGTGACAAAGGCTTACTGTCCGTTACCACTATTCCTAACAGCATTGGCGCGATTAAAACCCGTAAATGGCATCGGCTGACCCGGCCCTGGGTCAACCACTTGATTGCCTGCGCCAGTGGCCTGGACATGTCCACAGCCTTGGTCGCCAGCGATGACACCTTGCTGCTCGCGCCTCTGGAGGCAAAACAGGCGAGTGAAATTCTTGGCAATTTGTTGATGGCCTGGAAAGTCGGAATGGGCCGGCCATTGCCCGTTGCAGTCAAAACAGCCTTCGCCTGGCTTGCCCAGTCTGATCCGGCGAAAGCCGATGCGGCGGCACAAAAAGCCTACGAAGGTGACGGCCAGACCAGCGATGGCGAGCGTCGCGAAAGCGCCGCGCTTGCCCGCCAGTTCCCGGATTACGCCGCCTTGATGGCCAGTGAAGAATTTGCAGAGTGGTGCGATGCCCTCTATCGACCACTTTTTGATGCGCCCTGGCGTTCATTAAACAGCGAGGCGTCCCGCTAATGAACGAGCAAAAAACACCCCTGGCTCTGGCCTTTCCCCTACGCGGCAGTCAACTGATCGAGGCCAGCGCGGGTACCGGTAAAACCTTCACCATATCGGCACTCTATCTGCGTTTGATATTGGGTCATGGCGCAGAGGACTCAGGCTTTGGCCGCGAGTTGTTGCCACCGCAAATCCTGGTTGTGACCTTCACCGATGCGGCTACCAAAGAGCTGCGTGATCGTATCCGCACCCGGCTCGCTGAAGCGGCGCGGTTCTTCCGTGACGAGATCGAAGCACCGGATGCCCTGGTGGCACAACTGCGTGACCAGTTCACGCCCGGGCAATGGGCTGCCTGTGCCGGGCGTCTCGATATCGCTGCACAGTGGATGGACGAAGCAGCCGTTTCGACCATCCACAGTTGGTGCCAGCGGATGCTGCGTGAACATGCCTTCGACAGCGGCAGCCTGTTTACCCAAACCCTGGAAACCGACCACAGCGATTTGCTCGGTGAAGTGCTGCGCGATTACTGGCGACTGTTTTGCTACCCCATGCACGGTGACGCCTTGAACTGGGTGCGCGCCAACTGGAGTGGTCCGGCTGCATTGTTACCGCGGGTTCGAGCGTTGTTCGCCAGCTCGCGGGCGCCGAAAAACCCGGAGCAAACCCCGGCCTCGATAATTGAAGCCTGTTTGCTGGAGCGTCGCGAGGCCCTGTCACAGCTAAAAACGCCCTGGTTGCAATGGGCCCAGCAGCTGCGTGAAATCTGCCTGCAAGGTGTGGCCGCCAAGGCAGTGGACGGCAGGAAAATGCAGGCCCGTTATTTCGAGCCCTGGTTTGAAAAGCTCAGCGCCTGGGCCGCTGACGACTCTCTGGAGCAGCTGGATCTGGGCACAGGTTTCACTCGCCTGACCCCGGATGGCTTCGCAGAAGCCTGGAAAGGCGAGCCCCCGCAGCATCCGGCGCTGGATGCGATGTCCGGCCTGAAAGCTGCACTTGATGCGTTGCCGACCCCGGACGCTGCAGTCCTGGAACACGCCGCCTATTGGGTGAGCAAACGCTTTGAAGAAGAAAAGCGCCTTCGGGCCGAGATGGGCTTCGACGACATGCTGCTCAGGCTCGACGCGGCGCTGCAGGCCGAAGGCGGCGAACGCCTCGCGACCCTGATTCGTGAACAGTTCCCGGTGGCTCTGATTGACGAGTTTCAGGACACCGACCCGGTGCAGTACCGCATCTTTGAGACCATCTACCGGATCGAAGACAACAGCCCCGACACCGGCCTGTTCCTGATCGGCGATCCGAAACAGGCGATCTATGCCTTTCGCGGTGCCGACATCTACACCTACCTGCGTGCACGGCACGCCACCAGCGGCCGACTGCATACGCTGGACACCAACTTCCGCTCCAGCCATGTGATGGTTGAAGCGGTGAACCATGTATTTGAGCGGGCCGAGCAACGGGCGACCGGGCGGGGTGCATTTTTGTTCCGTGATGGCCTGGAGAATCCGGTGCCCTTCGTGTCGGTCAAATCCCAGGGCCGTAAAGAAGTCCTGCAACTCGATGGCCAGCCTGTCAGCGCGTTGACCCTTTGGCAGTTGCCCTCCGAGCAGCCGGTATCAGGTGTCATTTATCGCCAGCAACTGGCAGCCGCCTGTGCCAGCCAAATTGTTGAACTGCTCAATGGCGGGCAGCAAGGTCGCTGCGGTTTTGCCCAGGCTGGCAAACCCTTGCGTGCTGTGTTGCCGGCGGACATTGCCATTTTGGTCCGTGACGGTAAGGAAGCTCAGGCGGTCAGGCGTGAATTATCGGCACGTGGCGTACGTAGCGTTTACCTGTCTGATAAGGATTCGGTCTACGCCGCGCAGGAAGCTCACGATGTATTGGCCTGGCTCAAGGCCTGTGCCGAGCCGGACGTAGAGCGCCCACTGCGGGCGGCACTGGCCTGCATCACGTTAGACCTGCCACTGATCGAACTTGAACGTCTCAACCAGGATGAGCTGGCCTGGGAATCGCGGGTCATGCAGTTTCGTGGCTACCGCGAAACCTGGCGCAAGCAGGGCGTGCTCGCCATGTTGCGCCGCCTGCTGCATGACTTCGAACTGCCCCAGGCGCTGATTGCCCGTACCGATGGCGAGCGGATCCTGACCAACGTCTTGCACCTGTCCGAATTACTGCAACAGGCCGCCGCCGAACTGGATGGCGAACAGGCACTGATCCGGCACCTGGCCGAGCACCTGGCGTTATCCGGGCAGGCCGGGGAAGAGCAAATCCTGCGCCTTGAGAGTGACGAGCAACTGGTCAAGGTGGTGACCATTCACAAGTCCAAAGGCCTGGAGTACCCCTTGGTATTCCTGCCATTTATTTGCTCCACCAAACCGGTGGATGGCAGCCGCTTGCCGCTGCACTATCACGATGGTGCGGGTAACGCGCAGGTGAGTTTAAAAGCCACGCCAGAGCTGATAGCCCAGGCGGATGACGAGCGTCTGGCCGAGGACCTGCGGCTGCTCTACGTGGCCCTGACCCGGGCGCAGCATGCCTGCTGGCTCGGGGTTGCCGACCTCAAGCGCGGCAACAACAATCGCTCGGTCCTGCATCTTTCAGCGTTAGGCTACCTGCTTGGCGGTGGGGCGATGCTGGTCGAATCCGCCGGCCTGGAGCGCTGGCTGACAGACCTGCAACAAGACTGCGGGGCGATCCAGTACTTGCCGGTGCCAGCAGCCAGCGAGGCGACATTTTATCCACCGCTCAATCAGGCCTCCTTGCGTAAACCGCTGCTGCCGTCACGTCGGGCAGCGGAGAACTGGTGGATCGCGTCCTACAGCGCATTGCGCATCAGTGACAGCCTCAGCCCGGCCGAGGCGCCTGAAAGCGCCCTGGCGCAAAAGCTGTCGGACGATGAGCGGCTAGACCCGGATGCTCCCCGTGAAGTACCGCTCAGCGGCGGCGACATCCACCGCTTTCCCCGTGGACCCAATCCCGGAACATTCCTCCATGGTCTGCTCGAGTGGGCGGGCAGCGAAGGTTTCAAGGCCGACCCGCAGGCAATCCAGGATACCGTGGCGCGGCGTTGTAACCGCCGCGGCTGGCAAGGCTGGATCGAGACGTTGAGCGACTGGTTGCAGCATTTGCAGGATGAGCCACTGCGCCTCAATAACGGCCAGCCGGCGGTGGTCCTTAGCCAGTTGAGCCAGTATCAGATCGAAATGGAATTCTGGTTTGCCAGCCACAAAGTTGATGTCCTGCAACTGGACAAGCTGGTGCGTCAGCACACCCACGACGGTGCCGCGCGTGCGGGTGCGGAGCCGAGCTTGCTCAACGGCATGTTCAAAGGCTTTATCGACCTGACGTTCGAGCACGAAGGGCGCTATTACGTGGCGGACTACAAATCCAACTGGCTGGGCGCCGACGATTCGGCCTATACCGAACAAGCGATGAACGCCTCCATTCTGGATAACCGCTACGACCTGCAATACGTGTTGTACCTGCTGGCCTTGCACCGCCAGCTAAAGGCCCGGTTGCCGGATTACGACTATGACCGGCATATGGGCGGCGCGCTGTATCTGTTCTTGCGCGGTACCCGCTCCCAGGGGCAGGGGGTGTTCTTCACTCGTCCGCCCAGAGTATTGATTGAAAGCCTGGACCTGATGTTCCAGGGCAAACCTGCGGCACAGCAAGCAGAGCCGGCATGGGAACAGGGAGTGTTGTTATGAGTCGTTCATTTGCCGAGCTGTTACCCACACCGTTGACGGCCGAAAGCCTTGCCCGGTTGCAGCCTTTGCGCCGGGCAGAGGACTTGCTGGTACTGCTGGAGCGCTGGGTGGAGCGTGGCTGGTTGCGCGCGCTGGATAAAGCGTTCGTCGCATTCTTGTATGAACGCGACCCCCAAAGCGATCCATTGGTACTGCTGGCGGCGGCACTGACCAGCCACCAGCTGGGTCACGGGCACGTGTGCCTGGATCTGTTTGAAACCCTCAAAGAGCCCGATTTCGCGTTGTCCTTGCCACCTGAAGGCGATGTACAAACCGGTGCCATGTTGCTGCCCTCGCAATTGCTCGAGGCGCTGGATGGCGATGCATGGTGCAAGGCCTTGCAGGCCAGCCCGCTGGTCGAGCATGCCGGGCAGTCGCTGGCCGATGCCGCAAGTCGGCCATTGGTGCTGAGTGACCGGCGTCTGTATTTGCGCCGCTATTGGGCGTATGAGCGTCGGATCGACAATGCGTTGCGTCAGCGCCTCGCAGCCCCGCAAGCAACCGCAGATGATTTGCCGGCGCGCCTCGACAGCCTGTTCGGCAGCCCGACTGCGAATGCGCCCATTGACTGGCAGAAGCTGGCCTGCGCTCTGGCCACTCGAGGTGCGTTCAGCATCGTCACCGGCGGTCCCGGCACGGGCAAAACCACCACCGTGGTGCGCTTGCTGGCGTTGCTTCAAGCCCCGGCCGTTGAAGCGGGAACGCCTTTGCGGATCCGTCTTGCCGCGCCGACCGGTAAAGCAGCGGCGCGCCTGACCGAGTCCATCAGCCTGCAAGTCAAATCACTGGAAGTGGACGACAAGGTCCGGCAAAAAATCCCCAGCGATGTGACCACTGTTCACCGCTTGCTGGGTAGTCGGCCGGGCACCCGGCACTTTCGTCATCACGCGGGTAATCGCCTGCCGCTGGACGTATTGGTGGTCGACGAAGCCTCGATGATCGACCTGGAAATGATGGCCAACCTGCTCGACGCGCTGCCCGCCCATGCGCGACTGGTGCTGCTGGGGGACAAGGACCAGTTGGCGTCAGTTGAAGCCGGTGCCGTGCTGGGGGATTTGTGCCGCGATGCCGAAGCGGGCTGGTACACCCCGCAAACACGTGAGTGGCTGGAGCACGTCAGCGGTGAAAGCCTGGCTGCCAGCGGCTTGCAACAAGACCTGGACGGCTCTCACCCGCTCGCACAGCAAGTGGTCATGCTCCGCCATTCACGGCGCTTTGGTGAAGGCAGCGGCATCGGCCGGCTCTCGCGGCTGGTCAACCGTCAGCAGTCCGATGAGGCGCGGGCGTTATTGGCAGCCTGCACCCATGACGACCTTTTTGCACTGCCGCTCAAAGATGAGCAAGACCGCGCTTTTGAGCGTCTGGCGCTGGAAGGGCACGGGGCGCAGGCCAAAGGTTACCGACATTATCTTGAAGTGTTGCGCGAGCAACGCCCGGCGGCCGGCATGGGGCTTGAAGACCCTTGTTGGGCTGCGTGGGCAGGCAAGGTGCTGGAGGCGTTTGAAGCGTTTCAAGTGCTGTGTGCAGTGCGCAAAGGTCCGTGGGGCGTTGAAGGTTTGAATCAGCGCATCACCCGGGCCTTGTTCGCCCGCAAGTTGATTGACAGCGATCAGCATTGGTACGAAGGGCGCCCGGTGTTGATGACCCGTAATGATTACGGGCTGGGGCTGATGAATGGCGATATAGGTATCGCCCTCAAGCTTCCCGAGCGCGACGGTGAGTCATCAAGACCTGTGTTGCGTGTAGCGTTCGCTCGCAACGACGGGCAGGGCGGCATTCGTTTTGTGTTGCCAAGCCGGCTCAATGATGTCGAAACGGTGTACGCCATGACGGTGCACAAGTCACAGGGCTCTGAGTTTTCCCACACCGCGCTGGTACTGCCGCAAGCCTTGAATCCGGTATTGACCAAAGAGCTGATTTACACCGGCATTACTCGGGCCAAACACTGGTTCAGCCTGGTCGAGCCGCGTGCCGGCGTATTTGAAGAAGCCGTACAACGCAAGGTTAAGCGCTTGAGCGGGCTGATGCTGGGGCTGGCCTAGGGAGCGGCCGCCTTAGAGTGTGCAATCTTTGAAAAGTTGGTTTGGATAGGTCGCAGTGTGACGCGTATCACGTTTAAGTACGTGCTGTGGTATCGTTGCGGCATTATTCATCCGAAAAATACAGAGACTTCTTGCATGGACGTGGCTGTCTCATCGCCTGAGCAGCGCACTGGATGGCGGCTACGGCAGCTATCACTTTGCCTGTTACTGTTGAGCGCTCCCTGCCTGGCCCAACCGCAAGTGCCCGTCAACCTGGCTGATCAGCGTGCCAGGGCCGTGACCCAAGTGGTCCTGGGCATCCTCAGCTATGCACGCTGGCCCACCGAACCGGCTCAATTGCAGTTATGCGTGGTTGGCCCTACTGAATACACCGATGACCTGCTTAAAGGCGCTACTCAGTCCAGTGGCAGGCCGGTGCAAGTCCGTCGTGTACTGGCGAGTGATCCTGCAATTGCCCGCGAGTGCAACGCGGTGTATCTGGGCAAGCTAAGTACGACAGAACGTAGTGATGTGTTCGACTCCCTGAACGGACACGCCATCCTGAGCATCAGCGAATACGGTAATCAATGCACCGTCGGCAGTCTGTTTTGCCTGCGAGTTACCGATGACCAGGTGTCGTTTGAAGTTAATCTCGACTCTGTCGCCCGCAGCGGTGTGCGCATCCACCCCAATGTATTGCAACTGTCCCGCCGCCGGGCGGCTCAGCCATGACTCCCTCCAAAGCGCCTGAAAACCGGCGCAGCTTGCGCTCGGTACTGCGGCGCGGCCATTTGGGCGTGGCCTTGGTGGCCGTCACGCTGGCCAGTGCCTCCATGACCCTGCTGGGGGTGCTGGCGCTCAAGGTCTACGCCGATCACAACCTGCACTTGATCGCACGCGCTATCAACTACACGGTGGAAGCCGCTGTGGTGTTTGATGACCGTGTGGCGGCAACCGAAGCGCTGGACCTGATCGCCTCCACTGAAGCGGTCGCCGAGGCGCAGGTCTACACCGCCGACGGGGAATTGCTCGCACACTGGCAGCGCCCGGAAACCGGCGTGCTGGCGACAGTTGAAATGCTGCTGGCCGACAGTTTGCTGCAACAGCCGATAAGTGTGCCGGTTGAGCATCAGGGCCGAGAAGTGGGGGTGGTGATACTCAGTGGGCACGGTGCCAATATGTTGCGCTTTTTGCTCAGCGGGTTGCTCGGGGTTTTGCTGTGTACCGCGCTCAGTGCCTGGAGTGCCCTGTACCTTTCACGGCGTCTGCTCGGCGGCATTACCGGGCCCTTGCAGCAGTTGGCCGAAGTGGCCCACGCCGCGCGCAGCGAGCGGGCGTTTGACCGTCGCGTGCCGCCTGCGCATATCGCCGAACTGGACAACCTGGGCAACGACTTCAATGCCTTGCTTGATGAGTTGGAGTCATGGCAGAGCCATTTGCAAAATGAAAACCAGACACTGGCGCACCAGGCCAGTCACGACTCGCTGACCGACCTGCCCAACCGTGCCTATTTTGCAGCGCGGCTGGCGCGGACCTTGCGCTCGCTGAACAAGCCTGTGGACAAGGTCGCCGTGCTGTTTCTCGACAGTGACCGGTTCAAGGACATCAATGACACCTATGGCCATGCCGCTGGGGATGCGGTGCTGGTCGCAGTGGCGACACGGATTCGTGCCCAGTTGCGTGAAGACGATGTGGTGGCGCGTCTGGGCGGCGACGAATTCGCCATATTGCTGACCCCGCTGCACAGAATCGAAGATGCACAACGCATCGCGGACAAAATCATCGCCAGCATGCATGAGCCGATCCGGTTACCGGATGAAATCCATGTCGTGACTTCGCTCAGTATTGGCATCGCCGTTTACCCCGAACATGGCGCAACGCCGGACACGCTGCTCTGTGCAGCGGATTCGGCGATGTACCAGGCCAAACGCCTCGCCCGAGGCGGGCAACACGTTGCGGAGTTGGAGTACCCCGCAGCCCAGAAATAATCAGGAGCTTGACCCTTCATGCGTGCATTGACCCAGCGTTACCTGCAGTTCTTTAGCGTTGCCTTGTTGTTGGCAACATTGACATTGACCGGCTGCCAGACCGCCCCGCCCAAAGGTCTGACCCCGGCGCAGATTGCGGTACTCAAACAACAGGGCTTTGAACTGACCGATGAAGGGTGGGCGTTTGGTTTGTCAGGCAAAGTACTGTTTGGCAGCGACCTGGAAGTGCTCAACCCGCAAAGTCAGGAAATCGTGGAGCGCATCGGTACTGCCTTGCTCGCTGCGGACATCCAGCGCTTACGGGTTGACGGTCATACCGACTCATCCGGTAAGGAGTCCTACAACGAACAACTTTCCGTGCGCCGTGCCAACAGCGTGGTCAAAGCGCTGACCAAAGTCGGCATGCGGCCTGAGAATATTCAGGTCCGCGGGCTGGGTAGTCGCGTGCCGGTAGCGTCCAACAACACTCGTACCGGGCGTACTGAAAACCGGCGGGTTTCGATTGTGGTGATTGCCGAATAGCGGCTCAGGTTATCGCCCCGGTTTTTTCTGTCATCACTATGAAATGAGTTGGCTGCGTGTCTGAAAAAAACCGGGGTTTTGTCAGCGCAGCTCATCGCCTCATCAAGGGGGCCGCCACTTATTTATCAGTCTTCAACCGCTTGCTGATGGGTTCGAATTCAGGTGTGGCATTGCGTTTGACCGGGTCCGGTTGCCCGTCGTCAATGGCCTTCCAGTAAGCCCAGGGAACATTGGCAGTTCCGAGTTCGTAATCCATGCCGTCCCAGCTGTCCTCGCGAAAGCTGTAAAACGCCCAGTGCACATTGGCGGCCTCAAGTGTGGTGAGCACATCCTCAAGATACTGTTGGCAGCCCGGTAATTTACGCATGCATCCGAACTCCCCGGCCACCATCCGGCTGGCAGGTATTGCGTGCTGCCCGGCCCAGTCAAGCGGCTGCTGGAGATAGCTCTGGACCCGACTCGTGTCCCACTGTTGCATGCCCGCAGCAAATGGCACGACGCCCGGGTAGGTATAGGGTTTGGCACGTTGCAAGTTGGGAGCGCTGGTTGCCGCATAGGGTTCATACATGTGAAAGCTATACAGCACGCGGGTGTCGGCCAATGGCGCTGGCCAATATGAGAACGCATCGGCAGCGGCGTACCAGCCGGCGTCGACCATGACCGGCGTGAGCTGATCGACTTCGCGAATGGCGTTAATGATGGATGTGTAAAACCCGGGCAAATCACGGGCGGTGCCTGCATTTTTTTCATACCAGTCCCGCATCTTTGCAGCATCGGCGTGCTCGACCACGCCTCCCCGCTTTTCCGGCGCCGGCTCGTTGATCAAGTTGTAGGCCGCAACGGCCGGATGATCCTTTAGCGCCGCAGCGAGGTCGCGCCAAAACGCAGCACTCTGGGTCCAGAATGCTTTGTCTTGCCACAAGCGGTCATCGAAGCGGTTGCCATTGTTTTGCGCCCAGCGCATGCCCGGCAGCGAAAGGGGAGTGATCACCACTTTGAGACCCGCTGTATGTGCCCGGTCCAGCGCAGCTTTCAGCTGCGCCAGATCCTTCTCAACCAGCCCCTTGTAGTGGTCGGCATTGCCCAGGAGGTAGTCCCGTTCTGCCGGCTGCCATTTGTCATAGGACAGGCGCACCCAGCTCGCACCATAGCCCTGCAGAGCGTCGAAGTAGGCTTGATCGGGAGGGAGTCGATTGAAACTGTTTCCTCCACGTTCAGGCTTTTCCCAGAAGGACATCATGTCCGCGGCACCGGCGCCGCCAGACAAAACACCCAGCAACAGAAGGGAGGGGATCGTCCTGAATTTCATGGTGGTCTCTGCTCGGAGGCTGCTGCGGGAAGGGAACCGGATTATTCATTAGAAGCCAGTAGCGTTTTCTAACACCGGGATGCATGTCCCGCGCGCTGGTCGCCTGTGTAAAGCACGCAAAGGCTGCAGCCCGGGGACATGTCTAGGGTCTAGGCGATCAACTCGACTTTGCCACTGTCGAGTTTGTAGATGCCACCCACGATGGCCAGCTTGCCCTTGGCCAGCGCGTCGGCCAGCAGGCTTGATTCGCTCTTGAGGCGGGCCACCGTGTCTTTGACGTTTTGGGCGATAGCGTTGTCCAGCAGCACACCGGGCATGGTTAAGACCTTTGCGACCGATGGCTTGATGGCATCTGCCAGGCCTTGAATATGTCCAGGAAACTTCGCGCCGTCTTTCTGTGCCTTGACGCCGGCAGAGACCGCCCCGCAACTGTCGTGGCCCAGCACCAGGATCAAGGGTGTTTCCAGTACTGCCACGGCGTACTCCAGGCTTGCCAGGCCATCGGAAGTCACGAAGTTGCCAGCCACTCGCACCGCGAAAAGGTCGCCTCGAGCGGTGTCGAATGCATACTCCGGAGCGATTCTCGAATCGGCGCAGCCCAGTACGGCGGCATAAGGATTTTGTCCGCTGACCAGCGCTTCACGCTCTGTCAGGAAGTCATGGCGTCGGGTCACGCCATTGGCGTAACGGGCGTTACCTGCCATCAGGCGGGTCAATGCCTGTTGCGGGTCCAGTTTGTTCTGCGGTTTAGGTAGAGGGCCGTCGCTGGCCGCTTGCGCCAGTTGCGCGGGCAGCACGCCGGCCAGCATCAGCGCGCCGGCGCCGCCCCCGGCCAGCCGGAGGAAATTGCGGCGATGATTGATGGTGGGCGCTGGGGATGGCTCGCTTGTTTTGCACATAGGCTGGAACACTCTTGGTCATTGACGCCATGGCTCCTCGGCTAATCGATGGTCGGAGGCTGGCAGGTGGAATTTGGCCGGACGCGAAGAGTAGGAGGGGGTGGTGGATTGGAGATATGGGATTTATCCGAAAAGCAGGGCTGGTTAATCAGCGCTTGTGCGTCTTTTTGTGACTGTAACCTTGGTAAACATTCAGCAAGTCATTACTGCCATTAGTACCGGTGCAGCAACGGATGCCCGTCACTGCTTTAAATTGCCAAGCCACTCCTGCGGTCGACATGCTGCGACTGTTTGAATGCTGAGTAGCAGTCAGTCGGCAAAACGCATCTTTTGAGTTTCCCCCAGCAACAGTGACGCATTCAGCTCCGTCACTTCACGGATGTAATCCCACAGCAAAGTGATGCGTTTCAACTTCCTGAGATCCTCGCGGCAGTACATCCAGAACTACAGGTAGCAAAGGTCCCACCCAATGATTACGGGGCCTGCTGCCATGAAGACCACTCCAAAGCTCTATCCTGTTACAAGTGCTGTCACAAGTCCTGTTCAGCCTCTCAGGCCGACTACAAGGCTCGCTAAGCCCTATCACTACAGACGCAATGGCATCTACTATCTGCGCCTCAGAGAGACCGGCAGCACCACTCAAGCCACCTCAGTGTCACTCAAGACCTCAGATAGAAAGGCCGCTATGGACGCTTCAAGACGACTTGCAGAAACCATCAGGACCTTTCACCTGGATCACCCTAAGGCAACCTGGAGCGAACTGAGGGAGCATCTGTTGTGGGTCGCTGAGGGGCTCTTGTCGTCAGCCCATGATGTCCAATCCTTGCGTGACTGGGGAGACCTGTACGAGGACGTTAGAACTAACCTGACTGAGATAGCAGCTACGATGCCGCTGAGTGTTGACCAGCATGAACACGTAGCCAAGGCGAGACAGGTTATGAGTGCTGCTCAGGAGCGACTACAGGGAGACTCAGTGCCATTGGTGAACATCATCAGGGACCTTGAGGGAGGCTCTCAGAGCGACTTGAAGCACGTCAAAGGCGTGCCTCTGTCCCTATCTGTAAGTGCCCCTCCAATGACCTTTGGGTTTCTGTCAGGCCTCTACATGTCGGATCGGGCAGGGGAACAGAAAGCCAGCACACTCAGTTCCACCAAGTTTACTCATGGCGTCCTATGTACCGAGTTAGGAGCCTTGGACCTGAGGACGCACACAAGGGCAGACCTCGTGGCCTTGAGGGATAGGCTGGCGACCACACGGAAACCATCAACGGTTAACCAGATGCTGATGAAGCTATCTGCTGTCCTGAATTGGTCAGTTGAGAATGGTCATCTCGAAAAGTCATACGACAAGAAACTGAAGTTCACCAAAGGCATTGAGTCCACCCGTAAGGCATTCACTCAAGACCAGATTCGCAACCTCATGGCCTACGCTAACAATCTCCCAGGGTCTTCATGGAAGCGCTGGTTGCTGAGCCTTGGCATCATCACTGGTGGTCGACTCAATGAAATCTCTCAGTTGAGCGCGCGCGACATTCAGACCCTTGAGTCAGGCATTGTCGTTATCCACATCAATGAGGTTGGTGAGGGTAAGTCCATCAAGAACAAGCGCAGTGAGCGACAAGTGCCGTTGACTGATGGTGCCTATGGTTTCGACCTTCAAGCCTTCTTGGGATACGTCGAGACCTGCAAACAGAGCGGGAATGATTCGTTGGCACAGATTGGCTACAGACCAGCAGGCGAATGGGTCAACCAGCAGGCAATCCCTCAGGCTCTTGGGGAGTCCTATGTAAGGGGCTTGGTGTTCCACTCATTGCGCCACTCATTGGCTTCCCTGATGCAGGCCAAAGGGGTTCCTATGACTCATGCTCAGGCTGTCATGGGTCACGCTTCAGGGACGATTACCTTTGATACCTACGGCTCAGGTGTCCCGGTAGTGGTCATCGCTGAGATGCTCAATGGTTTGCTATTGCCTCAGGTGGCCTAAGTAACTCTATTTAGATAGCCCAATGCATTCGGCTGTACTGGGCTATCAACAGGTTAATTCCCTGCTGTGTTCGTTTGAACCAGCAATTTCCAGCCTATCTTGCCGAGTGAGGTCGGGTGTTGGTGATGATTTTGTGGAGGGAACGGATCTTTGTTGTTGCAGGTAACTTCTGCTTTGCATCCCGTACAGATGTAAATCCCTGAAATAGCCACAGTGTCTCCAGGCGAATGAACTGGAGCCCAGTAGTCCCCTGAAGCGGGAATCTTGAATACTTTCGTGTCGTCTATAAACCAAGCCATAAATGAATCCATCTTTGTTGTTTTGGATCACCATAGTAGGCATGCGTGAAATCAAATTGCCATCATGGGCAACCAATTGGACGTCCTAATCGGGCACCCTGAGCATGACCTCCTGTTCATTGCTACTCAGGTGGCTCGTGTGGCTGGGCTTAAGGTCCCAAGTCAGTCCGCTTCACGCACAGCCGCCAAGGCTCCTACCAGTGCAGTGATGGTGGGGTCTATACAATTTGTAGAGGCTCTTGAGATGCCTAAAGGTCTCCAGCCGACCACATGGCTTCTATCAGAAGGGACTACCTATCAGATGCTCCTAAGGGGCCACGCTCCGGCATCTGAGCCATTCCGTAAGTGGGTCACTGAGGAGGTCCTACCATCCATCCGTAAGACCGGCTCATATGACATAGGGACCAGCAAGACACCTGAAGCCCAGCAGCTCAGCATGGACTATGGGGACTTGAGGGCGCTCATTGAGAACATGGCTATTTAACCCTCAAGGGCCTGAATGAAATCCTGACGACTCGCAGGGTCATGGCCTTGATGAATCCACGTAGCAGCGCGGTTCGGTAGTGGCAATTTAATAACCCTCACAGTTGGAGAAGGACACCCCGTCCGACTACTCACTGATGAGGAGCACAACATGCACCAAGACTATGGAGTTGCGCCATCCAGCTACCAACGCTGGTCCACCCTACGGCGCGCTGATCCCCTGCTTATTGAGGATGCCCAAAAAGCTAATCATTGGAGACAGTCACCATCACCCACACCAATAATAAAGCTCCAGAAGGAGCAACCAACTGGCCCACGTCGAGGCCGACCCGCACTCAATACGCCCAACCCAGTAGCAACACTTATGTTTGTCATTGGCATCAAACGACCTCAATGGCTGGATGACATTGTTTATGGATCGGTTACAACTTCAGCGGGCACCAGTAAGGGCAAGCTAAATGTCCGACCTGGAGCTGTACTTTCGGCTCTTTATAGTAACTTCTTTTCTGTTGAGGCATTGGGTCGAGAAGGCCAGCCAGAAAGAACCACTATGCTGATTGCCAAAGTTGCCCGTCATGCTGCTCATGGAATTATTGAGTATCTCCAGCGGCACCCCGAGTTGCACAGTAGGTTGAAACGGGAAGCTGATCTTGAGGCTGAACTAAAATGCAAGCAATAAGTGTCGACGCCGATTAAACGTAGGGAGTATAAGGGAAGCACTTTAAGGAGGGCTTTGGTTGGTGTTTAGACCATTGTCAAGAGGTGATCAGGGTGATTGTGAAACACATCCCGAACAAAGGAAACCAAGGATCGACTTTAAGTGAGCCTCAGTTGTGGGTCTTGCTTCGCAATGATGACCACGACGTTGAGTCCCTCCCTTTCTTGCCGCTTAATAGTCTTCCTTGGTCCTGTTTCATTCATGGCTTTAAGGTTGCTGTCAATCGCTTTGTTTAACCCTCACATATAGAACACACCCATCCACTATTTTATTGCGACACCCAAGTGCCTCAATGAAGTCCACATTTAATTAACACTCACAGATAGAATGCCCGGCACTCTAAGCCACTTCACATACCACACCTCATTTCGTTATGCCCATTCTTCAGGCGACTGGAAGTATTCAGTTCGTTTGTCTGAGTGTGGGCTTCCAGTCGGTAGAGACTGAACGAGTGGGCATAACCAAAGGAGCAAACAAACATGACCACCACCACAACCATCTTCGAGAACATCTCAAAGGCCGGAGCGATTAGCTCAACGACCCTCAACGGTTTGCCAGGTATGTCGTCCTTGGAAATTGCAGAGATCACCAGTAAGCGCCACGACCATGTTCTACGGGACATTGCCAAGATGCTCAAGGAGTTGGATCTGATCGACGCCCCCATATTTGGGGAGGTTAAATTCGTCCAAGCCAAGTACAAGGATGCCAAGGGTGAATCTCGTCCGCTGACCATCCTCGACAAAGAGCTGACCTTTACGTTGCTCTCCCGGTACTCCTTCAAGCTGTCCAACATGATCGTCAAGCGCTGGCTTGAGCTTGAGGGCTCGGGTTTTGAACGTGTGTCTGTACAGGCCGCTGTGGTCCACCTTTTCGAGCGCGAGAAGGATAACTTCAGAGAAGCTATGCAAGCCTTGAGGCGCACTCCGAGTTCCAAAAGCCCAGCAGCTAAGGCCCATCAGCTTGAGAAAGCGAATAGGGAAAAGCAAAGCAGGCTTGTCCGAGCCAACACCAAGGCCGGTGGTCACTAATGCTTAAACCCATTACTCACACTGAGACCATCTTGATGGACTCCTACAAGAACATGCGTAGTGAAGCTCATCATGCCATTAGGGCTGTTGATCGTAATGCAGGAGCCTATTGCATACCCAGGCCCTCAGAGTCCGCTAAGAGACTTTGGGTCGAACATCAGTTAACAAAGGTTGGCTGTAAGTACGGTGAGTAATCACTGTCGGGCTGGCCAGTAGCATCCCTAATAACAATAAGTTTCACCTCAAGTTATTAAAGCCCCGCGCATGGGGCTATCGCAGTATAAACCCAGAGATGCCATTGGAAGTGAATCAGTAGGGAGAGACGTTTGGTCTCCGCCTTTCTGGTCGTCTACTTCCTTATGCGCCTGATTCCCTTACCAATGTCAGGAGACATTTAAATCATGCATGTCATTATCACTAATGTAACCCCTAAGTCTGTTGAGCTGTACGGTCAAGTTCTTACCCGTGCCTTTGCTGAGTCCATCATGCTGCCCTTGTTGGTCTCTCAGGCCAGTAAGGATCGCGTTAAAGTCACTAAGGTAGCTGAGGCTTTCGATGATGCGGGCTTGTCTCTCAGTGCAGTTCCTGAGGCCTCACGGTTCCTCTTTGAGCAACGCCAAGAACAGTCCCGTATCGAACAGGAGCGCCAAGTGTTGGCTCAGTCTGCCGCTGATCGTGTCCATATGCCGACTCAACGTGAACAAGCTGAGAAGCGCCTTGAGCGTGAGCGTAAGTTTGCTCAGGCCAGAGCCCACGGTGAAGCTATTCGTGCTAATTCCGGCAATGGTGTGGACTGGTAACAAGACCGTACATCAAGCAGCCCTTCATAACAGAGGGGCAACTCAATACAACTTTAGGAGAACTACATGAAACCTTTTGAGAACAAGAAACCAGACTCGTACACCACTGCCATTACTTCGGATGAGTACGATCAGGTTAATGGTGGTCAGATCCAATATAACGCTGGACCTATCCGTAAAGACTCCCTGGCTGCTGCTGATACTTCTGTTTACATCGAGGCACTGAGTGAGGCCCTTGATGACCATTTGAACTCTGAAGACTGGCGTAAGATGGCTATTGAGGCCAGCCCTTGTGAGTTCCGCCCTTATGGCTCCAATGCGACTGGTCAACAGATTGCCTTGTTGGCTGACCAATCCGTGACTTTTGATCCTCGTGAGAACTGGGACAATCAGGTGGTCGATAAGGCTCCTGTGTTGGCCGGTGAGTTCATCTTCACTGGGGCCGCTGAGAAGGCCATTCTGATCAGCCACCGAGTCACCATGCTGGACCATACCCTTCAGGCAGGCTTCACCGAAGGCTCCATGATGCAGACAGGTGAAAAGCTCCTGTTGGACATTGAGCTTCATGCTGCTGGTCAGATTGCTAAGACCCTTGTGGGTGCGCCTTCAGTGGACACCTCGTATGTAGGTGCCCTGACAGGCAAAGCAGTGGAGAAGGCAGAAGACCTTTTAGACCTGCTTTCAGAACACGTTAATCCTGCTGTGGGTGTCGATGTTGCTGACTTCATTATCCTGATCCCATCAGCTATGTCCCCAATGCTCAATCGGGCTGCTCAACGTGCTGGCCTTGAGAGTGCTTCAGACCTCTTGGGCACCCACGTTCAGGCCTACTCAGGCACTGACTATGGTGTCTACCTGCTGCCTAAGTCGTTCACCTCTGTGAGTTACCGTGGTGGTCGTAATGGCAACATCTGGAATGTTGAGGCCACCCGTAATGCTGCTAAGCAGGGCTGGGACCTTGAGATCCGTTGTGTCTTTGACTTGCTGGCTAACGCTATGGTCAAGGTCAAGCTGGACTCTGATGGCCTTCAGACCGAGATGGTGCCCTTCAAGATGATCAAGCGACTGGTATTCACAGCAGCTCCTTAATAAAGAAGGGGAGGTTGGTCAGATCATTCAATAACAAATAGCTCCACAGTAACGAATCACTTTAGGGATGCCTTCGGGTCTCCCTAATTTTTATGTAATGATATAACGATGCAATAAAAGGAGGCCATATGACGATCACCTTACAGGACGCCTATTGGGTCTTCTGTGGTGTGTCGTTAGTGGTGCGCCTGATGATTGCCGTGTGGGTTCTTTAAGAACTCTTTTGGGGAAAAATGGGAATAATTTGTGTGCCCATCTCAACGTAAGAGCAAACCCAAAGTCCCCCATGGGGCCTCCAGCGCCTGAGCCTTAACGCGCACACGCCATGGGTCTTTATCGTGCCTGTACGCGCCACTGTAAGCAGGCCTGAAGCTGTCACAAGTCTTGTACCAACTCTGTCACAAGTCGTTGCCAAGACCCTTCTGAGGTCGTTAGGATGAGCTTCCTTTGCAACCTGTAGACTCTCAGTCTGCGAACAGTTGGACTTGGGTTTCGCCCAGCAATAACGGGCGGTTTAGCTCAGTGACCTCTCTTATGTAATCCCATAAAAGAGTAATCCGCTTGAGCTTCCTGAGATCCTCGCGGCAGTACATCCAGAACTGGCGAGTCAGGTTGATCTCGTCCGGCAATACCGGCAGCAAACGTGGGTCTTGAGCCGCTAAAAAGCACGGCAGGATTGCCAGCGAGCGACCTTGTTGCGCCGCTACGAACTGCGCGATCACGCTGGTGCTGCGCAGATTGGCGCTGGCGCCGGGCAGCACATTGGCCAGGTACAGCAGCTCTGAGCTGAACGCCAGATCGTCGACGTAACTGATAAACGGGTGATCCACCAGGTCGGCCGCCCGTTGAATCGGCGGGTGCTGGTCCAGGTATTCCTGGGTGGCGAATAGCTGCAGCCGGTAGTCACAGAGCTTGCAGCACACGTACGGCCCGTGTTCCGGGCGCTCCAGGGCTATCACGATGTCCGCTTCACGCTTGGACAGGCTGATGAAGTGCGGTAGCGGCAGGATGTCCACCGATATGGCCGGGTACGCATCCACGAAGTGGCTCAGCTGCGGGGTAATAAAAAAGCTCCCGAAACCCTCCGTACACCCCATCCGCACATGCCCCGACAGCGCCACGCCCGAGCCCGAAACCTGCTCGCAGGCCATATGCAACGTACTCTCGATGGACTCGGCATAGCCCAGCAAACGCTGGCCTTCAGGGGTCAGGGTGAAGCCATTGGTACGTGATTTTTCGAACAGCAAGGTACCGAGTGCGGCCTCCAGCGAGCTGATGCGCCGTGACACGGTGGTGTAGTCCACCGCCAGGCGCTTGGCGGCGCTACTGGCCTTGCGGGTGCGGGCTACCTCGAGGAAAAACTTCAGGTCGTCCCAGTTCAGTGCACTTAACGATGTGATGTTTTTTTGCATGTTAGACCGGCTTTTATGTGCGTTCTTATTAGAAGAACGCACACCTATACTCCAAAAACAGCCCTGCGACCAATCCGGGCGCACCGGTATACGACTTAATCTGTAGGAGCGAGCTTGCTCGCGAGCAAGCTGGCTTCTACAGATTGGCGTGATCGGACATAAAAATAATTTCGGAGACTTCCATGAACGTTTCTACCACCCCGTACCAAAATGCCCGACTGCTGATTGATGGCGAATGGATCGAGTCACAGACCACCGAGTGGCACGACATCGTCAACCCGGCAACTCAGCAGGTACTGGCCAAAGTCCCTTTCGCCACCCCCGATGAAGTCAACGCCGCCATTGCTGCTGCGCAACGCGCCTTCCAGACCTGGAAGCTGACGCCGATCGGCGCGCGGATGCGCATCATGCTCAAGTTGCAGGCGCTGATTCGTGAGCACTCAAAGCGTATCGCCACCGTTCTCAGTGCCGAGCAGGGCAAAACCATTGCCGACGCAGAAGGCGATATTTTCCGTGGCCTGGAAGTTGTCGAGCACGCGTGCTCTATCGGCACCCTGCAGATGGGCGAGTTCGCGGAAAACGTTGCGAGCGGGGTGGATACCTACACCTTGCGTCAACCTATCGGCGTCTGTGCAGGCATTACGCCTTTCAACTTCCCGGCAATGATCCCGCTGTGGATGTTCCCGATGGCGATTGCCTGCGGTAACACCTTCGTACTCAAACCTTCCGAGCAAGACCCGCTGTCGACCCTGATGCTGGTCGAACTGGCCCTTGAGGCCGGGGTTCCGCCGGGTGTGCTCAACGTGGTCCATGGCGGTAAGGATGTGGTGGACGCGCTCTGCACCCACACCGATATCAAGGCGGTGTCGTTCGTCGGTTCAACCGCCGTGGGCACCCACGTATATGACCTGGCAGGCCGCCACGGCAAACGCGTGCAATCTATGATGGGCGCCAAAAACCACGCGGTGGTGCTGCCCGACGCCAATCGCCAGCAAACCCTGAACGCGCTGGTCGGCGCCGGTTTCGGTGCTGCCGGCCAACGCTGCATGGCCACCTCGGTGGTGGTGCTGGTGGGCGCGGCCAAACAATGGCTGCCGGACCTCAAGGCACTGGCGCAAAAGCTCAAGGTCAATGCGGGCAGCGAGGCGGGCACTGATGTCGGCCCGGTCATTTCCAAACGTGCGAAAGAGCGCGTGCTGGGGCTGATTGAAAGCGGGATCAAAGAAGGCGCGGTGTTGGAACTCGATGGTCGCAACATCAAGGTGCCGGGTTTCGAGCAAGGCAACTTCGTGGGCCCGACCCTGTTCTCGGGTGTCACCACCGACATGCAGATATACACCCAGGAAATCTTCGGCCCGGTACTGGTGGTGATTGAAGTCGACACCCTCGACCAGGCCATTGCGCTGGTCAACGCCAACCCGTTCGGCAATGGCACCGGTCTGTTTACCCAAAGCGGTGCGGCGGCGCGAAAATTCCAGAACGAAATCGATGTGGGCCAGGTCGGCATCAACATTCCGATCCCGGTACCGGTCCCGTTCTTCAGCTTCACCGGTTCGCGCGGCTCCAAACTTGGCGATCTGGGTCCGTACGGCAAGCAAGTCGTGCAGTTCTATACTCAGACCAAGACCGTCACCAGTCGCTGGTTCGACGACGACAGCGTGAATGATGGCGTCAACACCACCATCAATCTTCGTTGAGGGCACAGACCATGAACATTGCATTTATCGGCCTGGGCAATATGGGCGCACCGATGGCGCGCAACCTGATCAAGGCCGGGCATTCGTTGAACCTGTTTGATCTGAACAAGGACATCCTGGCTGAGCTTTCAGCTCTGGGCGGCCACATCAGCGCTTCGCCCCGCGAGGCGGCAAAAGGTACAGAACTGGTGATTACCATGTTGCCGGCCGCCGCCCATGTGCGCAGTGTGTGGCTGGGTGAGGACGGGGTGCTGGCCGGTATCGGCGAAGGTGTGCCGGCGGTGGATTGCAGCACCATTGACCCGCAAACCGCCCGCGATGTGGCTGGCGCAGCGGCCAGACAAGGGGTGCAAATGGCCGATGCCCCGGTGTCCGGCGGCACCGGCGGGGCGCAAGCGGGCACCCTGACCTTTATGGTCGGCGCCACTCAAGCGCTGTTCGATACGCTGCACCCGGTCCTTTCGCAAATGGGCCGCAACATAGTCCATTGTGGGGATGTGGGCACCGGCCAAGTGGCTAAAATCTGCAACAACCTGCTGCTTGGCATCTCCATGGTCGGTGTCAGTGAAGCTATGGCTTTGGGCGCGGCACTGGGCATTGACAGTGAAGTGCTGGCAGGCGTGATCAACAGTTCCACCGGCCGCTGCTGGAGTTCCGAAGTCTACAACCCGTGGCCGGGCATTGTGGCAACCGCACCTGCTTCGCGCGGCTACACCGGCGGCTTTGGTGCCGAACTGATGCTCAAGGATCTGGGGCTGGCCACCGAAGCTGCACGTCAGGCGCATCAGCCCGTGGTCATGGGGGCAGTGGCGCAACAGTTGTATCAGGCCATGAGTTTGCGCGGAGAAGGCGGCAAGGACTTCTCGGCCATCATTAACAGCTATCGCAAGCCCGAATAGGGCATTTGCGGGAGTCCGCGTCGGGCGGACTCCCGCTTTTTTGCGGGGTGTCAGTCAGGCAAAGACAAAATACTTGCGCACCGTTTCAACCACTTCCCATGTGCCTTTCATACCCGGCTCCACCACAAAGATGTCTCCGGCCCGCAGATGGATCGGTTCTTTGCCCTCAGGGGTAATGATGCAGTAGCCCTCACGGAAGTCGCAGTATTCCCACTTCACGTATTCCACGTACCACTTGCCGGGCGTGCAAATCCACGTGCCCATGATCTTGCTGCCGTCTTCGCTGGTGTACGCGTTGAGGTTCACGGTGTGCGGGTCGCCTTCAAGCTTTTCCCATTTGCAGGCATCAAGCACGGGCAGGGGATGGGTATCGCGAAGCACGGTAATTGGCGCAGACATAAGAACTCCGGTGATGGACAAGGTACAAACCTCACCCTAACCGGCACCGGGTTGTGGCAGATGCCTGGTTCCGACCCCCAGTGACTCGATTACGCAGCCCCCGGATACGCAAAAGCCCCGGTACTTGATACAAGGACCGGGGCTTTTGTGGGTCAGATCAGCGCGGATTTGCCAATGCTTTGCCAGTACGCAGGCGAACCCGATAGAACCCGTAAAGGATCAGCAGCCACACCGGGATCGCGTACACCGAAGCGCGTACATCGGGGATCATCCAGATCACCGAGACGATGGTGGCCATGAACACCAGGCACAGGATGTTGCTGAACGGGAACCAGAACGCTTTGAACGAAGGCTTCACACCCTGTACCGCCATGGCCTTGCGGAACTTGATATGGGTGAGGCTGATCAGCGCCCAGTTGATCATCAACGAGGCAACCACCAGTGCGAACAGCAACTCCAGTGCCTTGTGCGGCGCCACGTAGTTGACCACCACGCACAGCAAGGTCACCAGCGCCGACACCCCCAGTGCCCGCAATGGCACACCGTTTTTGGTCAGCTTCATCAGCGCCTTGGGTGCATCGCCCTGTTCAGCCAGGCCGAAGAGCATGCGGCTGTTGCAGTAAACGCCGCTGTTGTAGACCGACAGCGCGGCTGTCAGCACCACAAAGTTGAGGATCTGGGCTGCGGTATTACTGCCGATCAAGGCAAAAATCTGCACAAACGGGCTGCTGCCGTACGCATCGCCTCCAGCGCCCAGCGTCACCAGCAACTGGTCCCACGGGTACAGTGCCAACAGAACCGTCAGTGCGCCGACGTAGAAAATCAGAATCCGGTACACCACCTGGTTGATGGCCTTGGGGATCACTTTTTTCGGTTCGCTGGCCTCGGCGGCGGTGATGCCCACCAGCTCCAGGCCACCGAAGGAGAACATGATAAAGGCCATTGCCATCAGCAGGCCGGTGCCGCCATTGGGGAAGAATCCACCGTGGCTCCACAGGTTGCTGAACGACGCCTGGGAGCCGCCGGTGCCGCTGATCAGCAGGTAGCAACCGAGCACGATCATGCCGACAATCGCCACCACCTTGATGATCGCGAACCAGAATTCCATCTCGCCGAAGACCTTCACGTTCAGGGTATTGATCAGGTTGACCAGCACAAAGAACACGACGGCACTGACCCAGGTCGGTACCTCGGGCCACCAGAACTGGATGTATTTGCCGACCGCAGTCAGCTCGGCCATGCCCACCAGCACGTACAGCACCCAATAGTTCCAGCCCGACAGGAACCCGGCATAGCCGCCCCAGTATTTATGGGCAAAGTGGCTGAACGAGCCGGCGACGGGCTCTTCGACAATCATCTCGCCGAGCTGGCGCATGATCAGAAACGCGATAAAACCGGCAATCGCATAACCGAGAATCATCGACGGGCCTGCCGACTTGAGTACGCCGGCCGAGCCCAGAAACAGCCCCGTACCGATAGCGCCGCCCAAGGCAATCAGCTGGATATGGCGATTTTTCAAACCGCGTTTGAGTGTGACCGGAGGGGAATTAGCGTCAGCCATCGGGTGCCTTGTGGGTGGTTATTCTCAATGTTGATCAAATCAACGGGGCGCCGGGCGCCACGTCGGTTCAGCAAGACGCGGATATTACTCTTGGTAAAAATTCAGGCATACAGGCGTAAACGACTCTAAGACAATTCTTAACAGCAATTGGCCGAAAGCGCCTCAAGCAGGGTTCTGGCATAGCTTGGCAACTGTTCAAAGGAACGGGCGCACAGCAGCAGTTTGCGGTCTGCCCACGGCTCATTCAGGCTCACCACCTTAAACGTGCGCGGTGCTTGCCAGCGTTCGATGGTGGCTTTGGGCACGATGCCCAGCCCGGCGCCCCGGGCGACCATGCGCAACACGCCATCAAAACCTTCGGCACGGATTCGGACCTGCATGCGAAGACCGCAGTGCAACGCCTGTTCTTCCAGATAAACCGCCAGTGCGCTGCTGGCTGAAAGCCCGACATAGTGGTGGCTCAGGGTGTCGCCGAATCTGAGCGCCGGAATGCGGGTCAGCGGGTGTTCCAGCGGTATCGCCAGCACCAGCGGATCATCGCGAAACGCCCGGGTTTGCAGCCCCCGGGTATCCACCGCATTGGAAATGACGCCGATATCGGCGGCGTCCTGGCGCAGGGCGTGGGTGATACGCAGGCTGGTCAATTCCTGCTGGTCGACGCTGATGTTGGGATGCAGGCGTACAAAATCGGCCAGCAACTCGGGCAGGTATTCGGTAAGCGCCGCGGTATTGCACAGCAGGCGTACCTGACCTTTAAAGCCTTGAGCGTACTCGGTCAGATCGTGGTTCATGCGCTCCACCTGTTGCAGCAACAGCCGGGCATGTTGGGCCAGCGCCTGGCCTGCGGGCGTCGGGCTGACCCCGCGTCGACTGCGCTGCAGGAATTCGACTCCCAGCGCCGCCTCCATAGCCCTGATCCGCGCACTGGCGGCGGCCAGCGACAAATGGCTGAGAGCGGCGCCGGCGGTGATGCTGCCGGTCTGCAGGCAATTGAGGTACAGCCGTAAATCCACCAAATCGAAATGCATAAGCCTCCATGTCACACACCTTGTGGGGCGGGCTTGCCCGCGATTCAGCCCCCCGGGCTTGCTGGCGCGCTGCATTGATAGATATGCCTCTTGCTGTGCAAGAGGCTGGCTCAGTATATGGCGCATTTTCAAGCCCGGTACCTTGGCCCAGCATAGGCCCATGAAAACCCTGATCGAGTTCTACCAACATCTTGGCTTGCTTGTGTCGCTGCTGGTGCTGGTCACATTTTTACTGGCTGGCACGGTCAAGGGCGTGATTGGCCTCGGCTTGCCCACGGTGGCAATGGGCTTGCTGGGCCTGGCTATTGCTCCGGCGCAGGCTGCGGCGTTGCTGATCATTCCCTCGATAGTTACCAACACCTGGCAACTGGTTGCGGGCGGGCAGTTGCGCGGGCTCATAAAGCGTCTGTGGCCCATGCAACTGGGGATTTTTCTGGGCACCGGCCTGGGCATGCTTTGGCTGAGTATCGATGGCGGCAGTTGGGTGGTCCGGGCTTTGGGCGCGGCTTTGTTGCTGTATGCCTTGAGTGGCCTGTTGCTACCCGTGCTGCGGGTCGCACCTGCCGCCGAACACTTGCTGGGGCCAGCATGCGGGCTGATCACCGGAATCATTACCTCGGCCACCGGTGTGTTTGTGATCCCGGCCGTGCCGTATCTGCAGGCCCTGGGCTTAAGCACGAACCAGCTGGTACAGGCCTTGGGATTGTCGTTCAGCGTCTCCACATTGGCCCTGGCTGCCGGTCTTTACTGGCGAGGCAATCTGGGGGGCGGCGAGCTTAATGCTTCATTGCTGGCGCTGCTGCCCGCGATGCTGGGCATGTGGCTGGGGCAATGGTTGCGCCGGCGTATCAGCGCCACATTGTTCAAACGTGTGTTTTTTATCGGTATGGCGCTGCTGGGTGTGCACCTGCTGATCGGTGGCTAAAGTTTTTCAGCAACAATCTGGCGGTTATTCGTGCTGCATAGGCAAAGGTGATTTGCTTGATTGCGGGTTTTTCCCCGGGGCAGTGATCGATACCCTGCCAGGTATTGAATCTTTAACACCCGAAGGCAGCTCAACAGCGCTGAGGGTTAATCCCGAATGAGGCTGATGATGAAAAAAATACTCTTGCTTAATGGTGCCAAAAAATTTGCACATTCCGATGGTCGCTACAACCTGACCATGCACGACACTGCACTGGCCTTTTTCGATCGCCAGGGCTTCGAAGTCAAAGTCACCCACATCGATGAGGGTTACGACATAGCCGAGGAAGTCGAAAAATTCCTGTGGGCCGACGTGATCATTTATCAAATGCCGGGCTGGTGGATGGGCGCACCCTGGATCGTTAAAAAATACATCGACGAAGTTTTCACCGAAGGTCACGGCAAGCTCTACGCCAGCGACGGCCGTACCCGTTCCGACGCCTCGCAACGTTATGGCAGCGGTGGTTTGATTCACGGCAAAAAATACATGTTGTCGCTGACCTGGAACGCACCGCAGCAAGCGTTCGATGATCCGGCCGACTTCTTTGAAGGCAAAGGCGTGGACGCGGTGTACTTCCCGTTCCACAAGGCCAACGAGTTCCTCGGCATGACCGCCTTGCCGACCTTCCTGTGTGTCGACGTAATGAAACGTCCGCAACCGCAAGAAGATGCCGCCCGTTATGAGCAACACCTGAAACAAGTGTTCGGCATGTAACGCCTGCAGTACCGTAATCGCTGACTCGCTTTGCGAAACAAAGGCTCGTAGCCTCGCTTCGCGAGTCAGCGACTACGCTGCAGGCAGTTACCAATGAGGGACATCTGTGAAAGCCAGATCCGATGAGCTGCAAATCTTTGTTTCGGTGATTGAGTGCGGCTCCATTTCCGCTGCTGCCGAACAAGCCGGGCAAACCCCTTCGGCCGTGAGTCGTACGTTGTCACGGCTTGAGGCCAAGCTCGAAACCACCTTGATCAACCGCACCACGCGGCGCATGGACCTGACCGAAGAAGGCAAGTTTTTCTTTGAACGGGCCAAGCTGATCCTGGCGCAAATGGAGGAACTTGAAGAGCGTTTGAGTTCGCACCAGCGCACGCCGTCCGGGCGCCTGCGGATCAATGCCGCCTCACCGTTCATGCTGCATGCCATCGTGCCGTACGTCAGCGAATTCCGAACGCTTTACCCCGAGATCCAGCTGGAGCTCAACAGCAACGATCTGATCATCGACTTGCTGGAGCAAAGCACCGACATCGCGATCCGCATCGGCACCCTGGCCGACTCCACCTTGCACGCCCGTTCATTGGGCTGCAGCCCCTTGAGCATCCTCGCCAGCCCTGACTACATCGCCCGGCACGGCGCACCCGCCAGCGTTGCAGATCTGGCCCGTCACACCCTGATCGGCTTTACCCAAAATGACGGTTTGAACCAATGGCCGTTGCGTTATGCACAGGGCGATCGCTGGGCCATCGAGCCTGAAATCAGCGCTTCCAGCGGCGAGACGGTGCGCCACCTGGCGCTGCAAGGGCAGGGCATCGCCTGCCTGTCGCACTTCATGACCCATGAAGACGTCAAGGCCGGGCGCCTGCAAGTGGTGCTCGAGGAGTTCAACAGCGGCTACCGCCAGCCGATTAACGCCGTGTACTACCGTAACTCGCAGCTGGCGCTGCGGATTCAGTGCTTTCTGGACTTCATCCAGGACAAGCTCGCCAGCTATGCAGTGCCGTACTTCAAGGGGTAAATCCCCGCTGACTCGTGATCTGCGCGCAAGACTGAATTGGCCCGCAGCGGGTTTTTCCGCTGCCTTCACTCTCCGATACTGGGTCCATCACTTATTCACGCGGGAGTCATTCCATGAAAGTTTTTGTTACCGGCGCAGCAGGTTTTATCGGCGGTTCAATTGCCACTGCTTTGGTCAAGGCCGGGCATCAGGTCACGGGCCTGGTACGCAGCACGGATCAGGAGCAGGAAATGCTCGCCCTGGGCATCACTCCGGTGCTGGGTTCTCTGGATGACAGCGACTTGCTCGCGCAACAGGCCGGCCAGGCGGATGCCGTGATCAACGCGGCCAGCAGCGACCATCGGGGCGCCGTCGAAGCCTTGATCAAAGCCCTGCGTGGCACAGGCAAAGTGTTTTTGCACACCAGCGGTTCGAGCATTGTCGGCGACGCGTCGGGTGGCAAGGCCAGCGACGTCATTTACTACGAAGGCCAGTTGCCCGAGCCGACTGTGGACAAGGCGGCGCGGGTTGCCATCGACAACCTGGTGCTGGCGGCGGCTCACGACAATGTGCGCTCGGCAGTCATCTGCAACACCCTGATTTACGGCCACAGCCTGGGTGTGAAGCGCGACAGCGTGCAACTGCCGCGCCTGCTCAAACAGGCGCGTAAAAGCGCAGTCGTGCGCCATGTGGGGCCGGGACAAAACATCTGGTCCAACGTGCATATCGAAGACGTTGTGGCGTTGTACCTGCTGGCGCTGGAAAAGACCCCGGCCGGGACGTTCTACTTTGTTGAAAGCGGCGAAGCGTCGTTTCGCGATATGAGCAACGCCATCGCTCGGGTGCTGGGTCTGGGCGAAGCCCACGACTGGCCACTGGCCGAAGCTGAAGCCGAATGGGGCTATGAAATGGCCAACTACGGCCTGGGCTCCAACAGCCGCGTACGCGGTAAAAATGCCCGTGAACTGCTGGGCTGGGTACCGAAACGCACGTGCGTGGTGGAGTGGATCAAAAACGAAATGCTGTAACCCCAGACCCTGATTGCGCATCGCTGACCCCGTAGGCGCGAGCACGCTCGCGCCTACAGTTTTTCAGATTGGTTTTCGGTTTGTGCACAGGCCCGCACATTTACTTTTGTTGTTTGAAAACGTTACTGAAATCAGACAAGGTTCGGCATCGTTCTATAAAAACAAAAGGAAGTACCAATGCGTGTTGTATGGTTCAAAACCCTGGCCTTGACGGCTGCCATCGCCGCCAGCTCTTCAGCGTTTGCCGTCACGCTGGAAGGCGGGGCAGTGGCGGCACCGGATCAATACGGTGCTGAAGTCGCGGCGCAAATTCTCAAAAAAGGCGGCAACGCCGTCGACGCAGCGGTCGCTACCGCGTTCACGCTGGCCGTGACTTACCCCGAAGCCGGGAACATTGGTGGCGGTGGTTTCATGACCCTGTTTATCGATGGCAAACCCTATTTTCTCGACTATCGCGAAACGGCGCCCAAGGCTGCCAGCCGCGACATGTACCTCAATGACAAGGGCGAAATCATCGAGAACCTGAGCCTGGTTGGCTCGCGCGCTGCTGGCGTGCCGGGTACGGTGATGGGCTTGTGGGAGGTGCATCAGCGTTTTGGCAAATTGCCATGGAGCGAGCTGCTGACCCCGGCCGTGGGTTATGCAAAAAACGGTTTCAAGGTGGCCGGTCAGCAATATCAATACTGCGAAGATGCCTTGGCCCTGTTTAACGGCACCACCAATTTCAGCGACTATTTCGGCTCCATGAAGCCTGGCGAGACCTTCAAGCAGCCAGAGCTGGCCGCCACCCTGGAGCGCATTGCCGACCAGGGCGCCAAAGACTTCTACCAGGGCAAGACTGCCGACCTGCTGGTCGCTCAAATGCAGCAGGACAAAGGCCTGATCACCAAAGAAGATCTCAATGACTACAAGGTCAACTGGCGTGAGCCGATGCGGGTCGATTTCCGCGGCAACACCTTGTACACCGCACCCCTGCCGAGCTCTGGCGGTATCGCGCTGGCGCAACTGATCGGCATCAAGGAAGACCGTGCGGCGGACTTCAAAGGCGTGGAGCTGAACTCGGCACCTTACATCCACCTGTTGGCTGAAATCGAAAAGCGCGTGTTTGCCGACCGTGCCGATTACCTCGGCGATCCGGACTTCGGCAAGATGCCGGTGGCTGAATTGACCGACCCGGCCTACATCGCCAAGCGGGCGAAAGAAGTGAACCCGCAAGCGATTTCGCCAACGGCCAACGTCAAGCCAGGCCTGGAACCGCATCAGACCACGCACTTCTCCATCGTCGATAAACAAGGCAACGCTGTCAGCAACACCTACACCCTGAACTGGGATTACGGCAACGGGGTTGTGGTTAAAGGTGCGGGCTTCCTGCTCAACGACGAAATGGACGACTTCAGCTCCAAGCCGGGGGTTGCCAATGCCTTTGGTGTGGTCGGCGGCAATGCCAACGCCATCGAGCCGGGCAAGCGCATGCTGTCGTCGATGAGCCCAAGCCTGGTGACCCGCGACGGTCAGGTCACTCTGGTACTCGGTACGCCGGGTGGTTCGCGGATTTTCACCTCGATCTTCCAGGTGCTGAACAATATCTACGACTACAACCTGCCGCTGGAAAAAGCCGTGTCCGCGCAGCGCGTGCATCACCAGTTGCTGCCTAAAGACACGATCTACTACGACGCCTACGCGCCACTCACCGGCAACGTGGCCGACGAGCTGAAAACCATGGGCTACACCCTGGAAGATCAGGGCTGGAACATGGGCGATATTCAGGCGATCCGGGTTAACGGCACTCAGCTGGAAACCGCCTCTGACCCCCGTGGTCGCGGGGTTGGCAAGGTTGTGAAGTAAGAACACCCTGAAAAACCTGTAGGAGCGAGCTTGCTCGCGAGCTCTGCGCTGAAAAGCTCGCGAGCAAGCTCGCTCCTACAGTTATCTCGTATCTTCGCAATTTGTTACCATTCGTTTCTCAATATTCCCTCCGCTTTCCCCGCCCCGAATTTTAGGTACGCCATGAAACTCACACGTCTGCGCGCTGATGTCCTGGCCGGACTCACGACGTCGTTCGCCCTGCTGCCCGAGTGCATCGCTTTCGCCCTGGTTGCCCACCTCAATCCGTTGATGGGGCTGTACGGGGCGTTCATCATTTGCACCCTTACCGCGCTCTTCGGCGGACGGCCGGGCATGGTATCCGGCGCTGCCGGCTCCATGGCCGTGGTGATTGTCGCGCTGGTGGTGCAACACGGCGTGCAATACCTGCTGGCCACGGTGCTGCTGGGCGGGCTGATCATGCTGGCGTTCGGGCTGCTCAGGCTCGGCAAGCTGGTGCGCATGGTGCCGCACTCGGTGATGCTGGGCTTCGTCAACGGCCTGGCGATCATCATTGCCATGGCCCAACTGGATCATTTCAAAGAGGGTGCAACCTGGCTGACCGGCGCGCCGTTGTACCTGATGATCGGACTGGTGGTGCTGACCATGGCCATCGTCTATTTGCTGCCCCGGGTGACCCGCGCCGCGCCGCCGGCCCTGGTGGCAATCCTGGGGGTGGGGCTGGCGGTCTGGCTGTTGGGGTTGCCGACCCGCACCCTGGGTGACATGGCGCACATTGCCGGTGGCTTGCCGACGTTCAGTCTGCCCGATATCCCGTGGAGCCTTGAAACCCTGCGCATCATCGCGCCCTACGCCATCGTGATGGCGCTGGTCGGCCTGCTGGAAACCCTGCTGACCCTGAACCTGACCGATGAAATTACCGAGAGCCGTGGCTTCCCGGACCGCGAGTGCGTGGCCTTGGGGGCCGCGAACATGGTGTCAGGGGTGTTTGGCGGCATGGGCGGCTGCGCAATGATCGGCCAGACCGTGGTTAACCTCAGCTCCGGCGGGCGTGGTCGATTGTCCGGGGTAACGGCGGGGCTCATGATCCTGCTGTTCATACTGTTTCTGTCGCCGTTTATCGAGCGCATTCCGCTGGCCGCGCTGGTTGGCGTGATGTTCGTGGTCTCGCAGCAGACCTTTGCCTGGGCTTCATTACGGGTCTTTAACAAGGTGCCGCTCAACGATGTACTGGTGATCATCGCGGTAACGGTGATTACCGTGTTCACCGATCTGGCCGTCGCCGTGCTGTGCGGAGTGATCATTGCGGCACTCAATTTTGCCTGGCAGCAAGCGCGACAGCTGTACGCCGACACGTATCTTGAGAGTGACGGCAGCAAGCTTTACCGGGTCCACGGCACGCTGTTTTTTGCTTCGACGGCGACCTTTCTCAAACAGTTCGACCCTGCCGGCGACCCTGCCAAAGTGACCCTTGATTGCAGCCATCTGAGCTTTGTCGACTACTCGGCGATTGCCGCGCTGGACACCCTGCGCGAGCGTTACAGAAAAGCGGACAAGCACCTGCGGGTCCTGCATTTATCCGAGCGCAGCAAAAAACTGCTCAAGCGCGCGCGGGTACACCACGAGTAATCCAGGAACGACAGCGACGATGTCAATCTGGCATCGCTGGCAAGCCCGCTCCCACACCATCCGCGGTAGCCACCACACCCCCTGTAGGAGCGAGTTTGCTCGCGAGCTCTGCGCTGAAAAGCTCGCGAGCAAGCTCGCTCCTACAGAACCGATCAATGAAAATTCGCCCCTGTGATTTTCATTTGTGCTGTTAGCTCATGCCTGTATGCGACAGCACATGTCACTGCGCGAAAGTTATTTTCATAAAGATTGTCAAATCGCCCAGGTAATGCTTTTTGAGTTTCAAGACAACTCAAGAACTATTGCCGGGGGAACATCGCATGACGCCATCTTCGGGCTACGGGCTGCTGTTGTATGCGGCCATTGCCATCATTGCGCTGATCGTTCTGATTGCGCGCTACAAGATCAATCCATTTATCGTCATTACCCTGGTGGCCATCGGCCTGGGCCTGATGGCGGGCATGCCTGCGGGCAGTGTGATCGGCGCTTATGAGGGCGGTGTCGGCAAAACCCTGGGGCATATTGCGCTGGTGGTGGCCCTGGGCACGATGCTCGGCAAGATGATGGCCGAGTCGGGTGGCGCCGAGCAGGTAGCACGTACCCTGATTGATCGCTTCGGTGAGCGCAACGCGCATTGGGCCATGGTCTGCATCGCCTTTCTGGTGGGCCTGCCGCTGTTTTTCGAAGTCGGTTTTGTGCTGCTGGTGCCAATCGCTTTTACCGTTGCCCGGCGGGTCGGGGTGTCGGTGCTGATGGTCGGCTTGCCGATGGTGGCCGGGTTGTCGGTGGTGCATGCACTGGTGCCGCCGCACCCGGCTGCGATGCTGGCGGTGCAGGCGTATCAGGCGTCGGTCGGGCAAACCCTGATGTACGCGATTCTGATCGGCGTTCCCACGGCGATCATCGCCGGTCCGGTATTTGCCAAATTCATCGTGCCGCGTATTCAGTTGCCGGACGTTAACCCGCTGGAACAGCAGTTCATCAATCGCGAACCGCGCGCACGGCTACCCAGTTGCAGCATCACCCTGGGTACGATTTTGCTGCCGGTATTGCTGATGCTGGTCGGCGGCTGGGCCAACCTGATCTCGACCCCGGGCAGCGTTTTTAATCAGTTTCTGCAATTTATCGGCAACTCGGTAATGGCCCTGCTGATCGCGACCGTTGTCAGCTTCTGGACCCTGGGGCTGGCCCAGGGCTTCAGTCGTGAATCGATCCTCAAATTCACCAATGAGTGTCTGGCGCCTACGGCCAGCATCACCTTGCTGGTGGGGGCCGGGGGCGGCCTGAACCGGATTCTGATCGACTCGGGGGTGACCACTGAAATTGTCGGCCTGGCCCAGGACTTTCAGTTGTCGCCGCTGTTCATGGGGTGGGTGTTTGCAGCCCTGATGCGCATCGCCACAGGCTCGGCCACCGTCGCCATGACCACGGCGTCGGGGATTGTGGCGCCCGTGGCGCTGGGGCTGGGTTATCCACACCCGGAGTTATTGGTGCTGGCCACGGGCGCAGGCTCGGTGATTTTCTCCCACGTGAATGACGGCGGCTTCTGGCTGGTGAAGGAATACTTCAATATGACCGTCGCGCAGACCTTCAAAACCTGGACGGTGCTGGAAACCTTGATTTCAGTCATCGCATTCGGTTTTACCCTGATCCTTTCAGAGCTGATTTAAATGGACATCCTGTATCAAATCCGGGTTCGTCAGGACACCTTCAGCGCCGCCGAGGCCCGAATTGCCCGGCTCATGCTCAGCGATATTGCTTTTGCCGCGAACGCCAGCCTTGACGAGTTGGCGCTGCGGGCCGAGGTCAGCAGCGCCACGTTATCGCGCTTTGCCCGCAGTGTCGGCTGCCGCGATTTGCGAGACTTGCGTCTGCAGCTGGCGCAGGCCAGCGGGGTGGGCAAGCGTTTTCTCGATACCGGCAGCATGCCTGAGCAGTCGGCTTTTTTTCGCCAGATCCTGAGTGATATCGAATCGACCTTGCACGAGCATCTGGCCGGCTTCAATGGCGTGCATTTCGCCGATGCGGTCAGGTTGCTGGGCGAGGCGAAAATGATTCATGCGTTCGGCATGGGCGGCACTTCCAGCGTGTACAGCGATGAATTGCAGGTGCGTCTGGTGCGCCTGGGCTATCCCGTGGCGTCCTGTCGCGACGTGGTGATGATGCGTATCACGGCGGCCACGCTGGGCCCGGAGCATGCGGTGATTGTGTGCTCGCTGACCGGCCTGACCCCGGAGTTGATCGATGTGGTCAAGCTGGCCCACAACTATGGCGCCAAAGTGATCGCCATCACCCGGCCCGATACGCCTCTGGCGCAATTGGCCGATGTGGTGCTGGCGCTTCAAGGGGTGGAAACCAGCTTCATCTACAAACCCACGGCGGCCCGTTACGGGATGATGCTGGCCATTGACGTACTTTCCACCGAGCTGGCGCTGTCGATGCCTGAAGCCAATCAGGAGCGCTTGCGCCGGATCAAACTGGCACTGGATGACTATCGTGGCGGCGACGACTGCCTGCCATTAGGGGATTGAAATGCGCTACGACACAGTGATTCGCAATGCCCGGGTAATCGATGGCAGCAACGTGCCAGCCTATAGCGCAGATGTGGCGGTACGCGCCGGGCGTATCGAGCGTATTGGCGAGCTGGGCGATGCACGTGGCACACGGGAAATAGACGCGGCGGGCCGGGTACTGGCGCCGGGGTTTATTGATGTACACACCCATGACGATACGGTGGTGATCCGTCAGCCGCAGATGCTGCCAAAGCTCAGTCAGGGCGTGACCACAGTGATTGTCGGCAACTGCGGCATCAGTGCTTCGCCGGTGACATTGCGTGATGAGCCGCCTGACCCGATGAACCTGCTGGGCAGCAAAGCCGCGTTTGTCTACCCGCGTTTCAGTGACTACCGCGCCGCCGTGACGGCTGCGCGGCCTGCACTGAATGTTGGCGCGCTGATCGGCCATACGGCCTTGCGCAGCAATCACATGGACGATTTGCAGCGCACCGCCACGGTCAGCGAAATACGCGGCATGCGTCAGCAACTGCGTGAAAGCCTGGAGGCGGGTGCGCTGGGGTTATCCACAGGGCTGGCGTACGCCAGTGCGTTTAACGCCGAGACCGACGAGGTGTTGCAACTGGCTGCAGAATTGACGGCTTGCGGTGCGCTGTACACCACCCATCTGCGCAGCGAATTCGAGCCGGTACTGGAGGCCATGGACGAAGCGTTTCTGATCGGTCGCCAGGCCCGGGTGCCGGTGATTATTTCCCACCTTAAATGTGCAGGTGCGGGTAATTGGGGGCGCAGCCCGCACTTGCTGGCAGCCCTGGAACAGGCCGCGAAAACCCATGCGGTGGGTTGCGACTGCTATCCCTACGCCGCCAGTTCTTCGACCCTTGATCTCAAACAGGTGACCGACGCGTTCCGGATCACCATCACCTGGTCGACACCGCATCCCGAGATGGGCGGGCGTGACTTGCAGGACATTGCAGGGCTGTGGGGCGTGTCGTTGCTGGCCGCTGCGCAGCGCCTGCAACCGGCGGGCGCGGTGTATTACGGGATGGATGAAAGCGACGTGCGCAGGATTCTGGCGCACCCGCTGTCAATGATCGGCTCCGATGGCCTGCCTGACGATCCGTTTCCTCATCCGCGTTTGTGGGGGGCGTTTCCACGGGTTCTCGGGCATTTCAGTCGTGATCTGGGATTGTTCCCGCTGCACACGGCGGTACACAAAATGAGCGGGTTGTCGGCGGCTCGTTTTGGTCTTGAGGGCAGGGGAGAGATACGCGAAGGCAACTGGGCGGATCTGGTGTTGTTCGATCCCCAGACTGTGCGCGACGTAGCGGACTTCAATGCTCCGCAACAGGCCGCACAAGGGATCGACGGGGTGTGGGTCAACGGGGTGCTGAGTTATGAGGACGGCGTGGCCAACGGTAACCGCGCCGGTGTGTTCCTGCCTCGATAGAGAGGGGGGCAATGGCCCTTGCGGGCACTGGCTGCCAGCGATTCGGGCGACCAGGCAGGCGGGAAACATAGCGGTGTGGCTATCGCCGGCAAGCCGGCTCCCATAGTGAAGATGTTGTGAATTACACGTTGTGGGAGCTGGCTACACGTTCAGGGTCAGATTTTAAAGTGGCTCACCATCTCCTGCAGCTGATTGCCCAGGCGCGCCAGTTCAACGCTGGACTTGGCGGTCTCGTCGCTGGCGGCGGCGGTTTGCTCGGAGACGTCGCGCACGTTGACGATGCTGCGGCTGATCTCTTCGGCCACTGCGCTTTGCTGCTCGGCGGCGGCGGCAATCTGCTGGTTCATTGACTGAATGTTCGACACGGTGCGGGTAATACCCTGCAACGAAGTCCCCGCCTGACGGGTCAGGGTCACGCTGCTGTCAGTCAGGGAGCGGCTGTTATTCATGACGCTGGCCACATGTTGGGTGCCGCTTTGCAAGGCCGCTACCAGGGTCTGAATCTCTTCGGTGGATTTTTGCGTGCGCTGGGCCAGGCCGCGCACTTCATCAGCCACTACGGCAAAACCGCGCCCGGCGTCGCCGGCACGGGCGGCTTCGATTGCGGCGTTGAGGGCCAGCAAATTGGTTTGCTCGGCAACCGCCTTGATCACGTCCATGACGCTGCCGATCTTGTCGCTTTCCTGTTGCAGCACGGCCATGGCTTCGGTCGAACGGCCGACTTCCACTGCCAGGCGCTCGATCTGGTCAATGGCCTGATTGACCACCTTGTCGCCGTCACGGGCTTCGCCGTCAGCGGCTGCGGCGGCTTGCGAGGCTTGCTCGGCATTGCGTGCAACTTCCTGCACGGTGGCAGTCATTTCATGCATGGCAGTGGCCACCTGATCGGTCTCGATCTTCTGGCTGTTGACCCCGGCGCTGGTTTGCTCGGTGACGGCTGACAGCTCTTCGGCAGCGCTGGCAATTTGAGTAACGCCATCGCGAATGCCGCCGATCAAGTCCCGCAGGGTGGTGCCCATGCGGGCAATGCCTTGTTGCAACACGCCCAGTTCATCACGGCGGGTAACCCGCAGGTTGTGGCTCAGGTCGCCGCTGGCAATGCGCTCGACCACGTCCAGGGTTTCACGCAGCGGGCGGGTAATCTGGCGCGTGATGATCACGGCAGCGGCGATGCCGAACAGCAGTACCAGCAAGGTGGTGATCAATTGCATGCTATTGGCAGTGGCACTTTCGATGTCGCGGCGTTGCAGCTGGATTTTGTACAGCTCATCGCTGCGGCTCAAAACGCTACTGCCGTACTCGGTCATCTTCTTGCGCATGTCGATGATGGTGTTGTCGGTGCTGGCGTACAGCTGCAGTGCCTGTTGGTACTGCTCCATGGTCCGGGTCAGGGTGCTCAGGGTTTGTGTGGCACTCGTGGCGAAATAAGGGTTGAGCTTTTCAAGACTGGCGACGGTCCGGTCCAGTTGCTGGCGTGCGGCCAGTTCGGTGGCTGGAGTCGGTAAAGCAATATAAGCACGCACCTGATAGCGCGAGAGCAGGAACTGTTCACGGACTTCAGACACGGTCTGGAACATCGCGAAGCGAGACTCATCGCCGGCAGGCAATTGCAGGGCGCTGTTCAACAGCGTGGCGATGGCCTCCTGGGCCAGTTTGGCATTGCGGTCCATGATGGCCCGCGATTCGGCAGATTCAACATACGCCTTGCGCATGGTCACCAGTGCGCGCTCGTAGTCGCTGATGATGGCTTGCTGTTCCTTGAGAAGCGTGAGGTTTTCTGCGCTCTGGAAGGTGCTGATCAGTTTTTTTTGCTGTTCCTGAAACGCGTCGATACTGGTTTGCACGGCTTGCGCGGCGGTCTCGTCGCCGTCAGTCAGCATGTATTGCAAGCGCGTGACCCGCAGGTTGGTAAACGCAGTATTGAGCCGTGTGATATCGCTCATCCAGTTACTGCGATCAACCATTTTGTCCAGGCTCAGCCAGTCAAAAATCGCCATGACGCAAGTGAGGAGCAGTACCAGGCCAAAGCCCAGGGTCAGTTTCAGGTTGACGCTGATGTTACTCAGCCAGCTATTCATAATAGTTCTCCAGGAACGGTGCACGCAGGATCGAATTTCGCTGGAGGGTTTTAGTTATTGGCCCAGCAGAATGCTTGTGTTCGGCTGTATCGGCGGCACTTCCCAGAGCTGAAATGTTTTCTTGATAACAATGAATATTTGGTCAAAGGCCCTTTTAACCATGGGGGTAAGGGCGCTTTTACGCTTTTTTTCACATTCGTTTCACCTGCCTCTGACGCGGGGTTTTTTAGACTCTGGTTCAGCTTGTAGTTGCCTGCTGTGTGCAAGTCTTGCTTTCACAAAAGAGGCGCGCATCGATCCATTGTCATATTCGCGTTATAGCGTGGCGGCCAATGTCGTCCATTGACTGTCGTAGGGGGTATTTCTTCCGTGATTTCAAGTCTTCGTCTGGCTGGAGCCACACGCGCAATGCTGCGCAGCGTGCTGGCGCGTTATAGAAATGCTCTTGTGATCGTGGCGGCCAGCCTGCTGACCGGTGCGGTCACGTTGCACCTCCTGTCACCAGTGCCGGCACCCAACCTGGCTCAGTCAAAGAATGCCGGCCAGGTGCTGGCCCTGACCCAAAGCTGGGCCAAAGGTGACGTGATTGCTCTGGTGCGCCATGGCGAACGTTGCGATCGCACGCCGACGCCATGCCTGGGGCTGGCCGACGGAATCACGGTACATGGCGAAGTAGTGGTTCAGGAACTGGGCGCCAATTTCAGACAGCTGGGGCTCAAGAACGCCGATATTTACAGCAGCGAACTGACCCGTGCCCGGCAAACCGCCGATGCCATGTTCATTCGCCCGGTCGAGGCGCAGGACTGGCTATTCAATTGCCGCGGCACAATGTTGCGTGACGCTCTCAAGCACAAGCTTCCAGGCCGTAACCTGGTGCTGGTGACCCACAGCGAATGTATGGACGCGCTGGAAGCGGACATGCATGTGCCAACGGATACAACGTTCGGTTACGGGGCTTCATTGTTCATCCAGGACGATGGCGCGCATGGCCCGCAGATGCTGGGCTATATCGAGACTAAAGACTGGTCGAACATCGTACCGGTGGTCACGCCGGTGCTGCACGGGGTTGAAGCCTCGCAGTTCTGACCTGACGTCGGCTTGTCTGCGATGCAGGCAACGTGATGGTGCTGATAAACCGCGGGAATGCTATCGCGGGCAAGCCGCTCTCCTCCACAGTTTGCCCTGGCAAGCTACCTCTCCAGATCTGTTTGCAGATCAAACACGTCCCAGCAGGCGACTCCAGTTTTGCTCTTCGGGCAACGGCAGGTCGCTGAGTTCACGGGCCACAACATTTTCGATATCGCCGGCGCTCAGGACTTTTTCGTCCAGCCATGGCCACGTCGCATCCGCATCGCGAAAATTCAGCTGATCGTTCAACTGATGGCAGGCAAGTGCCAGTAAATGCATTAGCACCCACTGGCTGGTGATGTATTGCTTTTGCCCGGCCGGGATGCGGCTGAGCAGGGCCGAAACGTCGGACAGTTGCGGGCTGGGTGAAGTGGCGGTGTGCAGGTTCCATAAAATCGAGCCGTCGTTCGAAGAGTCCTTGTCCGCCAGCGCCGGGTCAGCGCTGACTTCAAGGTTGATCTTCACGTGTTGCTGCTCGAGTTGATCGATCAAATAATTGGCGAGATCGGACTTGCGCAGGAACGCGGTAGCCGTATTGAACGCCAGATTGGCGTCATAGTCGCTCAGGGTCTTGCTGGTAATACTGATGGTCATGACAGGCTCCTTGGCTGGGAAACGTTCAGCACAGGGAGCGTAGTCAATACACCGCAATCGGCCACGGTAACCGCGCTTATGTTGCTCAGGATCAAGTCCGGGACGCGGGTGTGGCCAGGCTCACGAAATAATAGTTGTGACGTCCGACACTGACCTTGCTCACGATGTTCAAGGGCAGGCCGGGGACATCCGGTTGTTCGACGATTGCGATGTTATCGGGCGAGGCGCTGAGAAAAGCTCGCAGCTCAGCTGTGGAGTCCAGCGTCTTCTGCAATTGCTGGCTGTAGAACACCAGTGCTCCGAGGCGCTCGTCGGGCTGCATTAACCCGATGTGTTTGCCACTGGCTTGCAGGCTTAGCGCTTGCGCCGCTACCGGTTGAAATGAATCTTCCTTGTCGGCGCGTGGAGCCCATAGAGCGGCCAGCAGATAGGCGATCACGATGCAGGCAAACAGCCCCGCGGCGAGAGCACGATGATGTTCGCTCAGGAACCTGGCCACAGCGCTGGTCGCGCTTTTCTTGCGCAGCCAGCCCAGCACCACGCGGGCATATTCAGCTGCAATGACCGCTGCTGCCGGCGCCAGTGACATGAGGTATACCGCGCGTTTGCTTGAAGCCAGGTTCAGCAGTAGAAATTGCGCCAGTAGCCAGACACAGAAAAACAGCAAGTACGGGTTGCTTCGCAGTTGCTTGCGAAAATGCCAGAGCCCCAGATAGGTCAACAGGTTCCACGGCATGAAGGCTTCGGGCAGTTTCCTCAGGTAGTAGTCAAAGGCTTCGTAATGCCCGGCTTCGACAAACGATCCGCTGAAGCGCCCCACGCTGTTGGTCCACAGCACCTCGCCCACAGCCTGAAGGCCGCCGCGCTGATAGAGCAGGCATAGCCAGATCATCAGCGGGATCAGTCCGAGCAGGGTCAACAGGGCCGGTCGCAGCCAGTCGCGCAGGACAAAACGTTTCGCTATCAGGCTCTCGCTCAGCAGGAAGAAAAAGATCACCACGCCGGGCAGTGCCAGACCGAATATGCCTTTGCTCAGGGTTGCAATGGCAATCCCGGCCGCAAACAGCAGCCAGCTGCCGCGGGCAAAGCCCGGTTGGCGGCTGGCATGAAAAAACGCCAGCAGCGCCATGCTCACGCCCAGTGTCAGCAGGGCGTCTTCTCCCACTTGACGGCTATTGCTCCAAAAGCTGGCCATGGTTGCCAGCATCGCCGCAGCCGTCCAGGCCCATGCCGTGGGGCGCCCAAGCTTGCGCAGCATGGTGTACAGCAACATGACGCAAAATAATCCGGCGAAGGCTGACGCCAGGCGCACGGCGAATAACTCACCGCCGAACAGGCGAATGGCGCCTGCATCCAGCCACAGGCTTAAAGGCGGCTTTTCGAGGAAGGGCTGGTTGAGCAATGAGGGCGTCACCCAATCGTTGCTCAGGTGCATCTGCATGGCGATGCCCGCTACCCGGGACTCGGTCGAGCCTTGCAGTTGGTGATTGCCCAGTACAAAAAAGAACAGCATGCAACCGAGCAGCAGTAACAGCACAGCAGGGCGAGTCAGACGCATTGGGCTACCAGGCAAGAGTCGGGAGAAATTGTGCGCTGGAGTATAGGAGGGGAATTCTTAACAAAATGTGAAACCTGTGCTGTCTGCTCTGCAAAAGTGGTACGGGGTGAGGGAAGTACTTATGTGGGGGCTGGCGCGCTTAATCACTGGGGGCATCTGCTGGCCCCATCCGCTAGACTCCCGCGCTTAACGTGTGTTTCCTCCCTCTGCAGCAAAGGATGTTCATGATCTGGTTTCTTGAAGGGCAATCCAGCCAGCGCGATGTGATTGCCGGCGCGCGCGAGGCACTGCCCGATGCGGTACGGGTTTTCGCCTCGCACCGACAAAATCGCCCTGAAATAACCGGACTGGCCGATGTCGCCTGGCGTGAGCCGCAGGACAATCAAGAACGCATTGCCTGGATCATTGAGCAGGCCCGCAGCCATCAGATCAAGGTGGTGCTGGCCGGGCGCGCGGGTCAGGTGTATGAAGCCCATCGCGGTGAATTCGAGGCCGCAGGGCTGCAGCTGGTCACGGGCGCTCTGGACCTGGACACCTTTGAGCGGGTCGACGACAAGTCGGTATTCACCCGTCAGGCGCTGGCCGCAGGGCTGGCGTGCATTCCGGCGGTTACCGTGCACAATCAGGCCGAGCTGCAAGAGGCCTATGCCCGGTTGTCCCTTGATGGCCAAGTGTGTGTGAAACCGACACGCGGCATTTATGGTCAGGGCTTCTGGCGCCTGGGCGATGATGTCGATCCGTTTCGCAGCTTTGCCAATGCCGATGCCCATGAAGTGAACGCGGCGGTGTTTGCCCGGGCCTATGGCCAATCCGTTGAGCCCAAACCGTTGCTGGTCATGCCATACATGCCCGGCAGCGAGGTGTCGGTGGATATGGTGTGCGAGGCGGGCAACGCGGTGGCGTATGTGGGGCGGCGCAAACAGGGCCTGATGCAGTCATTCGAATGCGACGGTGCTGCCGTCGAGCTGGCACTGCGGGCCGCCCGGCATTTCAGGTGCGACGGTATCGTTAACGTGCAAACCCGCGATGACGCCGAAGGCAATCCGCATCTGCTGGAGATCAATCTGCGTTATTCCGGCGGCATCGGATATACCCGTGAAGCGGGGATTAACCTGCCCGGTATCTTTGCCGCCCGTCGCTTGGGGCTGCCCGAGCCGGTCGGTGTCTGGCGCGAGAATATTCAGGTCAAGGCCATCACGGTCGTCGTTCCGGTTAGCGGGGAGACTCTGGTAAACCGGCTGAGCTGACTTCGGGCATCTCCAGTAACCATTTTTTACTTGTCCCAAGCCCCGGACTCCCAGATCGTCCCTCACTTTTTACGTATTTGCAGGTAGTAAAACATTGATGAACAGCGGTAACCCCATGACCGGAGCCAAGGCTTTGCACGCAAACCTTAAACGCGGTCGACTGGACGTTGAGGTCAATGCATCGACCTTTGATCCACAGGCACTTTTCAGTTTTGCCGAGCGCCGCAATCCCAAGCGCGCTTTTTTGTTTGTTTCCCGTGTGCTCGGGCGGCATATCCCGGCCCGTCCGTCGTTGATGGCCGCAAGCTTTAACGCGCTGGCGGCGAAGATCCCTGCCGACCTGCCGGGCCCCGTGCTGGTGATCGGCATGGCTGAAACTGCCGTGGGGCTTGGCGCAGGTGTGCACCGTGCCCTGAGCCGTACCCGTGATGACAGCCTGTACCTGTGCAGCAGCCGCCACCCGACCGGCGGCGAACTGTTTACCCGTTTTGAAGAAGAGCACAGCCACGCCAGCTCGCATTTGCTGCACCTGCCACAGGATGCCAAGACCCGCGAGATGATGCTGACAGCCCGTTCGCTGGTACTGGTGGACGACGAAGCGTCGACCGGCAATACCTTTATCAACCTGAGCAAGGCGCTTGCCGACGCCGGGCTCGATTCCATTGAGCGGATCGTCACGGCCACCCTGACCGACTGGTCCGGGGATGCGGTGCGCAAGGCGATGGGCGATCACGTCAGCAGCGTGTCGTTGCTCGACGGTAGCTACACCTTCACCGAAGACCCCGCCGCAGAGCTGCCGGACATGCCTGAAGTAGGCAGTGTTGCCCAAGGCGACTGGCCTCTGGACCCGAATCGCGACTGGGCCCGCATGGGGGTGCGTGAACACCTCGATACGCTGGCGCCCGGCTTGCAGGTTTCGCCCGGGGAGCGGGTATTGGTCATTGGCACCAGCGAGTATGTCTGGCGCCCGTTCCTGTTGGCCGAGCGCCTGGAGCGAGCCGGTGCCGATGTGCACTTCAGTTCCACTAGCCGTTCGCCGATTGCGTTGGGGCATGCCATCGATCATGCGCTGTCGTTCTGCGACAACTATGGTCTGGGCATTCCCAACTTCCTGTACAACGTCGCCCTCGGCCAGTTCGACCGGGTGCTGATTTGTACTGAAACCCCGGCGGCGGCGGTCGATCCGGCGTTGATCAGCGCATTGAATGCACAGGTGATCGTTGATGAGCGTTAATCGTCCGCTGGTGTTCGTTGATCTGGACGACACCTTGTTTCAGACCGCCCGCAAAATGGGCGACGAGCCACGCTACCCGGCGACGCTGGATGTGGACGGTGAGCCCAACGGCTTTATGAGCGCGACGCAGAAAAGCTTTGTCGAATGGCTGCTGGCCACTGCCGATGTGGTTCCGGTAACCGCTCGCAGCATCGAAGCCTATCAACGGGTGCAATTGCCATTCGTCCACGGTGCGGTGTGTGCCCACGGCGGGGTAATTCTCAATCCAGACGGTTCGCTGGATCCGCTCTGGCATGCGCATATGTGCGATGAACTGGCGCTGGAGCAAACCCGTCTGCACCAGTTGAGCGAGCAAACCCTGGCCATTGGCACCGAGCTGGGGTTTTCCCTGCGTGGCTGGGTGGTTGAAGAGCAAGGCCTGGCCAATTACGTGGTTACCAAGCACAACAACGAAACCGATGATGCACTGCTCAGCGTGCTGGCCGTGGTCAAGGCGCGCGGTTTGCTTGACGGGCTGTACGTGCACGGCAACGGTAACAACCTGGCGTTCCTGCCGGTGGCGCTGCAAAAGCGCGCCGCGGTACGCGAATGGGTGCGGCGCGATCAGGCGATCAACGGTAAACGGCCGTTGCTGGGCTTTGGCGACAGTGTCTCGGACATGGGCTTTATGACCGAGTGCGATTGGTGGGGTACGCCCAAGCGGGGCCAGTTGGCCAGCCATGTATTGGCGAGTGTCAGCCATGAGTAATGCTTTCGAAGGGCTGCAAACGGTCGGCAGTGGCAGTTATGCCGCGGATGACGTGCATTTTCTGCTGCGCACGATGCAGATTGAAGTCACCGATGTGCAGGAAAAAGAGCGCCTGATCCAGACCCGCCAGCGGCACTACTCGGAAATGATCAGCCAGGAACATCCGCCTTCCGAGACCCATAAAAGCTTGTACCGGCTGGCGCTGGCGCAAAATGGCGCGCGCATGGCGGCAGATGTGCAGGCACTGGCCCAGGCACTGAGCCAGCGCTACAACGGCCCGACGATTGCGCTGGTGTCGTTTGTGCGTGCCGGGTTGCCGCTGGGCGTGTTGTTGCGTCGCGCGCTGGTCGAGGCGGGGCGCGATGCCCGGCATTACGGGATCAGCATTATTCGTGATCGCGGAATCGACAACGTCGCACTCGAAGCTATCATCAAGACCCACGGCGCCGAGAACATCGTGTTTGTAGATGGCTGGACCGGCAAAGGTGCGATCAGCGGGCAAATCCGCGACAGCCTGGCGGGTGATTCGCGGTTCCCGGCCGATCCGCGGCTGGTGGTGCTGGCCGACCCTTGCGGGCGTGCCTGGCTGGCGGCTTCGGCGGAAGACTGGCTGATCCCTTCGGGCATTCTGGGGGCGACAGTGTCGGGCCTTGTTTCCCGTTCTATCTGGCCGCAAGACCCCGGCCTGCATGGTTGCGTGGTGTATGACCATCTGGCCGGCCACGACGTGACTCAAGACTTTATCCACAGCATCGAAGCCGAGCGCGCGCAACTGGCGCCCCGGGCAGCCGCCCAGCCCTGGACACCGGAGCAGGCGCAAGTGTTGCAACACTCAGCCGTGGCTGCGGTCGAACGTATCTCGACACGGTTTGCTGTGAGTAACCCCAACCGCGTCAAACCGGGCATCGCCGAGGCCACGCGTGCCGTCATGCGCCGGGTGCCGGATCACGTGCTGGTGCGCAGTCGTGACGATCAGGATGTTCAATTGCTGCTGCACCTTACAAGGCAGGCGAATATCGAAGTCGAAGAAGTCGGTGAAGCGTTGGGGCCGTATCGCGCCGTCACTGTAATAAGGAGTGTTCGCTGATGATCAAACATTCCGCCTATGCCTTGGGCGCCACTCTTTATATGCCGGCTACCCGTCCCGATATTCTGGATGTGGTCATGGGGCAAAAGCTCCAGGGCTTGCGCTCGCTGGTGGTGTGCCTTGAAGACGCAGTGGCCGAGACTGACGTGCAGCAGGGGCTCAACAATCTGAGAAATCTGTTGCTGGGGATCGAAGCCCGCGGGGCCCGTCCGTCCGGCGGCCCGATCCTGTTTGTTCGCCCCCGGGATGCGGCGATGGCGGCGGTGCTGAATGAATGGTCGTTGATGCGCCACGTCGACGGTTTTGTCGTGCCAAAACTGCGCCTGAGCAACATCCGCGAGTGGGAACAGGCGGTCACTCGCAGCGAATTGATGCTGATGCCAACCCTGGAGACCCCCGAGGTGTATGACCCGGGAGCCATGGTCGAGCTGCGCAGTGCAATGCTTGAGCAATTGCCGGGGCGCATCATCGCCTTGCGCATAGGCGGCAACGATTTGATGGGGTGTCTGGGCTTGCGTCGTAGCCCGGCGCTGACCCTTTACAGCACGCCCATGAGCTATGTAATCCCGATGCTGTGCGGGGTGATGGGCTCCGCCGGTTTCGCCCTTACGGCCCCGGTATTTGAACAACTCAATAGCCCGCAGTTGCTGGAGCAGGAACTGGCGCTGGACATGGCCCACGGGCTGGTGGGTAAAACCGCAATTCATCCGTCGCAAATTGCAGTTATCCACAGGGCGTTGCAAGTCAGCCTTGAAGATCTCAACAGCGCACGCCACATACTGAGTGAGGCGGCGCCTGCGGTGTTCAAGTTCAACGACGCCATGTGCGAACCTGCGACCCATTACAAATGGGCGCAAACAATTATTGAGCGAGCACATTGGCAAGGGGTTCGCCCCGAAACCGGCTGCTCGCCGGACACTTTTGGAGGCAGCCTGCGATTGGCTGAATTAGTGGGTTGAACGACGTTTTGAATACATCAGGCCAAGGCAAACAGATTCTGTCCGCGTTCGATTTCGATGGCACGCTGACCTATCACGATACGTTTGTGCCGTTTTTGCGCTTTGCCTTTGGCAACCGGCTGTTCGCCATGCGCTTGCTGCGCATGATTCCATCGACCTTTAGTTACTTGCTGGGGCAGATATCGCGTAATGACTTGAAGGAAAAGTTGATTACGGTCTATCTGACCGGTGCCAAAGAGGCTTGGGTGAAGGAGCGCGCCGAAGCATTTTGTGACGTTTCGTGGCAGCGTCTAATGCGCCCTTTGGGCTTAACATCTGTCGCCGCCCAGCTGGAGCAAGGGGCCACGGTGACTATTTGTTCGGCGTCCCCTGAGCTGGTGCTCGCGCCTTTCGCCAAAAAACTTGGTATCGGCCTGATCGGAACCCGGCTGGCCTCAGTCGACGGCGTTCTGACAGGTGAGATCGACGGTATCAACTGTCGCTGCGAACAAAAGGTCATTCGCCTGGAAGCCAGGTACGGACCTCTGGATCAATACACATTGCGCGCCTGGGGTGACACCCGGGGCGATGAACAAATGCTCGGAGCCGCTCAGGAACCACATTGGCGCGAATTTCACGCGTTGTGGCGTCGCAAGCGGCCACTTGATGTGTGCTTGCGCGAAGAGCTGTAAGCAAGGCGTAAGCAAAGCACGTCAATAATCAGCACCAACCTATCGTGCTTCAGTGCAGACAAGGAGACGCTTCATGGCCATTTCGCTATCCAAGAACCAAACCATTTCTCTCGAGAAAGAAGCCGGAACCGGTCTTAAGAAAATCCGCATGGGCCTGGGATGGGACCCGGTCAAGCCGATCGGCTTTTTTGCCAAATTACTGAACAGCGATACCGCCATCGATCTGGACGCTTCATGCATCCTGCTCGACAGTGCCAGACAACCGCTGGATCTGGTGTGGTTCCGCCAGCTCAAATCCACTGACGGCTCCATCGTTCACTCCGGCGACAACCGCACGGGTGAGGGCGATGGCGACGATGAGTCGATTCTGGTCAACCTTGAACAGCTGCCGGCGGGCGTCAGTCATCTGGTGTTCACCGTTAACTCGTTCACCGGGCAAAACTTCGAGGCTGTAGAAAATGCCTACTGCCGCATTGTTGATGAGCTGACCGGCAAAGAACTGGCGCGCTTCAACCTTTCAGACAAGGGCCGTCATACCGGCGTGGTCATGGCTTACCTCAGCCGCACGTCTGCGGGCTGGGACCTGACGGCCATCGGTACGGTTGCCAACGGTCGCACAGCACAGGACCTGAGCAACGAAGCCGCCAGTGCGGTGCGCCCATGAGTACTCTGACTCCAGGCGCAAACATCGCCGTGACCACAGGCACCCCGAGCGTCACCATCACCTATACCCCGGTGCCGGGTGCTGATCTGGACGTATCCGCCTTCCTGCTTAATGAGTCGGGCAAGGTACGTGGTGACAATGACATGTGCTTCTTCGGCCAGCAGAGTGTCAACAACGGCGCCGTAAAACTGGTGGAGTCCGCACCGGGGCGCAGCGTGTTCAGCCTCAATCTGGACGCCATTGACGCGGCCATCGATAAAGTTGCACTGACCGCGACCATCTACGAGAACAAGGCCAGATTCGACGCGTTCCCGCAGCTTAATGTGTCTGTGACCGGCGGCATTGAAGCCCCGATCCCGACGGTGGGCATGCAGGAAAGCGCGTTGATCCTCGGCGAGTTTTATCGCCGCCAGGGGGCGTGGAAGTTCCGCTGCGTAGCCCAGGGTTTTGCCGGTGGTCTGGCGCCTTTGGCCCAGCACTTCGGCGTTGATATTGCGGCGCCAGCGCCAGCTCCTGCAGCAGCGCCCGCACCAGTGGTTGCACCACCAGCTGCACCTGCCCCGGCATCCAGGGTCAACCTGTCGAAGATCACCCTCGACAAGCAGCGTCCTTCGATCAGCCTGGACAAAAAGGACGGTGATTTTGGCGAGATCAAGATCAACCTCAACTGGAACCGCACCACGCCGAGCGGCGGCGGTGGTTTCTTTGCCTCGCTGCGCGGCAAGTCGGGCGGTATCGACCTCGATGTAGGCTGCCTGTACGAAATGGAAAACGGGCGCAAGGGTGCCGTTCAGGCCCTGGGCAATGCATTTGGCGATTTTCGCGACGAGCCGTTCATTCAATTGATGGGCGACGACCGGACCGGCTCCGTGAGCGACGGCGAGTGGTTGCGCATCAACGGCAAGGAGTGGCGCAAGATGCGGCGCGTGCTGGTGTACGCATTCATCTATGAGGGCGCCCCGAACTGGCAGGCCACCGATGGCGTAATTACCCTGTACATCCCGGGCGAGCCGCCAATTGAAGTGCGTCTGAGCGAAGAGGGCGGCACCAAGGGCATGTGCGCCATTGCCTTGCTCGAAAACGTCGGTGGCAGCGTCAAGGTCAACCGCAAGGTCGAGTTTTTCAAAGGGCACTCGGACATGGACAAAGCATTTGGCTGGGGCATGCGCTGGGCTGCCGGGTCCAAATGAGCGTTATGTAATTGGCCGCCGGCCGAGGCCGGCGGCACTCACTCAATTTCTGACAAGGTGAATCCAATGCTCGAATGGCTGAAAACCAATGCAACCGCTGCCCGTGACAAGCTTTCGGCGGAAGTCAGCAAATTCAAGAACCGCGAGTTCATGGAAGCCGTGGTTTCCGGATGCGCGCTGGTGGCTGCTGCCGACGGCAACATCAGCAGCGACGAGAAGCAGAAGATGGTCGGGTTCATCCAGAACTCCAATGAGTTGAAGGCCTTTGACGTCAAGGACGTGATCAAGTCTTTCAATGAGGTCTGCGCCAAGTTTGAGTTTGATCAGCAGATCGGTCGCGCAGAAGCCCTGAAGTCGATCGGTCAGTTGCGTAAAAAAGAAGATGCTGCCCGTCTGCTGGTGCGTGTTTGCTGCGCAATCGGCAGTGCCGACGGCAACTTCGATGAAAGTGAGCGGGCTGCTTGCCGCACTATCTGCAATGAGCTGGGGTTGAACCCTGGCGATTTTGATCTCTGAGGACATCATGGAAAACACGGCAATTGGCTTTCCGCCAACTACCATCGCTGTATTTGTGGCGCTAGCGGTCATTGCTCTGGCAATCGACCTGTTCACCCACAAAAGCGATAAACCGGTCACGCTGACCAACGCCGCCGTCTGGTCGGTGTTCTGGGTGCTGATCTCGCTCGCATTTGCGGGTTACCTGTACTACGCCCACGGCCCAAGTGTGGCCAGCCTGTTCGTAACCGGTTATGCGCTGGAAAAAGTTCTCAGCGTCGACAACCTGTTCGTGTTCATGGCGATCTTTGCCTGGTTCAAGGTGCCTGATGCGCTGCGTCACCGCGTTCTGTACTGGGGCATCATCGGTGCCATCGTCTTCCGCCTGATCTTTGTGGCAATCGGTACTGGCCTGCTGGCGTTCGGTCCCTGGGTCGAAGTGCTGTTTGCGGTGGTTGTGGCCTGGACCGCAATCATGATGTTGCGCAGCAAGGAAGAGGACGAAGAGGAGGATTACTCCAAGCACATGGCCTACCGCTTTGCGCAAAAACTGTTCCCGGTCTGGCCGAAGCTGCACGGACATAATTTCTTTGTTTCGCGCAAAGAGCTTGAAAAAGAGATCACGAAGCCGCAGAACAAGGGAATGAGCCTGGCTGCCAAAGGCACCTTGTTCGCGACACCGTTGTTTCTGTGTGTGGTAGTGGTCGAGGTATCGGACATCCTGTTCGCCTTCGACTCCGTACCTGCAGTGATCGCAGTGAGCCGTGAACCGTTGATCGTGTATTCGGCCATGATGTTCGCCATTCTTGGCCTGCGGACCATGTACTTCGTTCTCGAAGCGCTGAAGCGCTACCTGGTTCACCTGGAAAAATCGGTTATCGCGCTGTTGTTCTTTATCGCCGGCAAGCTGGCCTTGAACGCAACCGACCACCTGTTTGGCCATGGCTATGAAATTGATCCAAACACCAGCCTGATCGTGGTGTTGGTGGTACTGGCCATCGGTGTTGTGGCCAGCATCATGTTTCCCGGTAAAGAAGAGCCATCCGACGTTAAAAACGATACGAACGCTTGATCGCACATTACTAAGGAGAATTACACATGGCACTTTCCCTTTCCAAAGGCGGCAACCTGTCCCTGTCCAAAGAAGCTCCGGGGATGACTAAAGTCCTCGTGGGTCTGGGCTGGGATGCTCGCTCCACCGATGGTCAAGACTTCGACCTGGATGCGAGCGCTTTCTTGCTCAAGGCTGACGGCAAAGTACGCGCTGACTCCGATTTCATTTTTTACAACCAGCTCAAAAGCACCGACGGCTCGGTTGAGCACACCGGCGATAACCGCACCGGTGAAGGCGACGGCGACGACGAGGCGATCAAGATCGACCTGTCCAAAGTGCCTGCCGAGATCGACAAGATCGCGATCACTGTGACCATCCACGAAGCCGACGCTCGCAAGCAGAACTTTGGTCAGGTGCGTAATGCCTTCATCCGTCTGGTCAATCAGGACAACAACAACGAAGTTGTTCGCTATGACCTCGCAGAAGATGCCAGCACCGAAACCGCAATGATCTTTGCCGAGCTGTATCGCAATGGCGCCGAGTGGAAATTCCGCGCAGTAGGCCAGGGCTTTAACGGTGGCCTCAAGCCATTGGCTGAAAGCTTCGGCCTGAAGTTTTAATCGACCCATTCATCTTTTTATATAAGGGTTCACGAACATGGCAGTAAGTCTGAGCAAGGGCGGCAACGTCTCCCTGACCAAAGAAGCACCTGGCCTGACAGAAGTTATTGTTGGCCTTGGCTGGGATCCTCGCGTCACTGACGGTACCGAGTTCGACCTCGACGCCTCGGTGTTCATTGTTGGCGAGAGCGGCAAAGTGCTGAACGACGGCAGCTTTGTGTTCTACAACAACAAGACCTCACCGGACGGCAACGTCGTGCACCAGGGCGACAACCGCTCTGGCGCTGGCGAGGGTGACGATGAGCAAATCAACGTCAACCTGGCGGGCCTGGCACAAGAAGCCAAGAAACTGGCTTTCGCCGTGACCATCCATGAGGCTGATGGCCGCAAGCAGAACTTCGGTCAGGTATCGAACGCTTACATCCGCGTACTGAACAAGGCGGATAACAAAGAGCTGGCACGTTTTGACCTGAGCGAAGACGCATCCACCGAGACCGCCATGGTCTTCGGCGAACTGTATCGCAATGGCGAGGAGTGGAAGTTCAAGGCAATCGGCCAGGGTTTTGCAGGCGGTCTGGCACCGTTGGCATCGAACTTTGGCGTTAACCTGGGCTAAACCCCAGCGTTATGCAAAAGGCCCTCCCCGGTTTCGGGGAGGGCCTTTTTTTATGCCTGAACCACCTGTAGGAGCGAGCTTGCTCGCGAGCTTTTTTAACAAAGATCGCGAGCAAGCTCGCTCCTACAGGAGTGGTGCTATCAGCCGCGCCCAGGCGCAGGGGTGAGGCGGGCATGACGGATGACCTTATTTGGAATAAGCGGACCGTCTTGTATAGCGAGCAGTTTTTTACAAAATGATGTATCTGAATACAACCTGAACCTCTGTATCGTGTCGACACTTGTGAGTTTTTCACCTTTTTCGGCGCCTTCAGGTTTTTTTCAGTCACTACCGCGCCCTCTCATCGAAGTGGTTCAGCCCCGACATGGATACAGTACGTGCACGTCTCGCCAGTCTGATTGAGTTCGTCAAACAGACCGCGCTCATGCAAAAGCGCCCCGCGTTAACCGTCAGCCAGCACAACACATTCAGTGCCAGTGAAGAAAAACTGCGCTCATTACCGGGTGTCAGTCTGGATGTTCACGTGGGCGATGAAGATGAAATCTGGCTTCGGCTCGAGCGTTTGCACGAGACCCGGCCACCTGCGCCGCTCAGCCCGTTGCTGGGGCTGTGGATTGAGCTCAAGGGCACGCCGCAAGTCGAGCCTGCGCTCAAACATCGGGTGGCGCGCGAGGCGTTGCGCGCCAGTGGCGTCCTGACTGAACCCGCAACGCTCACCGGCACCCCGGGCAGTGAAGAGCCCGTGGAGGATGAGTGGGTCAATCTGGAAGACTGCCTGGAAGCCGGTGAAATCAAGGCTCAGCTCAAGTCCTACAGTCAGACTGCCTGGCGAATGTGGGCGCAAGAAGAAAAGCAGCGGCGCAAAAGTATCGAGCTCTACGCCGAACTGTTTTTGCTGGTGCAGCAGATGCAGGGCAACCTGGGGGACGCACAGCTGGAGCTGGTGTGGGGCATGGGCGTTTCGACGTGGGAACATCCCGAGGTCGGCGTCATCCACTACCCGCTGATCAGTCAACTGGTCGAGATCGACATCAACCCGGACAGCATGGCGCTCGAAGTGCGCCCGCGGGTCGCCGAGCCGCGTCTTGAAGTGGACGCCTATGTGGCCGCTGATATTGCCGGGGTCGGTGCCCTGGACAAGCTGGCCAAGGATTTTTTCAAGAAGGACCAGGCGGGAATCAGCCCGTTCAACCCCTCCAGCTACGACCCGGTGATCCGTTCGGCATCGTCATTGCTCGATGCCCAGGGGCAGTTTCTGCCGGTGACAATTGCCGACGGGGACCGCTCTGTGCCCAAGGCTGCCGAGCACTTGTGCGTCACTGATACCTGGACCCTGTTTGCCCGCGCCCGCGACAGCAATATGTTTATTGAGGACCTGGGCCGCTTTGACGCCGGGATCGAGGACCTCGATCATTTGCCGCCTGCATTGCAGGCAATTTTGACCGAGCCTTCAAACGTGCTTGAGGAGGTGGTTCTACCGCCGTTTCGCGGCTTGTCCTATGTCAGCGGCACCCAGGGTACGGATGCAGCCGCGTCAAAAGTGCACGAGCTGTACTTCCCCAAACCCTACAACGACGAGCAAGTGCAAATCATCCAGTTGCTGGAGGTGCACGACGGGGTTGTGGTGCAAGGCCCGCCCGGCACCGGCAAGACCCACACCATCGCCAACGTCATCAGTCATTACCTGGCCAATGGCAAGCGGGTGCTGGTCACCTCCATGAAGGATCCGGCGCTGGCCGTTTTGCAGGAGAAACTCCCCGAAGATATTCGTCCGCTGGCGATCAGCTTGCTGAGCAGCGAAGCGGACGGCATGAAGCAGTTCGAGTTCGCGATCCAGAAGATTTCGGCTGAGGTGCAACGAATTGATCGGGCGCTGTACAAGCGTGAAATCGGCCAGATTGATGACGAAATCAACACGCTCCACGGTCAGATATCCGCCGTTGATCGTGAAATCACCCAGTGGGCCGAACGTAATCTTTCAGAGCTGGAAATCGACGGTGAACGTCTGAGCCCCACCCATGCCGCGTTACAGGTGGCCGCTGCCCAGGACGAAATAAACCGCTTTGCTGACCGGCTCGGCATCGGCGCAGAACATCGTGCGCTGTTCACCCTGCAAGACATCATCGCCTTGCGCGAGGCGCGGCTTGAGCTCAAGGATGCGCTGTCTTATCTGGGGCAAAAAGTCCCGCAACTGGCCGATTTTCCGGATGCGCAGACATTGATTCAGGTCCATCAGGATCTGGCGCAGGAAAGCCAGCTGCAAAACAAGGAAAGCATCGGCGAAGTGCCGCGACTGCTGGACAGCAGTGGGCCGACCCTGGAGCAGGCCCAGGCCTTGCTCGAACACATCGGCCACTTGCAGGCCTTGCGCACCGCTATCACGGCTGCGCAACAGGGTTGGGTGCCAGCCATGCAGGCCTGGTTGATGCGCAACGGCAACAGTGATGTGCTGGCGCTTTTCGACAGCCTGAAGGTCGAAATCGAGGACACCCTCGCGGGGCGCAAAGCATTTGTGGCACGGCCGGTGAGCCTGCCGTTCGAGCTGCACACCCAGCCCGAGGTACTGGCCGCCATCGATAACCTGGCCCAGGGGCGCCGTCCATTCGGGTTGTCCGGCCTGATCGGCAAGGGCAGCCAAAAGCAGTTGCTGGACACCATCGTGGTGCTCGGCAGCAAGCCGCAAAGCGAGCAGGACTGGGCACATGTGCAAGGCTTCGTGCACTTTCAGCTGCACAGTCGCACCTTGCTGCTGCGCTGGAATGCGCTGGCCGCCGAAATGCCGCTTCCGGTGTTTGAGGCCGATGCCGAGCAACTGCCGGCGGCTGCCCGGGCGATTGAACAGTTCGACGATATTGTGCGCGCCGAACGTTGGCAAACCCGTGCTCAGACCGAACTGCGCCAGTTGCTCCCGGAGTGGCCACAGGTGAACAACCTGCGCACTGACGAGGCGGTACTGGGCCAGGGTGAAAGCATTTTGCGTCATCACCTGATGCGCCAGCGGCTGGCAGCCACCTGGGTCATCAAGGAAACCTTTAACAAGGCACTGGCCGGTTGTGGCGGTGCAGTGAGCGAACGCTTGCAAGGGTTTCTGGACTTGAGCCTCGGCCAGCCGGGCGTACAAGTGGCTGAGATACAGGTGCAGTGGTCCGCGTTGATGGACCAGTTGCGCGGCGTCCTGGCGCTCACGGCCGCCCTCGATACGGTTCAGCAGGTGACCGCGGTTATTGCCCGGAGCGGGGGCCTGATCTGGGCTGCCCGGTTACGTGAAGAACCGTGCACCGGGCCGGTGGATGCCTTGCTCCCGGATAACTGCCTGGAGATATGGCGCCTGAGCCGGCTGGCCAGTTACCTGGACAGCATCGACGGGCGCGAAGATCTCAAGCGGCTATTTAAATTGCGCGCAGAGCTGGAGCTGAGCCTGTCGCGCCTGTATCAGGATGCGGTGGTCAAGCGGACCTGGCTGCGACTGTCAGAAAACGCTACCCCCAGCGTCAGGGCTGCGCTGGAGCTATACCGCACGGCCATTCGCAAGATTGGCAAGGGCACCGGCGTGCGGGCCGGACGTTATCGTCAGGATGCGCGACTGGCTGCCGATGTGGCGATTTCGGCGATTCCCTGCTGGATCATGCCGCACTACCGGATCTGCGAGAGCCTGCCAGCGCAGTACGGCGCGTTCGATCTGGTGATTATCGACGAAGCCTCGCAATCCGATCTGAGCGCGCTACCGGCCCTGCTGCGGGCCAAAAAAGTGCTGGTGGTGGGCGACGACAAGCAGGTTTCCCCCGACGGTATCGGCATGGAAGAGGAGCGGGTGCAGAACATGATGACGCGCTTTCTGGGCAATCAAGTCGGGCTCTACCGACCGTTGATGTCACCCGAGCGCTCGCTGTACGACCTGTTCAAAGTGGTGTTTGCCAAGAGCGGTACCATGCTGCGCGAGCACTTTCGCTGCGTGGCGCCGATCATCGAATACTCCAAGCGCGAGTTCTACAACCACGAACTCAAACCTCTGCGCCTGCCGCTGATGACCGAGCGTCTGGACCCGCCGCTCATTGATCTGCTGGTCATGGACGGCGTGAAAAAGGGCAAGTTGAACCTCGGTGAAGCCAATGTGATTGTCGAGGAGATCCGCCGTTTGATCGCACTGCCGCAGATCGCCGGGCGCAGTATCGGCGTGGTCTCGCTACTGGGGGCAGAGCAAGCGCAAACCATCATGCAAATACTGACCCGGGAGCTGGGCGAAGAAGTCATCACCCGGTTCCAGATCAGCTGTGGCGATGCGCGTACTTTCCAGGGCAAGGAGCGCGACGTGATGTTCCTTTCGCTGGTCGCTTCCCCCGGCGACTGCTTTGCCAACAGCCGCGACTCGATTGCCCAGCGTTTCAACGTGGCGGCGTCCCGGGCGCGGGACCGCATGTACCTGGTGCGCAGTGTCGAGCTGACCGACCTCAGTGCGGTCGACGCTTTGCGCCGTGGTCTGATTGAACACTTCGAAACGCCCTTTACTCAGGATGCCGAACAGGTCAGCGATTTGCGCGAGTTGTGCGAGTCCGGTTTTGAACGCGACATGTACGATGAACTGACCCGGCGTGGCTACCGAGTGATTCCGCAAGTCGGCGTTGGCGCGTACCGCATAGACATGGTGGTCGAAGGCGACAACGACAGTCGCCTGGCAATCGAGTGTGACGGCGACCGCTTCCACGGCCCCGACCGCTGGGACAGCGACATGCGCCGCCAGCGCATTCTGGAGCGTGCCGGGTGGCGTTTCTGGCGCTGTTTTGCATCGGCCTTCACCCTCAATCGGCAGCTGATTATTGATGACCTGCTGAGCACCTTGAAGGCGATGAATATCGAACCGTGCAGTGGTGAAGGCGCAGCCCCGAGCATTCATGTCGAGCGGCGTCAGGTGTATGGATTCAAGCGCGCCGGCGGGGAGGGGGCAGTGCGCCCTTACGACCATCGTCCGGCCAAAGATCCGTTCCTGTTCTGGGTGCCGGATGGTCCGGCAACCAGTGATCCCCAACCGGACCTGTCTGCCCCGCAGATGGCCTGATCAAAGCCGTGCGCGCCCGGCGTCAGGCGGCCTGAACCAGCATGGCCGCTGCGGCGCCGAGCATGATGATCGCTGCACCTCTGAACAGGCCTTGCTGGGCCCGCGGGCTGGCGAGGACATGGCGGATACGTACCGCACCGAGCACAAACAGGCCGCCGACCATAAATAAAACAGCAATGGTTAGCGGCACCAGCATGACGCCCCAGACTTGCAGGGACACCGCCTGCAGGTTGATCACCAGCGGCAGTAGCGCCAGATAGAAGGCAATGGTTTTCGGGTTGCCCAGGGTGATGGTCAGGCCTGAGAGCCAGGCGCTGAACAGTTCCTGCCTGTTCAGCGGTTGGCCTACTGTGACCGGCTGGGGTTTTGCCTTCCAGAACTGCCAGGCCAGATAAGCCAGATACAGCGCAGCGCAGCCGCGTACCAGGACAAACAGGGCATCGAAGTTCCGGGCGACCAGGCTCAGGCCAAACACCGCGAACGATAAATAAATCAAATCCCCCAGAATCAACCCAAGCAACAAACTGAAACCGGGCAAGGCCCCGCCGCTCACACTGCGGGCTACCAGTGCCGCCATGCCGGGCCCGGGGATAGCCGCGGCAACAGCCAGGGCGGCGGTGTAAGTGAGTACCTGAGAAAATTCAAGCATGATCCTGGGGTGTCCTTTCGAGGTTTTTTGTAGGAGTAAGGATATTCCTCAAGTGCTGGATAATTTTGTCTATTCAGGTTGTGGGTCTGCTTAATGTGGGTCAGATTTACCGATAAAAATGCACAGGGAGGTATTTATGACCGAGCAGACGTTAAGCGCAATCGACGCCCGAATTCTCGCGGCCTTGCAGCAGGATGGGCGCACCACCAATCAGACCCTGGCCGATGGCATCGGCATGTCGGTCTCGCCTTGCTGGCGTCGGGTGCGCCAGCTTGAAGAGCACAAAGTGATTCAGGGCTACCGCGCGGTACTGGACCGCCGCAAGATCGGGCTGGGGGTGCTGGTGTTTGTGCGGGTCACCATTGATCGCCACAGCGAAGTCGAAGCCCGCAAGTTCGAGCAAGAAGTCATGGCCCTCGAAGACGTGGTGGCTTGCTACAGCATCGGTGGCGACGCGGACTTTCTGTTGCAAGTGGTCTCGCGTGACCTGGACACCTTTGCCGACTTTGCCATGTCGGTGATCCGGCGCCTGACGGGAATCAAAGAGATGCAGAGCATGTTCGTACTCAAGGAAATCAAGCCGTTCGTGGCCTGGCCGGTCAAAGGCCCAAAAGCGTGACCGCGATGCAGACGACGCGGTTTTACTCTAGGGCCCGCACAGCCAATCGCCGGCAAGCCAGGCCCCCACACGAGGCATTCGGCCTCACAAACCCCCCGTAGGAGCGGGCTTGCCCGCGATGCAGTCGACGCGGTTTTACTCTCTGCCCCCGCACAGCCAATTGCTGGCAAGCCAGGCTCCCACAAGAGGCATTCTGAACTGGTCAAGTAATCTTGGACACCAGTTAAGGTTTACGCCGCCAGCCGCTCCCTCGTGACTGGCGATCGATAATCGTTGTAGCTGTGAGGCCTGACAGTGTTGTAACGCGATACAT
>NZ_JAFCVM010000015.1:0-37431 GCF_049897045.1 Pseudomonas sp. TWR2-1-1
GATCCAGCCCATCGACATCAGGAAACCATTGAGCAGGCCGTTATTGCTGAGGATGCCCATCCACGCGTAAACGCGGATCAGGATCGCGGTCCAGGTCGGCATCATGATCAGCAGCACCAGCACGGTCTGCATCTCTTTACGCGCATTGGCAATGGCGTAGGCCATCGGATAACCGATCAGCAGGCACAGCGCCGTGCTGAAGAAAGCCATCTTCAGCGAGCCCAGGTAAGCGGCGATGTACAACTCGTCGTCACCCAGCATGGCGAAGTTGCCCAGGTTCAGCAGCAGCTGAATTTTTTGGTCAACGTAGCTGTAGATCTCGGTATACGGCGGAATCGCGACGTCGGCTTCGGCAAAGCTGATCTTCAGGACGATGAAGAACGGCAGCATGAAAAACAGGAACAGCCACAGGAATGGAATCCCGATGACCATCTGGCGGCCACCGGGGGTTATTCGTTGCAGGCGGCGTTTGAGTTTTCGAAGGTTCATGAGCGCAGTACCACGCCGCTGTCATCTTCCCACCAGACATAGACTTCGTCGTCCCAGGTCGGACGCGCACCGCGGCGTTCGGCGTTGGCCATGAACGACTGCACGATCTTGCCGCCGGGTAATTCAACGTAGAACACCGAGTGGCCGCCCAGATAGGCGATGTCATGCACCTTGCCCCGCGACCAGTTGTATTCGAAGACCGGCTTGACGGTCGTGACCAGCATTTTTTCCGGGCGGATTGCGTAGGTGGTCGACTTGTCCTCCAGAGAGGTGGTTACGCCGTGACCCACGTAGATATTACGCTCCAGTTCCGGGCAGTGAATGATTGCGAACCCTTCCTCGTCCTCAATCACGGAGCCTTCGAAGGCATTCACGTTGCCGATGAATTCACACACCATCCGGCTCACCGGTGCTTCGTAGATATCCACCGGGCTGCCGATCTGGGCAATCCAGCCCAAGTGCATGATCGCGATGCGCTGGGCCATGGTCATGGCCTCTTCCTGATCGTGGGTCACCATGACGCAGGTCACGCCGACGCGCTCGATGATTTCCACCAGTTCGAGCTGCATTTGCGAGCGCAGTTTTTTATCCAGCGCCCCCATCGGCTCATCGAGCAGCAGCAGCTTTGGACGCTTGGCCAGCGAGCGGGCCAGGGCCACACGTTGACGCTGGCCGCCGGACAACTGATGCGGCCTGCGCTTGGCGTATTGGGTCATGTGCACCAGCTTGAGCATCTCTTCAACGCGGGCGTCGATTTCGCTGGCAGGCAGGCGGTCCTGTTTGAGGCCGAAGGCAATGTTTTGCGCCACGGTCATATGCGGGAACAGGGCATAGGACTGGAACATCATGTTGATCGGCCGCTCGTAGGGCGGCATGTCGGTGATGTCGATCCCGTCGAGAAAAATCCGTCCCTCTGTCGGGCGTTCGAAGCCTGCCAGCATGCGCAGCAGGGTCGATTTTCCGGAGCCGGAACCGCCGAGAAGGGCGAAGATTTCGCCTTGATGGATCTCCAGGGACACATCGTCCACGGCGGTGGTTTCGTCGAATTTTTTACTGACCCGGTCGACTTTCAGCAGCACCTTTTTGGGTGTGTGCTGGCCTTCAAGTGCCTTTCTGTAGAGGCTGGAGGCGTTTGCCATGTGAAACTCCCAACAGATTTCAGTCGTCAGGCCAGAAGGGCCCGACTTAATAATTGATTGCAAGCCGGCTGTGAACGGGCTTGCCCGGCGCCGCCGTCCTGGCTGTCTGGTTGTACTTTTTGTTATTGCGGTTTGTTGTTGTGCGGGGCGGGCGCGCACAGGCCCGGCCGTCCCTCACAAGGGCAGCTAACGATTGAATCGGGTTTTGGGGTTTTCAGTCAGCGGGCTTCATGGGGCGCCGCCCGTTGCAAACACGGCATGCATAAGAGGAAGGGGGTGGTGATGGGTGCCGCAAACACCTGGATCGCGACTCTGACAACACACAAAAGCGGGGCGCCGCTGACATGCCAGGGATGCAGGCCAGTCTGTTTTGACGCACGCAGTAACACCGGTCAATGGCTTGATTGCCATTTTTATCACCTCGAAGTTTCACACTTGAACGAGCTTTTTCGGAGCTTAGCCTTGTTGATTTTAATTAACAACTCCCATGTAAAAAATTCTAAACACGCAACGTCTAACTTTCATAATTAACTGCTAGGCCACGATTCACGGGGCTCAATTTGACCCCGAAATTGCCTGAAAAATAACAATGGAGGGCGGGGTGTTCGCTATTGACTTCACTTTGCCTTTCGGATTGACTGAGTTCCAGAAGCGGCTGTGAACATAATAATTAACATAATAGGTGCCTCATGTCGGTCCCCCTGCGTGCCATTCAGCTCAATGAAGCGAACGCATTCCTTAAGAAATATCCTGAGGTTTTGTACGTCGACCTTCTGATTGCAGATATGAACGGTGTGGTGCGCGGCAAGCGCATCGAGCGCACCAGCCTGCACAAGGTCTACGAAAAAGGCATAAACCTGCCGGCATCCCTGTTTGCTCTGGACATCAACGGTTCTACGGTAGAAAGCACCGGTCTGGGCTTGGACATCGGTGATTCGGACCGCATCTGCTACCCCATCCCGAATACGCTTTGCATCGAGCCCTGGCAGAAGCGCCCGACGGCGCAACTGTTAATGACCATGCATGAACTCGAAGGCCAGCCGTTTTTCGCTGACCCGCGCGAAGTGTTGCGTCAGGTCGTCAGCAAGTTCGATGACATGGGGCTGACCATTTGCGCCGCCTTTGAACTCGAGTTCTATCTGATCGACCAGGACAACGTGAACGGTCGTCCGCAGTCACCACGCTCGCCGGTATCCGGCAAACGTCCGATGTCGACCCAGGTGTACCTGATCGATGATCTCGACGAGTACGTTGACTGCCTGCAGGACATTCTCGAAGGTGCCAAAGAGCAGGGCATCCCGGCTGACGCAATCGTCAAGGAGAGCGCCCCGGCGCAATTCGAAGTCAACCTGCATCACGTCAACGACCCGATCAAGGCGTGCGATTACGCAGTGCTGCTCAAGCGCCTGGTGAAGAACATCGCCTACGACCATGAGATGGACACCACCTTCATGGCCAAGCCGTACCCGGGTCAGGCGGGTAACGGGTTGCACGTGCACATTTCGATTCTGGACAAGGAAGGCAATAACATCTTTGCCAGCGAGGATCCCGAGCAGAACGCCGCACTGCGTCACGCGATCGGCGGTGTGCTCGAGACCCTGCCGGCGCAGATGGCGTTCCTGTGCCCGAACGTCAACTCCTACCGTCGTTTCGGTGCGCAGTTCTATGTGCCGAACTCGCCGAGCTGGGGCATCGACAACCGTACCGTGGCGGTGCGTGTGCCTACCGGTTCTGCCGACTCGGTGCGCATTGAACACCGGGTTGCCGGTGCAGATGCCAACCCGTACTTACTGATGGCTTCGGTACTGGCCGGTATACACCACGGTCTGACCAACGAAATCGAACCGGGCCCGCCGGTGGAAGGCAACAGCTACGAGCAGAACGAACAGAGCCTGCCGAACAACTTGCGTGATGCCCTGCGCGAGCTGGATGACAGTGAAGTCATGGCCAAATACATCGACCCGCTGTACATCGATGTATTTGTCGCCTGCAAGGAAAGCGAGCTGGCCGAGTTCGAGAACTCAATCTCCGACCTTGAGTACAACTGGTACTTGCACACGGTTTGATTGGCCGAGCCGTCATTCAGAAACAGAACATAGCGCGGTTGGCGGGTGGTGCAGAGGCGGTGTCCACCACGATCAGCCGTGCTCTCGCTTGCGCGCTGCCGGCGCCGGGGTCCACCGGCGTGACGGCGGCGCCCATCGGAGACATTCATGAAGCACACCCATGTAAACAGCTATTACGCTGCGACCCGAAACCTCACGACTGACTTCCCGGCACTTGAAGAGTCGGTGGAATGTGATGTCTGTGTCATCGGCGCCGGGTACACCGGCCTGTCATCGGCTCTGTTCCTGGCTGAAGCAGGCTATAGCGTGACGGTACTTGAAGCCGCGCAGGTCGGGTTCGGTGCCAGCGGTCGCAATGGCGGTCAGTTGGTCAACTCCTACAGCCGCGACGTCGATGTCATCGAGGCCCGTTATGGCGAGAAGACCGCCCGGGTGCTCGGCAGCATGATGTTCGAAGGCGCCGATATCATTCGCCAGCGCATCGGGCGCTACGACATCCAGTGCGATTACCGGCCGGGCGGGATCTTTGCTGCGCTGAATAAAAAACAGCTAAAAGCCCTGGCCGAGCAGAAAAGCAGCTGGGAGGCGTACGGCAACCAGAACCTGACAATGCTCGATGCGGCTGACATCAAGCGCGAAGTGGGCTGCGCCAACTACGTTGGCGGTCTGCTGGACTTGCAGGGTGGCCACATCCATCCGCTGAACCTGGCACTGGGTGAAGCCACGGCCTTCATCGGCCTGGGCGGCAAGATCTTCGAGCAGTCGGCTGCCGTGGAAATTACTTACGGCGAGCCGATCACCGTGCGTACCGCCAGAGGCGTGGTGCGCGCCAAGTACCTGCTGATCGCCGGTAACGCTTATCTGGCGCAGAACCTCGACAATCGCGTGACCGCCAAAAGCATGCCTTGCGGGTCGCAAATTGCCGTGACCGAACCGCTGCCCGAAAATGTGGCCCGCAGCCTGATCGCCAACAACTACTGCGTCGAAGACTGCAATTACCTGCTCGATTACTACCGCCTGACCGCCGACAACCGTTTGTTGTATGGCGGTGGCGTGGTCTATGGCGCCCGCGAGCCGGACGACATCGAGCAACTGATCAAGCCGAAAATCCTCAAGACCTTCCCGCAATTGAAGGACGTCAAAATCGACTATCGCTGGACCGGCAATTTCCTGCTGACCATGTCACGCATGCCGCAATTCGGCCGTATCGAGAAAAACGCCTACTACATGCAGGGTTACAGCGGCCACGGTGTTACCTGTTCGCACCTGGCCGGCAAATTGATCTCGGAAATGATCCGTGGCGATGCCGAGCGTTTCGACGCGTTTGCCTCCTTGCCGCACATGCCGATGATCGGTGGTCGCACCTTTCAGGCGCCGCTTACAGCCATGGGCGCGGCGTATTACGCCTTGCGTGACCGGTTCGGGATCTGATCCCGAACTGGCCACGTGGCAGCGGGGGCCGTCAGCGCGCTGCCACACAGTTATTGATCGGCCATTTAGCGAACCTGCTGAGCAAGAACCGCAAACGTGATTTAATAGCCGCCTTTCACGTTTGTGGTACAGGGGTACGGTGCGCTCAAGGCCATCCGTCGCCCCCCCATTACCCTTAAGTAGTTCACGCATAAGGCTGTCATGGACACGGGCTCACGACTCAAACTAGTACGCGAAAGCTACAAAATGTCCCAGCGCGAGCTGGCCCGACGTAGCGGCGTCACCAATGCCACAATCTCCCTGATCGAGCAGAATCGCGTCAGCCCTTCTGTCAGCTCCCTCAAGAAACTGCTTGAAGGCATCCCCATGTCTTTGGCGGACTTCTTCACCTTCGACCAGCCGCCCCGCGCCCACCAGTATGTTTTCCGCGCCAATGAGCAGCCGGATCTCGGGCGCGATGGTTTGCGCCTGTTGCTGATCGGCGCTTCGGTACCGGGCCGGCAGATGCGCCTGTTGCGCGAGCAATATGCCCCGGGCGCAAGCACGGGGGCAGAAGCGATCGTGCACGCCGAAGGGGAGGAGTGCGGGCTGGTCACGCGGGGTGTTATCGAGCTCACCGTGGACGGTATGAGCAGCATCTTGAATGCCGGGGACGGCTACTACTTCCCGAGTACGCTGGCGCACCGGTTCAGAAATATCGGCGCCGACGAGGCAGAAATCATCAGTGCCAACACCCCGGCCAACTTCTGATGTGAAAGCATCCGGATGGCCTCGCTTGGCACTTTGTGCGCAAGCCTTGCGCTAATAAACGCCAGGAAAGTCTTCCATGAACATACCGCCAATCGGCTCGTTTATTGCTCGCTGGCCCGAACTGGGGCTGGTGCCATCCGTTGCGTGGCAAATCACCCGGGACTGTGAAAACCAGGTGTTGTTTTTACTGCCCAGGCTTGGGCCGGGTTATCAACGCCAAGGGGTTTGTGCCATTCACGAAACGGCGGTGGTGGAGCCGGGTGCCGTATTGAAGGGGCCGATCATAGTCGGCCCCGGTGCTTTCGTTGCGGCGGGTGCTTACCTGCGAGGCGGGGTGTATCTGGGGCGCAACTGCATCGTTGGCCCGAGCTGCGAAGTGAAAAGCAGTTTCATGCTGGAAGGCAGCAAGCTGGCGCACTTCAACTTTGTTGGCGACTCGTTGATTGGCGAGAAGGTAAACATCGAGGCGGGTGCGATCATTGCCAATTACCGCAACGAGCTGGAGGGTGCGCCGATCAACATCCGTCATGCGGGCTATGTGATCGAGACCGGAGCCAATAAATTCGGGGCCTTGATTGGAGATGGCTGCAAAATCGGGGCAAACGCAGTGATTGCCCCCGGCGCGCTGCTGCTGCCCGAGACACGAGTGCCGCGACTCGGTCTGATTGACCAGTTTGCCTATGTTGACTAATACCCCCGCCAACTGCTGACAACCCCCTGTAGGAGCAGGCAAGCCAGGCTCCTACAGATCTGCTGTGTTCCCTGTGGGAGCTGGCTTGCCAGCGATGGCATCAGCGCGGTTTAACAGTAATGCCGCGTCGCCTGCATCGCTGGCAAGCCAGGCTCCTACAGATCTGCTGTGCTCCCTGTGGGAGCTGGCTTGCCAGCGATGGCATCAGCGCGGTTTAACAGTAAAACCGCGTCGCCTGTATCGCTGGCAAGCCAGGCTCTTACAGATCTGCTGGGCTCCCTGTGGGAGCTGGCTTGCCAGCGATGGCATCAGCGCGGTTTAACAGTAAAACCGAGTAGCCTGCATCGCTGGCAAGCCAGGCTCCTACAGATCTGCTGGGCTCCCTGTGGGAGCTGGCCAGTCTCAGAACTTCAATGCATTGGTCAGGTCGCCCATGGGCGTTTGTCCGCGGGCTTTCATTGCATCGTCACGTGCCTTGAGGCCATCAAGCACTTCCAGCTGATGCACCCGGGTGATCAGGCGCAGGATCGAGGCGGTGTCATACACCGTGTGGTCCACCGTGCCTTTGCGAGCGAATGGGGAGACCACCAGCGCCGGGATTCGTGTACCCGGGCCCCAGCGGTCGCCTTTGGGCGGCGCCACGTGGTCCCACCAGCCGCCGTTCTCATCCACCGTGACCACAACCACCATGTTCTGCCATTGCGGGCTGTTGCGCAGCACCTTGATGACACGGTCAAGGTGCCGGTCCCCGGCCGCCACGTCGGCATAACCGGCATGCATGTTGAGGTTGCCCTGGGGTTTGTAGAAGGTTACCGCGGGCAGTTTGCCGGCCTCGGCATCGGCGACAAACCGGTTGGTAGCAGATTCGTCCCCCAGGCCGCCGTCGCGCAGGCGCTTGCTGCGCTCGAGCGGGTTTTGCGGACCTTGCTGCACGAAGTAGTTGAACGGCTGGTGGTGGTACTGGAAGTTTGGAATCTTCGGCAGGGTGCCCGAGTCTTTGAACTGGTCCAGAGTGGCTTGCCAGGCACCGGCGTACCAGGCCCAGTCGATGTTCTTTTTGCTTAGTTTGTCGCCAATGTGCTCGTGGGTCTGGGGCACCAGTACGCTGGGCAAATCAGGTTTTGAGTAATCCGGATGTTCGGGATCGCGGATCCAGGTAGGCCAGTAGGGCGGGGCCATGGTGTTCACGGCAAAACCGTCCGGGGTGAGGGCGCTGGGGCCGAACTGCGGGGCGCCGGTCATGGCGCTGGCCGGGGATTTGTCTAACGGTTTGAGGCGCGTGCCGGTGGGGTCGTCGCCTTGTAGCGAGGCGATCTGGGACTCGGCCACCGAGGTGCTGGCGTTCGGATAAAACGGTACTGCGGCGCTGATCAAGTACTGATGATTGAGGTACGAGCCGCCAAAAGCCCCCTGGAAGAAGTTGTCACACAGCACGAACTCCCGGGCCACGTCCCACAGGCGCAGGGAATACTGGGTCTGGTCGTAATAGCCCATGGTCAGGCCGCCCGAGTCGGCCCAGGCGACGAACCGGTCGTTCTTGCCGTCGTTGATCTGCATCTGGTTCTGGTAGAAGACGTGCCATAAATCGCGGGTCACCAGATTCAGCGGCAGGTCTTCCCGGTTCGGCCCCTTCAGGGCAAACGGGGCATTGGGCAGGTTTTCTTGATACTGCACTCCGGTGGCATATGTCACGCCGTCCACTGTCTGTGGCCCCACCTGAACCACTCCGCCCCAGGCGGGAGGCAAGGTCTGCAACAGGCTGCCATCACGGTCGCGTTGCTGGTAGTCGGCGGATTTGAGTGCCGACAATGGCCGCTCTACACCGGGGAAGTTGGCGAACAGATTGTTGAAGCTGCGGTTCTCGGCATAGATCACCACGATGGTCTTCACCTGCTCCCCAAGTTTGTTGTCCAGTTCAGTCGGCGTCAGCGGCTGCGCTTTGGCGCCGCTGTCCTGCTGACTGCCCCCGCAAGCGCCCAGTGCGGCTGCGCCCACCCCCAGAGCCGCAGCACCGGCAAGGAAATGACGGCGGCTGGTACTGGCGGGCAGTCGGGTGTCCTGGTCTTTCTGGTCGCTCATACGGGTTCCTGATCAGATGTAACAAAATATTATCGGGCCGGAGGCTAACAGGGGATTGTGACGGCGCCGTGGCAGCAAGTCGACCTTGAGGAAGATTTCATCCCATATATAGGGCTATGAAGTCACATATTGAACTGTTGTCGAGACTGGTTTATGGTCTGGCCATAACCAAGGGATCAGACGGCAGTCGGGTTCCGAAAATAAATACAACAAGAGGTTTTCCCCATGACAGGTCCTTCGCTGGACAGTTGTCTGCATGCCAGCACCATGAAGAAGCTCAACCTGAAGCTGATTCCCTTCCTGATGCTGTTGTACATGGTGGCTTACATTGATAAGTCGAACATTTCGGTGGCGGCGCTAACCATGAACGCTGACCTGGGGCTCAGCGTGCGGATGTATGGCATCGGCGTGGGTCTGTTCTTCCTCACCTACATTCTGTTCGAAGTGCCCAGCAGCATCATCCTGACCCGGGTCGGTGCGCGGCGCTGGATTGCCCGGATCATGATCACCTGGGGCATCATCGCTGCCGGCATGAGCCTGATCCAGAGCGCCAACCAGCTCTACGTCATGCGCCTGTTGCTGGGCGCGGCCGAAGCCGGTTTCACCCCCGGCATCATCTACTACCTGTCGCAGTGGTACCCGCGCAGTGACCGGGCCAGGGCCATGTCATGGTTCTACATCGGCGCGGCTCTGGCGTCGGTGATCGGGTTGCCGTTGTCGGGTGCCTTTCTGCATCTGGACGGTTTGCTGGGCATCAACGGCTGGCGCTGGTTGTTCTTTCTCCAGGGCATTCCTGCAGTGGCGCTGGGCATTGTGGTCTTGCGCTACATGCCTGACTCCCCGGCGTCTACCAACTGGCTCGACAGCGCGCAAAAAGCCTGGCTCAGCCGCACCATCGAGGCCGAACAGGCAAGCACCGTCATCTCGCACAAGGATGCCTGGCATGTGGCGTTTCGCAGTCGCCAGGTGTGGCTGCTGAGTCTGTTCTGGTTGCTCCAGGCTTTCGGCACCATCGGGGTCACCCTGTTTTTGCCGCTGATCGTGCAGTCGGTATCCAGACAGGGTTCGTTTGTGGTCAGCCTGCTGTCGGCGATGCCGTTTTTCCTGGCTTGCGTATTTATGTACGCCAACGGCCGTCATTCCGACCGTACCGGTGAGCGCGGCTGGCACCTGGGTGGGCCGCTGTTGCTGGCCGGGGGCATGCTGGGCCTGGCGGTGTTTACCGGCAATCAGTGGCTGGCCTACGTGATGCTGGTGGTGGCAGTCGGCCTGAACTGGGCGGCGACTCCGGTGTTCTGGGCCACCACCACTGAGTATCTGTCCGGGCCTGCAGCCGCTGTTTCGATTGCCTTGATCAACTCCATCGCCAACATCGCAGGGCTTGGGCTGCCACCGGTCATGGGCTGGATCAAGGACACCACTCAAAGCTATGACTACGCCTTGTTGTTGGTCGCCGTTGCCTTGCTGGCCGGTGGCATGCTGGGTCTGTACCTGGGCGGTCAACGCAAGCGCCAAGTCATGCGTGACGCCATCCTGGAGGGCCACAAAAATGTACACAGTGCTTAAAGTTGCGCGTTTGCCGGACATGCTCAGCGAGGGGTTGCATGCCCGATATGAAGTATTGGAATGCAGTGAGAGCGGCAGCGAACTGGATGCGTCAACGGCCCGGGGGATACGCGCTCTGGTTGCCAATGGCGAGTCGCGGGTTGGGGCCGACTTGATCGGGCGGCTACCCGACCTGCAAGTGATCGTGGTGTTCGGCGTCGGCTACGACGGTATCGATGTGGCGGCTGCCAGGGCCCGGGGCATTGTGGTGACGCACACGCCGGACGTGCTCACCGACGACGTGGCCGATTTCGCCATTACCCTGATGCTCGGCACTGCCCGGCGCATTGCCAAAGCCGATCAGTTCGTGCGTAGCGGGCAGTGGCAGCAAGGTCCGTTCGGCTTTACCCGCAAGGTCAGCGGGGCGCGGCTGGGCATTGTTGGCCTGGGGCGGATCGGCATGGCGATTGCCCGGCGCGCGGCGGCGTTCGACATGCGCATCAGCTACCACGGGCGTCGTCCGCTGGCGGTTGATTACCCGTACTACGCCTCGTTGACCGAACTGGCCGCCGCGGTGGATTTTCTGGTGATTGCCGTGGGCGGTGGAGAGTCGACCCGGCACCTGGTCGATGCCAAGGTGCTCGCCGCACTGGGCAGTGAAGGCATCCTGATCAATGTGGGGCGCGGTAGCGTGGTTGACGAGGCCGCGCTTGCCAGAGCATTGGCCCAGGGGCGCCTTTTGGGGGCCGGGCTGGATGTATTCGAGGATGAGCCGCGGCCCCATCCCGGCTTGCTGGCGCTGGACAATGTGTTGTTGGCGCCGCATATGGCCAGTGCCACCTGGGATACGCGGCGGGCGATGTCCGACCTGACCCTGGCCAATCTGGCCGCGCATTTTAGCGGTGCTGCCTACCCCACACCGATCCCGGATTGAACTGCCATTTTATGGCGCGAGCCCTTGCGCCTGTTCTTGCAGACCGGTTTCGATCAAGCCGGCCAGTTGTTTGATGGCAGGTGCCTGCAGCTCGGCGCCGGCATGCAGTACATAACCCAGGGTCGGCATTGGCGGTAAGCCGTCAATGACCCTGAGGTTGCCCGGCAGCCCGATACGGGTACGCAGGGTTACCCCAAGCCCGCCAGCGACAGCTGCCCAGAGGCCACCCACGCTGGGGCTGGTCAGGGCAATTCGCCACGGGATATTGGCTGCATCCAGCGCCCGGGTTGCTGCAGTGCGCAACAGGCAGGGAGCATCGAACAGGACTAATGGCAGCGGGGTGTCCGTGAGTGGTGGCGCCGGCATGTCCCGCGGCCCGATCCAGTGCATCTGCGCCTGGCCCAGGCACTTGGCATACGGCGATGCATTGCCGGTGTCCCAGGTCAGGGCCAGATCCAGGCTGGCGTCAGCGATCATCCCGAGCAACTCGGTGTTACGGGCAATCCTGACTTCGAGACTGACCCTGGGCCAGGTTTTGACGAAGCGTCGCAGAATGCCGCTTAAAAGATGTTCACCAAAATCTTCCTGCAGGCCAAGGCGCACCGTACCTGCGCTCTGGTGCTCATGCAGGGTCTGGAAAATACTGTCGTTGAGTTCAAGCAGTCGTCGGGCATGGCTCAGCAAGGCTTCGCCCGTCGCGGTCAATGCCAGACCGCGGCCCGATCTGGCCAGCACGGGCATCCCGACCTGTTCCTCCAGCTTCTTCAACTGGGCGCTAACCGCCGAGGTCGAGCGCCCGAGCCGGTCGGCGGCTTTGGCGAAGCTGTTGAGTTCCACTCCGGTGACGAAGGTACGCAATACATCAAGGTCAAAGGCCGGGCGGCGCATGGAATCATCCATAAAATCAGGACTATTGGCCTTATTAAATCTGATATTCGGGAATGTTGCGACTTGCTAGTTTTGTCTCTCGATTGATGTCCCTGAGGGAGAAAAGCATGCATCCATTCATTAACGCCGAACCTGCTACAGCGCAACAGGCACATGAGCCCGCCGGGACACAGGAGTAAGCCCAATGCCTTTTGCACGAATTTCACTGCATCGGGGCAAACCGGGCGAGTATTTGCAGGCCCTGTCACAGAGCCTGCACGCTGCCTTGGTCGACAGCTTCGAAGTACCGCCGACAGACCGCTTTCAGGTCATCCATCAGCACGAAGCCGGCGAGTTGATATTTGACCGTCATTACCTGGGCGGCCCGCGCAGCGACGATTTTTTGCTGATCGAAATCACTGCCGGGCGTGTACGCGATACCGCGACCAAACAGCGCTTCTATCGATCCCTGGTCCAACGGTTGCAGCGTGAACCGGGTATCGATCCTGAGGACGTGATGGTGGTGATCACTACCAACGATGCCCAGGCATGGTCGTTTGGAGGAGGGCGGGGAAACTAGCGCCGGTTTCAGGCTGTATCAGCCAAATGCGGGCCAGCTGTGACTGTCGACAGGCCTGGCGCAATGCTAGGGTCGGCATTCAATTCCCCGCCGATCAAATGACAAGGAACCCTTCCATGGCGCTACCGACCCTACATCTTTTATGCGGCAAGATCGCTTCCGGCAAATCGACCCTGGCCAAAACCCTTGCCGTCGAGCACCGGGCCATTGTCCTGAGTGAAGACCAGTGGCTCGCCCGGCTTTACCCGGGTGAAATCAACTCGATCGCTGACTATGTGCGATACGCACGGCGGATTCGCGAGGTGCTGGGCCCTCTGGTGATTGGGGTGCTTGAGTCGGGTACCCCTGTGGTGCTGGATTTTCCTGCCAACACCGTCGCCGATCGTCAGTGGCTACTCAGCCTGGCGCAAGCGGCGCAGGTGCCGCACTGCTTGCATTATCTGGAGGTGGATGGCGCTACCTGCAGGGCCCGGCTGCATGCTCGCAATGCGCAGGGCGAGCATGACTTTGCTGCGACTGATGCAGAGTTTGATCTGATCACCCGCTACTTCAGTGTCCCGCAAGCAGATGAGGGGCTGGTTATCGTGACTCACCGCCCGTAGTCATCTCCAGTGGCGGGTAGTGCTGTTGGTCTGTTGCGTGCGGGGTTGCGGCACCGGCCTCATGCAGGGAAATCCTTGAGGTCTCCGGCAACGCCAGGCCACCGAGCAATGCCAGCAGGGCAACGGCGATCAGGTAAAACGCTGGTGAAAGGTTGCTGCCGGTGGTGCTGATCAGCCATGTCGCCACCAGCGGAGCAGTGCCGCCGAAGAGGGTGTAGGCCATGTTGTAGGTAATGGCCGACGCGGTATATCGGGTGCGGGTCGGGAAGGTTTCCGAGAGCAGGGCGGCTGTTACCACCCCGCACAGCACTGCGCCGACCGCCAGCAGCATGACGCCGATGATGGACGCCGCGAAGCCGCCGGAACTGGCCATCAGGAACGATGGATACACCACGACAATCAGCAGTGCACAAGCCGTCATCACCGTGACCCTGCGCCCGACCCGGTCTGAATACAGCCCGGCCAGCGGGCAGATCGCGGCAGCAAACAGCAAGGCAATCAGCGATACCAGCAAGGCCGTTGCTCGACTCAGGCCCCCGGCCACTTGCAGGTAAGTCGCGAAGTAAGTGGTGAACATATAGAAAGATAATGCCGTCAGCGACACAAAGGCGCCCAGGCAACAGATAGCCGCGCCATGGTTGCGCAAGGTCTCCTTGAGCGGGGAGTGGGCCACCGCATGTTCCTCGGCCACCGCCTGGAATGCAGGGGTTTCATCCAGCTTCAAGCGCATGTAAAGCCCCACCAGACCCAGTGGCGCAGCGATCAGGAACGGCAGGCGCCAGCCCCAGTCGGCCATGGTTTGTGCCGATAGCGACGCTTCGAGTGCATAGGCCACCACGGCCGCTGCAGCGAAGGCGCAGAAGGTCGATACCGGCAGGAAGCTGCCATACCAGGCCCGCTTATCATTCGGCGCGTGTTCCATGAGGTAGGCGCAAGCACCGGCGTATTCACCCCCGGCGCTAAAGCCTTGAGCGCAACGGATCAGGGTCAACAGGATGGGGGCCATCACGCCAATGGCGGCATAGGCAGGCAGCACCCCGATCAGTGTCGTGGCCCCTGCCATCAAGAGGATTGTCATTGCCAGGGTTCTTTTGCGACCGATACGGTCACCCAGCATGCCGAAGAAAATTCCGCCAAGGGGGCGGAACGCAAAGGCTACGGCGAATACGGCGAAAGTCTTGAGCAGCGCGGCACTGGCATCGCCGCTGGGGAAAAACTGCTGGGCGATGGTGGTTGCCAGAAAGCCATAAACCGCGAAGTCGAACCACTCGACGAAGTTACCGATGGCCGCGGCGGCAATGACTTTTCTCAGGGTTTTGGGGCTGACCTGCCCGGTGATGGCACTCGTCATGCTGAACCTCGACATTTCATCAGAATGCTTTCGATTATCGAGGCAGCCAGTGAAAGGGTTCGCTTCAAAAGTGTCATCGGCATAGTCAGCACCGACGTTTTGCTGCCTAGCCGCCTTTGGTCGAGACGATACTCGCCACCAGCCGTGGCTTGCAGTTCAGATAAGCCGAAGACTGCAGCCAGTGCTGGTCGGGGTACCAGGCAAACATGAACTGACCGTCCTTGAGTTTGTCTACCACCTGGCGCGCCACTTGCGGGCGTACGGCAGGGCAGCCCTGGCTTCGGCCGATGCGGCCCTGGGTCTGGCTCCACAACGGGTTCACATAGCTGGCGGGGTGAATCACGATGGCCCGTTCACGGGCACTGTCATTGATACCCGGCTCCAGGCCGTCCATGCGCAGCGAGTAGCCGTTGGCACCCTGGTAACTCTCCTGGGTGCGGAACAGGCCAAGGCTGGATTGATGGCTGCCTTCATTATTGGAGAATTGAGTGGCGAAGTTTTCCCCGGATTTTTGCCCGTGGGCCACCAGGTCGCGCAGCACCAGGGTCTTTTTACGCAAGTCGAAGATCCACAGGCGGCGGGCCGTGGAAGGTTGCGAATAGTCGATGACGGCAAGGTTCTGTGCGGGGCTGGCGCCATTGCTGACGGCGCATTGCATGGCACTGAGGGCGCTTTTAAGTGCCTGGGGATTGAGTTCCGGAGCGGCCTGGGCGAGGCTGTTGTAAAGCCCTGGTGAGGAAGTATTGGCGGCGAACGCTGGGCTGCACAAGGCTCCCAGGGTCGCGGCGACCAGAAAAAGTCGTCGCAAAGAAATCAGCATAGATTAAGAGTTTCCACTATTGAATTAGCTCCTGACGCTGCGTCGAGTTAATAGCGATCCTGTTTAGCTGCTAGCCTTCAGGACGGCTGTAATGGTGAACCCCAACGTGACGGCCATGGATTGGAGTAAAGCAGTTGATCAAAAAACACGCATGTTACTTGAGCATTGCCTTGCTCGTAGCGCCATTGGTCGCGTGGGCCGATGTGCTGCCAGACCCGCCTGCCAACCCGTTGCAGCAGACCCTGCTGCAACTGCCCCAGGCCTGCCCGACACTGGCGCCCGGCCTGACGCCTCAGACCCAGGCACTTTTGCAGGCCTTTTATGAGGGCCAGAACTACCAGCCGGTATGGGCGCAAGAAGGGCGCCTGACGGCTTTGCAGGCAGCCTTGCCACAGCTGGCCGACGACGGGCTGGACCCGCTCAATTACCGGTTGCCCCAGGGGCAGGACCTGTGCGCCGACATCGGTACCAGTCGTCAATACCTGCAAGCCTTGCAGGACCTGCGTTTCGGTCGCCTGGCACAAAGCCGTTTTGAACCGGTATGGCACGCCAATACTGAAGAGCCTGACCGTCAGGCCGAACTGCTGGCAATCGCCGGGCCCGGGGTACAGAACGTAGCCGGTGCTTTCGAACTGGCCCGCCCCGCGCTGGCGCAGTATCAAGACTTGCGCCGGGTCTATGCCCGGGAGCGCCAACAGCCGCTGCCCCAGTGGCAGACGATCCCCGATGGCCCTTTGCTGCGCCCCGGCATGCAGGATGCGCGGGTCCCGGCATTGGCCAGGCGTCTGGCTAGCGAGGGTTACTTGAGCGGTCAGCCGCAGATCGCCAACAACACGTACTCCAATGAACTGGCCTCCGCGGTCAAGAGCTTCCAGCTTGACCACTCGTTGCAGGCCGATGGCGTCATCGGGCCGGGCACCGTTAAAGAGTTGAACGTCAGCCCGGCAACCCGCCGCGAACAGTTGCGGATCAATCTGGAGCGTTTCCGCTGGATGGCCCGTGACTTTGAACCCACCAGCCTGCTGGTCAATGTTCCGGCGGCACAGTTGACCGTCTACCAGAATGGCCAGCCGGTGTGGCAGACCCGCACCCAGGTAGGGCGGGCCGACCGCCAGACACCGTTGCTCAAATCCCGGGTGACGCGCCTGACCCTGAACCCGACCTGGACCATTCCGCCGACCATCTTCAAGGAAGACAAGCTGCCGCAGATTCGCCGCGATCCGTCCTTCCTGAGCAAGCATGACCTGCAGGTGCTCGACAGCAGCGGGCAGCCGCTGGCGGTGCAAAGTATCGACTGGGACCGTCCGGGCAACATCCTGCTGCGCCAGGGTGCCGGGCCACGCAACCCGCTGGGGCGTATCGTTATCCGCTTCCCCAACCCGTTTTCCGTGTACCTGCACGACACCCCGAGCCAGGCCCTGTTCAGTAAAGGGCCGCGAGCCTTCAGTTCAGGGTGCGTGCGGGTGGAGTCGGTGTTCCAGTTGCGCGACTTGCTGGTGACCCCGGCGGAGAAAGCCCGGACCGAGGAATTGCTGGCCACCGGGCGCACCACCGAGTTCAGACTGTCCAACCCGGTGCCGATCCTCATGACTTACTGGACAGCCCATGCCGATAAAAACGGCAAAGTGGTGTACTCGCCGGACATTTATAATCGTGATCCGGCATTGATATCGGCGCTGTCCGCCAAGCGCTAATGCGCGTTTCAACCTTGAACTGATCTGCGAGACCTGCAATGACCCAATCCCGTTTTACCGACCTGGTGGGCATTGCCCACCCGATCATCCAGGCCCCGATGCTGGGCGCGGGGGCGCCAATGATGATCGGCGTGGCCAAGGCTGGTGGGCTTGGCTCACTGGCCTGCGCCACGCTGACCCTGGACGCGGTGCGCGCCGAAGTGGCGGCCTTTCGTGAAGCCTGCGATCAACCGTTCAATCTGAATTTCTTCTGCCACCAGGCCCCTGAACCCGACGAGGCCCGGGCCCGGCAGTGGAAGTCTTTGTTCAAAGATTATTACCGCGAACTGGGAGTGGACTATGACGCGCCAACCCCGGTGTCGAGCCGTGCGCCCTTTGATGAGGCCACCTGCGCACTGGTTGAGGAACTGCGCCCGCCGGTGGTCAGTTTTCACTTCGGTTTGCCGGCCCCGCATCTGCTGGCCCGGGTCAAAGCCTGTGGTGCCAGGGTTTTAAGTTCCGCCACCACTGTTGAAGAAGCGCAGTGGCTGGAGCGCAACGGCTGTGACGCAATCATTGCCATGGGTTACGAAGCCGGTGGCCACCGCGCGATGTTCTTGAGCAATGAGCTGACGACCCAGATCGGCACCTTCGCCCTGGTGCCGCAAATTGCCGATGCGGTATCCGTGCCGGTCATTGCCGCAGGCGGGATCGCGGATGCGCGTGGCATCGCGGCGGCCTTTGCCCTGGGCGCTAGTGCGGTGCAAATCGGCACTGCATACCTGTTCTGCCTGCAGGCCAGACTTGCCCGTCCCCATTACCGCGCCTTGCGTGAGGCCGGTTCCAGCGAGACTGCACTCACCAACCTGTTTACCGGCCGCCCGGCCCGCGGCATCGTCAATCGGGTGATGCGTGAACTGGGGCCGATCAACCCCCAGGCCCCGGAGTTTCCGTTGGCGGGTGGCGTACTGCTACCGCTCAAGGCCAAAACCGAGCCTGCCGGCTCCCCAGATTTCATCAACCTGTGGGCGGGTCAGGCTTTTGCACTGAGTCCGGGACGCAGTGTCGAATTGTCGTCCGAGGAACTGACCCGTAAATTTGTCGATGACTACACCGCGCGCTCTACATGTAAATAACGGGTTTGCGCGGCATGGGTGGAGGTGCGAATTAAAAGTATGATCGCACCCACCACCGGCAAGCTCACCAGCAGCAAGCCGTAGCGCAACGATTCAATGCCAAAGCGCGGCAGCAGTGCATCGCTGAACAAACCGGCGAGCAAAGGCCCGACCCCGACCCCCAGTAGCGTCGAAATGATCGTCTGCAAAGCCATCGCCGTGCCCCGGCGATTGGGCGGCACCAGTTGCGTAACCAGGTTGTAGGACGGCGCCACCCACCACACCACAAAAAAACTGTACAGCGCACACCACAGCATGGCGCTGGGGATCGGCACCCCAGCAACCTGCGCCCAGATCGTGTCTGGCCACAACAAATAGGCGAACAAAGCACTAAGCGCGGCCACGTGCCCGATCACCGGAATGCCCACTTGCCAGTGCGGGTTGCGGGGCGTCAGGTGGTCGCTCAACCAGCCGCTAAATAGCGCGCCGATGCCGGCAAAACCGCCACAAAAAAACCCGGCCAACAGTCCGGCATGCTGCAACGACAAGCCATGGGAGCGCACCAGAAAACTGGTGTTCCACATGCCGATGGCATAGGAGCTGAGGGTGCTCAGGCCGCCGGCCATGATCAGGCAACGGTAAGCGGGCAGGGCCCAGAGCTTGCGGGCTTCGCTGCTCAGGCTTTGCAGGGGATGCGCGGCATGGGCACTGGCCAGGTCCCAGCGGCCACGGTCCGGATCCTTGGCCACCAGCGCCAGCACCAGTGAAAACAGCAGCGCCGGCATGCCAATCACGATAAACGCCGTGCGCCAGCCATAGTGTTCGACCACCCAGGCGCCAAGGCTCAAGCCGATCACCGCCGAGAAAGTCGGGGCGGCGGTGAAGCAACTGATGGCAAACGAACGGCGATGGGGCGGGTACAAGTCGGCAATGATCGACATCGACGCCGAGGTGGTAGGCGACTCACTCACTGCAACCGCCATGCGTGCCAGGGCCAGCATCCAGAAACTCACTGCCAGGCCGCAGACCATGGTAGCCACGGCCCAGAGCAGGCACGCCATGGCCAGCAAGCGGGTGCGCGACATGCGATCGGCCAGGCGTCCGGCAGGCAAGCCGAGCAGGGCGTAGACCCCGGCAAATGCCAGGCCGGAAATCAGCCCCATGGCTGTGTCACTGACACCGAATTCGAGTTTGATCGGTTCAATCATGACCGCCAGAATCTGCCGGCCGACAAAGTTGTCGGCAAACACCGCAGCCAGCAACAACAGCAAGGCATGGCTGCGCCAGCCGACGTGAGCCTTGGACATATTCGTTTCCCTGTCAGATAAAAATGCCAAAGGCGCTGACACGCAACGCGTCAGCGCCTTTGACAAACCCCTGCGTCAGCCGCGTCGGCGAGCCAGGGTCATGGCGGTGTCTTCGATCATGTCTTCCTGGCCGCCGACCATGCCGCGTCGGCCCATTTCCACCAGAATTTCCCGCGCCGGTACGCCGTACTTCTTCTCGGCGCGCTTGGCGAACAGCAGGAACGAGCCATAAACACCGGCATAGCCCATGGTCAGGGCATCGCGATCGCTGCGGATCGGGAAGTCCATGATCGGCACTACCAGGTCTTCGGCCACGTCCTGGATACCGAACACGCTGACCCCGGTTTCAATGCCCATGCGGTCACAGACCGCCACCAGGATTTCCATCGGTGTATTGCCCGCGCCAGCGCCCAGACCTGCGGCGGCCGCATCGATGCGCGTGGCCCCGGCTTCGATCGCGGCGATGGAGTTGGACACCCCCATCGACAGGTTGTGATGCCCGTGAAAACCGATCTCGGTGTCCGGGTGCAGGGCTTCACGCATTGCCGCTACCCGGGCCTTGATGTCGTGGGGCAGCATGTAGCCCGCGGAGTCGGTGAGGTAAATACAGTTGGCACCGTAGCTCTCCATCAACTTGCCTTGCTTGACCAGCCCTTCAGGGCTGTTCATGTGCGCCATCATCAGAAAGCCCACGGTGTCCATACCCAGCTTGCGGGCATAGGAAATATGCTGCTCGGAGACGTCCGCCTCGGTGCAATGGGTGGCGACCCGAATCGTGTTGACCCCCAGTTCGAAGGCCATTTGCAGGTGGTCCACGGTCCCGATACCCGGCAACAGCAGGGCTGAGACTTTGGCCTGCTTCATCATCGGAATCACGGCCGACAGGTACTGCTCGTCGGTGTGCGCCGGGAAACCGTAGTTCACAGAGCTGCCGCCCAGGCCATCGCCGTGGGTTACTTCAATCAGGGGTACACCGGCGGCATCCAGACCGCAGGCGATGTCTTTCATTTGTTGCAGGGAGATCTGGTGACGCTTGGGGTGCATGCCGTCGCGCAGGCACATGTCATGCACGGTGATTTTTTTGCCGCGAAGATCCATGGGTAGCTCCTTAAGCGAGGGCAGGTTGAGGGGCAGTGGCCTTGAGTTGCAGCTCGCCCTTGAGGATTTCCTCGGCAAACATCTCAGCCGTACGCGCCGCCGCAGCGGTCATGATGTCGAGGTTGCCGGCGTACTTGGGCAGGTAATCCCCCAGGCCTTCGACTTCCATAAAAATCGATACCCGGTTGCCGTCAAAAACCGGACCGTTCACCAGTTTGTAGCCCGGTACGTACTTCTGTACCTCCTGGATCATGTCGGCGATCGCCAGGGTGATCGCAATCTTGTCCGGTGCGGTTTCGGTCAGGCAGTGCACGGTGTCACGCATGATCAGCGGCGGCTCGGCCGGGTTGACGATAATGATCGCCTTGCCTTTTTTCGCGCCGCCGACCTGCTCGATGGCACTGGCCGTGGTGCGGGTGAATTCGTCGATGTTCTTGCGCGTGCCCGGACCCACCGACTTGGACGCCGCGGTGGCCACGATCTCGGCATAGGCCACGGGTTGCACGCTGGACACCGCGGCTACCAGCGGAATCGTCGCCTGGCCGCCGCAGGTCACCATGTTGACGTTCATCACACCGCGCTTGAGATTGGCCTGCAAATTGACCGGCGGCACGCAATACGGGCCGATGGCGGCAGGCGTCAGGTCAATCATCAGCACGCCCAGTTCATTGAGCTTGCGGCTGTTTTCGGCGTGCACGTAGGCAGAGGTGGCATCGAAGGCGATCTGGATATTGTCCGCCAATATATGGGGCAACAGGCCGTCGACCCCGTCACTGGTGGTTTTGAGCCCCAGTTCGCGGGCGCGGGTCAGGCCTTCGGAAGTGGCATCGATACCGACCATCCACACTGGCTCCAGCACCTCGCTGCGCAGCAATTTGTACAGCAGGTCGGTACCAATGTTGCCCGGCCCGATCAGGGCGCATTTAATCTTTTTGCTCATGGGAAGGCTCTCGAACGGGGTTTAGGACACAAAGCGCAGACGTGCAGAACCCAGGCCGCTGAGGGTCAGGCTGACCTCGTCGCCGGGTTGCACCGGTACCAGCGGCGCCAGGGCCCCGGACAGAATGATTTCGCCTTTGCGAAACGGAATATCGAACTTGCCCAGGGTGTTGGCCAGCCACGCCACGGCGGCACACGGATGCCCCTGCACCGCCGAACCGAAGCCGTTACCGGCCGGCTGGCCATTTTTCAGCAAGTGCAACTCGACCTTGGCCAGGTCCAGTTCACGGGGGTCGATGCGTTGTTCACCGAGGGCAAAAACGCCGCATGACGCGTTGTCGGCCACGGTGTCCTGAATGCGGATTTTCCAGTCGGCGATACGTGAATCGACGATTTCGAAACACGGCATCACCCATTGGCTGGCGGCCATGACGTCTTCGGCGGTAATGCCGGGGCCGTGCAGGTCCTCGCCGAGAATAAAGGCGATCTCACCTTCGGCCCGCGGCTGCACCAGCAGCTTGGCGCTAAAGCTGACATCGCTGTTATCGGCGACCTGCATGCGGTTGGTCAAAAAGCCGAAGTCGGGCTGATGCACATCGAGCATGTCCTGCACGGCACGGCTGGTAACACCGATCTTTTTGCCGATGACCTGTTCCCCGAGGGCTTCGCGCCGTTGCAGAAAACGCAATGAAATCTGATACGCCGTCTCCAGCGTCAAGTCGGGATAACGCTGGGTCAGCGGCTGCAGGCTACGGCGCTCAAGCAACGCGTGAAACAGCTCATCGCCCAGGGCTTCAATCAACTTGGGGTCCATAAACACTCTCTCTGAAATCCGGAATATATGAGTCACTGTGGGAGCTGGCTTGCCAGCGATGGATTGCGCGCGGTCTGACTGCAAAACCCAGTCGTGTGCATCGCTGGCAAGCCAGCTCCCACAAGTTCATGGGTACAGCGTCAGCCCGGCCAGACGCTGGACTCGGCGCCGCCGTCCACTTCCAGGATTTTGCCGGTTACCCAGCGTGACGCCGGGGTGGCCAGGTACAGTGCGGCGGCCGCAATGTCCTCCACCTCGCCCAGACTCTGCAGCGGGGTGGCCTTGACCATGGCTTCACGCATGGCCACCGGCAGGACGCGGTTCAGGGCGTCGGTCAGGATGGGCCCCGGGGCAATGGCGTTGACCCGCACCAATGGCGCGAAATCCTGGGCCAGCAGACGGGTCATGTGGCTCAGCGCCGCTTTGGCGGTGCCGTAGGCGCTGAACTGGGTTTGCGCATAGCGCGCCGCACCCGAGGTGATATTGATGATGTTGCCCGTACCGGCAGTACGCATATGGGGCACGCAGAGCTGGCACAGGTGATAAGCCGAAGACACATTGAAGCGCATGATCTCTTCAAACCGCTCGACGCTCAGGGTCAGCGGATCGTTCGGGCCGGCGCCGCCGGCGTTGTTGACCAGATGCGTGATACGGCCCATGTGCTCACGTGCCTGCATCACCAGGGCCGTACGCTGCTCGGTGTCATTGACGTCACAACTCATGGCCAGGGCGCGACGCCCCAGTAGACGGATCTCTTGGGCAACCGCTTCGACATCGTTCAGGGTACGTGCCGCCAGCACCACGTCGGCGCCGGCTTCGGCGTAGGCCAGGGCAATGGCCCGGCCGATTCCGCGGCCACCGCCGGTAACGATGGCCACACTGCCGGTCAGGTCAAATCTGGAAATAATGCTCATAAATAGTCCTTTATTAGCGAGGGGCCCACAGGTCGGGCAGCCCTGGGTCGCTGGCGCTGATCAGCCGCTTGAGCAACACCTTCAGCGCCTGGGCATCGCCGGGGCCAAGCTTGGCCGAAACGTTTTCCTCCACCGCCTTGGCCAGGGCCAGCTGTTGCAAGGAGGCCTCCCGGCCGGTCGCGGTCAGCACATAACGCGGTTCATGGGTGCTGCCCTCCAGTGCCACCAGATTCTGTTTTTCCAGAAAACGCATGCTGGCAACCGAGACCTCGTGCCCGGTGTAGCTGACGAACGTGTTGATCTCGTCCAGGCTCATGTTGTCGCGTATGCACAGCACGGAGAGGATGAAAAACGCGTGTTCGTCCAGTTGTTGGTTGCTCAGCAGGCGATGCAGCGCGTCCAGCAACTGGTAGTGCGCGCGGCCCAGCAAATAGCCCAGCAGGTCCTCGGTGTAGCTGCACTCGGGCGGCGGCGGGGTGGTAGCCAGGCGCAGTTCACTGCGTGGCTTGCGGGTGGCCAGTGCGTATTGACCGCTCTGGAACGCCAGCGGTGCGCGGTCGCTGTGATCAAAGGCGAGCACCTCGCCGACAAAAATCACATGGTCGCCGCCTTCATATTGAAAGGCCGTACGGCACTGAAAGCGTGCGGTGCAATCCTGTAGCAACGGTGCTTCGCTGATACCGCTGTCGAGTTCGATTTCCGCGAACTTGTTTTCGCCCTGCATGGCAAAGCGTCCGGACAGAGGTTCCTGTTCGGTCGACAGCACGTGCACGTTCCAGTGTTTGCCCGAGCTGAACACCGGCAGACTGCGGGCGGACTTGGCCAGGCTCCACAGCACCAGCGGCGGGTTGAGCGACACCGAGTTGAAGCTGTTGGCGGTGATCCCGATAGGTGAGCCGTCTTCAGCCTGGGTGGTGATGATGGTCACCCCGGTGGTGAAGGTACCGAGCGCGGTACGGAAAGCCTGGGGATCGAAACTGCTTTGCATTGCCATGACGAACCTCATGGATTGAATTTTCGTGCTCGCAGTATTCCTCTCCAGGGGGGGCGCTACATCGTCTTAATGGACTAACGAATACAGCCGATTATCGTCCGATCGGACGAGGCGTACGGGGCCGTAATTGGCTAGCGTCGGGGCCTTAAAACGATGCCAAGAGGACTCATCCATGACGTGCAGCAGTACGGCCCCAGAACAGCTGTCCAGCCTGTTGGCAGCGCAAAAAAAAGCCTTTATCGAGGCGGGCCCGGTAAGCGTTGAGCAGCGCCGGCAACGGATTCAGCGGGTGATAGAGCTGTTGGTGCGATATCAGCAGTCGCTGGTTGAAGCCATGGATGCGGATTTTGGTGGCAGGCCCCAGGGCTTTTCGTTGATGAATGATGTGCTGGGCTCCCTGGCATCGCTCAAATATGCCCGCGATCATCTGCCGCACTGGGTCGAAGATGAGCCGCGTCAGGTATTCGCGCCCTATGACCAGCTCGGCGCCAAGGCCTGGGTGATGCATCAGCCCAAGGGCTCGATCGGCATCATGGGCACCTGGAACGCGCCGCTGTTCACCCTGCTCAGCCCGCTGGCCTGCGTGCTGGCCGCGGGCAACCGGGCCATTCTCAAACCTTCGGAAGTGGTGCCGCTGACCGCCAGTGTGCTGGCCCGGGCCTTTGGCGAAATGTTCGACCCGCTGGAAGTGGCGGTGGTGCTCGGCGATGCAGACGTGGCCCAAGCGTTTACCGCACAGCCTTTTGACCACCTGGTCTTCACCGGCAGCACCGCCGTGGCGCGCTCGGTGATGCGCAACGCGGCTGAAAACCTGGTGCCGCTGACCCTTGAGCTCGGCGGTAAATCGCCGGTCATTATTTCCCGCAGTGCTGATTTGGCCAAAGCTGCATTCAGCATTGCCGTGGCCAAAGCCAACAACGGCGGGCAGATTTGTATCAACCCGGACGTGGTGTACGTGCCCCGCGAGCAAATGGCCGACTTTATCGGCGCCCTTGGCGCGGCCTACAGCGAGCTGCTGCCGACCGTGGAAGACAATCCGGATGTGGTGGCAGTGGTTAACGACCGGCACTTGCAGCGCGTTGAAAGCTACGTGCAGGACGCCCGGCAGCGGGGCGCCCGGGTCGAAAGTTTCCCGCGTGCGCTCAAGGCAGACCCCCAGTCGCGACGTCGACCGCTACAAGTGGTGATCGACCCGCCGCGTGACAGCCTGATCATGCACGAAGAAATCTTCGGTCCGGCGCTGGTGCTGCTGCCCTATGAACAGCTCGACCGGGCCCTGGCGGACATCAACTCACGGGAGCGGCCGCTGGCCCTGTATTACTTTGGCCAGAGCGAAGAAGAGCGCCGGCATGTGCTGCAGCACACCCTGTCGGGCGGTGTGACCATCAACGACGTGATGATGCACGCGGCCATGCACGACGCACCGTTTGGCGGAATTGGCGCCTCCGGCATGGGCCATTATCACGGCCGCGAAGGTTTCCTCGAGTTCAGTCACATGCGCACCGTATTCAAGGCCCCGGCCCATGATCCGCGCCGCGAATGGGGCATGCTGCCGCCGTATGGCGAGCACTTCCAGGCAACCATGCAGTCGATGGTTACCCCCGACTGATACCCCCAGAAGAACCCCGCAGGCGCGAGCTTGCTCGCGATGCCGCCGGCCCCGGTGATGCTGTCGCGAGAAAAGCTCACGTCTGCCCATAAAACAAGAAGTGATCCGGAGATAAATTTTGCCAATTCCTGCCGCTACACCCGAAGACAGCCAGACCCCTGAAGGCTGGCAGCGCCGCCACGTACTCAAGGCGGCAGCCCTGGCCGCCGGCGCCGGGTTGCTCGGGCGCTATGCCAGCGCCGCGGGCTCAAGTGCCGTATCGCCCAGCGAATACCTGTCGCTGGACGCTACCGACATGGCCCGAGCCGTGCAAAAGGGCGAGCTGACCCCCGAGCATCTGCTGGCTGCGGCCATGGCCCGTTGTGATGCGGTCAACCCCAAGGTCAATGCGGTCAACATGCGTCACGACGAATACGCCCAGGCGCTGCTCAAGACGCGACGCGCAGCAGGGGCATCCACCACGGGTGCGCTGGCCGGTGTGCCCATCCTGCTCAAGGACCTCAACACCTACCTTGAAGGCACCCGCACCACCAATGGTTGCCGCTTATTCAAGGATGCACCGCCGGCGCCACAAACCAGCACTCTGATAGCCCGCTACCAAGCGGCTGGCGCCGTGCCGTTCGGCAAAACCGCGTGCCCTGAGTTCGGCCTGACCACCACCACCGAATCCTTGCTCTGGGGGCAAACCCGCAACCCGTGGAACCTGGCCAGAAGCGCCGGCGGTTCTTCCGGTGGCGCGGCCTCAGCGGTCGCCGCAGGCATTGTGCCGGTGGCCCATGCCACCGACGGCGGCGGCTCGATCCGTATCCCGGCCTCCTATTGCGGCGTAGTCGGCCTCAAACCCACCCGTTATCGCACCCCCAGCGGCCCGGGCAAATATGAAGGCTGGTTCGGTGCCAGTGTCGGCAACGTGGTGTCGCGCAACATTCGCGACATGGCGTTGTTTCTGGATGTCGGCCAGGGTCATGAACAAGGCAGTCCGTACTGGGCAAAACCGCTGGTACGCCCTTATATCGAAGAGCTGGGCACCGCTGCGGGGCGCCTGCGTATTGGCCTGGTGCGAGACTCGCTGACCGGTTCGCCGCTGGACCCGGCCGTTGCAAAAGTGCTGGACGACACGGCCAGACGTCTGAGCGCGATGGGGCACAACGTTGAAGAACTGCGTTTGAACATCGACCCTCGGCAGTTGTTCGGCGCCCATGGTTCAGTGATTGGCGATGCCTTGCTGACCCTGGTCCACGACCGTGAACAGGCGCTGGGCCGACCTGCCACTGCCGATGACTTCGAGCGCATCACCCAGGTGGTTCTGGACAATGGCAAGAAAGTCACGGGTGAAGGCCTGTACCGCGCGCGCCAGTCGTTTGAAAGCATTGGCGGTTACATGGAACAGCAGTTCGACACCTTTGACGTCATCCTGTCGCCGGTCACTGCCAACGTCACACCGGAGCTGGGGTTACTGAGCCTGAACCAGCCATGGGACAGCTACGCCCACAACGCCATGGGCAGCGCGGCCTTTACCGTACTGGCCAACGTCAGCGGGCAACCGGCGATCTCATTGCCGGTGGGGATGAGCGAAAACGGCTTACCGATTGGCATGATGTTTACCGGACCATTGGGCGGAGAAGACGTACTGCTGCGCCTGAGTGCGCAAATCGAGCAAGACCGGCCGTGGGCGAAATTGCCGACCGTTTGATGATGAGTATCGAATGCGTAGCAGCTGCCGAAGGCTGCGTCCGGCGACGCAGTCGTCGTAAATCCGGACACCCCCCGGTCCACAGGATTCACGATCGCTACGCAATCGGACGTCGCCTTCGGCAACTGCTACGGGGCGTCGGTGAACATCGAATGCGTAGCCGCTGCCGAAGGCTGCGTCCGGCGACGCAGTCGTCGTAAATCCGGACACACCCGGCCCACAGGATTCACGATCGCTGCGCAATCGGACGTCGCCTTCGGCAACTGCTACGGGGGACGGTGAGCATCGTATGCGTAGCAGCTGCCGAAGGCTGCGTCCGGCGACGTAGTCGTCGTAAATCCAGACACACCCGGTCCACAGGATTCACGATCGCTGCGCAATCGGACGTCGCCTTCGGCAACTGCTACAGGGGGGGCGGTGGGCATCGAAGGCTGCGTCCGGCGACCTAGTCGTCGTAAATCCAGACACACCCGGTCCACAGGATTCACGATCGCTGCGCAATCGGACGTCGCCTTCGGCAACTGCTACAGGGGGGGGCGGTGGGCATCGAAGGCTGCGTCCGGCGACGCAATCGTCGCAAATCCGGACACACCCGGTTCACAGGATTCACGATCGCTACGCAATCGGACGTCGCCTTCGGCAACTGCTACGGGGGACGGTGGGCATCGATTGCGTAGCAGCTGCCGAAGGCTGCGTCCGGCGACGCAGTCGTCGCAAATCTGGATACACCCGGTCCACAGGATTCACGATCGCTACGCAATCGGACGTCGCCTTCGGCAACTGCTACGGGGGGACGGTGAGCATCGAAGGCTGCGTCCGGCGACGAAGTCGTCGTAAATCCAGACACACCCGGTCCACAGGGTTCACGTTCGCTGCGCAATCGATCGCAACCTCGCGCTGCTCGTCAGCGACTACGGGTTTCGTTGGTGCAGGCTTTTGCCTAGTCCGCTTTGACGATGATCAGCAGCGCGCCAGGCCGGATTATTCGTCATACAGCGCCCGCGCATTCGCGCAGCGAGAGACTGACGGAGAACAGACGGATGGATCAGATACGAGAGAAAAGTCCGATAGAGCTTGAGCTGCTGGAACGCGCGCGCAATCTGATACCTGCGCTTAAAAGCCGTTCAGCCCAGGCGGACAAGGATTGCAAACTGCCCGATGAAACCGTTCGCGACATGCAGGAGGCAGGTTTGTTTCGCGCCTTGCAGCCGAAGATGTGGGGCGGCCATGAAGTCGATCTGCGAACCTTTTTTGAAATCCAGATGCTGCTGGCCGAGGGCTGTATGTCCACTGCCTGGGTGTTTGGTGTGGTCGGCGTTCACCCGTGGCAACTGGCACGCTATCCGGTAGAAGCACAACATGACGTCTGGGGCGAAGACAGCTCCACGCTGGTGGCTTCTACCTATATGCCAGTGGCCAAAGTCACCCCGGTCAAGGGCGGCTATCAGGTCAGCGGGCGCTGGGGGTTTTCCAGCGGCAGCCAGCATGCGCAATGGTGCCTGCTCGGCGGTATCGTGCCGCAAGACGAAACCGGCCCGACCGAACACGGCACCTTCCTGATCCCGGCCAGTGACTATCGCATCGAGCAGAACTGGGACGTGCTGGGTCTGCGCGGCAGCGGCAGCCACGACATCATCGTCGAGGACGTTTTTGTCCCGGCACATCGGGTACAACGCACCAATAATTACAGCATCGAAGCCACACCGGGACGGCTGGTCAACACCAACCCGATGTACTCGATTCCATTCGCCCAGGTGTTCGCCCGCGCCGTATCGACGTCGGCCATTGGTGCGCTGCAAGGGGCAATCAACGAGTTCCGCAGCAACGCCGCCGCGCACATTGGCAAACATGGCGCCAAAACCGCCGAAGACCCGGCAGCACAAGCTGCAGTCGCCGAGGCCACCATCACCGTCGATTCGCTCAAGCTGGTGTTGATGCGCAATTACGCAAACCTCATGGCGCTGGCCACTGCCGGCGAGTATCCGGATGTTGAAACCCGTTTGCTGTATCGCTACCAGTCTTCCCATGTCACCAATGTCTGCGCCGACCGGGTCAGCGACCTGCTGCGCTGCATGGCGGCTTCGGGTTTGTACAGCACCAACCCGGTGGCCCGTTATTTCCGCGACCTGCACCAGGCACGCGGGCATATCGCCAACAACGAAGCGGCCTATCGACGCAGCTATGGCGTAGTGCAATTGGGTTTACCCAACTCGGACCCTTTTGTTTGATCGAGTAATGAGTTTCTGACCTCAGCGGATGGCATAACAATAATGACGGCTCAAGTTCAGTCTCAGTCCAGCTATGACGTAATCGTGGTCGGCTCCGGTGCGGGGGCGATGACCTCGGCCCTGTTTGCCGCCGACCAGGGCCTTTCAGTGCTGATTGTCGAGAAAAGCGACAAGTACGGCGGCACTTCGGCGATTTCCGGTGGTGGTATCTGGATCCCGAACAACCATTACTTCGCCGCGATCGGCGGGCGGGACAGCGCTGAGCTGTCAATGCAGTACCTGAAGGCCGCCACCGGTGAACACGGTGATCCGGTGCGCCTGCAGGCGTATCTGGACAACGCAGCACCCATGATCAAAAAACTCACCTCCAACAGTCGGGTGCGCTATGCCGTGGCCGACAAATACCCGGATTATTACCCGCAATTGCCCGGCGCCCTGCCGGGCGGGCGGACCCTGGACCCCGAGCTGTTCGACACCAGCTTGCTTGAGGAAGAACTGCCCAACCTGCGCAAACCTTCACCCTCGACCCTGCTGATGGGGCGTATTGCGTGGACTGCCCGTGACGCGCACAAGGCCATGGCCCGCAGCTTCGGCTGGCAATGGCTGATTTTCAGATTGATGGCCCGCTACAAGCTGGACTTCAAATGGCGACGCAAGAGCAAATATGACCGTCGGGCGGCCCTGGGCAGTTCGCTGGTGGCGTCCCTGCGCCGTTCGCTGATGGATCGCAATGTGCCGCTGTGGCTCAACACCGACTTCCAGGACGTACTGCTGGACGGTGATCGCGTTTGCGGGATCAAGGTTGCAACGGGCGGCAGAATTCTTGAACTCAAGGCCCGGCGCGGGGTGATCTTTGGCTCGGGCGGTTTCGAGCAGAACCAGACCCTGCGCGAAAAATTCCTGCCGCAACCTACCAAAGCCAGCTGGAGTGCGACGCCACCGGGCAACAACACCGGGGCCGCACTGGAAGCGGGGCTCAATATCGGCGCGGCTACGGCGTTGCTGGACTGGGCGTGGTGGGCGCCGACCATTGCCGTGCCCGGCGAAGAAAAACCGCGCGGGGTGTTTGCCGAGCGTGCGTTTCCGGGGGCCATTGTGGTCAACAGCCTGGGCCATCGTTACGTTAACGAGGCAGCGCCGTATCTCGAATTCGTTGACGCCATGTACAAGGACAACCGTAAAACCGGCGGTCGCACGGTGCCGTCATGGGTGATCTTTGATGGCCATTTCCGCTTTCATTACGCCATGGGCCCTTTGATGCCGGCCCAGGTGATGCCCGATAGCCGTTTGCGCAAGGAATGGCTCAACACTGTGTACTGGAAGGCTGACAGCCTTGATCAGTTGGCCATGCAAATCGGCGTGGATGGCGCCGGGCTAAACAACACCGTAAGCAAGGTCAATCAATACGCGAAAACCGGTGTCGATCTCGATTTCGGGCGCGGTGGCAATGTGTTCGACCGCTATTACGGCGACTCCAATATCACACCCAACCCGTGTCTGGCGCCGATGCGCAAAGGGCCGTACTACGCCATGCGCCTGGACGCCGGAGACATCGGCACCAAGGGCGGGCTGCTGACCAACAGGCACGCGCAAGTGGTGCGTGAAGACGGGCGGCCGATCAGTGGCCTGTATGCCATTGGCAACTGCTCCGCCTCCGTCATGGGTACCAGCTATCCCGGGGCCGGGGGCACCCTGGGCCCGGCCATGACCTTTGGCTATATCGCCGCCAACCATATCGCCAGCAGCGTGCCGGTGGCAGCCAGTACTGCGCCAGAGGCGGTGTCATGAAGCGGCCCCGGACCGCCAGCAACACTGAAATCCTGCCCCCGCTGCACCTGGACCGTCTGGCGGACCGGGACTGGGACCAGAGCTGCGACGTACTGGTGATCGGTTGGGGGGCTGCCGGCGCCTGCGCCGCACTGGAGGCCCGTAGCCAGGGGGTCGAGGTGATTGTCGCCGACCGTTTTACCGGCGGCGGCGCCAGCGCCAAGAGTGGCGGCGTGGTGTATGCGGGCGGCGGTACCCGACAGCAGCAGGACGCCGGCTTCAGTGACACCCCGCAAGCGATGTTTGACTACCTCAAGCACGAAACCCGTGGCGTGATCAGCGACGACACCTTGCGTAAATTCTGCGATGACAGTGCCGACAACCTGCGCTGGCTCGAAGGCCACGGCGCACGCTATGCCCACAGCATGCCTGCGGGGGGCAAAACCTCGTATCCCGCCGATGGCTATTTTCTGTATTACTCCGGCAACGAACTGGTGCCGTCCCATGGTGGCGAGCAACCGCCGGCGCCACGCGGTCATCGCACGGTGGGCAAGGGGCAGTGCGGTGCGGTGCTGTATGGCCATTTGAAAGACGCCTGCCTGCGCGCCGGAGTGCAGCCCTTGCTGCAAACGGCGGCGCGGCGCTTGGTGGTCGATGACACCGGGCGCGTGGTCGGTGCCCAGCTTTGGCGTTTGCCGCCGGGTTCCCGTGAAGCCCGTGAGCATGCGCGTCTGGCGGCCCGCGCCGAGCGCTGGCAAAACTTCGCTCCTGGGTATTGCGATCGCCTGCGACAAAAAATCAGCCAGCTGGAGCGAGATCATGGGCAACCGATACTGGTCCGGGCGCGGCGCGGGGTCATTCTCAGCACCGGTGGCTTTATCTTCAATCGCGACCTGATCCGCGAACATGCACCCAAATTTCGCCGTAATTTCAAGGTGGGCGCCACCGGATGCGATGGCAGTGGCTTGCGCCTGGGGCAATCGGTCGGGGCGCAAAGCGAGCGCTTGAGCCGCGTGTCGGCCTGGCGCTTTATCAACCCGCCTTTTTGCTGGCCCAAGGGGATCGTGGTCAATGCCCAGGGGCAGCGTTTTTGTAACGAAGAAGTGTATGGCGCCACCCTGGGCCAGCCATTGTGTGAAGAGCAGGGCGGTCAGGCGTGGCTGGTGCTGGATGCGCGCTTGCGCAAGCAGGCCATCCGTCAGGCCCTGTTCGGGGGGTATTGGTGGTTCCAGAGCCTGCCTGCACTGGCCCTGATGCTGCTGAAGGTGCGCAAGGGCGAGAACCCTGACCGGCTGGCCCAGGTATGCGGTATGCAGTCCGGGGAGCTGAGCGGCTCGTTGCGCGCTTATAACGCGGCTGCCCGTGGCGAAGCCGCGGATGCCTTCGGCAAGTCTGAGAGCAGTCGCCAGGCGCTGGATAAAGGACCGTTCTATGCCTGCAATATCAGTGTCGACAACCCGGTATTTCCGCTGGGGGCGTTGACGTTGGGCGGGCTGACAGTCGATGAAAACAATGGCGCGGTGCTGGACGACAACGGCCGCCGGATTGCCGGGCTGTACAGTGCCGGGCGCACCGCCATAGGCGTGGCATCACACCTGTATATCAGTGGTTTGTCCCTGGCCGACTGCGTGTTTTCGGGACGCCGGGCAGGGCGGGCCTGCACCGGTATTGACCGTAATGCAGACCACTCTGGTGCTGATTCGCTCGTGAGCCATCAAGCGTCGGCCGGCGCGCCTATAGAACAAGGATTGCCCCATGAGCGCACGTGTTAAAGGCAAGGTCGCGCTGATCACAGGCGGCGCCAGTGGCGTGGGCAGGGCCAGTGCCCTGTTGTTGGCCCGAGAGGGCGCGCGCGTGGTGATCAGCGACATTGATGTGGCCTCGGGCCGGGCCCTGGCTGAAGAAATCGGCCCGCAGGGGCTTTTTATTGAACAGGATGCAGCCAGTGAAGCGGACTGGGCCCGGGTAATACAGACGATTGGCGAGCACTATGGCCAGCTGGATATCCTGTTCAACAATGCCGGGATCCTGCTCAAGGGCGATATTGAAAACACCTCCCTGAGCGATTGGCAGCGGGTGCAGCGGATCAATTCCGACAGCGTTTTTCTGGGTTGTCGCGCCGCCATTGGCCTGATGAAACAGGGCGGCGGCTCGATCATCAACATGTCTTCCATCGCCGGTGTGGCCGGGCGTGATGACTACGCGGCCTATAGCGCCTCCAAAGGCGCCGTCGCTGCGCTCTCGCGTACAGTGGCGGTGATGTGCCGGCGGCGTAAATATCGCATCCGCTGCAATTCCCTGCACCCGGACGGCATTCTCACGCCCATGACCACGGCTACTCTGCCGCCAGGCCTGGACCCCTGGAGCCTGACCATCGATGCAGACCCCATGGGGCGCATGTGCCTGCCTGAAGATGTCGCCGCCAGTGTGCTGTTTCTTGCCAGTGACGAATCGCGCGCCATCAACGGCATCGAACTGCGAATCGACAGCGGCCAGTTTGTAATGAGTATTTGAAATGAATTCACCTGCCTATTTCTCCTTGCGCGTCGCGCAAATCGTTACTGAAACCCCGGACTCCAGATCGCTGGTATTTGAGGTGCCTCAGGCCCTGAGTGAGCAGTTCGCTTATAAAAGCGGGCAGTTCCTGACCCTGCGAGTGCCGTTTGAAGGCGGCTGGTTACCACGTTGCTATTCGTTGTCCAGCACACCGCTGGTGGATGAGCCACTGCGGGTCACGATCAAGCAAGTACGCGACGGCAGGGCTTCGAACTGGTTGTGTCAGCAGTTGCGCGAGGGCGATCAACTGCAAGTACTGGCCCCGGCCGGGGTCTTTGTGCCGCGCCATTTTGACGATGACTTCGTGTTGTTCGGCGGCGGCAGCGGGGTAACCCCGGTGTTGTCGATTTTGCGTTCGGCGTTGATCGCAGGCAGCGGCCGGGTGCTGTTGATTTATGCCAACCGTGACGAGGCCTCGGTGATCTTTGCCGGCGAGCTCAAAGCGCTGGCCAGCGCCTACCCGCAACGCCTGCAAGTGATTCACTGGCTCGATTCGGTCCAGGGGATTCCTTCGGTGGCACAACTGGCGCACATGGCCAGGCCGTTTGTGCATGCCCAGGCCTTTATCTGCGGTCCGGGCCCGTTCATGGACGCGGCGGTCAGCGCCTTGCATGAAGTGGGCATGGACCATGGGCGCATCCACGTCGAACGTTTTGTCTCCCTGCCTGAAGAGGGCAGCGTGGAGGCGCCGGCGCCGGTCAATACCGATGTCATCGGCAGCCAGCTCTCGGTACGTCTTGATGGCGAGGAGTTCGAAGTGCCGTGTGCCGAAGGCGAAACGGTGCTCAATGCCATGCTGCGCGCCGGGTTGAAACCGCCCAGCTCGTGCCTGGTGGGATCTTGCGCCACCTGCATGTGCACCGTGGAGCGGGGCAGTGTCCAGATGCTGCGCAACGATGCCCTCGACCAGCAGGAACTCAATGACGGCTGGGTACTGGCATGCCAGTCCGTGCCCAACAGCGAACACCTGCGGGTGTGCTTCCCCGAATAATCAGCCGGACGAGTGATCGATGACTTTTAGCCCCATGACTATTCCCCAGCTACTGCTTGATGCCGCGCAGCATCATGCCGGGCGTACCGCTATCGAAGAAAACGGTGAGTGCACCGACTACCGCGACTTGCCGCACCTGGCGCTGGCCGTGACTCGCAGCCTGATGGCCCGGGGTATCGGCAAGGGTGACCGGGTGGCGATCTGGGCCCCCAATGGCCGGGACTGGATCATTGCGGCACTGGGCATTCATTGCGCAGGGGCGGTGATGGTGCCGGTCAACACCCGCATGAAAGGCAACGAAGCGGCTGATATTTTGCAGCGCAGTGCCAGCCGGCTGTTATTTGTCCAGCCGAAGTTCTTGGGCACTGACTACCTGGCCTTACTCGCCCCCCATCGTCCGGATACCCTCGAGGGGCTGGTGCTGCTGGGTGACGCCCCAGCGTGGGATGAGTTTCTGGCCGGCGGGGCAAGCGTCAGTGAAGCCGACGCCCGGCAGCGGGCAGCCGGGGTCCGTGCCGATGACTTGAGCGATCTGCTATTCACCTCGGGCACCACCGGTAAACCCAAAGGGGTGATGAGCGCCCACGGGCAAAACATCCGGGCGTTCAGCGAATACGTGAAGGTGATTGGGTTACGTGCCGGTGACCGCTACTTAGTGATCAACCCGTTTTTCCATGCCTTTGGCTACAAGGCGGGCTGGCTGACGTGCCTGCTGGCCGGGGCAACCATTTTGCCGCACTCGGTATTCGATGCCGAAGCGGTCTTCCAGCGCATTGCAGCCGAGAACATCAACGTACTGCCGGGGCCACCGACCCTGTATCTGTCGATGCTGGCGCACCCCAAACTGGCTGAAACCGACCTGTCGAGCTTGCGCATTGCCGTTACGGGGGCCGCGACCATCGCCCCGAGCCTGATCGAACGGATGCGCCGCGAACTGGGCTTTTCGGTGGTGACCACGGCCTATGGCCTGACCGAGTGCGGCGGCCTGGCGACCATTTGCAACCCGGCCGATCCGGCGCAGACCATTGCCAGCACCAGCGGGCGGGCGATTGCCGGTACTGAAGTGAGCATCCGTGACCCGCAAAACCGGGCCCTGGCGGCGGGTGATACGGGCGAAATCTGCCTGCGCGGCTTTCACGTGATGCAGGGTTACTTTGAAGACCCGCAAGCCACTGCCGAAACCATCGACACTGAGGGCTGGCTGCACACGGGCGACATTGGCCAGCTGGATGCCGCGGGCAACTTGCGCATCACTGACCGCCTGAAAGACATGTTTATCGTCGGTGGCTTCAACTGCTACCCGGCGGAGATTGAAGCGGGCCTGATCGAACACCCGGCCATCGCCCAGGTGGCGGTGATTGGCGTACCGGATGAGCGCATGGGCGAAGTGGGCTGTGCCTGCGTGGTGCTGCGCCATGAACAGCGACTGGACGAAGCGGGGCTGATCCTGTGGGCCCGGGAGCACATGGCCAACTACAAAGTGCCGCGCATGGTGCGGTTCTACGAGGCATTGCCGGTCAATGCATCGAACAAGGTGGCGAAGAATGAATTGCGCTCCTTGATCCTGTAGCGACAGTCGGGCTCATTGTTGGCGCCAGGTAGCGGCTACAAAACCTCAACCACCTCGGGTGTTTTTGTAGCCGCGCTACTTACAGACCTGGCTCGTTGTTAGCCCAAAGCCAGCGACTCTATTTTGCTACCCCTTTGCAGCGAGCCAAGGAGTAGTAAACATGACTGACCTTTCTGACTCCACCCCCGACACCCGATCTGCAGCCAGCCTGTTCAGCAGCGGCGACGTTTATTCCGGTGCCTACAACTTTATGAGCAGCATCAGTGCCGGGGTTGATCCGCGCACCGGCATGTTTTCGGCCTCGGTGACCTTGCCTACCGGGGCCGCCAACGATCTGCGCGGGCCGATCAGCCAATTGCGCCTGGGCTACAGCCCCTTGATGAATGAAGACCAGGGTTTTGGTCTCGGCTGGATGCTCGGCACCACGTCGTGGGACGGGGCCAGTCAGCAGTTGCAGCTCAATTCCGGCGAGCGTTTTCGTGGGGAGATTGTTGGCCAGAACATGCGCTTTCCCGACGTTCGCTTGCCGGTGGTGACGGTCACGGTGCAGCGCCAGGAGATGTGGGTGCGGCATAACGACGGCACCTGCGAACGTCTGATTCCATTGGCCGGGCATCCGAGCCTGTGGGTGGTCAGCACCCTGATGGGGGCGGACGGCAGTGCCCTTAGTTTTGACTGGCGTTCCATCGGCAACGCCGCCTACTTGCAAAAGGTCAGCGATGCCCAGGGTCGAACCGTGGTGGCGTTGGCCTACGAGGGTCAGCAAACCCATCTGACCCTGCAGCCGGATACCCCCTCGCAGATGGTGATGACTTTTCA
>NZ_JAFCVM010000016.1:0-10779 GCF_049897045.1 Pseudomonas sp. TWR2-1-1
GGCAAACGCTGCCGCCTGTGGTGGCGTCAGCGCTCCGGCGCTGACCACGGCGTTTAACCAGTCCCAGAGTCGAGTCACACAACGCGTCTGTTGCTCAGCCACTTCCTGCAGGTGATCCAATAATTGCGCCTCCAACGTCTCAATCGAGGTGGCCAGCACTTGCGGCTGCAGGGCCAGGGCGATGCGCTCGGCCAGTGCGGCGGTGTCCGGGGACAGCGTGCGTAGATCGCGCAGACGGCGCTCATAATAGGGCGTGACGAGTAACGGCATGGCAGGGGTGTCCTTATCCGAGTCAGTGGCCCACAGTGCGTAAAACCATAGCAGGGGTGCATAGAGAAAACGGAAATTTTCGTACGATAAGCCCTGCTGACAGTCCCAAACCCTTGCGTTGTGCAGTCGGTGTCCGAATGGAGTACACCTCACTCAGGCGTCAGGATGATTACTCGCCCCACGTCAGATTAGGGTCTATTTCTGCATTTTCTGACGCTGCAGCGTCCACCTCTACGACCTCAACCTGACACAGAACGCTTAGCGTACGAAAATTTCCGTTTTCTCTATTCGCCCCTAGCAGGGGGGGGCTGGTGTACCAGTGTAGGGGGGGGTTGGTTTCCGTGCCCAGAAAAAAAGGCCCCCACGACTCTCTCAAGTGTGGGGGCCTTTTGAACATAAGCGGCGTTATTCGTAATCCTGCCCGCTTACACCTTCTGACCGTACAACCCGGTACCGGTCTTTTCCTTAGGCTTGCCAAGCACATAGACCGGCCCTACTTCCTCTTTGCCTGCCAGCTCGCGGGTTCCGCTGACCACAGCCACTATCACCCAGCCGTCGGCCAAGTACCGATTGGCATCATCCTCGCTGAATGATTCATAGATCTCGCCGATATTTGTATTCGACATCGTGACTCCTTGGGTTGTGTAGGCAGCACCGACACGGTACGGCCGGGGGTTCCTTTAGTGTTAAAAAACCTCCAGAACCCGATGACCAACATCTATGCTGGCTGTGCTACAAGCTCGTTTAGGCTAACAAGCCTGCTGACACCATCCCTTAGTACAACGATCTTTTCCGGCTCGCTCATGAACCAAGCGAACGTCCCCCAAGCCAAGCCTGTGATGGTTTTTTTGAAACCAGCCGTTTCGCGGTCAGCATAGGCAGTAACAAATGCTACCTGAGAACGCTTGAACTTGCCTTTGTCGGTAATGGCATACAGTGCCTCTTGGCGGCGCGGTGTGATAGCACCATCGGTAGCCACTACCTCAACAAAAACGATCAGGGGATCAGTTGGGCCAAGATCAACAAGGATCAAATCGGGTAGGTTTTTATGAGCCTCAATATCCAGACCGATGATCGACGCAAGCTTGAAATCCTGGACTGCCACTTTGTGGCTCGATTCGCTTAGCCAAATTACCCCAGGCTGCTCCAAGAATAATTTGGCGAATACTTCGACAACCGCCTTCGAGATAATAGAGCTAGGACCATGCGTAAGAGTTCGCGTTTCCCCGTTCGGAAAACTAACTAACACACCATCCTTACCAGTAGCGCCCATGCGCATCAGGGACACGCGAGCCAAAGCGCTCTGGTTCAAGTGGGCTTTTTGCCACTCTCCGATGGAGGCCTCAAGCTCGGCATCTTGAAGGGCTGGATTAAAGAGGGCAGCAAGTTCAGCCTTTAGCGCATAGCGCGGGATACCGGCAGTAGTGGACACTCCAGGTTTTTCATACACAGCACCGACAACAATAAGTCCCTCGCGCAGGGTTTCATCGCGAATAGGTTCTCGGGTGTTGTCTGCATACCAACGCACCCCAGGAACGACAAATTTTTTCTTGCGCAGGTTTGACCTATAGCTCAGCCTCGATTCATCGCTGCTGTCAGCAGCCTGTAGATCGGCCATGCGGTAGACATGAACAGGCCCAAGATATACGTCGTTGTTCTCGACCGCGCCTATATACAGCATGGTGAAAACCGTGCTCGCGGCAAGCTCACGGATGCAATAATTTCGATTGGGTGTTCCTTCAGGAAAGATCAGCGGTAGCCGCTCCGCAACAAGATCCCTTGTTACATAAGGAGGAAGCACTACATACCCCCTTCAAATAGTCTGGAGCAGGCGGCCTCGATGGTCGCTTTATCAGCACCTGCTTCAACCAAACGGGCTAACTCGCGCAGATCCTCTGGCGCAGGTAGGGGCAGCGACTCCAGCTCGTAAGCAGAAACAGCTACGGAACCGCTCACACAGCGAAACGCTCTGTCGGCAGCCGCACTATTAACGAACTCACCAAGCACCTCGGCGCTCACCTGGGGAGCCTCGGTTATCGGACGAATCATATTGATATGGTTCTCGATCACTACGCCTCCATGCTTCGCGATGAACTCTGCTGGCAAAGCTGCTGCAATGAGGCGACGGCTCTGCTCTTTTGCGGTGGTGCGCTGTAACAGGACGCAAGGCTTGGTAGTAATCAACCACCCGTCACCTTCTCTCAACTCAAAGTATGGGGCGTGATTCCTTTTCTCCGCCCGGAATACAAACTGTCCATCAGAGGTGATCGCCTCGGCCCAGATCAAGGGCAGACGTTTGCTACTTGGACGCTCAGCCAGTTGATCCTTGAAACGGTTCCAAACCAGAGGGCCAGTGCTAACACCATACCCCCAATCTGCCAGACGGTGAGGCATTCGTGTCAGCCGCTCGACCAATGCTGTCTGTTCCATTGTTCGGGGTAAAAGCCACGGTAAGGAAGGATCACTAGGGAGACTGACAATCCCCGTCTCTTGCACATTTAGACCATTGATGGTCGGCGCGATCTCCGACACAACAACATGTGCGGGGATGGCGCCACGCCGGTAAGTCGCAAGAGCTGTTTCCTGCAGAACATCATCAAAAACGCCCTTACGGGCTGCGACGAAGTCTATCGATAATGGCGGTGAGCAGCGCCCTAGCAAAGCACGCAAATTCTTAAAATAAACACCCGCTAGGAAAGAAGTTGGCGTGACATAGGCAATCACACCTCCTGGCTTCGTGTGGCGTAATGCGAGGTCAGTGAATAGACCGTATAGATTCGCGTGACCATAAAGAGAACGCTTATAGCGCTCTCGGGTTTCAGCATCGAGCTTTGCCCGTCCGTAAGGGGGATTACCAATCACCAGGTCAAAACGATCCTTTGGCGGACTACGTCGTAGTGAATCACAAACGGAGACCATCACCGGCAACCTACGCCCGGCCTTGCGGCTGATAGGCAGCAGTACGGCATCTAGTGTCACCTGGCTAAGCCAGGCCCCAAAGGGGTCTATCTCATATCCGCGCAAGCGATTGCCGATGCTCTGCATCAGCAACTTGGGGCTACAATCTGTCAGCTCGTCGAGAATGCGCTGGGCTATAGGTGCCAAAAACGCACCCCCACCACACGCAGGATCTAAAACGCGGCACTTCGCCCAATCAACGTTTGCGGCCGTAGCCTGGTCGATAAGCCTAGCGGTCAAAGACGGGGGCGTATAATAAATGCCGAACTCACCACGATGCTCGGTCGGCAACATCCCTGTATAGGTCAAACCAATCTGATAAGCCGCAGTTTCTGCGTCAAACTTCGCGGCAGTGCGACCGATAGTGTCGGCAAGCGAGGCGGCTGCCTCTGGCAGTTCCTCAGTAGCGAAAGGTTGTATTGGCTCACGCAACCGTTGCTGCACACTATCGTGATCATTCAGGCCATTCCACCAGGCTTCAATTAGCCGAACGCCGAATGCACGAGCCAGCGTTAGCTGACGGTCAATCGGAAAGGTATTAGCCAGAGCACGAGCCATAACTCGCGCAGAAGCCAGGGCTTGGCTCGGAGCTTCTACCGCACGTGTTGCCTCCAGCGGTGCAACTTTTACCTGTGCCTCTTGTGCCATACATCCCCCTTTTTGCGGGCCACGATTCTACAGGATTCGGCTTCCACGCCGACCGCTATTGCGTGCTAACTTATTTCGCAACAAGCGGAATATCCATGTAATGCAACCCATTCATCGTCAATTGTGGACGATAGAGAAAGTGGTGCATGTCGATTTTAGCGATAGCTGTGGCATCCGAGCCATTGGAAGGTGACATAGCTGGATGCTTAACAACAACCGTGTCACCAGCAGGATTTCGCGCACTAGATCATTGTTGAGCTTCGTGGGGGGCATTTTTATATGTGATAAAAACCGTTATCACCACCTTTAGACCGGGAAGGGCAGATGGACGTTTTTGAGCTGATACGGGACTTTTTTCATAAGCGCCAATCCAAAATCCTGATTGAGCGTGCAACGGGTGTCCGTCTGGTGACGGAGCGGGAGGAATCCTGTCGAGGCTGTTTCGCTTTTCCCGGGACCGAGTATGACGCCGGCATCGAGGTCGATGGCCAACATGTGGGGAAGATCCGCTACGGGATTAATCCGCTCAACGATCGGGTCTACATCTACGACCTGACAATTGTGGGTGATTCCCGGCGTCGTGGTCTGGCGACGCTGACACTCTGGCGACTGTGGTGCACTCACCAGGTGTCCTTGGTACCTCTGCACGAAGTAGGTACCGCCGTGGGATTCTGGAATAAGGCGCGCAAACGGTTTGCCGCTGCCGGCGTAGAAATCAAGCGCGATATCCGAACGGCTGACCAGGAAGAAGAAAAACTTCGCTGGCAACACCTGGTACCGGAATCTGAACATGAGCGAACCATGCGCCAATACTGGGAATGGGTCGAATCTGAAAACACTGCGGGTCGACCTGCAGGGCCGGGTATCCAATGAACTAGCTGATTGCCGGCGACCGTCGCCTAATTCCAGCTGGCCGCCGTGCCGGCAGCGGCCTTCACTATGGTAGGGGGAAATCCAGGGATAAACAGATCCCTTTCTTTTGGGAACTAGGACTCGGTTCCCTGAGTAAAAAGCCTTCGCCAAATGCTTGTAAGTCGTGACGCTACCTTTTACTCATTTGATCTTTTTGCTATGATGCAATGAGTATTTGATCATTAACGCTTTTACGTTTAGGTGCCCAATGAAGGTTATAGCTGTGTTGAACCAGAAAGGCGGGTCGGGGAAAACGACCATAGCCACTCATCTGGCACGTGCCCTACAACTGGATGGTGCCGATGTTCTGCTCGTGGATTCAGACCCTCAGGGTAGTGCCCGCGATTGGGCCGCCGTGCGTGAAGACCAACCACTAACCGTCGTCGGCATAGACCGACCGACCATTGATCGTGACTTGAAGAACGTCGCCCGCAAGGATTTTGTTGTGATCGACGGCGCACCCCAGGCGGCAGATTTAGCTGTATCGGCTATTAAGGCCGCTGATTTCATACTGATCCCGGTGCAGCCCAGCCCCTACGATATTTGGGCGACCGCCGACCTTGTTGAGCTGGTCAAGCAACGTATCGAACTCACAGATGGCCGCCTACAGGCTGCGTTTGTGGTGTCGCGGGCTATTAAGGGCACTCGTATTGGTGGGGAAATCACCGAAGCTCTGATTGGCTACGGCTTACCTGTCTTGGACTCTCGTATTACCCAGCGCGTCAGTTACCCAGGTACAGCAGCACTCGGCACGACGGTTCTAGAAGCAGAACCGGACAGCGATGCCGCTGATGAGATTCGCGCCCTAGCAAATGAAATTAAGCAAAAACTTCTTTAAGTATTTGAGGTAAAAAGTTAATGAGTAAAAATTCAGGCGCACTCACAGCTGGTCGCCCGAGTGCCAGGAACAAGGCCGCTACCCTAGCCAGTCTGTCCGATGATGTAGAAATAAAGCGGGTTAACTTTCAGCTTCCAGCCGATCAGCACACCAAGCTGAAAATCTATGCGGCCAAGCAAGGTAAAACGATCAAGGAGCTACTGACTGAGTATGTCGCAGCACTTCCTGAGTAATTGATAAAAAAAGTAAATGAGTTTTTGATTTTGTCAGTGCTTTTTGTGTGAACCTGAGTGGTCCCCCGGTGGGAAATGACTAAAGATTCCGGGTTAATCAGCTAATAGATATTTATGTTTTAGCTAGTTATGATGAGGCTAAGCCTCTTGAAGGATTTAGTCTTATGAAGTGTGATCTGGCGGAGTCTGGGCCATCTAAGAAAAACGTCACCAAGTCGAATGACTTGGTGAAAGCTGCTTACAAGCTGACCCTGAATGAGCAGCGTTTATTGTTGGCCGCTATTTCTCAGATTGACCCTCGTAAACCAATGCCTCGACCTATTTCGATCACGGCCCCTGATTTTTCAGAGCAGTATGGCATCCCGCTTAAGCACGCCTATGAGGCCTTGAAGGAGGCGACATCGTCGCTTTATGAGCGTGATATAAAAACATACGATGGTCGCTACAAAAGCCGCTTCCGCTGGGTTGACCGGGTGGACTACATGGATGGGGGAGGGGAGACAAAACTTTATTTTACAGTCCACGTGCAGCCCTATCTGGTCCACCTGAACAAGAGTTTCACGACATATGAACTAAAGCGAATCGCGGACCTATCCTCTACCCACTCAATCAGGCTGTTTGAACTACTACAGCAGTTCAAAAGCACGGGGTTCTACACTATCAGCGTTGAGGGTTTCCGGGAGTTACTAGAGCTAGGACCGTCCTACGAGCGTTACAGCAATCTCAAACTCAAGGTACTAGATCCTGCCATTGCGGAACTTAGGAAGAAAAGCGGCCTTCTGATTGAGCTGACGACAGAAAAAAAGGGAAGGGCTATCAGTCGACTGATCTTCAAATTCAGGGATGACGATCAGATGCGGCTCAATTTCCCCTAGTCTGTGGATAACAGCCGGAATCCTTAGCCTTTCAACCCGGAATCCTTAGCTCTTTCCCCGGAATCCTTAGCCTTTCAACCCGGAATCCTTAGCTACTTAAACGCCAAAGCCCACGTCCCACAAGGGCTACAGCGGTGCTAAAAACAAGATTAAAAACAAGAAAAAACAGGTTTAAAAAACACCGACACCAAAACAAGAATAAACACTCTCAAATAGCGTCCCTCCAGTCGCTATAGGCCGAGAAAACCGCACATTCCTGCAAATACGTGCATCGGCCTTTCGCTCCTTCGCGGCGCTGCCTGCGGCATGCACGCTACGCGCGCAAGTTATCAGTGTCGGGGGCGAACTCGAGCTTGCCCGGTCAACGTAGGTAGGTTTCTATTATCTCTGGCCTGAAATGCCCAAGCTCTTGGGACACGACGCGCTTGGCTTCTTCGCGTGATAAGTAGCGTTGCACTGTGCCCAGTCGCTCCTGGGCGTAGCAGTGCCTGAGCCCATGGGCCCCTTTTGACCAGCCAAGAGCTGCTTTGGAGGCAGCACCAAAGGACTTACTCCAGGGCTGACCACCACCCAGTCTGTAGTGCTGCTGATAGTGAACGCCTCGATCCGTGGTTCGGATGGGTTCTGCAAGGCGTGTTGCTTCCAGGCGTTTGGCCAACGGTATGGGAATACGAACCTCACGGGTCAGGCCTCCCTTGCCGTAAACGGTATAACCGATGGTTTCGTCACGGATACCAACAAACTTCAGAACATGTGCTGGGCGCTCATCCGGTGCTTGGTGATGGATGCGACGCAGGGTTAGCAGCTCATGGGCACGTAGGCCAGCGGCATGAGCAATCTCGGTGGCTAGAGCATTGTGGGCCGACTGTCTGGCTACGATCAGCGCAACCTGAGCACGGGTGTACAGCCTTGATTCCTCTGCGAGGCGCCTTCCGAGTGTTGGCTGTCCTGGTTTCCCAGTTTTGGATTTCGGAGCAGTGCTTCTGATGACTCCCAGGGTTTTACCTGTCTCCAGTCGATGAGTGACGTGTTGCATCATCGACTGAAGGGCTTGCCGCTCCATATCCAACGTTTTCTGACCTACAACCGCTGCGCGCTCGCGCAGGTAGTCCAAGGCGCTGGCAGGCGTCATGTCCCGCAGACTGCCTAGGCGCTGTTCTTGGAGATAGACAGTGATTTGTTTCAGACGGGATTCGTAGTTGCGGACGGTGCTGACCGATTTGATGCGGTCACCCTGCAGCTGCTTCATCACTGAGGCAGCCTGTGTTGCCGGTTTAGCGAACTTAGCCATCCTGCCGGTTTCGGTGCAGCCAGCGATTTACCGTTGAACGCGCGACAGTGATTCCCTTTTCAGTAAGCCAGGTCTGTAACTGAGTACCGTTGCAGCCGGCGTGATCCAGGTTCAATAAGTCATATTTGTGTTCATCCAGCACTGAGCGCTGCTGGGCGTAAGTCCGCGGTTTTCGCCGTTCCTTGGACTGCGCTTTGAGTCGTGCGGCAACCGCTTCGACATTTAAATGCTCCATTTCGGTTTTCCTTCTGTAAGAACAACTGACCGCATCGACGGTTCAGCGACACTCCCGCTTGCGCGATATCTCTAGTGCCTGTTCGCCCCCCTTTGCACTGGTGTGCAGGCGGGGACTGATCACGCCTCCTGATCTACGAGTTAGGTCTCGGTCTTGCCGTTTTAAGGTCTGGCTTGCGCGACCTGATGCCCGTTTACGGTTGGGCTCCGTGTCGGTTGTATCGATACGATGACGTATCAGTACCTGACGTGCGGGGGCCTTAACAACGAATCACGTTGTTAAGGCCCCCTTCCACCTATGCCCTTCGGTGACGATGACGTCGCGTTGGGGGCGCCGGGTAGTGCGGTTAAGGCCGGCACAGACTACGTGTCCAGACTAGAATGATCCAGCTTTATCTGTGTAGCGCTTTTTTTGTTGCGTCTATTTGGCAATATGTCATATACCCCGCTATGTAAGAGCAATTCTATTGCGTTACGTAGCGGGGTTTCGACGTTTATGGGCGCAACATTTATTGCGCAAAGATGATCGTGAAAATCCTACAACACCCCCTGAGAAACCATTGGGGGGCTTCAAGGTGCCGTCAGGGATATTTCTGAGACCACTGGGCCCTGCCTGGGAAAGCCTTTGGATGGCACTGGCGAATCACTGACATTCATCCTCCCACCACTGAGATTTCACTCAGCGTCCTTTGGGCTGGCACTGCCAGGCGCTCAGAGATTTTCGGATATCTCGGAAAACCCACTGGGAATCCCAAGATTTCTACAGCCGGCATGCACGATTCACCGAAATGGCGTTGCCGTTCCCTTGGCAGACCATCGCGGCACCTTCAGATCCCACCTAGGGGACTGACGATTTTGTGGTTCCGCGATGACACACCTCGACCCACGGTTAACGTTTGCCTCTCGAACGAAATCTGAGGTGTGAGATGAAGTGGCTGTGGATGACACTTTTCTGTGGTGGATTGGGGCTCTGGATCGGTTCACATCGCTGGCTGCCGCTGTGGAGCATTGTTGCGCTGAGGGTGCTGGGCATCGCTTTGTGGGGCTGGGCGGTGTGGCTGGAGCATCGGGAGGGGGGCAGACCATGATGAACGCTGATCTAGATGAGTTAATGCTCGTCAGTTGCCTCTGTCCGGAGCTGGTCTGGTCGGCATCTTCGACGCGGTCTGTGATCGTTGCGAATGATGGAGCAGTGTTGCGCCTGTACTGGATGCCGCTGCTTTTGTGGCTTGATCCGTTTCGCGCTGAATTATTCGTTTCAGAGCTCAATGGTAGGCGGAAGTCAGTGATGTCAAAATGATACTTTGGTTTGAGCAGGTTACTTTGGGTTACCGCTCCCATCTGCTCTCACAGGACGCTAGGAAACAGCGTCATCGATAAAACGAAAGGAATGTTATGCGTACTTTTTTCAAGTTAGTGGCAGTGGCTGTTGTCGGTGCAGTTCTTGCTGCCTGTGGGAGCGAAGACTTCACAGGGGCTTACCGGCTTAAAGATTCAGATATGAAGGTGGCAATAGTTCTCAATATTCATGGTGATGAAGCCGAGCTCTTTGCGGACGATGGAAAGGGCGGTATCAAATCGTTCGGTAAGATGAAGGTCTTGGTAAAAGATGGAAAACTTCTTCTTGATGTGAACGGTTCTAAGCGCTTGGCCATGAAGCGCAACGTCGATGAGCAAAGCCTTGATTGCCTTAACTGCAAGGTAATGAGCCTGAAGAAGGACGATCTGGTTTGGGAATATGACCCTAAGGGGCCATATGACGTAGATCAGATGCTAAAAGAGCAAGCCCGTAAGAACGAGGAGGCGCTAAATGCTGGGCTGGAAAAAATGCAGCAGGAAGCCATGGAGCAAGGGCGACGTGATGCACAAGCCCTGAAGCTGACACCTTATGAAGGTGACTGGGTCTACCAACGCACCACGAAACAAGACCCGTTGACCATTATGACCATCTGGCGCAAAAGCCAGATCAAAAGCTGGTCGTTCAACTTTGAGAACATGGATTATCGTCTGGGACACGAGGTTCCAAGGTTCGAGGTCACGGACGCTGGTTTGAAGGTTGGCGATGGTCCCCAAGCTCACCTGTACACCCTCAGTGCGGACACAAAGATACTGACTTGCATGGATTGTGCGAAGTCGGAGCATTGGGCCAAAGCTGATCCTAAGAAGGATCTCAGTGACCGTCATTACGCCCGTCAGATGGCCGGTAATCCATGACACCCTAGTAGCAACGAGCTTCGCCTTGCTCAAGGCGCCTACTCAGCCCCGCACTCGACGGGGCTTTTCTTAGGGACAAAAAACCGCCTCCGTAAGGCGGTTTTTTGTGCCTGTGTTTTACGGTTTTATACGTCACAGTTCCACCGCAAAGCCTCGCACACCAAGCCTTTCGGCAAAGCGACCCACCGCCGTCAGGCTGGCCCAGGTACGAATCGCTTCGCGCCGTGAGCGCACCGCGATCAGCCGGGAGTGCGGCCCGCCGAGGCGTACCGAAAACGTCCACTTGGTGCGGCTAGCATCGCGGCC
>NZ_JAFCVM010000017.1:0-10079 GCF_049897045.1 Pseudomonas sp. TWR2-1-1
GGCCCGCCGCGTATTGGGATTGCGAATGTTGGCCGTGAAAAACTCAACAAACCGGGTTTCTGCTGACTTACCTGCTACTGCAATCAACGCGGGTAAAGCGAGCCCGGGAACAGCAACGACCGTGTTCACTGCCAAAACCTGTTGGCATCAAAGTCCAGTTTTGCGGCTTTGAGCTCTCCCACCAGTTTGGCTTTCCATCCATCCGCAGGATCCATGTCGGTATAAATGACGCCGTACAGGTCTGAAGGGATTTCCACATGACCTTTGCGCAACAGGCACACACGGCCTCGGCCGAGCTTTGCAGCAAAGTAGCCCAGTTCAAAAACAACATTCTGCCGCGCTCGGGCGTCCGAGGTCTCAGCCTTCACCGAAGCACCAATATCGTCAGGCGTTAACAACACCACCGCAAAACCAATATCGTCAGCTGTATCCTCAAATTTCTCGATAATGGTGCGGCCCTGATCAGGCTGCTCCTTGAGAATAATGGCTTCTAATCCCAGCTTTTCCAGGAAACGCGCAAGGCCCTGGTACGCGGCGTCATCGTGGCCATGCACGACAAAAACCCTATTAGATGGGACGACCGCCGCTTTCTTTACTGACGAGCTGATTTCAGTCGAATGCTCATGGTCGGCCAGGTCCTCCCTTAAAGTACGCTGTGCCTGTTTTAGGAGCGCAATGGCATTGGCTATGTTTCTTCTCGTAGGTGTTGAGTAATCATCTACACCGTACAAAGACATACTGGAGTACTGCAGATCGGCTGCCGATTGGAAGCGGTTAAACGCCGATGTGTGTTCACCAAAACACCGCTCCAAGGTGTCTTTTATTGCTACCTCTAATGAGGTGATTTCGGGAGAGCGCCCCTTCACTAGCGTTTGGACATCAAACCCTTCTAGCTCCTGGATACGTCCCTGCAATCGATCAATGCCTCGCTCTATGCTTTGAGGCGTCTGTAATTTAGTAGCAGTAGCAGTGATTGGAGGTTTAGCGCGGGCCATCGGGGCGAATCCTTTCTTATATGTGATAAAGGACATTATCACATATAGAAAAGGCAACACATGCGGTGCACGGTGCACGCTATTTGCGACTGGTTGATACGGCATCCATGAGGCCCAACAAACCAGAACCGCTGTGCGTATAGCGTAATTCAGGATTTATACGACAATAGGCCTTTAAGATTTTTTATTTCCAAACCGTTTTGCGTGAGCTTCACGAACCTAGATCGGGTGTGATCTGGTGGATTCAATCATAGGAGTCATCGTGACTGAAAAAATGTCTAAATCTAGGCGTGCGCTTTTGGTGCAACTGGAAGGAATTCTTGGAAGAGAATGCTACAACGCCAACATACAAAATTATGGCCCAGGTGGATCAAGAGAAGCTGAAGGCCGCAGCTACAGATATCCACTTACAGTCCGTGCACCTGATGGGGAAAGACAAAAAGTACGTTCATCCACTATTCCTGACAGTGTGTCTGACGAAGCCCTGCGCAGTGGGTACTACGCTTTCGGCGCGAACCAGCTTGATATTATGTCGGGCATTGCACGGATATTAAGCTTCCTTGAAAAGGAGCATGGCCTTGAAATTCAAGACTAGAGAATCCCTTCGTAGCACACACAATTTGAATATTCGCTGATTTATCTCTTGGCCTTTTTATACTCGTGTTTAGTGGGGAATCAGTTCCTCAAAAGCCTTCTTTGGAGTCGTACATAAGGCTTCATACGGTTACAACGGGAAGGTTAGATGGAGGAAGCATGAACATCCCAGCGGCAGTTCAACTCGGTATGGCGAACACAACACGGCAGCATTTTAGCGACGTTTTTTGGGATTTCAGTACCCACCTCCAAGAGTTGAAGGAGGCAGAGCGGCTGCAACAGATCAAAGTCGGGGTTTCTGCCCAGCTTGTGTTTGCTATGCGTGCGACCTTTAGCCTTTCAGACAACCACTTAACAATGCTGATGAATGCCTCACTCGCCACGCTTAAGCGTCGCCTACATCAAAAGAAAATGGTGGATTCAGTCGCATCGGAACGACTCGATCGAATTGCCATTGTCTGCCTGCAGGCGAAATCAGTGTTTGAGAGTCGGGAGGCCGCAACACGCTGGATGTCAGTACCAAACCAGTCCTTGGGATATTCAATACCGCTGATTCTGTGCTCTACGGGGCTCGGAGCGGCCCAGGTTCGACGTGTGCTGCACGCACTGGAGTGGGGCGGAGCAGCTTGATTGCTACTACTGCACCCGCTTAAGTCTGCTTCGATTGGAATAAGCGCTGTTTTATCTCTCGCCTCAGATCGATGGTTTTTCATGCGATTCACACGCAAAGAATAGGCAGACCATCATGATTCATGGGCTGTTATGGCTCTCGCAAGGCAATCGCAGCACCATTTTCTTAGCGGTACATAAAACCGATGACGTCTAGGACGTTTGAATAAGCGCTGCTTTATCTCTTGGCCTACGGGATCATTTGCGATGGCTATACACCTCGAACATTTACCTCCTGAAACGTTGTTCTAGACGTTGGAAAGGCCATTGGCTATGCTGGCCAAGCACCTAGCGAAATCAAGTGTTTCGCTACTAAAAGGGTAAGCCGAGCCCTCTAAAAACGCGGCATAAAAAATTAAGCCTATGTGGCTAAAAAAATTAGCCGACCTAAATCGGCGTAGAACCTTCAAATCTGCAGTATTCACAGCAGATTAAAAATCCAAACGATTCATCCGCGGCCGAGTTGTGCCTTTTTTTTGCGGTTGATGCTCATCCTTATGTGCCTCCCGGCACCTGGCCTTCGGCAGGTCAGAACGTAATTTCAAAAAGCTGAACAACAGGTTGAATCCGAAGAACGTGTGTCGTCATTGGCATTTCATCGCCCATACGTCTGACGGACTTGCCCTGCTTTCCAGCCGTCTCTGTGCTCCACAGAGACGGCTGGTGTCAGCCGCCACCAAACCTGCGCCAGACGCGGGCTACAGCCCTTCACGTAGTGCGTGAAAGTGCTGGAAAAATCGCAATACCACCTAAAAAACCAGTCCTGACGGTAGTCGCGGATCGAGAGTGAGCCCAATTCGTGTGGGTTTCTCTAGCTAGACCAGCACTCGAAGAATACCGAATCAAGGTTCTCAGGAAAGTACGGGAAGAAGTGCAGTGCCCGCCCAAAAAATCTGCCCCCTGCTCACGGTTGCCTCGAACGTATCGAGTGCGAATAAAACTTACCTAATCCAGTGGTCCTGAGCAGACAACTACCCGACTAACCAGGTCGATACCTTTCATTTCAGGAGTAACCCACCATGTCCAGAAACTATGGGTTAGGCAGCCGCAACATGGCCTCAGCGGCCCGTATTGCACTCGATCGAGCGGCGCAGCGCGGCGAGCTGTCGTTTTCCAGTGTGGCCACGCTGAGCGAGCGCTTTTCCCAGTTTGTCGACGTGGCACGGGCCCAAGGCATCGGCCGGCTGGAACGCATCAGTCAGGAAGGGGTGCAGGCCTACGGGCGCCAACTCGCTGAGCAGGTCCAACGCGGCGAGTTATCGCCCGCGTATGCGCAGAACCTAGTTAGTGCGATCAATACGGTCATGCACCTGGTGCGTAATTGGTCGAGCGTAAGCCCCACCAAAGCCTGCGGCATCGCCCAGCGGTGCGCGGTGCGCGGGACACCTCCATTGGGCGTGGATCGTGCCTTACTCGAGCGCAGCCTCGAGCAACTACGCGGCCATGATCAGGAACGCGCCGCCGGCGTGGCCGAATTGGCGCGGGAACTGGGCCTGCGTAGCAAAGAAGCTTCCTTCTTGAATGCCCACAAGGCGTTGCAGGAAGCCCGTGAGCGCGGCCAAGTGACGATTATCGACGGTACCAAGGGCGGGCGCGCTCGAATTGTGCCCATCAGTCAGGAGCGGCAGCTGAGTGCCCTGGCGAACGCTGCCACGCTGCAGGGATCCCGTCGCTCGCTGATTCCAGTCGAACAGAACTGGAAACAGTTTCGCGAGAACACACTGCGTCAAGGCCGCGGTCCTCTTCAGCAGGTTGGTATTACCGGCTATCACGACTTGCGCGCGGCCTACGCCTGTGAGCGTTACCAGCAGCTCACAGGGCACCCCGCACCGGTGATTGCCGGTGGCATTGTTGACAAGGATCAGGATCGAATGGCTCGGGAACAAATTAGTGCCGAGCTGGGCCATGGCCGCATTGATGTGGTTGCGGAATACATTGGAGGTCGGGGATGAAGTTGCTCGAAGAAGTTGAAAACCTTAGTCGTGGTTATGTCCGCAAAGGCGGTAAGGACAACCGTCGTCAACAACGGGCTCGGATGCTCGCCATGGCGGCGTTTTGTGCAGCAGAGGGGGCTCATTCGTTGGCCCAGGTCGGTGCCGGGCATGTCATTCGCTATTGGCGGGCTACCCGGCATCTCAGTGATGCTACCCGTTATAACCATTGGCGAGCGTTTTGTGTGTTGTGGACGCTGTGCGGCAAATCGACTGAGCCGCCAAAACCGCATGGGAGTAAATCGTGAGTCGAATATTTGGCAGTCTGAACGTCTTCAAATAGCAGACCTTAGCGATCTGACGTATGAGGGAGATATTCCAGTAAGAGTCGGTGAGGGCTTCGATTCTTTGCTCGTTATGTGAGGGGGAAATGCCTGTGGATAAATCACGCATGGGCTTTTAATGCTTTTAATGCTTTTAATGCTTTTAGTCTAGCTGAAGGCCTTATAAAACGCGGCTTACAGCGGTCATACAGCACCAGATTTCCGGTCATACAGCACCAGATTTCCGGTTATACAGCACCAGATTTCCGGTCATGCAGCACCAGATTTCCGTCTTTAAGCACCTAAAAATTTATTAATGCTGTATTGTTGGCGAAAGCCATGCAGGGATGCTCGATGTCATCGAAAAAACAGACCATCGTTGTGAAGTCAAATAAGCTGGTCGAGGCCAGCTACCGCCTTGATTTGATTGAGCAGCGGGTCATCCTATACGCCATCGTCGAAGCCCGCGAAACTCAGAAGGGGTTAGCGGATGGTTTTGTCACGATAGAGGCAAAGCGTTTTGCTCAGGCGTTCGGTATGGATGAAGGAAGTGTTTACGGCCAGCTCAAGGACGCGATGAAGGCACTCTTTAACCGCTTTATCGTGGCCCGTGATATTCATCCGGAAAGCGGTAAAGAACGGGTCAGCATGATTCGCTGGATATCTACCGCCAGCTACATTGACGGCGCGGGGGCCGTTCAGTTGCGCTTTGCCACCGACATGCTGCCGTACATCACGCGATTGGAGACTGAATTCACCAGCTACCGCCTGGAGAAAATAGGTCGTATGAGCAGCGTCCACGCAGTACGCCTGTACGAGCTACTGGTGCAACACCTGAGCTTCGGCAAGCGTGAGATGGAAATCGCATGGCTCAAGGAAACTCTCGGAATTGCAGACGCGTATTCACGCATCGAGAGCCTTAAAAGGAGCGTCATTGAGCCGGCGCTGGCCCAAATCAATGAACATACCGATATTCGTGCGAGCTACAGCCAGCGTAAGACCGGGCGCACTGTTACTCACCTGATCTTTGCCATCACACCAGAACCCAAGCCCGCAAAGCGCAAGAGCAGCAAGCTTACAGACGCTGAGGTTGCCAAACGCGCTCGTCCTGGTGAGAGCTGGGACGCGGCACACGCCCGACTTAACCAGATCCCCTTGGCACTCGCTGAATGACTGGATGAGGGCTGCGTGATTCGAAAAACGTGGCGCGACACTTGCCTCACTGAACGGGAGATCACTCCATCCCGGCCAATAGATCCGCAAATGACTGGGGTCTTTCCGCCTCATTCTTCTTCATTGCAGGAAGCTCACCGGCTTTCGGTGGCTCAACCAGTGACGGTCTTTGCGGCTTGTATTCAATCAAGCGTTGTTCGGCATTCTCCTGACGCAGCTTTTCGATTTCTAGCCTCAGTGGCTCCACGGCTTCTGCTACGGCCTTTGCTACGGCCCTAGCAATGACCTCCCCTAGGTCATTTGTTACTGTGACGTCATGTGACATTTGGGGTGTGACGTCTTGTGACGGTACTTCAAAAGCGCCGTATACGCGCAGTAGCTCAGCAGTATCGATATAGCGCCTCCCATCAGATGCTATCCCGTAGGCTAAGCGGCCTTCGGTCATTGCCCTGTACAAGGATCTGCGAGTTCTTCGGACCAGAGAGGCGGCCTCATCGATCGTGTGACGCATGGTTCAACTCCGTCATATGACGCGTCACTATATAGGTTTGAGAAGGGCAAGTGAGGGGGGGCCGATTCCGCGCAGACCGACAGCTCTTCTATTAGTGATAAGGCCCTATGGCTATGTGCAGATCAGCCTACGGCTTTTTCTGATGCTACCCGGTGGCAAAGTGTGGTTTGGGCGTGGCGGAGCTTTGCTGTTACCATTTGGCACTGTGGTTTTATCCACTATTTTGCTAGGTGCGCCGAGGTCTAGATGCTTTCAGCTGAGAACTATGTATCGCTCGAGAGCGCTATAGCATTACTCCGGCGCGAATCCGTAGAGGTGTTAAAAGCCATTGCAAAGGCTGTTAACTCACTTAACCCACGTGCGGTGCTGGGCCGCGACATCATTACCGGCTCAAAAAATGGGGCAAGCATCCCAGGCTTCTCTATTACTTACGGCCAGCTAGGGTCCTATCTAGACATAGCCGTAAAAAAGTACGCCTCAGTATTTATCGACACCGGAGTGGGGGTAGTTGAGTCTGCGCATGTAGCGATCAATCGTGAATGGCTGCTTAGTCAGCGCGAGATAGCGGCATGCCAACCAGAGGTGATACGCGAGATAGCGCTGCGGTCTTACGCCTCGAAAGGAGCCACTATCACTCCTATCGCGCAGAAGCTTGAAAACCAAACCCCGGAAGCTTCCCTCGCTGAACTGCGCAAACTGAATATTCGCCTGGAGCGAAGCCGAACAATTGGCCCAGACGACCAGGGAGACAAAGAAATAGCCCGCCTGCAAGCATTGCTAGAGGTATCTAACGCGGAAAAAGTGGTTGTGGCTGACGAGAACACTGCCTTATCTAGAATGGTTAGAACACTCACTATAGAAAATGACCAACTAAGGAGAGCTCGCGCAGAGAAGGAGTCGCCCGCCACAAGCGCTCCATCAGCGCCGCAGCAAGCAATAAGCCACCGCCTCACTAACGTGGAAATCCGTAACGCTGCATCTAGAGCGACAAGAGCTCACGTTGCAGATCTAGCGCGAACAATGTGGGCGCACGAGGACTTTAGCGAGTGCCGAACAATGGAAATGACATTAATAATTCGGCGCCTGACTGAGGCAGAGTACGGGGATAGTCTGCCAAAGACAGACATTGCTCTATCCCGGTGGCTATCAGCTGATGCGGCACCGGCTTCAGCAAAGCGTGCGGGCCGGACGCCGAAGGTAAATTAAAAAATAATTCACATGCCCGGTCGGATATTCAGTTAACCGGCGCCGTCGAACAATTTTAAGTCACGTTTCCTCCTGCCAAAATTGCCATTGTCGATTACCTCAAGAGCTTTGGAGCAACTAGACGATGGCAACCCCCCGCGTTTTTCACGGTGCGAAGCTACGCATGTTCGCCGCGCCGCCTACAAAAGAAAGCAGCACAAAAAAAATGCAAAAAAAATCCCTTCAGGCTGTTTGTTTCAGCGAGAAAGGATGATATTCTGGTGAGATGTATCGAAGTTGTAGCTAGGTCACATCTTACACTCTGTGTGTGTGTAATTTAAAGAGAATTGACGGTGCGGTCAATACCATTTATCGGTTTACCGTAAACAAAAGTTCCAAGCCTGTCGCCTCAGCTTCGATCCATAAACCCTAAAAATAAACTGAAAGAGGATCGAAAATTGCTAAAAATTCAAGACACTGAACTGTTCCGCGAAGAATTCAAAAACCAAATTTCTTCAGGAAAGGACCCCGCACCATTCAAGGATCTTGTGGGCATCCTTGCAAGCCAACTGCCGCTTCCTGTCCGGAACTGCGACAGCCCTCTTGTAGGGACTGGTGGATCGTGGTGCTGCTTAATCAGCCATGACTGGTGGCTGATCTACACATGCAACATGGCAGCAGGAACGATCACGCTCGAACAAACAGGTAGTGCAGCCCACCTGTTTGAAGACTGACACGATAGGGCGACACCTTATGGTGTCGCCTTCGCCTTAGATTCCTAGACTCTTGAAGAATTCAGCTGAATTTTCATGCTGACGGATACCCTTTTCTTCAATCGGAGCGTCTAGAGCCTTGCGAGCACGAGCATTGAGGGTTGGTGCCTTCACATCAAAAGGCAACTCTTTGGTCTGAACTACTTGCACAAGCATCATGCGGATTGCTTGAGAAACAGTCATCCCCATTTCAGCTAGGACTGTAGAGGCGCTTGCTTTCAAATCACTCTCAATTCGAGTGCGAACGACTTCAGTGTTGGCCATGGGATCTCCGGATCACGTTGTAGCTACAATGGGTATAGTATAAACATACTCATTGGAATGTCCATCTATTTGTACAAAAAACGCTCAATCGGCGGCGATAATTTCAGTCGATCACACTCTGAAAACTCACGATAAAACGGTTATCACCACTTTTAGACAGGGAAGGGAAAATGGTCGTTTTTGAGCCAGTACGGGACTTTTTTCATCGAAGGCAAGCCAAAGTTATGACTGAGCGTGCAGCCGATGTCCGCCTAGTGACGGAGCGCGAGGAAGTCTGTCGCGGCTGTTTCGCTTTTCCCGGGACCGAGTATGACGCCGGCATCGAGGTCGATGGCCAGCACGCGGGGAAGATCAGCTATGGGATTAATCCGCTCAACGATCGGGTCTACATCTACGACCTGACAATTATGGGTGACTCTCGGCGTCGTGGTCTGGCGACGGCGACACTCTGGCGACTGTGGTGCACTCACCAGGTGCCCTTGGTGCCTCTGCACGAAGTAGGTACCGCTGTCGGATTCTGGAGTAAGGCGCGCAAACGGTTTGCCGCTGCCGGCGTAGAAATCAAGCGCGATATCCGAACGGCTGACCAGGAAGAAGAAAAACTTCGCTGGCAACACCTGGTACCGGAGTCCGAAAACGAGCGGTCCATCCGCAAATATTGGGAATGGGTTGCCAGTGAACACGCAGCAGGTCGCCCGGCTGGGCCGGGTAAGGTCACACCCGAATTCGTTCTACTTCATCAAGGCTGATGTCATCACTGCGACGGTCATACAGCTGGGTCGTACGCGTTGACGCGTGATTGGCCATGGCGGCAGCGTTTTCTAAGGTGCCACCGTTTTTCAGGTAGGCCGTGATGCCAGTTGCCCGAAACGTGTGGTTGCCAATCGGCGTCTTGATACCGGCAGCCAAAGCTCGCCGCCGCACCATGGCATGCGCATTGGCCTGTGGCAGCGGCGTGTTACTGAGTTGCCCGGTACCACGTTGAATCGTGCGAAACAGTGACCCTTTCGGATCGCCCTTGATCCCGCTCTGTTCCAGGTACGCGTGCAGATATTCTTCCAACTGGTGATGACACGGCATCGCGTGCTGCTTACCGCCTTTCTCGCGCAAGCGTACCCACAGTCGCCGATTTTGCGTATAGACGTCCTCGACCTTCATGCTCAGCGCTGCACCTATACGGGCAAAGGAAAACACCATCAGCGCAATCAACGCCCGGTCGCGCAACCCGGCGTGAGTGCTGATATCGATACTGTCCAGCAACTGTCGCGCTTCACTTGGATCGAGCACCGGAGTTTTGCCAGTACGCGCTGTATGGCTCGGCCCGCGCACTGATGCGGCGGGGTTATACGGCACGATCTGACCCACTACCAGCCAATCAAATAGGTGCCGAATCGCCGCCAGGCGTTGTTTGACCGAGGGTGCGGCCAGCGTTTGCGTTTGCAGCTCGATCCAGGTCGCCACATGCAGTGGGCCCACCGCGAGCAGATTGAGTACACCGATGGCCGCGCACCAGGTCAGGAACTCGTTCACCGCCCGCGCATAGGCCCGCCGCGTATTGGGATTGCGAATGTTGGCCGTGAAAAACTCAACAAACCGGGTTTCTGCTGACTTACCTGCTACTGCAATCAACGCGGGTAAAGCGAGCCCGGGAACAGCAACGA
>NZ_JAFCVM010000018.1:0-5032 GCF_049897045.1 Pseudomonas sp. TWR2-1-1
GGCAAACGCTGCCGCCTGTGGTGGCGTCAGCGCTCCGGCGCTGACCACGGCGTTTAACCAGTCCCAGAGTCGAGTCACACAACGCGTCTGTTGCTCAGCCACTTCCTGCAGGTGATCCAGTAACTGCGCCTCCAACGTCTCGGTCGAGGTGGCCAGCATTTGCGGCTGCAGGTCCAAGGCGATGCGCTCGGCCAGTGCGGCAGCCGCAGGGGATAGCGTGCGCAGGTCGCGCAGACGGCGCTCATAATAGGGCGTGACGGGTAACGGCATGGCGGTGGCGTCCTTATCCGAGTCAGTGGCCCACAGTGCGTAAAACCACAGAGGTGGGGTCTGGCGTACCAGTGTAGGAGGGGTGTGGTTTCCGTGCCCAGAAAAAAAGGCCCCCAGCACTCTCTCAAATGTGGGGGCCTTTTGAACATAAGCGGCGTTATTGGAACTCAACCTTAGCCATCCGATCGCATCCGTTTTGGCAGAAATACACCGGCTTGACCTTTCGTGGCTTCTTTAGGAAAACCCAAGTGGTACTCCACGTACTGGTCAGTACCCTCCTGGCGGTCGAACAGACCCAGCAGCAACCAGCCTTCGTTTATCAGTTCCTGTGCCTGAGCCTCATTTCTGACAGTCTTCAGTGCTTTGGTGCCTTCAATCGCCATCGGTACGACTCCTTGTAGGTGATGGCCGAGTGTAGCCAATGGCCAGTCATTGGATAGTGCCATGAACCAAGTCCCGGTAAGGGGGGCTTTCATAAGGACTCGGTACGACCGTTTTTATCAATTAGCCCTACATATTGCGCGCTGTCGGTGACGTCCTGCTGCTTATGTCTCCCTTAGTAGTAAGAACTAATGGAGGTGAATACATGAACAAGGTACGTCTCAAAACCGCAGCACAATGGTTGGTAGAGCTGCTAGCACGTGAAGCCCTGAGGGCAGCGCTGCATTGGGTCTTGAATCTCCTCAAGCAGGACGGCTAATAGTGTTGGTCTTATGGTCACCAGAAAACCTGCCGCTTGGTGGGAGTTGTACGGAAATTTAACGATAACGGTGTTATGCGTAGTCTCTCAACTTGACCACCCCGCCAGTTGCGACGATCAACTCGCGGACCTGATCCTGCGTCGCCCATTCATCAGCCCCTATCCTCCACTCTCCGCCGTCGTACACCACCCAAGTATCACCAACCTCCCAAGTAATTGGCTCCGATCTTTCGAGTATCAAGCTGCGCAAGCTCTCCATTATCAAAGGCTGCAACGGATCGTCACTGGCTAGGTTGGGTAGGTCGTTGTTGGTCGTAGGCATTGAGGGGGTTCCTTTCTGTTTGTGAGTTACTTCACTACCGGTATACCTCACGGCGGTTGCCCAACTGCACCACCAGAATCCGCAAGGCGCCATCTTGGATGTCGCAGATCACCCGAAAATCGCCGACGCGATAACGCCACAAACCACCCAATGGGCCGGTCAGGGCTTTGCCCGTACTGCGCGGATCATCACGGCCAACCACCCGCTCATCCATAAAATCGAGGATGCGCTTGGCTGCCTGCTTATCCAACTTGCGCAACTGAGTCTTGGCCGTGTCGGTGTAATCAATCGTCCAGACCAAGAGACTTCCTTACGTCCGCAGCTGAGTGTACGACCTCTTGGCCTTTACGAACCCGCTCCAGGACTTCCGCCGCGAGGTAGTAATCCTCCAAGTCGGTAAGGCCGTGGTCGATGATTTCACGCAAGTAATACGCTTTGGTACGCCCGGTACTGCTCGCCAAGAAATCGAGGCGCTGCTCAGTTTCGGGCGCCAGTCGAATGGAAGTCGCCATGCTGTAGCCTCCTATGTAATACATGTATTCATTGTATCACATAGGTATAGGAGGCAAATATGAGGCTTATTTTTGTAGGGATCGCATTTAATGAATGTCCTATTAGCAGCAGTTTGTGGCACAAACGAGGCGCGGATGCCTATCCTGCACTAGCTTCTTTTCTCCTCGAAAAAAATAAGCCCTTCATACGCTTTTAATACGTTTTTAATACGTATTTGATGTACCGGTGAGACGCCAAATAGCCATTAATCAATCATTTTTCATGATTTGGCTCCAAACAGGTGCGTGCTCGGTTTAACCAGACCTCATTGGAGCTACCGCTATGACTTTTGTCAGAAAATGGGCCAACTACGATGTAGCCCGTAGCCGTCTGCTGATGCAGATCTCCGAACTGGACTCCTTGATTGATCAAGAACAAGCCGCCTCCGCACCAAATCCCACGAAGATTGCCGTCCTGGAGAATGAGCAAAACGATCTAATAGATCAGTCCGACATGCTTTGTTCTGACAACATTGAGCTGACTAGCAGGATCGCCACCACCAGTCCATCAACGACTGGTATTTAACAAATTACTGGTTTGCATGGCTCAAATTTTAGCGGCTAAAATTTGAGCTCAGTCAGCAGGCTAGGCGCTCACGCAAAGCCATCACCCGTGAAGCAGACAAGTCACGAATATCCTCGTTATGAAAAATCAGGTGCGCTCGGTGCGGCTTGGTTTCCTCGTCCCATAGCTCCAAATCTTCCATTCGAAACTGATGCTTGCCCTGGTATGTCGCTGCGAGATCAGCAGCCAAACAGCGCGCGGCTTCGCCAGGGGTAGCTATGACCCAATCAACGATGTCGGCCATCTGTTCGGCTGATGAGCGCGGCATGACACCCTGAGCGGCAGCACAGGCAAACTCGTTGTAAAGCTTAGCGCCAAGCGCAGGATCATCCGTAGGATTTCCCGGGCACAGCCGCTGCTCCCAAGGAAGCACATAGGTCGATTGGCCGAGAATATCTTGTCGGACGTAGTCCGAAGGTTTAGCTAAGCGCTGCATGAGGTTTGCTCCCAAGCGAAAATCGCATGGTAACGCGTCCAGAGCGGCCTTAGCCGCTCTGATAAACCGTCGTCGAAGACGGCGGAAACAGCTGGACAGACATCACCCGAGCCAACGAGGGGGGTGAGAAAAAATGGACCCCAGTCCGAATTTTTCCGTTCTGCCCTGGTGCAGCCCGTTCAGGGCGGAATCAGGGTGCGAAGCATCCGGCCGCACCGCTTGCGTGCGCGTCAGGTGAAACCGGACCAACCTGGATTCGCGATGTAGCAGTAGAGAAAGGGATAAAGGACCGCAACGAGACGTCGCGCAATTGGAGAATGCAGGTTGGTCCGGCTTTGCCGGGCGCGCACGCGGGTGAATTTTCGAGACAAGCCCGTCCAGGGCGCAGGGGAGGAAAGAGGGTGGAGGCTCGCGCAGCGAGTCGGAACCCTGAAAGCCTGACGGGGCGCTCCCCCGGAAGGTTTGGGCGTCCCGCAGGGCGGCCACGACAGACCGTAGGGATGGCGCGCTGTTGCTCTGCTTTTGTCTTGGATTATCTATGTGGCGTTCTATTGGTCGTTCTATTGCGTTGGCTATTGCTTCAGCAATAGAACGCCAATAGGAGAGGTATAAAGGTGAAAAGGTACAAAAGGGCAAAAAGCCAAGAGCATTCGCGCTACGCGCTCACCAGCTCGACCCCCTAAAGGGGGACCCCCACTCGCTGGGAAAGATCCAAAGCGGGTAATAACCCTGAGAGACAAGAGCACGAGCAATGATGGCTGACGCCAGTCTAAGGCCGCCCACTGGCGGCAATAATGATGGCTACGCGACGCACTTGATGGCTCCCACTGGCGTGGGAGCCCCTACGATCGGCTTTTAAAAAAAGCGTCTCGCATGACTCCACGCAGTGAGGATTTTGTTCCAGGTGCGACCACCCGGCTCCCACTCCCAACAGGCGTTCCAGACTTTCGGGGATTGTTTACCACTGCGCCCCCTGCCCTCTTCGGCGTCTGGCGGTTGGTGGGTTTTAGGACAGTGACAGCGCCCGTGGTTGGGTTTTTACGCTGCCCTGCCATTGCCTTCTCGCCCTTGCGGGTCGCACCTAACCGGCTATACCGGCTGCCGTGAAGAGATCCCCTTGATCGGCAGCTATTACTTCCCGGGCCCAAAGCATCTTGATTCCAAGCGTCGGGAAGAGGTGTCGGGGGAGGCTGGAAGCTGGACAGACGGGAGTTTTCCCGACAGAATTGGCTTACCAGGTCTCGTTCCCCGCACCGAAAAGCAGAGATTCCCCGAGACCTTGGCCAGAGCGATTGCCGTCGCCGCTGGCCCGAATGAAACCCTGCCTTGGCAGGGTTTTTTCGTTTTAATGCTATGTATCTATTACCCAAAGATATTGCGTTTGCTCGCCCAGCGCAAACCCTGTGTCTTTCACAAGCTGCCGTGTGGGTCTGGCAGCTGTGCTGCCTACCAGCACGGTAGCCAACAAGGTCCACCGGACCGCGTTAGGGAATGGTCGGTTAAGTCTCATAAATAGCAGTAGACTGTAGGGCACCCTACAGACAGAACCCGACACTGCCCTACATGGCAAAATTAACCATCGGCCGCATGGCAAAACTCTACGGTTTACACCGTTCAACATTGCATGAGGCCGTGTCTAAAGGCCGCGTAACTGCTGGCCTAGACGGTAAAGGGCAAAAGGTTATCGACCTATCAGAAATGATCCGCGTTTATGGCGAACCACAGGGGATCACCCTACACCGCCCTACACTTGACCCGACACCCTCGCCCTACACTTCCCCTACACCTGAAATGGACGCCTTACACCCAGCCCTACACTCGTTGGTTGAAGAGGTTCGATTGCTGCGTGCAGAGATACAAGAGCTGCAACAATCACTTCGGCTGATCGAGCATAAACCTGAGCCTAAACCTGCATTGCCTCACAACGCGAAGCCAGGGGAAGCCCCTACTTGGGCAAATTTGCTCGACGCTCTCGATAACTAAAAGCCGTGGCCAGTTTCGCGGGCGCGAAACTTCATAGTTCCACCGCAAAGCCTCGCACGCCGAGCCCTTCGGCAAACCGCCCCACTGCCGTCAGGCTGGCCCAGGTACGAATCGCTTCGCGCCGTGAGCGCACCGCGATCAGCCGGGAGTGCGGCCCGCCGAGGCGTACCGAAAACGTCCACTTGGTGCGGCTAGCATCGCGGCC
>NZ_JAFCVM010000019.1:0-4920 GCF_049897045.1 Pseudomonas sp. TWR2-1-1
TTTTTTTTACTATCACCAAAGAAAAAAAACATTATTAGACGCTTGGGGAAATTTGTCTCTATTAGGTCTATAGCCTTATGCAACTACGTTTAACTTGATATTCAATAGCATTATGATATCATTCGCTCATATGTCCTTTATGGAAGATAGGATTCATGGTCTTTAGTTTCAAAGGGTTTCATACGTGTCGTGACGAAGGTGGCCTCCAGGCTATACGAGATTCTGTACCCTTTGTTAGCCGTCCCAATAAGCAATGGTTAGGTCAAGGGTATTACTTTTGGACTGATAGTTCTTATTGGGCTAAAAAGTGGATGAAAGATCCAAAAGTAATTTCTCAGTTCACTTTAACCATCGAGAAAGATCAGTTTTTAGATCTGGTCGGCGATGTAAGCGATCAAGAATTATTTCTATCCATATGCGAAATTTTCAATGAGGACTATCCTCATTATGAGGAGTACTCAAAGCTACATGGTGACTCCGTAACCGTAGGCGCTGTCATAAGCTTTCTAAGGCGTCAAGACGCAGCAGGGGAAGGGGAAAAGCTTTTTCCGTATGCTGCGGTTAGAGCCAAAGACAGAAGGAAAGTGAACAACATTTTATTTGTTTCTGGACAAAGAAGTGAACTTTCTCTCGTAGAACCACACCAATTGTGTGTATACGAGGAGTATAAGTCTAAAATTATCAACTTTGAAAACTTTATACATCCTGAACATTACTGTTAATGATAAACAATTCTTAGGAGTGTTGTCATGAAAAATCAAAGGCTTCTTTCTTTAATCAAGGAAAGATTGAATCAGCTGGGTCCGCAAGAAGTAATTCGACAACTATATGAATGTCGTACAGAAGGACCTTCTGTGAAAGAGTTTTTTGATGAAGATGATATTGAGCATAGTTATTTGTTCAATGAGGACATCAGTATATCTTTAAATAAAGACTTGAAATGCCATATAGCTTTAGTCGCTGTAAATGATGAAAGCTATTTTGACGCTTGGGAAAATTGTTCACAGTATGACATGGCTGCTTAATGAAAATTAATATTGTAGAGAACACGGTCCTCGATCTAGTAATGAAGGATCTCCCAGCTGAATCAGAATCAGAATTTAAACAGTCTGATTCTTTAGATAAAGCAAAGTCTAAGTTCTCTATTAACGTTGAATTTGAAGAAGAGTCCTTCTTTGTTACATTCAACCTTAAGTTAGCAACTGCGGACGGCAAAGGCATAATTGTCAGTTTCAAATCAAAGTTTGTTACTGACATGCCTATAGACGAAGACTTTAAAAAGTCTGCATTCCCCTACGTTAACGCTCCTGCAATTTCATATCCGTACTTGAGAGTATTTATATCAAACCTTACCCTCAACTCAGGTTATGATCCAGTAATGCTGCCAAGCATTAACTTTGTTGCATTGAAAGATAAAACGATGCGCAGGAACAAATCACTTGAAAGTTGATTTTAAAAAATATTAAAAAAACTCGCATTAGCGAGTTTTTTTATGCGTTCTGTATACGATTATTTGCTACCGATCTAATAGCCATTCAAGATTATCCACTTCTCACTGTCATTATCCTTTGGCCCCCACATTGTCGAAGCATCCTTAGGATTAACACGAACACACAGCCTACCTTTTGGCCCACACGTTGAAATCTGAACCTTTCCCCCCCTAGCCTCCAGAGCAGCTACATTGGCCCGCAGATCCAATATTTCATTGGGGCTTGGCACCAGAAGCATGGACAACCCCACAATGGAGGCCAACAGCACACAACTGGTCGAAGCCCAAATAGCGGCCCACTTCCAGCTTATCGAACTTGCTGCTTGGTGCAGGCTTTGTTCCGCCTTCTCAGCACGCGCTGCAACGCCCTGTAGCGCTTTTACAGCGGGCGTAACTGAATCACTTAAAGCTGACTGGGTTTGCTGCTGAACGCTCGCTAAAGCGTCCTGAACCGCCTTCTCGACCGCGATTCGCGTGGCCTTCTCGATGATAAGCGCCGAGGCGTGACCCGCTTTGTTCATCTCTTCAACGGCGGCGTTAGCTCGGCCTATGAGTGCATGCAGTTGAACATGTCGATCCTCAAGCTTTTGCAGTGCCTCACTGGCCGCTCGCTGCTGCTCTTGGGCTACGGCCATTAAGCCAAATAGCTCCTGCTCACTGATGCTCAAATTCTTCCCCTTACATGCCGAATTCAGGGCCGCCACGGCCTTTGCTTGCGCCTTTATCGTGGTTTAACTGGTCTTTTTCGAATCGTTTTAAGGCAGCTTTGGCCTGCTCTTGCCGTTCGAGTGCGGCGCGCTCCAGGGCAACTCTGTGCAGCTCATTGGCCATGCGTTCGCGCTCCGCATCAATACGGGCGTTGAAGTCTTGGTTTTGCTGGAAACGAGCCTTGAAAGCGGCCATTCCATCAGCAGCGGTTTTAGCCACTTGTTCGCGTGCAGCACGCTCTGCACGGGCTTTTTCGAAGTTGAAAATCTGCGCCGACACCATACCCAGCTCGGCCCGGTCGATCACCAGTTCGCGTGTATGGTCATTCGCAGCAGCTCGATCCAGAGCACCCAAAGGCGCCCGGCCTTTACGGGCCGATTCGCGCCGAATTTGCGTGACCCTCGGACCTTCGTGAAGGGTTGCCGGCCGATCCAGCTCCGCCGCCCGTTCCATGTCGCCGGCATCGAGCGCAGCGGCGCGCTGCTCGATCAACGAACGCCGATCAACCCGCGCTTCAACCCCGGCACGCTCCAGTGAAGAATTGGTTCGATCCTCGATCATGGCCCGTATCCATTCCACCTCTTGCGGACCACGCTTCACGTCGTCCAGCTCGCGGGTCTTCTCGCCCAACTGGCCCGCCGCATCGAGGCGGCGCGTGGTCATCAGAATATGGACGTGGTGATTGCGGTTGTCGCCCTCGCGGTCGGGATGGTGAACGGCCAGCGTTCCCGCTGTGCCGTAGCGATCGGCCAAGCCCTGAGCAATCGACTTGGCCAGCTCTCGGCGTTGTAGCTGGTCAAGTTCGTGAGGCAGTGCGACCAGCACTTCCCGGGCTACTCGGGCGTTCTTGCGAACCTCGGCGGCTTCGGCCTTGTTCCACAGTTCAGAACCTGACTGCGGAGCCATGCCGACCGGAGCAAATGACTCGACGTGATCCACGCCGGAACGGCGCGTGTAGTCGTGAATATCGCCGGTACGCTCGTCGATGATTCGCTCTGCATTCCGATACGCAGCGGCGGCAGTGGCGGAACGGCCACTGCTACGACTGACGGGTTTGACGGATGCGGAGTAGAGCGCCACGTTTTTGGATTCTCGATTTTCTTGTGATCTGTTTTTTATTTGTCGGCTTGCCGACCGCCTGCAAACGTAGTTTGCGTAAGTGCGCCCTTCTATTCTTTCAGGGCCAATCTATGTACGGCAATACTCTAGCGTAGAATGACCAAAACAGACACCATCGAAGGCAGAACCTATATGGCTGATTTAGACGACCTAAAACGAAAACGTGACCAACTCACAGCCAGGATTCAGCAAGCAGAAGCACGCCAACGAGCTACAGCCAAAAAGGCAGAAGATAGGGTCAAGGTTTTGGTAGGGGCAGCGGTATTACACCAACAAACGCAGTCCACCGAAAAACGTGCGGCCCTACTCTCATTACTCGATGGTTTCTTGACTCGACCCGCTGAACGATTGGCTGTGCTGGGAGAAGATGGGCAAGGCTCTGAGGCATTTAAGCGTTTGATATCTTCTGATTAACAGAGAGATACGGCTTTGATCTGATTACAAGCAAGCAAAGCGCGCAGACCGAAGGTTGCGGCGTGAAGGAGCGAAGCAGCCGCATGCGGGTTTTGGATTTTTGCGCGATCTTCAACGGCGCGCAGTGACTGGAAGGCCGCTAGGTTTCAACTTGCCTGGCTGTGCGGCTCTTTAAGCTTGTTTTTCTTGTTTTTACTTGTTTTCAGTCTTTCAAGTGCTTGATTTTAAAGGGTTATTCTCTAAGTTTGGGGACAGATTCCGGGTTTAAAGGGGACAGATTCCGGGTTTAAAGGGGACAGATTCCGGGTTTAAAGGGACAGATTCCGGGTGTTTTCCACAGGGTCTATTAGGGACAGAAGCTTTGACTTGTCCCTGTTACTACTGTCAGTATCAGGGACAGATTCCGTGTTAAGGAAAGCCCAGTGGAGTTAGTTGATAATCAGGTTACTCAGTCAAACCGACTGATTGAGTCATCGCATACGCTCACGCTAAATGAGAAACGTCTCATACTGGCCGCTGCATCATTGATCGATCCGCGTAAACCGCTACCCAAAGATGGTTACTTTACGATACGTGCAGACTCGTTTGCCGAGGTCTTTGGCCTAGACGTGAGTAATGCTTACGAAGCTTTGGACGATGCTGCAAATCGACTATTCGAACGCGATATACGTAGATACGCTAAAGGCAAGCTAATTGAACGTATGCGCTGGGTTTTTCATGTTAAATACAAAGAAGGGCAGGGTTGTGTAGAGCTAGGATTTTCACCAACGGTGTTACAACATTTAACAATGTTGAATAAAGAATTCACAAGTTATCAGCTTAAACAAATTGGTAATCTCTCTAGCTTTTACTCTATACGCTTATATGAGCTTATGAGCCAATTTTTAAAACTCGGCCAACGCGAATGCACTCTAATTCAACTTAGACAAATGTTTGATTTAGGAGAAAAATATAAAGATGTCAAGGATATGCGTAGGCGTGTACTTGACCCTGCATTAAAAGATATAAACTCAAGTACCGATTTAAATGTTGAATCGAAACCAATCAGGCAAGGTAGGAAAATAATCGGGTTTTTTTTTACTATCACCAAAGAAAAAAAACATTATTAGACGCTTGGGGAAATTTGTCTCTATTAGGTCTATAGCCTTATGCAACTACGTTTAACTTGATATTCAATAGCATTATGATAT
>NZ_JAFCVM010000020.1:0-4625 GCF_049897045.1 Pseudomonas sp. TWR2-1-1
GCCCTGGCGCTGGTGTATGGCGACACGCAGCTGAGCTATGGCGAACTGGATGCCCGGGCCAATCAACTGGCCCATTGGCTGCAAGCTCAGGGCGTTGGCCCGGATGTACCGGTGGCAGTGTGCGCCGAGCGCTCCGTGGAACTGGTGGTGGCACTGCTGGGGGTGATCAAGGCCGGTGGTGCGTACTTGCCACTGGACCCGGATCTGCCGCTTGAGCGTCTGCAAGGGATGCTGGCCGACAGCGGCAGCCCGTTGTTGTTGACCCAGAAACATCTATTGAGCACGTGGTCCGGCGCTGCCGGTGTACCGGTCCATGCATTGGAAAGCCTGCCGCTTGCGACTCAGCCGCAGACCGCGCCCCAGGTCCATATCGGCCCGGAAAACCTCGTGTACTGCCTGTACACCTCCGGCTCCACCGGCAAGCCCAAGGCCGTCGGTAACCGTCACGCCGGGCTGCTCAATCGCCTGCAATGGATGCAGGATGAATACGCTCTGAATGCGACTGACCGGGTGCTGCAAAAGACCCCCTACAGTTTCGACGTCTCCGTGTGGGAGTTCTTCTGGCCACTGCTCAGCGGTGCCGCGCTGGTGATGGCGCCACCCGGTGCTCACCGTGATCCGCAGGCTTTGCGCGAGCTGATCGTCGAGCACGGCATCACCACGCTGCACTTCGTGCCGTCGATGTTGCAGGCGTTCGTCTCGGCGGGTGAACTGCCGATTTGTACTTCCCTGAAACGGGTTATTTGCAGCGGAGAAGCCCTGCCTGCGGAGTTGCAACGCCAGGTGCTGGGGCAAACCAGCAGTGAATTGCACAACCTCTATGGCCCGACCGAAGCGGCCATCGACGTCACCTCATGGGCCTGTCGCGAGGACGGCAACAGCGTGCCGATCGGGCGTCCGATCGCCAATACGCAAATCCATATTCTCGACGCCGATCTCAACCCGGTGCCGGTGGGGGTGGCGGGGGAGTTGTATATCGCCGGGATTAATCTGGCGCGGGGTTATCAGGGCCGTGCAGCCCTGACTGCCGAACGCTTTGTCGCCAACCCCTACGGTGCGCCCGGCGAACGGATGTACCGCAGTGGCGATCTGGCGCGCTGGCGTGCCGATGGCGCCATCGACTACCTGGGGCGCCTCGATCATCAGGTCAAGTTGCGCGGTTTGCGTATCGAACTGGGGGAGATTGAAGCGCTGTTGCTGGCCCATGCCAATGTTCATGAAAGCGTGGTGATTGCCCGCGATGACAAGCTGATCGGCTACTGGGTGGGGGATGCCAGCGAGGAGGATGTACTCAAGGCCCATCTGGCCCGTCACCTTCCTGAATACATGGTGCCGTGGCGTCTGGTGCAGCTGGATGCCATGCCACTGTCGGCTAACGGCAAGCTCGACCGCAAACAGTTGCCACAGCCCCAAGGGCCGGTGACCGAAGACTATGTGGCACCCAGCAGCGAAATCCAGCAGACCCTGGCAAGCATCTGGGCCGAGGTATTGGGTCAAGAACAGGTTGGGATCAGCGACAACTTCTTCGAACTGGGGGGCGATTCCATCCTGTCCCTGCAGGTGATCAGCCGGATGCGCCGTGCCGGTTGGCTGCTCAATCCACGCGACCTTTTTGAGCATCAAACCATCGCTGCCCTGGCCCGGGTCGCTGTGCCTCTGGAGCAGGCCAGCCGGGACAGTGGCCCGGTTCAGGGCGCAGCCCCCGTGACACCGATCCAGGCACACTTTTTCGCCCAGGCGGTGCCGGTTGCGGGGCACTGGAACCAGGCGTTACTGCTACGACCGCTGCAAATCCTGGAGCCCGCTGCGCTGAGCGAGGCACTGGCGGCGCTGTTCGTCCATCACGATGCCCTGCGCCTGCAGTTTCAACAGGTGCACGGGCAATGGAGCGCCAGCCATGGCACTGGCGCCCCCTCGTTGCTGGAGTGCCGGACCCTGGGCCGCCCCGAGGCGATCAGCGCCGTCTGCGAAGAGGTCCAGCGCGGTTTTCAATTGGACCGGGGCCCGCTGTTCAAGGCCGTGCTGATGCAACTGGGCGATGGTCAGCAACGGTTGTTGCTGGTGGCCCATCACCTGGTGGTGGATGGCGTGTCCTGGCGCATCCTGCTCGAAGACCTGGCGCAGCTTTATAGTCTGGCGCTGGCCGGTTTATCGCTGCGCCTGGCTGCGCGTACCAGCAGCTTCAAGGCCTGGGGCGAGCACCTCGCAAGCTGGCAGCGCCAAGGCCTGGGCGACAGCGAGCTGGCCTACTGGCAGGCGTATGCCGAGACCGCGCCAACCCCGTTGCGGGTGCCGCGCCCGCAAGGCAGCCGTGCCCTCGGCGCGACCGCCCGGGTGCAGGTGCAGCTCGACCCGGCGCGGACCCGCGCCTTGCTGGGCGCGGCCCACGGTGCCTATCGCACGCGGATCGACGAACTGCTGCTGGCCGGGCTGGCCCGGACCCTGTGCCAGTGGAGCGGCCAACCGGCGCTGGATATCCTTCTGGAAAGTCACGGCCGCACCCCGGGGCCCAATGCCCCGGCCGAGCTGGACCTGAGCCGTAGCGTCGGCTGGTTCACTGCCCTGTACCCGTTGCAACTGGCGCCCGGCAACGGCTCAGCGGCCGAAGCGATCAAGGCGATCAAGGAGCAAGTGCGCCAGGTACCCGGCCAGGGCCTGGGCTACGGCGTGTTGCGCTACCTGGGCGAGGATGATCTGGCCCGCCGGCTGGCGGCCCGCACGGCACCGCAAATCACCTTCAACTACCTGGGGCAGTTCGACCCGGGCCGCCTGGCCGACGGCCTGTTCGACTGGGCCGGGGAAAGCCTGGGCGCGTCCCTGGACCCGGGCGCCGATGCCGACAGCGAATGGGTGATCACCGGCCAGGTGCGCGACGGCTGCCTGCAACTGAGCTGGCGCTATGGCTGCGAGCGCTTCGACAGCGAGCTGGTGCAAGGGCTGGCCGAGGACTACCTGGCGAGCCTGGGCACTCTGATCGATCATTGCCTGAGCCCCGGCGCTGCGGGTGTCACACCTTCGGATTTCCCGCTGGCGAGTGTCTGCCAGGCACAACTGGATGCACTGCCGGTGGCCGCCGCCGACCTCGAAGACCTTTACCCCTTGTCGCCGCTGCAACAGGGCATGCTGTTTCACGCTGTGCAAGGCGTCACGGGCAGTGCCTATGTCAATCAGGTCTGTGTGCCACTGAACGATGTTGATGGCCCGCGTTTCGCCGCAGCCTGGGAGCAGGTCAGCAATGAGCACGCGATCCTGCGGGCCGGTTTCGCCTGGGAAGGCGACTTGCTCCAGCCCCTGCAATGGATCCATCGCCAGTTGCGATCGCCGGTGCGCCACCTCGACTGGCGTGCACGCGGCGCCGAACAGGCGCGCCTGGAACTGGCCGAACTGGCCGATGCCGAGCGCGATCAGGGCTTTGACCTGCGCCGACCGCCGCTGCAACGGGTGTTGCTGGTGCGTCTGGGCGAAAGCACTTACCACTTGATCTGGACCCGCCATCACATCCTGCTCGACGGCTGGGCCACGGCCCGCCTGATCGAAGAAGTGCTGTTGCATTACCGCGGTCAAGCGCCCGCTGCGGGCGCCAGCCGCTACCGCGATTACCTGGCTTGGCTGGGCCGTCAGGATGGCGCGTTGAGCCAGCAGTTCTGGAGCGAGCAACTGCGTCAGCTGGAGCAACCGACGCTGCTGGCCGATGCCCTGGCGCCAGTAGCGGCCCGGGCCGGGCATGGCGATTTGCGTCTGCAACTGGACCCCCAGGTGACCTCGGCGCTGGGGGCGTTTGCCCGGCGCGAGCGGGTGACCCTGAACACCGTGCTCCAGGGAGCCTGGAGTCTGTTGTTGCAACGCTACAGCGGGCAGCGCAGCGTGGCTTTCGGCGCCACCGTGGCCGGGCGTCCGACGGCGCTGGCCGATGCCGAGCGGGTGCTGGGGCTGTTCATCAATACCTTGCCGATCATTCAGGCGCCCGGGCCGGAGCGCTTGCTGGGGGACTGGCTGCGTGAACTGCAATCGCTGAACCTGGCGGTGCGCGAGCATGAGCACACGCCGCTGTTCGATATCCAGCGCTGGGCCGGGCAGGGTGGCCGGGCGCTGTTCGACAGCGTGCTGGTGTTCGAGAACTACCCGGTGGACAGCGCCTTGCGCAGCGGCAGCGGCGTGCAATTCGGCCAGGTGATTTCCCGGGAAACCACCCATTACCCGCTGACCGTGGTGATCCACGCGGGCGACACCCTGGACCTGCAATTGAGTTACCTGCTGGGTGCTTTCGACGCGGCCAGCGTGGCTCGCCTCGGGGAGCATTTACAGAACCTGCTGCTGGCCATGGCGGCCCGGGCGCAGGGGCCGTCAACGGTCCGCCTTGGCCAGTTGCAAATGCTCGATAGCGTGGAGCAACAGCAGCTCTCGGCGTGGAATGCCACCGGGGTCGACTATGCACAGTACGCGAGCTTGCCAGCCTTGATCGCCGAACAGGTGCGGGCCACTCCGGATGCCCTGGCGCTGGTGTATGGCGACACGCAGCTGAGCTATGGCGAACTGGATGCCCGGGCCAATCAACTGGCCCATTGGCTGCAAGCTCAGGGCGTTGGCCCGGATGTACCGGTGGCAGTGTGCGCCGAGCGCTCCGT
>NZ_JAFCVM010000021.1:0-4104 GCF_049897045.1 Pseudomonas sp. TWR2-1-1
TTTAGGGTTCCGACTCGCTCCGCGAGCCTCCACCCTCTTTCCTCCCCTGCGCCCTGGACGGGCTTGTCTCGAAAATTCACCCGCGTGCGCGCCCGGCAAAGCCGGACCACCCCGCTTTCTGAGACTTCGCGACGCATCGATGCGGGACTTTGTCCCTCCCTCTGCTGCTTCGGCTCGAAACCAGGGTGGTCCGGTTTCACCTGACGCGCACGCAAGCGGTGCGGCCTGATGCTTCGCACCCTGGTTTCGCCCTGGACGGGCTGCACCAGGGCAGAACGGAAAAATTTGGCCTGGGGGCCATTTTTCCTCACCACCCTCGTGGGCTCGGGTAGTGTCTGTCAGGCTGTTCTCGTCGTCTTCGACGCCGGTTTATCAGAGCGGCTTTTGGCCGCTCTGGAAGCTGCTTTCAGCAGCCCAAAGCCCTCTGCGCTACCATGCGTTTTTCGCCTGGGAGCAGTCCTCATGCAGCGCCTCGCCAAACCATCTGATTACGTCCGGCAAGAAGTTCTAGGCAAATCGACCTATGTGCTTTCCTGGGAGCCACGGCTATGTCCGGGTAACCCGGCGGAAGATCCTGAGCTTGGTGCGCAGCTCTATAACGACTTTGCCCAGGCTGAAGCCAATGGCGTGGAGCCTCGGTCAGCTGCGGAAGAGTTCTCTGACATCATCGAGTGGGCTATTGATATGCCAGGAGAACCAGCACGATGCCTAGCAGCTGATATCGCCGCAGCCTACCAGGGCAAGTACCAGTTTCGAATTGAGGATCTGGAGCATTGGGATGTAGAAACCAAGGCGCATCGAGCCCACTTGATTTTTCATAACGAGGACATTCGGATGCTGTCAGCGAAGGCCACTATGGCTTTGCGAGAGCGTGCCGGACGCTAATCGACTAGCAGGATGGAAATCTAGCAAAAAGGTATAACCCAGGTGGTTGAGATTGGTTTCGTAGCTGTTCTGCTACGAAACCAATCTCAGCATTTCAGCGTCTTTTTTTAGCTCCGCCCGGGCCATGTACGTCTTCCAAATCGATGATGGTAACCGCACCAGTCTGGGGGTTATGACAATCAAAGGTGAGTCGCCAGTTGCCGTTGACCTCAAGCTCATAGCGATTTTGATGGCCTTCCAGAGACTTGCAGTCCTTGAGCTTGCCATAACCGCCCTTAATATCTGCGAGAGACTTGGCCGAGTCCAAATGAACCAGTAGCCTTCTCAAAACCTTTAGAAAGTCTGCGTTCAGGCCAACGGTGGTCTTGCCTCCGCTGGCCCAGAAATTTCGCAGCGGTTTATGGACAATGTCCTTTTCTTCCTCAATCATCTCTAAACTCCTAATAGTAATTATTAATTGGACTGCTTTTTTAGGAGCTTGTAGAATTAAAAACAACCCGACATTCCCCGCCCACAATCTATTATACGATATAGCTTGTTTTTAATCGTGTCAATAGCTATTCTCTATTCTTGAGAAAAAAGTTGCTTATTGCGCAACGCGTAATAAAGGAGATCCAATGATCACTATGCATCCCGGTGAGTATCTGGAGATGTCGTATGTGGAACCCTACGAAATCAAGCAAGCAGACCTAGCAGAAAGCTTAGGAGTTTCCACTGCTGCAATTTCAAGATTACTCGCCTGTAAGTCAGATCTTTCACCTGAAATGGCCGTGCGGCTGTCTCTTGTTTTTGATCGCTCGGCAGAGTCTTGGATGGCTCTTCAGTCTAATTTCAGCCTTGCCCAAGCGCGTGAGGCTGTAAAACCTAGCGCCGTTAAGAAGCTCGCGGGTCTTGAACCTATCTTCGCCTAAGTCATAACCGATTTTGCTAAATCTGATCTTAAAAGCCCGCTAACCAAGCGGGCTTTTTTACGCCTCCTGGTACTCACGTGCGAGCTGACCTAAGCAATGTCTTAGACCTTTCGTGGGAAAATCGACCGTCTCCACCAGGATAGAGGCTTTGGTAATGGCACAGTTTCTAGTGTGTCAGGTGGCACTGGGTCAGGCTTGTGCTCCAGGAGACGCATAGTTTGTTTTAGCTCTGCGACTTCCTCCCTAAGCGCCTTTAGCTCAGCCATGACTTGAGCAATTCCGTCTGTGCCAATCACTGTGTCATGGTGTGCCGTTTTCTCAGGGATTGATTGTGCCATTGGCAGTAAAGCGCCGTAGGCACGAATTAGCTCCGATGTCTCTAAACGACGAGCTTTATCACCCTCAGGCTCCCATGATAAGCGGCCTTTAGCCATATCCCTATAGAGCGTTCGACGGCTCTTTCCGGTCAGCTTTTGAGCTTCTTGGATGGTGTGCCACGCCATGTGTCACTTCTCCTTGATTTGATGTGCCACGTTACGCACTCGGCTCACGCGGTATGGCGGGCAGATCGGGTTCAACCAAAGCTGGCTGAGCTGGTGGCGGCATACCGTCACCGTGTGGCAATTGCATTTCACCTGGTGACAAAGCCGGTAATTGGCGCAGAGGAGGTCGGTTATCAGGAATCGGAGCCTCTTGCTCCTCTTCACTAACCAAAATCCGGGCGTCAAAAGCTGCATAACGCTGATTTTCACGTTTATCGGCCCAAGCTACTCGGCGATTTACTACATAAGCATTAACGCCGCCTCGCTCACTACCGACGCGCACAACGTCTATCCAGCATTCGTCCGTAAGGACGACTAGGGCACGCTTAATTGTGGCAACGCTTACCCCCATCAGTCTTCCCAATGTGCCCTGAGACGCCACCAACGCGCCACTACGGTCCATGTTGGCTACCAAAAGGTGTAGCAATGCCGCAGCCCTTGGCTGACGACCAATGAGAGCAGCCCACGCCTCATGTGCGGCTCGCTCTGTCTGTACCCATGTACCTCTGACACTACTCAATTCAGCCATTCGAGCCCTACCCAAGACAACACCGTTTTGACGCTACACATTTTGGAAGATATATAACCATGCCTGTAAGATATCTTACAAGCTTGATGGATATCGTTACTCAAATGAGCTAGGGGTAGCTCATCCAGGGTGAGCTAGGGGTAGCTCATCCAGGGTGAGCTACCCCCCATCTGTAAGCATATGATTTCAAAGGATTTTTTAAGAGTGCTCTCTTATGATCTACAAGCATATAACCGCAAACGGCTAGGTGGTGCCGCTAGCGGCACCGCTTGCGGTCTTGCAGGCTGCGATAAACGCAGCCGCCGACCTAGAACCGTGTTTTGACTGATCTTTTGATGTCGCTTTGGAAGGAGTCAAAGACGATATGCGGTACCAAGTCCAGGTCGGGCTAAATCGCTGGTCGGGTGTTTTTTCCGGCCAGGGATTTAGAGCGGCCCGACAACGAGCGCAGCGAGGCGTCAGTAACTGATAGTTATCCACGGAGTGAGCGAAGCGAGCGAGGTGGGTAACTGTCCCAAACACCGTGATCGTGCTCTTTGCCACGTAACGACGCAAAGCGTCGGGCGGCCTTTGGCCGCCTGCACTTGATTGTTTACAGATGATCGGTGTGTTTTAGAAAGCGTAAGGCAGGATCAAGCACCGCTCCAGTCGCTGTGCGCCCGACACACACCGCGTACGAGCTTTGGAACCAATACGGGCTGCTTCGCTCCTTCACGGTGCTGGCTACGCCCTGCGCGCTAAGCTTGCTTGCTAGACACTGAGAGGCTCAGCTTTATGCTGCCTATAGCTTCTCATCGTGCACGTGGGCGCTTTGAATCACTTATGTGTACAGATTGACTGTGGCTTACCGTTCAGGTCTCCAGCGCGGCCTGGCTTCGTTACACGCGGTAGATGTCTGCACTTCCATCGTGAATGCTTTTGCCATTTGTACCTTTTGACTCTTGTACTTTTCCTATGGCCCTCCTATTGCTGCAGCAATAACGGTAGCAATAGGAAAACCAATAGAAAGACAAATAGGAAATTTCGGCAAAAGCAGATCAATAGCGCGCCATCCCTTCGGTCTGTCGTGGCCGCCCTGCAGGACGCCCAAACCTTCCGGGGGAGCGCCCCGCAAGGCTTTTAGGGTTCCGACTCGCTCCGCGAGCCTCCACCCTCTTTCCTCCCCTGCGCCCTGGACGGGCTTGTCTCGAAAATTCACCCGCGTGCGCGCCCGGCAAAGCCGGACCACCCCGCTTTC
>NZ_JAFCVM010000022.1:0-3205 GCF_049897045.1 Pseudomonas sp. TWR2-1-1
ATGATGGTGAATGTTGATTTCTGATCTTTTGATTAGATCGTTCTTTAAAAATTTGGGTATGTAATAGAAAGTTAGACTGGATAACACTTTCACTGGTGTTTATTCAGGCTAAGGTAAAATTTGTGAGTAATTGCGAATTTTCGGCGAATGTCGTCTTCATAGTATAACCAGATTGCTTGGGGTTATATGGTCAAGTGAAGAAGCGCATACGGTGGATGCCTTGGCAGTCAGAGGCGATGAAAGACGTGGTAGCCTGCGAAAAGCTTCGGGGAGTCGGCAAACAGACTTTGATCCGGAGATGTCTGAATGGGGGAACCCACCTAACATAAGTTAGGTATCTTAAGCTGAATACATAGGCTTAAGAAGCGAACCAGGGGAACTGAAACATCTAAGTACCCTGAGGAAAAGAAATCAACCGAGATTCCCTTAGTAGTGGCGAGCGAACGGGGACCAGCCCTTAAGCTGTATTGATGTTAGCGGAACGCTCTGGAAAGTGCGGCCATAGTGGGTGATAGCCCTGTACGCGAAAACATCTTTACAGTGAAATCGAGTAGGACGGAGCACGAGAAACTTTGTCTGAATATGGGGGGACCATCCTCCAAGGCTAAATACTACTGACTGACCGATAGTGAACTAGTACCGTGAGGGAAAGGCGAAAAGAACCCCGGAGAGGGGAGTGAAATAGATCCTGAAACCGTATGCGTACAAGCAGTGGGAGCCCACTTTGTTGGGTGACTGCGTACCTTTTGTATAATGGGTCAGCGACTTATTTTCAGTGGCAAGCTTAACCGAATAGGGGAGGCGTAGCGAAAGCGAGTCTTAATAGGGCGTCTAGTCGCTGGGAATAGACCCGAAACCGGGCGATCTATCCATGGGCAGGTTGAAGGTTGGGTAACACTAACTGGAGGACCGAACCGACTACCGTTGAAAAGTTAGCGGATGACCTGTGGATCGGAGTGAAAGGCTAATCAAGCTCGGAGATAGCTGGTTCTCCTCGAAAGCTATTTAGGTAGCGCCTCATGTATCACTGTAGGGGGTAGAGCACTGTTTCGGCTAGGGGGTCATCCCGACTTACCAAACCGATGCAAACTCCGAATACCTACAAGTGCCGAGCATGGGAGACACACGGCGGGTGCTAACGTCCGTCGTGAAAAGGGAAACAACCCAGACCGTCAGCTAAGGTCCCAAAGTTATGGTTAAGTGGGAAACGATGTGGGAAGGCTTAGACAGCTAGGAGGTTGGCTTAGAAGCAGCCACCCTTTAAAGAAAGCGTAATAGCTCACTAGTCGAGTCGGCCTGCGCGGAAGATTTAACGGGGCTCAAACCATACACCGAAGCTACGGGTATCATCTTAGGATGATGCGGTAGAGGAGCGTTCTGTAAGCCTGTGAAGGTGAGTTGAGAAGCTTGCTGGAGGTATCAGAAGTGCGAATGCTGACATGAGTAACGATAATGGGTGTGAAAAACACCCACGCCGAAAGACCAAGGTTTCCTGCGCAACGTTAATCGACGCAGGGTTAGTCGGTCCCTAAGGCGAGGCTGAAAAGCGTAGTCGATGGAAAACAGGTTAATATTCCTGTACTTCTGGTTATTGCGATGGAGGGACGGAGAAGGCTAGGCCAGCTTGGCGTTGGTTGTCCAAGTTTAAGGTGGTAGGCTGGAATCTTAGGTAAATCCGGGATTCTAAGGCCGAGAGCTGATGACGAGTTAACTTTTAGTTAACGAAGTGGTTGATGCCATGCTTCCAAGAAAAGCTTCTAAGCTTCAGGTAACCAGGAACCGTACCCCAAACCGACACAGGTGGTTGGGTAGAGAATACCAAGGCGCTTGAGAGAACTCGGGTGAAGGAACTAGGCAAAATGGCACCGTAACTTCGGGAGAAGGTGCGCCGGTGAGGGTGAAGCATTTACTGCGTAAGCCCACGCCGGTCGAAGATACCAGGCCGCTGCGACTGTTTATTAAAAACACAGCACTCTGCAAACACGAAAGTGGACGTATAGGGTGTGACGCCTGCCCGGTGCCGGAAGGTTAATTGATGGGGTTAGCTAACGCGAAGCTCTTGATCGAAGCCCCGGTAAACGGCGGCCGTAACTATAACGGTCCTAAGGTAGCGAAATTCCTTGTCGGGTAAGTTCCGACCTGCACGAATGGCGTAACGATGGCGGCGCTGTCTCCACCCGAGACTCAGTGAAATTGAAATCGCTGTGAAGATGCAGTGTATCCGCGGCTAGACGGAAAGACCCCGTGAACCTTTACTATAGCTTTGCACTGGACTTTGAATTTGCTTGTGTAGGATAGGTGGGAGGCTTTGAAGTGTGGACGCCAGTCTGCATGGAGCCAACCTTGAAATACCACCCTGGCAACTTTGAGGTTCTAACTCAGGTCCGTTATCCGGATCGAGGACAGTGTATGGTGGGTAGTTTGACTGGGGCGGTCTCCTCCTAAAGAGTAACGGAGGAGTACGAAGGTGCGCTCAGACCGGTCGGAAATCGGTCGTAGAGTATAAAGGCAAAAGCGCGCTTGACTGCGAGACAGACACGTCGAGCAGGTACGAAAGTAGGTCTTAGTGATCCGGTGGTTCTGTATGGAAGGGCCATCGCTCAACGGATAAAAGGTACTCCGGGGATAACAGGCTGATACCGCCCAAGAGTTCATATCGACGGCGGTGTTTGGCACCTCGATGTCGGCTCATCACATCCTGGGGCTGAAGCCGGTCCCAAGGGTATGGCTGTTCGCCATTTAAAGTGGTACGCGAGCTGGGTTTAGAACGTCGTGAGACAGTTCGGTCCCTATCTGCCGTGGACGTTTGAGATTTGAGAGGGGCTGCTCCTAGTACGAGAGGACCGGAGTGGACGAACCTCTGGTGTTCCGGTTGTCACGCCAGTGGCATTGCCGGGTAGCTATGTTCGGGAAAGATAACCGCTGAAAGCATCTAAGCGGGAAACTTGCCTCAAGATGAGATCTCACTGGAACCTTGAGTTCCCTAAAGGGCCGTCGAAGACTACGACGTTGATAGGTTGGGTGTGTAAGCGCTGTGAGGCGTTGAGCTAACCAATACTAATTGCCCGTGAGGCTTGACCATATAACACCCAAGCAATTTGCGTTCTTGAACACAAGAGCTGGCAAGTTGCGGTGTGTGAAGACGATACAAACCGAAAGTTTGCGTAACACACAAATCTATTACATACCCATTCGCTGGAACGTT
>NZ_JAFCVM010000023.1:0-1243 GCF_049897045.1 Pseudomonas sp. TWR2-1-1
TGAACTGGTCAAGTAATCTTGGACACCAGTTAAGGTTTACGCCGCCAGCCGCTCCCTCGTGACTGGCGATCGATAATCGTTGTAGCTGTGAGGCCTGACAGTGTTGTAACGCGATACATAGTGCTGCACATCCGCTCGGGCCTCATGTTCTGATCCATAGCCGCTTTCCGGAACCCATTCTGATTTCAGACTTCCAAAAAAACGCTCCATCGGGGAGTTATCCCAACACTCGCCTTTACGGCTCATGCTTTGCCGCAGGCCATTCTTCAGTAGCTCATTCCTGAACTTATGGCTGGTGTATTGACAGCCTTGGTCGGAGTGAAACAGCACATCTTTGGGCCAACCTCGTAGTTCAACCGCCATCCGTAAGGCCTCGCAAGTCAACGTGGCATCAGAAATCATCGAAAGCGACCACCCCACGATTCGGCGGGCATACAAGTCCAGAACTGCAGCGAAATACAGCCACCGTTTTCCCACCTTGATGTACGTCACATCGCCACACCACACCTGATTCATCGCCGTGACATCAAACTTACGCTTGAGTACGTGCGGCGCCACCAGGGCTTCCACGCCGGGCGATTTGTACTTATGACGTCGGCGCTGACGACTGGCGATCCCGGCTTCGCGCATCAAACTGCGGGCCAGGTATCGCCCGACGCGATGACCGTTCTCTTGCAACTGCTTCGCCAAAGTTCTTGCCCCTGCAGATGCCCTTGATGCTCTGTGATGCTTGACCAGTAAGGCTTTGAGCTTCTCCCGCGCGGGATTCACTTTGCCTTGGCGCTGGAGCCAGGCGTAAAAGCTGCTGCGATTAACTCCGAACGCTCGACAGCAATTGTTAACGCCGTACTGCTCGTCCAGCTCATCGATCAACGAGAATGATCTTTGGCGTCCAAAAGCAGGAGAGCACTGGCCTTTTTTAGGATTTCGATATCCAGGTCTTTTTGCCTGAGCAAGGCTTTAAGTTGCTGGATCTCCCGCTGATCCGCGGTAATCGCCTTAGCGCCCACAGGGGTTGAGCCCAAGCGCTCTTTGCGAACTTGATCGACCCAACGGCGCAAAGCCGTAGGGCCGATATCCAGACTGGCACAGACCTCGGGAACCGGCTGACCCTCATCCAGCACCATGCTGGCGGCCTTGAACTTGAACTCACTCGAATAAGATTTACGCATATCCAAACACCTCAGATTTGGGCGCAATCATAGCGCCCGATTGAAGTGTCCAAAATCATTAGGCCAGTTCA
>NZ_JAFCVM010000024.1:0-787 GCF_049897045.1 Pseudomonas sp. TWR2-1-1
CACTAACGTATTAGGTTAATGCCCTTCCTCCCAACTTAAAGTGCTTTACAATCCGAAGACCTTCTTCACACACGCGGCATGGCTGGATCAGGCTTTCGCCCATTGTCCAATATTCCCCACTGCTGCCTCCCGTAGGAGTCTGGACCGTGTCTCAGTTCCAGTGTGACTGATCATCCTCTCAGACCAGTTACGGATCGTAGCCTTGGTGAGCCATTACCTCACCAACTAGCTAATCCGACCTAGGCTCATCTGATAGCGCAAGGCCCGAAGGTCCCCTGCTTTCTCCCGTAGGACGTATGCGGTATTAGCGTCCGTTTCCGAACGTTATCCCCCACTACCAGGCAGATTCCTAGGTATTACTCACCCGTCCGCCGCTCTCAAGAGGTGCAAGCACCTCTCTACCGCTCGACTTGCATGTGTTAGGCCTGCCGCCAGCGTTCAATCTGAGCCATGATCAAACTCTTCAGTTCAAACATCTTTGGGTTTTTAAGAAACCCTAAACTTGGCTCAGCAATCGTTGGTTACATCTTTGATTTCTCGCGGAGTAACTTGTGATGCTGATAATCTTGTTGACTATCAGTCTGACTCCACAAGCACCCACACGAATTGCTTGATTCAGTTGTTAAAGAGCGGTTGGTTAAGCTTTCGCTCAACCGAGGCGCGCATTCTACAGCAGCCTCTGTTGCTGTCAAGCGGTTATTTTAGGATGTTTTCAAAGTTTCCTTTGTAACATCAACCACTTGCGCTTTCGATCTCTCGTTAGCGGGAGGCGAATTCTACAGCGTTA
>NZ_JAFCVM010000025.1:0-666 GCF_049897045.1 Pseudomonas sp. TWR2-1-1
CCCGGTGATCGTTACGTTTTCCTGCAACACGGCACGTTCAAGAGAGCGGGCGTTGGTGGCTTGGGTCAACGTGTAGCTGTAGGCCCGGGTCGTGCTTTTACCCTGCACAGTCTCGGTTTCACTCAACATGCGAGCGTGATGGGGGGATGCTGGATCAACGATAAATATCTGGCTGGAATGCACCAGTTCCGTCAGGTTTTCACCTTCAACCAGCAGCAAACGCTCTTCACTGCTCTGGACGAAAGTCGGCAACGCAAACGCCGGAGCATCCTGACGCACGGGCAATGATTGATAGCGATATCGAGTCTGTTTGACCGGGCCCACGCTGCCGGGTGGCGGGCTTGCGGTGCGACTTTTCAGACGGGTGATGCGCCCCAGCGGATCGGCCGGACAATGGTCGGCCTCACCACTGACCGGGTAGTACTCCGACTCTTCAATGCCACCCAATGCATTGCGGTGCCACACCGGATTGCCCAGCTCGTCATAGCGGGTTTCTTCCTCGGTGCTCAATTCACGCAACACCCGCTGCCCGTCCAGATGCGCCTTGCGGGTGATGACCTTGTGCGGGAACTGGAAGTAAGGCAATTGCCGGGCAATGGGCAGCCACGGCTCGTCGTAATACCTGGTCTGGGTTTCCTGCAGGGTCTGGCCCTGTAACGTGCGTTC
>NZ_JAFCVM010000026.1:0-630 GCF_049897045.1 Pseudomonas sp. TWR2-1-1
TAGATCACCAGAATCAGCATCGGCAGGTAGATGAACAACAAGCCTGCGACCAGCATAAAGCTGGAAAAACGGAAGCGATTCATACCTTGCCCTCCAGTTCTTTAGCCTGGCTGCGGTTGAACAGGATGATTGGCACGATCAGGATCGCCAGCATTACCACGGCAAGCGCAGAGGCTACCGGCCAGTCACGGTTGTTGAAGAACTCTTGCCACAAGACTTTACCGATCATCAGGGTTTCCGGGCCGCCCAGCAGTTCCGGGATCACGAACTCGCCCACCACCGGGATAAACACCAGCATGCAGCCGGCGATGATGCCGTTCTTGGACAGCGGGACGGTGATTTTCCAGAAGCTGTTGAAGGTGCTCGAACCCAGGTCGGACGCGGCTTCCAGCAGGCTGTGATCGTGTTTGACCAGGTTGGCGTACAGCGGCAGGATCATGAACGGCAGGTACGAGTAAACGATGCCGATATAGACCGCGATGTTGGTGTTGAGGATCTGCAGCGGTTCGCTGATCCAGCCCATCGACATCAGGAAACCATTGAGCAGGCCGTTATTGCTGAGGATGCCCATCCACGCGTAAACGCGGATCAGGATCGCGGTCCAGGTCGGCATCATGATCAGCAGCACCA
>NZ_JAFCVM010000027.1:0-602 GCF_049897045.1 Pseudomonas sp. TWR2-1-1
GCCGTCAGGCTGGCCCAGGTACGAATCGCTTCGCGCCGTGAGCGCACCGCGATCAGCCGGGAGTGCGGCCCGCCGAGGCGTACCGAAAACGTCCACTTGGTGCGGCTAGCATCGCGGCCCACAACAAACTCCCTAACCGCGTTTTGTTGCACCAGGTGCTGCAGCGCGTCTTCGTGAATTCCTTCGCCAATCATTTATCGAGTACGACCGGCAAATGGCGTAGAACCGCTGCTAGCTCGCGCCAAGGGTGCTGTGCCACTTCCGCTGCGCCGATGCAACCTGCCACATGAGCAAAAGGAATGTCTGCCTCTTGGACGCTTTGGCAGACACCGCAAAGCGTGCACGTCACGCCTTCATACTCCAGAACCCATTGAATATGCCAACACGTTAGCCCGAGCTCTAAGCCGTAGTGAGCAGTGGAACCGTCACGGCTGCTCATTCTGGTACCACGCCAGACGGGCCGCCCAAGGTGGCCGCTTCACAGGCAAACGCTGCCGCCTGTGGTGGCGTCAGCGCTCCGGCGCTGACCACGGCGTTTAACCAGTCCCAGAGTCGAGTCACACAACGCGTCTGTTGCTCAGCCACTTCCTGCAGGTGATCCA
>NZ_JAFCVM010000028.1:0-578 GCF_049897045.1 Pseudomonas sp. TWR2-1-1
ATTGCGGCGGTGGCGCTGGGCACCCTGGCAGCCTTCGTGCTGACCCGGATCAGCCACTTCAAGGGCCGCACGCTGTTCGGCGGCCTGGTGACTGCACCGCTGGTGATGCCCGAAGTGATCACCGGTCTGTCGCTGTTGCTGCTGTTCGTGGCCATGGCGCAGATGATTGGCTGGCCGCAGGAACGCGGCATCGTCACCATCTGGATTGCCCACACCACGTTCTGCTCGGCCTATGTGGCCGTGGTGGTGTCGTCGCGCTTGCGCGAGCTGGACCTGTCGATCGAAGAAGCGGCCATGGACCTGGGTGCCAAGCCCTGGAAAGTGTTCTTCCTGATCACCATCCCGATGATCGCGCCGTCACTGGCGGCGGGCGCCATGATGTCGTTCGCCCTGTCGCTGGATGACCTGGTACTGGCCAGCTTCGTGTCCGGGCCGGGCTCCACCACCTTGCCGATGGAAGTGTTCTCGGCGGTACGTCTGGGGGTCAAACCCGAGATCAACGCCGTGGCCAGCCTGATTCTGCTGGCGGTGTCGCTGGTGACCTTCCTGGTGTGGTTCTTCAGCCGCCGTGCCGAAGA
>NZ_JAFCVM010000029.1:0-555 GCF_049897045.1 Pseudomonas sp. TWR2-1-1
CGATCGTAATCCTCGGTGCACGCGGACGCAGTCTCGTTGCACTCGCCAGCTGCTACAAGAGCTGAACGCTTTTCGTAGCAGTTGCCGCAGGCGACGTCCGATTGCGCAGCGATCGTAATCCTCGGTGCACGCGCACGCAGTCTCGTTGCACTCGCCAGTTGCTACAAGAGCTGACCGTTTTTCGTAGCAGTTGCCGCAGGCGACGTCCGATTGCGCAGCGATCGTAATCCTCGGTGCACGCGGACGCAGTCTCGTTGCACTCGCCAGCTGCTACAGGAGCTGAGCGCTTTTCGTAGCAGTTGCCGCAGGCGACGTCCGATTGCGCAGCGATCGTAATCCTCGGTTCACGCGCACGCAGTCTCGTTGCACTCGCCAGCTGCTACAGGAGCTGACCGTTTTTCGTAGCAGTTGCCGCAGGCGACGTCCGATTGCGCAGCGATCGTAATCCTCGGTGCACGCGGACGCAGTCTCGTTGCACTCGCCAGCTGCTACAAGAGCTGAACGCTTTTCGTAGCAGTTGCCGCAGGCGACGTCCGATTGCGCAGCGATCGTAAT
>NZ_JAFCVM010000031.1:0-527 GCF_049897045.1 Pseudomonas sp. TWR2-1-1
GGGGTGAAGTCGTAACAAGGTAGCCGTAGGGGAACCTGCGGCTGGATCACCTCCTTAATCGACGACATCAGCTGCTCCATAAGTTCCCACACGAATTGCTTGATTCATTGAAGAAGACGATAGAAGCAACTTTAAGCTCCAAGCTGATAGCGCACGCTAACAGTTACAAGCTCGAAATTGGGTCTGTAGCTCAGTTGGTTAGAGCGCACCCCTGATAAGGGTGAGGTCGGCAGTTCGAATCTGCCCAGACCCACCAATTTTGTGTGGAAAAAGCCTGTAGAAATATGGGGCCATAGCTCAGCTGGGAGAGCGCCTGCCTTGCACGCAGGAGGTCAACGGTTCGATCCCGTTTGGCTCCACCATAACTTGCTTCTCTATCGTAAAGCTTAGAAATGAGCATTCCATCGCATGATGGTGAATGTTGATTTCTGATCTTTTGATTAGATCGTTCTTTAAAAATTTGGGTATGTAATAGAAAGTTAGACTGGATAACACTTTCACTGGTGTTTATTCAGGCTAAGGTAAAA